>JAZSKJ010000007.1:0-108176 GCA_045534785.1 Bacteroidaceae bacterium | reverse complement strand
ATTGAAAAGTATGAGATGATTCACAAAGAGGAAAAGAAACGCTATCTGATCCTCACCTTTTCAATAATTGCAGTAGCCATTCTGGCGCTCTCACTCATTTACCTGTATCACGAGAACCGCCGGCGCAGGCGTTATGACCTGTTGTGCGATTCTCTTATACGCAGGCAATTGGCCGCCAATATCCCCGAAGACTCGCTTGAGAATGCGCTGGAATCATCCCGCTCACTCTTTCATAACAGTGTAGGATACACCATGTTGCAGGAGTTGTCCACTGTTGACCGCATGCCCGAATCATCGGAGCTATCGGTCATACGTCACAACACCGAACTCTATTTTGAAAAACCCATAGCCATAATGAAGGCCGTTGTTCCGTCACTGTCACAAATTGAGGTTATGTACTGCATTTATCGCTATCTGGGCGTAAACTGGCGCCTATGCATGGAACTTGTAAACCGCTCCCCAAGCTATTCAGGCCGCCTTAAGCAGTATATCCTTAAAAAGATACCACCCGAATGGGATAAACTGCTGTTCCAGAACTGAAAAACCCCTACATTCAGATTTAAGTTGTAATTGCTTTGTACAATAGCTATATAAATTCTTGCGTTTGCTATCTGAGAAAAATACACTACCTTTGCGCGTACTTATTGAAAACAGATATTTAACAAATAAAAAAGGCAATGAAAAAACTGAATGTTCTGATGGCTGTTATGGCTATCGCAGTACTTGCTTCTTGCGGTGGTGCAGGAACTGGTAAAGTGACAATGAATGACGTTAAGGACACTATCTCCTATTCAATCGGTATGGGTCGTGCCGTACGTGTATACAAGGAGCAGCTCCCTTATGACATTATTGATTCAACTACCATGAAGGCTTTTGTAAAGGGTTTCATGGAGGCTGCTGCAGATCCTGATGACAAGGCTAAGCTGGCTTACGCTCTTGGTTTTGAAATCGGTTGCCAGGAGATGACCCAGGCTTATGTTGGTCTGGCAGAGAATCTGTTCGGAGCAGGTGAGACTTTCAACAAGAGCAATTACATAAGCGGTTTCCGTGACGGTATGCTTGACAACTGGAAGATAATGACTTTTGAGGAGGCCGATGAGACTTCAAACCGTCTTTATGAGTATCTGAGCCAGCGTCAGTTTGACCAGGTTAAGGAGAAGAATGCCGCATTCCTTGAGGAGAAGGCTAAGGAGGCCGATGTAGTTAAGACTCCCAGCGGTCTGCTCTATCAGGTAATCAAGCGCGGTGACGGTGGTCCCAAGCCCACAGCTACAAGTGATGTCGAGGTTCGCTATCGTGGTGAGCTGATTGACGGTACAATGTTTGATGAGTCAAAGGAGCCTGTTACACTTAATCTTGGTGGCGTTATCAAGGGTTGGACCGAAGGTCTGCAGCTTATGAGCGTAGGCGACAAGTACAGATTCTTTATTCCTTATGATCTGGGTTATGGCGCAAATGGTGCTGGTAATGACATCAAGCCTTATTCAACCCTTATCTTTGAGGTTGAGCTTGTAAATATCAAGTAAATAATCCTTATGGTTTACCGGGAGGGGACGTTTTTCACGTCCCCTCTTGTGTTTTTGTGTCTCTCACTTTATTTGCATTTGGGTATGCATCCAAAATAGCGTCATCATTGATTGTACACTATTACATTATCTCCTTTACCACATTAGCATCTTTTGTTTTGTGAAAGGTAAAAAAGATCCAAATAAAAAGAACTCATGCTGAATTCTATCTTAAGGAAATCTTATTTCGCATCGTAATTTAATAATATCATCAGCGTTCAGTTCGTATCGTTTCATGTAATTTGAACTAGCTCTTATTTCTTCCCATGTATATTTATTTAAAGTGTCAAGACTCAAAATGTACATTTTTGTCTTACCATCAGGGAACCTATAAAAATGTTTTTTTGGCAGTACTATATAATCATAAAAATAATCATTCGGTTTAATGACTTGCAAATCCGTTTTTTCTTCAGGTAAAGAGTCAAACATAGCTGGTCTTTCTGGAATAAAAGATCTGATATCTCTTATATATGCGATTGTATCCATTGAATCATTGTATATCTTGAAATATAGATCTGTTTCACATATTGGGACACAAGATTCCAATAACACACACAAAAAAAAGAACAAATAAATATGCTTCATATTCAATAGGGTTGTTTAGTTTGTTGATAAGGTAAATAATTGCCAAAAACATTAATATCAACATCATGATATTTATTAAAAATATCAATGGGTTAAGTTGTTGTTGTGATGTTATTGGCAAAAATAGCATTAAAGTTTAAAACAGCTATAATTCCTGTAAAATAATGTAGTTGATTGAAAAAACCGTTTATGTGTCATTTTGTAAGCATTAAAGAGATAATGTAACAAATATTTGCCTAATTTTGACTCATTATTAAATATGATAACCATTTGATGCTTACAATATGAATGCAAAGAAGCCGATTCCTACATCAGAGCGTATGGATGCTCTGGACAGGAAAATCTTAGGTATCATTTCACAGAATGCACGTATTCCTTTCCGCGATGTGGCAGCACAGTGCGGTGTCTCACGCGCAGCCATACATCAGCGCGTACAGAGGATGTTTGATGACGGTATCATTACCGGTTCGGGCTATCATGTAAATCCGCGCAGTATAGGTTACAATACCTGTACATATGTGGGCCTGACATTGGAAAAGGGTTCCATGTACCACCAGGTGGTGGCAGAACTGGACCAGATTCCTGAGGTGGTTGAGAGTCACTTCACTACGGGTCGATACACCATGATGATCAAGCTTTATGCCCGTGACAACTCACATCTTATGGAGTTGATAAACGGACGTATCCAGGAGATTAAGGGTGTTACTGCAACCGAGACGCTCATATCTCTTGACGAGAGCATCAAGAAGGAGATTCCTATTGAATGAAAATGACAAAGGCTGAACAGCTTGAAGCCGGGCTCCGCAATCTGGATTCCGGCGTGGAGGCATTGGACTTTCATGCTCCGGTCATAGGCATAAGCGGTAATTTCAGGGATGGTGACTGCACTCTTGCCCAGGCCTACTATATGTCTGTTGTGGAGGCGGGCGGAACTCCGGTTGTTATACCGTCTTATGATAATGAAAAGGCGCTGGTATCCCTGCTTGATACGCTTGACGGCATTATCCTGTCCGGTGGTGCCGATTTAGATCCGGATTATCTGGGCGAGGAGCCGCTGGATTGTGTATCGGTCAATCCCCGTCGTGACAGTCAGGAGTTGATGCTTGTACGCCTGGCCGTTGACCGTCAGATTCCCATATTGGGTATTTGTCGTGGAATTCAGGTTCTGACAGCAGCTTTGGGCGGCAAACTCTATCAGGATATCAAGACTCAGCATGAGGTTCCCTGTATTGAGCATAGCCAGACTATTGCCCGCGGACTGCCCTCACATGATGTTCAGCTTGAAAAGGATTCTCTTCTATATTCTTTTTTCGGCAAGGAGACTCTTGCCGTAAACTCTTTCCATCATCAGTCTGTAAAGGAGGTTCCTGATGGATTCCGAGTAACGGCTGTGGCTCCGGACGGGATAATTGAGGGAATGGAATCCACCTCTTTCCGCCCAATCCTGGGCGTCCAGTGGCATCCTGAGTGTTTCCTCCTGGAGAATGACCGTACCATGATGCCTGTTTTTGATTGGCTCATAGCCCAGGCCTCACTGTTCGGAAAGGCAAAGGAACTGCACGCAAAGACCATAATACTGGACAGCCATTGTGACAGCCCCATGTTGTTTGATGAGGGCGCCCGTTTCTGCGACAAGAACCCGCAGATGCTGGTTGACCTGCACAAGATGACAGCCGGCCGTCAGGATGCCAGTTTCATGGTGGCATACCTGAAGCAGGAAGCGCGCGATGCAGATTCTCTGAAAGCCGCTACGGCCAAGACTGACCGTCTGCTTACACTTATCGAGGAGCGCATAGGTGAATGTAAGGGTTATGCGGTTATTGCCACTACTCCTGATGAATTGTGGAAGAACAAGTTCAAGGGAATCAAGTCCATTGTAAAAGGAATAGAGAACGGCTATGCAGTAGGTCTTGATATTGATAATGTAGACAGATTCCGCAGTCGTGGTGTGGCTTATATGACGCTGTGCCATAACGGCGATAACGATATCTGTGATTCGCATAAGGGTAATCATGAGCACAACGGACTCTCTGAATTCGGAAAGCATGTGGTTGAACGAATGAACAGGGTTGGCATGATGGTTGACCTTTCACATGCATCCGAGAAGAGTTTCTGGGATGCTCTGGAGTGCAGCAGCAAGCCTATCATCTGCTCTCATTCATCCAGCCGGGCTCTTTGTGACCATACCCGCAACCTGACCGATGAACAGATGCGTGCACTTGCAGAATCGGGCGGTGTGGCCCAGGTCTGCATGTATAGCGGTTTCCTTAAGAAGGAAGAAGATGCTACGGTGGATGATGCAGTCAGTCATATCCTGCACATGATAGATGTCATGGGCGTGGAACATGTAGGTATAGGTTCCGATTTTGACGGCGGTGGAGGAATTCCGGGCTTGGAAGATGCCTCGTGGTTTGTGGCCCTTACCGGGAGGCTTATGGCTAAAGGTCTGACGGACAGTGACCTGTCACTCATTTGGGGCGGTAACTTCATCCGCGTCTGGAGAGCTAACGCCTGCATCTGATTTTTTATTCTCTTTTGCCAATGCCCTTATCTGGCGATATTTCTCCTTGTTCTTTTCGCGGCGTTCCTTACGTTCGTTGCGTTTGCGCTCCTTTTTCTTCTTTTCGGACTCAATCTGTTTTGCCTTCTTCTCCAGGCGTTCCACATTCTTCTTGTGGATATCGGTATCCTTCTTCTTGGATTTCTCCTTAAGAAGTTCATCGGGCTTCTGTTCCGTCAGAGGATATTCCAATACATTCCATGCATCGGTCTCATGGGTCCAGTCCTGCTTGAGCTGCCAGCTTCTCTTAATGTACCACACACTCTCTGCATGGCGTTTCTGCTCATACTCTCCTGTATCCCATTTGCCGTTCTGGTTTTCATCGTCAAACATGGATACAAAATATGTTCCGGGCTGTACCAGGAAGAAATCTACGCTGCTGCCGTCAATCACCTCTGTCCTTATGACCTTTCCTCCGGAGTTATGCAGCCTTACGGTATATCCGGGTTTGGGATTGGCCACATTTACTGTCAGCGTGCTGTATATGTTCAGGGCATTGAACTTGAGGTTTGATTCTATGGCGTTGTTATGTAGTCCGTAAAGACCCATGATGCTTGCCGAATCTACGGTTATGCGGAAATTCTGTTCGGGTTTCCACTCTGCATATATGTCATAACGGAGTATGTTTATTGTATCATGCTCAATTTCAAAGGGTATGGGTTTCCATATGGTATCCACCTTCTGATAGACGTGGACTGCTGTGTCCGAGAGGAATGTGACCGGTTCCTTGAAGGTAAGTGACACCTGCTGGTAAAGGCTCATGGCACCACCCGATGTAAGTTTGTGGTCCAGGAACTTTATCTTGGGAGCAAGCAGTTTGGCTATACCTATTGAGTCTCCGCTACGTTCCAGACGGCGCATCTGACGGTCAAAATCCTTCTGGTCCTCCTCGGCCTTGCGGGCCTGATCCTTGAGTATGCGCTCCCGGCTTCTCTTGGGCACAAGGTTTAGGGTATCGGTTCTGGGCGACAGGGCACCTGCGGTATCTGTGGCCAGATATGTTATGCTAAGGCTCAGGGTGTCGTTGTAATAGACCGTTGTGTCCCTCATCCAGAAGGTGAGTGTGTCATATCGGGCACTGTGCTGAAGGACATATGCTGTGGATTCATCAAAGTTGAGTCCCTTTATTACGGGCATTGAATCCAGCGGCAGGGAGAATCTCAATGTGAACTTCTCATGAGTGGCGCGTTCGGCCGCAGTCATGTATTGCTGGGTGGGCTGGGGCGTGAATGCCAGCAGTACAATGTCATTGGGAAGGTATTGGGTATACTTAACGAGAAGCGTAGTGTCAACCAATCCTTCCGGGGTGAATAATGTGTCTGAACGGTATCTCTCTTCGGATGAAGGGACTATGACCGAATCCATCCAGGCTATCATCTCGTTGCGCTGGGAATAGCTGAATGTCTGGTCCATATCCATAACGGCATAGATCCTGTAGGTTCCGGGAGCTATACCTCTTACAGTAAAATGTCCGGCTGCATCGGTGCGCGATACCCTTTCAAAGGGTTTTGTCATAAAAGCGGAGTCTGACAGGTCACTGTGCAGACCAACCGTTATGCCTTTGACAGGTTCCAGATTCTCGGCATTGAGTACGTATCCGGATACCTCCAGTGTATCTATTTCATCGCCGGTACTGAACCGGAAGCAATAGTTGCCCAACGGATTGCCTTCGTTGTTATCAACTATACCATCGGCAAAATCAATTGAGTAGGTGGTGTTGGGCTTGAGTGAGTCAAAGAGTTCTACCTGGATTTTCTTTCCTGTTACCTTTATCTCGGGCTGCTCAACCTGAGGCGGTGATATGACCACCTTTTCATTGGCATTCTCCAGTTTGATGAACTCATTGAAGTCAATGGTGACCTTCTTGCTCTTTACCCCTGTGGCACCATTGTCAGGATGACTTCCTGTTACGCGGGGAGGCGTTTCGTCATACGGGCCGCCGTCAGGATTGGCTATAGCCGCACAACCCGACAATGCGGCAAGGGCCAGAACAGCCAATGCCGCATTGTAAATTGTACGGGTTATTTCGCTTGAGCGACTTTTCAATCCTTGAACTTTTTGAAGATGACGCATGAGTTGTGCCCGCCGAATCCGAATGTGTTGGACAAGCCGGCGCGTACCTCTCTCTTCTGCGCTTTGTTAAAGGTAAAGTTCATGCGATAATCAATCTGCTCGTCCTCATCGCCCTCCTCATGGTTGATGGTGGGCGGTATGATGTCATTATTGACGGCAAGGACGGTAGCGATTGCCTCAATGACTCCGGCTCCGCCAAGCAGATGACCTGTCATGGATTTGGTTGAACTAAGGTTCATGTCATAGACGTGATTGCCGAATACAGCCTTGATGGCTTTGCATTCAGCGATATCGCCCAGAGGAGTGGATGTGCCGTGCATATTGATGTAGTCTACATCGGCTGGCTTCATACCTGCATCCTCAAGTGCCTCCTGCATTACCCTGATGGCTCCGTTTCCTTCCGGATCGGGAGCGGTCATGTGGTATGCATCGGCTGTGGCACCCCATCCTGCAACTTCGGCGTAAATCTTTGCACCGCGTGCAACAGCATGCCCGTATTCCTCAAGGATAAGGATTCCGCCCCCTTCGCCCAATACGAATCCGTCACGGCTGGCGCTCATGGGGCGGGACGCCGTCTGCGGAGAATCGTTACGGGTTGAAAGCGCATGCATTACACCGAATCCTGTTATACCGCAGTCTCCAAGAGCCGCCTCAGCTCCGCCGGTAACTATCACGTTGGCCTTACCCAGACGAATCATGTTAACGGCATCAATGATGGCGTGTGTGCTTGATGCACAGGCCGATGAAGTGGCGTAGTTGGGTCCTTTGAGCTTGTACATGATGGAAATCAGTCCTGACGCAATGGAACCCAGGATGCGGGGTACAAAGAACGGGGTAACCTTTAGTTCCTGACCAAGTTTCTTCTGTTCATGGATGGTATCTACGCCCTCTTCGAAAGAGTCCACACCACCCATACCGAAACCAAGGATCACGCCTATGCGGTTGAGATCCTCTTTCTCTAGGTCAAGGGCCGAATCCTGTAAGGCCTGAACTGCCGAAGCGATGGCAAACTGACTGTATTTGTCAAGTTTGCGCGCCTCCTTGCGGTCCATGTACTGGGAAATGTCAAAGTTCTTGACCTGACATCCTATCTTGACCTTGGTCTGTATGGCGTTGGTGTCAAAATTGGTAATAAGACCTGCGCCGCTTACACCTGCAATGGCATTATCCCAGAATTCGGGGATAGTATTACCAAGAGGGTTGACGGTACCGAGTCCGGTTACGACAACTCTTTTAAGATCCATCTTATGTAAGAGAAGATTGCGGTTTACTTTGTAGCAGCCTGGCTGATGAGCTCGATAGCCTCACCTACGGTTGTGATCTTTTCAGCCTGATCATCGGGAATAGAAATACCGAACTCCTTCTCGAACTCCATGATGAGCTCAACGGTATCCAGTGAATCAGCGCCCAGGTCAGCTGCGAAACTAGCCTCGGGAGTAACCTCTGATGCCTCAACACCAAGTTTGTCAACGATGATAGCCTGAACTCTCTCTGCAATCTGTGAATCTGCCATAATTGTAATTTTAAGTATTAAAAAATGAATTTGGCTGCAAAGAAACCCATTTTCAATAACCTCAACAAGCATTGAAAAAACAAAACGGAGGCACCATGCACAAATACCGCCAATGTGTGTAATGCGATTTGGGCTTCAATGGTTGCCTATTCAGAAAATATCAGCTATTTTTGCACCGTCTATTATAAGAATTTACCCAGACATGACATTCAGCCAGGAAAGTTTCGGGATTTTTGAGCGCGCCATTGCGGATTATCATAAGACCGATGATGTGGATACTCCTATTGCCAATCCGTACAAGGAGAGGAGTATAGAGTCATATCTCTATCTAAAGAATTGGATTGATACGGTCCAGTGGCATCTGGAGGACATAATCCGTGATCCTGAAATTGATCCCGTCAAGGCATTGGCCATTAAACGCCGTATTGACCGTTCCAATCAGGACCGCACGGATCTGGTTGAACTCATTGACAGCTATTTTCTGGAAAGGTTCAGTAAGGTTCAGACCTTGCCTGATGCAAGCATCAACACCGAGAGCCCCGCATGGGCTGTAGACCGTCTTTCAATCCTTGCACTCAAGATTTTCCACATGAAGATAGAGGCCGGGCGTACCGATACTCCTCAGGACCAGCAGGAGCGATGCCGCGCTAAACTGGCCGTTCTGATGGAGCAGAAGAGAGACCTTTCACTTGCCATCGATATGCTGCTTGACGATATGGCCGCCGGACGTAAGTTCATGAAGGTCTACAAGCAGATGAAGATGTACAACGATCCCACACTCAACCCTGTTCTCTACGGACAGAATGGATCCAAATAAACCCAAATACAAGAATGTTCTGCTCATACGCTTCTCCGCAATAGGAGACGTGGCAATGACTGTTCCTGTAATTCATTCCCTTGCTACGGCTTATCCCGACGTGCATTTCACTATGCTTTCAAACGTAAGGTTCGCCCCTTTCTTTGAACATCTGCCTGATAATGTAACTTTCATGGGCGTGGACCTTAAGAGGGATTATCATGGCTTTGGAGCAATGTTCAAGCTTTTCCATAAGCTTAGCAGGAAACGTTTTGACGCTGTGGCAGACCTTCACGGAGTATTGCGCACTACAGCTCTCTCCATATTCTTCAGGTTGAGTTTCAAGAGAGTATCCCGCATAAACAAGGACCGCCGCTTACGTAAGCGTATGACACGCCTCAAGAATAAGGACCTCTCAAACAAGATCACATCTTTTGAACGTTACCGCATGGTCCTTGAAAAGCTGGGATTAAAGTTTGACCTTAATTTCAGTTCCATATTCGGACCTGACGGAGCAGACCTGTCAGGAATAGAGAAAATTGTAGGCGCTAAGGACTGCAAATGGATTGGTGTGGCTCCTTTTGCCGCCCATAAGGGTAAGATATATCCGTTATACCTGATGGAGGAGGTTGTAGCCCAGATAGACAGTGCCTGTCTTTGCCGCCAGTTTGTGTTTGCCTATGGCAAGGAGCGTGTCCTTGTTGAGGAGTGGGCCAGGAAATACCGCTCCGTGGAGATAATAGACACACGTCTGGGTATGGAGGGCGAGCTTATCCTGATGAACTACATGGATGTAATGCTGGCTATGGATTCTTCAAACATGCACCTGGCTTCACTTACCGGTACGCCTGTGGTTTCAATCTGGGGAGCCACACATCCTGTTGCCGGATTCATGGGTTGGGGTCAGAAACCATCGGACTGCTTACAGTTGGACCTTCCGTGCCGCCCATGCTCCATTTACGGCAAGAAAGAGTGCATTTACGGTGATTACCGCTGCCTTACCGGCATCGATCCCGATACCGTTTTCAGCAAAGTCAAAGCTTATCTTTAAAGGTAGAGCGGGAATTCGGGTCCCATATTGAAGAGAAGATCCACCGCACTTAAATTTCCGATGAAACCGTACTTTTGCTTGAATACCTGCCAGTATTCTATGGGGTTTTGCGGTTCGTTTTCTCCCGGCTCTATAAGGTTGCGCAGATCCAGGATATTATCTGCATTGCGAATGTATGATTCCGTAAGTTTTACGGGTTTGTCTATGCCTGCCAGTTTCAGGATGAGCAGGGCCAGTTCGGTGTTGAAATCAATCAGGAACTCATACTTCTTCTCGTAGAACGGGCGGAAATCATCCTGATAGTACATAAAGAACGGGCTGTTCATGTAGGCCGATTCCAATGCATTCCAATGTTGGCGTCGCCAGTCTCCATGGTCACTTATGCGGACGTCCTTCATCAACTGTTTGGGTGATGTACTTCTGACTATCGGTACGGTAAGTGTCTGAATTCCGCCGGCTGTGGCAATACGGCAGCGGTTACGGTAGGTTTGCTTGCAGTAGTTGTCATACTGCTCTATAACAACATCACCGCCACTGTTGATGGCGGTGAAGAAACTTACAGGTGGCAGGTATGCCGAACTGAGCAGAACCGTATTCATCAGTTGTATTTCTTGACAGCACGGAACATCCGGTTCCAGCGAATCTTTCCCTTCTGTCCCCAATTTTTGTCCTTATCCAATGAGAGCCAGATGAATACCGGACGGCCTACTATATGGTCCTCGGGTACGAAACCCCAGAATCGGGAGTCGGCACTGTTCTGACGGTTGTCGCCCATCATCCAGTAATAATCCATCTTGAAGGTATAGCTGTCGGCCTTCTGTCCGTTTATCAGGATTGTGCCGTCACGCTCAACCTTGAGGTCATTGCCCTCATAATTCTTTATGATACGCTCGTAGAAGGGCAGGTTCTCAAGGTCAAGTTGCACGTTTTCGCCCTTGGCCGGAATCCATATCGGACCATAGTTGTCAATTGTCCACTTGGTATTCTTGTTCTGCGGGAAGAGCCATTCTGATGCAGTTTCAGAGCTTATGTAGGGCACAATTGATGATGCTATTCCACTTTGGCTGGCCAACAGTTCCCTGGCCTCTGATGTAAGCGGGATCAGATAGATACCGGGGTTGTTGTTGCTCGGGCTCAGATCCTCATAGCTGAGATGAAGTTTCTCTCTGAGTGATTCAGGAATAGGACGCTCCAGCGTTACTATGTAATTGGTCTGGGCAGCATCAGGTTGCTTGTTTTCCACTCCATCAAGATAGATTATTCCATCCCTTATTTCGAGAGTCTGGCCGGGAAGTCCTACGCAACGTTTCACATAGTTCTCGCGGCGGTCAACCGGACGTGACATGATGTTGCCGAATACATTTGGATTCTTGAGTATCTCCTGACGCCCTATCTTATAATAGAAGTCATATACATGACGCTGTTCCAGAGTTGAAAGGGAATCCAGGTTGATATCTTTGCAACGACTCTTTCCCAGAGGGTAGACTATCATGCCGTAATAATCGGCACTGGAGTATTTGGGATTTGTCACTATTGTGTCGCCGGCAGGATAATTGAATACTACTATTTCATTAAGCTTTATCTTACCGAATCCCTTGACGCGTTCATAGGGCCATTGGGGTTTCTCGAAATAACTCTTGGCGCCGCCGGGGAACTGGTTCTGGGTAAGCGGCATTGTGAGCGGAGTCATGGGCTTGCGTGGCCCGTAAGCCACCTTGCTCACGTAGAGATGGTCACCTACAAGAAGTGATTTTTCGAGTGAAGAAGAGGGTATGGCATAGTTCTGGAACAGGTAGATGTTTACAAAGTATACGGCTATAAGCGCAAATACAATGGCATCGACCCAACCCATTATCTGATACAGCGTCTTGTTCTTGAGCTGTTTCCACCAGTCCCATTTGATTATACGTGTGGTGCAGGCATCAAGAATGAACGGGATGATGATAATACCCAGCCAGCTCCTGACCCAAATCAGGAAAAGTATATAGAGAGCCAGATAAATACCGGCCTTTATCCACTGTTTCTTTGTTACCTCTCCAAACTTTTTCATTGCTTTATGAAAGTGAGTCCATAAGGTCATCCATCTTAAGGAATCCCTTGTGGTTTACTGTATATTCGGCTGCAAGAACTGCTCCCAGTGCCAGACCGCTGCGGTCCTTGGCATAATGGATTATCTTGATGAAGTCTGCGCTCGAGTCATAGGTAATCTCATGGATGCCGGCTATCTCGCCCTGGCGTAAGGAGTCAATGCGTATATCCTGAGGCTTGTATTGGGTGGTTCCGGTTATTGTTCCGTCTGGATTGAGCAGAGTTCCTTTGCTCCAGCCCTCTTTGCGGTCCAATTGGCTTATAATACCTTCGGCCAGTGTAATGGCTGTTCCGCTGGGGGCATCCAGTTTATGGATGTGATGGGTCTCGGACATAGAGACTTCATACATGGGATAGCTGTTCATGAGTTTGGCAAGATAGGTGTTGACTCTTGAGAACAAAGCCACTCCGATGCTGAAGTTGCTTGACCAGAACAGGGTGTTGGCGCCGTCCTTGCAGATATCCTTCATCTCGTCACGATGCTCCTCCATCCAACCTGTACTGCCGCTCACTACCTTTACGCCAGCCTTGAAACATTTCTGAATGTTACCATAGGCCTGCGTGGGAGCGGTGAACTCAATTGCCACATCTGCGGTCTTGAACTCAGGGCTGTCAAAGTCCTGCGGGTTGTCGATGTCTATCTTACATACTACCTGATGACCGCGGGAAAGAGCAATCTTCTCAATCTCATGGCCCATCTTGCCGTATCCTATAAGTGCTATCTTCATGTTAAGGGTTAATTAGAACATACTCTGTGTGTTCTCCTGAACGTGCTGGAGTATGCTGCTGAATTTGTTGTCCAGTTTAGTGCCTGCCAAATCCTTCCAAAGGGCGTACTGATCGGCATTTAGAGCCTTCTTGTAACGCTTCTCGAATTTGGCTATGATCTGGTCATATGTCTTTCTGGCCGTTGTTGTATCAAACTGTACGTTTGTATTAGTCTGCTGTACACCCATCATGTTTCCACGTCCGCGGAAGCCTCCGTTCTGCATCATCTGGAATTCTCTGACTGACATCTGCAGATTGCGGCATAACTCTTCAAACTCCTGAGAATATAGCTTTACCATCTTGTCAAGCTGTTTCTCTGTCAGGTCCAGTCTACCGGCAACATCCTGAATACGGGCATTGGCTATGGAGTCTGATTCCAACTCATAGAAAGGCTTTTCCATTCCTCCCATGGGCATTCTGCCGGCGCCTCCCATTGGACGGCCTCCACCCATTGGACGGCCACCCATAGGCTGTGCTGATGCCAATATTGCTACAAAGCAGGCTGCGATTGTAAAGATGATCTTTTTCATTGCGTTTAGTTTTTGTAATATTTGGTAGTAATAATATCGTGCTGTTGGTTTGAAGTTAAACAAAGATTCTCTTTCCGGCGCATAACCGGGAAGAGAATCTCTGATACTATCTATTTGATTTAATAGACATTAGAGTTTAGGTCCGGCAGCAACGAGTGCCTTACCGGCTTCATTACCTTCATACTTCTTGAAGTTCTTGATGAAGCGTGCAGCCAGATCCTTGGCCTTCTCTTCCCACTCGGCGCGGTTCTGATAGGTGTCGCGAGGATCAAGGATGCCCCATGCCACACCGTTGAGCTGTGTGGGAACCTCCAGGTCAAAGTACGGGATCTTCTTGGTGGGAGCGTTCAGGATGTCACCGCCCAGAATAGCGTCGATTATACCACGGGTGTCGCGGATAGAGATACGCTTGCCTGTGCCGTTCCAACCGGTATTGACCAGATAAGCCTTGGCACCGCTCTTCTCCATCTTCTTGACCAGCTCCTCGGCATACTTGGTAGGATGCAGCTCAAGGAAGGCCTGGCCGAAGCAAGCTGAGAATGTGGGAGTAGGCTCAGTGATACCGCGCTCTGTACCGGCCAGCTTAGCTGTGAAACCTGACAGGAAGTAGTACTTGGTCTGCTCAGGAGTCAGGATTGATACGGGAGGCAGTACGCCGAATGCATCGGCTGACAGGAAGATAACGTTCTTGGCATCGGGACCGGCGCTCTTGCCGTTTACCTTCTGGGCAATCTTCTCGATGTGGTCGATAGGATATGATACGCGGGTGTTCTCGGTAACGCTCTTGTCGGCAAAGTCAATCTTGCCGTCCTTGTCAACTGTTACGTTCTCAAGCAGAGCGTTCCTGCGGATAGCGTTGTAGATATCGGGCTCTGACTCCTTGTCCAGGTTGATAACCTTGGCATAGCAGCCGCCCTCCAGGTTGAATACGCCCTCATCGTCCCATCCGTGCTCGTCATCACCGATGAGCAGACGCTTGGGATCGGTTGAAAGGGTGGTCTTACCTGTACCTGACAGACCGAAGAATATAGCGGTGTTCTTACCCTCCATATCGGTGTTGGCTGAGCAGTGCATTGAAGCGATACCCTGCAGAGGCAGATAGTAGTTCTGCATTGAGAACATACCCTTCTTCATCTCACCGCCGTACCATGTGTTGATGATAACCTGCTCGCGAGACTTTGTGTTGAAAGCAACGCAGGTATCTGAGTTCAGACCCAGCTCCTTGTAGTTGTCAACCTTGGCCTTGCTGGCATTGAAGATAACAAAGTTGGGCTGGAACTTCTCCAGCTCATCGGCTGTGGGCTGGATGAACATGTTCTTGATGAAGTGAGCCTGCCATGCAACCTCCACGATAAAGCGGACTGCAAGACGGGTAGCCTCGTTAGCGCCGCAGAATGCGTCAACTACATAGAGGTTCTTGTTTGAGAGCTCCTTGATGGCAATCTCCTTAACCTTTGCCCAAACCTCCTCAGACATGGGGTGGTTATCGTTCTTGTACTCATCGGATGTCCACCATACGTTGTTGTGACTCTCGTCATTGTCAACAATGTACTTGTCCTTAGGAGAACGACCGGTAAATACGCCAGTCATTACGTTAACTGCGCCAAGCTCTGTCTCCTGACCCTTGTCATAACCGGTCAGACCAGCCTTAGTCTCCTCTTTGAACAGTTCCTCATAAGAAGGATTGTGTGCAATCACGGTTGAACCGTTGATTCCGTACACGCTTAAATCGATTTTTGCCATTGTTTTTATAGTTTGATTGTTACTGAACTTTAATATTTATAGCCGGTTCCAAATGGCTTATTAAAAGCACCCTTGTAAACCGGCTACAAAAGTAACTCCTTTTTGAGGGATAGAGAAATTAGGAAAGCCTTTTTGCTCGCGCCTGCGCAATATTTAATATTTTGTAACAAAACTGCTTTCTTGAGATAGCAATCTACTTCCACTTGTAGTTGTTGCGCCACAGGCCGGGCAGGAAGTGGTAGTAGAGCAGATGGCGCCAGGTTACAAGGTCGTGGGCGCCGGGGGCGTCTGAGTCATACTCATGCTTTACTCCCAACTCGTCCAGTTGGTTGTGAAGGGTGGTGTGACGGCCCATCATACCGGTCTCGTACTGACCGCCACCTACAAACAGATAGTCAATCTTGCTGTTTACATCGGGCTCCTTTATGGCGGGAGTCTCATCCAGGCCGATGGCGGAGCTCAGCAGTCCTGCCGATCCGAACACGTCCAGATTGCGGAATACCACGTACTGGGTCATGCGTCCGCCCATGGAGAGTCCGCTCAGGGCTCGTGCATGCTTGTTCTTGATGCAGCTGTAGTGTGACTCCACAAAGGGGATGATGTTGTCAATCAGGTCCCTCTCAATCATGGGGAATGCCAGCTCGGTATGCTGCGGATGGCTGCGGGTAACCATCTGGTCATTGGGGAACACCACAATCATCTCACGGACCTTGCCCTCGGCAATCACGTTGTCCAGTATCCAGTTAGCGCGTCCGTGCATGATCCAGGTCTCGGTAAGGTCGCCCGATCCGCCCATCAGATAGAGTACGGGGTACTTTTTCTTGGGATTGTAGTTAGCCGGGGTATAGACAATAAGGTCACGCAGGCCGTTGGTCACGTCCGAATAGTAGTAATGCGTGGTCCAGGAGCCGTGCGGTACATCGGGCTTGGGATCATACCATGCCGGCTCGTCACCGTGCACAAAGAGCATGCTGAACGACGGCATTGCGGCATGTCCGGTAAACTGGTTGTTGGCATCGATGTTCTGGACTCCGTCAATTATGATGTAATAAAGGTAAATCTCGGGAGCCAGTGGGCCGATGGTCAGTTCCCATACGCCGTTTTCACCCTTGGTAAAGTTGGGGCGCTGACGGTTGTTTCCAACGAACATGGAACCGGTCAGCTGAACGGTCTCGGCCTTGGGAGCCCTTACGCGGAAGGTTACGGTATGGTCATCGTGAACCTCGGGTGACAGCACCTGGGCGTTATAGGGAAGTATGCCCTCAGGCTCGGTGCGCTGAGGGTCATACTGTATGTTCACTCTTGACTGCTGTGCCACGATGGGCAGAGCGGCCAGCAGCAATGTTGAAAGAATAAGTGAGCGTTTCATTACTTGAAGAGTTCTTTTACGGTCAGTTCCAGATAGTCACGGCAGTTCATCCAGGTATGGCCGCCGCCGGGATTGTAGAATGTGTGCTTAAGGCCCTGGTCGGTCAGATACTTGTCAAGTCCCTGTGATGCAGAGATAAGGAAATCCTCCTTGCCCGTACCCAGGAACATGAACTTGAGCTGTTTCTTGAGGTCGCTCATGGGCTTGTATGTGCCGTTCTGGAAGTTGGTCTCATACTCGTTGCCGAAAATGGCAGGAGCGTAAGCTGCCACGTAGTGGAACTTGTCGGGGTTGCCGAATCCTGCAGCCAGAGTCTGACGGCCTCCCAGTGAGAAACCGGCTATGGCGCGATGTTCGGCGTCAGCTATGACATTGTAGTTCTTCTCAATGAACGGCATCACCTCCTCGACAAACTCCTTGGTGGTAAGCTGTACATCCATTGAGTTATAAGCCTGAGCCTTGCCCTGTGCAATCATTTCCGGGTAGGGGTTGGCGTAAGGCATAACCACAATCATGCGCTTGGCCTCACCCTTTGCTATCATGTTGTCCAGTATGTTGTTCATCTGGCCCACCTTGAACCAGGTCTCGTAGGTATCAGTCATACCGTGAATAAGATAGAGAACAGGGAGTTTCTCACTGCCCTTGGGGTCATAACCGGCGGGGGTATATACGCACATTGGGCGCTCTATTCCACAAGCCTTTGAGTAGTAGTAGCGGTATGATACCTTGCCGTGGGGAACACCCTCCTGTATGTCCTGGACAGACGGAGCCTCGCCTCGAACATCCACAAGGCTGTACTTGAAGTTCTCATTGGGGAACATGTGCATGTTGTTTGGATCGGCCACCTGTGTGCCGTCAATCTGGAATGCGTAGGGATAGATGTCGGGGAAATCGGGCTTAACAGTGATTGACCATACGCCACGGTCATCTTTCTCCATATCCTTAGTACCGCTAAACATCTGGCACTCCAGAACTACCTTCTGGGCTTCGGGAGCCTGGCAGCGGAATGTAACTGTGCCGTCAGCATTGTACTCCGGTGACTTTACGCCAGCGGGGAAGAGGCTTGACATGAGTGAGCCGGTAAGACGTGAAGGCTCTGCGCCGCCCAGTTTCTCCAAGCGTACCTTCTCGGCCTCCTCAAGGCTCATGCTCTTGGCTACAGCAGCGTCAATGACCTTCTGGTCCTGGAACAGCAGCGGGAATGACTGCTCAAGCCAGTAGCGGGCGTTCATCCATGTGTGGCCGTACTTATCGTGAGTGAATACCTTGACGTTCTTGATGTTATGGCGGTCAAGCATCTGCATCAGGTCCTTGGAGTTTCCGTACAGGAAATCATCGGTGCCGATGCCTAACCAGAACAGGTGCACCTTCTTGTTGAAAGCCTCTGAATCCTCAAACTGGCTGTCGCGGGCTCCGGTGAACGAGCTGTATGAGCACAGGTATGAGAACTTGTCCAGATTGGCAAGTCCGATTGAAAGACCCTGGTTGCCGCCGCGTGAGAAACCGCCAATACCGCGATGATCGGCATCGTTGATGGTGCGGTAGTTGCTCTCCACGAAAGGCATCAGGACGTCGGTGAAATCCTGGTTGAAGTTGTAGCCTCCGCCCATGCCGCCGAAGCCACCGCCCATACCTCCGAATCCACCCATACCGCCTCCCTGACGCTGAGGTTGACGCTCGGTCTTGAGCAGTGTGGCGTTACCGTAGGGGAGTACCAGGATCATCTCCTTGGCCTTACCCTGAGCAATCAGATTGTCCAGGATAAGGTTCATCTTACCTACCTTAAAATAAACCTCCTCGGTATCGGTGGTACCGCTTATAAGGTACATCACGGGGTATTTCTTGTCCTTGTTCTTGGGGTCATCGTAGAAAGGCGGGGTATATACTATTACAGGGATGTGCATGCCCAGTCCGGGTGACCAGTAGTTAAGGTAATCCACACTGCCGTGGGGAACATCCTTCAGTGCACTCAGCTTATCGGCGCGCATATCCAGCAGGCTGTTCTTGAATGTCTCGTTAGGGAACCACTCGGGGCACTGGGGGTCCATGACGCTGATTCCGTCCACCTCAAAATGATAGGGGTAGATATCGGGCTCTGCCGGTCCGATGGTGGCGGTCCAGACTCCGTTGGCGCCTTTGGTCATCTCAACGCTCTCGCTGAACTGGGTCCAGACCTTTACTGACTTGGCATTGCGGTTTGAGTAGTTGAAAGTTACTGTGTTATCGGCATTGATAACAGTTGAAGGGGCCTGCTGTCCCATTCCGCCCGGCTGGGCTGAGACACCGGTAAAGGCGGCGGCCATAAACAAGGCCATTACTGTCTTGATTGAGAACTTTTCCATATTCATAAATATAAAGTATAAGTCAATAATAATCCTCTGGGAACGGTTAATGCCAGATTATGTCCGCGAGACATCTTTCCGCGAACCCCTTCGGGAAAGGCATATTCCATAAGCACGTTTCCAAAGTCATTTATGTTGTAACACAAAAGATTCAGGCTCATGTCATGACCGTTCATACGCCACTCTCCGCGTACATGGAGGTCAAAATTGAATATCCCGCTCTCCCTGGCGCCGAAACTGCCTCCTATAGGATTGATTCCGCGTGTGCAGGCCGGTACAATCTGAACCTGAGTACCTCCGGCTTCATCAGTCTTGACAAAGGTATTGAAATAACTGAACGGCTGTCCATCGGTCCACTTGAAATTGAGGCCCAACTGCAGCGCCTTGCTCAGATTATATGCAAAATATGTACGGAACACATAGGCTTTGTCCTGATCCACGCGCCCCCAGGACTGATATTCGTTATCAGGGTCCATAAGCACAGTGAAAGTGTTGGGATTTGCGGTGGATTCGCTAAGACACAGAAAATCATTGGTCTCTGGGCCGAATCCCAATGCGGTAGGAGCGGCACCCATCATGGATTGCCAGGAGAGCATGCACATGAATCGCCTGCCTGTGTATGTGTAGCGTGTAAGTTGTGATACAAAGAACGGGGTTTGGGTAATGAATCCCGGACCTGACAGGGCATCGGGGAAATTCTCTACCACGAACTCTTTTGGCCCGATATTCCGGTACCAGATTCCATCCTCTATGAAACCTGCCTGGTCTGCACCGTCTGTGAATGAGGTTATCCAGGTGTTATGGTACCTTCTCAATACCTGATTCAGCATTATCTCATGCAGGCCGTTTGAAGACTTGAAACGGAATATGAACGGGAATTCAAGTGTAAGATATGCAGGTTGACGCAGATGGTCCGAATAATTGTGATACAAACCTCCCGATGTCTCGAACACCCTTCCGTCACTGTAATATGCGGTTCCGTTCAGATAATCGTCTGAGAAGTATAGGAGTGTCTCAATGGTGTAGGGTATCCGGTCATATGAAAGGTCCAGACCCGTGCTGAACCAATCCGTAGGTTTCCAATCAATTGAGAGTCCTGACTGGATACCCGTTGAAACCTTGCTCTTGCCTTTGAGCAGTATTCCGTCAAGTGTAAGGTCTACATCGGCTATTATTGTCAGTCCCGTTGCCGGACTTGCCTGTGCAGCTATGCCAAGGGTATTTTCCAGAATGCCGCCAGTAAATGCGCGGCTCTGCCATTGGTACGTGTACAAAGGTGTTGGCGCAGGGGATGCGGTGTGTTGCATATATACCTCGTTGCCGAATGCAGTCCGGGTTGGGTTGAACAGGATAAGACTGTTGAATCCGTCATAATTGAGAGTCAGCCACGGCAGAAAGCCGCGTTTCCAGCTTAAAGGCATTGAGAGTTCATGGGTATTTCCATCGGGGCTGTATGGGTAGAGAGACTCTCCATCCTGATCAATGATGTTGCGGCTGAACTCCGGGTCACGGTGTCGGGATATGTTTGTTGCCCAAGTCAATCCGCCGGTGAAACCTTTTCTTTTGGCATATATGGATGCCCCATATGTATCAAGCCTTACGGTCTCATGGGGATTCAGGTAGAACTCTGCACCATAATTGTCATAGTTTGAGATGTTGACCAGATAGCCTAGACAGTCCAGAGTGTTTCCGGATGGGATGGTTCCGTCCATCTGCAGGTTGATTGAAGTGGCGTTGTAAAGGGGGTTGCCGTCTATCAGACCGTCCTGGTCATAATTGGGGAACTCTCGTTGGCGTAAATCGGCTGTAAGATGCTGGCGATATCCGATGCCATCCTTGCCGGTTAGGGTCTTGGCTATATCAATGGTGCCTGCGGTGCGGATATGCTGGCGTGCTGTCAGGGAATTCTGCTTGTACAGGTCATCGCTTCCGCTTCCGTGCATTATTCGGACTATATCCTCGGACAACCGGTTGATTCCGCCAATTCCTCCATGGTTGAAAGATACCTTTGCATAATCGGATGACAACTGATCATTCTCAAAGTGGAGAGATGAATTCCTGCTGTCAATAATCAGTCCGTACTGTTGCAGGTCTGGGCGATACGGAGTGCTTCCTGTCTGGAAACGGCTGTTGGTGCGGAAACCGTTCAGATAGAATCTGTTCTGACGGTAAGAGTTGCCGTCTATGGAGAATATCAGACGGTTGCCTTCGCCCCACTGGCCCACATGGACATCCTGCCAGACGATATGGTCGTTGACCGCCTCAAGGTAATGGGCCGCATTGCCCTGATGATACCATTCGTTGAAGAAAGCGGTTGATATGCTGTCCTGTGCCATTATTCCGATGTACAGGAGAGTACTAATTGCCAATGTCAAAATCCTGCGCAATCTCATAGCCGTTGTTTTTGCAGGATATCGTAATACCAAACCAGCCCTACCCTTATCCGGTGATATGGGAAATCCCTGGCTCCATACTGGTATGAAGCATCGAATTCCAGATTGCCTGTCCGGTATCCTATTCCGGACCTGAGCACCATAGGTCTGTCATGGGCCAGTTCTCCTTGGTTGACGCAATTGTGTTCCCATCCGTTGTAACCGCACCAGGAAGCAGATAACAGAACCCCTTTGACATTGAGGCTAGTCTTTAGACCGTACATGAACGCATCATCCTGACGGCCGTTGTCGGTCTGCCAGCACAGGAATCCTGTCTGTGCGGCAAACCGGACACTTATTTCTGTGCCAAGTTGGAAATCCTTGCCTATGGAGACGTCAAAAAAATATCCCGGGCTGTCATAGTATCGGCCCAGATGCCAACTGTCATCGGATGCCGTTTTAAGGACTGAGCGGATTGTCAGTGACGGGTTCTTGAGCCCTTCCTTAAGGGCCAGGATATCTACGCTTACGTATGTATCGCCTATGGTATGTCCGCTGCGGATAGGGTATTGGTCTACAGTTGGAGCAAGACGACTCTCTTCTATGCTTCGGTCGCTGTTGCGGTACCATTCAACGGCATTCATCCAAATGCTCAGATTAGCCCTGTCGGTAAACAAGGGTATATTGGCCTGAAAGAATATGTCTGTGGTTCTGTCACCCCTGAATCCTGGCTGGTATTCGGCATCTGCCTCCAGTCTCAGCCTGCCGAATAGTGTCCCGTCATTCATTTCCGGAACAGGGAATGCATTCGGACCGAAATAATAGGGTGATATCAATGAGGCAGTACGCCTGTCGCTCCTGTCAAGCGGAGTTTGGGCAACCGTTTGCATCGGCATATGCAGCATGTATGCTGCCATGACAGTGACAACAAAGGATAACTTTCTCATATTTGCAAAGGTATGTATTTTTTGGCAAATGAATTATGCGTCCAACCTTACAATAATATACGGAAATCATTATCTTTGTAGAAATATAACTATAACAACAACGACAAAACCATAAATCAAATGGAAGTAATTGATTTTAACAAACAGAACAGTATCCTTAACCAGTTCATCGCCGAAATCCGCGATGTGAATATCCAGAAAGACCAGTTGCGTTTCCGCCGCAACCTGGAGCGTATAGGTGAGATTATGGCGCTGGAGGTAAGCAAGAAACTCAACTATGTGACAAAAGAGGTTACAACCCCGCTGGGCACCACAACCATCAACGTTCCCGAGGAGGATATAGTACTGGGTACCGTGTTCCGCGCCGGACTGCCTCTGCATCAGGGTTTCCACAACTACTTTGACCATTGCGAGAACGCGTTTGTATCGGCCTACCGCAAATATCTTGATGAGGTGAATTTTGACGTGCACATTGAGTACATGGCATCACCCAAACTGGACGGCAAGACCCTGATCCTGGTTGACCCGATGCTGGCTACCGGTAACAGTATGTATCTGGCATACCGCGCGCTGCTGCTCAAGGGCACACCCGCCAAGGTTCACCTGTGCTCTGTAATTGCAGCTCAGGCCGGCGTTGACTATGTGTGCAAGATGTTCCCGCAGGATACCACCACACTCTGGTGCGCCGCAGTTGACCCCGAGCTCAACAGCCACGCCTACATCATTCCCGGTCTGGGTGATGCCGGTGACCTCTGCTTTGGCGAAAAATAGTACAAAAGGGGTCTGTCCCCTTTTGTACAAAAGGGGTCTGTCCCCTTTTGTATCATTTTCAATTTAACAGTCTGATTATTAACCTATTCTTATGAAGAAAACCTTATTGACAGCCACAGCCGTGATATGCGGTGCAGTGGCGTGGGCACAGCCCAAACTGAGTGCAGACAACATTGATGAAGTGCTTAAGGCAATGACCCTTGAGGAGAAAGCCACCCTGATAGCCGGTGGCGGATGGGGTAGCATGAGTGCCGGATCTATGACAGCATCGGATATTGCAAATGTACCCGGAGCTGCCGGTTCAACACAACCTATTGCCCGTCTGGGAATACCCAAGACCATATTGGCCGATGGTCCCGCCGGACTGCGAATCAATCCTACCCGTCAGGGTGACAGCCAGACCTATTATTGTACAGGTTTCCCCGTAGGTACCGTACTGGCCTGCACATGGAACACCGAACTTGTGGAGCAGCTTACTACCGCCATGGGCCAGGAGGTTCATGAGTACGGTGTCGATGTACTGCTGGCTCCCGGCATGAACCTGCACCGCAACCCGCTTTGCGGCCGTAACTTTGAGTATTTCAGTGAGGATCCTCTCTTGAGCGGAAAGATATCGGCCGCTTATGTCAAAGGTATTCAGAAGAATGACGTGGGTGTATCGGTCAAGCACTTTGCCGCCAATGACCAGGAGATAAACCGCAGCGAGAACGATGCCCGTATCAATCCGCGTGCCCTGCGTGAACTCTATCTCAAGAACTTTGAGATTACCATCCGTGAGGGCAAGCCCTGGACCGTGATGTCATCGTACAATAAACTTAACGGCAGTTACACTCAGCAGAGTCATGACCTTCTTACAGGATTCCTGCGCGACGAGTGGGGTTTTGACGGTATCGTGATGACAGACTGGGGCAACAAGGCCGGAACAGTTGATGCGGTAAAGGCCGGTAATGACCTTATGGAGCCGGGTGACCGTTCCGAGTCACAGCGTGTAATCGAGGCAGTCAACAACGGAACTCTGGATATAGCAGACCTGGACCGTAACGTCCGCCGCATATTGGAGTATATTGTAAAGACTCCCAACTTCAAGAAGTACAAGTTCTCTAACAAGCCCGATCTGGATGGTCACGCCAAGATGGTCCGTGAGGCAGCAGCCGAGGGTATGGTGCTGCTCAAGAACAACGGCAACCTGCCTATGGAGGCTAAGGGTAATATAGCACTCTTTGGACTGAGCGCATATAAGTCAATCGCCGGCGGTACCGGATCGGGTAATGTGAACAAGCCCTATATCCGCAATATCAGCGAGGGTCTGGAGGGTGCCGGTTTCACGCTTGATTCACGTCTGGCCGATTTCTATGCCAAACACCGTGACTATGCGGCAAGCCAGAGTGCCCTGGGTATGGGAGGTGGTGGCCGCAATGTCATGCTTGGTGAGGCTGTACTCCCTGAGGTAGCCATCAGCCAGAATGCCATCCAGTCCTGCGCACAGCGTAATGACGCTGCCGTTATCGTGATAGGCCGTAACGCAGGTGAGGGTGATGACCGCCGCATGGTCGATGACTTTGAACTTACAGACATAGAACGTACACTCATCCGCAATGTCTGCAATGAGTTCCATAAGGTGGGCAAGAAAGTCACCGTAGTGATGAATATAGGTGGTGTAATAGAGACTGCCTCATGGAAGGGACAGCCCGATGCCATCCTTCTGGCCTGGACTCCCGGACAGGAAGTTGGTAACTCCGTTGCCGATGTACTGACAGGCAAGTCAAATCCTTCGGGTAAACTCTCCATGACATTCCCCACATCATATCTTGACATACCGTCATCGGCCAACTTCCCCTATAACGGCCAGGTTCAGCAACAGCAGGGACGTGGCGGATTCGGCGGCCGTAACGCAGGTAACAAGGATATTGACTATACCAACTATGCCGAGGGCATCTGGGTTGGTTACCGTTATTTCAATACCGCAGGCGTGGAGGTTTCTTATCCGTTCGGTTATGGACTGAGCTACACCACATTTGAGTACAGCAAGCCCACGGTAAAGGCTAAGGACGGCGGTTTTGAGGCAACCATCACCGTAAAGAACACCGGTAAGGTAGCTGGAAAGGAAGCCGTTGAGATTTACGTGAGTGCTCCCGGCGGCGGACTTGTCAAGCCCGAGTCAGAGCTTAAGGCATTCGGCAAGACCCGTCTGCTGCAGCCCGGTGAGAGCCAGACCCTGACATTCAAGGCCGATGCATACACCCTGGCCAGCTTCAACGATGAGGCATCCGAGTGGCAGACCGCAGCCGGCAAATATACCGTAAAGTTCGGAGCCAGCGCAACCGATATCCGCGCCACCGCAACATTCAACGGCAAGGCCAAGAGCTGGAAGGTAGAGAAACTCCTGCTCCCGCAGCAGCCCATCCAGGAGATTGCAATCCGCTGATAACAATGAGCAGCAAAAAAGAGAGGGTTCCGATTGCGGAACCCTCCTTTTTTGTATCATTTGGCCAGTTGGGACAGCCACTGCTTAAGGTCACTCATCCATTGCTGCCGGTAGACGAAGTTTTCATTGGCGCACCAGCCGTGACCGCCTGTGGGATAGACGTGCAGAGCGGAGCGTACGCGGTTGGCCTGCAGGGCGTTGTAGTATTCTATGCTGTTACGCACGGGCACCAGGTTGTCATCGGAGTTGGCCATGATGAATGCGGGCGGGGTATCGCGGGTAACCTGCTTCTCGTTTGAGTAGAGGTCTATCTGCTCTTGCGATGCGTTACGGCCCAGCAGGTTGTTGTGTGAACCCATGTGGGTGAATGTCTTGTCCATGGTGATGACGGGATAGAACAGAATCTGGAAATCGGGACGCTGTTCCGGACCGTTGTAGTGGGTGGCGGCTGTGGCTGCCAGATGTCCGCCTGCGGAGCATCCCTGTACGCCTATCTTGCGGATTCCGTATTTATCGGCATCGGCCTTGAGCAGACGCATGGCTTCATGCAGGTCATCCAGCGGAACCTCGGTGTGGCCGTTGGGCAGACGGTACTTGAGCACGGCCAGGGTTATGCCCTGATCCATGTACCACTGCGCCATGTTGTTGCCCTCAGATCCGTTCCAGACGTCGGTGTAACCGCCACCGGGGCATGCTATTACTGCCAGTCCGTTTGGATTAGGTGCAGCCCAAATGGTAAGGGTGGGCTGTGTCACGTTGGATACATGCATATCCATAACTCTCTCGGGGCCGGTCAGGCCGTTGCTGGTGGGAGCTCCGTTTGGCCACATGTTGATTACGGCTGTGGGCTCGGGAACCTGCGGAGCGGCAGGAGACTGTGCAGCCTGGGCTGGCGGGTTGTAACGTGTCATCCACACCTCCATGTTGCCGTTACCGCGGTGTGCCCATGCGTAGTAGGGGATTAGGCGGAGCTTGACCTGCTGGGCACGGCCTATATTACCGGTGTAATTATCGTAGGCGGTGGTCTCAAGGGCATTCATTGCGTATGCATGTCCCTCAACGTTCATCTTGAACGGAATCACCTTGAAATCGGAGTTGGCAGGAAGTGATGTGTTGAGTATATTATAGTCGTTGTCGGCCCATTCGGCGCAATATACCAGCGGACCGCGCTCAACGGCAATCTTGCCGCGATCCTCGGTCACCTGACGGTGAGCGGTAACTATGCGTGGCTCCATGTCAAAGTGAATACTTACCACATCCCCCTTCTTCCATTTGCGGTCAATGCCGAAATATCCGTCCTGGAGCGTGGTCTCTACAGCTTCTCCGTTAACCTGAACGGTATAGCCTGGGGTCTTGCCGTCCGAGTAGCGGTAAAGGTCAGTGGGAACTACCTGGTTTCTGACCCATCCGGGTATGCGGATGTTGAGGCAGAACTGTCCGGGAGTCTTATCGACGGTAATCTTTATGTCACCGTTCCAGGGATACTCGGTTGATTGGGTTATCTGAACGTTCTTGCCGCCCACCTTGGTAGCAAGTGTGTTTGACATAAAGAGGTTTACAAACAGTTTGTTGTCCTTAACGGCATATACGTAACCGGGTACTGACGGGATGAAACGGCAGATGTTGCTGGGGCAGCAGGCGCACCCGAACCATGCCTGACGCTGGTGCTGTCCGTGGCTCTCCAGCGGGTTGGGGTAGAAGAACCCGCCTCCGTCCAGACTCACGCCGCTTATAACTCCGTTGTACAGGGCGCGCTCCAGCACATCCATGTACTTGGCATCGCCGTGAAGCAGGAACAGACGGTAGTTGGTATAGACATTGGCTATGGCTGCACAGGTCTCGCAGTAGCCGTTCATGTTGGGCAGGTCATAGTTCTCGGTAAATCCCTCGCTGCCTCCCGTGGAGCCGATACCTCCGGTCAGGTACATTTTCTTGCCCACCATATTCTCCCAGATGCGGTCTATGGCGGTCACGTATGACTGATCGCCGGTAAGGGCGGCCACATCGGCCATACCGGAGTACATGTAACCCGCGCGAACGGCATGTCCCACGGCCTCATCCTGTTCAATTACCGGTTTGTGTGACTGGTCATAGGTGTCCTTGCGGGCGGTCTTGCCCTTGTTGTCCAGGAACAGCTTGGCCTCGTCCAGGTATTTCTTGTCACCCGTTACCAGATAGAGTTTGGCCAGCGCCATCTCGGCTATCTGATGTCCGGGAACCACCACCTTCTGGCCGGGTCCGTAACCGATCTCACGGCATACACAGTCGGCATACTTTATGGCTATATCCAGGAACTTGCGGCTACCGGTGGCCTGATAGTGGGCTATGGCACCCTCTACCATGTGTCCCAAGTTATAGAGTTCATGGCTGCCGCTCTCCTCGGCACTCCAGCGGGTGGGGCCGGACCAATCATGCGGATGGGCGGGGTTCATAGTGCGGGCGGTGTAGAGATAACCGTCGGGCTCCTGTGCGGCGGCCACTATATCCAGCACGCTGTCTATGTAGGCTTCCAGTTTCTTGTCAGGATAGGTCTGCAGCAGGTAGCTGGCACCCTCGATGGTCTTATAGACATCGGTGTCATCAAACGGGAACTGGGTGGGGCGGTAGTTGCTGCTGTTGTCGCCGCGGGCTGTCTCGGCCATCTTGGCGGCGGCATGCTCAAAGTTTGTGTAGCGGTCCGTCTCCTCACACTTGCTGAATGCCAGCGGAATGGTAACCTCACGGCTCTGGCGGATACGGTCACCCCAGAATGTCTCTGGTGCCACCTTGACCTGTGTGAACGGTACATTTCCTATGGGATAACTTGGTTTCTCGGCTTTTTTTGCTGCAATCAGGCATAAGCAGATTGCCAACGCTGCTGCAGGTACAAGTCTTTTTTTGAGAGTCTTCATATGCTTTGATTGGTTAGTTGTCATTTATTGCAAACTTACACAAATTATTGGTTGTTGTTTTTGAATTATTGTATCTTTGAGGAGTTTAACCATAATTCTTTTTAAAAAATGGGTCTTATAATTTCTATTCTTATTGGTTGCTTGGCTGGTTTTCTGGCTGGCAAGATTATGAAGGGTGGCGGTTTTGGTTTCTGGATCAATCTGCTGGTTGGTGTAGTAGGCGGTTTCCTGGGTGGTAATATCCTGGGTTGGATTGGCATTAGCTGGGGCGGAACCGTTATCGGCTCTCTTATAACAGCAGTTATCGGTGCTGTTGTACTGCTTTGGATAATATCCCTTTTCAAAAAGTGATAAAATAGTACAATTGGGGACAGACCTCTTTTGTATCATTTCCGAAATGATACAAAAGGGGTCTGTCCCCAATTGTACTCAATTGTACTATTTTACTTCCCAGATGTCGTTGGTCTCCAGGAGCTCACTGAAGTTGTGGTACTTCTTGGCAGCCTTGACCTCCTCTATCTGTGCGGTTACGGCATCGTCATAGGTGGGAGCCTCAACGTCTCGGATAACGCCCAGGGCTACGGGGAATCCGTCGCCGTCGCCCATCAGGGCAAGCTTGAGCTGCAGGGTGTTGTCCTGACAGTGGGCATCGTGTACAAGGATATCCTTCAGGGTGATGCCGTTCTCGCCAATCTTTACGACCTTGAGGCCGAATCCCTCCTGCATAAGGCCGAACTCATTGTTTTCACCGAACACCAGAGGCTGTCCGTGCTTGACGTAGATGGCGTTTTTGGCGCGGCCCTCCTTATTATATACTGCATCGTGTGTGCCGTTATTGAATATCACGCAGTTCTGCAGGATCTCGCAGACCGATGCACCCTTGTGGTTGTATGCGGCCTTGAGGATATCAACGGTGCCGGGAGCATCGGTGGCAACGGCGCGGGCAAAGAAATGTCCGCGTGCGCCAAAGCAGAGCTCTGCGGGACGGAACGGATCCTCAACGGTGCCGTACGGGCTTGACTTGCTTACAAATCCGCGGGGTGATGTAGGTGAGTACTGACCCTTGGTAAGACCGTAGATGCGGTTGTTGAGCAGAATCATGTTCAGGTTGATGTTGCGGCGGTTGGCGTGAATGAAGTGATTACCTCCGATGGCCAGTCCGTCACCGTCGCCCGAAATCTGCCAAACGGTCAGGTCAGGGTTGGCAACCTTGCAACCTGTAGCGATAGCTGCTGCACGTCCGTGGATGGTGTTCATGCCGTAGGTTGCCATATAGTGAGGCAGACGGCTTGAGCAACCTATGCCGGATATTACTGCGGTATTGTATGGAGCGACTCCGATTTCGGCCATAGCCTTGTGCAGCGATGCCAGGAAGAAGTGGTCACCGCATCCGGGGCACCAACGGGGCTGTCCCTTCTTGAAATCTTGTGCTGTATATTCCATAGTCATTCTTTTTTACTTGTTAAGGATTTCACCAAAGGCATTAACCAGTTCGTTTACCACAAACGGCTGACCCTTTACCTGATTGAACTGATAGGGCACGAATCCGTCAACCTTCATGCGCAGGAATGCGGCCAGCTGACCCATGTTCTGTTCGGCTACAACCACCTTCTTATACTTGGTCAGGACCGATGCGGTATTTGCGGGCAGCGGGTTGATGAACTTGAAGTGTGCGTGGGCTACCTTCTTGCCCTGAGCGCGGAGCTCATCCATTGCGGCACGCAGATGTCCGTAAGTTCCGCCGAAACCTACAATCAGCAGGTCTGCATCATCAACATCGCCAATCACTTCCAGATCGGGAACCTGTATGTTGTCAATCTTCTGCTTGCGCAGGCGTGTCATAAGGTCATGGTTCTCGGGGTTGGTGCTGATTGCGCCTGTTGCGTTGTCCTTCTCCAGACCACCCAGGATATGAGTAAATCCCTCACGACCGGGAACAGCCCAGTAACGTGTTCCGTTCTCTGCACGCATATACGGTGTCCATTTTCCCTTAAGCTCCTCAGGAACGTATGGAGGATTGATGGCGGGATAATCGGCCAGGTTGGGCAGCTTGAATGCGGCCGATCCGTTGGCTACGAATGCATCGGTCAAGAGAACAACCGGAGTCATGTGCTCAAGAGCCATCTTACTTGCCTGATAAGCTGCATCGAAGCAGTCAACAGGCGATGTAGCAGCGATTACAGGCATGGGGCTCTCACCGTTACGGCCAAAGAGAACCTGCAGCAGGTCTGTCTGCTCTGACTTGGTGGGAAGTCCGGTGGCAGGACCGCCGCGCTGGACATCCAGAACCACCAGCGGCAGCTCCATGATGACAGCCAGGTTCATGGCCTCGGACTTAAGGCAGATACCGGGACCTGAAGTTGATGTAACTGCCAATGCGCCTGCAAATGATGCACCTACGGCCGATGAGCAGCCTGCAATCTCATCCTCGCACTGAACGGTAGTAACACCTAATGACTTGTGCTTGGAGAGCTCGTGCAGTACATCGGTGGCAGGAGTGATAGGATATGAACCCAGGTAGAGTTTGAGACCGGCCTTCTCGGCAGCGGCAATGAAACCGTATGCGGTAGCCTTGTTACCGGTAATGTCCATGTAACGGCCTGGCTCTTTCTGCTTGGACTCAATGCGGTATACGTTCATGGCACTGCTGTGAGTGTTGTGACCGTAGTCATATCCGGCCTGGATAACCTTGATGTTGGCCTCGGCCAGCTCAGGCTTCTTGGCGAACTTGTCACGCAGATAGTTGAATGCTATCTCCAGGTCACGGCTGAAAAGCCAGCATACAAGACCGAGAGCGAACATATTGCGGCACTTGAGAACAGCCTTGGCATCCATTCCGCTGTCTGCAAGTGCATCCTTTACCATCTGGGTAAGAGGGCATGCAATTACACGGTCAGGATCAACACCTAGCTCAGCGAGTGGATCCTCAGTTTGGAAAGCTGCTTTCTCAAGGTCTGCCTTCTTGAAAGCGTCTGTATCAATGATAATAGTGGCGTCCTTCTTGGCATACTTGAGCTGTGTCTTGAGTGCGGCAGCGTTCATAGCTACCAGAACATCACACTGATCGCCCGGGGTGTATACCTTACCGGCGCCGATATGTACCTGGAAGCCTGATACACCGGTCAGCGAGCCTTGCGGGGCGCGGATATCGGCAGGATAGTCAGGGAAGGTACTGATACTGTTTCCGACCGTAGCCGAAACAGTAGAGAAGATGTTGCCGGCCAACTGCATTCCGTCACCGGAATCGCCCGAGAAGCGGACAACTACCTGATCCAATTCTTTAATTGTCATAACTTATGAATAGTGTTTTATTGTTTTTGCATATCAAACGGATGCGAAATTACAATTTTATTCCATTTGTTATTTGGTTTTAAACCTATTTAGCAGACAATTTGCGTGAAATTTTAAAATATACCGCATATATACAATAAAATATTCATTAATTATACATAATGGCAGAGAGTCCGGCAATTAGCCGGACTCTCTGCCATTATTTTATGTTCAGGTCAGAATCCGAATCCTCCCATTCCACCCATTCCTCCCATGCCGCCGGCACCGAAGTTTACTGTTGCCGTGTGCTTAGCTTGGACTTTATTGCCATCCTGTTCTGCGGGAATCCAATCGGGCATAACCATTATGGTGCGTAAAGCCTCTTTATCCATTATGTACACCTCGGCATTATTTGAGATTACAGGATTGATGATGGAACCGTCAGTATCGATTGTGAATGATACGGTAGCACGTCCGGTAACCTTATTGTCCTGAAGGTTCTGTGGATAGTTAGTGTTGCTGCGGATAAACTGCTGCATCTGCATGTTTCCACCGGGGAATGTTGCCTGTGGTCCGGTTGGTCCTTGAGGTTGACCTCCTCTGGGCTGGCCGCCACCGGGAAATCCTCCACCGAATCCGCCCATACCGCCGCCACCGGGGAATCCTCCACCGAATCCGCCCATACCGCCGGCGGGTTGTTTGGACTGTTCAATTTCCTCGGGTGTTGGCATCGGGTCAATTCTCATGGATACTCCCATACTCAGGACAGCCTGAAGTGAGTCTATATACTGGGTATAGTTGGGAAATTCAAGATTTGACTTAAGCAATATGCGATACCATTTTTTTGCATCCCTCAAAGCGACGGTGTCATTATCCATACGCCATTTTCCCAGACATAGAGTTCCAAGACAGGCCTGAGCGTTGAGGACATTCTCATCCTTATGGTTTATCTCGGATATTTTGGGGTATGATTCCAGTACCTTGATGCCGCCGTCAATGTATGACGGTTCTTTCTTGTAAACGCCATAGTCATTGTAGAAACGGGCCATCAGTATGATGGAGCGGTTGTCACCTGCCTTGACTGCTTTCTTGAGCCATTTTACTCCTGTAGAGAAGTAAACATCGGTAGAAGGTTTCTGAAGCCAGAAGAGGTAAAGATAGCTGGCCAGATTGTATTGGGCGTCAACATAATCCTTCTTGGCGGCTGCGTCTAACAGGTTAATACCCATCTCAAGGTCTGCCTTGACATTCTTGCCCGACATACATTCAACTCCAAGCAGGTTCATGGATTCGGCATCTCCTTTTATGACACCTTTCTTGTATCGGTCAATCATCTGCTTCATTGCAGGATTGGAGAGTTCAATCTTATCCATCTCAGCCTTAATGGAATCAGTGTTGATTTTCTGTGCTATTGCCGGTACGAAAAGGAATACCGACACGACTACTGACAATAATCTTGTTCTCATTTGCATTAACTGTTTGTTATTACAAATATCGTTATTTCATTGAAATGTAAAAAATAATTAAATAAAAAAATGACCGGAGTCCTGGAAACAGGCTCCGGCCATTTTATTATCAATGTGTTTTATTAAGCCTTGGCGGCAGCAATCTCCTCTTTCTCCTTCTTGGTCTTTTTCATAACCAGGTAGGCAGTAGGAGCAGCTACGAACAGTGATGAGCATGTGCCGAACACAACACCCAGTATCATTGCGAATGCAAAGCTGCGGATGCTGTCGCCACCCAGGAATAAGATAGCCAACAGCACGATCAATGTACTTACTGATGTGTTGATGGTACGTGCCAGTGTGGTGTTCAGGGCATCGTCAAACAACTGTCTGCGGTTACGCTTGGGGTAGAGACCGGTAAACTCACGGATACGGTCAAATATAACCACCTTATCATTGATGGAGTAACCGATAGCGGTAAGCACGGCGCCTATGAATGTCTGGTCAATTTCAAGAGAGAATGGCATCCAACCCCAGCAGATGGAATACATACCTATTATAATAAGGGTATCAAAGCAAAGGGCGAATATAGCACCGATTGAGTAAGCCACGTTGCGGAAACGGATCAGAATGTACAGGAAGATGGCAATCAGGGCCAGGATCACTGAGATGATAGCACCGCGAGTGATATCCTCGGCTATTGAAGGACCTACCTTCTGTGAACTGATGATTGATCCGCCGTCACGGTTCTCACGGTCAATGAATGTAGCCAGTGTGAGATTTGAGCTGAGCTTTCCAGCCTGCTTGAGTGAAGTGAACAGGAATTCCTCAATCTCCGAATCAATAGTCTCTGACTCCTCATCTATGCGGTAGTTGGTAGAGATACGTATGGTCTTGTGGTCGGTTCCAAGGGCAATTGCCTGAACATTATCCTCAGTTATTACGCTCTGAAGGATGGAACGAACCTCCTCAGGCTCAACCGGATTCTCAAACTGTACAACAAAGTTACGGCCACCGGTAAAGTCAATACTCTTGCTGAGTCCGCGGGTGGCAAGGAATGCTATGCAGATGATTGCTGCAACACCAAAGATTGTGAATGATGTCTTGGCTATCTCCATGAACTTGACAGCGGTATTCTGCATGAGGTTCTTGGAGAAACGTGTTGTAAAGGTAAGATTCTGGAGCTTGCCCTTACCAAGGAAGTGCTCATAAACTATACGGGTCAGGAATACTGCAGTAAAGAATGAGCAGATGATACCGATGATAAGTGTTGTAGCAAATCCGCGGATAGGACCTGTACCGAAGTTGAACAGGATGATACCTGTTATGATTGATGTGAAGTTAGAGTCGAAGATAGCCGAGAAGGCATTCTTGTAACCGTCTGTGAGAGCTGACTGTACGCTCTTGCCTCCCTTGAGCTCCTCCTTGGTGCGCTCGTAGATAAGCACGTTGGCATCGACTGCCATACCCAGGGTAAGAACGATACCGGCGATACCGGACATTGTCAGAGCAGCCTGGAATGAGGTGAGGATACCAAGTGTGAAGAAGAAGTTGAGCAGGAGGGCTCCGTTGGCAATCATACCCGGAACGAATCCGTAGATGACGCACATATAGATCATCAGGATGATGAATGCTATGATGAATGATGTGAATCCCTTCTGGATTGACTCCTGACCGAGTGAAGGACCTACGATATCCTCCTGGACGATCTTGGCGGGAGCAGGCATCTTACCTGACTTAAGAACGTTGGCAAGGTCCTGAGTCTGCTCTACGGTAAAGTTACCGGTAATTTCTGAGCGTCCGCCTGTAATCTCACCCTGAACATTAGGAGCGCTGTAAACATAACCGTCAAGAACGATAGCTATGCCACGGCCTACATTCTGCTTAGTAAGAGCAGCCCAGCGGCGTGCACCTTCTGTATTCATGGCCATAGTAACGCAAGGCCTGCCGCTCTGCTGGAAGTCTGCCTTGGAGTCAGTGATGACATCACCGGTAAGATCGGGCAGACCGTTCTTGTTATCACTCTTGATGCAGTACAGTTCAAAATAAGAGTCAGTACCGTCCATGGGTGAGACACCCCACAGCAACTTAAGGTCACGAGGGATGATAGCCTTGGCTTCAGGACTTGAAAGGAGTCGGTTAACCTCGGCAGTATCGGAATAATGGGCTACGCCTGCTACCCAACTGTCTCCATAGGGATAGGGGTTGAGACGTGAGAACAGGGGATTGCTCTTACGCAATGCTTCACGCTCAGCTGCAGTTGTAGTCTGGTTCTCAACCTGGGCTTCTGTGTTGAGAATCTGTCCGGCCAGATCGCCTTCAGCGTTCTGGGTTGTCTGCTCCTGTGCGGTTTCCTCTACGCTGACCTCTTCAGGGTTCTCGTCGGCATACTTCTGAGCAAGGCGGCTGTCTACACGAGTCAGCACATCCTGAATCTCGGCGGTCTTGTAGGTCTCCCAGAATTCAAGGTTTGCAGAACCCTGGAGGAGTTTACGTACACGCTCCGGCTCCTTGATACCAGGAAGCTCAACCATTATACGTCCTTGCTTTCCGGCAAGTTCCTGGATGTTGGGCTGAGCAACGCCGAAACGGTCTATACGGGTGCGCAATACATTGAAAGAGTTGCCTACAGCGGCGTTTACCTCTTCCTTGAGTACTGCTATGATTTCTTCGTTTGGAGTCTGTGAGTTGATTTTCTCCTTCAGGTTTGAAGTGGCAAAGAATGTGCTCAGCTTGGCATCGGGACCGGCAATTCTTGCATACTCCTGGGCAAAGATGTCCACAAAGTTTTCCTGACTGCTTACTGAACGCTTCTTAGCTGCTGCCAGAGTCTCGGTGAATACGGGATCCTGACTGTTGGCTGCCAGAGCCTTAACCACATCGGGTATCGATACCTCCAGAATAACGTTCATACCGCCCTTAAGATCCAGACCAAGTCCGATCTGCATCTCACGGCACTCTTTGTATGAATAGATACCCAGCCAGACCTTTTTGTTCATTACAGAGTCAAGATAGGCCTGTTCATCCTGACTCTGGGCAGCTTTCTTCTCAATGCTGCGGGTCCTGAATGTAAAGGAGAGATAGAACAGACAAACCAGTGTCAGTGCTATCGCAAAAATCTTTACGAATCCTTTGTTTTGCATACTTTTTTATTGTGTTATTAATTATTTGTGCGTATGTGCGTAAAATTTCAAGGGTGCAAATATAGAGTTTTTTTTTGTCCGCCATACCATACTTCTTTGTTTTAATTGTTTTTCGTGCCAAAAAACGTATCTTCGCACTGTTATGAGAATACGTTTTGCACTTGGCCTGTCATTTCTGCCGGTCATGATGACTGCGCAGAACGTTCCGGATTGGGAGAATCCGGCGGTTATCGGCATTAACAAACTCCCGTATCACGTTACGTTGGGAAATCCTTCTACCCACAGTACAAATCCCGAGATCACGTATCTGGACGGAACATGGAAGTTCCGCTGGTCGGCGGACCCTGATAGCCGCCCTGCCGGTTTCTTTGAGCCGGGTTATGATGTGAGCGCTTGGGATGACATCCATGTTCCCTGTGACTGGCAGATGCAGGGCTTCGGTACTCCCATATATACCAACTCCCGATATCCTTTCCGCCGGGAGCCTCCATATGTGACACGTACGAATGACCGCAGTTGGACTGCATATGGGAACCGTAACCCCGTAGGCAGCTATGTGACAGTGTTCCAGGCATCCGATATAACATCTCATAACTGGATACTGGAATTTGAGGCGGTTAGTTCGGCATTCTATGTCTGGGTGAACGGACAGAAGGTGGGCTATAGCCAGAACAGCATGTCGCCTGCCGAATTCGATATCACAGGTTACCTGAAGGAGGGCGAGAACCTTCTGGCGGTAGAGGTCTATCGCTGGTGTGACGGATCTTACATAGAGGATCAGGATTTCTGGCGTCTGAGCGGCATCTTCCGTTCAGTCAAACTGTGGCGCCGCCCTCTGCAGCATATTTCCGATTACAGGATTTCGCTCATTCCATCGGCCGATTTCAGCAGCGCTGCAATCAATGTTGCCGTTGATTTGGCCAATATGGCAAGGCTTAAATCCGATGGCATGTCGGTAAGAGTATCCCTGACGGGCAGAAATACCGATGGAAAGGATGTAAAAAAGATACTCTCCAATACTGCCAAATCCATAAAGGCAGGTGATACGGTATCCCTGAATATGACAGGTTTGCTGGAGCATCCGCTGGTGTGGTCGGCCGAAAAGCCCAATCTCTACGAGTGCCTGATAGAGTTGCTGGATTCAAAAGGAAACCTTGTGGAGAGTTTTGTGCAGAACACCGGCGTACGGCGTATTGAAAAACGCGGAGAGGTGATGTGCATAAATGACCAGCCTGTCAAACTGCGCGGCGTGAACCGTCATGACCATCACCCGCGTACCGGCCATTATGTAGACGCCGCCACGACAGAGCTTGATATAAAGCTCATGAAGCAGGCCAACATCAACATGTTGCGCACATCACATTACCCCGATTCACCGATACTTTACGAACTCTGTGACCGCTACGGACTCTATGTGATGGACGAGGCTTGTCAGGAGTCACACGGATTTGGTCTGCGCAACCGCCAGATGGGCAATGACCCGGTGTGGATGAAAGCCCATGTAGACAGGGCCGAATCACTGGTCAGGAGGGACTATAACCATCCGTCCATACTGTTCTGGTCACTTGGCAATGAGGGCGGATCAGGTGTCAATATGCAGGCTATGCGTAACAAGGTGGATGAACTGGATTCCACCCGTCTGGTGTTCTGTGATACGGATCTTTCGGTATCGGACCTTTACGATGACAGTTATCTGTCACCAGCACGACTCAAACAGGTGGCTGAGAGGGTGAATGACCGACCCTTCTGGATGCGTGAGTACGCCCACATGATGGGTAACTCAGGCGGTAATCTTACGGAGTATTGGGATGTAATATATTCCGATCCCAGCATTGCCGGAGCAGCTATCTGGGACTGGGTTGACCAGGGAATAGCCAAACCCATTGACGGATCACCGCTCAAATACAAAGGCAGCGGTCTGAAACTTGAAGAGGGTGAGTTCTGGGCATACGGAGGTGATTTCGGCGATATGCCAAATGACGGGGCTTTTGTGATAAACGGTCTGCTGGCCCCTGACCGCACTCCGCATCCCCACTACTATGAGGTCAAACACATATATCAGCCTCTGCACTTTGAAAAGATTGACAACACTCACGTAAAGGTAATCAACATGAACTGGTTTACATCCCTTGATGAGTATGATTTCAGTGTCCGGTTCTTTGATGACAGGGATGGTGAATCAGATTTGATACAACTTTCCAAGCCCGATGAAAACGGCATTTTGACTATACCGGAGCATAGTTATGGGAATTCCTGGAAAAACGCCATGACAGTATGTGCATCGTTGCCACAGTCTGTATTATGGGCCGATAAAGGTTTTACAGTGGCTTATGACCAGTTTGTGCATATCGATGATTATTTAGCCCGTCCTTTTATCATGGAAGATTATGCCAAAAGAATAAAACCCCGGAAAGCTTTGGAATATCTTGAAAAAGGAGGCTTCTCTTTTGACAGTCTGGGCGCACTGGTGGGCTGGAATTATCAGGGCAGGGAGATCCTGACCGGACCTCTGGAACCCTATTTCTGGAAACCTGCCAATGACAACCAGCTGCGTAATGACTATGAGAGGAGTATGGGGGTATGGCGCTCGGCGGCATCGGACCGCAAACTCCTGTCCAGTAAGTTCTCTCTGTACAAGGACAAGCGTAACCGTAAGCAGCAGGGTACCCTGATCTGCAAGTTTACATATGCTCTTCCAACAGGAGCAACCCTTAAAATGACATATTACATTGATTTGGATACCAAGGCTCAAGTGGAAGTAGATATGGATTATACCCCTGACAGCGTCAGGGTGGAATCCATGCCAAAGTTCGGATTAAGGATGAGAGTGCCTTCGGGCTATGACAACGTCTCTTGGACTGGACGCGGCCCTTGGGAGAACTATCCTGACCGCAAACTGGGTGCATTGTACGGCCAGTATACATTGCCCGTGGGTGAGTATATGACTGATTATGTCTATCCTCAGGACAACTCCAACAGAACAGACGTTGACAAACTCCTGTTGACCGGTTCCGGACTGCCCACATTGAGCATTACCGACTTGGGATTCGTACGCCCTCCAAAAGGATTCAATGCAAGAATATGGAATTACTCCGAGGAGGATCTGGAGAAGGCGCGTCACGGATATGAACTGCCCGAGCGTGATTATCTGAACATCAATCTGGACTCAGAGATAATAGGCGTGGGCGGCAACGATGCGTGGGGAGCCAGGACGGAGCCTCAATATATTCCGTCTGCCGGAGAAAGGTATTATCTGCATCTGGAGATAAACCTTGAGTGAGTTTCTATTCCAATCGGATTTTGCTGATGACTGGATAGTGGTCACTGTCCTTCTGGGTGCGGTCTATCCAGGTATGTAATGGGGTGATGTTCCTGCTGCAGAATATGTGGTCTATACGGTAGTAAAGCCCGTGCTCGTGATAGGTTATGCCCATTCCAACGCCGGATTTGGCGTATGCATTATTCATGAAACGACTGAATACCCTATGGGAGTAAGAGAGCGGAGTGTCATTGAAGTCGCCACACACGATAACATACTTTGCTGTCTCCGTGCGGGCTCGGTCGGCTATCATGCGGGCTTGGCCTGCTCTGAGCGAGGTTGATTCAAGCAGGTTCTTGAGCACCTTCTTGGATGCCTTGTAGTGAGTGCTGTCAGTAGGATTCTTGATAAATTTATGGTATTCTGATATTTCTGTCTCATTCAGTTTGTTTGACTGAAGATGACAGTTATACACTGCAAGTGTATCGCTGCCTACCAGGAACCTCAGATACTGACATCCGTTTCCGGTGTTTTCAAAACCTATATACTCGTTCCTGATGATAGGAAATTTGGAGAAACATGAAACATCTGATGTACCGGATGCAATACCCACATACGGATAGACACTTGTTATGTTCTTGTATTGTGATGCCTTGTTCATTACATCACGGGTAGCTTCCTGGAGTAGCAGAATATCGGATTCAAGGCCTAAGGCATAATTGAGAACCGGGTTCGTGACTGTCCAGTCTTTGTTGTCGTCAATGCCGAATCCTTCCGTATTGTATGTGATTATTGTAATGTATGGTTGCTTAACTTTTTGACTCTTTGAAAAGTGTAGCGGGAAATAGCTTAGCGTAGGAAATAGGCAGACAAATATGGTTGCAATCGGGACCAGTAAACCTTTTTTCCATGTACAAAGCCAAAGTATAAGGAACAGGAAATTAAGAAAGTATAGGAAGGGAAATGCCAGTCCGGACAGAGATGCGAAGGGCTTGTGTCCTATCGGAGCTGCCATGGAACCATAGCAACTGAATACAAGCAGTATCGCACACAGGATGTTTAGGGCTATTAAAGGATATGCCAGCAGTTTCCCTATGAGTTTCATCTTGTCTTATTCAGTATTTTGTCTAACAATACAGCTACGGCAGTTACGGGGGTGGTTATATCGTTCCCTTTGCGAAGCAGATAATGGAATGCCCAACCTACGGCTGCGGCACCCAGGTGAACCAGATCTGTGGCAGGATTGACTTTCGGCAACATTGCTACATCAATGATGGCAATCGCTATGACTATGTATTTTAACTTGACCGGGCCGATGAGCGGTATGGGCTCGGTGGTGTCTGGTACGCGAAAAGCCAGTGCAGTGCAGATGGCCAGTATGCAGGCCGAGCAGAGCGGGGTGCTGCCTGTCCAGTCCTTGAGCTGAAGCGAGGGGAAGAGCATGAATACTCCGGTGAAAACGAGCATTCCGGCAATTCCGCCCAGTATGTAAAGACCGCGCAGATTGTTTGATGTGAAGTACCGCATGAACACATTTCCCAGCCAGTACAGGATGATCATATTGAAAATGAGGTGCCATAGCCCCCAACTGGCAAAGAGTGACGTTACGATACTCCAGGGCCTTCTGATAAGCAGATAGGGGCTCCACGGGTAGTTGCACACGATGTATGCATATCGGTCCTCACCGAATGAGAACAGGGTGAAGTTGATGTCCATCAGCAGCATGACCAGGAATACGGCGCAGTTGATGAATACCAGACGGGTCACTATGTCGCCCGAGCGGAATTTGGATATTAGTTCGTCAAGCAGACTCATTACCAGGTGAATTTGATATGGTTGTCCTTACGTTCCTTATGCCTCCAGTAAAGTATCATCAGGAATCCCGCCAGCATTCCGCCCAGATGTGCAAAATGGGCTATGTTATCGGCGGCACTGTTTCTGATTCCCAAACCAAGTTCCAGGACTATGTAACCTACAACCAGCCACTTGGCCTTTATGGGGAACGGGAATGGAATTATGAACAGCTGGTTGTCGGGGAATGTCATTCCGTAACCCAGCAGAATTCCGTATACGGCACCCGATGCTCCTACCGTAAGAATGCGGTCCAGGTACTGCAGCATGGGCATAGTCATTCCGTTGCCTATTGCTACGACATCATAATGGGAATAAACCAGTGCGTAATGTACGAACTGGCAGAGTTCCTGGGTAAGTCCGGCGCCGATTCCGCATATCAGGTAAAACAACAGGAACTTCCTGGAACCCCACTGCACCTCCATAATCCGACCGAACATCCAGACGGCGAACATGTTGAAGAATATATGCTGGAATCCTTCATGAAGGAACATGTATGTAATCAACTGCCATATCCTGAAACTTGGTGCCAGAAAGAAATGCAGTCCCAGTAGTTTGTGCAGGTCTATTCCGTATTTGGACAGAGCCATAGTTCCCATCCAACAAAGTACGTTGATGATGAGAAGATTTTTGGTTATAGGCGGTAGCTTATTCATAATCTATGTTATGGGCAGCAAAAGTAGCCATTTTTTCAGTAACTTTGCGGTCCGTAATACGATAATATGAAAATAGAGAGTTTGGTAGCTGAAAAGACCGTTCAAGCCATTAAGGCACTCTACGGTCAGGAGATTGAGGCCTCATCGGTCCAGGTGCAGAAGACCAAGAAGGAGTTTGAGGGTCATCTGACAATAGTTGTATTCCCTTATCTCAAGATGTCACGCAAGGGTCCCGAGCAGACTGCCGGCGAGATTGGCGTATGGCTGATGGAAAACGTTGAGGAGATAAGTTCATACAATGTGATCAAGGGTTTTCTTAACTTGGTCATCTCAACATCGGCATGGGTGGATATGCTGAACGGCATCAATGATGATCCGCAATTCGGACTGCGTAAGGCTACACCCGATTCTCCGCTTGTAATGATAGAATATTCAAGCCCCAATACCAACAAGCCGCTTCATTTGGGTCACGTTCGCAACAACCTGCTGGGCGGTGCCCTGTCAAATGTGATGGCTGCCAACGGTTACAAGGTCGTAAAGACCAACATAGTCAACGACCGCGGTATCCATATCTGTAAGTCAATGCTTGCATGGCTCAAGTGGGGCAACGGTGCAACCCCTGAATCTACCGGTAAAAAGGGCGATCACCTGATCGGTGACTACTACGTGGAGTTCGATAAGCACTTCCGTGCCGAGGTAAAGAGTTTGCTGCCCGCAAATTATGCTGAACTTGACGAGAAGGCCCAAGAGGAGGCCAAGTCTAAGGCCGAGAAGGAATCACCCCTGATGCAGGAGGCACACGCCATGCTGGTAAAGTGGGAGGCCGGTGACCCCGAGGTCCGCGCCCTGTGGGAGCGTATGAACAGCTGGGTATATGCAGGATTTGATGAGACTTACAAGCGTCTGGGTGTAAGTTTTGACAAGATATACTATGAGTCACAGACCTATCTGGAGGGTAAGAAAACCGTTATGGAAGGTCTTGAGAAAGGCCTGTTCTTCCGCAAGGAGGACGGCTCCGTATGGGCCGACCTGGCCGAGAACGGATTAGACCAGAAACTGCTGCTGCGCAGTGACGGCACATCGGTCTACATGACCCAGGATATAGGTACCGCACAGTTGCGTTTCAAGGATTATCCCATTGACCGCATGATTTACGTGGTGGGTAACGAGCAGAACTACCACTTCCAGGTACTCTCAATACTGCTTGACCGTCTGGGATTCAAGTGGGGCAAGGACCTGGTACATTTCTCATACGGAATGGTTGAACTACCCGAGGGTAAGATGAAGAGCCGTGAGGGAACGGTGGTTGATGCCGATGACCTGATGGACGAGATGATAGAGACCGCACGCGCCACATCGGCCGAGCTTGGCAAGCTGGACGGCCTGACCAGGGAGGAGCAGGACGAGATTATGCGTATTGTGGGAATGGGTGCTCTCAAGTACTTCATCCTTAAGGTCGATGCCCGCAAGAACATGACCTTCAATCCCAAGGAATCAATCGATTTCAACGGCAATACCGGCCCGTTCATCCAGTACACTTACGCCCGTATCTGTTCAATCCTGCGTAAGGCTGCCGAGGAGGGTATCAAGACCTCTGGCAGACTGTACGCTGATGATAAGTCACAGATATCAGAGAAGGAGATTGGTCTGATCCAGCTGCTTAACGGATTCCAGGATGTGGTACGTCAGGCTGCCGATGATTACAACCCGTCAGTTATTGCCAACTACTGCTATGACCTGGCCAAGGAGTTCAACCAGTTCTATCATGATTTCAGCATCATGCATGAACCCAACCTTGACCTTAAGATGTTCCGTCTGGTTCTGGCACAGAACGTGGGCAAGATAATCAGACTGGGCATGGGCCTGCTGGGTATCGAGGTTCCGGAACGTATGTAAAATCACGTTTCTATGGCACAAGCCAAATATTATGTTGTTTGGATAGGTCTGAATCCGGGGGTTTATGATTCCTGGGAGGCCTGTCGGCAGCAGGTTGAGGGCTGGAAAGGTGCCGTATACAAAGGCTTTGCCACAAGAGAGGAGGCCGATGAGGCCATCAATCAGCCTCCGGAGAATTACATAGAGAAAAAGGTACCGGAGCATAAGGGCGGACATAAGAAACAGGCCAAGCCCTTGCCTCCCGAGGTTATTCGGCAGGCTTTGGCAGTTGATGCCGCCTGCAGCGGCAATCCGGGTCAGATGGAATATCGTGCCGTCTATCTTGGTGACATGGAGGAAAAGTTTCATTTCGGTCCCGTATTGGGTACCAACAATATCGGTGAGTTTCTTGCAATAGTACATGCTCTGGCTTTGTACAAAAGCCGTGGACTTGACTGGCCGCTTTACAGTGACAGCCGTAATGCCATAGACTGGGTAAGAAAAAAGCAATGCCGTACTAAGCTGGACCGTAATCTTGAGACAGCAGCCGTATTTGAGAGGATAGATAGTGCTGAACGTTGGTTAAGAGAGAATAACTATAGCAACGAGATTATAAAGTGGGATACAAAAAAGTGGGGTGAAATTCCTGCAGATTTTGGCCGAAAATAACAATCTTATGGAAGTGCTCAACAAAAATAACAGTCGCTTTGGCGCACTATTGAGCCATTACATCAGACTTGTGCTGCTGTTTATGGTTCAAAAGCCTCTGTTTATGCTCTACAATAGTTCCCTTGGAGCCCGTTATTCCCTCCGTGATTGGTTAAATGTTGTCTGGCATGGTCTGACGATAGACCTTTCTGTGTCTTCCTATCTGACATTCATTCCGCTCCTTTTGCTCATAATAAACATATGGTGCGGCAAATTTCCCATAAAAAAGATATGGATTGTATATGACTGTCTGGTTGCATTGGTACTGGCTCTGATCTTTGCAGGTGACACGGTGCTCTATTCCTATTGGGGTTTCAAGCTTGACGCAACGGTTTTTTTCTATCTCCGTACACCAGGTGAGGCTTTCGCAAGTGTTCCGATAGGCATGACCATACTTGGTTTAGTAGTGGTAATAATCTTTACATTTTTTATAGAAAGATATCTGTCTAAAGCGTTCAAACCTATAGATACACCATTTAATAAGGTGCTCATGCGCATTCCTGTAAGCATGTTTTATTTTGTGCTGTTAGTGCCGCTTTTCATTATATCAAGGGGTGGACTGAAGGAATCTACGATGAACGTGGGACATGCCTATTTCACATCGGACCAGTTCCTGAACCATTCGGCTGTGAATCCTGCCTTCAGTCTTCTGAGTTCCATGAGCAAGACATCCGATTATTCCAAATGGTATGACTATCTTGATGAGGATGAGCGGAGTGCAATGTTTGAAGGGCTCTATGAGACCACGGACTCATGTACTGAGCGGCTTCTTAATACTGACAGGCCTAATGTGCTGATTCTAGTGCTGGAGGGATTCGGAGGAGATTTTATAGATGCTATAAGCGGCCGGCCCGATGTTGCACCCCATCTGGACAGCCTTATAAGACAGGGCGTATTCTTCAGTAACTGTTACGCCGGTAGCTTCCGAACCGACCGCGGAATGGTTTGTGTAATGAACGGCCATCCCGGATTGCCTGTAACCTCTATCATGAAGCTTCCGGCCAAAAGTGCTGCCTTGCCGTCGCTTCCTGCAAAATTTGCCGAGCGGGGGTACACCACTCATTTCATGTATGGCGGTGATATTAATTTCACCAATATGAACAGCTGGCTGTTCAATGCAGGTTTTCAGAATATCGTGTCCGATGTGGATTTCAGCATATCTGAACGTCATGGAAATGCATGGGGTGTAAATGATGACATCACTTTCAGCCGACTCTTCAGGGAAATAAAAGAGAACAATGATTCTCTATGGTTCAGAAGCCTACTGAGTCTAAGCAGCCACGAGCCTTTTGAAGTACCATACCACAGGTTTGATGATAAGATATGCAACTCATTTGCCTTTACCGACAGTTGTGTGGGGGCGTTGGTTGACAGCCTGCGTTCCTCACTTGTATGGGACAATCTGTTGCTGGTCATTACTCCCGATCATGGGTTCCGTTATCCGCAACAGGGCTTTGCATTTGATCCACATGTACACCATATTCCGGTCTTATGGCTTGGCGGTGCTGTCAAGGAAGCACGAGTAATTGACCGTTTTACCGCACAATCGGACATGGCGGCAACCATTCTTGCCCAATTGGGAATGGATCACTCTGATTTCAGGTTCAGCCGTAACGTCCTGTCCGGTTCTTATGATTATCCGTTCTCGTTCTATACATTCTCAAACGGTTTCTGCTTTATGGACAGTACGGGCGTGACGTTGTACGATGATGACTCCTCATCATGTCTTATCAATGATTCATACGGATCAGAATTACGTCTTAAGAGAGGGAAGTCTATAGTCCAGACGTTATATGATGATCTGGAGAGTCGCTGATTACTTCCCTGGATGGTGGTTTTTGTCAGCAGACGGGTGCTTTGCCAACCAGTTTTGATAACCTTCCCATGTACGTTTCCAACGGTTGTGTGTCCATAGCCACAATTCGGGGCATTCACGTATGTTGTTTTCAAGCATCCTCATGTATTTTTCAGTTACAGCAAACTCCGGCAGGTCTGCAGTGTGAAGGAACATGAGCTGCATGTCACAGCGGTAATATCCGCGACGCTTGCGTGAGACATGAAAATACCATACTCCAGTATCCATCTTGCGCGATATCCTTTCTGAACCGGTAAATACCGGTGTCTTACGGTTCATGAAATCCGTCCAGTAGTGAATGTTCCACCACAAGGGAATCTGATCGGCTATCATTCCTACCAGAAAAGACTTACCCTCCTTCTTATATTCTAAAAGTCGGCGCATCACATGTTCCATGGGTATGCTGGTTGCTCCGTAACGTCCCCGGATCCTGAGCATAAGAAGGTCCATTGTCTTGTTTTCAAGTTTGTGATAGACTTGGCATCCTTGCATGACCGGGTTCTCCTGAAAGTACAGGTTGAGTGAGGATATCCATTCCCAGTTGCCAGTATGCCCCAGATAGAATATCTGCGATTGTCCCTTGAGAGCTTCTTCCTTGACTTTTTCATATCCCGTAAATTCCATGTGCCGTTTTATCCATGAGGGCCTTGCCGATGCCATCTTGAGGCACTCCATAATCTGACAGGCAAACTGGTAGTAGAAACGGCGTTCTGTCCGGTGCAGCCATTTACGGTCCTTTTCGGGGAAAGAAAGGGTCAGGTTCTTACGGACTATCTTTCTGCGATACCGCAATGGAGGACAGATGAACATGACCAGCCAGATAATGTCCGATACCAGATACATCACCGGCAGAGGAAGCAGTGATATAACCCAGATTAAACCATATAGGAATGAAGACAATATCTTAGCCATAATCAGAAGTTGAAATTAAAGGTTGCACCTAGAACAAAAGATTTCCAGACTTTGTCATAATAATCCAGGCCACCATAGACCGAAATGCTTGAAAACGCCGAAGTCCTAATGTTCATTCCCAAATTTGCATAGTAGTGCAAACCTGCAGGAATCTGCCATTCCAACGGCTGATTCAGCGTATCCAGAAAACTGTAGCTGCTTGACATGGGGGAATAACCGGCAATTGCCCGCCCGTTGATGCTGATTCTACTGATTATGGGAATATCCATTTCCAGTCCTGCCCCCATTGATATCACATCGGCCACACTGCCTTGGTCCGGAAGGTAGATATCACTTTCGCCGGTCCATTTCATCTGCGTTATGCCTGCACGTATGGTCGGACCTATGTACCAGGGCATCCATGCCGCATCAATACCGATTGAGCAAGCTGGCCTTGCGTCCGGATTCCCGTATCCGGACGATGTGAATACCGTTGAACTGATGCTGCAGTCAGAGTATAATCCGAACCTCCATGCGGGACTTTCCTCAAAGTCCGGAACAACAATTGGTTTTCTCAGCCCGTGTTCTCCAAAAAGGATATCGTTAAGCTCATATCCAAGTTCGGTGGATATTATTCCTACTGCAGCTCCACACATGACATCCGAACACCAGTGCCGGTTTGCAACTACACGGAATATACCGGTGGTTGCGGCAATTCCGTAGCCACCCACGCTGATCCATGGACTCACGGTCTCTCCGTATTCTTTGTGCAGCATCTGGGCGCACATGAAAGATGTTGCTGTATGTCCAGAGGGGAATGAGTTGTGTGCCCTGCCGTCCGGCCTTTCCCTTTTGACGGAATATTTTATGACTTGTGTGATAGTGGCCTGTATTGCTACTGATGCGGCATCGGCTGTAAGCATCCTTGGCCAGTCGCTGCGTCCCTCAACCCCTGCAGCTTTCAGAGTCAGCATAATGGCAGCTGGAGAGTATTGAATGATGTTGGCAGAACTCATAACAGGTGAACTGATGTCTCCCAGTTTGACAATACGTTTGTCCAGTTTGTTGTCATTGTAAAGGATACTTGTTGTAATCAGTCCAATGGGTAGCAGGGAGCGCCTGATCAGGGATTCAGGCTTGAATGCTATGCTGGATGAATCATGCCCGAGTGAAAGGTTCTGAGCATAGTCAATCTCTTTGAGCGGCATATAGGGCTTGAATGGATTGATTGCGGCCAGGATCCCATAGGTCGGAACCAAGGAGTACAATAAAGCACACAAGTATTTCTTCATCAGCTCAAAAACTTATCAACATATTGGGCAAAGTTACCTATTTATAACACAAGTTCAGTTTATTAGGCCACAAAAAATCTGTAACTTTGCACTTTGAAAAATGGTAATTGCTTAAATGAAAGAACTTTTCGCTTTCTTAAGACGTTTTGTGAGGCCGTACCGACGCAATCTGGTGGGCAGCGTGGCCTATAATCTCCTTTCTGCATTACTCAATGTATTCTCTTTCGCACTCATAGTACCTATACTGAGAATCCTTTTCAAGATTGACGCTCAGGTTTATGAATACTCTCCGCTTTCCGATGCACACGGACTGAGGGAGATAATTAATGTGCTTAAGGATGACTTCTTCTATAAGGTAACGGAGATGGCCGAGCAGAATGCACCCCGAACCCTGCTTATTCTTGGCCTAGTCCTCATAGTCATGACGTTTTTCAAGACAGCCTGCTATTTCGGTTCTTCGGCTGTAATGGTTCCGCTCCGTAACGGAGTGGTCCGTGATATCAGGATAAGTATCTATAACAAGATATTAAGCCTGCCGATGGGCTTCTTCAGCAAGGAGCGCAAAGGAGACATCATAACCCGCATGAGCGGTGATGTAACGGAGATAGAGAACTCCATAACACAGTCACTTGACATGCTGATAAAGAATCCCATACTGATAATCGTCTATTTAGGCACGCTTATAGCCATTAGTTGGCAGATGACAATATTCACCTTGGTTATAGGCCCCATTATCATCTGGGTTATGAGTGCCATTGGACGTAAACTGAAGGCCAAGTCACTGGTGGTGCAGTCGTTTTGGAGTGAGACCATGTCAGAGTTGGAGGAGACGCTGGGTGGATTGCGTGTCATTAAGGCATTCCTTGCGGAGGACAAGATGTCCAGACGTTTCTCTAACAGCAGCGAGCAGCTACGCAGAGCATCCAACAGAGTCCACTTGCGTCAGGTTCTGGCTCATCCGGTGAGCGAGTTCATGGGTACCGCTCTGATTGTTGTCGTGTTATGGTTCGGCGGTAAACTGATCCTTAACGACAGGGCAAGCATCGATGCCTCTACATTCATCTGGTATCTGACCATATTGTATAGTGTCATCAATCCTATTAAAGATTTCTCTAAGGCCGGATATGCAATACCAAAGGGACTCGCGTCTGTGGAGCGAATAGACAAGATATTGCTAGCCGACAACAATATTGTTGACAAACCGGACGCCGCCGATATCACTGAACTTAAGGGTGAGATCAGATATAACGGGGTCTCGTTTGCTTATGAGGACGGACGTGAAGTCCTTCATGATGTAGACCTGACTATTCCACGTGGCAAGACCATTGCCCTGGTTGGACAATCAGGCTCCGGAAAATCCACATTGGTTGACCTGCTTCCCCGTTTTTATGATGTCGGGAAGGGATCAATCACCATCGACGGGAATGATATACGTGACATATCACTTAAATCACTCCGCGGTCTGATGGGCAACGTGAATCAGGAGGCTATTCTCTTTAATGACACGTTCTATAACAACATTACCTTTGGAGTAAAGGATGCTACCCGTGAACAGGTTATAGCCGCTGCTAAGATTGCCAATGCTCATGATTTCATCATGGAATCCGAGAACGGTTATGAAACCAATATCGGAGACCGCGGATGTTTGCTGTCCGGAGGTCAGCGCCAGCGCATAAGCATAGCCCGTGCCATACTCAAGAACCCGCCCATATTGATTTTGGATGAGGCAACAAGTGCCCTTGACACGGAGTCAGAACGTTTGGTACAGGAGGCTCTTGAACGTCTTATGAAAGACCGTACCACAATAGCCATAGCGCATCGTCTGTCCACCATTAAAAACGCCGATGAAATCTGCGTTTTACATGAAGGAAAGATTGTGGAACGCGGAACACATGAGGAGTTGATAGCCCTGGATGGCTATTATAAGCGTCTCAACGATATGCAGCAACTGTAATAAATAACTTATATAAAATGGTAAAAATAGGAACACCGCTTACCAAGGTAGCCAAGAAAGCTCTGCTTTGCGGCTCTGGAGAACTTGGAAAAGAGGTTGCAATTGAATTGCAGCGTTATGGAGTTGAGGTAGTAGCCCTTGACCGTTATGAGAATGCCCCGGCTATGCAGGTGGCTCACCGTAGTTATGTACTCTCAATGCTGGACGGAGCACGTTTGCGTGAAATTATTGAGAAGGAGAAGCCGGATATGATTATCCCGGAGGTTGAGGCTATCGCTACTCCGGAGCTTGTCAAGCTTGAGAAGGAGGGTTACAACGTTATTCCTACCGCGAATGCCACATTCCTTACTATGAACCGCAAGGGAATCCGCCAACTGGCTCATGAGACACTGGGACTTCCCACTTCAAACTACCGTTTCGCGGCTACCCGTGAGGAGTTTGACGCTGCCATCAAGGAGATCGGTACTCCTTGTGTCGTTAAGCCTATCATGAGTTCTTCGGGTCACGGCCAGAGCGTATGCAAGACTCCTGCCGATGCCGATACATCATGGAAGATTGCCCAGGAGGGCGGTCGCGCCGGAGGCGGTGAGGTTATTGTAGAGGGCTTTGTAAAGTTTGACTATGAGATAACCCTGCTTACCGTTCGTCACAGCGGCGGCACAACATTTCTTAACCCCATCGGCCACCATCAGGTGGATGGCGATTACCGTGAATCATGGCAGGCCCAGCCCATGAGTGACAAGGCTCTTGCCCAGGCTCAGGATATTGCCAAAAAGATTACTGATGCTTTGGGAGGCTATGGTATCTTTGGTGTAGAGATGTTTGTATGCGGCGATAGCGTATTGTTCAGTGAGGTCTCACCCCGTCCGCATGACACCGGTATGGTTACAATGATTTCACAGGACTTGTCAGAGTTTGCCCTGCATGCTCGCGCCGTGCTTGGTCTGCCTATCCCTAAAATCAACTTCTTTGGGCCAAGCGCATCAAAGGCCATCGTCGTTGAGGGAGATACCAATATGATAGAGTTCGAGAATGTTGATGAGATACTCTCAGAACCTGATGTTCAGGTACGTTTCTTCGGCAAGCCTTTCATAAAGGGCCATCGCCGTATGGGTGTTATTCTGGCTCGCGCTGAGAGCGTAGAGAAGGCTCTTGAAAAGGTAGAGCGCGCTTACGCCAAACTTAAGGTCAAGGTTTATTGATCAACAACCAGTTTTTTGGTTGTCATATACTCAAGGTACTGTTGAATCAGTGCCTTGAGTCTTTTTATCATCTCCTGTTCGGCTTGGGGGTCGGTCCCTTTAAGATTATGCTTTAGAGCGGGATCCTGCTTGTAGGCATACAGACCTGTTTCATTTTCTCCGTCAAACTGGACTAACAGACCGTTATTGTAATAAGAATAGAGGCCGTTCTGCAGGTTTGCCGCCCATGTCTCATCATCGGGAGTATTGAACAGGTCTTGCCCGAAGCTGATTACAGGCTTGTCATACCCAAGATATCCCAATATGGAAGGAAAGATATCGGATTGCTGGGCTATGGCATCACGTTTGCCACGGAGACTGTCTAAAGGACAGTAGAATATTATGGGAACGCGGAATTTGCCGTAGTCGGACTGATAATCAGGATGCTCTGACAGATTGGTGTGGTCGGCGGTAAGTACAAAGAGAGTGTTGTTGAACCACGGCTGTCTGGATGCCTTCTGAAAGAAGAGTCTCAGGGCGTTGTCCGAATACCGTATTCCACGATAGATAGGAAGATTTCCTTCTTGAGGATATGTGGTTTCATATCTCTGAGGAACGTTGTACGGATGGTGTGAGGATGCAGTGAATGCCGATGCTATGAACGGTTCGCTGAATGTACCTATCATGTCGCACATGTACTGAAGGAACTCCTCATCCCATATAGCCCAATATCCGTCAAATACCGAATTGCCGCCATACTCCGGTTTTTTTACGAATTCCTCCATCCCGTAATAATCGTTATATCCTATCACTTTTGAGAATGACTGGAATCCCATGGACCCATTGTCGGCACCGTGGAAAAATGCCGAATAATAGCCTTTACCAGAAAGTTCCTTGGCCAGTCCGGTAATTTCCTTTGACATGATGGTGGGTGTAAGGAACAGGTGGTCCTTAAGCATGGGAATACCAGAAAGTACTGAGGGCATGGCATCTATGCTCTTACGCCCATTGGCAAGTGATGTGCTGAAAGTCAGTGAATTGCAGATGAGGGAATCCAGGAACGGAGTACAGTCATGGAGTCCTTTTTCGTCTGGATTCATGGCTCCAATGTATTCGGACCCGAAACTTTCCAGTATCATCACTACCACGTTCATTGGACGGAATACTGTTGCGCTGTCGGGGGTAATTATAGGAGAATAAATTTCATTCAGCTCTTCTTCAGTAAAGTATGCAGGCACTTTCATCTCCTCGTTTCCCAATGTCCTGATTACACAGAATGGTGTATTCAGGATAGCGGCAGCCTGAGCCGGTGTCTTAACATACCTGTATGCATTGCTCATGGTTATGGGTCTAATGTTATGGGCCAATCCACCGCGGATTCCGGCAACGATGCACAATACACTCAAAAGCAGACAGCAAGTGCGGACTATGTAATATACATGTTTTTTACGGTATCGCAGCGTAACGGGAATCCTGATCAGTTTACATAACAGCCAGACAATCAATCCAAACAACAGGACTAGATACCAGTTGTCTGCAAGAGATCTCAAGATTATTGAAGACATCTGCCCGCCGCCTTCACCACTGAATTCATCCAGTACCTGCAATGTGCTCCTACACCCTGTGTACGGGTAATAAACCGTGTCTGCCAGGTTCAGCAAAACTGCAGCCGAAACCATTGTTACCAGAATGATTTTGGTAAAGCGGTAATAACCGACTGTCTCTTTCAGATGAAAAGGAAACATCATCAGAACCACATACAAGGCACAGATGTACATAATTCCTGCAGTGTCAAATACCAGCGCCCCCTTGAGCATCGGCCATATCATTCCGGCTATATCCCCTTGGAAAGAGTTCCAGTTATACAAAATGAAAACAGGGTGACAGAGCAGAAATACCGCATAGACAATGACCAGATTCCTTACCATTACTATGAAAGGAGTTTGTAATATCGGTCTGGAACTTTTGTCTGACATTACGGCTTATCCTGTTTGTATCTTTGGGCGAATTCTTTGCTGATGTAGTTGGATGTACTCATGCAGGCCTCAGTACCGAATTCTATACCGTACCCAATAAGTCTGCTCCAGTCATCTGAAGTAATGCTGTCCAGATTATTCTGGCAGATATCGTTCTTTATGATACCGTAAATCATTCCGGCATTGAAATTGTCTCCGGCGCCGATGGTGCTGACGGGAACAATGGCACGTGAGGTGAAACTGTACTCCTGCCCGTGATCAATCACAATCACTCCATCCTTTCCGCGCGTGCAGATCAGTCTGGGACAGTATCGGGATGTTTCCTCATAAATCCTGCGGCAGTCATCATGTCCATAAATATTAATGAAATCCTCATGGCTTCCGCGAACTATATCGGCCAATTCATAATTCTCCAGGAAAGTGTCCCTGAGACTCTCAACTTCATGTGCATGATTGTCCCTGAAATTCAGGTCATAATACAATATGGCACCATGTTCTTTTGCGTAACGGAGAAATGGCTTGACCTTGTCCTTAAGAACCGGGTTGAGTGAGAAATAAGCTCCGAAAGCCACTATGTCATTCTCCTTGATGAACGGCATCTCAAAGTCAAGACGATTATTGGGATAGTCCTTGTAGAAACTGTAATGTGCATCGTTGTTTTGATCAAGAAATGCCAGTGAAATGGCGGTTTTCTTACCTTGGTAGCAAGAGACGTAATCCGTATTTATGCCGTTTTCCTGCATGAAATTCAGGATCTGCTGTCCTACAAGATCGGCACCTATCTCTGTTACGAACGTACAGTCAAGTCCAGTGCGGCCAAGTGAAATCAGTCCATTGAACACGGATCCTCCAGGAACGCCGGCTAAAGGCTTTCCGTCCCGGAAAAGTATGTCATAGATGGTTTCACCTATACCGAAAATCTTTCTCATAGCAGTTTCTTGGAACGCTGTCCCAGATAACCTCCGTGGTGGCGTTTGTTATAGTCTTCTACGGTAAACCCTATTTTTTTCATTGTTTCTACCACCAGTGCATCGCCTATGACGTTCATCACGGTTGTGCTTGTGGTTGGTGCAAGTCCCAATGCGCAGACTTCATCGGGGTGTCCGGTTCCCAATACTACATCGGCCTGACGGGCAAGAGGGCTGTCGATGTTTCCGGTGAGTACAATGAATTTGAGTGTTGGGTTGAGATTCAGACTCAACTCCATAAGCTCAAGAACCTCTCTGGTCTTTCCGGAGTTGGATACAAGGAGAAACAGGTCATTGCCCTGCAGAATACCTAAATCACCATGTTGTGCCTCACTGGGATGAAGGAAGATGGAAGGAGTACCGGTGGAACTGAAGGTGGTTGCTATGTTCATAGCAATCTGACCGGCCTTACCCATTCCGCTTGTAATCAGTTTTCCTTTCAATTCATGCACGTGGTGAACTATCAGATTCACCGCTTTTTCATATTCATCGCCTATGGGAATGTTCAGGATGGCCTGAGCTTCTCTTTTGACGATGTCTTTAATTGATTCAATCATTGCTTGCTTTCAATGAAGATTCTTTTTTGAATTTGCAAATATAGTGAATAATATTAAGAAACGAGAATGGGAGATCGGGTAATTAGATGTAGTCGGAATATTATACGTTTGTATATACCTAATTCTCAATTTATTTAATTACCTTTGCCGAAATTTATTCTATAAGAGGATTATTTTTTATTAGATGTTTTAATATTTTAAAGATGAAAATTGTAACAAAAGAGTTCCAGCTTCCTGATGGAAGAACCATCAAACTGGAGACCGGGAAACTGGCAAAGCAAGCCGATGGAGCCGTAATGCTGACATGTGGCAAAACTATGCTCCTGGCCACTGTATGCGCCGCAAAAGATGCAGTTCCCGGAACTGATTTCATGCCGCTTCAGGTAGAGTACAGAGAGAAGTATGCGTCAATCGGACGTTATCCCGGCGGCTTTACCAAACGTGAGGGACGTCCCTCTGACTATGAGATTTTGACATGCCGTCTTGTGGACCGCGCACTGCGTCCTTTGTTTCCTGACAACTACCACGCTGAAGTTTTTGTAAACATCATACTGTTCTCCGCCGACGGAGAGCAGATGCCTGATGCTCTTGCCGGACTGGCAGCATCGGCAGCACTGGCTGTATCGGACATACCTTTCCAGGGTCCGATATCCGAGGTCCGCGTAGCCCGCATCAACGGAGAGTACGTGATAGACCCCACATTCAAGCAGCTTGAAGAGGCCGATATGGATGTGATGGTTGCCGCTACATACGACAACATCATGATGGTTGAGGGTGAGATGAAGGAGGTTAGTGAGGCTGACCTGCTTGGTGCCATGAAGGCCGCTCACGATGAAATCAAGAAACACTGCAAGATCCAGATGGAGCTGACCGAGGAGGTAGGCAAGACCGTCAAGCGCGAGTATTGCCACGAGGTCAACGACGAGGATCTGCGTCAGGCCGTCAAGGATGCCTGCTACCAGAAGTCATACAACCTGGCAGCCGAGGGCAATACCGACAAGCACTCACGCGAGGCCAACTTTGAGGCTGTACGCGATGAGTTCAAGGAGCAGTACCATGCCGCACATCCCGAGATGACAGAGGATGAATTGGCTGAGAAGGATGCTCTGATAGACCGCTACTATCACGATGTAGAGCGCGATGCAATGCGTCGCTGCGTTCTGGATGAGGGTAAGCGTCTGGATGGCCGTAAGACAACCGATATCCGTCCCATCTGGTGCGAGGTAGGTTACCTGCCCGGACCTCACGGATCATCAATATTCACCCGTGGTGAGACACAGGCTCTGTGCTCTGTAACACTGGGTACCAAGGACGATGAGAAGATGGTGGATGACGTGCTGGATCAGCACGACGAGCGTTTCCTGCTCCACTACAATTTCCCGCCCTTCTGCACAGGTGAGGCTAAGGCTCAGCGCAGCCTGGGACGTCGAGAGATTGGTCACGGACACCTGGCATGGCGCGCTCTCAAGGGCCAGATTCCTGAGGACTATCCCTACTGCGTACGCGTAGTATCCGATATTCTTGAGTCAAACGGCTCATCATCAATGGCTACCGTGTGCGCAGGAACACTGGCTCTGATGGATGCCGGAGTAAAGATCAAGAACCCCGTATCAGGTATCGCAATGGGTCTTATCAAGAACCCGGGCGAGGACAAGTACGCTGTTCTGAGTGATATACTTGGTGATGAGGATCATCTGGGCGATATGGACTTCAAGACCACCGGTACCGTTAAGGGACTTACCGCTACACAGATGGATATCAAGTGCGACGGTCTGTCATATGAGATTCTGGAGAAGGCTCTGGCTCAGGCCAAGGCCGGACGTGAGTATATACTTAGCAAGATCACCGAGACCATTGCAGAGCCTCGTGCCGATCTCAAGCCCCACGCACCCCGCATCGAGACCCTTACTATTCCCAAGGAGTTCATCGGCGCAGTCATTGGCCCGGGCGGAAAGATCATCCAGGGCATGCAGGAGGAGACAGGTGCCAGCATCAGCATTGATGAGGTTGACGGCGTAGGCAAGATTGAGGTTGCCGCATCAAACCGCGACAGCATCGAGGCTGCTTTGGCCAAGATCCGTGCTATCGTAGCTATCCCCGAGGTAGGTGAGGTTTATGACGGTACCGTACGTTCAGTAATGCCTTACGGTCTGTTCGTAGAGTTCCTGCCCGGTAAGGACGGTCTGCTGCACATCAGCGAGATTGACTGGAAGCGTTACGAGACCATCGAGGAGACCGGCATCAAGGAGGGTGATAAGATTCAGGTCAAGCTGATTGACATCGATCCCAAGACCGGTAAGTTCAAACTGTCACGTCGTGCTCTCATCGAGAAGCCCGAGGGTTATGAGGAGCGTCCCGCCCGTCAGCCCCGTCAGGACCGCGGTGAGCGTCAGGACCGTGGACCCCGTCAGGACCGTGGTCCGCGCCATCATCACGATAACCGCCGCAACGACCAGCAGGAGAATACAGAGAGCAATGAAGAGAAGTAATCTCATAGTTGCCGCTCTGGCCATATTAACAGTAGCCTGTCAACCCCAAGTTGACAGGTTTACTTTGAATGGTCAGATAGTTGAGGCCGACGGCAAGACCCTTTTTCTGGATCATCTTGGGTTGGATAAGGTTGAAGTGATAGACTCCGTTAAGCTTGATGCCCAGGGTGAGTTCAGTTTCAGTCCTGCAGCTCCCAAGGATTGCTTTGACTTTTACCGTCTTCGTATAGATAACAAGGTTATTAACCTTTCAATCGATTCAACAGAGACTGTAACGGTAACTGCAAGTCTTCCGGTAATGCAGATAGCCTATGTAATAGACGGCTCGGATAATTCAGTACGTCTTAAGGATCTTGTAATGAGTCAGATAGGTTTACTTCAGGACCTGCGTCGCTTAAGTTCGCAGTATAACAATCCTGATCGTACCGCACTTCAGCAACAGGTCAATGAGATGGTAGATGTCTTCAAGTCAGAGATTATGACTGATTTCATCCTTCCTGATCCGGGCTCGCCTTGCGCATATTATGCATTGTTCCTGAGCATAAACAACCAGATGCTGTTTAATCCGCAGACTGACAGGCAGGATGCCAAGTGTTTTGCTGCGGTGGCCACTCAGATGGATATGCTCTATCCTGATGCAGTGCGTACAACCCATCTGCATAATGTGGCTCTCAAGGGTATGGCCAAGACGTCGCCTTCACGCAACAACGTCAATCCGGATGCAATCCAGCAGTTTGAAAGCCTGGTGGTGGAGACAGGTCTAATTGATATAGAGTTGCCCGATTATAAAGGTGTGACACATAAACTGAGTGAGCAGAAGGGTAAGGTAATCCTGCTGGATTTTACAGTCTATAAGTCTGATTATTCGGCTAATTACAACCTGTTGCTCAGAACTCTGTACAACAAATATGCAGAACAGGGCTTTGATATCTATCAGGTATCGGTCGATAATGACGAAAGCTATTGGATGAATACGGCTACAAACCTTCCCTGGATTTGTGTGCGTGATGAGTCCAGTCTCTATTCTACATATCTGAAATCATATAATGTACAACAACTTCCCGCAGTATTCCTGATTGACCGTGAAGGCAATATCACGGACCGTCCGGAAAAGACTGATGAGTTGGATGAAAAGATTGCCAAGCTACTGGAGTAAATGATAAAAAAAACTCTCTTGCCAGGGGATAGTGTAAAATAAAATGCTATCTTTGCGGTAGAGACTGACACGGACTATTAGGGTTCCAACATCTAAGCGGATTGTTGGAATTCTTTTTTGCTCATGTCAAAACAGGAATGTATAACCTATAAATTATTGATATTATGGCATATATGTCAGAAGAGGGCTACAAGAAACTGGTAGCCGAACTACAGTATCTTGAGGGTGTACGCCGTCCGGAAATAATCCAGCAGATAGCCGAAGCCCGTGATAAGGGTGACCTTTCAGAGAATGCAGAGTATGATGCAGCAAAGGAGGCACAGGGTATGCTTGAGGCAAAGATAGCTCAACTTAAGGCTCAGATAGCCGATGCCAAGATCATTGATGAGAGCAAGATAGATACATCGACCGTACAGATTCTCACTACGGTTAAGATCCGCAACACCAAGAACAATGCCACTATGGTCTATTCAATCGTTCCCGAGAGTGAGGCAGACCTCAAGGCCGGTAAGATTTCAAGCAGCACACCCATTGCCAAGGGGCTTTTGGGACATAAGGTCGGTGAGACCGTTGAGATTACAATTCCCAGCGGAAAGATTGGTTTTGAAATTCTGGAGATATCTCTTTAATAAGGTTTGCGTATGACTATTTTCAGCCGTATCATAGCAGGAGACATTCCCTGCTACAAGATAGCCGAAACAGAGAACTGCTTTGCATTTCTGGATATCAATCCGCTTGTAAAGGGACATGTGCTGTGCATACCCAAGCGTGAGGTTGACTACTTGTTTGACCTTACTGACCAGGAGCTCTGTGACCTGCAGCTCTTTGCCAAGAAGATTGCCAAGGCTCAGAAGAAGGTGTTTAACTGCATCAAAGTTGGAGAGGCTGTGCTGGGCCTTGAGGTGCCCCACGCACATATACACCTCATCCCCATGCAGAGTGAGAAAGACATGCTATTCAGCAACCCCAAACTCAAACTCACTCCGGAGGAATTCCAGCAGATAGCAGCCTCCATCCGCGCAGCGTTGTGAATTGAGAATTGAAAATTGAGAATTATAAAAGGCGTTCGAAAGTTTTTTCGAGCGCCTTTTAATGTTGCGGGCTATAAACGCAGGTGTGTTAATTATCAATTCTCAATTCTCAATTTTCAATTCTCAATTCTTACGGAAGTACTTGCCGATGACGGGGAGCGACTTTAGCGGAAGGTCTTTCTTAATGAGGTAGGCCAGGTAGATGCCGATGAGGATGGTGTTGATGGTCAGGCTCAGCCACATGGGCAGGTCCTTGCAGAACCAGTAAACCACGTATAGCAGGGCGGCCAGCAACACGTACATGAAGATATCCTTGAGCGGATAGTTGATGGGGCTCTTTCTCTGTCCCACAAAGTAAGAGAGCAGCATGCATACGCCGTAGCCGGCAAAACCGCCCCAGGCGCAGGCCATATATCCGTACTTGGGTACAAAGATGAAGTTGATGGCCAGAAGCACCGCACAGCCTATGAATGAGAATACGGCTCCCCACCATGTCTGGTCTGTCAGTTTGTACCAGAAAGAGAGATTAAAATAGACTCCCATGAATATTTCGGCCAACATGACTATAGGTACCACCTTGAGTCCTTCCCAGTAGGTCCTGCCAATTATATATTTGAGTATGTCCAGATAGAACATAACGGCCAGGAATGCAAGCAGCGCAAATATTATGAAGAACTTCATGGCATCGGCATAAACTTTGTTCTGGCCTTCGCGGTCATGTGCGGCCGTGCTGAATACAAGCGGTTCGTATGCGTATCGGAACGCCTGGGTAAGCATGGACATGATCATGGCAACCTTTACGGCGCTTCCGTATATACCCAGCAGTTCCTCGCCCCTTTGTCCGGTGATTATTTTGGTGAAGCATATTTTATCGGCCACTTGGTTAAGTATGCCTGCAAGACCCAGAATCAGTATGGGCCAGGTGTATGATAGCATCTGACGGAACAGCTTGGGGTCAAATCCGTTCCTTATCTGGATTATCTCAGGCAGCAGGCCTATGGTGATGCTTGCCGAACAGAACAGGTTGATATAGAATACGTATCTTATTACATAATCGGGATTATACCAGCCAAGCAGTGTGGGGTAATCCTGATAGATATTCCGGAACCATAGTATGACTATGAGGTTAAGGGCTATGGTCATGAATATGTTGGTAAGCTTGAGGGCGGCAAACTTGATGGGCCTTTTAAGGAATCTCAGGTAAGAGAATACAATGGCCTGGAAAGAATCAATTGCCACTACAAGAGACAGCGCGATAACATATTCGGGGTGTTCCGGGTAATTCAGGAAAGCACATATCTCAAACCTGTTGATAATGCACAAGGCAGCGAATAAAGCCGAAAGTATGCCCACCGATATCAGTGCGGTCGAGTAAACCCTGGCAGGTTTCTGGCCCTCCTTGTTGGCAAACCTGAACATGGTGGTCTCCATGCCGAACGTAAGCAGGACAAGGCACAATGCGGTGTATGCATACATTTTTGTAATAGCTCCGTACTCTCCGCCCTGAGCCTTAAGTACGTTTGTGTACAGAGGAGTGAGCAGGTAGTTGATGAACCTGCCCACTATGCTGCTAATACCATATATGGCCGTATCCTTGGCCAGTGACGCCATCTTGCTGCCTGCCATATAATATTACCTTATTTAAGAAGTTCTTCAATTTTCTTTTCCAGATCCTTACCCCTAAGGTTGGTTGCCACAATCTTACCGGTAGCAGCCTCTACCAGGAAATTGGCGGGAATGGAGTTGATCCCGTACTGCTTGGCAACCGCGTTGTCCCAGTACTTGAGGTCACTTACATGGATCCAGTTCATCTGGTTCTCTACTATGGTCTGTTGCCATGGGTCACGGGCGCGGTCAAGCGATACTCCAAGAATTTGGAAGCCCTTGTCAAAATACTTACCGTAAGTCTCCTTAAGGAACGGAACCTCACGCATGCAGGGGCCGCACCACGATGCCCAGAAATCAATCAGCACATATTTTACGCCCTGAGTGGCCAAAACATCCTTTGATGATATCACGTTGCCGAACAGATCGGTCTGGCTGAACTCCATATACTGATGTCCTGCCGATGTGGCCAGCATCTTTTGGTTGCGCTCATCAAGCTGTTTCCAAAGGTCTGTCTGTCGTATTAAGGGTTTGAAAGCATCCAGCATCTTGCGTGTAAGTGCAGGATCCTGCTCATATGCAAGTTCCTTAAGGCAAACCAGACCGAACATATTGTCCTTATGTTTTTGGGCATTATCTGTAAGGTAGGAGTTCCACTTGCCCTCAACCTCTTCTATTATTCCCTCCTCGCCTTCATGACTCTCATAATAGTTGGTCAGATCAATCGAGAATTCTTCCATCCCGGTTATCAGTTTGTTGGCCTTGGTGCCGTCAACCTTATATTCATCATATTTACCCAATGGTACCATAGTAAGCATCGAGCCAGGCTCAAGTATCACGGTGCAGTTTAGCGATGCTTCACGTGTGGTGCGTGCATCGGTAATATATGCCAAAGTAGGCTTGTCGATTGATCCGTGCATTGAAAAATGTCCTTGCTCATCAACAGCGGCTGAGTCAACAACCTGATTTGAGCTTATAAGATATACGGTTTGGATATTCTTTTCTTTAATAGAGCCATGTAGGTAAAATATGTCATTCTGACTCTTACATGAGAACAATGTGGCGATTGGCAACAGTAGTAAAAGGGTGGTTTTCTTCATAATTATAAGGTGTGGTTTGTTTGCTACTCCAAATATAGGGAGTTAGTTCCAGAAAAAGACTTCTGAATGCATTAGTTGTTGAAAATTTAAAAAAAAATTTCAAAAGTGTTGCACGTGAAAAATCCATGCTATATATTTGCCGTGCTAAACGATTGAAGTCGCATACTTAGATTCAAGATTTGTTCTAAGATGTGACTTTTTTTTGTTGGGCATATTAAACTGATACTAATTAATTAATGCTTGTTTTGATTCTTATGATTATGTCCTTGTTTGTGACCTTTTCCATTCGGAATGACAATTCTGAACCGGAATATAATCCCAAGTCTGCCTTTGGTTACAGGTCAGGCTTGGGAATTGTTTTTGGAACCCAATTAATACCGTTTCATAATAATGTGTCCGTTGAAAAACACTTCCGTAACAGAATGAAAACAACTGATCTTCTCCTGTTTCGGCCATCCGTGCCGGTCAGGGCATCCACTAACCCGCCGGATGCCCTGATCCGGACGGTTGGAAAATAATCAGAGAACCATTTTCGGCCCGGGAAAAGAGAAGGGTTCAAGACGGTTTTACTCTTGCAAGGTACTCCGTCAGATTCACAGTTCCTTTACCGGTCCAAAGTATAATCTTATATCAGAAATCCGCAAAGACCCTTATTTTTACCGAGAGAATAGATTTTCTCATACCATTTATCTAATCAAAAAACATTCACTTTTTTAATTAACAAAATATGAAAAGACGAAATCTGATTATGATGGCATCAACCGCCTTGCTTGCGGTAGGCCTTGCTTTTTATGCCAACAACCTAAATGCCATGAACAAACTGCTTGACAACAACGTTGAGGCTCTCAGTGATGGTGAATCCAACCCTTCGAACCCTTATATAGAGTTAGGTACATATCCTAACAGGATTATTGCTGATACACAGGCACACACCCTGACAATAGAGGGTATAGCTCAAGCATATAAGAAAAATGGAAAACCCAAGAATGGTTGTGATGACACAACAACCGGTTTTTGTAAAATAGATACCACTACCAGCACATATGATGCAGGTTTGATAGTAGGTTACATCACAACACTTTTAGCAGCTCTTACAAACTCTTTACCCCTTTTACAGTTCATCATTAGTTTAATCAAGTAATAACAGAACTGACTGCCAAGATCTTATGATCTGGCAGTCAGTGATATAATAAAGAACCAGACAATAAAAGTATGAATGATATGACGTTAAGAAGATTTGTTTTGCCGATAGTATTGGTCTTAATTATGCTGTTTGTCGATTGTAGTGAGGGTACAATTGTTGTGGATGTCGATAACGTTGATATTGTTGATTTAAACGATATCAGACAGGATGTGCAGATAATACCCATAAAGTGCGATTATCCAATGGATGAAATAGATCGTGGTATTGCTTATGACGATTATATATTTCTGTTAGGAGAGTCGATGAAGCAAATCTATTGCATCCAAAAGGACACGGTAATATCCATATTGGATGCAACCGGACGCGGGCGTGGGGAGTATTCTTACATTAATGATTATGCTTATTGTCAGTATGAACATATACTGTATGTAAGGGCTGATAAAAAATTGATGAGATACTCTGTACCTGAAATGGAATTCATAGGTTCTACTGACATAAGCTTTACTTCAAGGACGATGATATTCCTTAATCCCGATGAAATACTTACGAATTGTTCTTTTTACGTGGAAAACGGAAAAGATGTCTATGGCGGTATATGCCGGGTATCATCCAAGACCGGTGAGGTTCTAGAAAGATGCTATGATCTTGATTTTATGGCCAAGAGAATGCTTATGTCATGGGATATGATGCCTATGCAGGGTGGAATAATCTTTCCCGAGAGTTCATTAACCCGAAACAGGATAATGTTTTATGATACAGCAAGTGGTTTTACAAATGAACTCTTCTCTTACTCATTCAATTCAAATTGGAAAGTTCCCAGAAGGCTGGTAAAACTGGCAGAGAAGGACCATATGTTATATGCGATGGAGGCTTATAAGGATGACAGATACCTTGAAGGAGGGCATTTCCCAAGTCTAAGTGACTCCGCCCTCTTGTTCTGGTGTTTCCCGATAGAAGGCGACTACGGCCGTCAGGTGGCTGTCATCGTCAAGGACGGGAAGGTGACCTGCCGTTCATATGCGGTTGCCGGAAAGGATCGGTGTGTCAGTCCGTCTTTTATTCACAATGGTTATTTCGTTGATGTTATTGCTTCAGATTTGTTTGAAGATATTGATAAAACCAGCCTCTCTCCTTTTGCTGCCGGACTGAAAAAGGTCGTTGATGCCCAACCGTTTGATAATCCCGTATTTCTGTATTTTAAAGTTGAATGAAAATGGTTTCCGGTAAAATCGCGTCATTTTTCAAATGTATATTGGGAATGACCTTGTGTGCAGTTATTGGAATTGTCGTTTTTGTTTTTACAACACTGCTGTTGTACAGGAAGAATCTGTCAAATAGTGCTGTAAGTTATAGGCCGATAAGTGAGAGTGACAGTTGTTATCTGAAATATCCCAAAGAACTCCGGAACTCGAAAGAGGGTATGCTGTTGTTGTACGTGGAGACAATGCCTTGTGTCAGATGCTCCGAAACAATAGTGTTGAATGTGGTCAATGCAATAAATGAAGCGGGGCTGACGGTTGAGCCGATAATGCTTTTTCACCCTGCAGCAATCAATGATTCCGTTCAGATCAATGATTACTTTATAAAATTCGACCAACACATAAACCTTGTTGTAAGTTGCGAGGATTCAATAACGATAAAGAACCCTTGGCTGCCGGAAGGATTTGGTTTCTACGGAATTGTGACAGACTCCACGGATATGGTGAAATTTGCCGGTTCATTCCTTGATCCGGGTTTCCTGGCATGTTGCAACAAAGAGTTCGGTAATCCTCAGGGGTAGACAAGACGGTGATAGGTGGTGCTGAAAACGGTAATATAGCCGTCATGCCGGAAACCACAGTGGATATAAAGGCTGTAGGCAGTATCATTTTCAGGGTCAACCGCTATTGTAGCCAATGGGATGCCAGCCTCATCACGTAGCCTGAACATCTCTTTTATCAAAGCCGATGCTATACCCTTGCGTTGATAGCAGGGCAGGACTGCCAGCGAGTCAAGATAGAACTCGCCTGGAGCTGCTTCATCGTCCATATGGGAATAATCATCGCCTACATAAATACGGATCATTGGGAATGTAATATCACGCATCCGGCGGTAACGGGCTCCGTCATAGGCTATCATAAGGCCGGCGGGAATGCCGTCATAGAGTGCAATGACGGCATTACGCCAACTGTATAGCGTATCTTCACGTCGGCTTATATCGGCCAGATGTTCAATATGCCGCTCATCGGTCTCGTCAATATGCAGAGCCCGCAGAACATTCTCGGCAATAAACCTGGCGTCACTGGCCGTGGCATTTCTCAGTATGATTTGTCCAGTCATTTTTTGCTTTGCAGGTAGTCTTTGAAGAAACGGCCCTGTGTGGTTGGAGTAAAGTTCCAGTCACTTATAAGCATAGGAGCCCAGCTGGTGTCAAAGCACCATACTGTGAATGAGATGCCTTTTTTCTCAAAATAGTTGGTTATGTGCTCCCCGTATACATCGGTTGACATAACGGGTACGTGAGCGCCCGGTTCGTTCTCCAGACAGAATCCAATCTCTGTGCAGATTACTGGATAGGTGTCGGCCACATAACCGAAATCCTTCTCCCATTGCTCTTCCCATGGCTCGGAGCGTTTCATGGGATAGGGGTGTGATACATACGCCACGTTGTCTCGTGCTATGGGTTCCATGGCTACAGGTGTCAGGTCATACGCCCAGTTGAAACCGGCGCACAGGCATACAGCTTTGGGGTTGTAGGCGCGTATAGTGTCTATTATCTGCTCCTGAAGCTGTTTCCATTCTGTCCAGGTGCAGGGTCCGGTGCCGTTGATGGTGGGTTCGTTGAACAGTTCATACAGTGCCACTGTGGGTTCATCCTTGTAACGCTGGGCTACGGTACGCCAGAACTTGAATGTCTCTGCCTGGGTAGTATTGTACATGGCCGATGTGTAACGCTCCTCCTTCAGGTTGCCTATTGAATGCCAGTCCATAATCACGTACATGCCACGTCGCTTGGCCCACTCTATTCCCTGATCCATAGCCTGGAATGTGCGGTCCCAACCCATTGTATTTATGTTTTGCGGATGTACTGCAAAACGTACTATGTTTGCGCCCCAATCAGCTGCGGCATCAAAATAACGCTCGTTCCACTGGCGTTCACGAACCAGTTTTACGGGATCGGAGAAACAGAGTCCGCGGAAAATAATCTCCTTCCCGTCTGGTCCGATGAACTTATTGCCCTTAACTTTAACCCAGCCGTCATTGGCCGAACAAGATTGCATGGCGGTAATTACCAATATGGTAAGTATGGCCAAAATCGGATTTTTTTTCATAATAGGTTCTGTCTGTAAGTTTTCAAATGACTGTATCCGCGAAATTAATGATTTTTTTGGTAATTTCGCGGATAATAATGTGCGTGCGCGTATGGTACTCAATTGGATTTGGATTTCTTTCTTTCTTATAGCGTTCGTGGTGGCTGTAGTACAGCTTTGCATGGGTAATGCAGGTGTATTTCAGGATATAATGGATTCTACGTTTTCATCGGCCAAGACAGGCTTTGAGATATCGCTTGGACTGACCGGTGTGCTGTCTCTTTGGCTGGGTATAATGAAGATAGGCGAGAAGGGTGGTCTGGTCAATACTTTTGCCCGCTGGCTGAGTCCAGTGTTCTCACGCCTGTTTCCGGACCTTCCCAAGAATGACCCTGCCTACGGACATATCTTTATGAATGTGGCCGCCAACATGCTGGGTCTGGACAATGCCGCCACTCCTATGGGACTCAAGGCAATGGAGCGCATGCAGGAACTCAACAAGACCAAGGATGTGGCATCAAATCCCATGATAATGTTCCTGGTACTCAATACATCAGGCCTGACAATCATCCCGGTCAGTGTACTTGTATATCGTGCACAGATGGGAGCTGCTCAGCCGGCCGATGTTTTCATTCCCATTCTGCTGGCTACTTTCTTCTCGACGCTGGTTGGCCTGCTGGTTACCTGCTTTATTCAGAAGATTCGGTTTGATAAAGTGCTCATAGCTTTTGTGGGTGGATTGAGCATAATAGTTGCCCTGATTATCTGGGGATTCTCACAGCTTCCGGCCGTCAAGATAGGACCGGTATCCACATCGGCCGCAAATATCATCCTCTTTGTGGTGATTATAGGATTTATAGTATCCGGCATCAAAGCCAGGATCAATGTCTACGAGGCGTTTGTTGAGGGGGCCAAGGACGGTTTCACCACGGCTGTCAAGATAATACCGTACCTGGTTGCCATATTGGTGGGTATAGGAGTGTTCCGCGCATCGGGAGCAATGGATGCCTTGGTAAACGGGATAGGCTGGTGCGCCGAGAAATGCGGATTGGACAGCCAGTTTGTGGGCGCTCTGCCTACAGCCCTTATGAAACCCCTCTCAGGCGGTGGTGCCCGCGGACTTATGATAGACGCAATGACCACTTACGGAGCAGATTCGTTCACAGGACGTCTGGCCTGCCTGTTCCAGGGTTCTACCGATACCACATTCTACATACTTGCGGTGTATTTTGGCAGCGTGAACATAAAGAATACCCGTCATGCCGTGGGATGCGGTCTTTTGGCAGATCTGGCAGGTATACTGGCTGCCATATTCCTGGCATATCTTTTCTTTGCATAAGACATAACTATGATATCATTCCTTACTGAGAACATAAAGGCGCCCCGTCTGGACAGAAAGGCGGTACGGGCATGGATAGCCGCAGTGGCTGCAACGTATGACAGCCGCAAGGTTGGCAATCTGAACTACATATTCTGTAATGATGACCGAATTCTTGAGGTCAACAAAGAGTTTCTGGGCCATGACTATTACACGGATATTATCACGTTTGATTACAGTGAGCCGGGTATAGTAAGCGGAGATATGTATATTAGCCTTGAGACGGTTGAGACTAACAGTATTAAATTTCATACGTCTTATGATAAGGAACTGATGAGAGTTATCATTCACGGAGTGCTGCATCTGTGCGGCATCAACGACAAGGGACGCGGCGAGAGGGCTGTCATGGAGGCTGCCGAGGAACGCGCCCTGGATATGTGGTACAAGAAACAATATTGACCAGATGAGAAAGATACTTGTAATTCCTGCCATACTGCTACTGTTTGGTGGAATGGACGCTTTGGCACAGGGACGTCTTACAGATAAGGACTCACGTCTGCTGGATGAATGCCGTACCCTGTTTACACAAGGTGATTATGCAGCTGCCGGAACCTTGCTTGACCTGTGGTATGAGACATCTGTCCCGGGTAGTGTAAACCGCTTGGAGGAGGCTGACTACATGCGTACGGTCATCAAGGCCGAAACAAATCCTGCACAGAGTATAGAGAGTATTTGGGAGTTTATGCAGAACTATCCCAACTCAGTCTATTATAACCGTATGCTTATGTTGTTGGGCTCATCATATTATGCCAGGCAAAACTATAAGGATGCCATAAGCTGTTTTGACCAGTGCGAGCCGTTGCTGCTTGATGACAGTGACTGCCGCCGTATGGTAAGGTATAACGCCATATCGCTGATACGTTGCGGAAAGACCGATGAGGGATTGTTGCAGATGAGTATTCTGGAGCAGTTGGTTAAGGAACCTGAACAAGACGAGGATATAGTATTCTATAAAGCTTATCTGGATTATAACAAGGGCAATACCGAAAAGGCGAAGTCAGGTTTTGAAAACAGTCTGGAAGGCGGTCACTCCAATGAGGCCATGCTCTATCTTGCCGATATGAACCTTAGGGAATCGGGTGACAACGAGGAGGCATACCGTACTGCCAGCCGTATGGTGATGGAATCCGATGACCCCATCCTGGAGGCTGAAGCAGAAAGGATACTGGGAGAGTATTGGTACCGGAAGGGTGATTTCAGGCAGGCACAGGATTTGCTAACCAGTTATCTTCTCCTCAATGAAGGTCTCAAGGAGCGTCATGACATATATCTTCTGGGAATGTCTTGTTTCATGAACGGTGATATGGACGGAGCTCTGACCAACTTGTCGGAAGTATCTGAAGGCGATGACCTGATGGCACAAAATGCTGCACTCCATGTGGGTCTTGCCGCATTGTCCAAAGGTGACAAGAATATGGCCCGAATGGCATTCGAGAGGGCATCGGATATTCCGGGAGACCCTGAAGTAAGGGAGCAGGCATTATACAACTATGCCATGATACTTCATGAGACTGCCTTTTCTCCGTTTGCCGAATCGGTAACATCATTTGAACGGTTCCTTAACGAGTTTCCCAAATCAAAATATGCAGACCGTGTAAGCAGCTATCTGGTGGATGTATATCTTAATACCACCAGCTACGATGCTGCACTGGCGTCAATAGCCAAGATAAAGAGTCCGGGAGCCTCCATACAGGCAGCCAAGATGCAGCTGCTTTACAATAAGGCCATGGACAAACTGGCTGCCGGTAATCTGGATGAGGTGACCATATTGCTCACCGAGGTGATAACTCTGGACCGTTATGGTCACGATATGGCTGTAGAGGCTACTTTCTGGCGTGGTGAGACTTATTACCGTACCGGTCAGACCTCCATGGCCGAGACGGATTATAAGCGTTACCTGGCTCTTATTGACGGTAAGGCTACTCCCAGCAGCGCTTTGGCCAATTACGGTCTTGGCTACATTTACTACGGAAGGCAGAAATATGATCAGGCCTGGAAGTATTTCCGTCAGGTCTATACTGATGCCGATAAGACAAGGGTTAATGTGGAGATACTTTCCAACGCTTGTCTGCGTGCTGGTGACTGCATGTTCCATGAGAGACAGTATGATCAGGCCAAAGAGTATTACGGCATGGCCATGAACGTGGACAGGAACAATGGAGACTATGCTTTGTATCAGACAGCATTGGTTAACGGACTTCAGCGCAAATATGACCAGAAGATAAAAAACCTTGACAAGCTTGTTGCGGATTATCCTGAATCGCCGTACCTGCCATCGGCACTCTATGAGGAGGGCAGGGCATATCAGCAAACAGACAGACCGAATGAGGCCATAGTCATCTTTAAACGTATTGTCAGGGACTATCCCGCCAGCGACCTCGCACGCAGGGCGTCGGCCGAGACAGCTCTCATCTATTATCAGACAGACCAGTATGACAATGCCATCGTGGCATACAAGGATGTGATAACCCGATATCCCGGCAGTGACGAGGCCCGTACCGCTATGGCAGACCTCAAGTCAATATATGTGGAGACAGGCGATATAAACACATTCGTGGAATATACAAAGACTGTACAGGGCGCGGCTCCCATTGAGGTGAATGAGCGTGACTCGCTTACATATGCCGCTGCCGAGAATATGTTCGGGCGTGATGATAAGGAACAGGCACTGGTCCGTTTCAGACAGTATCTGGAGCAGTTCCCCGATGGAGCTTTTGCTGCAAACGCATGGTACTATCAAGGCCTGTTGCTGGAGGAGCGTAAGGACAATGAAGGCGCATTTGACAGTTTTATCCACGCTGCCGGATATGAGAACAGCCGGTTCTGTGAGGGAGCTCTTGACCATGCGGCATCGTTAGCATGGAAAGCATCTGACTGGAAGCAGGCTCTGGATATATATGTCAGGCTGTATGACAAGACTGCCGATGCAGAGCGCCAGAGACGCAGCCTCTACTCGATTGTAATCAGTGCTGGCCGTATGGATAATACAGATGCGGTGCTGACGTATGCCGACAAGGCTCTTCAGACGCAGTTATCGGCAGACCAGAGGACAGAGGTATGTTATTGGAAGGCCAAGTGTCTGTTGCGTAAGGGTGAGAGGCCTAAGGCCAAACCGTTGCTGGAGGAACTCTCCAAGGACACCCGTTCCGTTTACGGTGCTGAATCGGATTATCTGCTTGCACAGCTTCTGTTTGACAGCGGAGACAGGGAAGGGGCCGAGAAGGTGATTATGGACCTCATCAAGGAGGGTACTCCCCATGCTTACTGGCTAGCCCGCAGTTTCATACTGCTCAGTGACATATACAAGTCACAGGGTAAGGATGTGGAGGCACGTCAGTATCTGCTCTCACTCAAGAGTAACTACACTGAGAATGATGACATAGCGGATATGATTACCGCAAGACTAGAATGATACCGGATATGAAAAGATATGTTTATTTGGCTTTGATTGCCACCTTATGCTGGACGGGCACATCAGCACAGAATGAAGTGCTTCCTTCCAGGTCAATGACTATAGAGGGTACATATAATCCTTCCATGACTAATGCCGAGAAGGTAATGCCTGTCCCTGCCAAGCAAAAGAATGACAAGGAGCAGGCCACCGTCAGTTATATTACAGACCCCAATCCTTTTGACAATTCCAAACGTTCTCCAATGGGCGTATTCTCCGAGAGTTCCGATAAGGTTGAGTCTGACAGCATCTACGGATTGGCCCGCCTTGGGTATGGACTGAGGAACATCCACGAGGGATTGTTTGACTTAGGCTGGATTATGTCCGACAGGGATATGGTCAAGGCGTCAGGTTCGATGGACGGATGGAATTCCAAACCGGACGGAAAATGGAAGTCCAGGATGTTCAACAGCAGGCTGGCCGCCGAATATGAGCACCGTTTTGACAGGTTCGTGGCGGGAATCAAGACAGATATAGGATTCTCACGTCACAACTATATGGCGGGAGTGGCCATGGATTCGGCCGCCCTTTCTGCCAGCAAACTGTTTCTCAATACAAAAGAGGGAGGACTTTCGGGCTACATGAAAGGTCGCTTCCACCATGACATCAAGTATCATCTATCGGTGGGTGGCCAATGGCTTATCCGTAGCGGATTAAATCTGAACGGTACGGTGCGTGGTAACAAGGAGGGTATAATAAGAATATCGGCAGGTGCCGAGAAACCCATATCCAAGGGCACTCTGAGTGTTGACTATCGTCAGAAATCAACCGTATACCGCTGGACTGGCCTTAACGGATGCAATTATGACGGTTTTACCAACTTCACACTGACTCCGATGTGGCATTATAATGACGGAATCATAAAGACCGACCTCGGATTCAACATGGATATCCGTACAGATGCCGGAAAGCCGTTCCTTATGTCACCTATGGCTACGTTGTCATATACGCTTGATAATGATCTGATCATTTTGGGCGATCTAACAGGAGGCCTGCTGGAGTATGATATGCGTACTTTGTCAAGGATATCTCCATACTGGTCCGAGAAGGAACGAATAAAGGACGGATATAATCTTGTAGACCTGTCTGCAGGTCTTGCATATAATCATGACTCTTGGCTCTCAATAACAGGGAAGCTGGGGTATAGGCATACCATAGACGAGATTTTCCAGAACAAGGCTGACAGCCTCATTATAACCTCAGTCTTGAGCCAGAGATCATCGGATGTGTTCTATGTAAGGCTTGACGCCGATATGCTGTTCTCCGACAGGGCGTTCGTTAAGATGGATGTCACCTACAATAATTATCTGGGTCAGCGTCTGGGCCACATAATGGACCTTAAGCCGGCTTTTGATGCCAATCTGTTTGGACGTTACACAATTGCTCCCGGGCTGGATGCCATGCTCTCATACAGGCTTAAGGTGTTCCATTGGGTTGGCGGAGTTGCCATGCCTACGGTCAATGACCTGTCCCTTACCATAGACTATGACCTTAGAGACAACCTGTCATTATATCTTACGGGTAACCGTCTGTTGGGAGGAGACTATTACTATTATGCCGGTTATCGGGCCCTCAAGCCTTCGGTTATGGCCGGTGTCACTTATCGATTCTAGGATCGGGAACTCTTTTTTATTAATTTATAATTAATAAGGTGGACGGAATAATTTTTTTATATCCGTCCACCTTTCCTATCTCTATTTTTTGTTCTACTTTTGCCGCGCCTTTATGGCATAAACTTTAAAAGAATATCATGCAGAAGAATTTGGTAATTGTGGAGTCTCCGGCTAAGGCCAAGACAATTGAGAAGTTCTTAGGATCCGATTACAAGGTTATGTCAAGTTACGGACATATCTGTGATCTGAAAAAGAAAGACCTGAGCATCAACATAGATACGTTTGAACCCATATATGAGATACCTTCGGACAAGAAGAAGGTTGTTACTGAGCTCAAGGAGGCAGCCAAGAAGGCCCAGATGGTCTGGCTTGCATCCGATGAGGACCGTGAAGGAGAGGCCATCAGCTGGCATCTGTTTGAGACTCTTGGACTCAAGCCAGAGAAGACCAAGCGCATAGTTTTCCATGAGATAACCAAGAACGCCATTCTTCACGCAATTGAGACCCCGCGTGACATAGACACTAACCTGGTATATGCCCAGCAGGCAAGGCGCGTGCTTGACCGCATTGTGGGTTTCAAACTTTCGCCAATCCTTTGGCGTAAGGTAAAACCTGCACTCTCTGCCGGTCGCGTACAGTCTGTCGCCGTTCGTCTTATCGTGGAGCGTGAGCGTGAGATAAAGGACTTTGTCCCCGAGGCATCATATAGGGTAGTGGCCAACTTCAAGCTGAATATCAACGGAACAGTTCAGGAGGTACGTGCCGATTATAACGGCCGTTTCAAGACCAAGCAGGAGGCATATGCATTCCTTGAGAAATGCAAGGGCGCCGAGTTCAAAGTAAAGGATATTCAGACCAAGCCTCTCAAGAAACTCCCTGCTGCACCGTTCACCACATCAACTATGCAGCAGGAGGCAACCCGCAAATACGGTTTCACCGTGATGCAGACCATGATGCTTGCACAGCGTCTGTATGAATCCGGAAAAATCACCTATATGCGTACTGACTCTGTAAACCTTTCAACCCTCTGCATAGACTCATGCCGTAAGGTCATAAGCGAGTCCATGGGTGATGAATATGTAAAGAGCCGTCAGTATACACAGAAGGCCAAAGGCGCCCAAGAGGCACATGAAGCAATCCGTCCTACCTATATGGACAACCAGACAATTGAGGGCACCGCACCCGAGAAGCGTTTGTACGAACTCATATGGAAACGTACCATAGCTTCTCAGATGGCCGATGCCGAATTGGAGAAAACAGTCGTCACCATCACTTCTCCCAAGATAGACGGAGAATTCAATGTATCGGGCGAGACAGTTAAGTTTGACGGTTTCCTGCGTGTTTACCGTGAGAGCCGTGATGATGATGCTGCCGAAGCCCAGGAGGTACAGGGACTGCCTGAATTCAGGAAAGGTCAGACTCTGGATTGCAGCCAAATATCAGCATATGAGCGTTTCACCCAGCATCCGCAGCGTTTCAACGAAGCTGCTCTGGTGCATAAGATGGAGGAATTGGGCATAGGCCGTCCTTCAACATATGCTCCCACTATCGGCACAATCCAGCAGCGTGAGTATGTTTTGCGCGAGGATATAGAAGGTTCAAAGCGTGAATGCAACATGCTGCGCCTGGAGAACGGAGAGATTAAGGACCAGATCATAACCGAGGTTTACGGAACGGAGAAGTCAAAGCTTGTTCCCACAGATATAGGTATGGTGGTAAACGATTTCTTGATTGACTATTTCCCTGACATCATGAATTACAACTTTACCGCTCAGGTGGAGAAGGAGTTTGATGATATTGCAGAGGGAGACAAGCAGTGGAAGAGTGTCATAAGTACTTTTTATGACAAGTTCAGCCCCGCCGTAGACAATGCTATGACTCTTAAGAATGAGCATAAGGTAGGAGAGCGCATGTTGGGTACTGATCCCATATCAGGCAAGCCGGTATCGGTCAAGATAGGCCGTTACGGTCCTATTGTCCAGATAGGCAGCGCTGAGGATGATGACAAACCCCGTTTTGCCCAGATGAAAAAGGGGCAGACCATAGAGACCATCACCCTTGATGAAGCACTTGAGTTGTTCCGACTCCCCCGTAATCTGGGTGAGTTTGAGGGAGCCGAGGTCAGCATCGGTACAGGAAGGTTCGGACCTTACATCCGTCATGACAAGTTCTATGTATCATTGAGCGGTGTTGCAGATCCACTGACCATAACTTTCGATGAAGCTGTCAAGATGATTGTAAGCAAGCGCGAACAGGAGTCAAAGAAGGTTCTCAAGTCATTCCCCGGTAACCCCGAGATGGAAGTGATGAACGGTCGTTACGGCGCATACATAGCCTATCAGGGAAGCAACTATAAGATTCCCAGGAACGTAGATCCCTCCACTCTCACAGAGGAAGAGTGTCAGGAAATCATAAAGCGTCAGATAGAGAAGACCGGCTCTGCTCCCAAGCGTCGTATTTTCAAAACAAAGAAGTAAATGGTTAGGGTATTCCTTATGGGCTTTATGGGGGCAGGCAAGACTACCCTCGGTAAAGCCTTGGCTAAGGACCTGAATATATCGTTCATAGACCTGGACCAATATATAGAACACAGGTATATGAAAAGCGTGAGCCAGATATTTGCCGCAAAGGGCGAGCAGGGGTTCCGTGAGATAGAGAGCCGTATGCTTCGTGAGGTGGGTGAGTTCGACGACGTGATAGTGTCATGCGGCGGATCAACGCCTCTTATAGGCGACAACATGGAGTTTATGCTTCAGCATGGGCAGACAGTCTATCTTAAATGTAAAAATGATACGCTGCTACGCCGTCTCAAGGTGGCCCGTTCTCAGCGTCCGCTCATTGCATCCAAGACAGATGAACAGTTAGCCGATTTCATAGAGAGCGAGACCCGGCGCCGCGAGCCCGGCTATCTCAAGGCCGAATTCATTTGCCCCGGAGACCGTCTGGAGTCACGTGATCAGATATCGGACACAATAGAATACTTAAAACAACTTTTGGACCTTAAGAAAGATTGACCATATATGAAAAAGTCACTTGTCATAGTAAAGGTAGGCGGTAAGATTGTAGAACAGCCGGAGACTCTGGAGCGTTTGCTTACAGACTTCAAGGCCATACCGGGAGATAAGCTTCTGGTTCATGGGGGTGGCCGTTCGGCAACAGCTATGGCCAGCCGTCTGGGCATTGAGAGCAAGATGGTGGATGGACGCCGTATTACCGATGCCGATATGCTGGATGTGGTGACAATGGTATATGGAGGTCTGGTCAATAAGAATATTGTTGCCAAACTGCAGGCCAAGGGTGTAAACGCCATCGGACTCACGGGAACCGACTGCAACGTGATGTGTTCCGATAAACGACCGGTCAAGGATATAGACTACGGATTTGTAGGCGATGTCAAGTCTGTCAATGCAGGCTTTCTGGCCAATCTGATTGAGAACGGTGTGGTTCCGGTACTGGCTCCGCTCACGCATGACGGAAAGGGCCAGCTCCTAAACACGAATGCCGACACCATTGCCGGTGAGGCAGCCAAGGCTCTGGCATCATATTTTAAGGTAACGCTGATATACTGCTTTGAGAAACCCGGAGTGCTGCTGCATGAGGACGATGAGGGCAGCGTCATACCATATATCTCATATTATGACTTCCCGCGTCTGGTGCAGGACGGCACCATAAGCGGCGGCATGATTCCCAAGATCCAGAACGCATTCAATGCGCTGCAGGCCGGAGTGTCATCGGTCCTGATTACCAAGGCTGAGTCACTGGACAAACTTACGGGAACTACTATCGCACTCTGATTACTTGTCGTAGCTGTTTCCCTCAAAGGCACCCTTTACCGGTTCCTTGGCGGGCTCTGTCTCTGCGGCTTGCTGAAGCTCCTGCTCCTGCTTGAGTTTGTTGTAGTATCTGACTATCCAGATACAAGATAAAGTTGATATCAGGATCAATATTATCAGCAGTATGATACCAAACGTGCTGTCAAGACTTAGCTGGCTTTCATAGCCCACACTCATAAGTATGAACGATATGGTGTTGTTGATGATATGAATGCAGATGGGAACGAGCAGGCTTTTTGTCTTGCAATAAATCCATCCCAAAAAGATACCGGCCGGCATTGCGAACACCACCTGTATCGGATTGAGATGTATGATGGCGAAGAGTGCCGATGAGATTATGATGCCCCACCACATACTTTTGGTGGCTTTGGCTATCTCTTTGAGTATGACACGCCGCATTATCATCTCCTCCATGACCGGACCTATTATGCATACGCCCAGAAATCCGGAGATTGTCCCGGCTAATGCCTGGAACTGCTCTTCCAGTTTGTTGGGGATCTCAAATGCCGATGAAAGGAACTCCACGGCATACATACCGCTCAAAGCAAAGACGATGGATATGAGCAGCACATCGGCAGGTACTTTCTTGAACAGCTCTTTGAAACGGCAGTATTTCAATAACAGAAGCAGGATGATTGTAAGGAGGTCCGATATCAGAAGTGCCATTCCCAGAGTGGAGTTGACGGCCGTTTTGATATCCATACCCTGCATTACGCCGGCAATCACGAATATGGTTGAAACAACAATCTGAGAGGCAAGGAATATGCCTATCGATATGAGTGTCTTTTTAATCTTTTCCATTTTATCTGATGTTTACGGTTTGTCTTACTTTGTTACGGTCAGCCTCCAGCTGGGCTGCCAGCTGCTGCGGAGATGAGAACCGGCGTTCGGAACGCAGATAGTCCACGAATTCCAGCTTTAGCTCATGGAAGTATATATCGCGGTCAAATCCCAGCAGGTGGGCCTCGATGGTGCGGGCGTTGCCCTGGAATGTGGGGCGGAACCCTATGTTGAGCATTGCCGGCCATGTCTCTCCGTCAACTGTTGCCAGAGCCGAGTAGACTCCGTCGGCCGGAATCTGCATGAACTCACAGTACGGGCCCAGGTTGGCGGTGGGGAATCCCATCTTACGGCCGTTCTGCAGGCCGTGGATTACGGTGCCGCTTATGGTGTAGCGGTAGCCCAGCATCTCATTTGCGGCCTTTACATTTCCGGCCACCAACTCACGGCGTATGCGGGAACTGCTCACGGGAGTACCCTGATACAGATATGCGTCTGCGGGTATTACTTCCATTCCTATCCTGTCGCCTATATGGCGGTAATCGTCAACGGTCAGGCTGGTGTCATGGCCGAAATGGTGGTCATGGCCCACCAGCAGAGTGCTTACACCCAGTCTTTTCTGAAGGAAATCAGTCATGAATGTCTCCGCATCAAGCACGGCCAGGGCCGATGTAAAATGCAGCGGGAAACAGTAGTCTATGCCGGTCTGCTCCAGCAGGCGCATCTTGTCATCGGGGGTGGACAGCAGGCGCGGGCGATAATCGGACTGCAGTATCTGGCGGGGATGCTCCGGGAACGTTACGGCCATACTCTTTAGACCGCGTTGCTGTGCAATGGACTTGAGTTCTTCAAGCAGATGCACATGGCCCAGATGGACTCCGTCAAAGAATCCTATCGTGGCTGCGTAACTTTTGTTTTGCGGTACGGGTATGGTCATTTGATAGTCGTTTGGAGTGCAAAAGTAGTGAAGATACGCGGGCAAAAGGAATTTTTTAGCTCAAAACTTTGCTAATTCGGGTTAATGGAGTACTTTTGCACCCGAATGAAGCAATCGGCCATGGGCCGGTGATTCTTTCAACGGGCTTTTAGCTCAGTTGGTTAGAGCAACAGACTCATAATCTGGAGGTCCTAGGTTCAAGCCCTAGATGGCCCACGTGGAACCGCCTATGGCGGTTTCTTTTTTTTGTGATAGGGCTTTCGCCTAGTCCCTAAGGTCCTAGGTTTTTCGGACCTGACGGTCCTCAACAAGCTTCGCAGTCAAGCCCTAGATGGCCCACGTGGAACCGCCTATGGCGGTTTCTTTATTTTTTTTGGGCTGAAACGAAAAATTTTAGTTAAATTATTTGGAAACGAATTATTTTAGTTTTATATTTGCACAAGAACTTTGGTTATCTGATTGTTTAGTGATCGATGTTGCATGAAAACTTACTTTTTTATTGAGCAATGAAAAGACTGACTAAAAAAGAGGAAATCATCATGAACTGGTTCTGGGACAAGGGACCACTTTATGTAAAGGAACTTCAGGAACTCTATCCTGAACCCCAACCTCATTTCAACACCTTGTCCACGCAGGTACGCACGCTTGAGTCAAACGGTTATCTGAGCCATAACTCGGTAAGCGGTTCCTTCAGGTACTATCCACTATTAAGCCGTAAGGATTACAATGAGATGAATCTGGACAGCCTAATAGGCAAGTGTTTCAACAACTCTTATCTGAGTGCCGTATCGGCCCTGGTGACCGAAGAGAAAATTACGCTTGACGAGCTCAAGGGGCTGATTGAACAGATAGAACGCGGCAAAGAAGTGTAGATTCAGCCTGCTTTCTTCAATAGACCTTTTTTATAATAATAACCTAATTTGATGCTACATATGAATATCCTTTTTACAATCCAATCCACATTAGGGGCAGCCTTCCTGACCTATCAGTTCAAGGTGGCGCTGATCCTGGCCTGCTTCTATCTTTTTTACCGTCTTCTCATGAGTAAGGAGACTTTCCATAAGTTGAACCGTTGCCTGCTCACAGGTATGTTGCTGGTCTCCTTCATTCTACCGTTTTGCGTGTTTACCATACACCGCTATGTCCCTGCCGATGAGATTCCGTCTGTTCCCGTTGTACAGAACATCAGTCGTCTGGCGGCTCCCGCTCCTGCCGTTCATCAGATGAGAGCGGAGTTAGAGGAATATACTGAACCCATCGCGGAGGTTCCGGTTCTGCAGGAGATATCCAAACCGGAAGCTCAGGCACCTGTCAGGGAGAAGAACCCTGTCAATTGGTTGCTGGTTGCTTTGACCGTATGGTTCGCCGGATTCATATTCCATCTGACCAGAACTCTTCTTTCAATTGTCCAGACCCGTCGTCTTATACGAACAGGGCGTATAGTAAGCTCGGATGACGGTGTTATGGTGAGTGTAGTCGATATGGGAATATCCCCATTCAGTTGGTTGAACAATATTGTAATTTCAAGGGATGATTACGAGTCGGCCAACCGTAAGGTTATACTGGACCATGAGCTGACCCACGTGCGTCTGGGTCACTCATATGACCTGCTGATGGTTGACCTGCTGTCGGCAATGCAGTGGTTCAACCCGGTTACCGTCCTGCTGCGCAAGGACCTGCAGGATATCCATGAGTTCCAGGCTGACGGCTGTGTGCTGCGTGACGGATTCGACGCCAGGGAGTATCAGTATATGCTTCTGGGTAAGATTTCCTCATTGAGCGGATTCAGCGTGACCAACCATTTCAAGAAACAGAACCTTTCCAATAGAATAAGTATGATGAACAGAAAAGACTCCAAGTTATCCAGAGCTTTCAAGGCTCTTTACGCTCCGTTGCTTGTGGGGCTGGTATTAATATCATTTGCGGTAACCGTATATGACTGCAAGCCACAGGCCGAAACGGTGAGCAATGGATTGAGGAATGTGGATGTGCTGCGTGACTCCATGCAGATACTCGATGAGATTTACGGTCAGGGAAAGTTCAACCGTTTTCCTTGGGAGACGGGAGCCATATGGCTTATTAATGACGGCTCGGTGCTGGTACGTACGGCTGACGGCGTTGAGGCAACCATGAAACCTGAAGAGGTGGCTGACTATCTGCTTGACTATAAGGGATTCAGTACTCACCGTATGACAATCGTACTGTCACGTCTGACCGGTGACTTGACCAATACCGGTCTGCAGAGAGCCCGTCCGCTGGTGGATATGCTCAATGAGGTGGGTATTTATACGCCGGTGGTCAAGACTGATAATGAATGGCGTGAGGCATACTATTCAACCTACAAGTATGGCCGTATCTATACCTGGGAGCCAGGCATTTATGAACTTGACCACAACGGTATGGTGGTTCACGGAACAACTGCAGAACTTGCCGATTGGATTAAAGCCCTTGATATTGAGTATATGGCATTCTTCCCCGATGACACGATGCCTTGGTCTGATGCATCGGTCCTTATGAAAGCCGCTTATGAGCGGGGCAGCCGCACATTCTGCATCTGTATTTGTGAATCCAACGGAGGCAGGTCTGTTCTGGCGGAACTGCTCAACGGACGGGAGGACAACGGCAGGTTGAGCCGTAGGCTTAAAGCAAACGGTTACTATCTTACAACCATACTTCCTACCAAGAGAGATCTGGACAAGGAGTTTAAGGGTAAGACCGTAATGGAAGTGGAACGAGCCATCAGAGCAGAGTATACTGACAAGTATCTGGATAAGGCCATCAAGAAGGTTCATCAGCCGCAGATATATATGAGCAATTCTGAAGGCGAACTGCTGGATATTGCATTTGGTGAGAACGAGACTGCACTGATATTCAACTATACCGGATTGGGACGCAATGTCTGGAGCCGTCCCGGTGACTTTACCACATCCAAGATAATTGCCGACGGTAAGGAGTACGCCTGCATAGGTGAGTTCGGATATCAGAATTTTGCCGATTATCCCTGGGTGCCCGAGTATGAGTACGCCAACGGTTCATTCTGCTGGGTACCCGAGTCCGGACGTCACCTTTCAACATTCATATTTGAACCGCTGCCTGCCGATGTAAAGAAGTTTGACCTTGTGGATGATGTGGATAAGGGGACAGGAAAGATAAATTACTGGATGCGCGGCGTCAACGTATCGGGCCAGGAGGACCTGTTTGACGGAATACAGTTGATATTTGCATCCAACCATCTGGATCTGGAGATTCCCGGAACCACCAATAGGAACTGGGTGGAGGTGGACCGCATTGAGATTACCCCCAGTGAGACCACAGTGTTCTTTGACCTTCTGGTCCGTGCCGATTTCTCATACATGGGTCAGATAGGCAGCGATATGAAACTTGTGCTGAACGATGGCAGTAAGGTGAGTATCAAATCCGCCAGCGTACCTCTTGACAAGGACTTTGACAGAGGCGGTGACCATATGCTGAACCATTTGCAGCTGGTGTTCCCCACTGTAGAGTTGAACAAGCTTATGAGAGATATCCATACCGGAAAGACGGCCAGGCTGGAAGGGTCGGTCTGCAAGGTGAAGATAGATCTCCCCTTGGCAAATCTACGTGTGGCTAATACCGGTAGATAAGAATTAAAAGAAGATTATGAAAAAGTTATCATTTCTGATGATGGCTGCAGCAGCCTTCACATGCAGTTGTACGGCCGAAAACAACAGTTATACCGTGAGCGGTAAGTTCAGTCCCTTCAAGTCCGATTCGGTCTGGCTTATGACTGATTCAGAGGAGATCCTGGCCTCAGTTGCCAGCTCTGACGGCAGTTTTACGATCAAGGGTAACATTGAGAGCCCCATGCTGGCAATTGTGGCTACTGACAAGGATGTTGAAAATATTGGATGTATCTTTATCCTTGAGCCGGGAAACATTGAGATTTCGTCTGTGCTGGACAGTTTCTATGTAGCCAAAGGAACCAAGGCTAATGACGGATTCAGTGGTTTTATTACTGAGAACTATAAGATAACTGCCAAGATACAGCAGACAGGCGGAAGGGTAACCAATGAACTGGAGTCTATGCTTAACGGTCTTCAGGAAAGGCTCAAGAGAGACTTGCCTCAGAATCTGGACAACTATTACGGTCTGTTCTGTCTGCAGCGTCTGGCAGCTCCCGATGATCCCGAATCAACTCGCATTTTCCTTGACAGGTTCTCAAACCAGGTCAAGAAAACCAAAGGATGGAAGGAAATGAGTGATCGGATAGATATGATCATGAACCTGAGCGTAGATAAGCCTTACATTGACTTTACCCAGAATGATAAAGACGGTAACCCGGTAACTGCAAGTAAGGTAATGGCCGATCCCAAGAACCGCTACGTCCTAATAGATTTCTGGGCATCATGGTGCGGTCCCTGTATGGGTGAGCTGCCCTATCTTAAGGACGCTTATGCCAAGTACTCGTCTAAGGGATTCGAGATACTGGGCGTATCACTTGACCAGGACCGTGAATCATGGCTCAAGGCCATTAAGGAAGAACAGATGAACTGGCTGCATGTAAGTGACCTCAAGTACTGGAACAACGAGGTAGCCAGACTTTATGACATAAACAGTATACCGGCCAATTTTCTGGTTGACTGCAAGACAGGCCTTATAGTAGGGAAGGGACTCCGCGGTGAGGCGCTGGAACGTAAACTGGCCGATCTGCTCAAGTAAACAATTAGTTTTCTCTCCTCGTTTTTTCATAACAGGCACTGATGTTTAGGTTTAACATCGGTGCCTGTGGCGTATTATTAAATAAAATGGCTATATTCGCAAAACCAAAGAATGCTGACCGTTTATGAAAAGGTTCCTAAGACTATCATTGCCGTTATTCTTCCTGCTTCTGGTATCCCAGAGCGTTTTTTCACAGTTTCGTCAGTCTACCCCCAACTTGTATGTGGAGAGGGAGAATCAACCGGATGGCGCCATATTCCTGCCGGCTCCGCCCGATACCGCCAGCGTGGCGTATATAGATGACTTTATCCAGTGGCAGTGGGGCAAGGCAATGCGCCTTACCGAGCGTGGAGAACGTGCCAGTCAGGAGTCCGCTTCAAGTACTACCGAGATGGCCAGGATATACTCCGAGGCTTTGGGCTTCAAGATAAGCCGTACGGAGACTCCTGCCATTTACAATCTGTTGTCACGCAGTTATCATACTGCCGAGCAGGCATCAAAGAATCCCAAGGCCAAATATATGCGTATACGTCCTGTCATCCAGTATAACGAGAAGCCAACCGGACGTTCTGACCGTCTTGAGAGTCTGAGGACAAGCGGCTCTTATCCGTCGGGACACACGACTCGTGGTATGGCAACCGCGCTGGTGCTGGCCGAGATGGCTCCTGAGTATCAGGATACCATATTGCGTCGCGGATATGAGTATGGCGAGAGTCGCGTCATAGTGTCGGCCCATTATCAGAGTGATGTGGATGCGGGCTATATGTGCGCTGCGGCGTGTGTAGCCGCGATGCACTCAGTGCCTGATTTCATGACCGATATGGAGGCTGCCCGTACTGAGTATTACGAAAAGTCAGGCCGCAAGCCTAATACTGAGAACGGATATCCTGATGGCCTCAGAGTCCTTAATGAGCCGGTCGATACCGCTAGTAACCGTTATCTGGGTGATGTGGCACAGTTTTTTGCAGCCAAGGCAGAGCGCGCCACTGAACGCGGCGCTCTGGCCAAAGCCGATGCTGACTATAGCCTTGAGGTATTGCTTACGGCATTCTCTGATATCCTTGGACTTAAACTTGATTCAAAGAAGACACCTGCACTTACCCGTCTTATTGATGAGACCAGAAAAGCTCTGCTTAAGAATGCTACAGAACTGGGCTGTACCGCCAGTTTCCGCAAGAGCCCATATGTACAGTTGGCTGAATCCCCATTTGCGGGAGAGATTGAAAAGACCAGGTCATCATATCCGTCGGCCGAGTCGGAGATTGGTTGGGGAGTTGCGCTTATTCTTACGGAGATTGCCCCGACAAAAGCCAATGACATCCTCAAGTATGGTTACCGGGTTGGAGAGAGCGGAATTATCACAGGCCAGCATTGGGCTACCGATATCACCGCCGCCCGCATCATGGCATCAGGAATGATAGCCAGTCTTCACTCTGATCCTGAGTTCAGGAAACTTCTGGAGAAAGCTAAGAAAGAGTATGCAGGCGGTTGATAATTTCCGCTTTAAGGTATAAGGAAGAGTGCCGTTAAATTTGTATCTTCGCTGAATTGAAATTCAGTGGAAATAATGTCAACTCAAAATATTTCTGTAATTCCGGTTAAGACAGCCAGAGAGCTGCGCTTATTTGCACGGTTTAATGTGCAGCTTTACAGAAATGACCCCTATGCCGTACCGGACCTGATACGGGATACTATCAATTCATTCAAGCCATCCAAGAATTCTGCACTGGAGTTTTGTCAGGCACAAACGTTCATAGCTGTCATGGACGGTAAAGTCGTGGGGCGCGTGGCCGCTATCATTAACCATAAGGCCAATGAGGCATGGAAGGTTAGGACCGTTAGGTTCGGCTGGATAGATTTCATAGACGATATAAGTGTATCAAAAGCTCTGCTGGATGCCGTGGCTGATTGGGGTCGTGAACGCGGAATGGACCGTTTGGAAGGACCTTTCGGTTTTACGGATTTTGATCCCGAGGGAATGCTCACTGAGGGTTTTGACATTATGGGCACTATGGCAACTATCTACAATTATCCCTACTATCCCAAGCACATGGAACAGTTGGGACTCAAGCGGTCGGCCGAGTGGGTGGAGTGGCATATCCCCTACAACACGTTGCCCGAGAAGATGGAAAGGATAGGCAAGATAGTGCTGGAACGCTATAACCTGCATGTGGCCAAGTTTGAGCAGAGCAAAAGTGCCGAAGCCCGTAAATATGCGCACAAACTGTTCCATCTGGTAAATGAGGCGTATGCCCCGCTTTACGGATACTCGGCATTCTCCGACAGGCAGATAGATGATTTTGCCCGCAAGTTCGTTCCGCTACTCGACAAGCGACTGGCCGCATTCGTGCTGGACAGCAATGACAATCTTGTAGCCGGAGCCCTGACTATGACCTCGATAGCGCGGGCTTTGCAGAAAGCCAAGGGCCGTCTGTTCCCGCTGGGCTGGTGGCATATAATCAAGGCTCTTAAGATCAAACGGCCACAGATTGTGGAATTCCTGTTTATAGCTGTCAAACCTGAGTATCAGAACAAGGGCATTAACGCGGTACCCTTTACAATACTCAATCCCACTATGGTGGATATGGGGTTCAAGCTGGCTGAGAGCAATCCTGAGTTGGTCACCAACAGCAAGATGCAGAGTCAGTGGTCATACTATGAAGGTGTAAAGATAGTACGCCGCAGGGCGGTGTTCTTTAAGACCATCTGATTTAATTACGAGTTGAAATAAGTATAATAAGATATATGGCAGACACAGAAGAATTATTTGACCCGCAGGCACCACAGGTGCAGTACAACGAGGACAATATCCGCCACATGGACGATATGGAGCATATCCGTACCCGTCCCGGTATGTACATAGGAAAACTGGGTGACGGATCAGCTGCCGATGACGGAATATACGTTCTGCTCAAGGAGATAATTGACAACAGCGTGGATGAATTCCGCATGAATACCGGCAAGCGCATTGAGATAGACTTGACCGATGACGGCAAGGTTTCAGTGCGAGACTACGGTCGCGGAATACCTCAAGGAAAGTTGGTTGATGCCGTCAGCATCCTAAACACAGGCGGTAAGTTTGACAGCAAGGCGTTCAAGAAGAGTGTGGGCCTGAACGGCGTGGGCCTTAAAGCGGTAAATGCCCTGAGTTTCCATTTCCAGGTCAGCAGCTGGCGTGACGGTCAGGTGCGTACACTCCAGTTTGAGCGTGGCAAGCTTCAGTCAGATGTGACGCTGCCCAGTGCCGACGAGCACGGAACCCAGGTGATCTTTGAACCGGACAACACGCTGTTTGTGGGCTATCAGTTCCGCCCTGCCATAATAGAGACTATGCTGCGCAACTATACCTACCTTAACACCGGCCTTACCATCATGTACAACGGCCAGCGTTTTGTGTCGCGCAACGGTCTGGAAGACCTGCTAGTGGAACGTATGAGCGCCCAGAGCCTCTATCCCATCATCCATCTGCAGGGACCTGACATTGAGATAGCCCTTACCCATACCAACCAGTACGGCGAGGAGTACTACTCATTCGTGAACGGCCAGTACACATCGCAGGGCGGTACGCATCAGAGTGCATTCAAGGAGCATATAGCCCGCACCATAAAGGAGTTCTACGGCAAGCCGTTCGAGTCGGGCGATGTGCGTAACGGAATAGTGGCCGCGATAGCAGTAAACGTTGAGGAACCGGTGTTTGAGAGCCAGACCAAGATCAAGCTGGGCTCCACTACCATGAGTCCTAACGGAGGCGTATCGCTCAACAAGTTCGTGGGTGATTTCATCAAGAAGGAGGTAGATGACCTGCTGCACAAGGAGCCCGAGATAGCCGATGTGCTGCTCAAGAAGATACTGGAGTCCGAGAAGGAACGTAAGGAGATAGCCGGCATTACCAAGCAGGCCCGAGAGCGCGCCAAGAAGGCTAACCTGCATAACCGAAAGCTGGCTGACTGCCGCATACACCTGAACGATGCCCGCGGAGACCGTCAGGAGGAGAGTTGCATATTCATTACCGAGGGTGACTCTGCCAGCGGTTCCATCACCAAGAGCCGTGACGTGAACACCCAGGCCGTATTCAGCCTGCGCGGTAAGCCGCTTAACTGCTACGGTCTTACCAAGAAGGTGGTCTATGAGAATGAGGAGTTCAACCTGCTTCAGGCCGCCCTCAACATAGAGGAGGGACTGGATGATTTGCGTTACAACAAGATAATAGTGGCAACCGATGCCGATGTGGACGGAATGCACATACGTCTTCTCATGATAACCTTTTTCCTGCAGTTCTTCCCGGAACTGATAAGGAAAGGCCACGTGTATATACTGCAGACCCCGCTGTTCCGTGTACGCAACAAACGCAAAAAGAAAAAAGGCCCCGCCGCCCATGTGGACGGAGTGGTAACAGAGAAGGGTGAGTTCGAGACCATCTACTGCTACACAGATGAGGAGCGCCGTCAGGCCATAGAGAAACTATCTCCCAATCCCGAGATAACCCGATTCAAAGGACTAGGTGAGATATCGCCCGATGAATTCAAGAACTTTATCGGACCCGATATGCGTCTGGAGATGGTGACGCTCAAGAAGACCGATGCTGTAGATGACCTGCTCTCATTCTACATGGGCAAGAATACCATGGAGCGTCAGAACTTCATCATAGACAACCTGGTAGTAGAAGAGGACCGCGTTGAGGAGGATGAAGGAGAGAAATTCTAAAAAGACAAGGATTATGAAACTTTTTTTTCCCGGATCGTTTGACCCGTTCACGATAGGACATGCAGACCTGGTAAGCCGTGCTCTGGCTCTGGGTTGCGAGGTGGTGATAGCTGTAGGCATAAACACTGAGAAAAAGCCTCTTTTTGACACCCATGTCCGCAAGAAAGCCATCAGCGAGTTCTACAGGGATGAACCCCGCGTGACTGTAACTGAGTATGAAGGCCTCACCATAGATGCAGTACGCCAGACAGGTTGCAACGCCATCCTGCGTGGCATCCGCTCAGTTACTGATTATGACAAGGAACGCAACCTGGCAGACATCAACCGCTCCATAGACGGAGTTGAAACAGTGTTGCTGGTATCCAGCCCCGCAGTCCAGCACGTTAGCAGCAGTCTGGTGCGCGAACTTATCTCTTTCGGCAGGAATGCCGATAATCTTATGATTGATTCTTTCAAACCATATCTTTAAGACAGTTATGAAAAGGACACATATTTTGATTACGGTACTCATGATGCCGTTCATGATTATGGCTCAGCCGGGCAGAGTGGGTCAACCCCAGATGCAACCCCAGATGCAACCGCAGCGCCAGCCTCAGATGCAGCCCCAGCGTATTCCCCAGCCTCAGCCTCAGGCAACCTCCATAGATGCCGAGTTGCAGAAACTTCTGGTGGCCGAAGGTGCCATATCGGCCCTTTACGTAGAGGATGTAGATGAGAAGAAACTGGTGGAGCAGGCCATAAAAGGAATGCTTGAGGAACTTGATCCGCACTCCACATACCTTACACCCGAAGAGAATGACAAGTCAAACGAGACCCTGATGGGATCGTTTGAGGGAATAGGTGTACAGTTCAATATGGTTGAGGATACGCTGTTTATAGTTCAGCCTATTCCTGACGGACCGTCCGAGAAGGTGGGCATCATGGCCGGTGACCGTATAGTTACGGTTAATGATACCGCAATAGCTGGAGTCAAGATGTCTCAGGAGTCTATAATGAAGCGCCTGCGCGGTCCTAAAGGAACTAAGGTTGATCTGGGTATAAACCGCCGCGGTGTGGATGAACTGCTCCATTTCATAGTTACACGTGACAAGATTCCCGTAAATACGGTAGATGCCGCTTATATAATCAGACCTGGTGTAGGTTATATAAAGGTTTCCAGTTTTGGTGCCACAACCGTTCAGGAGTTTGAGGAGAAACTGGCACTTCTGCGCACACAGGGAGCACAGTCGCTGATACTGGATCTGCAGGGTAACGGAGGCGGTCTGCTTATGGCTGCCGTAGGTATAGCCAACGAGTTTCTGGGACGTGACCAGATGGTGGTTTATACCGAAGGCCGTCGTTCACCCCGCAGCGGTTATCTTGCCGATGGCCGCGGGCGGTTCCGTGAGGGCAAACTGCTTGTGCTCATTGATGAGTATTCGGCGTCGGCCAGCGAGATTGTTTCGGGAGCAGTCCAGGATTGGGACCGCGCCACTATTGTAGGTCGCCGCTCATTCGGCAAGGGCCTGGTACAGCGCCCTATAGAGTTCCATGACGGATCACTGATACGTCTTACTGTTGCCAAATACTACACACCCGTGGGTCGTTGCATTCAGAAACCCTACGGCAAGGATGTGGATTACGGCGATGACATACTGGAACGCCTGCATCACGGCGAGCTTACCAACAGAGACAGCATACACTTCCCTGACTCACTCAAGTACAGCACTATGATACGTCACCGTACCGTTTACGGCGGCGGAGGTATCATGCCCGATGTATTTGTACCTCTGGATACCACACGCACAAATCAATATTATCGTAACGTCACCGCCAAGAACGTAGTGCTTAACACCTCCATGCAGTATACCGAACGTAACCGCCGTAGCCTGCAGCGCCGTTTCAAGTCATTCCAGGAGTTCAACAACGGCTATGAGGTGGGTCAAGACCTGCTTAAACTGTTCCTTGACAAGGCCAAGGATGCCAAGGTGGAGTACGACGAAGAGCAGTATCAGGAGTGTCTTCCCATATTCAAGTGCCAGCTTAAGGCAACCGTGGCACGTCTGCTCTGGGGCATGAATTCCTACTATCAGGTAATACAGGAACTTGATGAGACTATTCAGCGTGCAGTTGAATATTTGGAGAAGGGCGAATAGGTGTGACGATTTTTTTGTATGTTTGTGGGCTGATACAACAGGATTCTAATTATTAATCAATAAATCCAATTTAATTTTATGGCAAACGAAGTAAACAACGGTTACTACAAACTGAGTTGGGGACAGAGAATCGGTTTCGGTTCGGGTGACCTTGCCCAGAATCTTATTTTCCAGACGGTTGCATGTTTCCTGATGCTGTACCTCTGCACAGTACTCAAGATCAACCCCGGATTTGTTAGCGGTCTTATCCTTGGAGTCAGACTTTTGGACTGTTTCTGGAGTCCTGTGGTAGGTAAGTATATCGATAACCACAATCCCAAGCTTGGCAAGTATCGTGCATATCTTCTTTATGGCGGTATTCCCCTTACAGTTGCCGCTTGCTTCCTGATGCTTCCCACCGTGGCCACATGGGCTATGACATGGAAGATTGTTTATGCTACCGTCAGCTATATACTGCTTAGCATGATCTACTCGGTAGTGAACATCCCTTACGGCTCTATCATGGCCTCTATGACCCGTGACAACGATGAGGTTCTTATTCTTACTTCAACCCGTATGGTATGCGCCAATATCGGCCAGATCATTGTTCAGGCCGGTTTCCCCATCGGTCTGGCTATGTGCGTAGGTATCGCCGTTGACTGGAACCAGGCCGTATTCATGGCTATCGGTACAATCCCGGCATTCATCATCCTGCCTTCACTGCCCATCCTTAAGAAACTGTTCGGCAAGAAAGGACTTTACTACCTGCTTCTGTGTGTCGGTCTTGTAGGATTCATCACACTCTTTGTAATAGGTAAGTTCTTTGATGTACAGAAGTGCAATGCAATTGTACAGGGCGCCAAGGTTCTGACCGGTGTAGGTCTGCTGGTCGGTTCACTCATGTGGGCACTGGTTCCTGAGGTTATCACCGATGCCGAGTACCGTACAGGCAACCGTCCCGCCGCTACCGTAAACGCTCTGGCTGGTGTGGCTTTCAAGGCCGGTTTCTCACTAGCAGGTTTCATCACTCCCTGGGTTATGGGTCTTATCGGATTCAACCTGGCAAGCGAGGAGTCCGCTCTGCCTACTGATCCCAAGGCATGGTTCACTGTAACATGCATCTTTGCAATAGTAGGTTTCGTGCTGCTTACACTCTGCTTCATGGGCAGTAAGGAGAATATCACCACCACACCTGAGAAGCCTGTATCATTCAAGGAGATGTGGGAGGAGTTCAAGGCCAACAAGTGCCTGCAGCTGGTTCTTAGCATCTTTATCGTAGTCTTCCTGGCATCATTCATCAGCGCTCCGGTAAACGCATACTACACTCACCTGAGTGATTATAATCCAACTGTGCAGAATGCCATCCTGTGGTTCACCACCATCATTCCCGCCATCCTTCTGTTAGTAGTAGGATATCTGGTATTCAAGTATCCTCTTACCGACCAGCGCCTTGACGAGATGAACAAGGAGATTGAGGCAAGACATCACGCTGCCGCCCAGAAGTAATCCAATATCATACAAATTTAAGAGCCGGTCCTGTTTCTGGGACCGGCTCTTTTCTTTTCCGCTAGAATGCTTCAGAAACCGAAGTCGAAGTCTTCAGTTTGGATGGAGGTGTCCTGCTCGGGTTCTTTTGCTGTAAGATGTATGGGATTGCCCTCTATGTGGACGGCCTTGACGGGGCAGATGAACTCGCAGCCTCCGCATCCTACACAGAGATCGGGGGTGGTTTCGGGAATTGTGAGACCGCCCTCAAATGGTACCATATGGATAGCCTGGACTGGGCAGTGCTCGGCGCAGGCTCCGCAGCTGGTGCGGTTCACGTTCACTACGCATATATCCTTGTTGAATACCACGCGGCCGGGTTGTGTGCGGTGCTTCTCTTCAACTGTCAGCGGTTTGATGGCTCCGGCAGGGCAGATCTGGCTGCACAGATTGCAGTCATAGTTGCAGTAGCCCTGGTCAAATTTCATGACAGGCTGCATGATTCCACCCAGGCCGTATTCCATTCCGGCAGGCTTGAGCACATGGCTGGGGCACTTGCTTACGCACAGATGGCATGATGTGCAGTGCTGCAGCAGGTTCTTGTGGCTGATTGAGCCGGGAGGAGACATCGGTACACGGGTATCTTTTCTGCCTGTAACCTTGGCTTCGACAGCAGCGGGAGCAAGAGCAGCCAGCACCAGTGTTGACTTGAGGAACTGACGCTTGGATTCATCAACGTTGTCTGTAGCCGGAGCAGCTTTGCTGTTTTTTACAGGGCCGTAGTATATGGCATTCTGCTTGCAGGCGTCAATGCAGTCAAAGCAGTCTACACAACGCGAGTAGTCAATAGTCTGGTTCTTGGAGTCTATGCAGTAAGCCTTGCACTTGCGCTGGCAGGCCAGACAATGGTTGCATTTATCCTTATCAATGCGTATTCGCAGGATGGAGAACCTTGAAAAAAATCCCAACAATGTGCCAACCGGACAGATGGTGTTGCACCAAGTACGGCCGTGATGGTAGGAGATATGTCCTATAACAAGCAATGTGAGTAGGGCAACCACCAGTGCCGATATGGACTTGAGGGAGATGAGTACCTTGAAGAACCGGTAGCTTCCTGTCTTCTCAGAAATGGCCGCAAGCAGGTTGTTTCCAAGTAGGTAGATGGGTTTGAACAACTCGTCGGCCATTCGCCCGTATGCGCTGTAAGGTTCAATCAGACCCACCAGAAAGGTAAAACCGCAAAACCAGGCAATTACCAATACAGCCAGCACACCCCAACGCAGCCAGGGATTCTCAGGTTTGAATGAGTATTTCTTTTTCTTGTCAAATTTCTTTGACAGCCAGTTAAAGAAATCCTGGAATATGCCAAGCGGGCATATAACCGAACAGTACAGGCGCCCCATAAGCAGAGTTGCAGCAATGAGGCAGACCAGCGTAACAATACTCAATGACAACAGGGCGGGTCCGAACTGAATCTTCTGGAGCCAGGGATTGTCTATGACGCCGGCAAAGTCAATGAACCCATATGTAAATAAAGCGATGACCGCAATAGCCACCGCCGTTCTTATTTTCCGTAACATTAAAGTCTTACTCTCTTGACGTTGATAGATTCCAGATCCATTGTTCCCAATCCGAGCTTCTGTCCGTCAGGTATATGTTCTATGTCCTCAAACTTTATGCTCTTGTTGATGTTGGTGAAGAACTTTCCTGCAGCTGTATCGACTGCTACGATATCGGGCGATGCGAAGAGGGCTTTGGTGAGAACCACATCATTTGCGCTGCGTCCCTGCGGGCCGTTTGTGGCTACGGTACGATAGGCGTCCACTATGTGGAGTACTGCGGGCTTGTAGGTGCATATGTCAGCTATGCACTGATGCAGTCCGCGTGAGTGGAATGCGCGGCGGTCCCATACAATACCCATATGGTTCTTCATGGCGCAGGTCATGAGTGCTCCGCCGTGATTCTTAAGGACCGGAACGTTTATCCATTTGTCACACTCAATTATGGCCTTGTGTACCTGTGCGCTCTTGAGAGTCTTGGCGCCGGGTATCTCAACGTTCTGATAGTATGACTGCTCATTGCCGGGAACCATCGTGGCTCCAACCTTCTTGACCATAGCCTCTATGCCGCTGTGGTCATAGCAACGGGTCCAGTTGTCACAGGTATGGTCAAACACCTTGATTTCGGCTGCACCTGCGTCCTGGCACATTCTGATAAGCGCTTCAAGCAGGTCCGGGTTTGTATTGCCGGCAAGTTCAGGGGTGCGGTCCCATCCTATGTTGGGCTTGATGACAATCTTGTCACCCTTCTTTATGAATCGGCCGATACCTCCCAGCTCTTTCATGGCAGCCTCCAGCATTGCTGCCGGTTCTCCGTTCATTACTGCTGCAAGGTCGGCGTTATCGGCAGGGGTGGCGGGGCTTCCCGAGGTTAAGGTTGAGGCCATGACGTCCATCATGCCGTTGCTCTTTACGGTCACTAATGCTCCGGCTGCGGCCAGAGTCTTGAGAAAATCTCTTCTATCCATATTGGTCAGTATTGATGTCTGTTTTGGTTTGTCGGTTATTACGCTTGCTAAATTAGGAAAAATAATCCGTTCGGGTGCACATATATATCTGCTATTATATTTTTTATTAACAATTAGCACTATAGTATTGGCTTGCTGGCCGAAAATGGTTAAATTCGCGCAAAAATACGAGTATAGTTAACAAACACATAAAACAACAATGTCTGAAACCAAAAGAATTTCATCAGCTCTGATATCGGTCTTCCATAAGGATGGCCTTGACGAGATTATCAGTAAGCTCCACCAGGAGGGTGTCAAACTTATATCTACCGGCGGAACCCAGCGTTTCATCGAGTCCCTGGGCGTACCCTGCCAGGCAGTTGAGGAACTCACCGGATATCCGTCAATTCTGGGCGGTCGCGTAAAGACCCTTCACCCCAAGGTGTTCGGAGGTATCCTGGCCCGCCGTGAGGAGGAGAATGATATGGTTCAGATGGTAAGCTATGACATTCCTGAGATAGACTTGGTAATTGTAGACCTCTATCCGTTTGAGGATACTGTAAAGTCAGGCGCACCTGATGCCGATATTATTGAGAAGATAGATATAGGCGGCATCTCACTTATCCGTGCTGGTGCCAAGAACTTCAAGGATGCCGTGATAGTGGCCAGCAAGGATCAGTACAAGCCTCTGCTTGACATCCTGAACGAGCGAGGTGCCGAGACCACTCTTGAGGAGCGGCGCTGGTTTGCCAAAGAGGCGTTTGCTGTATCGTCATACTATGACAGCTGCATCTACAACTGGTTTGCAGGAGATGATGAGGATCATTTCCGCCTTGCATTGGATGGTCACAAGGCTATGCGCTATGGTGAGAACCCTCATCAGAACGGTGTGTTCCACGGAGACCTTGACGCCATGTTTGACCAGGTTCACGGTAAGGAGATATCTTACAACAACCTGCTTGACATAAACGCAGCCATAGACCTTATTGATGAATTCTATGAGACCACATTTGCCATTCTCAAGCACAACAATGCCTGCGGTGTTGCTTCACGTCCCACACTGTTAGAGGCTTGGAAGGATGCCCTGGCTGGTGACCCCGTATCTGCTTTTGGAGGAGTGCTCATAGCCAATGCTCCCATTGACAAGGCAACCGCCGAAGAAATCAACAAGATATTCTTTGAGGTTATCATAGCTCCCGATTATGACTTTGACGCCCTGGAGATACTGGGTCAGAAGAAGAACCGTATCATTCTGGTACGCAAGGAGCAGAAACTCCCCGTCAAGTTGGTTCGTTCAGCCCTGAACGGCGTACTTGTACAGGATAAGGATACCAAGATTGAGACCTCCGATGACCTCAAGCTTGTAACATCACGCAAACCTTCGGATGATGAGATTGACGACATGCTGTTTGCCAACAAGATTGTAAAGAACAGCAAGAGCAACTCAATTGTATTTGCACGCGGCAAGCAGCTGCTGGCAAGCGGTGTGGGACAGACTTCACGCGTTGACGCCCTCAAGCAGGCTGTGGAGAAGGCACACGGATTCGGATTCACTCTGGAGGGTGCTGCAATGGCAAGCGACGCTTTCTTTCCGTTCCCTGATTGTGTGGAACTTGCCGACAAAGCTGGCGTTAAGAACGTGATACATCCGGGAGGTTCGGTACGTGACCAGGAGTCAATAGACTACTGCGAGCAGCACGACATGACTATGGTCATGACCGGTTTCCGTCATTTCAAACATTGATTTACTAACAAATAACAAAATATTACAGTGGGACTGTTTTCATTGACACAAGAGCTATCGATGGACCTTGGCACCGCCAATACCATCATTATGCACAATGACAAGATTGTGGTTAACGAACCCTCCATTGTTGCCCTTGACAACCGCACCGACAAAATGGTGGCAGTAGGCAACCAGGCCAAGATGATGTATGAGAAGACCAATAAGGACATCCGCGTGGTCCGTCCTCTTAGGAACGGCGTGATTGCCGACTTCGATGCCTGCGAGCAGATGATGCGTGGTCTGATAGGTATGGTTGATACCGGCCGCCGCCTCTTCTCACCTTCACTCAAGATGGTGATTGGTGTCCCTTCGGGCAGTACGGAGGTAGAACTGCGTGCCGTGCGTGATTCAGCCGAACATGCAGGCGGACATGAGGTCTACATGGTGTTTGAGCCTATGGCTGCCGCTATCGGAATAGGAATAGACGTGCTTGCACCCGAGGGCAATATGATTGTCGATATAGGTGGCGGTACAACCGAGATTGCCGTTATATCTCTGGGTGGTCTGGTGTCAAACAACTCCGTAAAGGTGGCCGGTGATGACTTTACAGCAGATATCCAGGAGTATATGGGCCGTCAGCATAACGTCAAGGTAAGTGAACGTATGGCAGAACGTATAAAGATAAGTGTGGGCGCCGCCCTCACCGATCTTGGTGATGAAGCTCCCGAGGATTACATCGTGAACGGTCCCAACAAGATAACCGCACTCCCCATGTCAATCCCCGTATGCTATCAGGAGATAGCCCACTGCCTGGACCGTTCTATCGCTAAGATAGAATCGGCTGTCCTGAATGCTCTTGAGAATACTCCTCCTGAACTCTATGCCGATATCCTCAAGAACGGAATATTTCTTTCAGGCGGCGGCTCTATGCTACGCGGCATAAACAAGCGTCTGGCCGATAAGATAGGTATTGAGTTCCATGTAGCCGACGAGCCGCTTCTGAGCGTTGCCAAGGGTACAGGTGTGGCACTCAAGAATGTAGACCGGTTCTCATTCCTGATGAGATAATACGGGATAACAGGTGCGTTCCCTACTGGATTTCATAGTAAGGCACAGCTACGTTTTCCTGTTCATACTGCTGGAGACATTGTCGCTGGTGCTTCTGTTCGGTTTTAATGACCGGCAGAAGGAGGCGTTCTTTACTTCGGCCAACTCCATGTCCGGCACACTTTACGAGTGGCGTACGGGCGTGGAGCAATATTTTTCGCTGCGTAAGGAGAACCAGGCTCTGGTTGAGGAGAATGCCCGGCTGCACAACCTTCTGGTCGAGGTGGCTGACAGCCAGCTAGTACACACAGCTGACGCTCTGTCATCAGAGTATATAGTTGCCGCCCGTGTAATAGACAACTCCGTCCGTAAGGATGACAATTACATAACCATAAACAAAGGCCGACTGGACGGACTGGCCCAGGGAATGGGCGTATTCAATGCAGACGGTGTAGTAGGAGTGGTCATGCTGACAGGACGCCATTATTCGGTAGTCCTGCCCGTGCTGAACGGCAACTCCAGTATAAGCTGCAAGGTCAAGGGCAGTGACAGTTTCGGATTCCTGGAGTGGACAGGAGGTGACCCATATGTAGCCCAACTCAAGGATATGCCTTATCATTCGGCTGTTGAGACTGGTGACACCATAGTCACCACCGGTTACTCATCGGTATTTCCGGAGAACATACCCGTAGGTACCGTAGGAGGTGTTGAGCACGCAAGTAACGGCTATACGCTCAGGGTTAAAGTAAACCTTGCAGCCGATATTTCCGATTTGAGTTGGGTCTATATCAACACCAGAACGGAGGACCCCGAGATCAAGGAGTTGTATGAAAAGATATTGGATTAGCTCATGGATCAGGAATCATTCATAAGAAGACTCTTTGCGCTGATAGGGCTGGCCCTGCTTCAGGTATTGTTCCTTAACAGGATCAGTCTGTTCGGATATGTCACTCCGCTTTTCTATATCTGGATGATTGCCAGGTTCGACAGTTCCATGACTCGTTCAGGAATCCTTCTATGGGCATTCTTCCTTGGACTGGCAATAGACATATTTTCCGGCACACCCGGATTGAATGCGGCATCTGCCACCCTATTGGCCATGTTTCAGCCGGGAATAGTCAAACTGTTCGTCTCATTGGACCGTCATGATGTGTTGGAACCCGGATCGGCATCAATGGGCGGACGTCAGTTTGCCGGTTATCTGCTGTTGCTAACAACACTTCATCACACAGTCTATTTCATACTGCGAAGCATACCGCTGGGAGATTGGACCGTTCTGGTATTGAAGGTGGTTTTCAGCACTCTTCTTACATTCGTCTTTATGCTGGTAGCCGAACACATCTCGGTCAGTTCGGACGTCAAACGTTAATTATCAACGGTGAAGAACCACAGGTTTGATAACAGGAAGTTCGTCATAGGCATAATGGTCATTTCCGTTGTGCTTATCTATATCATACGTCTGGTTCAGATACAGCTTATTGATACCCGATACCGGAATTCGGCCGATAACAACGCCCTCTATCACCGGACAGTCTATCCTACCCGAGGCGTGATATATGACCGTAACGGACGTATGATTGTGAGCAACCAGCCGTCGTTTGATGTGACTGTGGTAATGCGTAATGTCAAGGATCTTGATACATTGGCATTCTGCAGGTCACTTGATATAACCAGAGAGTATTTTGAGAGCCGTATGGCCGACATCCGCAACCGTCGCAAGAACCCTGGTTACTCACCATATACCGAACAGATATTCCAGGCGCAGATGTCATTCCAGGAGATATCGGACTTTAGGGAGAAAATGTACAGTTTCCCCGGATTCGGCATCACACAGCGACAGCAGCGCAAATACAGTTATGAGGCTGCGGCTCATCTGTTGGGAGATCTGGGTGAGGTTTCCAGAAGCGAGATTGAGGGCGATGACTGGTACACGCAGGGAGACGTTATAGGCAAGCAGGGTGTGGAGAAATACTATGAGACCCAACTCCGTGGTGAGAAAGGCACAGAGGTGCTCCTAAAAGATGCTTACGGCCGCATCCAGGGCAGCTATTATGACGGTGAGTTTGACAAGGAGGCTGTTCCCGGCCATAACCTGACTCTGGGACTTGACATAGAACTGCAGATGCTTGGCGAGAAGCTCATGCAGAACAAGATTGGCAGCATAGTGGCAATAGAACCCAAGACAGGCGAGATCCTGTGTATGGTGTCCGCTCCGTCATTCAACCCGTCGGAACTGTCGGGTCGTCATCGCGGAGAGCACTATCAGGAGTTGCAGGCCAGGCCCGATAAGCCTCTGCTTAACCGCCCCATTCAGGGCACCTATCCTCCGGGTTCCACATTCAAGACATCACAGGCCCTTACTTTGCTACAGGAGGGGATAATAGATACCCGAACCAAATATCCCTGTAACGACGGATTCTCTTTTCGAGGTTTGAAGGTAGGCTGCCACTCGCATTCGTCGCCGCTTGATTTGAATTTTGCTATAGCCACATCATGCAATAGCTATTTCTGCTGGGGTTATTACTATATGATAGGAGCCTCCAAATACGGTTCTCCCCAGAATGCGCTTACCGTCTGGAAGGATTATATGGTAGAGATGGGATTCGGTTATACACTTGGGGTAGACCTGCCCAGCGAGGCCAGAGGTATGATACCCAACTCCGATTACTATGACCGTCATTACAACCGCTCGTGGAACGGTCTTACCACCATAAGTAACGCGATAGGTCAGGGTGAGGTAACACTTACACCTCTTCAGATAGCCAACTTGGGTGCCACTATAGCCAACCGTGGTTATTACATCACACCTCATGTTGTAAGAACTGTTGAAGGAGAGAATCAGGATACAACATATACCAAGCGTCATTATGTGAGCGTTGACAAGGAGAATTATGAGATTGTGGTGCAGGGCATGCGCCAATCGGTTATTGACGGAACTTGCCGTTCGGCCAACAGCCGTGATTATCTTGTATGCGGTAAGACCGGAACAGCTCAGAACCGCGGTATTGACCACTCCGTTTTTATGGGATTTGCCCCCATGGATGACCCCAAGATTGCCATTGCGGTTTATGTTGAGAACGGCGGATTCGGTGCAGTATACGGTGTGCCCATAGGAGCGTTGCTTATGGAGCAATACATAAACGGAGGCTTATCAGAAGCCAGTAAGCGTAAAGTTGAGGATTATTCCAGTCGTGTTATTGATTATGGAGAGGAGGAACGTTGATATAGTGGGTAAACTTGACTGGCTGACGGTACTTCTGGTACTGGTCATCATGGTATGCGGCTGGTTCAGCATCTGTGGAGCCAGTGCTAATGTAGAGAATGTAGACCTGTTCTCATTCTCTACCCGACCTGGAAAACAGATGGTATGGATACTGTGTGCCATAGCATTGGGTGCGGTAATGCTGTTCATCCACCAGAATTTCCTTAACTCATACGCCTATATCATTTACATTGCGTTCCTGCTGCTGCTTATATTCACCATTTTCGTAGCCAAAGATACCAAGGGGTCGCGTTCATGGCTCAATCTGGGTCCGGTAAGCCTGCAACCCGCCGAGTTTGCCAAATTTGCTACGGCATTGGCACTTGCCAAGTTTGTAGACAGGTTTGATTTCAATCCAGCGCAGATGGGTGACCTGTTAAAGGCGTGTGCCGTATTTATAATACCCATGTTCCTGATTGTATGTCAGAACGAGACAGGGTCGGCATTGGTCTATTTGGCATTCCTGTTGGTTTTGTATCGTGAGGGAATGACCGGTAGCGTGCTGTTTTTGGGATTCTGTGCCATACTGTTCTTTATTCTGGAGATAAAGTTCAGCCCTGTAAACTTTGGAGAGCAGCCTTTCCAAGTGGGTACGTGGCTTGTACTTACTATCATACAACTGCTGGAGACACTCATGATATGGATCATGTCGCGTGACCGCAACTTATCACTTACCGTGCTTGGAATTGGAGTGGGAGGTATGCTTGTGGGACTGGCCGTATCATTGTCAATAGCACCCTTCAAGGTTACCTGGCTTCAAATAGGACTGATTGCTGTGACCGCTGTCTATATAGTATTCCGTGCAGTAAAGGATATGGCCCGTAAGTATATATGGGTTGCCGCATTCGCTATAGGGTCTGTAGGTTACCTGCTGTCGGTAGATTATGTTTTCAACCAGATACTCCAACCGCACCAGCGTACCCGTATTAATGTGACCCTGGGTCTGGAGGATGATCCCCAGGGTACAGGTTATAACGTGAACCAGTCATTGATTGCAATAGGCTCAGGCGGACTTACAGGCAAGGGATTCATGAAAGGAACCCAGACCAAACTCAAGTACGTACCCGAGCAGGATACAGACTTTATATTCTGCACCGTAGGCGAGGAGCAGGGATTCAAAGGCTCAGTATTTGTGCTGCTGCTTTATTTAGGGCTGCTTTTACGTCTGATAGTCTTGGCCGAGCGGCAATCATCAGTCTTTGGCCGGGTGTACGGTTACTCAGTGGTATGCATACTGCTGTTCCACCTATTTATTAATATAGGAATGGTATTGGGCATCACGCCCGTTATCGGTATCCCCCTGCCGTTCTTCAGCTACGGAGGCTCATCACTCTGGGGCTTCACAATCCTGCTGGCAGTCTTCCTTCGTATTGACTGCGAGCGCACCACCTCTTATTAAAAACACGCATTAGGGAATCTCCCTAATGTCATAATTTACACAATTCTCAAATGCATTATCGGATATTTCAGACAAAGTACTTGGCATTGTGACTGACGTTAAACTTAAGCAATTTTTAAATGTTTCTTCCTCTATTTTTTTGACGTTATCGGGAATGGTAATTGCAGAAAGACTTGTGCAATTATAAAAAGCTTTGCTGCCAATATACGACAAGCTATCCGGAAAAACAATGGTTCTAAGATCTTCGCAATCAAAAAATGCAGAACGTCCTATTTCGGTGATATGTTCAGGAATGACAAACAATCCCATGTTAATAGATCCCTGGTATGCTTTCGGGCCGATGGTGTGAACATCATCAGGAATAGTCGTTGCAGAGCACGCGGTATGTAACCATCCAAAGTCTGTTTGGATAATGGCATTACAATTATTTCTGGAATCATATTTTTTATTCAATCTTGAGACTCTTATTTTATTTAATCCCCTACAATAAGCAAACGAACCATATTCAATATTTTGAACTTTACTTGGAATCTTAATTTTGGTGAGTTTAACCCTGTATCCAAAAGCCGACGTTCCTATTGTTTCAATTGAACTTGGTATTTTGGTAGTATAACATCCACTTATTAGCTTGTTCTCTTTTGTTTCTATTATGGCATTGCAATCATGTCTGGAATCAAAGGTCTTATTTCTTTTATTGACAGCGATTCTTCTCAATTGTACACATCCAAAAAACACATCGCTGTTTCTATTTGATGAACCTATCCAGATAACAGAAGAAGGGATAATTACAGATTTTAAACCACAGTGTGCAAAAGCATCTTTTCCAATGCTCTCCACACCTTCTGGTATGATGATATTTGTTAAGTTTATACAAGAATAGAAAGTGTATGGCTCAATATTAGTAAGCTTTGGAGGCAGTGAAAAAGAGTTAAGTCTGAAGCAGTTCCAGAAAGCGCCTTCGCCTATATATTGTACATTCTCAAGTCCTTCAATTTTTTTTAAAGATTGGCAATTCCCGAAAGAGAAGGAACCAATACTGTCTATGATCCCGTTTAGTCTGATTGATACAAGTTTACAACCATAAAAAGCTGTATCCGATATGATTTTCACAGGAATATAAGTTTCTTGATAACATATAGAATCAGGTAAGACCAGTTCTTTGATTGTCTCATCAGTGAGTCTTGCACATTTTGCAATTAATCCTGTCTCGCCTCTATCGATTATATACGTAATATGCCCAGATTCAACAATTACCTCCAAAGGTTGACTTAAAACTGTTGAAACACAAAAAAAGAGACACAAAAAGAGAGCCGACTTTCTCATAATTCAAAATAAGACCCATTCAATACTATCGGGTAAGATATGTCCACCGCCATTTGAATCGTCATAAAAAACATAGTAGTTTTGATCAAAAATGGGGATTGCTTTTTTGCAATATCTTATAGCTAAACCAAAATGGTGTTTCCCATCCTTGGGGATGTTTATAATATAAAAGTTGGATTCTTTTCATTAGTGCATAAACTGCACATTGATTTTCACCTATATTGGCCTCATCTGGTTCATACCATGGCTTGGGGTCAACTAATTGTTGCTTTGTCCTAGGTATGGTACTTAAAAAGAGAGATTTATCCTCATATAATTCATATAAATCTCCTTGAACGCAAGATGACAATAATAATGATAAAAAAATAAAACAGAACCTGTCTATTTTATAAGTTTGAAATGTATTTTATTCTTTCCCATATAATAAAACAATGTTATTCAGTCACAAAAAGCACTATATACACTTCACTAATATTAGTAGTATTGATAAACCACGAAACAAAAATAAATATTACCGATTTTAATCGCAAATTTATAACTTCTTTTTTGTTATGTGGCTAATTATAAGTAGTTTCGCATAACAATAAGAAACAAATAGAAATGTATAATAAGGCGGTGGTTATTAGTTTTCTTGCATTTTTCTTGTTTATAGGATGTGAACGGGATATAAATATTGTATCCGTATTGAAATCTGCTGGTTCAAATCGCGTCGAATTGGAAATGGTACTGAACAATTATCGTTCTCGTGATATTAATCCTGATAAACTTTTGGCGGTAGTTATCGACAATTAACAAAGAATTCAGGATATACCTCGTTGAATATTGAAATAGGCATAGAAAAAGATTTTCCCGAAAATACATATATTGTTGGCATGAGTAATCATTGTGGGGTATTATTATGTTACAGAAAAAACGTGGTTGGAAATAATTATAATATTCATTATAAAGATTACAACCATACTGATACAAAAGTGTCATTATCGAATGTGTTATGGGTGGTACAATGAAAAAAGTGTTGTTTTGTTTTTTGATTTGTTTTTTTTATTCGGGACATTCAAATGCACAATCATCTGCTGAATCATTTTCCGTAATTAATGATGGTGTCTGTGATTATTTAATTGCAGGTGATGATAAAGAGCGTTGGGGCGAATGTAAAAGAATGACAAATGATAGTTTGCTCGTTTTAGAAATGCCGGATTCTATTCAACATGAAGGTCAATGGTATCCCGTAAGAGTGATTGCTGACACCGCTTTTAAAAACAGTTCTGTTAGGAAAATAATATTACCCTCAACGTTGAAAGTGATAGGTAACTATTCTTTCTTGTCATGCCTTAGATTACGTGAAATATACATTCCTGACAGTGTAAAATCCATTGGAATAGGTGCATTTAGAGATTGTTACAGGCTTGAGGATGTCAGGATGCCACCTGGACTAAAAAGGATTGAGCCTGAAACTTTCTTTTGTTGTTTAAGCCTAAAGAAAATAAAGATTCCTAATGGCGTTGAATTTATTGGATTTGAATCTTTCTTTGCCTGTGGCTTAGAGGAAATCCATATACCATCTTCTGTTACCCAAATAGGAAGCCATGAGGCAAATAGAGATGTGTTCATGGGATGTTCTAGTTTAGTGAAAATAACAGTAGACACAAATAATGAAATATTCGATTCGCGTAATAATTGTAATGCTATTATAGAAACTTCATCCAATATGTTGATAAGTGGATGTGGTACGACAAAAATCCCAAGAACAATAAAAAAAATTGGTCATGGTGCTTTTGCATTCAGAGGTAATCTGGCTAAGATTGTTATTCCAAGAAATGTTAACTCTATTGCAAATGGGGCCTTAGCCGGATGTGACAATCTCAGTACTATTAAAGTCTCAAGAAGGAATCATATTTATGATTCTCGTGCTAATTGCAACGCTATAATCTATTCAGAATGGGGTTGGCTTCATTCTGCATGTAAAAAAACAGTCATACCTTCAGATATAAAAACAATTGATGAATTTGCCTATGCAGGTTTATCAATAGATTTTTTTATAATGCCAGACAATATTAAAGAGATTGGCGCATGCGCCTTTATGATGTGCCAGAGATTGCAATATATATGTTTGCCAGATAGTTTGCAATTTATTGGTCACTCGGCTTTTACAGGCTGTACTGCTTTAAAAAGAATAGATATACCGCCAACCATTAAATCTATTTCTTCTAATACATTTAAAGATTGTAATAGCCTTGAGTCCGTTGGCCTCTCATCTCCTATTATTAAAATTGCTAATAATGCTTTTGAAGGTTGTTACAATTTAAAATGATATTATAATTTGCTTTTACTAGTGATGCGTTAAGCGACGCATCTACGCTTGTATAGCATTAATGATTTTACTTGTGGGATTCTTTCCGCGTGAATGTAGCCATTACATACTTACTGGCACAGAACGGGATGTATGTGTTGCTTATTATGGACAGATTGAAAAAGGAGGAATAAGTAATAGTATGCTTGAGAATGCATTGAATAGTACAATAGGTTTTTTGAACTATGACAAATATAATAGTAAAAATCAAACACAATTGAACAATTTCTGGTCAGTAATTGGTATCCAACCCACCAATTATAATATTACAAATGTAAACGAACTTGTCATCGTTCAACAAAGGTCTGTTCATTATGGGGTTTTAGAAAGTATTGAAGATGGTGTAATAACGATGTCTACTCATGGTGGTGTTCAATCTACATGTGAATTAAATGAGGTGGTTTTTTTCTATGTAAAAAAATAAAAAGCAGTATGAAGTATTATCTTTGTATGGTTCTTTTTTCTCTTTCCATATGTGTCCCATGTGGTGGAAAGGTTTTTGTGCGTGATGGTATTAGTTATACTATAACATCAAACACGACTGTTGGTATTGCAGGATATAAGAATAATGCAAAAAAAAGACATGTGGTGATACCGGCTGATATAACACGTAATGGAATGCATTATAACGTTACCACACTGGAGTCAGAAGCTTTCAATGGTTGTCAATATATTGAAACGTTGATATTACCAGAGACTTTGACTGCAATTAAAAAGAAATCAATTGTTTTCTGTAGTTCATTATGTTCTATTACAATACCTTCTGATGTTTCTGTGATAGAGGATGAGGCAATATTTGGAAACACTTCACTTAGTGAAATAAGAGTCGATACTCTTAACAAATATTATGATTCAAGGTATAACTGTAATGCCGTTATTAGAAAAGATGACAATGTTCTTGTCGTAGGATGTAAAAGAACCCTTATACCGGAAGGCGTGTCAAGTATTGCAGCTGGTGCATTTAGAAACTGCTCAGGAATGGATTCCATTAATATTCCGTTTGACGTTGAATCAATTGGTAAATCTGCTTTCTATGAGTGTATGGATCTTAGGCACATAACGTTACAGGATGGAATAAGGCATATTGGTGACTGTTCATTTGAGGGATGTGTAAGTCTTGACAGCATATTTATTCCGGAGGGAGTGAACAACATTGGTGGACTGGCATTTTTTCGTTGTAATGCGTTGAAAAGTGTTTATATTCCCGGTAGCGTTGAGGTAATCGGATATAATGCATTTGGTGCTTGCAGCTCATTGTCATCAATCTATGTCAATCCTGATAATAAGGTATATAGTTCATATGGCAGTGGTAATGTGATAGTGGACATTTCAGAAAAAGAACTGATTGCAGCTTGTGCATCATCCATAATTCCGGATGATATAGTGACAATAGGTGCGGGTTCTTTCAGGTCTTGTTACGCGATAGACTCCATTAGCCTTTCTGAAAATGTGAAGTACATTCTTGATAACGCTTTTAGTGATTGTACCGGACTGAAGGGAGTATCTCTTACAAACAGCATCCTTGATATACAAAGCTCCGCTTTTATGAATTGTTCCATGCTGAGTTCAATAGTCCTTCCTGATAGTCTTGGGATAATCTGGTGTGATGTCTTTAATGGTTGTAAGAACCTGGAGGAAATAGTTTTACCCAGCAATGTATGGTGTATAGACGTTCGTGCGTTCATGAATTGCGAAAAGTTGGAAAGTATTATAATTCCTGAAGGTGTTAAAGAAATAGGAGCATTCTCTTTCTGGGGGTGCAAAAGATTATCGTCGGTTGTCATGCTTTGTCCTGAACCGCCTGCAATCGACAAGAAAGCGTTTTCCTCATATGGTACGCTTCATGTTAAGAAGGGACTAAAATCCTTGTATAAAAAGGAGAAGATATGGAGACGGTTCAAAATAGTTGACGATATATAGTACACACAATAAGGACAGTCACTACTGTGTGCATTATTGCTGAGGCCTGGGACGATTGTGGTGCTTTTTCTTCTTTTTCTTTTTGTCAAAGCGGGACAGGTCGCCGTCGGTAAGGATGTCGTTCTCTATACGGGAGTCGGTGCGGACGGCGTTCTCATCCAGGCTGGCGGGTTTTTGGCCCTTGCGGTTCATAGCTATTATTTCAAGCGCGCGGGCGGGGGTGATGGTCTCCACGTTGGCGGCAAAGACCTTATCGGTAGAGTATGAGAGCTGTCCGTTCAGGATATCGGCCTTGAAGAAATAGTAGGTGCTGTCCAGAGTCTCCAGAGGAATGTCGCGTGAGGGGAATCCCTTCTGAGCCTCCACGTAGGCATCGACCTCATAGTTGAGGCAGCACTTGAGCTTGGCGCACTGGCCGGCCAGTTTCTGCGGGTTCATGGAGAGGTCCTGGAATCGGGCGGCACCGGTTGAGACCGATACAAAACTGGTCATCCAGGTGGTGCAGCAGAGTTCACGACCGCAGGGGCCGATGCCACCTATGCGGCCTGCCTCCTGACGTGCACCT
>JAZSKJ010000017.1:0-148539 GCA_045534785.1 Bacteroidaceae bacterium | reverse complement strand
CGAAACCCCCGAGAGCGTCCATCCGTCTGCATACGCAGGAGCTGTACATTTCTTTGGGATTTCAAACATAGGAACTTTTAATTCCCTTCGGGACTTAACGGTCGTTAAACGAAGCGGCGTTCTTAACGGGATCCTCCAGGGAGCTACGCTTACGCCTCTCCACGATGGTCCCCAAAGGGGATAGTCCGGCTACTGCAACTGGAAACAGTTGCGCGTTTTCCGATATCTATACCCAAATGGTTTTTTGTGCACTTTGGAGACTGTTTCTGGATTCATATAAAATAATATTTTATATGCGTAATTTCTTGGTGGTTCGGATTTTATGCTGTAACTTTGCAGCCGCAATCCAATAAAGGACAAAATGGAAAAGGTTACGGTACTTTCATCGGATCAGCTTTACAACAGCTTTATCGATCCCAAGTATATTCCCGCAGGTCAGAACAAGTATTATTTGCGCGATACCCAGGTTTGCGCTCCCAAGGGCGGCTGGCGTCATCTTACAAGCAATGAGATAGAGTCTCTTGTCAAGAATGACAACACCGCAATGAGCTGGGACAACATCCTGGTAACCGATGAGTTCGATCCCATGATGATCAAGAACAACAAGTTCTACGGATTCGTGCGTATCGGCCGTGTATCGTCAAACGGACTTCAGTATCATGACCTCAGGCTCTCTTGCGGTATCACCAACAGTTCAATCCACTCTTGCGATATAGGTGATGACTGCGCCATCCATAACGTCCACTACCTGTCACATTATATAATAGGTGACCGCTGCATGCTTTTCAACATCCAGGAGATGTCTTGCACGGACCACGCAAAGTTCGGCAACGGAATCATCAAGGAGGGCGAGGATGAGGATGTCCGCGTATGGCTGGAACTGATGAACGAGACCGGTTGCCGCAAGGTTCTGCCGTTTGACGGAATGATTGCAGCCGATGCATACATGTGGGCCAAGTTCATTGATGATAAGCGCCTGCAGGACCGCCTTAAAGCCATTACTCAGAGCTCGTTCGATAACCGCCGCGGATTCTACGGAACCATAGGTTACGGCAACGTTATCAAGAACTGCTGGATCATCAAGGACGTAAAGATAGGCAACTGCTGTTACATCAAGGGCGCCAGCAAGCTCAAGAACATTACAATCAACTCATCGGAGAAAGAGCCTACCCAGATAGGTGAGAACGTGGTGCTGGTAAACGGAATAATAGGTTACGGTTGCCGCATTTTCTATTCGGTCATTGCTGTACGTTTTGTTCTGGGCAGCCACTCCAACCTTAAGTACGGAGCCCGACTCATGAACTCGTTCATGGGCGATAATTCCACAATATCCTGCTGTGAGGTGCTCCACAACCTTATTTTCCCGGCTCATGAGCAGCATCACAACAACTCGTTCCTGATAGCAAGCGTGGTCAAGGGACAGTCCAACCTGGCTGCCGGCGCAACCATCGGCTCCAATCACAACTCACGTACGTTTGACGGCGAGATTGAGGCCGGACGCGGATTCTGGCCGGCACTCTGCGTAAGTGTAAAGCACTCATCCAAGTTTGCCAGCTTCACAATGCTTGCCAAGGGCGCTTATCCTGCCGAGCTAATCAACCCGTTCCCGTTTGCCCTACTCAGCAATGATGAGGTTAAGGGAGAGCTCCATGTAATGCCTGCATTCTCATGGATATACAACATGTTCGCAATGGCCCGCAACAACTGGAAATACGCCACACGCGATACCCGTGTGTTCAAGGTCCAGAACATTGAGTTCGATGCATACGCCCCCGATACCATGGAGGAGGCCATCGAGGCCCGCAAACTGCTTGACAAGTGGACTGCTAAGGCCTGGCTGCTCCGCGAAGGCAAGAGCGTGGAGGGAATGACTGATGACGCGCTTATGGAAATCGGCAAGAACCTTCTGAACGGTGATCCCGAAAAGATCAGGGACCTTGAGGTGCTGGGAGAGGATATTGAGAAATCGCACCGCAAAGTGGTTATATTGCATCCTTACAAGGCTTATCACGCATACGGCGATATGCTGACATATTATGCTGTCCGAAATATCGTATCCTATCTGGAGGAGCATGAGAATGAGACATTCCAGAGCATCAGCCAGCGTTTTGACGGAGACCGGGCACGAGTATGGTTCAATCTGGGCGGTCAGCTTATGTCTATGGAGGATGTGGATCAGCTCCGTTCCGATATCAAGGACGGTACCCTGAATACCTGGAAGGAGATTCACCACCGCTATAACGAGATATGGAAGAAATACCCCATAGACAAGCTTCGTCACGCATATATGTCACTCAAGCATATGCTTGGCGTTGACACTCTTACAGCCGATGATTGGAACAATGCCCTCAACAAGGGCATCGAGCTTCAGACCTACGTCTACAATCAGGTCTATGAGACCCGCAGGAAAGACTATCAGAACAAGTTCCGCATGGCCACATTCCTCAGTGAAGATGAGGCTATGGCCGCTTGGGGCAAACTTGATGACAACAGCTTCATACTGCAGCAGCGCAGGGAGCTCAAAGAGTTCACGGAGAGAATACAGAACATAAAGAAAAGGCTTTTAACAGAGTAGCCGGAGCAAAATAGTACAAAAGGGGACAGTCCCCTTTTGTACTGTTTTGGCTCTTTTTTCTGAAATTACATTTATAAACCCAATATTTTAATCATGAGACTGATTATTGAACCGGATTACGGTAAAATGTCAAAATGGGCTGCAAACTACGTAGCCAAGTGCATCAACGATGCAAAACCCACGGCTGAGAAGCCGTTCAAGCTGGGCTGCCCCACAGGAAGCTCACCTCTGGGAATGTACAAGGAGCTGATTGCCCTCAACAAGGCCGGCAAGGTATCATTCCAGAACGTCATCACATTCAACATGGACGAGTACGTAAACCTGCCCGAGGAGCATCCCGAGAGCTACCACTCATTCATGTGGAACAATTTCTTCAGCCACATCGACATCAAGAAGGAGAACGTGCATATCCTTAACGGTAACGCCAAGGACCTCAAGGCCGAGTGTGAGAATTATGAGAAAGCCATTCTGGCAGCCGGCGGCATTGACCTCTTCATGGGTGGCATCGGTCCTGATGGTCACATTGCATTCAACGAGCCGGGTTCAAGCCTTCAGAGCCGCACCCGTCAGAAGACCCTTACCACCGATACCATCATCGCCAACTGCCGTTTCTTTGACAACGATGTGAACAAGGTTCCCAAGACCGCCCTTACCGTAGGTGTAGGTACCGTCATGGATGCCAAGCAGGTAATGATTATGGTAAACGGCCACAACAAGGCCCGCGCCCTTCAGCACGGAGTAGAGGAGGGAGTTTGCCAGATGTGGACCATCAGCGCCCTTCAGTTACATCCTCACGCAATCATAGTAGCCGATGAGGCCGCCTGCGGTGAGCTCAAGGTTGATACCTACAAGTACTTCAAGGATATTGAGAAGGATAATCTTCTCTGATAATCCCGGTAGTATATTTTTTAAAACGACGCATTGGGAACTGTTCCTGATGCGTCGTTTTTGATTACTTTTGCAGATATGAATTACAGGATTGCGGATAATGTGGTTGCTTTTAGCCTGGAGCGGGATGAGACGCTGCCTTTCTATGTGGTTCAGCCCCATCAGGTGCATGGGTGCCAGATACGTGAGGTAACGGATCCTCTTACCACTCGTGAGCAGCTGGAAGGCGTAGATGCTCTTGTGACCGATGTTCCCGGTGTGGCAATATCGGTCCGTACGGCTGATTGCATTCCGGTACTTCTTTATGATCCTGTGCATAAGGCGGTTGCCGCTGTTCATGACGGATGGAGAGGAACCGTTCAGCACCTGAGCCGTAAGGTCATAGATTTCATGCACGAGCGCTATGGGACAGAAGCTTCGGACCTTCTGGCTGTAATAGGGCCGGGCATCGGACCGGAGAGTTTTCAGGTGGGTCAGGAAGTGGCCGATGCTTTTGCTGATGCCGGATTCCCTATGACTGAGATACTGTCCGATTGCGGCCCCAAGGCTCCTGCGGCCGATAATCCTATGGCAGGCGGTCTTCATATAGACCTCTGGCAAGCCAACCGCTGGCTACTGGAGCAAGCAGGAGTTTTAACGGCCAATATTCAGGTAGCCGGAATCTGCACCTACCGCAACAACCACCGTTTCTTCTCCGCCCGACGCGAAGGCGCCAAATGCGGCCGCATAATCAACTGCATTCAATTAAAAAATCCTTACAGACAAGAATAGCCCCCAAAACTCCCCTTAAGGAAAAAAAATTTCTGCCCTACTGGAAAAAATTTTTTTTCCTTAAGGGCAGAAAAATTTTTGTACCTAATGAGGTATCGGCCCTGCTTTGGGCCAAGTAAAAGATCTTTACTTATTTCTCATCGGAACCTATGAGCTTCCATAGGCAGGCTGCAAGTGCACCGCCGCAGAGGGGAGCCAGAATGAATATCCAGAGCTGCTTGAGGGCCTCACCGCCTGCAAATATAGCGGGACCTATTGAACGGGCCGGGTTGACTGATGTGCCGGTGTAACGGATGCAGACCAGATGTACCAGAACCAGTGACAGACCAATTGCAAGGCCTGCAAAGTTGCCGGCACCCTTCTTGGCATCGGTAGTACCCAGAACAACCAGTACGAATACGCAGGTGAATACCAATTCGGCCACAAAGCCTACGCCCAGGCTGATGCCCTGCTGGCAAGCGTTCTCACCAAGTCCGCCGGGAGTGATTCCGAACAGGATGGCAGCGCCGATGATGGCACCTATTACCTGGAAGATCATGTACATGCATGCGTCCTTACCGCTCATTCGGCCAGACATCCAAACGCCCAGAGTGATGGCGGGATTGATGTGGCAGCCCGAAATACCACCGATGGCATAAGCCATTGCAACAACTGCAAGACCGAATGCCAAAGCCGTTCCAACTACGCCGGGAACGCCAATACCGGCAGGTGTGCAACCCAGGCTGACAGCAGCGCCGCAACCCATAAGAACCAGAACCATAGTTCCGATCATCTCAGCTAAGTACTTTTTCATAAATATCGCTTTTAGTTAGTAAAAAGTTAATGATGCGCTAAAGTAGTAATTAAAATCGATAATTGTCATCCAAAACCTGAAAATAGTACAAAAGGGGACTGTCCCCAATTGTATCATTTTTAGGGCCATTATTTTATTTTTTAAAAAATTAATATATAGATTTGCATTTTATTAGGGAATTTTAAGTTTAAGTGATGAAATTGAAAAGGATATTTTTCTGGGTGTTGATGCTGTTGGGATGTGTTGTAGCCAGATCTCAAACCATGTCTGTAGAGAGTTTCCGCCTTCTTGATTCGGACCTGACCGCCAACACCAGAGGAACCATGGAGTATGACCAGAATGGTGATGTTGCCGCGCTCATCAAGATCATAACAACCCAGACCGGATTTGTGGTTGACGGTGGAATGATGGGTATAGTCAAGACCAAGCAGGAGGTAGCCGAATTCTGGGTCTATGTACCTCATGGAATCCAGAGGTTCAAATTACGTCATCCGCAGCTGGGCCAGCTGGAGTACTATTTCCCCATGCCCATAGAGAAGGCCAGGACATACGAGCTGGTACTGACCACATCAACTATACGCACTATAGTAGATGACCAGCACGATATGCAGTATCTGGTCATGAACATAACCCCTAAGAACGCCTCAGTCTTTATAGATGACAAGCTGCAGTCTCTGGACGATGACGGCACATTATCTATATTGCTCCCCTTCGGAAACCATCAGTACCGCATTGAGGCCGCCAGCTATCTCACCAAGGCCGGCGTGGTAACGATAGGACAGGAAAAGCAGGCCATAGACATAACGCTCGAATCGGCACAGGGAGAGCTGACACTTGAAAGCCCCATGCCGCAAGCCGATATATATCTTAATGAAAGATACGTGGGAACCGGCTCCTGGACCGGAAAGGTGGATGCCGGCAACTACATAGCCGAAGTCAGGCTTGACGGTTACCGTACCCGATCCATGAGTATAGTGATAGAAGAGCAGGAGGTAAGAGGTTTCACTCTGCCTATGCCGCAGCCCATGTACGGCTCTCTGCAGATAACCAGTACCCCAAAAGGGGCCGAGGTGTTTGTAGACAGCGTATCGCAAGGCGTCACACCTCTGTATCTGAATGAACTGCTTGCCAAGAAGCATCAGATAATCATAAAGAGTCCGGGATATCAGGACTATGTGGACACTGTAGCAGTAAAAGAGAGCGAACGCAGCACCCTGGATGCCGTACTTAGCGATGTTCTTACCGCAACGTTCCAGTCAAATCCTTCAGGAGCCGCACTTACCATCAACGGAACAGCTGTAGGCAATACCCCGTATACTACCGAAATGTCCACAGGAGACTATCAGATCAAGTTGGAACTTCAGGGATACGAGACTATTGACAAGACCATGCATGTTTCGGTAAACAAGCCCGTCATGAACATCAAGTTGTGGAAAAACTGTCTTACCAACAGAGACATCTACATAGCTCCGCAGTATCAGGCTCTTGGCTTTACTGCATTCGGCGTTGCCGCAGGAGCCTACATGGGCATCCTGAATCTGGAAGCCTTCTATGATATAGGTGCAACACCCTCACAGACCGTATTCTGGAGCACGGAGGCACAGGCCGGCCAGATAGAGAAGCCCATGGAGTATGAATATAAGGTCAAGAGCGCTATGGGCGGCAAGCTGGGCCTGGGATTCAGATTAGGAACCCAGTTCAGGTTCACCCCGCAGGCCGGATTCAGGGTAGTCTCAATTGCGGGAGAGAGTTCAGGGAACCCCTCACAGACCACATTCATAGCTCAGGCAACCGCAGGACTCAGGTTTGAGTACTCGCCGTTCAACCACTTTGCCATAGTGGCCGCCCCCGAGTATTACCTGCCGGTAAAGACAGGCGTAACAGCCGATATGCTCAAGAACGTAAACAGTGATATAAGCCGTTGGTTCAGCGGACTGGCTGTAAAGGCGGGATTTGAAATCTATTTCTAACAGCAACAGTACCACTTATATGAAAAGACAGATCAGAAACATACTTTTGGGTTGTGCGGCACTGTTGCTTGCATCATCATGCGTAGAGGAGGGACAGTTTGACAAACCTGTATTTGCCAACATCAAACCGTATTTCCTGGATATCAATGCCGGTTCGGCCAGCCAGTTGGAGAGCGCAGGCGGACAGGTAACCGTAAACGTAGAGTCAATGGAATCAGCCTGGAGCATATCAGGTATGCCGGACTGGATAAAGATAGAACCCTCATCGGGCAGCAAGAGCACTCAGGTCAAGGTAATCTATCAGGAGAACAAATCCACAACCGCCGACCGTTCGGCTGTACTCACGCTCCAATCGGCAGACTCGGACTGGAACTTCAGCAAGACATTCACCGTATCGCAGAAACGCAGCCTCTGCTATGCCACACCGTCAGAATCCAATATCACCGTAGACGGAAAGGCCGATAACCACAGCGTGACGGTAAACAGCAACACCACAGTGTGGAGCGTATCCGCGCTTGCCGATCTGGCCGACTGGGGTACCGTAACCAAGAATGATGACTCCAAATCATTCACTGTATCATTACAGCCCAACGCAGGCAATATAGCCCGAACCGGAACGGTACAGATAACTACTGCCGACTCCAAGTCAACGATGACTGTAACCCAGCGTCCTGCCGGCATAACCAGCAGCCTTGAAACCATCAGTTACGGAGTGAACGGAGGCAATGTGAATGTGGAAATCGAGTCTGAGGCACCCTGGACTGCCCAGACCGCATCGTCCTGGATACAGGTAACTCCGTCAATGGGAGCTGCAGGAAAAGTATCGGTAGTGGTAAAGACACAGCCCAACTACACTCTGCAGGAGCGTAAGGGATACATATACCTGGTGCTGTCGGAGAATTCCAAGATAGAGATTCCGGTAGAGCAGGGATGCGTTCAGTTCTCGCTTGGTGCCAGCGCAATGGAATTTGCGGCAGGACCGTCAAACGGCAAGCTCGCCGTAACCTCAAACGTAGGTTGGAGCGTAGCCCCGGGACATTCGGACTGGCTCTCATTCTCACCCGGTCAGGCAAGCGGAGACGCTGAGGTAACGGTATCGGCCACAGACAACAACTCCGTTTCGGCCCGTAACGGCAGCTTTGGAATAGGACTCACTGTAATGGATTACGTAAAGAATGTTGAAGTAACCCAGAAAGGCCACTCGTTTCAGCTGGATTCAACCGCACTGCAGTACTCCGATAAGGCCGGAACCGCTCCCGTTGAGATAACATCCGACGGAACCTGGAACGCCGCAGCCAAGAACCCGTGGATAACCGTAACGCCCGCAAGCGGCACCGGAAACGGCTCCATCACCGTAAGTGTAACAGAGAACACCGCACCAAACAGCCGCGAGGGAGCCATAGAGATTAACCTGGGCAGCAAGATATACACCGTACGCGTAATACAGCAAGGCAAGTATATCACCCTGTCGGACAATCTGTTCAACCTTACATCGGTAGGAGGTCAGATTCAGGTAGACCTTACCACCAACGACGGATGGACAGCAAGCTCCGCCCACAATTGGGTAACTCTGTCCAACACCAGCGGTCAGGGAGACTGCCATCTTACCATAACCGTAGCCCAGAACAAATCAACCGCCGCCCGTAAGGATACCGTAACCATACAGCCCACCAACCTCAACCCCTTGAGCATAGTGATAGAGGAGGCTGCCCGTTACATGAACCTTACCACAGGATCAGTATCGTTCTTTGTAAGCGGCGGAACAACCGATAACATCCAGGTTGAGACCGATGGTCTGGTCCAGGCCACTCCCAATGTTGACTGGCTCACCGTAAACACTCTGGCCAACGGCCTGTTTACCATCACGGCTCAGGCCAACACAACCCATTTTGACCGCAACGGCACAGTAACGGTCGCAATCACAGACCTTGATAGCGGAGAGTTGAGCAAGACCATAACCGTAACCCAGGATAAGCGGACAGATGATATCATAGCATTTGCCGATGCCAATTTCAAAGCAGTGCTCATTAACAGCGGCTTTGACCTGGATAATGACAATGACATATCGCTTGATGAGGCGGCACTCATTACGCAGATAGATGCATCGGGCAAGAGCATAACAACACTCTCAGGCATAGAGTATATGACAGCCCTGCAGACTCTGGACTGCAGCAACAACAGCCTTACAGAGCTTGACCTGTCATCCAATACGGCACTTGCCACCCTTAACGTAACAGGAAATACAGCCCTGAAACAGGTAACAGTTCCCGCCTCATTCAGCAATACCGCCTTTATGGCAGCCCAGTTGGACCGTCAGAGCTATCTTGTACCCGCCGGAAACGCAACCGTCTTTACCGCAGCCGGAGTCAACTTTACAATGATAACCGTTCCCGGCGGCACATTCACAATGGGCGCCACAACAGAGCAGGGAACCGATGCCACCGATGCCGAGAAACCCGCCCACCAGGTAACCCTAACCACATTCAGCATCAGCCAGACCGAAGTCACCCAGGCACTCTGGACGGCGGTTATGGGCAGCAATCCAAGTGAGGTTGTGGGCGATGATATGCCTGTAAGCCAGTTAAGCTGGAGTATGGCCCGCCTGTTCATACAGAAACTTAATCAGCTGACTGGTCAGAAGTTCCGTTTTGCCACTGAGGCAGAATGGGAGTTTGCAGCCCGTGGAGGTAACTGGAGCAAAGGATACAAATACAGCGGCGGCAATGATCTTGACAACGTAGGTTGGCACAATATGAATCGCGGCAGCCATTTCTTCCATCAGGTAGCAACCGCATACCCCAATGAGCTTGGTCTATATGATATGAGCGGTAACCTTATAGAATTATGTATGGACTGGGACGGCAGTTACCAGTCTGCAGTCCAGACTGATCCTACCGGAACTGCATCGGGTCAGAAACATATCCTGCGCGGAGGCAGTTGGGCATCGGATGCTGTAAACTGCCGTGTATCTGCCCGTGATTCGGTTCTTGACAATCCTTACCAGGATGTAGGTCTTCGTCTTGTCCTGGGTGGTGCCGATGTTCCAGACAGCTGGTACGGCCAGTGGCTAAATATACCCGATGCATCATTCCGTGAGGCGCTTATGTGGGCGGCCGATGCCAATACCGATGAGCATCTTACCATAGGTGAGCTGCAGGCCATCAATTCATTCTCAGTGGGCGGATTCGGCGATGTGGCTGATATGACCGGACTTGAGTATATGACCGGCCTGACCAGCCTTAACTGCGCCGGTAACCAGATTACCACACTAAACGTAAAAAATAATGTTAAACTGAAGTCATTATTGTGCTCCAGCAACAATCTTAGGGTGCTTGACATATCAAACAACATTGATCTCGAAATTCTTAATGCCCAGAATAATCCAGCCTTGGACACCATATATATATGGCCTGGCTTCAATGCTGCAGATTATCCCAACTTCAAGATTCCAAGTTCAGCAATTTTCAAAGTTAAATAGTAGAAAAAACCAATTATAAATCTGGCTATCTTAAAATCGTACAACAACCTTATGAGAACCCTTAGAACATCAATCATTTCACTGGCGCTTGTATTAGGTACTGGCGTTAGTGCATGGGCGCAGAAATTCAACATTAACGGCATTGCCTATAATATTACCAATAGCTTAACCCGTGAGGTAGAGGTTACCAGTGGTGGCAACTATGTAGGTGATATTGTAGAGATTTATGATAATGTGGTTCAGGCTGTAGTAGACTTCACGTTTGGAGACTATGTCTTCCAGAGTCAGGCCAGCACCTTCAACGACCGCTTTGTGATACACAAGACCAGTGGTGGTGTAACTGCCGTTGAGAATGGTTTCTGCCTGGACGGTCTTACCGTCACTACCACAAACGGTGGCTTGGACTTTGAGGGCAGCATCAATGGTAAGGTATCGGTTTACAGTGATAGCGGTATGCTTATAGCTGAACCCACTCAGACCGGTTGTCTTGAGCTGAGTGCCGGCGTTTACATTGTAAAGATTGATAACAAGAGTATTAAAGTATCAGTTGAATAATATAAAAAGGAACTATATGAACACTTTAAGGAACAAGTTTTTTGCAGTTTGTGCAGCGATGCTGATATCGCTGCCTGGCACTATGTTTGCAGATGTGGTTACTGTGGCTAACCCTGATGGTAATGCCATCTACTCTACACTTGAGCAGATGGGGCTCAATTTCCGTACGGTAGACTCTCTAAAGGTTACCGGCACAGTCAGTGAGGCCGATTTCAAGCTAATGAACAATGCTATGATTGCTCTTGCGTGGATTGACCTTTCAGGTACTGATATCACCCGGATTCCCGATGAGGCTTTCATGGATTGCCAGCATATTACAGATATTATGTTCCCTACAAGTGTTACCGCTATAGGTGACCGCAGCTTCCGTAGCTGTTACAATCTAAAAACAGTTACAGGCTTTGAGAATGTGCAGTTTATTGGTAGCGAGGCATTTAATGGCGATGGCTTACTGAGCGTAGTTCCATTTGCTGATAAAATACAATCTATAAAGGATCATGCATTCTGGTGTAGCGCAATTGAGGGCAATCTGGTTTTCCCTGATTGTTTTAATAGTATAGAAACAAATGCGTTTGGTTATACCAGAATTAGATCAGTTGATTTGAGCCGTAGTTCTGTTAAATATCTAGGATGGGGTTGTTTCAGAGACTGTTATTGGTTAGAGAATGTATCATTCCCAGAGAATGGCCAATTTAGGATTGAAGGAGAATCCTTCTGGCAAGACACTTTGCTCACAAACATATTTATTCCTTCAAATCTCACTTATATTGGTGAAAGAGCTTTCTCGTGGGATTGGGATGTTGATTTGCATAGAACTATTACAATGCAAGGCAATACACCACCCGATGCCAATGCAAACTCATTCTATAATAAGTATAATGAGAAACTTACTCTTAATGTTCCGTCAGGTTCCACTTTTGATTACATAACCTCAAGAGGTTTCAGCGTTTTTGGCAATACCAATGAGCTTGGTTATTCTGTCAACTTTGTAGGAAAGGGTACCATCAGTGTTGCCGGCCGTAATTATGCAAACGGCACTGTTTGTTTCCCCCAGAGTGAGAGTGCAGGAACAACATTCCTTATTACTCCTGCAGCCGGATATGATATATCACAGATAACTTTTAATGGAGAATCTGTATCACTTACCAACAACATGTTTGTGGTAAATCCCGGTGTAAATAAAGGTTCACTACAGGTAACGTTTGCTGTCAAGTCATTGAATATTTCAATATCTAAGAACAGTGGAGGCACATTATTCTTTGATGATACTCCTGTGCAGAATGGTGTGGTTCTGCCCGTATCAGGTGGCGAATCATACAGTTTCAGTATCAAACCGGATAACGGATACTTTATTAAGAGCTTAAAGTTCAACGGAACAGATTGCGCCGTATATAATGGCCAGATGGTGTTTAACACTCCTGCATTAAACGATAACTCAACAGTTGCAGTTGAATTTGGCACAGAAGCTGATATGGCTGATTATATAAAGGTTCACGTAAATAGGTCGGGTTACGGAACAATAATGTTCAATGGAAATCCGGTTAATACAGACACCTATTTGTTAGTCCGCAAGAATCAGGTTTCAGAGTTTACATTCCAACCGGGAACAGAAGGTTCTGTGCAGTCATTGGTTGTTAACTCAACAGATGTAACTGCCGACATTGCAGATAATACATATACGCTTGCCAATCAGACTCAGAATGTAAACCTGGAGGTCAAGTTCTTCTCAGTGGTGGATGTAATGGTTGATAATCCGAACGGAGCATTAAGGTCCATATTAAGTGACCAGGGAATGATTATCAGGAACATTAAGAATCTAAAGCTGACAGGCAATGTAACCGACGGTGATTTCTCTATTATCAACTCAATGCAGTCTCTTGAAAATCTGGACCTGTCAGAAACAAACATTACTGAAATTCCATATGAAGCATTTAGAGGTAATAATACACTTAAAAGCGTGGCATTGCCTCTGTCATGCACTCTGTTTGGTGATAGAGCTTTTTTTGAGTGCCATAACCTGGTGCATATTTCGGGTTATGACAATATTAAGATTGTGCGTTCACAAGCATTTGCGTTTTGTAACAATCTTGTGGATTTACCATTTGGTAATCAAATTAAGAACATAGACAGTTATGCTTTTGAGGGTTCTGAAAGGCTTCCTAAAGATATCATTATGCCGGCCACTCTTGAGACTCTTGGCAGTTATGCATTCAATTATCCGGGTATCAATAGCATAGATTTAAGTCAGTGTTCATTCTCTGATGTATTGGGTTGGCATATTTTTGAGAATACTAATAAGGTAATATTACCTGATAAAGGTCAATATAATATCAGTAGTGAAACGTTTTCTAATTCAAAAATCACGTCATTGGTTATTCCTGCTTCAGTTGCAGAAATCAGGGAGAGAATATTTGAGGGAGCAACCAGATTAAACGATGTCTATATGCGTAGTCTGGTGCCACCAAGAACTGATTCCAATCCTTTTGGCGGCAACTATATGCTTATGACTCTGCATGTTCCTGCCGGATCATTGGAAATGTACAGCAACTCACCGCATTGGTGCAATTTCGGTAATATAGTTGAATATGGTATAGGGTTCAAGACAGATAATAACGGTCAGGTTTATGTGAATGGCAATCTCCAGCCTGGAGGTCAAACAATATTCCCTGATGGCAATGATATATCTGTCAGCCTGGTTCCGGCCATTGGATATGATGTTGCTTCGGTAACACTTGACGGAACGGCAGTTGCAGTAACCAATAATGAATTCACTCTAAGTTCATCGGTTACTACAGGATCACTTCAGGTTAACTTTGCACCAAGATCTCTTAATGTTACAGTCAACAAGAGTAACGGAGGAACGCTCAAGTATAACGGTAACGTAATACAGGATGGAGCGGTATTTGCAGCTAATGGCGGCGAATCACTTAACTTCAGTCTTGAGCCGGCCGATGGCGGTTTCATTAAGAGTATAAAGTTTAATGGTGCCGATTGCGCTGTTATAGACGGTGTGTTTGATTACAGTACTCCAGCTCTGTATGAGAACTCTACAGTTGCAGTTGAATTCGGTACCGCTCAGGAGTGGGCAGACTATATAAAGGTAAAGATTAACCGTACCGGATTTGGTGCTGTTTTGTATAACGGTACAACCATCAATACAGGAAGCAGTATAATAATCAGGAATGGTGAGTCTCCCGCATTTGCATTTGAACCGGGAACCAACGGATATGTAAAGACACTGAAGGTCAATTCATATGATATGACATCAAGTGTGGCTGATAATGCAATCTCTCTTGGCAATCTTGCCCAGAATGTAAACATGGAAGTTGTATTCTTCTCGGCAGTTGATGTTTGGATAGATAATCCAAACGGAAGACTCAAGGAGAAACTCAATGAACAGGATATTACAACCAGAAAGGTCAGGAATCTGAAACTTACAGGAAGAGTTGCTGAGAATGATTTTGCAACGATTAAAACTATGCAGAATCTTATCAGATTAGACTTGTCAGAGACTAACTTGACAGAAATACCAAATAGCGGATTATATGGGATGTCGGCTCTGGAGACCTTAAATCTGCCGCTGACTCTTGTTAAAATTAACGAAGATGGTGTCCGCGAATGTCATAAACTTACTACTGTTACCGGTTTTGAAAATATTGCCCGTTTGGAGCATTGTGCTTTCTGGTCATGTGAGAGGCTTGAAAACTTTCCATTCGGAAACAAGATAGAATGTATTAGTTCCGAGGTCTTTGAAGGTTGTAATAGCCTGCCCAAGAATATTGTAATGTATCCCAGCTTAAAGGAATGGGGTGGTTTTGCATTCAGTTATGAGGGCATTAATACAATAGACTTGAGTCAGTGTACTTTTGAGAATACAAGTTTTAATTGGTATCCGTTCTCTGGAGCTAAAAATGTGATATTACCAGAAAAAGGTAATTATTCATTAGATTATCTAACATTCCACAATTTACAAAGCAAATCAATTGTAATACCCGTAGCTGTAACTTATATATCAAGAGAAATTCTCTCAGGAGATACTCAACTTAGGGATATTTATATGCGAAGTGCTGTGCCGCCATCAACAGATGGTAACCCATTTGGTAGTACAAACCTTACCGAACGTATAACACTACATGTTCCTACCGGATCGGCCGAAGAGTATGAGAGTACACCTTATTGGTCAGATTTTGGCCAGATTGTTGAGTATGGAATAGGTATTAAGGCCGATAATCATGGCGCTGTTTATGTGAATGGGGCTTGGCAGGCAAATGAGTCGGCAGTATTCTCTGATGGTAATGATATCTCTGTACGTCTTGTTCCTGCATCGGGATATGAGGTGGGGCAGGTTCTGCTTGACGGTAATCCGCTCGTGGCTCAGTCTAATGGGACATACACTATTCCTTCTAGTGTAAAGAACGGTATTATTACTATAAAATGGGCTATCAGGAGATTCGGCATAACCGTAAACTATTCAGGTAGCGGCTCTGTTATGTTGGGCGGACGCACTTTGACCAACGGTGAGGTTGTTATGGCCGACTCGGCCCAGGTTATACAGTTTGATATGGCTCCTGCTGGTAATAATCTGGTTAAGAACATCAGCTTTAATGGGGTTGAGTCAGTGGTACAGAACGGTGGCACGGTTTACATTACTCCTGCCATTAACAGCGCATCAACACTTAACGTGGTGTTTGCCGAACAGTCAGGTGAAGGTGGAGTTTATCCGTTCAGCATTACTACAGGCGGTAACGGTACGGTTTCTTACCGTAATACAACTTTGCTTCAGGAGACCTCAATTAATATAGGTGCCGGTGAGCAGGCTGTGTTTGAATTCAATCCGCAAAAGTATTATAAGGTTGCCCAGGTTATCTATAACGGAGCAGATGTTACACAGAGTGTATCTTCTAACCGATATGTTGTTAACAGCGTAAATCAGGCAGCAACATTGAGTGTTGGTTTTGAATTGGATACAAATGTTAAGGTGGCTCTTACAACACCCGGTACGTTGGGTATGGAGCTGTTCCAGGAGCTTAGGGATACGGTTGAGTATCTTACGGTATCAGGACCTGTTAATGAAAATGACTTTGATGTGATAAGGCAAGCTATGCCACATCTTAAGGTTCTGGATATAACTGGTGTACAAATTGATTATATGCCTGATAGGGCATTCTCTACTGAGGCTGTTCACTATATGAGCAGTATCAGGTTGCCTCAAACAATATCATATATCAGTTGTGAGTCATTCAGGGGCATCATAGCTGATACTATAATAGTTAATTCAGTTAATACATTTGATTTGTGTGACAACGCATTTGATTCATATGCGTATTACCACTCTATTGTGCTTGTGCCGTTAGGTAAGGAGCAGGATTATCTTACATATTCGGCATGGCCCAGATTCATAAATCTTACTGATGGCGTATTGAACAGAAACGGCGAAGTGTTTGTTGCTGACAATATCAAGTATAAGGTAAGTGATTTTGATAACCGTAAGGTTGAGGCATTACTGACCAGCATAGATGACTATGAGTCTTTACCACAGACAGTCCAGGCAGAAGGCCTTACATTTACGGTTCAGAATGCCAATCTTATTACAATGGATTCACAAGGCTACATACAATTCCTAAGTGATGGTAGTGTAGGTCCGTGGCAAGGAAAGTATTTGTATTCAAATGAAAGGATAGGTGAGTCTTGGAAAAATGGACCTTCCGAAGATTGGATGGATCCGGACTATGATGATAGTGAATGGACACCATTCTTAGGGCCTTTGTCAAGAGATATTTCCGGTTATTCCCAGTGGAATGGTGAAAATGACTGCTATTGGATACGCCGTGAGTTACAGCTTGATGAGGTTGATTTCAACAACTTCAAGATTAGGATAAACATGGATGATGAAATTTCCTTGTACATTAATGGAACGAATGTCTACAATGGAGGCTCAAATGAAATAACGGTATCATCATCTTGCCTAAAGGTTGGCAGGAATGTTATTGCGGCTCGAGGTATTAACACTGGTGGTCCGGCTGTTATGGACTTCAGTTTCAATAGATTCGGACTGGTAGTGGATGGATTGACATATGAGTTCGCCCCCAATTCAAACCGCGAGGTTGTTCTTACGGGTACAACAGCTCAGGTACGGGAACTGTACGTTCCGGCTTCAATATCATTCATTGGCAAGGAGTATAATGTTACCGGGATTGCTGACAATGCATTCTTTGGTGACACTGTATTAACCAGAGTTACCGGTCTAGAAAAAATAAAGAGCATAGGGTGGCATTCATTTGAAGGGTGTACCTCACTGAGTGAATTCAGTTTCCCTGCCGGTTTATCCAGTCTGGGCGGTTGGGCATTTTACGATTGCACAAATCTTAACCAGAGTGTTGTGATTCCATCAACAGTATTTGGTATAGGTGAAAGAGCTTTTGAGAACAGCGGTATTGTGAGTGCATCACTTAGTTGTACAGAGATTGGTTATCGCGCATTTGCCAACTGCCGTTCAATGGAGCAACTGGTACTGAATGAGGGGGTTAAAAACATTTGGGCAGAGGCATTTTTGGAAGATGCAAGTATAGTCGGAAACTTGATTCTGCCTTCTACTCTCACATATATGGAGGACCGTTCGTTCTATAACTGCAAGGGAATATCAAGCGTTGCCATTCCTGCCGGGTTGAAGAGAGTTAATCATAATGTATTCGGGAATTGCAACTCTCTTACCAATGTTATATTCAATGAGGGGCTGCAGGTTATTGATTCATACGCTTTCTATAATACGCAGATAGTAGAACTGAATCTTCCCACATCATTGCGTGAAATTGGCGATGAGGCTTTTGCGTACTGTAATAGTTTGACTGCTGTTTCAATCAAGAACAATGTTACATCAATAGGTAATGGTGCGTTCTGGTTCTGCGGATCACTTAAGAGTATAGAGTTCCCATCATCTGTAACCAGAATCAATGATTATGTCTGCCGTAGTAACGGTAGTCTGGAATACGTAAAACTGCCGGATAATGTTACTTACATAGGTTATGAAGCATTCCAAGATTGCCGTAAACTGACTGAGATAGATATTCCGGTTTCACTTAAGACTTTGAGCGACAGGGTGTTTGCCGATTGTGATCACCTTGTTAAAGTTAGGGGTGGTGAAGGGCTTACTATGATAGGTAACCAGGCATTAATTAATACTGCAATAGATAGTATAACTATTCCTCAAGGGGTTAAGGTTCTTAAACCGGAGACTTTCAGATATTGTAATAGTCTGGTTTATGTAAGACTTCCTGAGAATCTTGTATCAATAGGATCAAATGCATTCAGAGATGATCCAAGATTGAGTGATATCAATATTCCGGAATCCGTTACATCTATTGAGTATGAGGCTTTCTTTGGTTGTGGTTCACTTTCAAATCTTACTATTCCGGCATCGGTAACTAGTATAGGTGAAAACGCTTTACGTAATATACCTATAGTGTGGATGAATCCTGTTACACCTCCTTCAATCATATCTGACAATCTGTTTGATGAATATACTGCTATTGTTGTTCCAAGTGGCTCGTATGATACATATCGAAACGCAATGTACTGGAGCAGTTTCAAGAACCAGTATACTATGATAGAAGATCTTGATGTTGTGGCTAATGTTGCCCAGAACCCGTCTAATTCAGATCTTGCTCAGGTGCTGGGCGAGGATAAATTAGCATATATTGTGGGACTTAAGGTTATCGGCACCATTAACAGTTATGACATAATGGTGTTGCGTAATAAAATGCCTTTGCTTCGTCATCTGGATTTGTCGGGGGCTACAATTGTTGCCAATGATTATGAGTATTATGAAGGATATCACACTGAGGATAATGTTATTGGAGACAACAGTTTCAGAGATCTGAACTTGAGTTCGGTTATTCTACCTGTAAACGCTGAACGTATAGGTAATAATGCATTCTTTAATTGCCGATATCTGCAGAGTGTAGAAATGTTTGATCATCTACAGTCAATTGGTAGTGAAGCATTCAGTTATTGTTATCTTTTAAAGAATGTTGTTATTCCCGATTCAGTTGAGACTATCGGACACTACGCTTTTAATGATTGTGGTCAACTGACAAGCGTATTTATAGGTGATGGTGTTCAAACCATTGAGGCTGGCGCATTTATCGGGTGCGGCAGCCTGACAGATCTAAGACTGGGTAAGAACCTCCTGGCTATAGGTAGTGAAGCATTCCGCGGGTGCAGAAGTCTTAAGATTATTGATTTTGGTAAGAAACTCAAGTTTATCTCAAATGGAGCATTTGCTGAGTGCAACAGTCTGACTGATGTTATATTGCCCCCCAACTTGATTGAGATATCTGAATACGCTTTTGCCGGGTGCTCTCAACTCAAGCAGGTTAAGATATCAAGTTCTGTCAAGTACATAAGAAACTGGGCCTTTGACGGATGTCCGCTTGAAAGAGTGTATACATACACCATTGAGCCTACCAACATCAATCAGAACACATTCTCTGCATATAAGACCGCAAGTCTATATGTGCCATCTACAAGTTACTATAATTACTATCTGAATACTCAGTGGAGCCAGTTCCTGGAGCTTGTTGAGTTTGATGAGCCTTATGATTTCTTCTATCTGAACGGTGATTATGACCTTGATGACAATACCGGGCGTATAGCCGGTGTTCCTGATATGGAGATGAACCAGACATCGGGTATTACGGTTGAGGGTAATGATGTTCAGGAAATCAGTGCTATTGAACTGAACTATGATTACAGCAACGAAAATGAAGCTCAGGGTAATGATGCAGGTCCTTCAATCATTGCCGGCAGTGGTGCAACCAGTAACGGTGTTTCCAACCTTACCGCCAAGAGTATGGATGTGAACATAGGTATTGACGGAAACCGCTGGTATTTCTTCTGTTTCCCGTTTGATTTGAATGTAGACAGCATTGATTGCACTGCTGAATATGTAGTCTACAAGTATGATGGGCTTAAACGTTCTCGTGGATTGAGCGGATGGACCAAACTTGATAATGAGGATAAGATACTCACTAAGGGTAATGGTTACATATTCCAGGCCAGTTTTACAAGCATGCTTACCATTCATGTGGCTACTGAGTATCTCAGTTTTGCAGGTGAGATAGAGAATCAGCCTCTAAACACATATATTTCAAACGACCTGTCAAATGCAAGCTGGAATTTTGTGGGTAACCCGTTCATAAGTTACTATGACATCCAGGATTTGTCAAAAGAGTATGATGCACCTATTGCTGTATGGAATGGTTATTCCTATGACGTTTACAAGCCGGGTGATGATAATTATCAGCTCAAGCCGTTTGAGGCATTCTTTGTACAGAAAGGCAACGACCAGTCATCTATACAGTATCTGCCAGATAATCGTATTACGTACAACACATCAAAAACCAGAATGTCTATGTATGCCAGTCAGCGTGCAGTTGTGGGTACACCGATGGCTATTGACCGACAGCTTGTTAACATTGTGATAATGAATAGTGACAGTTTGACGGACCGCACCCGTATAGTATACAGTACCAAAGCTTCACGTGAATATGAGATTGGTGTTGATGCTGCCAAGTTCCAGGCCGAAGGAGTACCGCAGATATATACTCTGAATGGTACTGTCAAGTACGCTATCAACGAACGTCCCATGGCCGATGATGATATCCGCATTGGATTCTGCGCACCCACCGACGGAACCTACACACTGTCAGTAGCCCGTCAGGATGCCGATGTGGCCATTTATGATAAGGAGGCTGGAAAGTACGTTGACTTTACATTCGGTGATTACAGCTTTGAAACAAAAGCCGGCACCTTCAACGACCGCTTTGTGATACATCGCACCGGTGGTGTAACCGCAGTAGAGAACGGCTTTAAGCTTGACGGCCTTACAGTTACCACCTTTGATGGCGGCCTTGACATAGAGGGCCGCCTGGCTGGCAAGATTACAGTCTACACCGAGAGTGGTATGCTGGTAGCTGAACCCACTCAAACCGGCCGCTTGTTGCTTTCTGATGGCGTATACATTGTTAAGATAGGTGAGAAGAGTGTTAAGATAACAGTATTATAATTATGACTATGATAAGTAATTCCCGTAGACATTGCCTTTGTTTGGCCTTCATGCTAATATTATGCATGGGCAACACGTATGCTCAATCTGTGGTTGATTTTGGTACAGATTTGCAGTCAACCAAGTATTATGAGTCTATGAATGCAGCCAATCCGCCTGCAGGCGAATGGTATGCTGTAGATTATGATGACAGCAGTTGGAACACCTATACCAATCCGTTAGACTTCCCTGAGTATGATGCTTTCTGGGTTCGTCGCACATTTGTGATTACTGATGATCCTGCTAATCATTCTTTCCAGCTTAAGATTGCACATGATGATTCAGGTGTTTTTTATATCAATGGACATTTAATACATAATGATTGGGGTTGTGGTCGATACGATTATATTGATGTACCCAGTGAATATCTGGTCAATGGTACTAACGTACTGGCTGTATATGTAATTGATACTGGAGGAGATCAGTGTCTTGAGTGTTTCATTTCTGCTACAGATGGTAGTAATATTATTACTGATTTGCCCACTGTGCCATTGTTGTTATTATCAAAGTCAAAGATCCGTCTTTATTATGGCGCAACAGGTTATTCAGATTATTCTTTAACTGCACGATTACTTACTCCAACCGGTTTTGTGGACACACAGGTATCCTGGACATCAAGTAATCATGATATTCTATCTGTTACAGACGGTCATGTGTTACCATTAACTATAGGTCATGATATAGTGACAGTTTCAGTTGTTTATGAAGGTATTACATATTCAAAAGAGTGTGAAGTTGAGGTTTGTTCATTAGCTCCTGATTCCAAGATAGTTATAGTTGATGAATCTGGCTCATTGGGTTCTTTGTTGACCGATGATGAGAAGAATAAAACATCGAGTCTTACAGTTGTTGGAAACTTGAATAATGAGGACATGAGTGTACTGAAATATATGGCTGGACAGGGCAAACTTTCAGATTTGGATATTTATGAAACCTCTATACAATCAATACCTAATGGAGCGTTCAGCTACTGCAACTCTCTAACATCGATTGTCCTTCCTGCTGGTTTAACAAGTATAGGAGAAAGTACTTTCGAGGGATGTAGCTCTCTCTCTTCAGTAGTCCTTCCGTATGGATTAACGAATATCGGTTACTCAGCTTTTTCAAATTGTTCATCATTAAGATATATTGATATCCCCAATGGTGTTACTCGTATTGGAGATAGAGCTTTCTACTGTTGTTCGTCACTCATCTCCATAACTATACCGGATAGTATTGAATACATTGGGCAATATGCATTCTATCAATATGATAATAGCCTCCTCTCTACAGTAATAATTCCTTCTTCTGTTACTCACAGAATTTATATTAATTATTCTTCTTTTCAAGATTGTAATAAAATCAGATTTTTAGTTTTGACAGGCGATGATGTCGCAGATTACAACTCTCTTTCTAATCTTCATACTAATACTACAGTTGATGTCTTTTTTATCGTACCAGATGAACTGTTTGAACAATATCTTGCTGATGAAAACTGGAATACTAGATCAACTCATATTTTGACACCTAGTATGCTGGAAACAAAAACTATTGAATTGGAAGCTAATCCTAATAAATCATCTCTTTTCACTGAATTGGGTAACAACACAATATATACAGCTAATTTGAAGATTAAAGGAAGTATAAATGGCTATGACATAATGACTTTAAGAAACAAAGCCATTCGTTTGATGTATCTGGATTTATCTGAAGCTGTTATTGTATCCAATGATGATGGATATGAGTATTATACTGGATGTAGCTTGATTAGTGATAATGAGTTGGGAGAAAAAAGTTTTTTTAAAACAAACATTAGAGAAATTATTCTTCCAAATAATCTAAAAACGATAGGCCGTGAGGCTTTCAAAGAATGTAGATATTTAGAGAAGGTTGTTTGTAATGATAGCCTTAATGATATCAGTCAATCAGCATTTTATCAATGCGATTTATTAAAGGATATTAATTTACCAAATGATGTTGAAAATATTGGGGAGTCTGCTTTTTGGGGTTGTACTTCATTAGGACCAACTCTTATAATACCAGATAAAGTAACAAATATTTCGGGTTCATCATTTGGTGCGTGTACAAAACTAGATTCAGTTTTTATTGGAAATAACGTTATAACAATTGGATATGGAGCTTTCGGTGACTGCAAAATGAGATATGTAAAGATTGGTAGAAATGTAACACAGATTGATTCACACGCTTTTAGTACTTGTAGAAGTTTGAAGGAAGTAATCTTTAATAATAAACTGTCAATCATCGGAGAACGTGCATTTTATGATTGTTATAGTCTTTCTAATGCAATGCTTCCATATACAGTTGAGAGTATTGGTGCTTCTGCCTTTGAAGGTGGTCTAAATTTAAAAGCAATCAAAATACCAAGTATGGTAAAAAAAATAGGAGAGAAGGCTTTTGGGGGGTGTGATAATATAGAAAACGTTTATACTTATACAGTAGAGCCAACAAAAATAAACCAAAATACTTTTAGTTGCTTTACTACAGCAATGCTGAATGTGCCAAAAACAAGCGCCGATCTTTATATTTATAATACCCAATGGAGTCAGTTCCTTTTTGTACAGGAATTTGATGAACCCTACGATGCTTTCTACTTGAACGGTGATGTAGAACTCACTGATGAGACTGGCCGCATGAGTGGTGAGCCGGATGCTGAGATGTATGAGACATCGGGCTTCATCATTGAAGGTGATGCTACTCAGGAACTCTCAACTATCGAACTGTCACATAACGGAACTAACGGAGCATCAATCATCAGCTCTGCCGGTCAGGTAGGTGGCACTTATGCCAACCTCACAGCAAAGAGCATGAACGTTAACATATCAGTTGAAAAGAACCGCTGGTATTTCTTCTGCTTCCCGTTCAATGTTGACAGGGATAGCATTGAGTGTACATCTGACTACATGATATACTCTTATGATGGCTTTCAACGCGCCACAACTGGTACAGGTTGGAAAAAGCTGGCCGAAGATAATGTTGTGTTGCAAAAGGGGTCTGGTTATATATTCCAGGCAAGCAAGACCGGCATTCTCACGGTTCACGTCAATAAGGACTATCTGAATTTTGCAGCCAACAATGAATCAGAGTTGCTTCATGCGTATGAATCAGATGACGTATCAAACGCAAGCTGGAACTTCCTGGGCAACCCATTCATAAGCTACTATGACGTACAGGATCTGTCCCGTGAGTATGATGCGCCCATAGTAGTATGGAACGGTCACGGTTACGATGCCTACAAACCGGGTGATGATGACTACCAGCTAAAGCCCCTTGAGGCCATATTTGTACAGAAACCCAACGGCAAGTCAGTAGTTGAGTTCCTGCCAGAGAACCGCATAACCTACAACCAGGCCCGTGAGTTGACCGCGATGCGTGCCAGCCGCCGCGCCAGATATGGAACCGAAATCAACCCGGAGCGCCAGCTGGTCAACATAACCATAATGGACAAGGACAGTGTGACAGATAAGACTCGCATTGTCTATAGTACCAAAGCCGCAATGGACTACGAGATAGGCGTAGATGCCGCCAAGTTCCAGGCAGACGGAGTGCCTCAGATATACACCCTGAACGGCACCACCAAGTACGCCATCAACGAGCGCCCCATGGGCACAGATGACATAAAACTGGGCTACACTGCCCCCAAGTCCGGAACCTACACACTCAGCATACCCAGAAAGGATGCCGAGGTAGAGATATATGACAACGTGGCTCAGGCTGTAGTTGACTTCACCTTTGGTGATTACAGCTTTACCACTAAAGCCGGTACTTACAATGACCGCTTTGTGATACATCGCACCGGAGGAGTGACCGCAATTGAGAACGGTTTCCGCCTGGATGGCCTGACTGTAACCTCTACTGATGGAGGCTTAGACATAGAGGGCCGCCTGGCAGGCAAGATTGCAGTCTACACCGAGAGCGGTATGCTTGTGGCCGAACCCGCCCAGACCGGCCACCTGCTGCTGGGTGATGGTGTTTACATTGTCAAGATAGGTGAGCGTAGCGTTAAGATTAGTGTTAACTGATGATTGTGTGAGAATTGAAACCTTAAGATAGTAACATAATAAAGCTAAATGATTATATGAGAACTATTCAGATTTTAAAACGAACATTGCTAACCTTTTTGGTGCTGGTGGCATTCAACCTTAGTGCTTCAGCATACGATTTTATTGTTGATGGAATTGCCTATACCATTACTTCTGATAGTACAGTAGAAGTTTGTAACAATAATAGTGATATGTGGGGTAATATTCTTGCAAATATATACGAAGATATACAAAATTTGATTATTCCAAAACAGGTTGATTTTGAGAATAATTGTTATACGGTTAATGGGATAAAGGATAGAGCATTTGAAAACACTCAGTCTTTGATTTCTATTATTATTCCAGCAAGTGTTCAATACATTGGATATGATGCTTTTGCTGGTTGTTCTACTTTATCAGTTGTTAATTTGCCTTCGGGCATTACTACGATTAAACCTAGATCATTCTCTGGTTGTAGCAGTTTAAAATCAATCATTATTCCAGAGTCAGTTGAATCTATAGGGGAAGATGCATTTAGAGGTTGTGGAATAACTTCAATTTCTATCCCAGACGGTGTTACATACATAGGTTATAGAGCTTTTGAGGATTGTAACAATTTATCATCTATCAGTATTCCTAGAGGAATAACAAGTCTAGAAGGTGGAGTTTTTTCTGGATGCAGTTCTCTTTCTTCTATTTATATTCCAGAATATATTGATAATATTAGTGGAAATGTTTTTAGTTATTGCACAAATCTTACATCTATTGTTGTGGATCCCAAGAATAAAAGATATGACAGTAGAAACAATTGTAATGCAATAATTGAAACTTCTTCTAATGCATTGATTGTAGGATGCGTTGATTGTGTTATCCCAGATGACGTAACAACTTTAGGAGCAGGAGCGTTTTTGGGTTGCGACAAATTGCTTTCAATACAAATACCTAATAGTGTAAAGAAAATTGATGGTGAAGTATTCTCTGGTTGTTCAAATTTAATACAAATTAATATTCCTGAGTCAGTTAGTAGTATAGGTGGTTATGCTTTTTCTGGGTGTCGAAGTTTGGAATATGCTGAGATACCCGAAGGTGTCACCGCGATACATGATGGTACTTTTTATTATTCGGGAATTAAACATGTAAAAATACCTAGTAGTGTAATAAGCATAGGTGTAAGTGCATTTTCATATTCTAATTTAACGTCGATAATAATACCTGAGGGTGTTAAAAGTATTGATGAATGGGCTTTCTCAGAGTGTGATAGTCTTGTATCAATTTCCATACCTCGCAGTGTGAAAAATATTGATTCAGATCGATCTTTTTATAATTGTTTTTACATTGATACGTTAAGTTGGTTTTCCAGTTTGAATCCAAATAGTATTTTAAGGTTCTGTAGAGATAATCTTAAGTATTTAGTTATTGGCGGTGATGCTCATGATTTTGATTTTAGTAATTGTAAACAATTGACTGAAGTATATTTTAAGGAAGGGATAAATAAAGTTCATGGTTTTGATTATTGTTCATCGCTTGAAAAAGTTGATATGCCTGAAGGAGTTGAAATCATTGATGATTGGACTTTTTATAATTGTTCCTCACTTGCTTCTATATCTATTCCTCAAAGTACTCGTATTATAGGTAAATATGCTTTTTATGATTGTCCATTATTAGACTATCTTGTTATTCCAAATAATGTAGATAGTATTGGATCCTATGCTTTATACAATATTGATTGTTATTTTGAATCTATTATTCCAGCAAAATTGGAATCTGAGTTTTTGTTGGGAGATTATGGTGTAGCAATTGTTTCATCAGAAGCTTTTGACTATTATAGACAGGCTAATTACTGGCATGATATGACAGCTAAAATTGTTCGAGCAGACCAATCCAAACGTATAGTTACTTCAACGGCTAGTCCATCATCATCGGGATTACATATTGCTGTAGGAGAAGATAATCTTAACAGTGTAATGGATCTTACCATTAATGGCTCTATTAATGGTAAAGATTTATTAGTTATAAGAAACAAGATGAAGAATCTTAGATATTTGGATTTATCTGAGGTTAGTATTGTTGCCAACGATGACATGTTTGATTATTATCAGGGCGGGGCAATTATGGTTGACAACGAACTTGGTGCTAATGCGTTCAAGGATATGAATATACGTTCTGTTGTACTACCGAAGAACCTTGTTGCAATTAATGACAATGCATTCAATAATTGTGGTAGGTTAGAGAGCGTATATATATATGATGTAGTCAAGAATATAAACCCTGGTGCTTTTTATGGTTGTAACAAGTTGAATGATTTACACATGAGTGCTAATGTCAAGCTGATAGGTGAGAGAGCATTCTTTAATTGTGCTATAGATACTCTTATATTTGGTGATAGTTTAAAGACCATAGGATATGAAGCTTTTCATGGTAACGGTAATTTAAGAATAATCTCGTTGGGCGATGGTATAGAAACATTAGGCCCAGGTGCTTTCAGCGGTTGCACTTCTTTAGAATATGTTGACTTTGGTAATCATTTGGTTGATATTAATCACGGAGCATTTGATGGTTGTTATAATTTAAAGACTGTTTTTATTCCCAATAGTGTAACACGTATTGGATATGAGGCTTTCAGACGCTGCAATTCTATAGATACCCTCTTTATTGGACATAAGGTTGAATATATTGAAGAGAGAGCATTTTATGAATGTGGCGGTATAGAAGTTGTTTCATTTGGTAAAAGTATCAGGGAAATAAGTCGTTCTGCATTTGAGGGCTGTAGTAATATTAAATCAATAATGTTACCCACTAGTCTCAAGTTAATCTGTGAGAGAGCGTTTGCTAATTGTTCCGGCTTAAAAGAATTCAAGATACCATCATCTGTTGAAAAGATAGAGAATGAGGCTTTTGCCGGTAACAGAAAGATGGAGTCGGTTTTTGCTTATACAATAGAACCAATATATATAGATCAGAATACTTTTTCATGTTGGGATTATGCAACACTGTATGTACCTAAGACCAGCTACTATACTTATTATTTAGATAAGCAATGGAGCCAGTTCATGACTGTGGCTGAGTTTGATGAGCCCTATGAGTACTTCTATCTGAATGATGACTATCTGCTTGATGATGTGACCGGACGTATAGATGGTGTACCTGATATGTTGCTGAATGAGAACTCAGGTATCATAGTTCAGGGTGATGAAGCTCAGCAGATAAATGAGATAGAGCTGGTACATAATGGAACAGATGGCGCTTCAATAATTGGTGGCGATGGTGATGCTACAGGTCAGGTTCAGAACCTTACAGCCAAAAGCATGAAGGTCAATATTGATGTGGAGGGTAACCGTTGGTATTTCTTCTGTTTCCCGTTTGATGTTGATCTTGATAGTATTGAGTGTACATCACAATATGTGTTCTGGCGTTATGATGGTAACCAGCGTGCACAGAATGGTACAGGTTGGGCAAAATTGCCGGATGGCACTACTGCATTGAGTAAGGGCATAGGCTATATATTCCAGACCAACCGTACGGGAATACTTACAATACATGTAGGTGCTGAGTATTTGTCTTTTACATCACAGACAGAAAATGAGGTGCTGCATACATATGCATCGGATGATCTTTCTAATGCTAGTTGGAACTTTATCGGCAACCCGTTCATAAGCTATTATGATATACGTGATCTTGCCGAAGAGTATGATGCTCCGATAATAGTATCAAATGGTCGCGGCGGTTATGATGTATACAAGCCGGGCGAGGAGGACGAAGAGCCTTACCAACTTAAGCCATTTGAGGCATTCTTTGTCCAGAAGGCAAGCGGTAAGCAGTCAATTAATTTCCGGCCCGATTACAGGATTACCTATAATCAGGCAAAGGCTACCAACATTCAATATGCCAGCAAGCGTCGTGTTATGGGTAATGTAATCAATCCTGACCGTCTGTTGGTAAACCTTACAATTATGGATAAGGATAGCCTGACTGACCGTACCCGCATAGTTTACAGTACCAACTCTAGTATGGATTATGAGATTGGAGTTGATGCACCTAAGTTCCAGAGTGAAGGCGTTCCGCAACTCTATACTTTGGCTGGCGGAATAAGATATTCTATAAACGAGCGCCCGGCTGGCAACGATGAAATCAAGCTTGGTTATGTGGCACCCAAGGCTGGAGTTTACACACTCTCAATACCGCGTACGGATGCAGATATTGAGATTTATGATAATTTGCTTAACAGCCGAGTTAACTTTATAGATGGCAGGTATGACTTTGATACAAAGTCCGGAACCTATAATGACCGCTTTGTGATACATAAGAAAAGCAGTAGCGTAACTGCCATAGGTAAAGATATTCTTGTAGACGGTTTGACGCTTCATCCTACAAATGGAGGTATTGATGTGGTTGGAAATTCCGTAGGACAGGATATTATGGTTTATCTGCCCACTGGTGCACTGGTTGCCAAACTCAGTGCCGATGGGTTTGTAAATACAGGTGCAGGAACCTTTATTGTTAAAGTGGGTGACCACAGTGTAAAGATGGTTGTAGAATAATATAAAAAGACTATTCATATGAGGAAACTATCATTGTTTTTACCCTTTGTGCTGATAGGAATGACAGTCCAGGCACAAAATGTTGAGGTAGATGGTATTTATTACAAGATCCAGAACGGTGAGGCATCAATAACAGCTTACCAAGAGGTTTCGGGCGATATCGTTATACCCGGAAGTGTTACGTATAATGGTACAGACTATCCTGTAACCACCATTAATCAGTATGCGTTTGCCAATTGCGTGGGACTGACATCCATAACAATACCCGCCTCTGTAAACAATATTGCGTATTATGCTTTCAATGTTTGTATTTCATTGACCCGGGTTACTATCAGTGATTCTGATGATGTGTTGAGTCTGGGTTTTGGCGCAAGCGGTGGACAGAGTAGAGGATTGTTCTCAGATTGTCCGTTGGAGTATATCTATTTAGGTAGAGATTTAAGTTATGTGTCCGGAGCATCGTACGGTTATTCTCCTTTTTACGGGCAGAATAATTTGACTGAGGTGGTTATTAGTGACCACGTATTATCGTTGGGCAATTACCTTTTTAGTGGTGCAAACTCATTGTGTAATATCAGTCTGCCGTCAAGCCTTTACGGTATTGGGAACTATACTTTTGCCGGCGACTCACAACTGTCATTGGTTAATCTGCCACAGGAATTATACACTATTGGTAACTATGCTTTCCAGAATTGTGTTGGGATGCAAGGTGTTATGACCATACCGTCACAAATCAAGACTATATCAACGTACTCATTTTCCGGATGCTCCGGTTTGACCGGATTCGTACTGCCTGGAGGTTTAACCACGATTGCAGAGGGCGCATTTGCCGATTGTACCGGATTGACATCATTTGACATTCCGGCAAGTGTTACCAGTATAGCCAATATGGCTTTTAAAGGTTGCACCGGAATCCGTTCTGTATCGTTCTATGACTCTGAGAGTCCATTGGAATTGCCAACTATAACTGCAAGCATGTTTGCTGATTCTCCGCTGGAGTCTATTTATCTGGGGCGCACCATTCAAGGTGATATAGTAAGTGCGGATTTGTCGCCATTCTACGGTAAGACTGCACTTGCATCGGTTATGATTGGCCCAAGTGTCACTGTATTGCCACAGTACACATTTGCAGGTTGCTCTGCCATAACCGATATTACAATCCCTGCCAGTGTTATAGAGATTGGCAATTTTGCGTTCAATGGCTGTACATCAATTGCCAACATCGTTTTTCAGCCTAACAACGTTTCAACATATCTTGGATATGGTGGCACAGAACAGGTTAAGACCGGTTTGTTTTATGATTGCCCTCTGGAAACACTTACACTTGGCAGAAATGTTGAATATTACTATGGCGGCCAGGAATATGGCTACTCTCCGTTTGCCCGGATCAACACTCTTAATACAGTGAATCTGGGTAATCTGGTTACTGATGTTAACCCATATCTGTTGCGTGATGATGCCGGTATTTCAGTAGTTACTGTTCCTGAATCGGTTACTACCTTTGGTACAGAGTGTATGCTTGGAACAAGAGTGAAGACAATTAACATGCCTTACGCTTTGACCCAATTGGATTCTAATTCAATGACTCAATTTGATGAGATTCATTTTAACGGATCAGCTCCTGTTCCGTTTACAGAGACTCAGACATTCACTGTTATATTTGTGCCGGATGGTCTGTTCGATGCATACCTTCAGGATGAGAACTGGAAAAAAGTAGAGTACAAGATTATACCAGAGTCATATGCCGAGCAGAAAACTGTATATGTTGAGGCTAATCCCGCAGGACCAGCAATCAGAGAAGCTATTGGCAATGACAATAATCTGAATCTTTACTATAATCTTAAACTGACGGGTACAATTAACGGATATGATATTGTTACTCTGAGAAACAGATTCCTGAATCTGCGCCATTTGGATCTCTCGGAAGTCAGTATTGTAGCCAATGACGAAGGGCATGAATATTATACAGGTTATCATTTGGAGATGGATAATGAACTTGGAGACTATGCATTCTATGATTTGAACCTTGAGAGCGTAATCCTTCCTTCAACTTTGTTGAGAGTTGGTGTTAAAGCATTCTCCAAGAATCCCAAATTAACCCAAGTCTCTAACATAGGGTCAGTTCAGATTTTTGATGACTATGCTTTTGAGGGTTGCAGCCTGCTGGACGGTCTGGTGTTTGACAGACAACATGTGGAATATATCGGAAAATATGCTTTTGCCAATTGTACATCACTCAGTAATGTGTCTATCACTACTGCCGAAGGAATGGAGATAGACACATGTGCTTTCTACAACTGCACCGCACTGAATAGTCTTTATCTGTATGGAGGCAAACCTATTGACATAAAACAGGATGCTTTCAGGAACTGCTCGGCAATGACTGCTGCTCTTCTGGGTAAGGGTGTAAGGGATATTGAGGAAAGTGCATTTATGTACTGTAGCTCATTGAACAGTCTTTCATTCGGTAATACTCTGGTCAGCCTTGGTAACTATGCATTCAGTTACTGCTCATCGTTGGTTTCTGTTATGTTGCCGACAAGTCTTCAGACCATTGGCGACTGGGCATTCTCACACTGTGCCTCAATGCAGGAGGTTAAGTTGCCCAGTTCGTTGCTTACAATTGGTGACAGGGCATTTTCAGAGAGCCCTCTAACTAAGGTTTACACTTATACTATTGAGCCTACAAGTATTGACCAAAATACATTCTCAAGTTATCTGACATCGACTTTGTATGTACCTACTACCAGTTGGGACAACTATTTTTCGAACACCCAGTGGGGTAAGTTCTACCAAACATTGGAGTTTGATGAGCCTTATGAGTATTTTTATCTTAACAATGATTATCTGCTTGATGAGAGTACCGGACGTATTGGCGGAACGCCTGATATGACTATGAATAATGGATCCGGATTTATAGTTGATGGTCCTGAGATTCAAACCATAGGTGAGCTTGAATATTATCATGACGGTGAGGATGGAGCATCAATCATAGCAGGAAATGGTGATGATGCAAATCTTGAAGTTAAGAGTATGAAAATCAATATGGGTATAGAGGGAAACCGCTGGTATTTCTTCTGTTTCCCATTTGATGTCTATATGGATAGTATACAATGCACATCTGATTATGTATTCTACAAATATGATCCCAAAAGACGTGCAAGGGGATTATCCGGATGGGTAAAAATTGAGAATGAAGAGAAGCTTGATGGGGGTGGAAACAGAGGACATATCTTTATGATGAGTAAGACCGGAATCCTGACCATGCATATTCGTAAGGAGGATCTTCTATTTAATGGCAGTAACAGAACTGTTGAGATTGAGGAGAGCCCGTCAAGCAATCCTGAAGATGCTTCATGGAACCTGATAGGTAATGCATTCATAAGTTATTATGATATGGATAGCATTGATTCTGAATTCAATGAGCCATGGTGTGAATGGGATCCTGAAACAAATAGCTACACAGCTTATAGGCAAGGAGATGATGATCGGTGTGTCCTTAATCCTTTCCAGGCGATATTCGTACAGCGCAGTTCATCATTTGAATTCATATCAAGCGGTCAGAAGACTCAGACAGAGGCCGCTGCAATTGTAGGACAGCGTGTTAGTATGAGGAGTAGGGTTGGATATACCGTTAATCCTTCACGCCAGCTCGTAAATATAACCCTTGCCAACATGGATGGAAAATCAGATCGTGCAAGAGTTGTATACAGCGATAAGGCCCTGATGGGTTATGAGATTGGCGTTGATGCTTCTAAGTTTGAATCGGAGGCAAAATTGCAGATTTATACCATTAATGATGGTGTGAAATATTCCATTAACGAGCGTCCGTTCGGTAAAGATGATATAAGGATTGGATACCAGGTATCACAGGCCGGAACCTATGTACTTAATGTGCCACGTATGGATGCCGATGTAGTTATCTACGATAAGCTGATGGGATGGCAGGTAGACCTGTCAAACGGTGGATACATGTTTGACTCAAAGGCCGGAACGTTCAATGACCGCTTTGTGGTTTGTCTGACTGGTGCATTAACATCGGTTGACGGTTGTGTAACACTTGGCAATGTATCGGTCAAGGCTGTTGACGGAGGCGTTTCGATTGATACCGATACCATGCAGGAGATACAGATTTATCACACTAACGGTGCACTCGCAGCCATCCACAACGGCTCTGGTGTAGTTCCGCTTTTGAGTGGCATTTATCTGGTCAAGATAGGTGACAGGAATATAAAGGTGACAGTTAAATGAATATGATAAAAAAATATTATAACCTTATGAATGCAAAGTATGTTCTGAAAGGACTGATTCTGGCGCTGTTTACAACAGTTGGAATAAACAAGTTGGGCGCACAGGAGCCATTTGACCCGCAGCCGCCAATGGATCCACAGTATCATTATTTCTATCAGGTAACTGTGTCTGTCAGCCCTGAGGGTGCTGGGTCGGCATCGGGCTCCGGAAAATTTGAGGCTGGAACCGATGTGTGGATTAATACATCGGCCAACTCGGGTTATGTATTTGACCATTGGGAAAAGGATGGTGTGGTATACTCCGATCAGACAGGTTTCTATTACACTATGGGTGAGGAGAAGCCAAAGTTTGTGGCTTTCTATACCTATGATCCAGGTGCACCCATTGATCCGGAGAATAACTATCAGCCTAAGAAAAGGCTTTATCTGACTTGCCCTCAGAAAGAGTGCTCATTTAATCTTACAAGCGGTGATAAGCAGGTGATAGGTAATACTATACGTGTTGCCGCATATCCCAATCAGGGTTATCAGATAACAGGTTGGTATCTTGATGACGAACTTTTGAGCGCTTCGCCCGGTTTTGATTTTGTAATGCCTGATCATGATGTAACGCTAAGGGTAGAGGTTGAATACCATCCTACAATGCCTGGTGATCCCGCATCTCAGGGTGGTGATATTGCTTTAGAGTCAGATAATCTTGATGACATAGATCCATATAGACAGAATTCACTGTTCTATTTTGAATCTGTTGAGGATGTCTATACCGGCCAGCCATTTGAACTCAATTATTCCTCCAAGTTTAACCCAACAATCAAGGTGCTCAACGGCTCATTTGGAATTGGTGTTGGCAGTTATACAGCTCAGATTGATGTTACAATTAAGAATGACTCAATGGATACACACCGTGTGTTCAGTTATGACTATAGGATATTGCCCGCTCAACTGACAATTACGGCCGATAATGCCACAAAGGTATATGGTGCAGATAATCCTGCTTTCTCTTATAGTGCTGCAGGCTTGGTAAATGGAGAGGATATATCATCACTTACAGGCCAACTCAGCATAAGGAGTGATGCTAATAATACTTCAGGTGTAGGTGATTATCCTATTGAGATAGACGGTTTGTCATCAAACAATTATGATATTTCATATGTAACTGGAATATTAAGTGTGACTCCGGCTACACTCACTGTTACTGCAAATGATGCAACTGTAACTTATGGTGACGATATATCAGAGTATCAGTGGAGTTATTCCGTTGATGGATTTGTTAATCAGGATGATGCATTATCACAGGTGCCTACATTTAATGTTGTAGACTATAACGGTAATGCCGGTACTTACACAATAGAGTTAGGCGGTGCCGAGTGCGCCAACTATGATATCAGTTATGTGCCTGGCACTCTGACTGTTGAGAAATCAATTCTTACACTTACTGTAGCTAATGCCACTAAGGTCTATGGCGAATCCAACCCTGAATTTTCGTTTTCAGTAAATGATGGCGCAGGTAACGATATGTTACAGGTTCTTAGCATACAGCCTACACTTAGTACTACAGCTACAATTTTGAGTGGTGTTGGTGATTACGAGATTACAGCAAAAGGTGCCTTAAGCCAGAACTATTCAATCAATGTAAATAACGGCATCCTGACTGTAACAAAGGCTCCTTTGACAGTTACTGCTAATGATCTTACTAAGGTATATGGTGAGAATAATCCTGAATTGTCTTACAGTATTGCAGGATTTGTAAACAATGATAATGCAACTGTGTTTACGAATCAGGTCAGAATGAGTACTGAAGTTAACAATTCAACAGCAGTTGGAGAGTATCCTATCGTAGCTTACAACGCTACTGCCGACAACTATGACATTTCATTCGTAGATGGTACTCTTATTGTAGCCAAGGCATCTCTTGTAATTACCGCAAATGATGCTGCAATAACTTATGGTGACGATATCTCAAATTTCGAGTGGAGCTATACTGTTACAGGTTTTGTTAACAATGACACCGAAGAGTGCCTGACCACAAAGCCAACCGCATCTGTTCTTGATTATACAGGTGATGCAGGATCATATTCTATTGTATTTGGCGGTGCCGAAAGTTCTAACTATGAGTTTAGTTACGTAAACGGAAGTCTTACAGTCGGCCAGGCAGCGTTGACACTTAAGGTTGCTGATGCTACCAGGGTATATGGTGAGGAGAATCCACAGTTCGGTTATGAGGTTGTTAATGCCAAAGGTGAAACAATCAGTGGAGCTCTTACTGTTGAACCTACGCTTATTACAGTTGCAACTACAGCCAGCGTAGTAGGTGAGTATGAGATTGTAGCTGAAGGTGCAGCAAGCCTGAACTATTCCATAAATGTGGTGAACGGAATCTTGACTGTAACCAAGGCGCCTCTTACAATAACTGCTGTAAATGCTGTCAAAGTATATGGTGAGGATAATCCAGCATTCGCTTATACTGTTGAGGGCTTTATAAATAATGATGATGTTACTTGCTTTACTGATAATGTTAAGTATAATACCGATGCCACCAAGACAAGCGGTACAGGTGATTATGCTATTACCCCATATGGTGCGTCAGCTGCAAACTATGAGATAGGTTATGTTGATGCTGTTCTGTCAATTTCAAAGGCACCTCTTATTATTACAGTTAAGGGAGCAACAGTATCTTATGGCTATAACCTAAGCAACTATACATTCCAGTATGGCTATGAGGGCTTTTTGAATGGTGACACTGAGGATAACCTAACAGTTAAGCCAAAGGTAGACCTTAGTACTATAGGTACAGACGTTGGTAACTATACCCTTTCTGCATATGGTGCAGAGAGTGCAAATTATGAGATATCATACGTTAATGGTACTCTTACGATAGGGCAGTCAGTACTGACCCTTACCGTTCAGAATGCAACTAAGGTTTATGGTGAGGAGAATCCTGCATTTACGTTTACGGTAATGGATATGGAGGGTAATGATATGATTGGTGAGATAGATGAGATGCCAACTCTAACTACCTTGGCAACTGTATCCAGTAGTGTGGGTGATTATGACATTACAGCAACCGGTGCTGTAAGTCATAACTTTACAATCAATGTGGTAGACGGCAAGCTGACTGTTACTAAGGCTCCGGCCACAGTTGTAGCTCAGAATGCTACTAAGGTATATGGCTCTGAGAACCCTGAGTTCACATATACTGTAAATGGCCTTATTGATGGTGATGACATAAGTGCAGTCACTGACGTTAAGTTCAATACAGATGCCGATAAAGCCAGTGCTGTAGGTGAATACTCTATCATACCGTACACATCCACGGCTGTCAATTACGAGATTATAGGTTATGAGAATGCTGTGCTGAGCGTAACAAAGGCCCCGCTGACCATAACTGTAAATGATGCCAGCATAGAGTATGGTTATGATATGAGTAACTATCAGTATGAATACAGCTATGATGGCTTTGTAAACGGTGACACATATGCTGTTCTTGATATTCAGCCTACAGTTAGCATTGAAGAGTATAATGGTCAGGTTGGTACTTACTCTATGATAGCAAGTGGTGCCGAAGCAGCCAACTATGAGATTAATTATTGCAATGGCGTTCTTACTGTTGGCCAGGCTGAGATGATACTGACAGTTGATAATGCGACCAAGGTATACGGTGAAGATAATCCTTCATTTACATACACGGCTACCGATAAGGACGGCAATGATATTATGAGCGCATTGGATACGCCCCCCACATTGGGCACAGAAGCCAATACGACAAGTGGCGCAGGCGACTACGCTATTACGGCTACCGGAGCAACCAGTACAAACTATTCAATTAGAGTTGTTGATGGAACTCTGACAGTAACCAAGGCTCCTCTTATAGTCAAGGCCAATAATCTGACAAAGGTATATGGCGAGAACAACCCAGACCTGAATTATAGCATTGAAGGCTTGTTGAACGATGATAATCCTGCTGCAATCTTCACAGACAGGGTTAGGATGAAGACTGATGTGTTGAATATTACTGCTGTAGGTGAGTATCCGATAGAAGTATACAATGCAACCTCGGCCAACTATGAGATAACCTTTGTTGACGGTACATTTACAATTACTCCGGCTAAATTGGTTGTAACCGTCAAGAACGTCACAATAGGTTATGGCTATAACCTGAACAACTATACGTTCCAGTTTGGTTATGAGGGCTTTGTTAACGGTGATACTGATGATAACCTGACAGTTAAGCCTATGATTGACTTTAGCACAATAGGCACAGATGTTGGTGACTATAACCTTTCCGCATATGGTGCAGAGAGTGCAAACTATGAGATATCATACGTTAATGGTACTCTTACGATAGGTCAGTCAGTACTAACCATTACCGTTCAGAATGCAACAAAGGTTTATGGTGAAGAGAATCCTGCCTTTGACTATACAGTGATGGATGTAGATGGTAATGATATGACAGGTGAGTTAGACGTATTGCCGACACTCACTACAGTAGCTACCACTGCCAGCGGAGTAGGAGAGTATGACATTACTGCCGTTGGCGCAGAGAGTCATAACTTTGCTATCAATGTGATTGACGGCAAGCTGACTGTTACTAAGGCTCCGGCCGCAGTTGTAGTTCAGAATGCTACTAAGTTATATGGTTCCGAGAATCCTGACTTTACATATCAGATAAACGGTCTGGTTAACAATGATGATATCAGTGTTGTTTCTGTTCAGTTTAATACAGATGCCGATCATACCAGCGCTGTAGGTGAGTATAAATTGTCAGCATGTAATGCTCAAGCTGTGAACTATGACATAGTAGAGTATTCGGATGCAGTTTTGACTATAACTCCCGCTCCGCTTACCATCTCGGTTAAGAGTGTTTCTGTGGATTATGGTTATGATATGAGCAACTATCAGTTTGAGTTTACATACGAGGGCTTTGTGAACGGTGATGATGAGTCTTGCCTTACTGCTAATCCACAGATTGACTTTAATCAGATTGGCAGTGAGATTGGCACATATCCGTTGGCAATATCAGGCGCTATGTCCCAGAATTATGCAATCAGCTATGTCAATGGCTTGCTCTCTGTTGGTCAGTCTGTTATGGTTATAACTGTTAAGAATGCTTCAATGGTTTATGGTAGTGAGATACCTGAGTTTACATTCACAGCTACAGATCTGGAGGGAAATGACCTGAGCTCGGCTCTTGATGTGCAGCCTACTTTGAGTACTATAGCTACATCAGCCAGTGGTGCAGGTGAATATACTATTTCGGCATCAGGTGCTACCAGTGTAAACTACGCTATCAGCTATATTGAAGGTTCTCTTACAATCACAAAGGCCCCGTTGGTTATAACTCCTAAGGATATCACTTTCCAGGCTGGTGATGATGTTATGAATATTAAGATTGAGTATACATATGATGGTTTGGTTAATGATGATACAGAAGATTGCCTGACTGTTAAGCCAAAGATAAAACTACCTAATGATCTCTCACAGTCTGGCGTGTATGATCTTGAGGCATATGGAGCTGAGGCTGCCAATTATGAGATAACCTATGGTGTAGGTAAACTGACTGTTGATAAGGCAGTATTGTTCCTTGCTGTTAAGAGCGTATCTCGCGAGTATGGTGCTCAGAATCCTGCATTTGAGTATGCTGTTGTTGATGCATCGGGCAACAACATGATGGCAGCTCTGACTACAAAGCCTGAAATAAAGTGCGTTGCTACGGTTTCATCACCGATAGGTGGATATGATATTGTAGCAGAGGGTGCTCAGAGTGATAACTACTACATTAACATAATTAACGGCAAGTTGCAGGTAACTCCTGCCACTCTGACTGTTACAGTTAACAACGCAGAGTTTGTTGAAGGAGCTGAGTTTACATTCACATACTCAATTACAGGCTTCAAAAATGGCGAGGATGAGTCAGTCCTGACCAAGAGTCCGCAGTTGACATGTGATGCTACAACGCAGTCTGTGGCAGGAACATACGTGATAACTGCATCAGGCGCTGAAGCTGCAAACTATGTATTTGTTTATGAAAACGGAACATTAAACCTGACAACAGGCGTTATTGATATCAAGGTGAATGGCGCAGATATTATCTATGACATCACAGGCAAGAAGATAGATGCCAAACTTGAAGAGCTGAAGCCGGGTCTTTACATAATCAATGGTCGTAAGTATGTAGTGCAGTAAACGTGAATGAGCGGCCATTAGGAAAGGTCCAATTTGGTCGCATTAAAAAACAATAGCGCCTGGGAAAACCAAGCGCTATTGTTTTAGATTAAGATTCCATTGCCAGACTGATGCGCTGCCGCTCCAGGTCAACGCTGAGAACCTTTACCATTACCTGTTGCTGCAGCGAGACAACTTGGGTGGGGTCCTTGATGAACTTGCCGGGAGCCAGCTTCGAGACGTGAATGAGGCCTTTTACGTGAACGCCTATGTCCACAAAGGCGCCAAAGTTGGTTATGTTGCTGATTATTCCGGGCAGTACCATTCCCGCCTTTACGTCCTCAATGGTGTGGACTTCGTTTGAGAACTCAAACTTCTTTAATGGTCCGCGCGGATCTCGGCCGGGTTTTTCAAGCTCCTGCATTATGTCGGTCAGGGTGGGTATTCCCACCTTGTCTGTTACATAGCGGTTTATGTCAATCTTGGCGCGGAGTTCAGGGCTTTTCATGAGTTCCTGGACGGTGCACTTAAGGTCCTTGGCCATCTTCTCAACGATAGGATAGCTCTCGGGGTGAACGGCACTGTTGTCAAGAGGCTGGTCGCTGTCGGGCACGCGCAGGAATCCGGCCGCCTGCTCAAATGCCTTGGCGCCCAGACGCGGCACTTTGAGCAGCTCCTTGCGGTTGTGGAACGGGCCGTTCTCGGTGCGGTAATCCACAATGTTCTGTGCCAACTGCGGCCCCAGACCGCTTATATATGTAAGCAGGTGAGTGCTGGCGGTGTTAAGGTTTACGCCCACGCGGTTTACGCAACTTATCACCGTCTGGTCCAGCGAGTGCTTCAAATCTGTTTGGTTTACGTCCTTCTGATACTGACCTACGCCTATTGAAGAGGGGTCAATCTTGACCAGTTCGGCCAACGGATCCATAAGACGGCGGCCAATTGACACTGCCCCGCGAACTGTTACATCATAATCAGGAAACTCGTCACGCGCTGTCTTTGATGCGGAGTAGATTGATGCTCCATCCTCATTTACGCTGAATATCTGAACGCCTGCGGGCAGCCTGAGATGTTCAATGAACTCCTTGGTCTCACGGCCTGCAGTTCCGTTGCCTATTGCTATTGCTTCTATCTTGTATTGCTCTACAAGTGTCTGAATCTTGGCGGCTGCCTGACGGGCTTCATTGTGTGGCGGATGGGGGTAAATGGCCTCATTATGGAGCAGTGTTCCCTGCCTGTCAAGACACACTACTTTACATCCTGTACGGAACCCCGGATCTATGCCCAAAACGGCCTTTTGGCCTAGCGGAGAGGCCATAAGTAGTTGCTCCAGGTTGCGTGAGAATATTCTTATTGCCTCAGCGTCAGCCAGACTCTTCGAGCTGGTTGCAAACTCATTTTCAATGGATGGCTGCAGCAGTCGGTAGTAAGAATCCTCAACGGCTTCATCTACCAGTTGTGATGCCTCGGATTTGCCTCGGACATAGTGGCGGGAGATTGATTCAACGGCCTTGTCGTCCTCAATCTCTATCGATACGCGCAGCATTCCTTCGGCCTCACCGCGACGCATAGCCAGCAGTCTGTGCGATGCACATCGGTTGAGTGGCTCGTTAAAGTCAAACCAGTCGCGGTACTTCTGGGCATCGGCCTCCTTGCTCTTGACTACCTTGCTGTAGATTCGGGCTGTGCGGCGGTATGCGTTACGCACTTGGTTGCGTGTGCCTTCATCAAGTGATACCTGCTCGGCAATAATATCCATTGCTCCCTGGAGGGCATCATCGACGCTCTCCACGCCTTTATCCTTGCTTACGTATTTGGCTGCCTCGCGGTCCAGCGGCACAAACTGGTTCTGCTTCATCACGAACTCTGCCAGCGGCTCCAGACCTTTCTCACGGGCGGCATCGGCACGGGTCTTGCGGTGAGGCTTGTATGGGGCGTAGATATCCTCAAGCTCTGTTGCATCCCAGCAGTGCTCTATGCGTTCACGCAGTTGTGGCGTTAGTTTGTCCTGGCTCTCAATGGTGCCAAGCACGGTTTCCTTGCGTTTGGCCAGAGTCTCCAGGCGCTCCAGCGCTTCGCTTACCTCTGTTATCTGGACCTCATCCATACCGCTTGTGGACTCCTTGCGGTAACGGCTTATGAAAGGGATGGTAGCACCGTTCTCAAGCAGTTTGAGGGTGTTCTCTACCTGATGCTCCCTGAGTCCTGTCTCCCTGACAATAATAGAGATGTATTCCGAATTCATAGGCAGAGCTATGATTTCTGGTCGTCAGGCGCTTGGGCCTGGCCTGAATCCTCCTCTTCTTCTTCGGGTTCCCTTTCGTTAAGCGGTCTGTCATCACGAACCTGACGGACAACCCGGTAAAGATATATTACAAGGAATCCCACGAACATCACGATAAGGCTGCCCAGCAATGAAGATATCACAAACAGTCTTAGGGACTGCATGTTCTCCAGATCCTTGAATCTGGCATATATCAGTATCTCCGAATCAGTTGCACTGATATTGTGTATGTTATAGATGACGCTCGATCCGAATATGGTATCGGCGGCAAATTTCACGTCATCTACCTCTGTGGCGCCTTCAAAGTAGAATGCAAGGCGGATATTGTCAATGGTGCTTGTCTTGACGCGGCATCTGAAATATGACTGTGAAATGTCAAACAGGCTGTATAGCTTGGGTCGGCTGTAAGGAGCATTGCTGAAATTGCCGGCCATTTCATGTGTCAGCTTGGCCCTCCTGCCTGCAAAGTAGAGCTCCGCCTTGAGATTGTCCAGGAAAATGCCTTTTTTTTCATATTCAAGGTTTGATACGTTGTTCACGCCTTTGTTTGAATAGCGGTTGGCTTTCCTTACATAGAAATCCTCGGAACTGCAGGTTATGGATGTATAGTAAGCGGGCAGGTTCCTCCAGTTGTCATTGACAGTTTCCATGTTTTCGGTCAGATATGTGTATTTCTGACTCCTGTCATACAGCTTGTCACCGTCAATAAGGCGGTTTGAGGCGGTCATGATGTGGAAAACAGAATCGTCAGACCTGTAGCAGGTCATCTGGCACTGGCCGTTCTCCGTGTCCGATACTATAGAAGACATGGGGAATACCCATTCCACATTAAGGTTGTTTGACTGCGCGTAATTGTCACGGTTACCGTCAATACGCTCGGCTGTAATGACAAAATCACGTACCGGAACCTTGTGGAATTTAAAGAACAGAAAACCAAAGAAAATAAAAATGGCGATGTAGCAGATGAGCTCATATATAGTCATCAGTGACAGCTTGGTGGCATATACCGGCTGTGGGAAAAACTTAAGGATGTGCTTTTTTTTTGCTTTTTTCTTCTCGCTCATAATGACAACAGTTTTTGAACTGCGCAAATATAGTCAAACCTTTCTCCTTACACACATATGTGCCATCACTTTTTTAAAACTTTTTTTCTCAGTCAATATTAACCTTTATTAACAGCGCATATAGTATTATATATTAGGAAACGCTTACATTTGCAAATATTAGTTAAGAATTCAATCAAAAGAAATAAAAAAATCCGAACAAGTATGAAAAAATTATTAGTCATCCTCATGGCCGCTCTGTTGGCCGCACCTATTGAGACAGTATCGGCACAGAAGTTGTCCAGGGCTATCAAAAAAGAGTACAAGACCAAGATGAAACAGCTCAAGAAGGAGAAGTGGGAGCTTTACGGCTCATCACGTACCCTTGACGTTACTCTGGCCAAGTTCTACGAGGCTATGGATGCAAATCCCAATGTACGTGAGATTATGGGTAATGCAGCCCGTTTCAAATCAAAGACCGTTGGACATCAGTCAGCTATCAACGATGCATGCCGTACATATGCACAGCAGTGCGGTAGTATAGTAAAGGGTCGTGTAGACAGTGATCTGGCATCGGACGGCCTGAATGTGGACAGCGAGTTTGACCACTTCTATGCAGCTTTTGAGCGTCTGGTGGAGAAAGAGATCCAGGGCGAGCTTCAGGAGAAGTTCAGCATAATCCGTGAGATAGACAAGGAGAACGGTGCTCCCATCTATGAGATGCAGACCTACTTCCTTGTTGATGAGGAGGCTGCCTCCAAGGCACGTATCCGTGCATATGAGCAGGCTGTAAAGGAGAGCGAGGCCGCCCAGAAGATGGCTACCAAGATTGGTGATTTTGTAAAGGCCGGTTTTGATTGATCAGAATAATACCGCAAATATAAATATGGGCGTTCCGGTGCTGCTGTGCGGTTACCGGAATTGCCGTTATTAAAATACAACATCCCTCACCGTATATGAAAAGGCTATTAGGAATGCTTATAATCTGTGCGTTACCCGTATGCAGTAACGCTCAGCTTGACCTGAACGCACTCAAGAACCAGTCCGATGCCCGGGCTCGCCAGCGTATGCAGGAGAGCAGCGCTTTCAATAAGGAGCGTAACATGAAATGGGGCGAATTCATGGCTCAGCGAGGTGAGGAGTGGGCCAGGACCATTGCCAGTAAGGATGTTGAGTATACAAATTTCCTGAACGATGCTGAATGGACCGTATTTGACGGCTTCCTTACCGATAAGCGTCCCGAAAAACCCAAACCGGTGGTGGTCCCCAAGGTTGAGACCGAGCCTGTAAGTCAGCCCAAGCCGCAACCGGTAGTTGTACCTAAGGAGGCTGTTGCAGCACCTCTGCCCAAGCCCGACGTAAAACCTGAACCCGAACCTCTGCCGTGCAAACCTGCTGAGACCAAACCCAGTGAAGGACATAAAGGAATGTCCGGTTTTGAATTTTACGGCCGCAACATAGCTGTCCCGTCCAATCCCTCCCTGAAATCATACAACGGAAACAAGTTCGGTCAGAAAGAGATATCGGCTTTCTGGAAAACCCTGTCGGCCACTGATTATACTCCCACGGTTACCGCCCTTATGGATGAGAAGGATGAGATGGGACTTAACGACTGGGGCTATTACCTGATGGTGAGCAAGTTCTCATCAACCGTATACAGTGATGAAAACCGTTCCAAACTGCTTACCTGGTTTATCTTGTGTCGCTCCGGATTTGACGTGAGGATAGGCTACAATGACGGCGGCGTAGTACTGCTGTTGCCCACAGAGACCACTCTCTTTGAGATGAGTTACGTTAAGATGGACGGAAAGAAATACTATGTGGTCAACAACGCTACAGGTAAGGGAGTAAGTACTTGTCCGGCCAGTTACGGCAACGGCCGCCCCCTGGAGTTCAGGCAGACCGGCTCATTGCAGTTGGGAGGCCGCAGCGCAGTGCGTTCGGTGGCATTTGACTACAATGGTAAGGAGTACAAGATGGATTTCAAGTATGACCCTGACATAACCGAGTACTACAAGGCTCTGCCTCAGGCTCAGTTTGAGATTTTCTTTGGCGCCATGCCTTCAGAACAGCTCAGGCAGTCTGTAGTAAGCAACCTTAAACCTATAGTGGCCGGGATGGATAAACCTACGGCGCTTAACTTCCTGCTCCGCTTTGTACAGCTGGCATTCCCGTACAAGACAGACCCGCAGCAGTTCGGGTATGAGAAATACTTCTATGCCGATGAGGTGTTCTTCTATCCTTATTGTGACTGCGAGGACCGTTCGGTACTGTTCTCATATCTGGCACATACTCTTATGGGATATGATGTGGTTGGAACGGAGTTTCCCGAGCATATGGCTACCGCTGTGGAGTTGGACTACCAGATTGAAGGAACCAGATACAGGATAGGTTCACATACATATACTGTGGCAGACCCCACATACATCAATTCGTCTGTAGGACAGTGTATGTCAAAATATGAGAGCGTAACACCTATTATACATGAGATAGAATTTGCAAAATAGATATGAAAACCAAATTTGTTCTATTGTCTCTGCTGATGTCGGTTTGCCTGCCGGCATTGTCGCAGAGCGTTGATGAGATTCGTGAAAGCAAGGACTATATAAGTGGAGAGGGATACGGCCGTACACTCCGTGAGGCCGATAACGATGCCTTGAAAAGCCTTATCAGTAAAATTTCCGTATCCGTACAGAGTGATTTCAGCAGTGTAGAGGAGGAGGTCGTTACATCCGATGGCGTCGATGCCAATTCGGCCGTACGTTCCGTCATCCAGACCTATTCCCAGGCCACGCTGCAGAACACCGAGCGCATAATCATTAAACAGGAGCCCAATGCCGAGGTCTTCCGTTATGTAAAGCGCTCAGATGTAGCCAAGATATTCGAGTCACGTAAGGCCAAGGTGCTTGATATGATGGCCAGCGCCCAGAAGGCCGAAAAGAAAGGCAAGATAGATGACGCCCTGCGTTACTACTACTGGGGTTACTGCCTGCTTCAGAGCCTTCCTAACGCGAATGCTGTTACCAATGAGGCCGGAAACGTGCTTGTGCATTGGATTCCGGACCAGATAGATGATATCCTGGACGATATCCGTTTTGTCAAGGAGAATGTTGAAGATATATACGTTGAGCTTAAGGTACTTTATAAGGGCGAGCCCGTAACCAGTCTGGATTATACCTATTTTGACGGTATGAACTGGAGTAACATTTACAGCGCACGCGACGGACGCGGCATTCTTGAGATGCGTCCTGGAGCATCGACCGATAACCTTCAGGTCAAGTGCGAGTATGAGTACTTTGGCGAGTCACATATAGATAAGGAGATAGCTCAGGTGGTAGAGGTAATGCGCGGCCGCGTATTCCGCGGTGCCACAACCAGGGTGTTCAATGAGATGCCATCAGACCTTGCCTTGAGTTCGGACCAGTCATCATCAACTGCCAGTATAGAACAGAAAGCATCGGTAGATATTGAGATTGATCCGGTTTTGGACGATGTCCAGTCTCAGACGGTTCTGGCCCCAAGGAATTCTCTTACCCTTCTTGATGCCGATCAGTCCAAGCCGTATGCAGAGATCATGGACAAGGTGATGAATTCCATCAAGACCGGCAAGTATGATTCCGTAAAGGATCTCTTCTCTGCTGATGGTCAGGATATGTTTGACAAACTGGTATCTTACGGAAAGGGACGTATAGTAGGCACTCCGGCTCCCACTTATATGGCTATTGGTGATGAGGTGGTATGCCGCAGCATCCCCATCAACTTCTCTTTCCTCAACAACAACCGCCAGTTTGTAGAGAACATAACCTTTACGTTCAATGCCGACAAGAAGATAGACTGCCTGGCATTCGGACTTGACGAGAAGGCAGCCGATGATATACTTCATCATGTAGCTTGGGGTGAATATGCCCGCAAAATCCTTACAGAGTTCCTTGAGAACTACAAGACCGCATACTCACTGAAGCGTCTTGATTACCTGCGTCAGGTATTTGACGATAATGCCGTAATCATAACCGGTAAGGTTGTTACCCGCCCGGAGAGTACCGATGATGCAGGCCGTCAGTATCTGAACAACAAGTATGTACAGTTGACACGCCAATCCAAGGAGCAGTATCTGCGCAACCTGGAGCGCTGCTTTGAGAGCAACGAGTTCATCAACATCCGTTTTGCCGAGAATGACATAGTAAAGGCCGGAGTAGGAGGTGAGGTTTACGGTATCCAGATCAAGCAGGATTACTACTCAAGCAACTACGGTGATACCGGTTACCTGTTCCTGATGGTTGACCTGAACGATCCCAAGCAACCAATCATCAAGGTCCGTGTATGGCAGCCTGAACGTGATCCCGATTTCAAAGGTCTTCCTAACTTCTAAAAAACAAACGACATTGCCTTGAAATATAAAAACAGAAATATAAGACTTACATCAGCATTAAGACAACTGGTTGTTGTATCAATGCTCATGTCCGGCGTTCAGGTTCTTGCCCAGAACATGAACGTAGAGTCTTTTCGTGCACTTGAGAATGACCTCACAGCCATCACCAACGGCACTACAGAGGTTGACCAGAACGGCAATGTAGCAGCCCTAATCAAGATTGTAGTATCCGGAACAGGATTTACATTTGATGTAGGATCCATGGGTATAGTCCGTACACGCCAGATGGGCGGTGAATGGTGGGTCTATGTACCTATGGGCGTTCAGCGCATCACCATAAACCATCCGCAGTACGGAGTATTGAGAAACTACTACTTTGAAATCCCTATAGAGGGCGCACGTACCTATGAGATGGTGCTCAATCCCGGTGTAGGCCGATACATGAACATTGTGAGCAGCCAGAGCGGATCAGTCGTTATGGTTGACGGCGATACCATCGGAACAACACCAATCACACAATATTATATGGTATATGGTGATCACCGTATCGTTGCCCAGAAGGACAAGATGTACGGCGAGGTCCGTGTCAACGTGACAGAAGAGTCACAGCCCGCCATAAGCATAGATATGGAGGACCAGTCATACCTCTACAACCAGGTCCGTGTCAGGGTAGCCGATAATGCCGAGATCTGGTATAACGGCCAGCGTCAGGGCGTCGGCACATGGTCAACAGAACTTATGGCCGGAAAATATGTTGTTGAAACCAAGAAATTCAACTGCAGTGATGCAACCACAATAATAGAGGTAGAGCAGGGTGGCAGGAATATATTTGATGTAACAGCCCCGGAGCCATACAGCGGATATCTGCTGCTTCATGTCCCGCAACCCAAGGTAACGATAACAGACAGGAACGTGGGCTCCCTTACACCTGATAATCAGGAGAAACTCAGAGTGGGCAGCCATACGGTAACCTTTACACGCCCCGGCTATATAGATCTGGAAAAGGAGTACGAAATAACACGTGATGCCATTACGATGGATACCGTACGTCTGGAACACTTTCCGTTCATACGCAAGAACCAGTTCTATCTGGGCGGTGGCGCAACAATATCACAGATGCCCAGCGCTCTTGTCATCATAGGCGGAACCCTTTATAATGTGGACCTGGAGCTCAGTTACAGCCTGGGCTTGACATCAACCAAGACCATATCATGGTACAAGAGTGACAACTCATTCTACAGCAAGATGAAGTATAAGGAGAACAAGATGGGAGTCAGACTGGGTTATCAGGTGCGCATCTCATCACGTCTCAGCATCACGCCTCAAGTGGGTATGACAATGGCTACATTGAGCGGTACATGCGTATCGGGTACAGGTCAGTTGGGTAACGGTGCGTCAGGCACGTTTCTAACAGTTGGCGGCAAGCTGTTCATATTCCCCACCAAACACCTGGCCTTGTTTGTAAGGCCGGAGTATATGGCTGCTGTCGGTGAGAATAAATCTTATTCCACTGTGTATGACAAATGCGGTCTTACGCAAGGCGGATTTGCCGCATCAGCTGGATTCACCGTAAATTTCTGATTCAGGATGGGTAAGAGAGTCAACATATTAAAGATTAAGGTTCTGTCCAGAGTATTCACAATACTGTTGGCTTGCCTCTCTTTGTACACTGCCTGTGGCGGCGGTGATGACGGAGGAATAGATGATTTCTACAGCAGTTCTGATTTCCTTAATGTTCCGTCACAGATAACCATCGGCGGAAACCAGACACAGGCCACAATTGAAGTAAGTTCCAACTGCTCATGGACTATCACAGGCATGCCCTCATGGTTCAGCGTATCGCCTGCATCGGGCAACGGCAATGTCAAGGTCAACCTGAGCATACAATCCAATCCGTCAGCTCTTGAGTCACGCAGTGCCGTACTCACCATATCTACCCCGGACGGATTGAAGTTTGAGATACAAGTCACTCAGTCAGCAGCTACCGAGTCATTAACCCTTGATGTTGATAAACTGGACTTTACGTCCGATGGAGGTACGCAAAGCATAGCCGTACACAACAACTCCCGATGGACAGTAACCGGCATAACAGACTGGCTTACGTTAGACCGTACATCGGGTGACGGCAATATGGATATCACGCTGACAGTATATGCCAATACTACAGAATCTGTAAGGAGTACCGTGCTTACCGTACAGGGCGTATCATCATCGGCTTCAGTAACGGTAACACAGGACCAGCGGGTTACCACGCTGTCACTCACTCCAGAGAAAGTTACGATTGATGCCGGCCAAAACCAGGTGCCCGTAACGCTTTCGGGCGATGCTTCGTGGACTGCTTCATCAGATGCCGTATGGGCCACTCCGGACCAGCTTACCGGTAACGGCGGCACTACTGTGCGCATCATGTGTGATATGAACCACTCGGTCAATGCACGTTCAGCCATCATCACCTTCAAGACATCACGTGCGGTGCTTACCTGTACAATAACACAGAGCGGAGGAGCTGCTCCCGTGCTGAGTGCACCTGTTATTGATGAGGTGACAAAATACTCGGCAAAGGTGTCAGGCACCTACTCATCGCCGTTTGAGGTAACGGAGTACGGCATTTGTCTGAGCCGGAATCATAATCCGGGTCTGAACGATACTAAGGTCACATTCGGTGACAACAATAATAAATCAGGTTCATTCACAACAACAATGAGTGAACTGGAATCGGACGCTACGTATTACGTACGCAGCTATGCTGTCAACTCATACGGCACCTCATACAGTGAGGAGGTGTCATTCACAACTCTCGGCTCAAAACCGGATCAGGATGACAACACACCGCCGGCATTAACTCCAAAACGATAAGAATAAATAAAAAAATAACGATTATGAAAAAGTTTTCATTGATTCTGGCTTTTATGCTCTCAGTGAGCGTGGCTACGTTTGCAAGCACCGCCAAGTGCCTGCTTCATCATAACGGAAACGTTACTCTCTACGATGCAAGTAATTTGAACGATGCTCTTACAGCAGCAGTTAACGGTGATACCATATATCTGTCTGAAGGTAATTTTGACGGATTTACCATTACCAAGAAGATTACCGTACGCGGCAGCGGTCAGATGACACGTATAGGAGGCGATATTATTGTGGATATACCTGACGCACCAACCCTTACGAGCGCTTTGCTTGAGGGCCTCCTGAGCAATGCGAAAATAATGATAAAGTCCGCACTTAATGGACTCCAGATAAAGCAGTGCAGGTTCAAGAGCATATATGCCATTGCCGATGTCAATAACGCTTTATTAGATAAGGTTTTTATTACCGAGAATTTGTATTTGAGTAAGTTTTGGCTAGGTTTGACGTGCGTTAATTCAAAAATATATTGCCTAAATCATTATAATTATTATGGGGGATCAAATTATACCTACCTTCTTCCTACAGCATCTATTGTTATAAATAATTGTAATATATATAGAATCGACCCAGGTAACCATGGTGATTACATTTCTTTTACAAACTCAATTTTCCGTTTTACAAGTGGGAAATTATATGAAAGTAATATTATCAATTGCTTGTATGATGATTTAGACTACGATGAAGGTACAACAGTAGTTGAAGCATGCTATATTAATGATTATTCGGGTCAAAATTATTTAATACCGGAAGATGGAAAAATTGAATGCAGATTTGATGCTGCAGCCCTCAAAACTAATGGCTATTTAGGTCAGGACGGAACTATTGTAGGGTGCTATGGTGGCACCAATCCGTTTACACTTGAACTGAAAGGCCCCAAGGTTACAGAAAGCAGCATACAGATAGACAATGACACCAAACAGCTCTCTGTAACACTTAAAGTAACTGCCAATTAATATCCTTTTATAGAGAAAAGGTCTTATTATGCAAAGACGCATTGTATATATTATTGCCCTGTTGCTTATAGCACAGCTTGCGGTCGGCCAGACCGTAGGCCGTTATGAGTATTGGGTGGATAATGATTATACAGGAAAGACTACCGGCTATGGGACACAGGCAGACGGAACGCTGAATCTGTCAGTTGATGTGAGCAGTCTGAATGTCGGTGCACATTTTCTCTATTTCAGGGCTTCTAACTCCAGCGGTCAGGTCAGTAAGGTAAACCAGTGGCTGTTTTTTAAATCTGAGGATCCTGCAATAACATCTGGCTTAAGTGGTTTTGAGTACTGGATAGACAATGACTATGCGGGCCGAACCAGAACGTCATCAAGTAATACCACTCAGTCATTCACGGTCGATGTTAGCGACATAGTCCCCGGTGTCCATTTCCTGTATTACAGAGAAGCGAACCAGGCCGGTATCTATGGCTCAATCAAGAGCCTGCTTTTCTATAAATCATCTGATACGGATGTAGTCTCCGGGCTGAGCGGTTTTGAGTACTGGATAGACAATGACTATGCGGGCCGAACCAGAACGTCATCAAGTAATACCACACAGTCATTTACAGTAGATGTGAGCGACTTAACTCCCGGTGCGCATTTCCTGTATTACAGAGAAGCAAACCAAGCCGGTATTTATGGCTCAATCAAGAGTTTGCTGTTCTACAAGCAGTTTGAAACTGATGCCAATTGTGAAATAACCGGTTATGAGTACTGGATTGACAATGACTATTCAGGCCGAACGGTATCTTATATGGCACCTGAATCACCTGAATACCTGTTTATTGATATTGATGACCTTAAAGAGGGATTGCATCAGTTCAATTATCGTACTCTGACCAATACCGGAATTCCCAGTGGAATAAAGAGTTGGATATTCTACATTCCTGACTATGAAAGCATGGATGTGGAGGATGATTCTCCTCTGGTTGGATACCGTTACAACTTCAACTATGTGTCAGAATATGTGGAGATTCCTGAGGATAATGAATATGAGATGCGTGACTTCACTTTCGATATACCGGAGCTGACTCAGATGGCCAGGGTTGATGACAACTGCTCATTCACATTCAATACTGAGAATGACTCCGTCATAATGACCCGTACCACAAATGTGGGATTCGGACTGCAGTTCAAGAAGAAGTCCGGATTGTGGTCGGCCCCCGTTACGTATGCCTATGACGAGGATGATACCATACGCCGTAAGGCCACAGCTTTAGCTTTGCAGCAGACGGTGACATTTGACAAACGTAACAGCGGTGATTTTGATGTATTCCGTATTGAGGTTGAAAAATCCGGTCCATATTATCTGAGTGCGTCACAGAATTGCAGGATTCTGTTGTTCTCTACAAAGGACGGAAGTCTTTATAATACTATTGAACCGTCTTCAGTCACCAGCCCGTACAGGATGGCACTGAGCAAGGGTGCATCATACTATGGAGTGGTTACAGATGAGGTGACAGATGATGCCAATGCCGCCGATGTAATATCTGTGCGCTTTATGCAGACCAACAACTTTGTACCCACTCCGGTAATAGATTATACTGATGAACTGGTAACATTGAGTTGTGATAATGCAAATGCCACAATCTACTACACCACAGACGGAACTGATCCTACTGAGTCAAGCACTGTTTATACGGCTCCGTTTGAATTCAAACAGAACGGTGTCATCAAGTTCGTTGCCAAGTATGACGGTCTGGCCGATTCTTACATCGTGGTGCAGAAGATAAACAGCTTTACCGTCCAGAAACCTGTCATATCGTTCCATGACCTGCAGGTATATATCAGCACTGCAACTGAGAACTCCAAGATATATTACACCGTTGACGGTTCAGATCCTCTAACGGATGGTACGTTGTATTCAGGGCCGTTCAGTGTAACTGACAACTGCACTGTTCGTGCTGTGGCCAAGCGTGACAACTACAATCCGTCAAGCGCGGCATCACAGTTCATCAACGTAACCGGCGTCAAGTGTCCGGAACCCAGAATCAGCGTGACAGATGACATGCTGACCATTACCTCTGAATTAGAGGGTGCAACTATCTGGTACACTCTTGACGGTTCTGAACCCACCGATCAAAGCAACCGTTATACCGCTCCCGTGCAGTTGGAGATGAACGGTACAATCCGTGCAATCGCTACCCTGAGCGGCTATATACAGTCAAGTGTGAGTGAATATGAAGTTGACTGGTTCAGGCTGGATCCGCCTGTCATGAGTTTCTCAGGAAAGACAGGTCTTGTTACCATCACAACCAGCAGGGAAGAGGCAGTAGTCTATTACACTGTAGGTGGAGGTGATCCTACCCCAGAGAGCAACCGTTACACAGAACCGTTCTCACTTGATCATAATGATATGATTATAGCGTATGGAGTATGTGAACATTTCATTGATTCATGGCGCGATACCCTCTTTGTTGATTACTACAAGGTGGCAGATCCGCAGATAAGCCGTGTAAACGGAAAGATGCAGATAACCTGCGCTACAGAGGGAGCCGAGATACGCTACACCATTAACGGCACCAATCCGCTAATAAACGGAACTGTATATACGGAGCCTGTGCAGATAGATGTCATCTGCACAATGAAGGTGATAGCCGTCAAGTCCGGTTATGACAATTCAAATATTGTCAACTATGATCTGGGTAAGTGTGCGGCACCCACATTTGAGTGTGTTGACAATGTGCTCACCATGTCTATGACAACGGCCGATGCCGCTATCCGTTACACACTGGACGGTTCCGTGCCTAATGACGAATCGGCACTCTATACCAATCCAATCCGTCTGGAACGTAACGTCAAGGTGCATGCCATCACGGTCAAGGAAGGCATGGTTGATTCGGAAATATCGGACTATACCGTTGACTGGTTCACCGTCGATAAGCCTGCATTTGCGTTCACAGAGGGCATTTTGGCTATCACGTGCGCTACACCAGGCTCAACGATATACTATGTGATAGGAGGCGCTGAGCCCGATACCACAAAGACTGTCTACACCGCTCCCATTGTTCTCACAGACAACAAGGTGGTCAAGGCGTTTGCCGTAAAGGCAGATTTTAATGATTCTGAGGTTGGCTCATATACACCAGACTACTTTACATGCGTAACTCCTGTGATAAGCCGCGTGAACGGTAAGATGCAGATGAGCTGCACCACAGACGGTGCCCAGATACGCTATACTACAGACGGAACTGATCCTATCAATAGCAGTAATGTCTATTCCGGACCGCTTACTGTTGATCAGGTCTGCACCATCAAGGCAGTTGCGGTAAAGAGTGATTTCAACAACTCAACCGTTACCGAATATGACCTCCAGAAGTGCGTAGACCCCAAGTTCTCATGCACTGACAACATGCTCACCATAACTGCATCGACAGAGGGTGCAAGCATATATTACACGACCGATGGCTCTGTACCCAGTGTCACATCAACGCTCTACACCGCTCCTGTCAAACTGGAGTATAACCAGACAGTACGTGCGTATGCAGTCAGAGACGATATGATTGACTCGGATGTGGCCGATTATACCGTCAACTGGTTCACGGTGGCCGTTCCTGAATTCGCTTTTACAGAGGGCATACTTGCATTATCATGCTCAACTCCCGGATCAGTCATACGCTATGAGATAGGCGGAAAAGATCCCGGTGCTACATCGGCCGTATATAATGCTCCTATCGTTCTTACAGACAACAGGGTAGTCAAGGCATATGCTGTCAAGACAGCCTTCAATGATTCTGAGGTTGGTGCATATGAGCCCGCATACTTCAAGTGTGTGGCTCCCGAGATCAGTTTTGACGGTCATAAGGTCACAATGCGAACCACGACAGAGAACTCAAGCATATACTTTACCCTGAACGGTAATGTGCCGGACAAGAATTCAGAACTGTATTCCGGTGCCAGATTGCTTGATGGATTGTGCACGGTCAAGGCATATACCGTAAGGGATAACTTCATTGACTCTGAGTGCAGTGAGTTCACTCTGCCCAGCTATTACAACGGTCAGGATGTCTATATCTCGGAGCCCGGATCAATAGCAAAGGCCTTTGAGTGGTGCGGAACCGATGACCTGGATGAACTGACCCTGCAGGGTAAGGCCAACTCTCGTGATTTCAGCTTCTTACGCAGCATACGCGGCCTTAAGCACCTGGATATGTCAAAGGTATCGGCCGACAGCCTGCCCGACGGAGCCCTGAGCGGTACCGATATAGTCTCATTCAGCACTCCCGCCACCTTGAAATGGGTAGGAAAGAACATTCTGGGCAGCTGTGACGCAATTGCCGCAGTACTGTGGAACTCAGACATCATGGTGCCTGATGATCTTTTGGGTGATGCCCAGAAACCCAACCTGCTCCTGTATGTAAAGAGCGGCAGTAATGTCCGTGCCGGTGCATTTGTGAACGTCATTGTGAACAACATAACAGACCAGCTCACACTGACAGACTCAGAAACCAGTGATTTCTGGTGTCCTGTAGCCTTCACAGCCCGCAAGGCAACCTATACCCACACCTATACCATGCAGACCGTTAAGGGTCAGTGCATGGGATGGGAGAGTATAGCCCTTCCGTTCACGGTATCCGGCATAACACATGCCACCAACGGAAAGATGGCTCCGTTCGGTGCGGCAACAGACACAGACAAACCGTTCTGGCTTGAGAAACTGACAGAAAACGGATTTGTACCTGCCGATAAGATCGAGGCCAACACCCCGTACATAATCTGCATGCCCAACAATGAGATCTATGCCGATAAGTACATATTGGCAGGTGAGGTTACGTTCCAGGCCACAAATGTGATTGTAGAGGCCACTACCGATGTCAAGGTATCAGGTTATGCTGACAAGAAGTTCGTACCCAACTACGGCAACAGCACCAGCAACGGCCGCAGTGAGCTGAATACCGGCACAGAGTATCAGGGACACAAGCAAGGCAGCGTCTTTGTGAAAGACCTGCGCAGGCTCAGACCGTTTGAGGCGTATGTGGTATCAGGAACTTCAATGGCGCCCATCAGGGATATGCTCAACAACACCATAACAGACATCAACAACATCTTCATAGATGACTCTGATGTTATGAGACGTGGCGTCTATGACCTTAACGGCCGCAAGCTGTCCAATGATTCAGACTATAAGCCACAGGTTGGTGATACACCTTCAATACTGATTATTGACGGCAAGAAGACATTGGTCAGGTAAGAAATGACAACCGGACTTTCGTTTCAAATAAAGCCCTTAAAGATTGTGAAATACTTACAATAGTGTTATATTTGTAATATTTTAGTAAGGTCCCAAGTACTGAAATGAGAAAATTCCGGTTGTTGTTGTCTTTATTGCCGTTGCTGGTGTGCAACCTTACCCGTGCACAATCATTGTCGGTGGAGAGTTTCCGCTTGCTGGAGAATGACCTTACGGCAAACACCTACGGCACTATGGAGCGGGACCAGAACGGTGAGGTGGCAGCACTTATCCGCGTGGTAACTCCTGAGAAGGGCTTTGTCTTTGACGGCGGAATGATGGGCATCGTAGCCACAAAGCAGGATGTGGGTGAGATCCTGGTATATGTACCGCACGGATTACAGAAAATAACCATCAAGCATGAGCAGCTGGGTATACTGCGTGACTATTATTTCCCGGTTCCCATCGAGAAGGCACGCACATATGAGATGAAACTGCTCTCGGGCCGTCTCAAGACCGTTGTCGATGACCAGTTATCGGCCCAGTTCGTCATATTCCACGTAACTCCCGCCAACGCAACCGTCACCATTGACGGTGTGCCGCATATGGCCGAATCGGACGGAAACGTGACACAGCTGCTATCGTACGGAGATCATGAGTACAGGGTCGAGCTGCCCGGATACAAGACCGATGCCGGCACAATCTCAGTAGGCTCGGAAAAGATCACCAAGGAGATTGTACTAACCTCATCAAAAGCCAAGATCACGCTGAACTGCTCCATGGAGGAGGCCGAGATCTGGGTCAACGAGCAGAAATACGGCCAGGGCACCTGGACAGGCGAGCTCGCTGCTGGCATGTATATGGTTGAGGTCAAGCTTGAGGGCTACCAGACACGTAACATGGCCATAACCGTGAGTGAGAATGAGGAGCGCACCTTTACGCTTCCGGAACCCATACCTGTGTATGGTCACATTCAGGTTCAGAGTACTCCATTAGATGCCACAATCCTGATAGATGATGTTGAAGTAGGGCAGACTCCTCACCTGCAGGGCAATGTCCGCGGCGGAAACCACAAGGTAACCGTACGCAAAGACGGATATCTGGACTATGAGACCTACGTGCTGGTTGAGGACAGCAAGGTAGCTCAGGTAAGCGCCCGCCTGGTACAGACCGGCCAGGTACCTGCAGCCGCAAACACCAGCCGCCGTCGTCAGACCGATACCCAGAAGGAGACTGCCACAGACGAAAAGGCCGATGACAAGCTTGACATAAACAAGCTCAGAGAGGATGTGGTCAACATAAAAGTGCCCAACTATAAGAAGAGCTGTTTCTATCTGGGCGGTATGTATGTTCCCGGAAAGCTGGCAGCTTATGGAGCTCAGTTGGGATTCTATGTTGGTAATTTCAATGTCCAGGGTGAGTTGGGATTCCATGAGCGTTCAATTCAGGGCTATTGGATCTCATTAAGTACTGATTTACAGGACAAGACAGAAACTTATGCTTATGACTGGAAGTTCAACTATACGGTATCGGGCGTGATAGGATACGGAATAGGGATTGGACGTACCATGCGTCTGACACCTCAGGCCGGTATTTCTGTTACCCAGCTTAAGAGCACTCAAGATGAACTGTTCCAGCAATCGGGGGACAAAGGGGCTAAGAAGACATTTTACGCAGGTGCCGTAGCAGCATTAAAGCTTGAGTGGATTCCTTCAAAGCATTTGTCATTATTTGCTGCTCCAGGTTATATGCTTCCGCTCAAGGAGGGTGAGATAGCAGATTATCTGGATAAGAATGATAAATCTGTCAGCAAGTATGCCGACGGATTCAAGGTGAGCATGGGTTTAAATGTGGTATTCTGAAAAAGCAACAGGTATGAAACAGACAATCAAGCTTCTGGCACTATTGCTTATGCCTCTTTTCATCATCAGTTCATGTATTGAGGACAAGATGATCCAAGGGGTTACCGCATCATCCGATGCCAAGTCACTCTATCTTTCTGCCAACTATATCACCACCAGTTATGAATCTTCAAAGACCTCTGTGACTGTAAAAGCGTCAAACGGAGTGGGATGGGAGATAATAGATATACCCAGCTGGGTGACAGTAGCTCCCAGCAGAGGAACAGGTCCGGGTACAGTTACAATATATTTCAGCGAGAACACATCGACCTCAAGAAGAAGGCAGGTTATGCAGGTGATAACCACTGACAATGACTGGATAGCCTTTATAAGACTTGAGGTGGTCCAGGACGGTAAGCCTAAGGAACCTGACAATCCTGATAATCCTGATAATCCCGATGTACCTGATACCTATGAGGGTGTTGACCTGGGCCTGAGCGTGCTGTGGGCTACGTTCAACGTAGGTGCCGGCAGTCCTGAGTCATACGGAAACTACTATGCATGGGGTGAGACATACACCAAGAGCACTTATAACTGGAGCAATTACAGTTGGTGTAACGGTTCTGAAAATACGCTGACCAAGTACTGTCTGTATGAAGATTACGGCAACAACGGCTTTACTGACGGTAAGTATATGCTTGAAGAGCAGGATGATGTGGCTCATGTACTCTGGGGTGATAAGTGGCGCACGCCGTCGAGAGAGGAATTTGATGAACTACTCAGTTATTGCAACTGGGAGGATGAGACACTCAATGGTGTTAATGGTTACAGGGTAACGAGTCAGGTTGAAGGATATGAGGGACGATCCATATTCCTGCCTTGTGCAGGCTCTATTGTAGGAGATGAACTGGAATATGGTGAATACGGTGTTTATTGGGTAAATTCAATTTCCACTGGAACAAACACATATGCCTCAATTTTCTATGGGGCAGCCCGTTCTGCAAATTATATGTATCCACGTTATGCCGGCATATCTGTCCGTCCGGTAGCCAAGTCGGATACATGGCCTGGAATAACCTCTATAAGTATCAGTAAGAGTGCTACATCAGTAACTGTGAACGGTACCGTGGCTCTGACTGCATTTTTATGGAGCGGCAGCAGGGACTACTCCTTCATGTTTGATGCAGAATGGGAATCGGCCGACAACAATATAGCTACTGTGAACCAGCAGGGAATTGTAACCGGTATCTCGCCTGGCGGTGTTGTTATCAGGGCAAGCTATAACGGCATGGTTGCTGTCTGCGTGGTAGATGTTTATGAATATACTCCCGTAACAGATTATGTTGATCTGGGTCTTAGTGTGAATTGGGCTACATGTAACTTGGGCGCCATGTCACCTGAGCAGTATGGTAATTATTACGCATGGGGTGAGAAAACAGTCAAGGATGTCTATAATTGGACAACATATGCTCTTAGTAACGGTTCAGGCGCGACTCTGACAAGATACTGTAATGACAGCGAACACGGCTTGGACGGCTACACCGATGAGGAAATCTACCTGCTTCCTGAGGATGATGCAGCATATGTCATGCTGAACGGATACGGCAATTTCCGTATGCCCACCAAGGATGAATTTGAGGAACTGATAGACAACTGTACCTGGACTCTCACTGAAGTGAACGGTGTAGAAGGTTACCTTGTCACAAGCCGTGTAAGCGGTTATGAGGGTAACTCCATATTCCTGCCATTGTCAGGATACCGCAGCGGCAGTACTATGTATTCCGATGTACTGAACTACTGGTCCAGCCAACTGTTCCAGAACAACTGTATAGGCGCATGGTGCCTTGGCGAGCGTTCAGGAGTGGTAACCATGAGCGGTTACACCCGTGCCATTGGAGGTTCCATCCGCCCCGTCATCCCGTCAACCACATGGACGCCTACTCCGGTTCAGTACAGTTCTGATTATGTGGATATGGGCCTTAGCGTGAAGTGGGCATCGTGCAACCTTGGTGCAACCACCCCCGACGGTTACGGAAACTACTACGCATGGGGTGAGACGCAACCCAAGAAAGAGTATTACTGGACAAGATACACTTGGGGCGGTTCTTCAACTACATTGACCAAATACAATACTGATGGTGACAGAGGTACTGTAGATAACCTGACTGTACTTGAGCAGGCCGATGATGCTGCCTATGCTACTCTGGGTGAAGGCTGGCGTATTCCTACCATCAGTGACTATGAGGAGCTGCTTACAAACTGCAACTGGACCTGGACTCAGATGAACGGACATAACGGCTATCTGGTAACTGCTCCCAACAACAACTCCATATTCCTGCCTGCCGCAGGAAGCTATGGAGCCAACTACATGGGCGAGAAAGGCCAGAGTGGTTATTACTGGTCAAATGCCCTGTATACGGAATCAACTGATTGTGCTTGGAGCCTATCATTCAAAGAGGAAGAGTTTGGTAAGGATTATGTTACAGGCAGGGCTGTCTGCGCATCAATACGTCCTGTTTATGAAGAACCAGTTGGTAGTAATACATACAGTTACACTGAGTATAAACAGGAAGTTTTGAATTCTGACCATATTTCCATAGTAGTAAAGGATTATTATGACGACCAGATTCATGACTGGGTCAGTCCTCGTATAGTTGATGATCCTTATAATGAGGCAAACAAGTGTTTCCTGGTGACAACAGTTCCTAATCCCGAAGAGATTTATATAAATCAGTTCATGATTGTGTTGGACGAGTCATTTAAGGCCGGTGACATGTTGCACATATCAATGAGACTTATGGCAGATCAACCACTGCAGACCACTACTGAGGTCCATACAGTACCAGGAAACAATATCGGATATACAGCATTTACGGCGCCCCAGTTTACAACATCCTGGCAGACGTTTGAGTTTGACTATACACTCAAATATTCCGATGACAGAGTGTTTGTGCTGAACCTGTCTATGCAGAACGCCAGTATTAACTGCTATCTTGATGACATCAGCGTAGAAGTAGTAGGTCAGGCTGAACCGCAGTATTATGACTATGCCTATCACAAGAATCAGGTTGTAAAGAGTAGTTTTGTGGATATCAAGGTAAAAGATATGATTTTGTAGCTGTAGCACCCAACGCAAACATCATCAAATACAACATCAGTTTGACAATTAAACCAAACGTAATTACATATGACACCACGACAGAGGATTGGTTAAACTAAAAACCCAAGATGATACTCATATGAGACTGTTCCGACTACTGCCTACATTCCTTTTTATTGTTCTGTGTTCCTTTTTAAAAGCCCAGACATTATCGGTGGAGAGTTTTAAACTCCTGCCTAATGATCTTACGGCCAATACGTTTGGTACCATGGAGCAGGACCAGAACGGTGAGGTGGCGGCTCTTATTAAGGTGGTAACGTCAGAGACCGGATTTGTGTTTGACGGTGGTATGATGGGTATAGTCAAGAGCGAGCAGAAAACAGGCGAGGTCTGGATATATGTTCCTTACGGATTACAGAAGATAACCATATCGCATCAGCAGCTGGGGGTGTTGCGCGATTATTATTTCCCCGTTCCTATTGAGAAGGCCCGTACTTATGAGATGAAGCTGTTTTCGGGCCGCGTAAAGACCGTGATTGAGGATGAGTTTGCAGCACAGTATGTTACCTTTAAACTTAATCCCACCAATGCAATAGTATATATTGACGGTACCGCATTTACGGCGCAGAATGACGGTACTGTATCACAACTGCTTTCATACGGTCCACATGAATACCGTGTGGAACTGTTTGGATATAAGACCGATGCCGGAGTCATTCAGGTGGGCGCGGAGAAAATCATGAAGGAGGTGAATCTTTCATCATCGATGGCCACAATCACTATTCAATGTGCTATGGAGGAGGCCGATATCTATGTGAATGATGAGAAGAAAGGTACCGGAACGTGGACAGGCCAGCTTGCACCTGCATTGTATAAGGTGGAGGCTAAGCGAGAAGGGTATCAGACGCGTCTACTGTCACTGACCGTTCGTGAACTCGAGGAGCGTACGGTGACGGTACCGGAACCTCTGCCATTGTACGGAAGGATTCAGATACAGAGTGATCCTATAGAGGCTACGGTTTTTATTGATGGCATAGAGTCCGGTACTACGCCAATGCTTTCAAAAGAGGTCCAGGTGGGTGAGCATAATCTAGAGTTGCGTAAAGAAGGATACATGGTTTATTCTACTCTGGTTGCCGTGCAGGATGCTCAGGTTACACAGATCAAGATCAGTCTGATAAGTAATGTAACTACAGAACAGTCCGTTACCAGCCCTCCGGTCAAGACGGTAAGAGAGAAACCGGTCAAGGCCACTCAGGCCAAAAAGTTTTTTGAACCTACCAATTATTATGCCGGCTGGTATCTTTACCCCGAAAGTGGTGTGCCCAAGGATGAGTTCACGTTCTTTTGTTCGGCCAATATTCAGGCAGGTGTCTATTATAAGAACTATAATCTTGAGTTCAACTGTTCATTCGGGATGGAGTGCTACGATGATAATATCTATGGATATTGGATTATTACTCCCGAAGACCTGAACGGTGACGGTGTTGTGGACGGAACTGACAGCTACTATTATTGTTACAGTTTTGATGGAGACAAGCATTACAGTGTGAGACTGGGTTACGGGATTATTCCGTTCCGTAGATTGAGGATTACTCCCCAAACGGGTATCATGTATCAGGGAATGCACAGCAAAATGGATGAATCATCGGACTTGTTAGGAGGGACATCGGTCAAAAAGAGTTATGTGCTGTGTGCGTTATTGGATTTGAAGGTGGAGTTTTCTCCATTCCAACATGTGTCACTATTCTATACTCCCGGGTATAACATTCCAGTCAAGATGGGCCGAATTGCCTCAAAGCTGAATGAGAACGACAAAGCCGTTACCAAAGGCCTGAAAGGGTTGTACCAGAATATGGGCGTTTGCATTTACTTTTAAAGCGCAGTGAGATGAAAAGGATAGGCATACTGACATATTTGTTGACTGCGTTGCTGCTGGTTTGCTCTTGCGATGATGATGCTATCAGCGAGAAGCTGAGGGCTACTTCAGATTACAAAAGACTGGCACTTGATATCAGTTCTCTTGATGTTCCGTTCAAGGCCAATACGTGCACGATATATGTTGACGCGGCATCTAATTTGGGCTGGAGGATAACGGATATCCCTACATGGATAAAAGTTTCGCCAAGTAGTGGCAAGGGTTATCAGGCTGTATCACTCACGTTTAGCAGAAATACAGGCAGTCAACGCTCCGCAACATTGACACTTATGAGTACCGATACCGAATGGCCGGCCAAGATTAGCCTTAAGGTAACCCAAAATGAGGCGCCAAAGTATGAGGCAGTTGATCTGGGGCTCTCTGTAAACTGGGCTTCGCTCAATGTCGGGGCCAACAGTCCGGAGGAGGCAGGTAACTATTATGCCTGGGGTGAAATTGAGCCTAAAAATAATTATGCCTGGAGTACATACAAATGGAGCAGAGGTACATCTAAAACTTTGACCAAGTACAATTACACTTCTGATTACGGAGATGTTGACGGATTATATGAGCTTGATCCGGATGATGATGTCGCAATACAAGAGTGGGGTAATACGTGGCGTTTACCAACGATTGAAGAAGTTTATGAGTTGACTGAACACTGTTCATGGACATGGACGGTTATGAATGGGATTCCCGGGTACAAGGTAGAGAGTAAAGTCAGTGCTTATAAAGGAAACTCAATATTTCTGCCGGCTAAAGGATTTCGTGAAAATACGGAATTGGAATGTGCAGGCGAAGACGGTATTTATTGGACCTCGGATGTATATGGATATAGCGCATATATAATGCTATTACAAGATGATTATTTCTCTTATGGAGTATTATCAAGGGATTTAGGTGCATTGGTTCGTCCTGTTTGTCCATCTTCAACCTGGAAAGGTGTTACCTCCATGTCAATATCCCAGGAGGATATTACTATTACGCAAGGTTGTTGGTCTGCCTTGAATTGTTCTTTATTCTGCGGCGATGAGGATTACACAGGTGAATTCAATGTAACCTGGAAATCTCAGGATGAGAAAGTTGCAACAGTCAGTTCCTATGGCGTAGTAACAGGTTTATCAATCGGAACAACTGTAATAACAGCAGAATGCAATGGATTGTCTGATAAGTGTGTTGTTACTGTCAAAGAATATAATCCGGTTTGTGAGTATGTTGATTTAGGCTTGAGTGTTAATTGGGCCACATGCAATGTGGGTGCTGAATCACCCGAAGAAGCAGGTATGTTTGTGTCATGGGGTGAGACTGAGCCTAAAAACTCATATAATTGGAATACATATAAGTGGGATAATGGGTATGGTTCCTATTACAAACTGACAAAATACTGCTTTGACCCCGATAAGGGCGAAAATGGTTTTTATGATAACAAGTCCGTTCTTGATCCGGGCGATGATTTTGCCCATGTTGTGTGGGGTGGAGAATGGCGTATGCCTTCAGTGGATGAATATGAGGAACTCATTAATAACTGTACATGGACTTGGGTAACTCAGAATGGTGTTTTGGGATATAAGATTACAAGCAATGTCAGTGGATATACAGACAAGTCTATTTTCCTTCCATATGCAGGGTGGCGTAGTGGTTCATCTTATGCTGGGGGGGCGTTATATTGGACAAATCAATTGAGAACTGAAACTTCCAATGGCGCCTGGGGCTTGGATGACGGTATTATAGATGCGCTTAATCGTTCAATTGGAATTCCGGTGCGTCCGGTACACCCTTGATGTGCAAAAGGGGTCTGACCCCAATTGCACTTGTTGAAAATTTATTACGCTGCGCAGAGAGAATTTGTGCGGCGTTTTGTTATCTTTGTGGTTGGAGTATCGGATGGTACTCTGCTGGAGTTGTGATACCTTGGAGAACACGCTTCGGGATTAGCTAATTTAATTACAGTCATATTATGGCAAAAAAAGAGATTGAGGGTGCGTCAGGCCCTCAGAATGCTGGTTTGAGTGAAAAGCTCAAGGCTTTGCAGGCTGCAACTGACAAGATTGAGAAGAGTTTCGGTAAGGGCTCTATCATGAAACTGGGTGATGAAAGTATTGAGAATGTGGATGTTATCTCCACCGGATCCATCGGCCTTAACGCCGCACTTGGCGTGGGCGGATATCCTCGTGGCAGGATAATCGAGATTTACGGTCCGGAATCATCGGGTAAGACCACTTTGGCCATCCATGCTATTGCCGAGGCCCAGAAAAATGGCGGAATTGCCGCATTTATCGATGCGGAACATGCGTTTGACCGATTCTACGCCGCTAAACTTGGGGTCGATATCGACAACCTGTGGATATCACAGCCCGATAACGGCGAGCAGGCACTGGAGATTGCCGAGCAGCTTATTCGCTCATCGGCCATCGATATCATCGTAATTGACAGTGTGGCAGCACTTACTCCCAAGGCCGAGATTGAAGGCGATATGGGTGACAACAAGGTAGGTCTGCAGGCGCGCTTGATGAGCCAGGCCCTGCGCAAACTGACATCGACCATCAACAAGACCAATACTACCTGCATCTTTATCAATCAGTTACGTGAAAAGATAGGTGTGATGTTCGGTAACCCTGAGACAACAACCGGCGGTAACGCGCTCAAGTTCTATGCTTCGGTCCGTTTGGATATCCGCCGTGTATCCTCTCTCAAGGACGGCGATGAGGTGGTTGGTAACCAGGTGCGCGTCAAGGTGGTAAAGAACAAGGTGGCGCCTCCTTTCCGCAAGGCCGAGTTTGACATCATGTTCGGTGAGGGCATCAGCAAGAGCGGCGAGATTGTGGATCTGGGCGTTGAGTACGGCATCCTCAAGAAGAGCGGCTCATGGTTCAGCTACGGCGATACCCGTCTGGCACAAGGCCGAGACGCTACCAAGCAGCTCATGCAGGACAACCCCGAGCTGGCCGATGAGCTGGAGCAGAAGATTATGGCTGCCATCCTGGGCAACCCTCAAGAGCCCCAGCCCGACGATGACTCCGAAATGATGAACGACTGACAAATCGTCACAAATGTCATGCCACGGTACCCAAAAGTGCCGTGGCATTTGTTTTGTACATAGCCTAGTGTCAAATTTTGAGTATAAACAAATAAAAAACATACAACTATGGGAAAGATTATTGGAATTGACCTTGGAACCACGAACTCGTGCGTTTCAGTATTTGAGGGTAACGAGCCTGTCGTAATCGCTAACAGCGAGGGCAAGCGTACAACCCCTTCAATCGTGGCTTTCGTTGACGGCGGCGAGCGTAAGATAGGTGACCCGGCCAAACGTCAGGCTATCACAAACCCGCAGCGTACCGTGTTCTCAATCAAGCGTTTCATGGGTGAGAACTGGGATCAGGTGCAGAAAGAGGTTGCCCGCGTACCTTATAAAGTAGTCAAGGGTGACAACAACATGCCGCGTGTGGATATTGACGGACGTCTGTACACCGCTCAGGAGATATCGGCCATGATACTTCAGAAGATGAAGAAGACCGCCGAGGATTATCTGGGCCAGGAGGTTACAGAGGCTGTCATCACAGTTCCGGCATACTTCAGCGACTCACAGCGTCAGGCCACAAAGGAGGCTGGTCAGATTGCCGGTCTGGATGTAAAGCGTATCGTGAACGAGCCTACCGCTGCCGCTTTGGCATACGGTGTTGACAAGGCTAACAAGGATATGAAGATTGCCGTATTCGACCTGGGTGGCGGTACATTCGATATCTCCATCCTGGAGTTTGGCGGCGGTGTATTTGAGGTACTTGCCACCAACGGTGATACCCATCTGGGTGGTGATGACTTTGACCAGGTAATCATCAACTGGCTGGTTGAGGAGTTCAAGAAGGACGAGGGTGCCGACCTGACTGCCGATCCTATGGCACTGCAGCGTCTTAAGGAGGCTGCCGAGAAGGCCAAGATAGAGCTGTCATCATCAACCAGCACAGAGATCAACCTGCCGTACATCATGCCGGTAGCAGGTGTTCCGCGTCACCTTGTAAAAACTCTTACACGTGCCAAGTTCGAGCAGCTGGCCAACGGCCTTATCCAGGCTTGTCTGGAGCCCTGCCGCAAGGCTATGAGTGATGCCGGTCTTAGCAACTCCGATATTGACGAGGTTATCCTGGTGGGTGGTTCAAGCCGTATCCCCGCTGTCCAGAAGCTTGTTGAGGACTTCTTCGGCAAGGTTCCTTCAAAGGGTGTCAACCCCGATGAGGTTGTGGCTGTAGGTGCTTCAATCCAGGGCGCTATCCTTAACAAGGAGGGCGGAGTAGGCGACATCGTCCTGCTGGATGTAACCCCGCTGACAATGGGTATCGAGACCATGGGCGGCGTAATGACTAAGCTGATTGATGCCAACACCACCATCCCGTGCAAGAAGAGTGAAATATTCTCAACCGCGGCCGATAACCAGACAGCCGTAACCATTCACGTGCTGCAGGGTGAGCGTCCTATGGCAAGCCAGAACAAGTCCATCGGCCAGTTCAACCTGGAGGGCATAGCACCCGCACGCCGTGGCGTACCTCAGATTGAGGTTACATTCGATATCGATGCCAACGGTATCCTTAAGGTATCGGCCAAGGATAAGGCTACAGGTAAGGAGCAGGCTATCCGCATAGAGGCCAGCTCAGGTCTTAGCAAGGAGGAGATTGACCGCATGAAAGCCGAGGCCGAGGCCAACGCTGATGCCGATAAGAAGGAGCGCGAGAAGGTTGACAAGCTCAACCAGGCCGACTCAATGATATTCCAGACCGAGCAGCAGCTGCAGGATCTGGGCGACAAGATTCCGGCTGACAAGAAGGCTCCTATCGAGAGCGCCCTCAGCGCCCTTAAGGATGCCCACAAGGCACAGGACATAGCCGCCATCGACAAGGCAATGGCCGAACTCAACACCGCCTTCCAGGCCGCCAGCGCCCAGATGTACCAGCAGAGCGGCGCCCAGGGCCAGCCCGGTGCAGGCGCAGGTGCAGGTGCCCAGAGCGGTCCTCAGGGTGGCGCCCAGCAGGGTGGCAGCTCTCAGGACAATATCCAGGATGCAGATTTTGAGGAGGTCAAATAAGGCACATAAGTAAAGAAATCATTATCAAATGGCGTGTGACTTTGGTGAGTTACACGCCATTTGCTTTTTATGGACTCATGTTTTCTATGTGCTTATTATGCCTTTTTTACGGCTTATTACCATCCAACAACATCAATCCTTTTATCGTCAGCAAATAACGTTGACGGGGATGATGGGGATTGGCAGGATTGCCAATACCAAACGCGTTACATTCTCAGAAGAAGGTTGTATGTCGATTGAACTTGCATGGGTACTTGTACGGGTACTTGTATGGGTGTCGTTCTCATCATTCATTCACATAATAAGACTGTAGCTGTTCTCTCACCTCATCGATGGTGATGTCGCCCTCAATGTGCTTTACCGCTATTTCCTTCAGATAGTCAGACACACGAAGCCCATCTACGTCTTGAAGTCCTATTGCAGTACGCCAAGTCGAAACACGCTCACGTTTATGTGGCTCTGCCACACGTTCGTAAGCCTCAAAGTCAATGTATTTCTGCTTTTCGCTCATATCTCGTCTTACTATATTTCAATAATGTTTTCGATTTCTGCTTTATTGTTCTACATTATCACTAAGCAAACCTCACCTGCATCATGGGACATGGCACAGGTGAGAAGGGGTCACCATAAAATGCGAATGACAAGTTTCAGTAAGTGTAGCTATATCTCTTTGGTAAAATGGATTGTTCTCATCCTTACTAACCATAAGGTCACGAATATGTGCATTGGAATACGGGAAGATGAACAAATGTCCATATTCCTTTATCAGTTCATACAGTTCCAGGTGTCTTGTCTGTATGTTATTGATACAATTCCAATCTAAATATATCTTTAGCATGACTTAATTTAATATTGTTCCGTTTTACATCTTACTTCTTTTATTAAGAGGCTTCTTAATAATCCCCTTATTGATTAGGAAGTGCAAAAGGGTATATATTCTTGCTTACTTCTATTAGTATTCTTGGGTATCTTCCTTCAAAGACTATGGTGCTATTATTTCCCAGCGTCCACCTTTATCTGGCCCAATGCGACGGATAACACCTTGTTCTTTCAATTTGGTCATGATACGCTGTACCTGTCTTTCTGAAAGAGAACACATCGCTGCCAGTTCTTTTGTGGATATGGTTGAATTCTTAGATATGCTTGCAAGAATGTTTTCTACGACATTTTTTTTGTTTTCTACGACATTATCTACGACATCAGAAGGCTTTTCTACGTCATTAAGATCTTTTCCCACGACATTTTCTACGCCATCACCGCCATTTTTACCGCCATTTTCGTTGGTATAGCTCTGTGAAACTTTCACATCAACCTTGAATGCCGTGATAAGATTAACGTTGAACTCTGCGGGTAGGTTGCCATTTTCCTTTAAGTCAGTCTGGACTTGCCCTACACCTCGGTTGAACATATTCACATAGCCCAGTGTCTTCATGGCACTGGCTATAAGAGGATTGCGGTAGTCGTTCACACTGGGGAAATTCTCAGGGCGGGCATTGCCATACAAGCCGCCCGCATTCAGAATCTCCAGATGGCTGGCAAACTCATAAAAGCGAAGTGGCGTATTACTCTGCATATCGCGGTGCATACAGGCGTTGAGGAGCAGCTCTCGGATAGCCTGATAGGGGTAGTTGCTGACCATCTCCTCGCGAAGGATGGAAACGAAAACGGGTTTCTTCTTGATGACAGACAACTCCAAAAGCGATTCCAGACGTGGTAGCAGCTCGCAATAGTTGCCTTCCAGTTGCATCTCATTTTCTACCTCGCTTGTCACATCCTCGCCCTTGAAGCACACATACTGCACGTACAGACCTGGCATGAAACGGCGCGGTTTGTAGCCAAACAAGACGACTGCTGCGTATGTGGGGCATTGGTGCTCAGTGTCATACATGCCCACAGCGGCCATCTGTTCCTCGATAGGACGCTTATCTGACTCCACTATCTCATTACCTAATAGCGGTATCAGATACTTTGTGCGCAGCAATTCAGTGTTCACGTCAGAGAGTTTTGCTGCCAAACAAGGCATGGTATCGAAGGTGGCCATGAATGACATTCGTCGCTCGGCAAGGATGCGTTCTTCTGCCTCCGTAGCTATGTCGCGACGTGGCCCGATACGTATAAAGGTACGTCCACGATAGCGCACAGGAGGCAGGTCAGACGGACTGACCTCAGCAACCAACAAGTCACCTTCAGGGAACTGGAAACGATCAACACTCATAACAGGTATGGGCAGGATGTTTCCGTTGCTGCGTATGGCTGCAATCTTCTTCAGCAAGTCATCGGTGACCTTCAGACCCGACAACTCTCCGTTGTCGTAAGCACCCAATATCAGATAGCCATTCTTTCGTGAGTTTGGCAGGTCGTTAGCAAAGGCACAGATAGCCTCCTGGAACTTATCCATGTCGCCTGTTGACGTGGTTCGCTCTACACGATAGGTTTCCGTGCTATGCAGCAGTTCTTCTATCTCGTCTTTTGTTATCATTTGATTATCTCTTGATTGAATTCTTCATGTCTCACCAATTGTCATCTACCTTATTAATACGATCACTTGCATTTTTCGATTCTCAGCAGTTCGTTAATATCGACATCGAGGAGTTCTGCAATCTTGACGAATGTCTCCATAGGTGGCTGGCTGGCATTGGTACACCATTTACTCACGGTAGTCGGTGCACACTCCAACTGCTGGGATAACCACTTGTTTGTTCTCTTCTTATCCGCGAGAACTACTTTGATTCTATTTTCCATTCTTATCCAGATGAATTGTACCTTATTATAGTTATATACGCTTACAAAAGAAACTGTTTTTCCGCAAAATAACGAAGGAGAATTGTTTTTTTTGCTAAATACAATCAATTTTATATCGTTTACTTCACTTTTATATCCTTTACAATGGGAATGGGGATAAAAGTTGCGGAAATAACTGGCGATAGGAGTCGGCCTTGACAGGAAGGGGCATAGGGTAGGCGCGTGAAGTCGATGGCATTCTCCACCATTCTATCTTACGACCACCGATGATTATGTGTGTGCTGCTGCCGTGGGGTGGTGGAGCTGTGGTATCCATTAAAGATACCGTTCCGTCGGTTTCAAGTCTCTTTAGAATAGTAAGGAGGCTGTCTGATGCTTTTCCGCCGGTAGTAACTGTAACTCTTTCCATATTACAAATATATGAAAATAACGCCACATCGCCTCCTTTGTTTAGAAGGATTGATTTTTTGCTGTATCTTTGAATGATTCTAATTGAGACCGCAACTATGTTAAAAAGATTGATTCTGCCTGTGATTCTTGCCTTTTGTGTGACAGCCGTCTATGCTGTGGACCTGACTAAGGCTGCAATAGTTTATAGCCCCAAGGATCCGGCGCTGGCTGGTCATATTGCCGGGGTGCTGGCCGATGACATAGAGCGTGTATCGGGAGTAAGGCCGGAGGTTGGTACCCGGAAGCTGAAGGGACAGAATGTGATTCTGGCTACAGCAAAGAATACCGGCCGGCATAAGGAACTACGCGGCAAATGGGAGCAGTATGCCATTGATACGGAAGGCGATAACATCTATGTTACAGGGTCCGATGCCAGGGGTCTTGCATACGGTGTGTTCCATATCAGCGAGCAGATAGGGGTGAATCCGTGGTACTGGTTTGCCGATGTGCCCGTAAAGAAGAATACAGACAAGGTAAAGGACTTTAATGAGAACTACATAAGTAAGTCACCTACAATAAAATACCGTGGAGTTTTTCTGAATGATGAAGACTGGGGCCTGAAAACATGGGCGGAGCATACATACGAGAAAGAGCTAGGCGACATCGGCCCAAAGACATACGATAAGGTTTGTGAGCTTGTGCTTCGTCTCAAGGGCAATATGCTTGCGCCGGCCATGCACTCCTGCACAGGTGCGTTCTACAGCCATCCGGAAAGCCAGGTGGTGGCTGATAAATGGGGGATAATGATTACCACCAGCCACTGTGAGCCGCTGCTGTTCAATAATGCCGCCCTTTCGGAGTGGGACAAGGAGCGTGACGGTGAGTGGAACTATGAGACCAACAGGGAGACCATCCTCAGGAAACTGGATGACCGCATCCGTGAGACCGCGCAGTATGACAACATCTACACAATGGGCATGCGCGGACTGCATGATGAGGCCATGCACGGGAGCAGCGATCCAAAAGACCGCGCACGTACACTTGAGAAAGTGTTCAGCGAGCAGCGTTCCATCCTGGAGAAATACAAGAAAAAACCCTCCCGGCAGCTGCCTCAGATATTTGTACCATACAAGGAGACCCTTGACATCTACGATGCCGGACTGCGTGTACCCGATGACATCACGCTGGTATGGCCCGATGACAACTACGGCTACATGAAACGCGTAAGCAATGCCCAGGAGCAGAAACGCAGCGGAGGCAGCGGTGTCTATTATCACCTGAGCTACTGCGGCGTGCCGCATGATAACCTTTGGATATCCACCACCGCCCCCATGCTTATGTATGAGGAGCTGCTCAAGGCTTATACTGCCGGAGCCGACCGTTACTGGCTGCTCAACGTGGGCGACATCAAGCCCATGGAGATAGAGATGACCATGTTCATGGAGATGGCATACGATTTTGATGCCTTCACCTATGATAATGTAAACAAATGGCAGGCCAGGTGGCTGGCCGGCATTTTCGGCGTAAAGGGCGATGACCTTGAACCCGTGTTCCAGAATATCCTGGACCATTATTACCGCCTGGCATGGGACCGCAAGCCGGAGTTCATGGGCTATGAGATGGAGTGGGACTCACCGGAGTACAGCCGTCTTTATGACACAGACTTCTCTTTTGAGACCGGAAGCGCCCAGAAGCGTCTTGTGGAGTATCAGGACATCTGTTTTGACTATGATGTGATAGAGGGATCGGTTGATCCCGAGCTGGTTCCGGCGCTGTTCCAGATGCTTGGTTACAGCCTGCATTCGGCCTACCAGATGAACCGCAAGTTTCTCTACACTCAGGCCAATCATGAAACCGGCAGAGTGCTTTATGCCTATCAGGCAAATCACGCAATACAGGAGCTGGATAATCTGCTGGAACGCTACAACACCCAGCTGGACGGTAAGTGGAACCAGATGATTTCCGAGATAACTCCAGGATATACTGCACTTTACCAGAATCTTCCTGAATATGTTGAGGAGCCTACAACCCGTTTCCGTCTGCCCGATAACCAGCGTCATCCCGAGTTCAGCAACAAGATAGACCTGACTGGGCTGAAGGTAACCCCACCGTTCCGTATGCTTGAGGGCATCGGCACAGACTGGAAGGCGCTCCAGATGGGACAGCCGCTTGATTTTGAGACCGGTGGCTCAATAAGCATACCCATCCCTGCTGAGTATATCGGTAGCAAGGCCGATTCTGTAACTATCTGCATATCAGTGGTTCCGCTATGGCCTGTGGCTTATGACAGAAGCAACCGCTTCGGCGTTAGTGTGGACGGCTGTTCTCCGGTGGTATGCGAGAACAAGTTCCAGGAGTGGGGACGTGAGTGGAAAATCCAGGTGCTGGAGAATCGCAAGGAGTTCGTCATGACCCTGCCCTTAGACCACAAACTTGCAGACCACGCCATCACGCTCTCCATAATCGATCCCGGCCAGATTGTCCAGAAGATCACAATCAGATAAAGAATATGTACAAGACTCAAGGACTCAAGAACAGTCGCATAGAGGTGGCCGATAAGTACGAACGCGGCCCGCTGGAAGGCTTGTGGCGCCGCCTCACCTGGATCGGCTCAAAATAAGCGCGTCAATAGCAACCGTACCTGTGTGGTTTACTATCTCAACGGTATGGTTGCCTTTTTTCTTTGCCTTGTATCGGAACACAACCTGTTGGGGCTTGTAACCGTTTGGATCATTGAGTGATACGGTATGTATTTCACCGTCTATACTGATTGTCATATCGCTAAAGTCCGGACCTGTAGGGGCTATCAGTTCCATGCTCTTGCCGTAGAATGTGGTACGCCACACATCGCCTGCGTTTGATGATACATACAGGTCGTTGTTGTAATCGCCCTGGCCCAGGTTGCACCGATGCTCCCATCCGATGGTAGTCACCCCGGGGTCATCGTCATTGAAAAGAGCTTTGTCATGTGTTATCCGCAAGACCTTGAATCCGTTGGCAAGCCGTTCATCGCTGATTCCCTCATAAGGCTGCAGTTGTGTTCCGGCCGATACCGAAAGCCCCGCATCGGACTGCCTGAAACTGATACGCGCCTTGGGCTGCCCTATAAGTTCCACCTTGCTTACCTTTCCGATGGTAGCAGAATTTGTTGAAAGAGCATCCAGATTCACCTCGCTCCCGTCCCAACTGTACAGCATTGCATAAACAAAACCTCCGTTCCGGGTATAGATCACATTGTCATTGCCCCATGTCTCAAACGGGCGGGAACCATATACGGCATCGGCGTTGACCTTGAGCCAACTGCCTATATCCTGACATATCTGTCGGGCCTCAGGGTCGATATTTCCGCCTGCACGCTGGGTGATATTGAGCAGCAGCGACCCGTTGCGGGACACATTCTGCATAAGCCGGGTGATGATTTCGTGAGCCGGTCGGTACGGAACACCTTTCTTATAATGCCACTCCTGCAGGCTCACCTCGGTCTGAAAGGGGTATGCCATGATTTGGTCCTCGGTAAAGAACTCAGTGCTCTTAAGCAGGCTTCGGTCCACCAGCGGAAGCAGCTCGGGCGAGTTCTGGAAACTGTTATAACGTCCGCCAACTCCCTTAAAAGTGGCAACTACCTGATTCCTGCCGTCATCCCTCTTGGAGGCTATGTTGTAGAAATTCTCAATTATCTGCGGAGTGAGTTTTCCCAATCCCATATTGATGCCCAGATCCACCTGCGAATCGCCGGCATGGTCATCAAAATATATCATGTCCGGCTGATACTTGCGGATGGCATCATCCACACGGTACATGAACTGGGTGGCAAACGGAGTCTCCAGTGAGTTCCTGCCATTGCGATGCACCGGACCGTACAGGTCAACCGGGTCCAGTCCTTCCCACCATTTGCCTATGCCGTCGGCGGCAGTAAGGTTGGCATCGTACGGGATTCCGGCATTGGGGCCGTTACGGTCACTGCGGTACCGGACGGTCATGAACTGGCCGTAAGTACGTGCCGGAGTGGCGTGGAATCCTATTCCAAAGGGCATATCATACTTGCGTGCGGTCTCTGCCCAGATTCCCACCACATCCTTCTTAGGTCCTACATTGACCGAGTTCCAGGGCTGATACTTGCTGTCCCAGCAGTCAAAGTTGTCATGATGGTTGCCCATGGCAACAAAATACCTGGTCCCCATATCCTTGTAAAGCCGCATCAGGTCATCGGGGTCCCATGCATCGATGTTCCAGTCGCGGCACAACTCCTTGTAGCCGTAAACCGATGGGTGTCCGTAATGCTCCAGATGATATCGGTACTGCTCGCTGCCCTCCTGATACATGCCTCTGGAATACCAGTCGCCATCCTCGGCCTGAGACTGCGGGTCCCAGTGCGACCAGGCACCGAACTTGGCCTCCCGCCACCACTCAGGAACATTGTAATAACGGCTCAGCGTGTCCCAACTGGAAGTGTAAGGACCTTCCTCGGGCTTGAACTCCGGTAGGTTCCAGAGAGTGTTGTCGTGGATTACGGGTACCGGGCCGCTGTAACTTATACGGCCGTCGGGATTTATCACAATCTTTTCCAGCACAATCTCCGGATCCACCATCCAGACTTTAAGAGTATGGATTCCGGGATTATCAACGGTTATCTGTGTATCCAGCCAACGCAGGTTGTCAAATACTTCATCACGCATCTGTCTGTTGCCGTTGCGCAGCGGATAGTTATGCGCCTGAGGCAGGGGCTTGAGGACCTTTGAACGTGCCAGGTTCTGCTGGGTATATTCGCTGAACTCATCGTGAAGACCCTGACGGGCGTCAATCACCATCGGATCAGCGTCATCGACCGATATTGCCAGCCTTAGTCCTCTGGACGGATTGACATCCTGAGTGGGCAGAATACCCAGACAAACGGTCTGGCTGCCGGTCTCATGCAGATATATGTCATATTCCAGATGCGGGGCCGATTTTATATCCGTGAGTGATGCCGACGAAGCATTGTTGGGCCAGATACCCATACAGCCTGCTCCACGGCCCAGATCGGGCAATAGTCTCCATGCAGCATCCTTGCCCGGAATGTTGGCGGCCGGCTTTAATACATCCACGCCATATTCGCCTGCCATTGTACCGAAATAGGGTCTTGATGCTGTCGGCAGATTGCCGTTTACCGCCTCCACCTTGATGGGTATTTCTGTGTCCGAATCCTTCTGCCGTACGGTTATCAGAGCCTCAGAGCGTCCCATTGGAGCTTTGCTCCAGTCAATATGGACTTTAATCCGATATTGAAACATATCATCAAGACTTCCCTCTGTATGTCCGTCAAACAGAATCCAGTCCTTATCGGCGGTTACGGTAAAATCGGCCGTCCCGATTCCGCGGTTAAAAAGAAGGATATAGTATTTCTGGTTTCCCATAGCGTCAAAGACCGGCAGATGTGCCTGTGCAGTAAGATCCCTTATGGAACGCCGCATCTCCCTGCGGAGTCCGGTACCCTCAACAGCCTCCGTCTGGGGTTCAATCAAAGGCCAGGCCAGTTCGCTGCCCTCAACCTCTACAGCCAGAGAGGCAGTCTGCTGAGTCTTGACATGGTAGAGAGTGGGCAGACGGTTATCATTTGGCATAGACCACTGGACATACCCTATATGCTTATCGGACATCATGTTCTTCCATTTTCCGCCAGCCAGAGTGTTGTTGTAGTAGTCCGACAGTTCCTTGTCCCTTTCAAACAGCTGTTTGATATGATAATCAGCCAGATTATTGGCTATAGTATTGCCCTGAAGCGCATAGATGTTGTTTTCCTGGGCCATAAGCCACATCTTACCCACACCGGCCGATGCCACTGCCGGATAATAGACCAGTTCAAAGAAAGCATCCGAGTATCGGTCCGGAATGAGCGGCTTGAGTGCTTCGGCCCGTTCCTGGACTTCATCCCACAGACGCATCTGCCGGTTCAGTTCATCGTAGTTCTCGTAACTGAAAATGCCGGTACTCTGAACCTCCGGTTTGCGCATCAGATTGAGTTTGGGATACCTCGATACTATCCAGGCTATCTCCTGGGCATGTTCCTTTCCGAAATTCTGTTCTGCCCAAGATAGAGTATAATCAAAAGTATCATCGGGTCCTATGGCGTCGGGATCCCATGCATAGTGCATTATGAAGTCTATTGGCAGTTCCTTGGGTTTGAGGTCACCCACATTGATTATCCACAGGTCATCTATTCCTGTGCGGTATGCCAGACTTAACTGCTCGCGCAGTTTGGGTATGGTTGTGGTATTTATCCAGCGGTCATTCCATGGGCCGCCGTTCATATCTATATGGTAGTACATTCCAAGTCCGCCCTTGCGGTTCAGTTCCTTTTCGGGGCCGGTGCGGCGTATATAACCCCAGTTGTTGTCACAAAACATCAGCAGGACATCGTCCGGGCTGGTCATCCCTGATTCGTAATACCTCTGGACCTCGGTGAACAGAGCCCACATCTGGGGCACCTCACTCGCGTCCTTGCCATAAACATCACTGATGATGCTGCGCTGGTCACGGATCACGTCATAGAGCACCATGGTGTTCTGCTCGTCGTTACCCTGACCCATAGGGACGTCACCGTCACCTCGCATACCTATTGTAATAAGGTTCTCAAACTTACTGTTGCGCTCCAGTCCTTCACGCCAGAATCTTTTAAGATTGTCGGCATTTGTCACATAGTCCCATATTCCAACCTGTTCCTGACGGCTGGTGTATTCCTGCTGGGCACGCATCATTGGCTCATGATGCGATGTCCCCATAATCACTCCGTACTCATCGGCCAGGGCAGGGCTTCGGGGGTCATCCTCATTGAATGCCTTGCCCCACATGGCAGGCCACAGATAGTTGGCCTTGAGTCTGAGAATAAGTTCGAACATATGGGCGTACATCACGCTGTTCTGACCGTTCCTGGTACCATCCTCCTTGAACTTTGTGTCACTCCATCCGCTGAACGAGGGGCTCTCATCGTTTATGAAAATACCGCGGTACCGTACCTTGGGCGATGGCTGGACATATCGTCCGGCCTTTACAGTAAGTACATCATGCTGCGTAGCGGGGACATCGGCCCACCAGTACCAGGGCGATACACCTATGTTTTCAGATACATCGTATAATCCGTATATGGTGCCACGCCTGTCGCTGCCTGCAATTACCAGACTGCCGTCAATGACCTCGATCACAAATGATTCCCGCTGGCCTGCAATTCCTTTTACATCAAGTTTTCCTTTTTTGATAAGTCTGTCTATTACATTACTGGAGCCGATGGTTCCGGCTATCACACAGCCTTTGGATGACTTATCGGACGTGATTACAACTGCTGCGGTTCCAGTTACCCGCTCCAGATCCAGGGCCAGGTCAGATGCAGCGCGTTTTACTCCCTTCCAATCGTTGTCCGATACTATTATGGAAGCGCTTTTTCCGCCTTGAGCCAGCGTAAAATCACTCTTGCCGGCCTTGTCAAAACTTATGTATTCACCTGGTGTCCAGGCTTTTGATGACAGTTGGGCACTGACAGTCCCACAGAATAACAGGAATAGGCAGGTTAGTCTTGACTTCATGATCAAATTATTATTGCACAGTGAAACACCAGTTACAAAAATAGCAAGATTTACGTGAAAATGGACTATTTTTGCAAGTATCAAACAATTTGAGTTCTACAGATGAAAAAACTGTTTATCATTGCCCTGACTTCCTTAATGCTCACAGCATGCGGAAACAAACAAAACGACACTATGAGTACAACAATCACACCCAACCCGCAGAACGCCCTGCGCGCACAGCAGTTCCTCAAGGACGCCCAGACCTATTTCCTGGCCACGGTTGACGGCGACCAGCCCCACGTTCGCCCGTTCGGAACCGCCGAGATCTTTGAAGGCCGCCTCTACATCCAGACCGGCAAGTCCAAGAACGTCTACAAGCAGCTCAAAGCCAATCCCAAGGCCGAAATCTGCGCCTACAAGGACGGTAAGTGGATCCGCATCGAGTGCGAACTCATTCCCGATGAGCGCGTGGCTGCCAAGAAGGATATGCTGGACAAGAACGAGTCGCTGCGTTCCATGTACAACGAGAACGATGACAACACCATAGTTCTCTACCTGCAGAACGCCACCGCTACCATATCGTCGTTCACATCGGAGCCCGAGACATTCACGTTCTGAGGCATGTATAAGGAAATTTATTTTGCGGCCGGCTGTTTCTGGGGAGCCGAAAAATACCTTAAACTCATTCGCGGCGTGATCAGCACCGAGGTGGGTTTTGCCAACGGAAACACTCCGGACCCTACCTACAAGGAGGTTTATACCGATACCACCGGCTATGCCGAGTGCGTTCACGTTACATATGACCCACAGGTTATTGCCATCGATAAGCTGACCCGGATTTATTTCAAGGCAATAGACCCCACCAGCCTGAACAAGCAGGGTGAGGATGAGGGAACGCGCTATCGCACAGGCGTTTATTACAAACCTGATACTGAGCTTTCTACGATAGAACTCTTAAAGCAAGTCTTTGCCGAACAGCAGCAGGCACTTGAGCCCGGTCAGAAACTGGCGGTGGAGTTGCTTCCTCTCAAGAATTTTTACCGCGCCGAGGAGTATCACCAGGACTACCTTGACAAGAACCCTACAGGCTATTGTCACCTGATCCCGGCGCTATTCCGCCTGGCTGCCGAATCCAACTGACAAAATTGGACACATTCAGGGAAACGGTATTCAAAGCGGTAGCCATGATCCCCCGCGGGAGAGTGGCCTCATACGGGCAGGTGGCGCAGATGGCCGGCTATCCCGAGGGCGCCGCCCGTGCCGTGGGTAACGCCCTGCACACCAATACTGATTCCGGCAAAACGCCCTGCCACCGTGTGGTTACGTCCAGCGGACAGATGGGCTCCAACTACGGTTTCGGAGGACCGGAACTCCAGCGTTCCATACTGAAAACCGAGGGCGTGAAGTTTATCGGAGACAGGGTCGATATGTCCCAGTCCAGCATAGTGATTGAGGATCATCCGCTCATCCCGTTCCTGCCCGCAAAAGCCACAATCCTGTTTTTGGGCAGTTTTCCGCCGCCCATGGCCCGATGGTCGATGAACTTCTTTTACCCCAACTGGATAAATGATTTCTGGCGCATCCAGGGACTGATCCATTTTGACGACCCGCATCACTTTGAGGTGGTAGGGATTAAACGTTTTGAAAGACAACTGATTGCGCGATTCTGTGCCGACAAGGGATTGGCGTTTTTTGACACAGCATCAAAGGTGTGCCGCCTCAAAGGCAACGCCAGCGACGAGTTCCTGCTCATCATTAAGCCCGCCCCGATAGCCGATATGCTACAAACCATGCCCCGCTGCAGCACCATCGTAACCACCGGCGGCAAGTCATCGGACGAATTCCTCTCCATCCTCAAGGCTTTGGAGGCTGATGGTCGCGCATCGGCCCAAGGAATCAGCGCCCCACCGGCACCCTCCGCTAAAACCCAAATTACGATTGACGGCCGCCCCATAGAGTGGTGGAGAATGCCCTCCACCTCCCGAGCGTACCCAATGTCGCTCGAATCCAAAGCCGCCGCTTACCGCCAGCTCTTCCTCTCCCGCTGACTCCGCCCGCTCTTACTCCGCAGGAGGAGTGAGCCGAAAAACGATACGGAAACTGCCATCGTTGAAGCTGGTGCTGGTAATCCGGAACTCACCGATCTGGGAGGTGTGCTCCACATGCGAACCCAGACACGGGCACACATCGTAATCACCCACATAAACCAGACGAAGAGTCTCGCTGGCATCCTGGGGCAGACGGCTAAGGTCAATGCCATCGGGAATCTCATCGCGAGTAACGTATTTGGAAATCACGGGCAAATCCTGGCCGATGACCTCGTTCACGCGGGCCTCAACCTGGCGCACCTGCTCATCGGTCAAAGGTTCCGGCAAATCATAATTGCACTTGCTCTTTTTGCGCTCAATGTGGTTCACTCTGGAACGTCCGCAATGGAACATATTGTCCATAGTGCGGTTCAGGATGTGCTCTGCAGTATGTGCAGGAGGGTATTCATCCTTGTTATGAGAATTTAGAATCGGCTCTTCCATATTGCAAATGTATGGAAAATACCCCATACCTGCGTCAACCAAGGAGCTAACGGGCGGGGAGGGGCTGACCGTTTGCGATGGCGCGGATGTAGCGCTTGGTTACGCTGTGGGCCGGGCCGGGCATCGAGCCGTGGTCAAAGCCGTCAAACTCGTACAGGAATACGTTCTCGTTGCCGTTCAGCTTCATCATGCGCCAGAAATAGGCCTGCTCTTCGTAGCGGCCGTACAGCTCCAGCTCGCGGTCGCCCGAAAGCACCAGCATCGGCATCGGCAGTTTGCGCACATGATAGAGTGGGGCGGTATCGTCAATACGCGGCTCCAGGGGCCCTACTCCCGAATCCTTGCGCACATTATAATGCGTAATCACCTGCGCGCTGTACGGGAATACGCCTGCCACCTGGTCGGCATCCACCCCGTATTTCTCCAGATAATGCTTGTCAAGTACAATCATATCAATCAGATAGCCCCCGGCCGAGTGACCTGCCAGGAAAATCTTCTTGGTGCTGCCGCCGCGTTTCTCGACTTCGCTGAAAGCCCATGCTACGGCAGCCGCGGCGTCATCAATCACCTCATAGATGGTTGCGTTAGGCAGCAGCCGGTAATTCACGCCAATAATACCCATGCCGCTGTTCTGCAGCTCAGCCGGAATCTCCTTGCTGCCGCTCACAATAGCACCCCCGTGAAACCACACTACAGTGGCAAAATCCTTCACATTCTCAGGATAGTAAAAATCCACCAGACAGCGCTCCCGGGCGTATTCGTTGGCATCGGCCTCACGATACGGAATGTTGCGCTCGGTAGTGTAGGTAATCTGTTGCCGACGGTTCTGTGCCTCGGCCGATGACACTGCCCCCAAAAGCAATAGGGCGGCAATAGTTGCTGATACTGTTTTCATTGAGTAAATGGTTAGTTTTTGCAAATATAACAAACCCGCCGCGGTAGCCCCCCAAAATTGCAAGTTTTTGTGCGCGTATATTTTGTTCTAAAGATTCTTTGTAGTATTTTTACAACAATTTTGTTAGATATGCTTATGAGAAAAATCTACACATTATTTGTTCTTGGATTATTCTGTTTGCAGACTGTGGCTCAGATTCCCGAGTACTGTCTGGAGAATGATGCGGCACACCGCTATCTTACTGAGGTGCAATATGATCCGAATGATTATACCTACACCAAGATTACTGATTACTGTGATCCGGTTCCTTATCAGTATTACAAGTATGACGGCTATAGGAAAGATCAGCCTCTGCCCGTAACACTTACCATTGACAACCCGCTTGATACGGTGAGCACTCTGTTTGTAAGTGAGTTTGAGGATTTTTACGGTGCATGGGAGTTCACACTTGAAAAAGGAGTTACATCTTATGATGTCTACAACCTGATTCCCGGCAAGACATACAACTGGAAGGTTCAGTATGCCACCCCGTTGGGTGAGACCGTAACCGCCAAGTCTGGTCGCTTCAAGACTACCGGAACGCTCCGTATGCTCAAGATTGACAAGGTGTTCAACGTCCGCGATATGGGCGGTTGGATTGGTCTGGGCGGTCATACCATCAAGTACGGAAAACTTATCCGCGGTTCCAGACTCAACAACAACGGCAGCAGCACCAAGATCATCACAGCCGATGGTATCAATGAACTGCGTAAGATTGGCATCAAGGCCGAATTGGACCTGCGAAACAACAGTGATGCAGCTGGCGCCACATATTCGTTTCTGGGCAGCGACATACCCATCAAGAATATTGAGAACGCATATGGAAGCCGAATCTCCACATTCTCGGACAAGCCCCAGAGCATTCAGGGAATCAAGCAGGTCATAGCCTGGCTCAAGCAGGACAAGCCCATTTATTTCCACTGCTCGGTAGGTGCCGATCGTACCGGAACCGTAGCTTACCTGATAGGTGCACTCTGCGGAATGAGTGAGGATGAGCTCTGCAAGGAGTTTGAGCTCACTTCTTTCTCGGCCGATTCCATCAAGACCAGCGGCCGAATGGAGGACCTCCGCCGCCGCAGAACCTACGATGGCCGTTTCGACCCCAATGACAACCCTGCAAGCTATAAGTTTGCCGATATGGTAGACAAGATAAAGAGTTTCCCCGGCGATAACCTGCAGCGCAAGGTATACTACCACCTGAGCACAGGTGCCATGTATACCGGCGGAACCCTCAGTGAGAAGGTGCCAGAGGACGATCTTATCTGGCTCATCAACTACCTGGTAGACTACGTGATAGTCAAGACCATCTCAACCGATGGCGGAACCACCATAAGCCTTGAGCCCGGTCAGACCCATAACCTCAACGCGAAAGTAGTACCCGATACCGCTACCGTAAAGACCATCACCTACAAGTCGCTCGATGAGAAGGTAGCCACCGTATCGGATGCCGGCGTAATCACAGCCGTCAGGGGCGGAACCACCAAGATCCAGCTCCAGGCCGATGACTACGTAAAGACCATCACAGTAAGCGTACCTCTCGTAGAATCCGATGTAGAACTGCCTCAGACCATAGAGTCATACGGCAAGGTATACGCAGTACCCGCCAGCAGTGTCAACCTCATCAAGAACGGCTCGTTTGAGTATGCCAACACCTTCCTCAACTGGAAGAACGCCGCTGGCAAGGATCTCTCAACCGCAGCATTCAACCTTGTCAAGTATCAGGACAGCAACAAGTTGTACATAGAGTCCAAGGCCGATGGCGATTCCACCAGCATCAAGTCCCTGCGCACCATGTGGCCCATACAGAAAGGCAAGTCATACGTCTTCGGCTATAAGGTAAAGAACTCCAAGGCCGGAGTCCGTAAGGAGAACAACCCCAATCTGGCCACCAGCCTGGTAACGCTCAAACCCGTTGAGCTTGAAGCCACAGGCGATGACTTTACATGGGATACCTCAAATCCCGCACCCAGAAGGGCAGGAGCTCCGTTCCTGGTCTCAGACTCACTCACCTTTGAGTTCCCATCGTACGGTGATGAGTGGACCGAGGTCCGCTATGCGTTCACCAATACTGAAGGTCTTCAGTACATCCAGGTATGGTTCACACACCTGAGTGACGGTCAGAACAATACCTGTCTGGACAACTTCTACCTGTTTGAGGTATCAGACATCACATGGGTAACCCCCATATCCGCCGCAGAAAAGACCGACGGACGTATCTACAATCTGGCCGGTCAGGAGGTGACCAACCCCGGACGCGGAGTCTACATTAAGGATGGTAAGAAATACATTGTCAAATAATTAAAGTAGCAGCGATATGAAAAAGATATATTTCCTTTCAGTACTGACAGCAGGTCTGATGGCTTTGAATTCCTGCGGTAAAGACAATGTCTTTGTTCAGACCGATGCCAACGGTGATGAGGTGATAACAGAGTTCCTTGTAACAGCCGATGATTTCATCCCACAGACCCGTACGGCAATAAGCAACGAGTTGCAGTTCACATGGGCTGCCAATGACCAGATAGGTGTGTTCCCCTCAAACGAGGAGGGCGATGACACCCCTGCATCACAGGTGCTTTTCAAGGCATCGGCAGGTGGCGCCGGAACAGCTACTTTCACAGGCAGCGGCTGGGGCCTGATACCTGAGCGCAAGTATTTTGCATATTACCCCTACGCCAGCACTGCAACAGACCAGCTGGTCAAGTTCACGTACAAGGCATCGGCCACACAGACCGCAAACAACGCAACATCACATCTTGGCGCTAATGACCTTATGTACACTACCGCAACCACACCGGCTGCAGGCAATACCGCACAGTTCCAGTTCCACCACCTGAGCAGCATCATGAAGGTGGATATCACCGTGCCTGACGCATCGGTTAACGGAAAGTTCAAGAAAGTGTATCTGGAATGTGCCGATTCCATATTCCCTCAGGTGGTAAGCTTCAATCCCACAGCCGATCCCGTCAATGCAAGCGTGGAGGAGTTCACAAACCAGCTGGTGCTTACTCTCGGATCCAATGGTGCCGGTTTTTCACCTGCTGACGGTAAGCTGTCAGTATGGTTTATGATAGGTGCAGCCGATCTCAGCGGCAAGACCATCAATATTTCTACATATGACGGCCATAACTCACTGGCAGGCACCTTCACCGGAGCAGACCAGAAGAGCGGACGTGCTCATCTGTACTCGGTTGAAGTAGTAAGGACCAACCCCGAGAACACCGTAGACCTGGGTCTTCCCAGCGGCAAGCTCTGGGCCGTATCCAACCTGACTGCCGACGGACTTGCAGAGAGCGAGAGCGCTTTGGGTGACTACTACGCATGGGGCGAGCTTACACCATATTATACATCGGCCACAATCAACGGTGAGTCACTTACTGCCACCTGGAAGGACGGATACAGCTCCGGATACGTACAGGCCAACTACAACAAGGGCGGTACCATAACCGGCACCTACACAACCAAGGGCGCTCTGCTGCAGAAAGACGATGATGCAGCATATGCAACCCTGGGTGGTAACTGGTGTATGCCTTCAATTGCCGATGCCGACGAGCTGAATGCCAACTGCACCATAGCTACAGCTACCGTAAACGGCGTGAGCGGAGTAACCTTCACAAGTAAGATAAACGGCAACTACATATTCTTTGCCTGCAACGGTTACATAGACGGCAACTCCAAGGTGAGCGGATATGTATCGGGTTCCAAGGGCCCGCGATTCTGGCTCAGAGACTGCTATGACTCCAACCAGGCATATCAGCAGCTTATCAATATGAGCAGCAGCAACAAGTTTGATCATGACAATCAGAAGAACAAGTGGCGTGCTACTCCTATCCGTCCTATCTATGTTCCGTAATAACGAATTGACTTTTAACCTTTAAACTTTAACAATATGAAAAGAATTAAGTTTGTTTCATTGATGGCACTTTTTATGGGTGCATTAGTATTGACCGCATGTGGCGCATCAGGTGCCGGTAAGAAACCCAAAGGCATTATCCTTCAGGAGGGTGACCGTGCCGTTGTAACCAATGCCAACGGCTACACCACCATCGAGTTCCCCACCGAACTCAACAGTGATGACATGGCTTTCTATGACACCGATCTGCTGGGCTACCTGATCAAATCAAACGCACCTATATCAACCGATGGCGGTGAGTATGATTCATACGGAACCTACTACTATCTGCACAACTCAAAGGAGTGGCTGCATCAGGGAATTTATGAGATTCCGTACGATATGCAGGTCTCCAAGATCAAGAGCGTAAAGATAGCTAACTACAGGATGCGCCTTAAGGAGTTCAACGAGCAGATGCCTCTTCTGAACAACTCAAAGGAGAAGAAGAACGACAGCGGCTATCAGAACGAAATCCTCTTCGGTGAGAACTACTACATCTTCATCGAGATCGTGATGCGTGACTGATAACAACAGGTATCTATAAGAAAGAGGCTCCACACACGGAGCCTCTTTTTTTTATTGCTTGTCAACCAGCATAAAACTCAGCTGGCCCGATGAACAGAGCTCATCGCCCACGTAGGCTGTGGCGTTGACTGACAGGAACATGCCGCGGCAGTTACCCATGGTGGAGCGTACCACTACCTTATCGCCCGGACGCACCGTCTTCTTGAACCTTACCTTGTCCATTCCGGCGTAGAGCGCCATCTTGTACTTAAGCTTGTCCTCAAACAGCAGCACGCTGCCCTGCGCCATAATTTCGCACAGGATCACTCCCGGCACAATGGGGTTGCCGGGAAAGTGTCCGTGAGTAAAGTAGGGGTCATCGGGGATTGTGTATTCCGATACCACACCGTCAGGGGTAAGTTCCGATCGGTCCACAAGGAGCATAGGGTCCCTGTGGGGCATAATCTGCAAAAGCCCTTCCTTATCCATTGTAACGGCGCAGAACTACGGTTGCGTTATGACCGCCGAATCCCAGCGAGCATGACATTGCATACTCAGCCTGGACCTTACGTGCGGTGTTAGGGATATAATCCAGGTCACACTCAGGATCGGGCTCCTTATAGCCGATGGTGGGAGGCAGAACGCCGCTCTCCAGGGCTATGGCCGATGCAATCAGCTCTACGGCACCTGTGGCGCCCAGCATGTGTCCGTGCATTGACTTGGTGGAGCTTATCATAACCTTGCGGGCCTGATCATCGCCCTGTGCAATCTTGATGGCCTTGGTCTCGCAGGCATCGTTCATGTGGGTTCCGGTGCCGTGGGCGTTTATGTACAGCAGGCTGTTGTTGCTGTAACCGGCCTCTGTGAGAGCCTGGCTCAGAGATGCGGCTGTGGTGGTGCCGTCGGGACGGGGAGCGGTGTAGTGATATGCATCGCAGGTGTTTCCGTATCCGCAGACCTCGGCAATTATGTGGGCTCCGCGCTTAACGGCGTGCTCATACTCCTCAAGGATAAGGATTCCGGCACCCTCGGCCATTACGAATCCGCCGCGGCGGGCATCGAACGGCAGACAGGCCTGTGTAGGGTCATCGACTGTGGTCAGGGCCTTCATGTTGGCGAATCCCCCTATGGCCAGCTCGTTGACTGCGGCTTCGGTGCCTCCGGTGATTATTGCATCGGCCATACCGTACTTGATGGCGCGGAATGCCTCACCAACGGCGTGTGTGCTTGTGGCGCAGGCCGATACAACCGGCAGGCAGGGACCCTGTGCGTTGAACTTGATGGCTATGTTGCCGGCACCCAGGTTACCTATCATCTCGGGGATGAACAGGGGAGATACTCGCTTGGCGCCCTCATTGGCCATAACAAGTGTCTGGTCAATGAAAGTCTGCATACCACCTATGCCAGAGCCTACGTAGCAGCCCAGACGGCCCGGCTCAATATTCTCTCCGGCCTTGAGTCCGCTCTGCTCCATTGCCTGGATGGCGGCACAGATGCCAAACTGGCTGAACCTGTCGCTGCGGCGTACGCTGCCCGGATCCATACCCAGCTCAGAGGGCTTGAAATCCTTTACCTGACCGGCCACATGAACCGTAAGTTCACCAAATCGGTCCAGACCCTCTATCTTGCTGATACCGCAACGGCCGTTCTCCAGACTATCCTTAAACTCACTTATATTCTTACCGATGCATGTTATAACGCCCATGCCGGTAATTACAACTCTCTTTTCTGTCATTTTTTTCTGTTCTTTATAAAAGTGCCGCAAAGATACTCCTTAAATATTACTTGTACATGAAACGGCGGATGCTGCCTTTAGGAGTCTTCACAAAAGGCTCGAATTTGAGTTCAAAACCGTCCACATGGGAGTAGGCGGGAATCTCCTGGTTCAGCTTGGTGATGTTGCCGGCCATCAGGGCGTTCAGGGCATCGTTGTCCATTCCGCTGGTGGTAACCTGGTCCAGGTTGGGTACAATCAGAGCTGTGAGATGACCCTTGCGGTCCAGTATTATAGACTCCTGTACGTAGGGCAGGGCGTTCAGTACCACCTCAATCTCCTCGGGGAATATGTTCTGACCGTTGGCCGACAGCAGCATGTTCTTGCATCGGCCGGCCAGGAATACGGTGTGGTCCTTGTCCATGGTGCCCATATCGCCGGTGTGGAACCAGCCGTCGGCATCAATAACCTCGGCAGTAGCCTCAGGATTCTTGTAGTAGCCGGTAAACACGCAGTCACCTTTTATAATAACCTCACCCGGAATGTGCTCGGGGTCATCGCTGTCAATGCGGCACTCAATGCCCTCAGGTACAATCTCACCCACAGACTTCATCTTGTAGCTGCCTTTATGGCCGATAGAGATGGTGGGGCAGGCCTCGGTCATACCGTAACCGGTCACAAACGGGATCTCCAGCTTCTGGGCCATCAGGTCCTCCAGCTCGAATGCCATTGCGGCACCACCGGTTACAAGGAGTTCGATGTTCTCACCGAATCCCGACATGAATATTGTGCGCAGGGCCTTGCAGTAGTCCTGGTTGTTCTTGTGGTCGGCCAGTTTCTGGCGGCCTGACTTGCTGCTTACGAACTCGCCAATGGTGTTCTCCAGCATCTTGACCAGAATGAGCGGAACGGCAAAGAACACGTTGGGCTTTACCTCGGCCAGAGCGGGTTTGAGGTAAGACGGTACGGGCGGAAGACCCAGCACGTGCAGGTGCATACCCAGGCAGAGCGGCTCAACGGCATCGTACATCATACCGAATATGTGTGCAAACGGCAGCACGCTCAGATAGGTCTCTCCCTCACGGTAGGGGAAATGGCGCGGTATCAGATAGACGTTTACGCTGAAGTTACGGACGGTCAGCATAACACCCTTGGGATTGCCTGTGGAGCCCGATGTGTAGTTGATGGCGCACATCTCATCGGCATCACGGTCATCATAGCCAAAGTCTTCAATCTTAAAACCGGCGGGATGAGCCTGCTGCATAAGCTGCTCGCGGTTCATATATACATTGCCGAAATTGCCTCGGCTGGCCAGCAACTCACCGGTGTGGACATCGATGGCAGCAATCAGATTTGGCATCTGGTCAAAGTCCATCTTGTCCATCAGGCGCTTCTCGGTATAGAGCAGCACGCTGTCAGAATGGTTTACCAGACTCATGGTATCGGTGGGGGTATATCCGTCAAACAGCTGGACACCTACGTAACCGCCTGTCATCACACCCATAAAGGTCTTTATCCAGCCGGCGCAACTCTTGGCGTTGAGTGCAATCTTGGCACCCTTCTCAATGCCTGCGGCCTTCCAGAGCAGCTGATCGGCCTCAATCTGTGCGGCCAGTTGACCGTATGTGGCGGAGCTGTGACGGTAATCGTCAAGTGCGGCGTCGTTCCAGTGTTTCTTTACTGTTGTCTCAAATCTCTTGATAAATGAAATGTCGTACATTTTTATAACTATTGATTGTTTTACATTGTGCCTTAGCCGGGCAACCCGGCCCCGGGCGATACAGTGCAAAAATAACCCCTCGGGTGCTCCCGAGGGGTCTCAAATAAGGGATTTGTGGCAAAATCAAGCTTGCTTGTGGCGAAAAATGATACAAAAGGGGACTGTCCCCTTTTGTACTATTTATTCAGCGCGTCGGCACTGGCCATGTATTTGGCAAGCTCAGCGTCACTTACGTGGAAGTCCTGGAGCTCGCCCGATATGTACTGGTCATAGGCCGACATATCTACGAATCCGTGGCCGGACAGGTTAAAGAGGATGGTCTTCTGCTCGCCGGTCTCCTTGCACTTGAGGGCCTCACGAACTGTAGCGGCAATAGCGTGGCAGCTCTCGGGAGCGGGTATGATACCCTCGGTCTGGGCAAACAGAACACCTGCCTTGAATGACTCGTTCTGCTCAATATCCACAGCCTCCATGTAACCGTCCTTCATGAGCTGGCTCAAAACAACACCTGCACCGTGGTAGCGCAGACCGCCGGCGTGGATGGTTGCGGGCTTGAAAGTGTGGCCAAGAGTGTACATGGGCAGCAGCGGAGTCATACCGGACTCATCGCCAAAGTCATACTCAAACTTACCGCGGGTAAGCTTGGGGCATGATGCAGGCTCGGCTGCAATGAAGCGGGTGTTTTTCTCACCACGAATCTTATGACGCATAAAGGGCAGTGCGATACCGCAGAAGTTTGAACCGCCACCAAAGCAGGCAATCACGATATCGGGATACTCGCCTGTCATGGCCATCTGCTTCTCTGCCTCAAGGCCTATTACGGTCTGATGCATGCAAACGTGGTTCAATACTGAACCCAGAGCGTACTTGCAGTTGGGGGTAGATACAGCCAGCTCGATAGCCTCCGATATGGCGCAACCCAGTGAACCCTGGTCATTAGGATTGGCTGTCAGGATATCCTTACCCGCACGTGTTGACATAGAAGGTGAAGGAGTGATGGCAGCACCGAAAGTCTGCATGATTGAGCGGCGGTAAGGCTTCTGGTTGTAGCTGGCCTTAACCATATAAACGGCACACTCAATGCCGAACTTCTTGGTGGCGTAACTCAGAGCACCGCCCCACTGGCCGGCACCGGTCTCAGTGGTCAGGTTGGTAACGCCCTGCTTCTTGGCATAATAGGCCTGTGCAAGGGCAGAGTTCAGCTTGTGCGAACCTGCGGGCGATACGCTCTCGTTCTTGAAGTATATGTGTGCGGGAGTACCCAGAGCCTCCTCAAGTTCGTAAGCACGAACCAGCGGAGTGCAGCGGTATGATGCGTACTGCTGACGGATCTCATCGGGTATCTCAATCCACTCGTCTTTCTGGTTGAGTTCCTGGTTGGCGCACTCCTGTACAAAAATGGGGTACAGATCCTCGGGCTTGAGGGGCTGGCGTGTGCCGGGATGCAGGAAAGGCAGCGGTTTGTTAGGCATTACGGCCTGAATGTTGAACCATGCTGTTGGAATCTCGCTCTCAGGGAGCAGGTACTTTTTCTGTTTCATAGTAAACTGGTTAATAGGGTTATTTTTTATTTGGCAATCAAATCAAATCGTATCAAATCATTGTCCCAGCTTTGTAATATTCTGGTCAATCCAGGTCCAGCGCTTCTGGAATGCGGTCTTAATGGCATCAACAGCTTGCTGGAATGTAAGGTCGCAGTCACCGTTCTGAGCGTTCTTGGGTTCCGAAGCCCACACCTTGCGGTTGCTAGCCTCCGACAGGCGGATGTAATCGGCCATCTGGTCCACATATGCCGGGAATCCCTCCTTCCAAACGTTCTTGTACTGGTTCCAGCGCTCAATAAGGCGTGCCTTGAACTGCGGATCCCTCTTAACAAGGTCGGAGAAATAGTACTTACGGTTATCTTTGTTATCCATCTTAAGAAGCTCCCACTGAGTAAGCCTGGGGCTTGTATTACCCTTGTTCCAAGTGTTGTACTGATAATCATCGTAAAGGGTAAAGGTGTGATAATCAAAGTCCCAGCAAGGACCGAAACAAAGCAGACCGCACGAATCCTTATACAGGAAAGCGCTGTGCGGGCCGTGATTAGGCCAGTTATTGTAAGAGTCATGGTTCATGGTAAGCTCCTGAACCAGGACATAGTCAACCGCCCTGTCCATATCCAGATACTGCTGCCACGTATGATTGGTGCTGCTGGCCGCGTAAATGGCATCCTCCATCTTGGTAATGTAATTATACATATAAGTATATGTAGGAGATGTCTTGGTCAGCATAACGCCGTTCTCATCCTCGTTGGGATCCTTGAAGATATAAGGCAGGTCATAGCGCTTGTTGGCACCCACGCTGCGGAATCCCAGCTCCACATCCTTGTCCCATCTGGTGCCGTCGCCCGGATCATAATCCAGGAAATCATCAATCTCCATGAATATGCCGCCCTTCTCGGGATCGGTAAGGTCCGGATTTACAATATCAATACGGTTATTGTCAATTCTGGCCTGCTCGCACAGGTAGTAGTTACCCATATGAGTGCCGTTCCATACCAACTCCACGAACTGACCTTCTATTACATAAGGCATCTCAGTCTGGCGTGCAATCCACTGGCAGATATCGTTACGCAGCAAAGTATAATCCTTGTAGTTGGCCAGCAGAATCCAGCGTTTCTGCTTGTGCATACCCAGAATCTTGGCCTTCTCATCCAGCTTAATGGCATAAGGTTTCTTGTTGGTTTCCTGCCAGGTACCGTTTCCGCGTCCCTTCAGGCTCAGAGAGCCCTCATAATCCAGAGTGCCGTCGGCCATCTCGATACGCATGCTTGCGCCCGATACCCAGTTCTTGCGGTCCGATACCGCCTGTCCGTTGGTATTTATCCTTACAACCGGAAGCCCCGTATTTGAAATCTTCACAATGTAATCCTTATGCAGGTCATAACACCATATGGTAATCTTGGCGGGCTGCGACAGGTTAACCTTTATCTGCGCCCAACTCACGTTACCCATATCAAGCGTATCATTGATAACCAGCCTGTCACCGTCATACCTGAACATCATAACCTGTGCCGCATAATTGCTCATATCGGTGGCAGTGGGGATAATGTGGTTATAAACGTTGCCCGAAGCCTTTATGTCCGTGCCCGATCCGTTAACGATAATCCTCACGCTGTTCATCTTGAACGACACCTTCTTCACAGTAAAACTTTCTGTCAAAAGCGTGTCTCCTTCAAAACCAATCTTGATAGCCGCGTCAGCCTCATCCATACCGCTGTCGGCAAACTTTAGCCTGAACATCCAGGAACTGTCGGCCGGCACAAACACCTTGCCGCCCATCTTGAACATATCCGTGATGTTACCCAGCGTATCGCAGATCTTGATATAGGTAACGCTGTCCATCAGGTTCCAGGGCGAAGTCTTGATCCTGACCGTAGCGGAGTCTGTACCCTCAAAAGCCGATACCTTACCCGATGCCAGACGGAGTTGACGGGTAGGGGGAACATAAGCCGGTATTATGTTGATAATCATGGGGTCCGAATAGAATGCGGTATCCAGATCCGAAACCATGAGCCTGACTATATCACCGCTCTTGCTGTTGAACAGAAGGTTAACAGTGACCACCCAGGTGCTGTCCTTCTGCATGGCCGGGGCGCTTATGGATGCATATTCATACTTGACGCCTGCCGTATCAACGATGGCCAGTTTGATGCTGTCCCTGTAAACCAGGTTCCAGGGAATTGTGCTGAAACGGATGCTGGCGGGCTGACTCTCATCAACAAAGAGGGTATCGTTAGTATAGGCTTCAAAAAACTTGAACTCCTTCTCTGGAGTGATAGGGCCCGGAATAATGATTTGGGGTTTCTCTTCCTGGCAGGATACTGCGAACCCTGCTACAAGTGCTGTGAATAACAGCTGCTTAAGTCTCGTAAATGAATTTTTTCTCATAGCGGGTGCAAATTTAATAATATTATATGAGGAAATGTATGTATCTTTGCACAAAATTTGGCAATTATGAAACGCTCTATCATCATCACTGGCGGTGCCGGCTTTATCGGGAGTCATGTGGTAAGACTGTTTGTCAACAAGTACCCGGAGTACAACATCATCAATCTGGATAAGCTTACATACGCCGGAAATCTGGATAACCTTAAGGATATAGAGAATAAGCCCAACTACCGGTTTGTCAGGATGGATATCTGTGACTTTGAGGGAGTGCTTAAGCTTATGCAGGATGAGAAGGTGGACGGCATAATTCATCTGGCAGCCGAGAGCCATGTGGACCGTAGCATCAAGGATCCGTTTACCTTTGCACAGACCAATGTGATGGGCACCCTGAGCCTGCTTCAGGCAGCCAAGTTGTACTGGGAGAGCCTGCCGGAGAAGTTTGAGGGCAAGCGTTTCTATCATATCAGTACCGATGAGGTTTACGGAGCGCTGGAGATGACTGATCCGGAGGGCATTGAGCCTCCGTTCACTACCAAGGCCAGCAGCGGTAAGCATCATCTGGCTTATGGTTCAAAATTCTTTACAGAAGACCTTAAGTACCAGCCGCACAGCCCGTACAGCGCCAGCAAGGCGTCGAGTGACCATTTTGTGCGTGCATTCCATGATACTTACGGCATGCCTACCATAGTGACCAACTGCTCTAACAACTACGGTCCCTATCAGTTCCCTGAGAAACTCATTCCGCTGTTTATCAACAATATCCGTCACCGTAAACCTCTGCCTGTATACGGCAAGGGTGAGAATGTACGTGACTGGCTTTATGTGGTGGACCATGCGCGTGCCATAGACCTGATATTCCATCATGGCAAGGTGGCCGAGACCTATAACATAGGCGGATTCAATGAGTGGAAAAACATTGACATCATTAAGGTACTTATCAATACCGTAGACCGCCTGCTTGGCAGACCCGAGGGAGCAGATATGGACCTGATCACATACGTGACAGACCGTGCCGGCCATGACTTGCGTTACGCCATAGACAGTACCAAGCTTCAGAGCGAGTTAGGTTGGGAACCCAGTCTCCAGTTTGAGGAGGGTATTGAGAAGACCGTACGCTGGTATCTGGACAATCAGGATTGGGTGGACAACGTAACCAGCGGTGAGTATCAGAAATATTACGAGCAAATGTATGCAAACCGTTGACGGTAAGCCGATTGCATATTTCGCCACAATGAGGGGCCTTTCAGGCTCCTCAATTTTTGTACGATTTGTTGAATCTTTTGTCAGAATGAACGTTTTTATTTATTAACAAAACTTTGTTTTGCATCAATTTTGTGCTACCTTTGCACCGTATGCATAAAATGCATAGCAATTCTTCAATTCTTTCCAATTGCCGGTTATTCACATGGGACTGGCAACAGCGGAGCCATTCTTTTCAGTTAGTTTTTACATGAAAGGTATTGTTTTGGCGGGAGGCAGCGGCACCCGTCTGTATCCTATCACCAAGGGCGTGAGCAAGCAGATGCTGCCCATCTTTGACAAGCCCATGATCTATTATCCCATCAGCGTCCTGATGCTGGCCGGGATTAGGGAAATACTTATTATATCCACTCCATATGACCTTCCGGGCTTTAAGCGCCTTCTGGGTGACGGAAGTGACTATGGCGTACGCTTTGAGTATGCCGAACAGCCCAGTCCCGACGGTCTGGCACAGGCATTCATCATAGGACGGGAGTTTATAGGTAATGATTGCGCCTGCTTAGTGCTGGGTGATAACATATTCTACGGCAACGGATTCACCGCAATGCTTAAGAATGCTGTTAAGGAGGCTGAGGAGAATAATAAGGCCACGGTATTCGGTTATTGGGTGAGTGATCCGGAGCGTTATGGTGTGGCCGAGTTTGATAAGGAAGGCAACTGCCTGAGCATTGAGGAGAAGCCTGCCAAGCCCAAGAGCAACTATGCCGTGGTGGGACTCTATTTCTATCCCAACAAGGTGGTCGATGTAGCCGCCCATATCAAGCCCAGTGCCCGTGGAGAGCTGGAGATAACTACCGTTAACCAGGAGTTTCTTAAAGACGGGCAGCTTAAGGTCCAGACCCTGGGCCGCGGATTTGCCTGGCTGGATACCGGCACGCATGACTCACTTAGTGAGGCCAGTACCTTTGTTGAGGTGATAGAGAAACGTACCGGTCTTAAGATAGCCTGCCTGGAGGGAATAGCCTACAGCCGCGGGTGGATATCGGACCAGAAGATGCGTGAGCTGGCACAGCCTATGCTTAAGAACCAGTATGGGCAGTACTTGCTTAAATTGATAGATTTTCCGGGAAAGTGACAGTGATTGAGACCCCGCTAAAGGGGGCGTTGATAATAGAGCCGCGGGTGTTTAACGATGCGCGCGGGTACTTTTTTGAGAGTTTCTCCCAGCGGGGGTTTGATGCCGAAGTGGCGCCTTTGCTGGGCCACGGGGTGGTGTTCGTGCAGGACAATGAGAGCATGTCAAGTTATGGCGTGATGCGTGGGCTGCATTTTCAGCGGCCACCGTTTACCCAGAGCAAGCTGCTGCGGTGCGTGCGTGGAGCAGTGCTGGATGTGGTGGTTGATATCCGCAAGGGCAGCCCCACTTACGGACAGCATTTTGCGGTGGAGCTGACAGAGGATAATAAACGGCAGTTCTTTATAGACAAGGGTTTTGCGCACGGATTTGCCGTACTTAGTGAGACCGCGGTATTCCAGTATAAGTGCGATGAGTTCTACCACCCGGAGGCGGATGGCGGCATCAGCATACTGGACCAAAGCCTGGGGATAGACTGGCGCATACCGGTGGAGCGCGCCATCCTGAGCGATAAGGACACCAAGCATCCGCTGCTGAAGGATTTTGACAGCCCGTTTACGATATGACGATACTGGTTACAGGAGCTAACGGACAATTGGGCAACGAGATGCGGATAGTGTCCCGCAACTCTGATGACCGCTACATATTTACCGATGTTGTTGACGCATCGGAAGAGAATGTTGCAATGCTCCGTAAGCTGGGAGGAGATGATGTCCCGGTTGATACGCTTAAGCTTGATATAACTGATATTGAGGCTGTACGTGTACTGGTTAAGGCTGAGGCGGTTGATGTGATTGTCAATTGTGCGGCTTACACAAATGTGGATGGAGCCGAAACAAATGTTGAGTTGGCAGAGCTGCTCAATGCCCAGGCCCCCAAGAATCTGGCCGAGGCAATGAAAGAGGTTGGGGGACTGCTGGTGCATATCAGCACCGATTACGTGTTTGGCAAAGAACCCTACAATACCCCTTGCCGCGAGGATCAGAAGGGAACGCCTACGGGAGTTTACGGGTTGACCAAGCTGCATGGTGAGCAGAACATAATGGCATCGGGCTGCAAGTATGTGATTATACGTACCGCTTGGTTGTACAGTGAGTTTGGCAAGAATTATGTCAAGACCATGCTCAACCTGACAGCTACACGTCCGGAACTCAAGGTGGTGTTTGATCAGGTGGGCACGCCTACGTATGCCTATGACTTGGCTCAGGCTATTGTCAAGATAATTGAGAGACCTGTTGAGGGCATCTACCATTACAGCAACGAGGGTGTCTGCTCCTGGTATGACTTTACCAAAATGATAGCAGAGTACAGCGGCCACACAGACTGCAACATCCAGCCCTGCCACAGCGACGAGTTTCCCAGTCCCGTCAAGCGTCCTGCGTTCTCGGTGCTGGACAAGACCAAGATTAAGCAGACGTTTGGAATAACCATACCATATTGGGTTGACTCACTAAAAGAATGCATAAGTAACCTAAACCATATTTAAACTTTAATGACTATGAAAAAGAAAGAACAAAACGGCGGTAATGAAACCGCACAGACTCGTGAGCAGAAGATTTTAGAGGCTTCCAGAAAGTCTTCCAGAACGTTTTCGTCGGCTAAGGCATTCTTAATGTCGGCCGGAATCATAACGGAAGACGGTGAGTTATCTCCTATTTACAAGTAACATCTAAAACGTTTATTACCATGGAAGATCTATACTCAAGAAGAACTAATCTAATAATTGGATTTCACGGTTGCGATGAAGATGTTGCCAATAAGGTTGTAATGGGTGAAGATAATCTTAAGGCGAGTGAGAATGACTACGACTGGTTGGGACACGGAGTTTATTTCTGGGAAAACAATCAGGAGCGAGCTCTGCAATGGGCTGTAGATAACAGTAAAAGAAAAGGTTCAAATATAAAGAAACCTGCTGTATTGGGTGCTGTTATAGATTTGGGGTTTTGTTTTGATTTGACAGATTCCAAGTATCTCTCAGAACTCAAGCAGGGGTACAAAACATTACTCAATAACATTAGTGTAATAGGTTTGGAAATACCCCAAAACACTGATATAGGAAATAGTCACGATAAACTTTTAAGAAAGCTGGATTGCGCTGTAATAGAGACAGTTCATTCATTAAATAATGATGCCGAAGTAAGACCGTATGACTCAGTGAAAGGGATGTTCGTGGAAGGTGATGAGTTATACCCAGGTTCAGGTTTTAATGAGAAGAATCATATTCAGATATGTTTGAGAAATCCCAATTGCATTAAGGGCTTCTTTATTCCTCGTAAGTTGGATATGGCATATGGGAATCCTTAAGAAACAATGTTGATGAGGGTTGACGAAATACAGAATCAATAAGTGTTGAATAACAGATGGGGTACAATTTGTACCCCTACTAAAAAATAGATAAAATAGATAAGATAAAATCAGATGGTACTACTAAATGAGGAACAACGTGAGAATAAAAGAAAGTATATACGTTTCCTACATGATGAGGATGGATGGTCTGATCTGATTGATAGCCGTTGGAAAGATGAGGTGAAAGATGTTTTGACCAAGAAGTTTCCAGAGATGACAGATTTTGAATGGAATGTTCTTGAGGACATATTGTTCATATAAGGCCCGATAAGCGGTCCCGATAAGCGAGCAAACGGTAGCGTCGCCATCCGTTGCGAGGACGCAGGCCGAGTAGACAATAAAGGAAACAGAACTGTGCAGGTTAAGATAGCTCAAAAACCAAAACGGTGCCAAACAGAACCGTCCCTAATGTCACCAAGGTGCCAAACGGAACCGTCCCCAATGTCACCGTCTTGAGTAATAATAAAAAAGTGGGGGCTTTAGTAGGGTTTCTCATGAATATTTATGTGTATTTGATAAATTTTGGGATTTGAGATTTTTGGTGTAAGTTGATTAATTATACAAGATAGGTTGTTATGATATTTCATATTGTCGTTTTGCTGGTTGATTTTGTCCTGATCAACGTACTGTATTTTGTTGTTGCAGGATTGCTGCATTGGATTCCCAATGAGTTAAAGCTTTGGGTTATTTGGAATGTCTCTTACGTTGTGGGTGTTATTGCTTTCAAGCCTTATGCTCAGTTAAGAAACTCCAAGACAGAACAGGTGGCAGTACGAAGTCTGTATTCATCTTTGTTGATGGCAGTGATGGTACTCATGACCATTTGGATAGATCCTGCAGTTGATTCGGCCATATGGAAGGGAATAGTAATCTTTGTCTGGATCTATCTTGCTGTGTTCCTGGGACGTCTGTTCAGCCGTTCATTGATTAAGAATTTGCGTCGTAAGGGAATTGACAATAATGTAGTGGTGTATGTGGGAGCTGGTCATAACTTGGCATATCTGTATGATTGTATGATGTCGGACCTTTCAATAGGCTATAAGGTGTTGGGGTATTTTGAGGACCAGCCTTCAACCCATCTGCCTCAGAAACTGGAGCGTTTAGGCACTGTTGATCAGGTAATAGATTGGCTCAGTAACAATTATGTGGATAGCCTTTACTGCAACCTGCCCAGTTCACGTTCGGATGAAATAATTCAGATTATCAATTACTGTGACAAGCATTTTATCCATTTCTACTCTGTTCCTAATGTGCGCAACTATATTCACCGCGCTATGGAGGTAGAGATGATAGAGGATATGCCGGTGCTGACATTGCGCAAGGAACCCCTGCAGCTTTGGTACAACCGCATGTTCAAGAGGGCTTTTGATATACTTGTATCATTCATATTCATAGTGGGATTCTTCTGGTGGATATACATAATAGTGGCCATCATAACCAAGATAACCATGCCCGGGCCGGTGCTGTTCAAGCAAAAGAGGAACGGACTTCTGGGCGAGGAGTTCACCTGCCTCAAGTTCCGCTCCATGAAGGTCAATGCCGATGCCGATAAGGTTCAGGCCACCAAGGATGACCCGCGCAAGACCAAGTGGGGCAACATAATGCGTAAGACCAATATTGATGAGCTGCCACAGTTCCTGAATGTACTTATGGGCGATATGTCAATTGTTGGACCACGTCCGCACATGCTCCTGCATACCGAAGAGTACAGCGCCCTGATAGACAAATATATGGTTCGCCACTGGGTAAAGCCCGGAATAACAGGCTGGGCCCAGGTAACAGGAGCCCGCGGCGAGACCCATGAACTTTGGCAGATGGAAGAGCGCATCAAGAAAGACATCTGGTACATAGAGAACTGGAGTCCCTATCTGGACATCAAGATCATGATAAAGACCGTGACCAATGTCTTTAAGGGCGATAAGCAAGCGTACTGATTGAAAAATGAAAGTCATTGATAGGAAGAACCTCCTGCCATTTGTGCTGGTCACATCGCTGTTCGCGCTGTGGGGGCTAGCCAATAATATGACGGATACGCTGTTGGCGGCGTTTAAGCGCATCATGGATATGAGCGATACGCAGACCAGCTTTATCCAGATGGCTTTCTATGGAGCTTACTTCTGCATAGCTTTGCCTGCCGCTCTGTTTATCCGCAAGCATAGCTACAAGAGCGGTGTAATTCTTGGACTGATACTATACGCCTTAGGAGCAATACTCTTCCTTCCTGCTGCCGGAGTGGAGAGCTATGCATTCTACCTGATAGCAATATACATCATGGCCGCAGGCTGCTCAGTGCTGGAAACTACCGCCAACCCGTATATCATGAGCATGGGCAGTGCAGACACAGCAACACGTCGCCTGAATATAGCACAGAGCTTCAATCCCATGGGCTCCATCCTGGGCATAATTGTCAGCAAGTACTTCATACTGAAAGATATATCACTTTATAGTGTGAGTGGAACCTACGCAGCAGTGGGCGGAGTGTTGCTGGTAATAATGGTTGTAATGCTCTTTGCCCGCATGCCAGAAGGGAAAGACGCCTCAAATGACACATCGCTAAGAGCAACCTTCAGTAGGCTCCTAAAGAACAAACACTACATGGGAGGCGTAATAGCCCAGTTCTTCTACGTAGGTGCCCAGATTGGCGTGTGGAGCTTTACTATACGTTTGGTCATGAAAGAACTTGGTTACGTAGAGGCACAGGCTGCCACCCTCTACCTTATATCTATAATTGGTTTCTGCACCAGCAGATTCATATACACCTGGCTCATGAAGTACATCGCGCCACAGCGTCTGCTTCTGATTGGAGCTATCCTCAGTGCCACCTGCTCGCTAATAGTAGTATTCAGCGCCGGCTGGATAGCCGTTATAGCACTTGTGCTGGTCAGCGTATTTATGAGTCTGATGTTCCCCACCATCTACGGCATAGCCCTGGGTTCAGTTGCGCAGAGTGAGCATGCCGATGACACTAAAATAGGTGCTAGCGGGCTCATCATGGCCATCCTCGGAGGAGCCTTAATAACACCAGTGCAAGGTATGGTGAGCGATGCTGCCGGTATCAACATAAGTTATATAGTACCAATGGTATGCTTTGTCGTGGTGATGATGTATTCATTAAGTTCACGCCCCACAGCAGTTAACCAATAACCCATATCCAAGTGGACAACAGAAAGAAGGTATTTGTAAGCGGTTGCTACGATTTGCTGCACAGCGGCCATGTGGAGTTCTTCCGTCAGGCGGCTCAGTACGGCGATCTGTATGTAGGCATAGGCTCCGATGAGACCTATCTGGGTTACAAACACCGCAAGACCATCTATTCCGAGCAGGAGCGACTCTTCATGGTCAAGAGCATCCGATACGTGAAAGATGCCTATATCAATGCCGGTAGTGGAGTGATGGATTTTGTACCCACGTTGGATATCGTCAAGCCTGATGTGTTCGTGGTAAACACAGATGGTGGCAGTGAAGAGAAACGTCGGGTCTGCCAGGAGCGGGGAATTGAATACATAGAACTGCAGCGTGACCCACATGAGGGCTTGACAGCCCGTAGCAGCACAGAGCTTAAGAAAACCCAGTGCCAGATACCCACACGTCTGGACCTGGCCGGCACATGGATAGACCAGCCATACGTAAGTCAGTATGCTCCGGGATGGGCCATAACCATAAGCCTGGAACCAACGTTTGATATACGTGAGCGCTGTGGACTCTCCACCAGCACCCGCAACCACATTAAGCAGATCTGGCCATACCAGTTGCCCAATATGGACCCTGAGACGCTGGCCAAACTGGTGTTCTGCTTTGAAAATGACCCGGAGCGCTCGGACGGCATAATCTCCGGAGCACAGGATGCCATAGGAATCTGCATTCCAGGCCTGTGTCGCCACTACTATAACAACCGTTTCTGGCCAGACCGTTTTGAGACGTGCCATGATGAGCAGATTCTCTGCTGGCTTGAAAGCCATCTGGTAATGATTCCCATGGAGCCCCGTAAGCCAGGATGCTCAGTGGTGGAAGGAAAGGATATAACAGAGCCCAAGGTAAAAGCCCTTGCTCAAGCTGCCGATAAATGCTGGAACGCTATAATGGCAAAGGACCTGACAGCCTTTGCAAAGGCATACAAAGCAAGTTTCAACGCACAGACAGCCATGTTCCCGGCCATGATTCAAGGCTGCGTACAGAGTTACATAGATAAATATAAGGATAGTGTTCTGGCGTGGAAAATGCCTGGAGCCGGAGGAGGTGGCTATCTGGCGTGCGTGGTAGATAATGCAGACAGTTTCTGCACAGAGCACCCTGAGGCCATCCCGCTTACAATACGTCGCCCAGGCATGTAAGCCTTACAACAAGACAGAAACAAATAACACTTTATATAAATGAAAACAGCATTAATTACAGGAGTTACCGGCCAGGATGGAAGTTACCTGGCAGAGTTCTTACTTGAGAAGGGATATGATGTACACGGACTTATCCGCCGTTCGTCAGTTGATTACCGCGAGCGAATAGCTCATCTGGAGGGAAAGCCCCATTTCCACCTGCATTTTGGTCACATGGGTGATTCCATGAGCCTTATCAAGGTGGTAAGCAAGGTACGTCCCGATGAGATATACAACCTGGCCGCTCAGAGCCACGTTCAGGTAAGCTTTGACAGCCCTGAATTCACTGCCGATGTTGATGCCACAGGCGTTTTAAGAGTCCTTGAAGCTGTCCGCGCCGCCGGACTTGAAAAGACCTGCCGCATCTATCAGGCCAGCACCAGCGAGCTCTACGGAAAGGTAGAGGAGGTTCCGCAGAACGAGAACACCCCGTTCCATCCCTACAGCCCCTACGCAGTAGCCAAGCTCTACGGTTACTGGATAATAAAGGAGTACCGCGAGGCCTACAATATGTTCTGCTGCTCAGGAATCCTGTTCAATCACGAATCAGAAAGAAGAGGTGAGACATTCGTAACCCGCAAGATAACCCTTGCAGCCGCCCGCATAGCACAAGGCCTGCAGGACTGCCTCTATCTGGGCAACCTGTCCAGCCTGCGTGACTGGGGATACGCCAAGGACTACGTAGAGTGCATGTGGCTAATCCTTCAGAACAAAAAACCCGAGGACTTTGTCATAGCAACCGGAGTTCAGCACTCAGTACGTGAGTTTGCCTATTACGCATTCAAGCACGCCGGCATAGAACTCAAGTTTGAAGGCGAGGGCCTCAACGAGACCGGAACCTGCATCGCTGTAAGCGGAAGCGCACCCAAGAGCCTGGTAGGTAAAGTCCTGGTACGTGTAAGCGAGGACTTCTACCGCCCCACCGATGTAGTCAATCTGTGGGGCGACCCCACCAAAGCCAAGGCAGAGCTGGGCTGGGATCCCGCCAAGACAAGTTTTGAGCAACTGGTCAAGATAATGGTAGATTCAGATATGGCCAAGGTAGCCAGTGAAGGTGCTGCAGCAAAGGTAAGAACAAACCTTGCAGAGTATCTTGAAAAGGGAGTAGTAAAGTAATAGTTATGCTGGACAAGAATTCAAAGATATACGTAGCAGGCCACAACGGACTGGTGGGCTCTGCTATATGGAATAACCTCAAATCACGTGGCTACAACAATTTAGTAGGCCGTAGCCACAAGGAGTTGGACTTGACAGACCAATATGCTGTTAAGAAGTTCTTTGATGAAGAGAAGCCCGACGCAGTAGTGCTTGCAGCCGCATTTGTAGGCGGCATCATGGCCAACTCACTGTACCGAGCCGATTTCATCATGATGAACATGAAGATACAGTGCAACGTAATCAGTGAGGCCTACGCACACGGCGTAAAGAAACTGCTCTTCCTGGGTAGCACCTGCATCTACCCTAAGAACGCCCCGCAGCCCATGAAAGAGGACTGTCTCCTGACCAGCCCCCTGGAGTACACCAATGAGGAGTACGCCATAGCCAAGATAGCAGGCCTAAAGATGTGCGAAAGCTACAACCTCCAGTACGGTACCAACTACATAGCCGTGATGCCCACCAACCTGTACGGCCCCAACGACAACTTCCACCTGGAGAACAGCCACGTCATGCCCGCCATGATGCGCAAGATCTACCTGGCCAAGCTGCTGCACGAGGCCGATTGGCAGAAGATCCGCCGCGACCTGACCATCCGTCCCGTTGGAGCCAACATCAAGGAGAATGGAGAACAGGTGCGCTATGTGATAGATGGCAATAGCGAAGAAGCCCTCATCCGCAAGATCCTGGCCTGGTACGGCATAGAAGACAACAAGGTAACCCTCTGGGGTACCGGCACACCGTTAAGAGAATTCCTCTGGAGTGAGGATATGGCCGATGCCAGCGTCCACATCCTGCTCAACGTAGATTTCAAAGATATAATAGGTATAGAGAAATACTCCAGCGTCCACTACGGAGTTGCAGCCGATGGAGTAGTGGACCGCAACCACAGCACCGGACGAGGCGGAGCCATTCCAGCACTTGGTGAGATTCGCAACTGTCACATCAACGTGGGTACTGGCAAGGAACTAACCATCCGAGCCCTCTCAGAACTGATAGTGAAAGCCGTAGGATTCCAGGGCACAGTAGAGTTTGACGCCAACAAGCCCGATGGCACCATGCGCAAATTGATAGATGTTTCTAAACTTCACTCTCTTGGCTGGACCCACAAGGTTGAGATAGAGGATGGCGTACAGAAGTTGTTTGAGTGGTACAAAGAAAGTATAAGTTGAATGTGAAAATTACCATTGAAGAACCAAATATTGCGATGACTTAATGAATATTTCACTTGTAATTGAAATATTTCCAAAGTTTGTGTTTATATTTGCACACTAATACTTGACCATGGGCTTTAGAATTGTAGAAATAGAGGAATTGTCTGGACCATATTGTAAAATATACTCAATTGCTTATGACGGCAATGGAGGTGATACGTTGTTTGATGATTTCTTGGATAGAATGGATGAAGACTATCCAGATGAGGTAGAAGATATATGGAATAAATTACAATTCATGGCAGATGAAGGTGGAGCACGATTACAATTCTTTAGGGAAAATGAAGGATTGCCCGGGGATGGAGTTGTTGCGTTATTGAAAGAATCAGGTTTCACATTGAGATTATATGCTATTCGTTATGGGACAGTTTTGTTGATTCTTGGTTCTGGGGGATATAAAGATTCAAGCATTAAGGCTTGGCAAGATGATGAAATATTGCGAACTCATGCACTGGAAATAGAAAAAATATCGGCTTTGATTACAGAAAGAATCAAAAACAGAGAAATTAAAATATGTGATGATGGAACACTTGAAGGTGATCTATATTTTGATGAAGAAATAAAAAACCAATAAACCAAAATGAAAGCAAGGAAAAGACTAGCAGCTCAGTCAGAGCTTAATTATTTGAAGGTGGCGCGTAGAATGCGTATTGCCATTCAGATAGCTGATGCTATGGAAGAGCAGCACATTTCCAAGAAGGAACTTGCCCAAAAGATGGGTCGTCAGCCCTCCGAAATCACCAAATGGTTGAGCGGAGACCAGAATTTTACGTCTGACATTATGACGGAGCTCTCCTATTACCTCCATGCTAAGATAACAGGAGAGTTACCCGATTATTCCGTTACATACCTTAATCTATCTTATAGTCCTTCTTTATCAATAGATCTTCCGTACGTAAATGTTGGTTTTCCGCTGAGAAATCGTCGTCAGTGGAAGGATCTATCATATCAATCAATTATTGCCACTGAAAAATATAATTAATGATGGAAACCGAAAAAAGAATAAGTTTCTCACTTATCTCTATTCAGGAGGAGAAGTTTGAAATTTCAGATACAGGAAACTCTACAATTAAAGAGGTAAGCGTTCAGTATCTTGTAGAGACCGAGGTTCATCCTGTAGACGGCATGATTTATGTTCGTACAGGTATAAGATATAGAAGGGAGGAGTCTATAATATGCGAGTGCATCCTGGGTATTCGTTTTGCGATAAAGGATTTTGATACAGTTGTTACAATTGATGAGGATAGTAAAAAAATCAATTTCACCAGCAACCTGATGCCTACTTTCTTGAGTATTACCTATGGTGCTCTGCGTGGAGCCCTATACGAGAGGGTTAAGAATACGCCATTGGAGTCATTTCCTCTGCCATTGATGTCTATGTCAGAATTGGAGATAAGTAATCATTATAGAGTGCAGAGATAGTCGCTTATTTCTAGCCTACTTAACTATTAAGAGTGTTAAAAACAAAATAGTTGTACACATGATTGTATAAGGACTTTTTGTTTTAAAAGTATGAGTGGGAGAATAAAAAGGGCTATATGAAAGAAATATCCAAGTATCTACGAGAAAAGCGTTTTCGTAGGCGATTAAAAAGCAAGATAAAGCAGAAAGAAAGACGAAGAGCAAAACAAAGAGAGTATCTCCGCAATAGTTATCTTCGTCATAAAGGAAAGTTAATTCGTAATACAAGCGATGCCTTGATTTGTTTTATGTCTAGGCATTTCTTACATTTAATAACATGCGAAAGATCTCCGTTTTATCAAGATAAGTTGAATGATGGGAGTGTTCCCAAAAGAAATGTGATTGTAATTCCAAAGAAGTTCTCAATTCTTTCAAACCCTGAAGCATCATATGAAGCAATTAAAAAACTTATAGAGGCCCTTATATTCCAGAATTGTGAGCAAGTTTTTTTAGACTACAAAAACTGTATATTTTGTGATTTAGCAACTCAAGTTTTTCTTGATTCTATATTGAAATCATACGATAAGTATGTTAAATTGTGCAACGCTGCGAAGGTTCCGCATTTCATTAAGATTAAAGGAATAGGAGGTGAACATATCAATAATCCTTCGCTACAAAAAATGATAAATTCAGTTGGCTCTCCGGTAGAATTGATTAACCGTAGTATGCAATTTAAAGATGTTGTTCCATTCCGACTACGACACATTGATTCTCATGATGTAATTAAAACCAGATTTGAAGGACAAAAAGAGATTGATGCTACAGATTTGATTAAATATGTTGAATCTTGTTTGGCGCGCTTTAACAAGACATTGACACAAGATGCACGCCAATACTTGGGAACGGTTTTGGGAGAGACATTGGCAAATGCAGAAGAACACTCAACATTGCATAATCGTTATCTAATAGGTTATATGGAAGAAACAAGCGACAGTCAGTCTCATTATGGCATGCTGAATGTTGTTATTATGAATACAGGCAGTACTATTTATGAGAGATTTAAATACCCAGACGAAGAAGAAATAATAAATGAAGAATGTGTAATGCAAATGAAAGCGTTATCTGAGCGTTTTGTTAGCAAAGGTTTGTTTGATTTTGATAAATATACAGAGGAAAATTTATGGACACTATATTCCTTACAAGGTGGAGTATCAATAGTACCAAAAGATGTTCAGAATCGAGGTAATGGTACAATCGGTTTTATCGATAGTTTTTTCAATTTGAAAGGTTCATCAGATGTGGATGATATTTCTAGGATGACTATTCAATCTGGCAACACAAGAATTGACTTTGATGGTACATACAAAATATCTGAAAGTATAGACGCAGATGGACATAAATTAAAAAGGATAACGTTTAATAGGAGCAACTCTCTTGAAGATAAACCCGATTCTAAATATGTATACCACACAAAATATTATTTTCCAGGCACACTTATTAGTGCACAATTATTAATTAACGACGATGATGTTCAGAGAATATGAATACAATTGATTTAAAAAATTATAGCACACGGATAGGAGGCAAAATTGCTCAAGTCTATACAGGTAGAGATCGTGGCAAGAGTGTACGTGAACAGTCACAAATAGATAAAAAATATATAGAAGAAGGAGAAATAACTATTATCATTCCTCCAGGTACTTTTTCTATCACTCCTTCATTTTTGGAAGAGTTCTTTACTAATATTGTGAAACTTGTTGGTATAGCTAAGTTTAGGCAAACAGTTCATATTGAGCCAAATGGTTATAATATAGAAATTCCTTTAGAAGAGGCTTTAGACAGAATCCTTCAAAACTCAAATGCTTTGGCAAAAAAATAGAGGAGAAATGAATTATGCTAGTTATTTTTGAAATGTTAGATACTTCTCTGGTCGACTCTACATTGCAGATAATATCCGGTCCGGAGGTTTATGCTGCTTCTCACTCAGCATTTAGTACTATTATTGACGTTGCATACAAGATAGCAATGGTATTAGTTGCTTCATTTAATATCTTTTATGTAATTAGATTGAATAAACTTCAGAATCAAGATAAAGAAACTCAACGCAAATCAGAACTTAGGATGGATTTATTGAAAACACTAGTTTATGCTCCCAACCTAAATAAGATGTATGTGTTTCTTGATAATCTTTGGACCGAATTAATCAAGTTGAGGTTAGAGGATGAAGAACAAAAAAGTTCGGAAAAGGAAGAAATGGTAAAAAAAAACATAGAACCTAAGATTCAATCATTATTCACTTCTTTTCGTTCGGATTTTATTATAATACTCAATGCAACAGCCCCATCACTTGGAAAAAAGGTGGAAACAATTTGTGACGATATGCGTGATGCTATTTTGGCAAATATGGCAGATCCGGGTATTAATTTATGGGTGAATGATTATTTCACAGACCGTATTAAAGTCATTTTTGAAAAGGGAAAGATGGATATGGTGAGCGCTCTTTTTAATTATGAAGGTAAAGAATAATTATTGTTAGTGGCGAAGAATGCAAATCAATGGAACCCCCAAAAGTATTTATATCATATAGTAGGCATCCAAAAGAGAACCAGATAAGAGTGGAACAGCTTGTAGAAAAGTTGTTCTCTGATGGGGTACATTGTGTCATGGATATATATGATCTTAAAGACGGTCAGGATAAGAATAAATTCATGGAGCAGATGGTCAATGACCCGACAGTGAATAAAGTGCTTTTAATTTGTAATAAAGAATATGCAGATAAGGCAAATGCTCGAAAAGGCGGGGTCGGTATAGAGAGTACTATAGTATCAGAGGAAATATACTCTAATGCAGAACAGACTAAGTTCATACCCGTTGTTTTTGAATATGATGTAAATGGAAAGGCGTGTGTTCCTACGTTCGTAAAATCAAGGATATTCATTGACCTGAGTTCAGAAGACAAGTTTACAGAGGGTTACGATCAACTGCTTCGTGACATCTATGATAAACCGATGCATAAGCGACCTGTACTTGGGGTTATGCCCACATACCTTAGAGAGGACAAACCCGCTTTTCTTCCGACGGCTCATAAGGTTGAGACAATTAAAAAATCAATCCTTGAAGGTAGATTAAATGTGGAAATCCTCATTCAAGATTATCTTGAATTGTTTCTTAGTATATTACCGTCATATAAGATTAAATATGAGGAGTTTAACGCTACAAATTTTATTCAAAAGGTAGAGGAGGGTATTATCCAAATGTTACCTTTGAGAGATGATTTCATTTCTTTTTTGCAGATAATAGCAAAGACCTCATACTGTACTGGAGAGTTGTTTGTAGACTTTATTGAACATTATCTTCAGACATTGGAGGATAATAAGATAGATTTGTTAGAAGGAGGTCAACTTGATAGTTTAATATTTGATCATTTTCGATACTTCAATTATGATTGGTTCTTGTCCATATCTCAAGTGCTAATTAATTCGGAGCGTTTTGATGTACTATTTGCTATAGTAAAAAGCCATTACTGTGTGGTGAATAGAAATCATTTGATAAAAAGTGTAGATGAGAAATCATTTATGTCTTTTCAGTCATATAACTATACACTCAATAAATATAAAAATAATACAGGTCGCTATAGCGTGGTTGCTGATACAGTTTATAATAATGCTACAAAAATTCAAGCTGATGATCTTATCAAGACAGACTTGTTACTATTTTACCTTTCTCTGATTTATCCTAGCAAGAACGACTTTGAGTTCCATTGGTATCCAGATTGTAGCGTATATAATCGTAGTATCACAGTACTACCGAAGTTGGTATCTAAACGCTTTTTTGAAAAAGCAAAAATTCTTTTTGGAGTTAAGACAGTAGAAGAATTTAAGCAACTCGTGTCATCGGTGAAAATTCCAAATGATGTTTATGATAACCATCATATGATACCAAATATTCAAAAAGGGCTTTCTTTTGACGATGTGGCTACAATAGTATGATTAGTTGACTTGTGGATTAACTGAACCGGTGTATTTGGTATAGGAAAGCAAACTAAATAATGGAGAACTGTAAAGTAGCAATAAAACAATCATTATTGGTGGGAGGAGCTGAATGACGTGACTTGGCGGGTGTTGACAGATTTGATGTAGCCACAAGCCAGGCCAATGGCCAGAAAGAATCTGAATAGGAGAGAAAGCAAACAAAAATAATAGCTAAGCAAACAGAGTAGTAGCTAAATAAACAAAAGAAGTAGTTAACAAAACAAAGATAGTTTGAGTAGCAAAAAGTCTGCATATACAGAGTAACGTGGATTTGCGGATTAAGGTGTTGCTCAATAAAAATATGAAGAGGTCATTGAGTGATATAAAGGCGGTAACTACGTCGCATGATGTGGGGTTGAAGCGGGTGTTGCTGGCGGCTAATGAGAGCGGGTGTTCGCTTACTCAGATTGCTGTTACGGATCTGCGGGCTGGGGAGGTGGCTCAGGCTCATATCCATCCTGACATGCAGGAGGGGTTCTATGTTATGAGCGGCCAGTTGGATGTGCGGCTGGATGATGAACTCACTCATTGTCATCCTGATGATTTTGTTTATGTCAGGTGCTGTACGAGTCATGAATTGAGGGCTGTTACCGATGTTCGCGTAATGACCATTGGGTGTGTGATTGAGGCGCAACGCTCCAAGTTGTACCCCATGCTGTTTGAGCCAAATCTACATAAGGTGGTGTGGGGCGGCAGCAAGTTGACCCGTTGGAAAGGAATGGCGGTGACCGACAATATTGGCGAGAGTTGGGAGGTGAGTGCTGTGGAGAGTTCGCCCAGCGTGATTGCCAACGGAACGTGGGCCGGTTACACGCTGCCAGAAGTTATTGCCAAGATGCCCGAAGCAATACTTGGGCGTGAGGTAACAAAACGCTACGGCGGTAAGCTACCGCTGCTGGTCAAGTTTATCGATGCCCGCGGAGACCTGTCAGTTCAGGTACATCCCGATGATGCCATGGCACAGCGCGTGCACGGCAAGTTTGGCAAGACTGAGATGTGGTATGTTCTGGATGCAGAGCCCAGAGCTTGCCTATACTCCGGATTCAAGGAAGAACTAACTCCAAGTGAGTATAAGCGGCGTGTAGAGGATGGAACAATTGTAGATGCTTTGGCCAGACATGAAGTCCATGCGGGAGATGTCTTTTACATTCCAGCCGGGCGCGTGCATGCTATTTGCAGTGGTGTGCTACTGGCCGAGGTTCAGCAATCCAGCGATTTGACATATCGTATATATGATTACATGCGGTTGGGGCTGGATGGCAAACCGCGGGAACTGCATACTGAACTTGCAGCCCAAGCGTTGAACTTTCAGGTTGAAGATGAGTACCGTACAGAGTACTCTACTGATGAGAACAGGGCTAATCGAGTGGTGGAGTCACCATTCTTCAGCGTCCGGGTAACAGAGTTGGAGGAGTCTTTCCACAGGAACCTTGTTAAGTATGACAGTTTCATCATCACCATGTGTCTAAAGGGTGATTGTCATATCAAGATTAGGAGCACCCAGGAGGAGGTGTTGCTTCGCGAAGGATTCAGTTGTCTTATTCCGGCTGCCATTGCAGACTATGACGTAGTTCCTGTGTCGGGAAGCACCAAGATATTGGATGCATTTATAGATAATAAAGACCGGTCTTTGACCAGGCGCATCACTCGATTTCTGCACATCACTTCAAAATAGTTTTAAATAGTTGAATTAACATGATATTACGATGATTTACAAGTTTGATATATTATTTAAGAAGACCTTGAGAGATGGAACAATCAAGGTAGTTACTTATAGGAATCTTATTGAGGATCCTAAGGTGTTTGGGCAGGGTGAGACCTTGGAGGGGGCGGTTGGAGAACTGTCGCTGGTTAAGGATGGGCTTGAAGCCGGGATGTCTATCAATTCTTTGATGCACAAGTACAGGGGACAACTTGTGGGGCGCATGAATGCTGAGATATTCAGCGACAGTTTCCCCATGAAGTTCTATTTTGCCCATGACAATGATGCATCTTCAATCAGAATAGAACTCAAGGACGAGTATGGATATGTGTATTCGTCGGCAGTGCAGACCATCCACTTGACACAAGACACATGCATGGATTTGTCCAAATCAGATTCTTTTGTTTGTTATGTGTGCAAGAACGGTTCGTTTGAGCTTTGCGATGAATCAGGTAACAAGACTCATTTTGCCGATGGCGAATTGGCTTTTTGTTCAGCCGATGCCAAGAAGATGGGATTGAATACGATCAATTCCTGGTTGATTGAGATAAAACATCTTGTTACTACATAGTATAATGTGTAAAAATTTTATATATTATTTATGAAAGGAATCGTACTAGCTGGTGGTTCAGGTACTAGGCTTTATCCCATCACAAAGGGTGTCAGCAAACAGTTATTGCCCATTTATGACAAACCGATGGTTTACTATCCCATCAGTGCCTTGATGTTGGCTGGGATAAGGGATATCCTGATTATTTCAACCCCGTATGATCTACCAGGATTCAAGCGATTGCTTGGTGATGGCAGTGACTATGGAGTTCACTTTGAGTATGCAGAGCAACCAAGCCCAGATGGTTTGGCACAGGCTTTCATCATAGGTGAGAAATTTATAGGTAATGACAGTGCATGCCTTGTGTTGGGAGATAACATTTTCTACGGGAGTGGATTTACCAAACTCCTCAAGAAGGCTGTTGATGATGCCGAGAAGAATCAGAAAGCAACCGTATTTGGTTATTGGGTCTCTGATCCGGAGCGTTATGGTGTGGCCGAATTTGATAAAGACGGCAACTGCCTTAGCATAGAAGAAAAGCCCAAAGTACCTAAAAGCAATTATGCCGTAGTGGGACTGTATTTTTATCCCAACAAGGTTGTAGATGTAGCCAAGCATATCAAACCCAGCGCAAGAGGTGAACTTGAAATTACAACTGTAAATCAGGTTTTTCTTAATGACGGCGAACTTAAGGTACAGGTGTTTGGCCGTGGATTCGCCTGGCTTGATACTGGAACCCATGATAGCTTGGCTGAGGCAAGTACATTTGTAGAAGTCATAGAAAAACGCCAGGGCCTAAAAGTGGCTTGTTTGGAGGGCATTGGCTATCGCAATGGCTGGATTACCGAAGAAAAGATGCGTGAGATAGCCAAGCCAATGCTTAAGAACCAGTACGGTCAATACCTGCTCAAGGTAATTGACGAGATGAAAGAAGATATTAATTCAAATACATTAGAACACGTATAATACTTCCTCTTTTTAATACAGTTATCTAAGTTAAAATATGAATAACTTAGTTGATATGAAGGAGGTTAGAAGGAAATATGATGCAAGCTTTAAGGCCAAGGTAGCAATTGAAGCAATAAGAGAGCACGATACCCTGAGTGAGCTTGCGGCAAAATACGAGGTGTCGCCGGTGATGATAAGCCGCTGGAAAAAGGAGTATATAGATAACTCAGTTGCTGCTTTTGAGATGTCAAGAAGGATGACAAGGCGATGGAGAAGCAGAAGGACCGCTATCTGCGCAAGATTGGAGATTTGGAGATGCAGCTTGATTTTGCCAAGCGGGTATCAAAGAAATTGGGGATAGAGGCTATATATCGCCGCAAGTCCTTAAGTAAGTTTGTCCGGGTGGTATATAATCAAGCCCTACTTGCTGAGAGGCCTGTATGTGTACCACAGCAACCAAGTCTGGTGTACAGACATAACATATATACTCATGAGGAAAGGTTTCATGTATCTTACGGCCATAATAGATGTGCATAGCAGCCTCATAGTTGGCAGGGGGCTGCACAGCACACTTAATGCTTCAAACTGCATAGAGGTGCTGGAATGGGCCATATCTATGTACAGTGCGCCAGAGATAATCAACTCTGACCAGGGTTATCAGTTTACCAGTAAGGAATGGGATAATGCATGTGCTGCTTGGTCTGAAATAAAGGTTAGCATGGACGGCAGAGGAAGAGCAAAAGATTGCACGACATCATGTAGGGTGGCGCATGGCTCGTCCAAGAATATTTGGATAGGAAGATTTTGGAAAACAATTAAATATGAGTACATTTACATCCAGCTAGAGGATACGGGCTCAGAGCTGTATTATGGCATAATGGCTTTTGTTGATGACTACAATTATCATCGTAGGCATCAAGGCATCAACCATATGGTTCCTAGTAAGATATACTTGAAAGAGGTAGCCTAATTAACTAACAACAAACAGGTAACTGTTTATAAAACGAGATTATTAAAGCTGAAAGAAAAAGAATTTTAAATGATTCATGCCGTCGTTTTATCATATTACGGCAGAATAACAAAATCAAATCCGTTTCATATCAAAATCTCTGCAACTAATTATTTTTCAACAATCTCAAAGAACGCTTAGCGATTTATAGTGAACTGCAATGTGATAATATATTGTAATAAATGAATATTTACAACAAATTCTTTAATAGTAAACAAGAAGGATTGAGTTAGAATGAAATAGAAATAAGTATCAAGTTTTATGGAGAAAAAGATTACTGTAACTTCGCCGTTGCTTCCTAACCTCGACGAGTTTAATGAAATGCTAAAAGAAATATGGGCTAGTAAATGGATAACGAATAATGGCCAGTTTCATAAGCAATTGGAAAAGGCACTTTGCGAATATTTAAAGGTGCCTTATATCTGTCTTTTTACTAATGGAACATTGCCATTGCTCACAGCGCTTCAGGCTTTGCGAATATCAGGTGAAGTTATTACAACTCCATATAGTTTTGTGGCCACAACACATAGCATATGGTGGAATGGATGCCGTCCTGTTTTTGTGGATATTGAGGAAGAAACATGTGGTATTGATCCGGATAAGATAGAGGCAGCGATTACGCCTAAGACCACAGCGATTATGCCCGTCCATTGCTACGGCAAGCCGGTGAAGATGAAGCGCATCCAGGAAATTGCAGATAAGTATGGCCTAAAGGTTATCTATGATGCGGCTCATGCTTTTGGTGTAGAAGTGGATGGCGAGAGCGTGTTGAATGCTGGCGATATGAGTACGTTGAGTTTCCATGCCACCAAAGTTTACAATACACTTGAAGGTGGCGCATTGGTTATACATGATGAGCAGACAAAGAAGCGTATTGATTACTTGAAAAACTTTGGTTTTGCGGGTGAAACAGAGGTAGTTGCTCCAGGTATAAATAGTAAAGTGGATGAAGTCCGCAGTGCATATGGTCTGCTGAACTTGAAGCAGGTTGATGCTGCCATAGCCGCACGTCAGAAAGTTGCACAGAAATATCGTGAAGCTTTGAGGAATGTTTCTGGCATTCGTTTTTTTGAAGATATGCCAGGTGTTCGTCATAACTACAGTTATTTCCCTATCTTCATCAACGATGAGGAATACGGAACTACTCGAGATGAACTATACTTTAAGATGAAGGAACAAAATGTATTAGGTCGTCGCTACTTCTATCCGCTCATTAGTACATTCAGCACCTATCGTGGGTTACCAAGTGCAACCCCTGAGAATCTGCCTGTTGCAACTAAGATTGCCAATGAGGTCATCTGTTTACCTATGCATCATGAGTTAACTGATGGTGACATCAATCGCGTTTTGGATTGTATTTTAAATAACAAATAATGAAAGAGCCCCTTATCAGTGTACTTGTTCCTATATACAAGATAGACCGATATCTTGGCATCTGCGTTGAGAGTTTAATCAATCAGACATACAAAAATCTGGAGATTATCCTAGTAGATGATGGCTCTCCCGACCGTTGCCCTGAAATCTGTGATCTTTACGCATCAAAAGATGAACGAATAAAGGTAATACACAAAGAGAATGGCGGTCTTGTATCTGCCCGAAAAGCTGGTCTAACGGCTGCTACGGGTAAATATATAGGTTATGTTGATGGTGATGACTGGATTGGTCCAGGCTTTTACCATTCTCTTTATAGTTCCATCAAGGAGAGTGATGCAGATATTGCAATAGCAGGCTTCAGTAGGGATTTGTTTTCAAGTACTAAAAATATTCTGAATTCAATACCATCTGGTATTTATGAGGATGAAGCTCTTGATGCAATTAAAAAACGAATGATCGCAGAAGGAGCCTTTTACCGTCATGGTATTACGACCTATTTGTGGAATAAGTTGTTCAAGCGCGGAATCATAGAAAAGTACCAGATGGAGGTGGATGAACGTATCACTATTGGTGAGGATGCTGCAACCGTTTATCCAGCAATTATGGCAAGTAAGAAGATAGTGATTACAGATAATTGTGCTTATCATTATCGTCAGCGTGAAGATTCTATGCTGAAGACTGCAACAAACCATAACAATGAATATCTAAAAGTGATGTATCTTCATGATTATATGAAGAAGTCACTTAATGAATGGTCTGAAAAATATGATTTGATACGTCAAACGGAAGATTTGATTTTGAGTACTTTTATTATTCGCTCGGGTGGCACTTTGAAAGATGATGGTGGGCTTGCAAATTTTCCCTTTGCGATTGATTTTTCAGGAAAGAATTTGGTTGTATATGGTGCAGGTACATTTGGTCAACAATTATTGAGGCGATTAAAGACTGAGGGACAATGCAAAATCACTACATGGGTTGATGATGATTATTGGGAGTATCGCCGTTGTTGTATGGATGTAGATCCTATAGAGCAGATTTGTAAGGTTGATTATGACGAAATTGTAATAGCCTTGATAGATCCTGTCCAGATAGAAAAGGTTAAACATCTATTATATGATTATGGTATAGAGGAAAATAGAATAATTACTGTTTCTTCAAGCCAAGAACAAAGAGACAAAGCAATAAAACTATATTTGAAAGAAGCGCATGAAATCAGTGAAGGACTCCATTCTTAAAGTACCTTTGGGCAAGACCTGGCTTTTCTGGATGGGGCAAGCCGGTTTTATTATTAAGAGTGCTGAAGGCAAGTTGCTGGGCATCGATCTTTACCTTTCAGAGTGTGTGGAACTCGTAGAGGGTCATGTAGGCTATCATCGACTGATGCCACAAATAGTTGACCCTGCAGAGTTGGAACTAGACGTTGTTATTGCAACTCATTTCCATCGTGATCACTTTGATATTGATGCCATCCCGGAAATGATGTCCAATGGAAAGACGCAATTATTTTGTTCATACGATTGCCAGGATGATGTTGATAACTTAGAGATAGACAAGCAGAGAGTTCAATATGTTAAGCCTGGTGACAGCTTTGACTTTGCCGGATTCCATATCGATTTTATCCGTTCAGATCATGGTGCAGGTGCACCTTTAGAAGTGGCTCCAATTATTACGGTTGATAAAAAGCGTGTTCTTGAGGCTGGCGATACTTCATTGCACCTAGATTGGAAAGATGAGTATTTGAAAGCAGGTGCTATTGATGTGCTTATTGCTCCTATTAATGGTGCATATGGGAATTTGAATGAGCAGGAGAATGTTGATTTGACAGCTGAATTGAAACCCAAAATGACAGTACCTTGTCATTTTGGTATGTTTGCCTCTCATGGAGGCAATCCAGGGTTATGGAAAGAGTTGCTTGAACAACAACTCCCTTATCAGGCTTATAAACTCTTTACTATGGGCGAAGGTATTGAAATATAACAAACAATAATAATATGGCTAAGGATTTTGAAGGTAAAAAACTGCTGATACTGGGCGCAAATCCAGAAACGGCTAACCTAGTTAAGGTTGCACAGGAGATGGGTGTTACCACCATTGTAACAGACTATGATAGCAATGCACCAGCTAAAAAAGTAGCTGATATTAGCTATAACATTAATGGATTGGATATAGATGCAATTTGCGATATGGCTCGCAAGGAAAAAGTAGATGGTGTTATGGTAGGTGTGGCAGATGTTCTTGTAAAACCATATCAACAAGTTTGCGAGAAACTTGGATTACCCTGTTATGCAAATGCTAAGTCTGCAATTGTATTTAACAATAAACGTTTATTTAAACAGACATGTGCAGAGTATGGCATAGAGGGCATTCCTGAATATTCCCTTGAAGACAAAAACTCCATAGTGTATCCTGTAATTGTAAAACCTGCTGATAGTAACTCAGGTAAGGGTATTACCCTAGTGAGACATCGCAGCGATCTGGATGAGGCTGTTGCCCGGGCAAAGGCGGAGTCACGTACAACTACAATTTTAATTGAGCGTTATATGGAGTGTAATGATGTTAGTATCTATTACACAATAGTTGATGGTAAAATATACCTATCATCACTATCTGACCGTTATACACTTCGCACAGATACGAGTGCAACGCCAATATGCTTGGGTGATGTGTTTCCATCGCAGTATTTAGATAAGTTCATGCAAACAGAGCATCCCAAGTATGTCAATATGCTCAAGGGGCTTGGAGTAGAAAATGGCATTCTTTATGTTTCTGCATTCTATGAGAATGGCCATTTTTATGTCTATGACCCAGGCTTCCGTTTGCAGGGTGGTGGTTTTCATCTTACACTGATGGGCGTCAATGGTTTTGACCAGCGAAAGATGCTGATAAACTTTGCCCTTACAGGCTCGATGGCATATTACGACCTTGATGAACTTAACGATCCAAAGATGCACGGTAAGAGTGCAGCGGTTGTCTGGTTCTTACTTAAGCCGGGTATGATAAGCCAGATTAGTGGTATCGATTATATTAAGAATCATCCTTCTGTAGATTTCGCTATCCAGCGATTTGAAATTGGCGAAGAAGTTACGGATCAAATGCAGGGGACAGAACGTCAGGTGTTCTTGCGTGTATTCATGCATTGTAAGAACGAATCAGAGTTAAAGACTACGATAAAGGATTTCCAGAACCGTCTTAAAGTGTTCACTCCTTCCGGTGAAAATCTTGTTCTCCCATCTCTCAATAGTGAATTTGAGAATAAGTTCTATACTTCATCCCAGATGCTCAAGAATAAGGTGATTATTATTTCTGGTGGCACCAAAGGTGTTGGCCGTCAGCTTGCCCTTAAGTGTGCAGCATCAGGAGCTAAGGTCATAATTTCAGGACGAGATAGGGCAAGTGCAGACCAGATAATAGAAGAAGCCAAGGATTTTGAGGGGGAGATAAGTTTTAAGAAGACTGACTTACATAGCGTAGCAGAAATCCGTGATCTTTTTAAATATGCTGAAGACAATTATGGCTGTCTTGATGGTTATGTGAACTATGCTGGTGTAACTCCTGCTGCTGCACTTACAGAGGCTACAGAGGAGCATTTCGATGAGGTGTTTGCCATTGACATAAAAGCGGCCTTCTTTGCTTCACAGGCTGCTGTTGAACTAATGCAGCGTTCTGGTGGTGGCTCTATTGTACTTGTTGGTTCTACTCACCATACCCGTGGTAATAAAGACCGTACAGCATACGCATGTGCTAAGGGTGCACTCTTCACTCTCTCGAATCATATTGGTAAGCACTATGCTTGTGACCACATTCGTTGTAATTATCTCGTTATGGGTTGGACTCCAACTGATGGAGAGTTGGCTTTAAGAAGGTCACAGGGAATGACAGAAGACGAATTGCGCGAGGAAGCATCAGCAGCACTTCCGTTGGGCCGTATGACAGAGGCTGATGATATAGTTCCTGGTATCATTTACTTGCTTTCAGATTATTCGTCAATGCTCACAGCTACTGAATTCAAAATTAATGGTGGCGAGATAATCTAAATGTTTCAGTTTTATTAATAATACAAGTGTTATAATATGACAGAATGTGAAAGACTTATTGAAGCTGGAATATTGCCAAAACAATATTTTGATGAGGAGACGAAATGTGATTTTTTTATAGATAAGCGCAGAAAGCAAATTTGGGCGATAGAGTTAGACCTATTATTAGAGTTTGATAGAGTATGTAAGAAACATGATCTTAGATATTTTTTAGCCTATGGAACGCTTTTGGGTGCAGTACGTCATAAGGGTTTTATTCCTTGGGATGATGACACCGATGTTCTCATGCCTAGAGAGGATTATGAAAAGCTTTGGTTATTTGCGTCGGATTTTAAAGAGCCATATTTTTTTCAGACTCCTTATTCTGATCCAAGTTATCTTTATGCTCATGCCCGATTGAGAAATAGTCGAACCACGATGATTCAGCGACCATTCTGTTATAACAACTATAATATGGGGATGTTTATGGATATCTTGCCATTAGATTCTTTTGTTCCAGATGAAAAAGGTGAACTCGTGTTTGACGAAATGGGAAAGCTTCTTGTTGATATGTCTACTAGTATGAAAGTTTCTAATCCATATCCAAATGAACGAGATGCAAATAGAATAAAGCAATTGTCACCTATTAATGGCTTAACTCTTTACGAAAAAGTAAGGGCTTTATCATTGTCTTTCTCAAATGCAGAAACAGACTATTGTTTCCCTAGTGCTGCATTGACGTATGGATTTCAAAAATCTGTGCTCAAGAAAGAATTTTTTGTTGAAGTGGATTATTTGGATTTTGAGGGATATCAATTCCCTGTTCCTTCGGGCTATAAGAAATTTCTTGAATATGTTTATGGCGACTACATGGCTTTTCCTCCTGTAGATAAGAGAGGCGTTTGGCATGGTGAAGTTTGGACAGATGCAGATATGTCGTATAAAGATATCAAACAAACTCAAGGTTACATAGAGTGGTCCATGAACCCAAATTATTAGAAATATGACTGAAATTGAGAGAATAATAGCTAAAGGCAATATACCCGAATCGTTTCTTAATCCGGAAGTAAGAAATGATTTCATTGTTGATGAGAAGAGAAAAAAAGTATGGATGGTTTGCCTAGATATGCTGATGGAGATTGATCGTGTCTGCAAGAAACATGATATAACATATTACTTGGGCTATGGATCTTTACTTGGTGCGATTCGACACAATGGTTTTATTCCTTGGGATGATGATTTGGATATTGTTATGAAGAGAAAAGATTATGATAAGTTTATAACCCTTTCTGAAGAATTCAAATATCCATATTTCTTGCAAATTCCAGAAACCGATCCTGGCTACTATCACACTCATGCCAAGATAAGAAATTCAAATACAAGTGCTTTTAGCCCCATGACAGGATATGAGGGCTTTAACCAAGGAATGTGGCTTGATATTTTCCAATTGGATAACTTTATCTATGAAGATGGGCAAGAACGGTATGAAAGGATTAAGGCTTTGAATATTGATGAAGGTACGCAAATGAGACTTCACAATCCGAATTTAGACGAAAAAAACAAAGAAAGAGTAAAGGAATACTTGTCAAGAAATGTAGATCCGATTCAAACCTATAGAAAAGTAGAATCTATTGCATCTAAGTATAAAGACTGCCAAACGGAATACATATCTTCTATCATTGTATCATTATATGCTTATGAAAGAAATATTTTTTATTCTGAGGATTTTTCTGATACAATAACAGCTACATTTGAAGGTTTCTATTTTCCTATTCCTAAAGGTTATGATCGAATATTGAGAACAATATATAATAATTATTGGGAATTTCCTCCTTTGGATAAGCGTGGAAATTGGCATGATCAAAAATTTAATCCTGAAATGTCATTTCTTGATTTATACAAAGACATAGAATTTAATTTAAGAAAGTTACATTAATAGAATAATATGGCAGAATCTATTCAGACGACAGGTGGAGTATTACATCCCAACGATATTGAATTCATCAACAATTGTATATGTGAAGTATTCAATTGTGAGTCCGCAGAGATAACAGAATTACAGCCTTTACAGAAAGGTCTCTCAAACTCCGTACTTTCTTTCAAGTTTAATGGTGGTAAATATGTGTTCCGCTATCCGGGCCTTGGCTCTGAAATTCTTATTGATCGAGGAAGAGAATCAATAGTTCAGAAGCAGATTGAGGATGCCGGCGTGGATACATCTCTGGTAGCTATGAGTGTCCGTTATGGTTGGCGGATCTCTCGTTTTGTTGAAACACGCACCTTTAACTATCATGATGTAAATGACATGGTAAGGGGTATTCTCCAGTTGAGGAAACTTCATTCAGTTAGGCCAAAGGTGAGATGGGAGTTCGATATCAAGGAGAAATGGGAGTCCATTCGTGATATGACACCTGCAGAAAAGTATGGTGAAAACTTTGCAGATTTCCCTGAGTTCAAAGAAGTTAAGGAAAGGATATATAAGTTATATGATTTTGCTAAGAGAGACGGAATCAAGAAGTGTCTGACTCATGGCGACTGTCGTGATGAGAACTTTTTGATAAATGACCATGAGATCCACCTCATTGATTGGGAGTATGCTGGATATGGCGACCCTGGTTTTGATATTGGTTCATACGTTTGTGGTGGCGACCACTCCGAGGAAGAGGTAGATAGAATACTGTTTATCTATTTTGGTAGAAAACCTTCAATCAAAGAACTGCGTCATTTCTACGCTTATATTGCTATTACGGGCTTCTTCTATATGCATTGGACAATGTATAAGGAGTCACAAGGCCAAATTATTGGCTACCTGAAACCCCAGTGGTATCACTTTGCAAAAGAGTATAGTAAGAAAGCACTTCCATTGTATAACGAATAAATGATAAAGTTATGACTTATATTATTTTATCAGCAGGAAAAGGCGTAAAGCTACAACCCCTGACTTTAAACCATCCCAAGTCTCTATATAAGCTTGATGACAAGACCACTATCTTGCAGCGTCTTGTGCGAAAGATTAGAAAGTATGATGCCGAAGCGGAAATAGTAGTAGTGGTGGGCTATATGTACAATCAGATTCAAAAAGAATTGGATGATGACAACGTAAAATTTGTGCATAACCCATTCTATTCTGTCACCAGTTCTATGGGTTCTCTTTGGTTTGCAAAAGACTTTTTGCAACGTGAGAATGTAACCATCATCAATGGTGATATAGTGACAAGTGACAAGTTGATGCTGGATGTGGTAAGCCAGCATACAGATTATCCTTACGTACTACTTGATAGCACCCATAAGGATGCCAATAAGTACAATGTTCAAGTGCAGGGGAATCTAGTGTGTGTTATGAGTAAGAATCTTACTGAATTCGAGGGTAATTATGCAAGTATAACCAAACTTGATGCAGTATCATCAAGGTTCTTGCTTGAGCAACTTAACCAGATGGTCAATGAGGAGATGTACAACCTCTTCTTTGAAGATGCTTTGGTTCAGATGGTTTTCCAGAAGAACTTTGAGTTGTACTACAAGGATATTAAGGATTACAGATGGACAGAGGTTGATTGTGTAGATGACTTGTTAAAAGCACGTCAGATTCAAGTAGAACGCGAAAAGTAAGAACGAAGAAAATGAATTACGTAATAATAATAGCAGGAGGTGTTGGTAGCCGTCTTGGCGCAAAAGTTCCAAAGCAGTTTGTAGAGGTGCTTGGTAAGCCTATAATTGCTTACACTATGGAGCATTTTCAGAACCATCCGGAAATAGATGGTATAGAATTGGTATGTGTTGATGGCTATCAAGATCATTTAAAGAGCATTGCAGATAAGTATGGTATTACCAAAGTAATGAAAATCGTGAAAGGTGGTTCTGAGTATGAACGTTCCATCATGAATGGTGTTGCAGGTCTTGAGGGTATTGCAAAACCTGATGATGTGGTGATAATTCATTGGGCTGCGTCTCCATTTATTAATGAGGAAATGATTTCTGATAATATCCGCGTTTGTAAGGAGAAAGGCAATGCTATCACAGCTTGTTATTCGTATTTGCTCTACGGTACTAATAATGGTGATTGTGCCAGGAAGAATATCAACCGCGAGACCTTTATGACGCTATCTGCACCACAGAGTTTTTTATATAAGGTCATCACGGAAATCTATAAACAGGTTGAGGAGAAAAAAATGTTTGAGTATGTAGAGCATCATACTCCTGCTTTAATGGAGGAACTAGGAATCCCGATGTTTTTTTCAAAGGGAAGCCATACCAATATAAAGATAACTGAAAAAGAGGACGTAGATATGTTCCTAGGTTATCAGTTGGCTATGAAATACAAAAAAGATTAATAGGGGGGACTGAATAGATGCCGCGAGTGTATGTAATATAAAAATGGAAGTACAAAGTTTAAAAGATAAAACTGTAAAAGGTACATTCTGGAGTGGTATTGATAATGTCACTCAAATGGGTGTATCTTTTATTGTCGGTGTAGTTTTAGCGCGCCTGCTATCTCCTGATGACTATGGTTTGATAGGTATTATTACAATTTTCACGGCTATCTGCACAGTACTCATCAATAGTGGCTTTAGTAGCGCTCTTATTAGAAAAAAAGATGTAACAGAGGATGATTACAATACTGTTTTCATCACTAATCTAGTAATGAGTTTAGTATTGTATGGAATGGTGTTTATTTGTGCCCCTTTGATTGCAAAGTTCTTTAATAGAAATGAACTAGTGGCGCTAACAAGAGTGTCTTGTCTTGGTATTATCATAGGAGCTATATCTATGGTGCAACAAACACTTCTTACAAAGCGCATAGATTTTAAGACTCAGACAAAGATAACATTGATTGCATCCGTATTAAGTGGCTTAATAGGGATAGTTCTGGCTATTCTTGGATGTGGGGTCTGGGCATTGGTCGCTCAGAGTATCAGCAGCCAATTTTTTCGTACAGTTCTGTTCTGGATATATTGTAAGTGGTTGCCTAGGATAATTTTTTCAATTAATAGTTTTATTGATCTTTTTGGATTCGGGTGGAAGATTACAGTCAGTAGTTTATTGGATACACTATGGAAAGAACTCTACCAAGTAGTAGTGGGAAAGTTCTATAGTCCAGCCACACTCGGCCAGTATACAAGAGCAAAGCAATTCTCTCAGCTATTTTCATCTAATCTTACAAATGTTATTCAACGTGTAACCTTCCCTGTACTTGCAGACATTCAGGAAGAAAGAGAGCGTATGGTAAATGCGTATCGAAGAATTATAAAGATTACAATGTTTATAACGACTATTTGCATGTTTTCTCTTGGTGCAGTCTCAGAACCATTGCTATATTGCTTGATAGGGCCTAAATGGCACGAAGCGGCAACCTATCTTCCTTTGATATGTGTTAGTGCGTCATTATATCCGCTTCATGCAATCAATTTGAATATGCTTCAAGTTCAAGGGAGAAGTGATTTGTTCTTAGGTTTGGAAATAATTAAAAAAATAATAGGTCTGGCGCCGCTTGCTGTTGGAATATTTATAGGAATTATCCCTATGCTTATTGTCAGCATTTTTATCGGCATCGTCAACTATTTCCTTAACTCTTATTATTCCGGTAAATTAATTGGTTATAGTTCATGGTTGCAGATAAAAGATTTTGCACCGAGTTATGGTATAGCAATACTAATAGCAATACCTGTATTCATTCTCAAATATCTTCCATTGAGCAATTGGGCAATATTACCTATTCAGATAATATTTGGTGTAATGTTTTTCTTTTTAATCTGTAAAGTTTCCAAGATGCCTGAATATTTAGAGTTGAAGATGATGTTGCAACCTTATGTAAATGTAATCTTGAACAAAATAAAATTAATTAAGAAGGTTGCTAAATGAAATATCTATTTTTTACACCAACTATTTTACAGGTAGGTGGAGCACAAATGTATATTAGAAACAAGGTGTTGTTTCTGAAAGAGAGAGGTTATTCCGTGTATGTGTTTTCTGCGGCAAAAGGGAAAGATATTATTTTCCCTGAATTAAAAGAATTTAACCGTTATTTTATTCCAGAACTAAGATATAATTGTAGCGAATATCCGAAAAAGAAAGTAGAGCGTATATGCAAAAAAATACAATTGAAGTGTGGTCTGAATGGCGTTGAGGAAATAATTGTTGAGTCCACATGTCTTGAAGAGTCAACTTGGGGTGAGTTACTTTCTAAAAAAGTTGGTGCTAAGCATATTGTTTATACATTGCAAGAAACGAATGATATTTCTAATAAAGGTATTGCTGATTTCTTTTATTTCAAATATCGTAGGAAAGAATTGGTCGGTATCCAAGAAAAATCCCTTAAACAGATGTTTATTCCTTATTATGAGATAGAAGACAGCTATTATCTTGGGGCAGGAGCGGGTAGCGCAGAAGATGATGTTGACCATCCTCTGATCGAAAAACTTAAAACAAGAAACTATGATATTGTAATAGGAAGTCTTGGAAGATTGGATAAACCTTTCGTATATAGTGGGATTGAGGGGGTTATTAGATACAGCTACTTACACATAGAAAAACGTATATGCTTATTGTTGTTAGGTGGAGCAGAGAAAGAATATTTGGATAAAATAGAAGAAAGAGTAAAAGGAGTAAAGAATATTGAAGTTGTCATTTCTGGGTATCTATATCCAGTTCCTACAAGATTGCTTATGTTATGCGATGCCTTCTTTGCGACAGCAGGGAGCGCCCAGGTATGTAAAAGGTCAGGCGTTCCAACTGTTACATTTGATTGCAATGATTTGCGGGCAATCGGTGTCTTAGGACGGACTACAAATAATAATATTTATAGGGGAAAAAATGAACCGCCTCAGGATTTCACATCTCTTTTGGAGGACATAATTGATAAAAAAATATACACTAAAGAGAAGAGTACTTTTATAAGCCGGTGTCGCGACTATAGTACGCACATTGATTTTATTATTAACTCTGAGAAAGCAAAGGAGTTTTTTGATGTAATGTCAATTAAGGATAACACAATCAAATGGCACTTTAGAAGTGCTATTCTATCTATTTTTGGACCTAGATTATATTCTTGGCTTGGCAGTATTAAGATGAAGAGAAATGAGAAATAAGAGCATTTGTTTTATCTGCTGTCTGTTGGCATATATGTTTGCTACATCAGTTTGCGCAGCAAACAATGTGGTTTTGAAGAAGAGCGTACCTTTAAGTAAGCAGATGACGACTTCGAATACGTACTACGAGATAGTCTATGATTTTGATTTGCAAGGAAAGAAGCTGTCTGTCCCTGCAAATTCAACGTTAGACTTCCGGGGTGGCTCTATTCGAAATGGTGAGATTGTGTTTAATGGTACGTACATCAAGAATCCATCATTTGCAAAGATGCATTTCAGTGGTAGCACGCATGAGGAATATTTCAACATAGTGGAATATGGTGCAGAGAGTGGAGCGAAGACAACTGATTGCGCTGTGTTAATTAATGAGATAATTACACTCAAGAGATGTGATGACACAGATAGAAATGCTAAGACAATACATATTCCTAATGGCACCTTTTATATTAAAAGCCCTATTGTGCTTTGGGCTGGCTGGGAAGCGCCCATTACACTGGAGGGAAATGGGAATACTTCTACGATATGTCAGATGCTGGATAATGTTCCTATTATTAAACACTTTGAATGTCACTATGTAAAGAATTTAAAACTAACTTATAATAATAGACAAGGGAGGAAAAACACTAATGCAACAGCTATTGCTTGCCAGCGTGCTATCTATTCGCTTTATGAGAATTTAACTATCTGCAAGTCAAATACTGCCTTTGGATACATAAGCCTTGCAGAACAGAGTCAAGGCATTAATCCGACGAGTTATAAAGATCAATGTTATGTTTCTTGTAATTTTAGAAATATTAGAATTTACGAAACTACGGGGTATGCCTTTGATTTTAAAAAAGAGTTATCTCAAGGTGATAGCGGTAGCGCATACGATAATATCTATATTAACAGCAACGACTGGCTTGGTAATACAACAGACAATATATCTACTGGCGCCATCAGAGGTGACAACACTGTCGCTTGTTTTACCCAACTGAATATTGAAGGAGATAATTATTCTGGCACATTGATTGATTTGGACGGCATGTCAAGGATATCTGCAGAAAGTTTTCATTTGGAAGGAATAAAAAATATACCCGCTATTGTTCGTGTAAGAGTCCAATCTGTAGTATCATTTAATATTATAGATATTCAGAGGTGTGTTTATAATAGTTCAGATTACTACTCTTTCATAATTAAAGACAGCGGACTAGTAAATGTCAAGCTATTTACACTAAGACAAGATTGTAAAAATGAATCAAAAGGCAAACAAATATCACTCACAAACAACACTAAGCGTTTAAAGCTGGAACAAAAACTTGATTCAATCAAGTTATTCTAATGCATAGAGAATCAGGATGAAAAAGGCTTATCACTTGTTTCTAGTATTATTCCCCATATTATCTGGTTATGGTTATTCACCAAGTGTGGATTTTGGAAATATAACAATTCTTCTATTAGGACTTATATGTTCATTCTATTATAACATTTGTGAAAAACAGAATATTAAGATTGCATTACCAGATGGATATTCACTTTTTTTCGCAATATCTATAATTTTATGTGTGTTTTATGCCAAAACTATACCATTGCGTTTATTGTTATATTCTATAAATTTATGTTTAGCAATGAACTTTTTAGATTATAAGTTGCTAAAACAATACTATTATCACATCGTAACTATATGTTGTGTTTTTTTCTTCATACAAGAGTTTTCCTATAAAATATTAGGATTCAGAATTAGTGGATTAACTACTGCTATTCCTTTGATTTATAACGACTCTCCTGATTATATCAGCACATTATTGGAAACAGATCGTTCCACGACCTTTTTCCTGGAAGCATCTTATTTTGCACAATATATGTTTCCATGTTTGGTCTTAGAATTGTTTTCAAAAAGAAAAATAAGTATTTTGGCAATAACAGTAACTGTTGTTATCTTTTTTTCTGGCTCTGGAAATGGGTTACTCATAATAAGTTTTGTTTGGTTGTATTGGTTCTTGGCTTCAAAAATTAGTATTGCCAAAAAAATAGCTTTCCTTTCATTGTTTGCATTAACAGCTATATTTTTCATTATAAGTAATCCGGAGATATTAACAAGATATTTAAATCGTTCTGCCGAACTAGCATCATTCAACGGAGAGGAACAGTATTTCTCATCAGGCTTTATTAGATTCTTTAGAGGTTATTATCTTTACTCTGATCTGCCATTGACCAATAAACTATTAGGCACAAATCCTAATATTGTTGATGTTTATTTAAATAACAATCCTTTTTTTCAGATAACAGACCATTTTATAAATGGTGTGCAAACATTACTTATCTACAATGGATTGTTTGTATGTATTTTATATCTAAGACATATCGGTCTTTTTTTTAAATCATGTTTTAATCAAAAAGCAATATTTGTCTTAGCATTTTGTTTTATTTATCTATTGTTTTCCGAATCATATTACTTATGCTCAAGATCTTTCTTATTGACATTAATGATCATAGGATTAAAAAGAAATCAACAAACTGCCACAAACGAACTGATTGTACAATCATAATTTAACACATTTAGCAATGAGAACTCTTTATATCGCATATTCATATCTTAATGGGAATAGCGGAGGTATTTACGCTACAAGAACACATATTAACTTATTTTCAAGATTATCAAGCGAAATGACATTGCTATTTCCAATCAAAAAAAACATACCGCCTCAAGGTATTATGACTGATGGCATTAAACTTATTCCATTTGAAGACAATAACAATAAAATAATCAAATTTTTAAGAATCTGCTTTGGAATAGTTCACAGATTCAAGCTTGATAAAACTTACTATGATAAAGAAAAATATGACATCGTGGTATTTGATAGCAGTGTTGTAAGTTCAAGATTAATTAAAAAATTTCATAATATTGGTATCAAGACTATAACTATTCATCATAATTATCAAATAGAGTATTTAAAAGGAGATGAACCTATTGTCACATTGTTACCTAATCTATTTTGGACTCATATTTATGAGCGCCAAGCAGTTCTATATAGCGATTTAAATATCACACTAACAAATCAAGATATGTTATTGCTAAAAAAACATTATAACAATAATTCCAAATTTGGAGTATTAGGCGTTCATGAATTCCTACCATCAACAAAAAAAACTATTATTACAAACAAAGATAGGAGCATTAACAGATATATTATAACAGGTGGTTTATCATCAAAACAAACAGAGAATTCTATATTGCTTTGGATAAAAAACTATTATCCCATTATAAAACAAGAAGATCCCAATTCTACCCTGACAATAGCCGGTAAAAATCCATCTCAAAGATTATCTAAGGAAATAAAGAAGGCAGGTATCAGACTTGTTCCATCGCCGATTTCAATGGAACCCTATCTTAGAGATTCTGATTATTATATATGTCCAACAGATAGAGGTGGCGGATTAAAACTAAGAATAATGGATGGGTTAAAATATGGATTGCCAGTGTTAACTCACAATGTATCAGCAAGAGGCTATGAAGATATGAAAAAAGAGGGCATATTATTTATATACAATGACCAAGATAGTTTTAGACAAGGAGTAAGAAATCTAATTATTTCTCCTATTAATAAAGAAGAAGTCATAAACATATATAACACCTATTTTTGTTTTGAGAGTGGTATTGCAAAACTGAAAAAGCTACTTAAATTAATTGATATTAACTTTTAGATTCTTGTTTAGGTATGAAAAGAATAATGTTAGTATTTGGGACACGCCCAGAGGCAATCAAAATGGCGCCACTGGTCAAGGAGTTCCAGAAACATCCAGATGAGTTTGAGACAATTGTGTGTGTAACGGGACAGCACCGAGAAATGTTGGACCAGGTACTCCGTATATTTGAAATCACTCCAGACTATGACCTGAATATAATGAAGCAAGGGCAAGATCTGTACGATGTAACGGCGCGTGTGCTCACTGGAATGCGCGATGTGTTCAAGGAGTGCAAGCCTGATATAGTTTTGGTACATGGCGATACCACCACTAGCACCGCAGCTGCGTTAGCCGCATTCTATCAACAGATTCCTGTTGGACATGTAGAGGCAGGTTTACGTACACATAACATATATAGCCCATGGCCGGAGGAGATGAATCGTCAGATAACAGGTCGCATAGCCACATATAACTTTTCACCCACACCGCTTTCAGAACAGAACCTCAAGGATGAGAAAGCGCAGGGTCAAATATTCGTGACAGGCAACACAGTTATTGATGCCCTTCACATGGTAGTAAACAAACTTAAGACCGATATATCCCTGGCCGATGAGCAAATCGGCGTACTCAAGGACGCAGGTTATGACGTAACTCGTCTTAATAAAGGTAAGAAACTTGTGCTTATAACTGGACACCGTCGCGAGAACTTTGGTGAAGGATTCATTCACATGGTAACAGCCATGAAGGACCTCAGTGAGAAGTATCCCAATGTAGATTTTGTTTACCCCATGCACTTGAATCCTAATGTGCGTAAGCCCATTCATGATGTGTTTGGTGAGGACTTGACTGCATTTAAAAACTTCTTCTTTATAGAACCACTCCAGTATCTTGAGTTTGTTTATCTCATGGAGAAAAGTACTGTGGTACTTACAGACAGCGGTGGTATACAGGAGGAAGCTCCTGGATTAGGCAAGCCTGTGCTGGTGATGCGTGACACAACCGAGCGGCCCGAGGCCTTGGAAAGTGGAACAGTACATTTGGTAGGCACTAACCATGACTTGATTGTAAGTGAGGTGAGCACGCTTCTAGATGATAAAGCTGCTTATGACAAGATGAGTCTGGCAGTGAACCCTTACGGTGACGGAAAAGCTTGCAGACGGATTGTTGAACAACTTAGATAAAAACATATAAATACAGAACGAAAATGTTATTAATCATTTGTTGTGATTCTATTATCTCTAATTCCAGAGTTTTAAAGTACATTGATTATTTAAATAATACAAAAGAACCATATCATGTACTCGGTTGGAATAGAGGAAATGAACAACTGCCAATTAATGAGAATATTAGCTATTATTCAAAGCAGTTTGGATATAAAACTGGAGGAATAAGGGCAATAATTGGTAGATTGTATTGGATGTCATATGTCATAAGATATTTACGTCGTAACAAGGAACGTTTTCATGTGATACATGCTTGCGATATTGATACTGCTTTTCCATCTGTTATCTTTAAAATATTCTTTAATAGAAAAGTAAAGATTATTTTTGATATTTTTGATTGGGCGTCCGATAATATTGCTAGCCAAAAGCCTATCTTACATTATATAATCTCTTTAATGGAGAAAATTACAGCTAAGAATGTTGATACAATTATTATTTGCGAACAAGAAAGGATCAATCAAATTCCATTCAAAATCAATAAAGACATAATAGTTCTACCTAATATTCCTTCTTTTGGAGACTTATCTTTTTTAAAAAAGGATGAAAAGTATTTGTTTAATAACAATCTGATAACACTATCGTATGTAGGAGGATTTGGAGAAGATAGATGTCTGAAGGAACTATTACAACTAGTTAAGAATAATGTGATTAATTTATTAATAGCCGGATTTGGAAATAAAGAATTACAGGAAACATGTCTTTCTTTATCAAAAACACATCAAAACATCAAATATTTTGGAAAAGTACCATACAATGAAGCTTTGATTATTCAATACAATGCTGATGCCATTTTTGCGATGTATCAAAAAATAAGCAAGAATAATGTTTTTGCTGCACCAAATAAATATTATGAAGCAATGATGTTAGGCAAAGCCATTATTTCAACAAAAGGAATAATACTTGAGCCCAAAATAATAGCCAATGATATGGGATATGTTGTTGATGAATCTTATTCAGATATAGAATACTTAATTAAGACTATTAACCAGAAAGATTTAAAAACGAAAGGAAATAATGCGAGATGTATATGGGAAAGAAAATATTCTTCATATATTAATTCTTTCATGACTAATACATATTCTATGTTAATCAAATAATTATAAATATAATTACTGTATAGATTATTCGACAACACCTATAATACCAATTGATTTTAAATGCTTGAATTCAACAATAAAGATATACGGTTTAATATTAGAATATTGAATTTCTGTATTGTTGTTTAATTGGGCAATTCAGATAGAGTGAATTAAACAGAAAAGGTGATAGCGTCATGTTTTTGTATGCATATGATAGTTTTATGTTTTTTTATTCCATAGGAATTATCTTAACATATTGTTTTACTAACAAACTGTAAATACAATGGCTAAATTATTAATCACTGGTGGTAGTGGTTTTATTGGTACCAACCTGATAGAGCATTTAAAAAAAGAAGGAAGATTTGATATTTTAAATTTGGATATTAAACAGCCAAAGATTCCAGATCATGAAAGGTTTTGGGTTAAGGCAGATTTAACAATAGCAGATGAGGTAAATAGGTGTATTAGAAATTATATGCCGGATTATGTAATAGCATTAGGTGCTAGGACTGACCTTAACGGCTCAACAATAGAAGATTATAATGCAAATATTATAGGGGTAAGTAACGTGTTAGATGCATTGTCTAGGGTCTCTAATTGTAAAAGGCTCATTTATGCTTCATCTATGTATGTATGTGAACCCGGATATGTTCCAAAGGGGTTTGATGATTATGCACCCCATACATTGTATGGCGAAAGTAAGGTGAAGACTGAAATGATAATTAAAGGGACGGATCCTGATTATATTTGGTCTATTATTAGGCCGACATCAATTTGGGGGCCTTGGTTTGGTGAACCATATGATGCTTTTTTCCGTATAGTGATGAGACGTATGTATTTTCATATGGGAAAACGTGCATGCAAGAAAACTTATGGTTATATTGACAATGCTATCTATCAAATTGAGTCAATCCTTAATGCCAAGGCTGAAGATGTAAACAAGAAGGTTTTTTATATTGGCGATTATATACCATATGATATCACGGAATGGGCTAATGAGATAGCAACTGAATGTGGTTTCAGTATTTCCAAGATTCCGTATTTTTGTTTTGTGTTTGCCGGGTGGTTGGGCGATATATTGAAAAAGGTTGGTATTCATTTTCCAATGACGTCATTCAGGTTGCATAATATGACTACAAACAATATTCATGATACAAGTTTGGTTCAAGAAATAGCTCCAAATTTACCGGTTGAAAGGATAGAAGGAGTTAAACGCACTATTAGATGGATTAAAGAAGTAGAACTCAAAAAATAATAATCATTATATGAAGGTTTCCATTATTACGACCTGTTTCAATCGTGAATCAACAGTAGCTGATGCGATAAAGTCAGTTGTTAATCAAGATTATGATGATATTGAGTATATAATAGTTGATGGCGCATCAAAGGATAACTCTGTTGAGGTAATTAATAATGCGGTTTGGGGACATGAAAACATGATAAAATTTGTTTCTGAACCAGACAATGGCATGTATGAAGCCTTAAACAAAGGTGTCAGAATGGCCACTGGCGATATAATAGGTTTGTGTCATTCTGATGATATGATTTACGCTAGGGATACTGTAAAACATGTGGTAAGCGAGATGCAAAGGACTAATGCTGATTTTTTGTATGCTGATGGCGTATATGTTAACCCGGAAAAAATGGATTGTATTGTTCGACGTTGGATTGGAGGAAGGTATGCGCGCTGGAAGGTGCGTATGGGATGGTTGCCTTTACATCCGACATGTTACATCAAAAGAGATGTCTATTTGCGGTTTGGCCTATATGATGAAAGTTACAGAATTGCCGCAGATACGCATTTGCTTATTAACTATCTGTATAATGCAAATCTTAATATAACATATCTTCCAGAGTTTGTCACCAAAATGAGGATGGGAGGTATGAGTACAGACTCCAAAAAACGAAAGCAAATGTGGCGCGAAGATATTCGAGCATATGCATATTATGGCTTTAGACCTGTATTTCTTTCCAAACTTATGAAAATGGCTTGGAAAATACCACAATATGTAGGAGCTAAACTTATGGGTGATAATTAAATGAATTGTAATTATTCATTTTTAGCTGTAAATTTTTCAGAAATACCGATACTATATTTATAGTTTTAAATAAAACTACCTTTCAATCCAGATATTGAAATACTACACTACTGTGAGCATATATGCAATGCTCATATACAGACGGTGCAAATGAACCATAATACTGGTACATGGTATTGGGATTTTCCTGCTATGGCTGCTATCTGCCATGATAAAGATTGTACTAAAAAAAGAGCATTCTTCTCAAATCGTCCAGAAAGAGGCGAATTCCATCATGTGTTAGAGCAGGTACTAAGAAACTTAGGTGTGATTGGAAAACGTCCACAGTTGGACGGTAAACGTTATCCCATAGGAAACTGCGCAGAACAACATGCTGCCAGTATTTATATGAAACAATTTGGCATTAATGATCTGAATGAACTCTTTTTTTGCAAGGCTATGCGACCTAGAACTAAAGAGGTTTTTGATTATTGCGATAATTGCAAAGATATATTTCCTAGCTTATGAGTGCAGAATATGACATCGTATATCAGCAGACTCGCGATATTGACTGGTTCTGCAGGATTGGCAATATTGCGATGCACTTTGCGTCCAACGGAGGATTGCTACCAAATAAGGTAAACAATCGCTAAACAAACACTCAGATTCAGCACACTGTATCGCTTATGGAAGATGTTCTTTTTTACTGATAGAGCAGGATAACGCAAATCATAGAAGAAAAGATAAGCAGGGGGTGATTATGTTACGCTATAATACAACACAGAAGATTAAAACTGCTGTTTTAGGATTGCTACAGGAGAGGTTGGCGCATATAGACGTGGGCCAAAGATGTTACGCAGTAACAGAAGAGGGTGACAGAATTGTAGTATCTTATAGTGGTATTAGGATTCTGACTGTAACGCCTTTTATATCGAATGTAGTGGAGAACGGTCATCATCAAGTGCGGGGAATGATTAGCATAAGGGCTGTATTTGATGACTACTGGTATGATAATGACGATCTGTGTTTAGACGTATTTGTTGACGAGTTCATGCGTTGTCAGTTTCAGAATCAGCTTATAACTTTTGACGGACTGCTTGAAATGATGTTGCCTTTGGCAGATGGGGATAAGGTGAAGAAGATTGTCACGGAACTGGAGAAGATTGGATTCGAGGGTGCGACTGTGAGGTTTGATACTTATGGATACAAATATGTGGTGGAAGGAGATATTCATTCGTATTTGTATGAAAAGGAAGATGAGGGTGGCGTTGATTCAGGTGGAAAGAAACGGTTCTTCAAATATATGACGTTAAACACGTACATTGAGATGTTGAAAAGCCGTAAGATAAGGCTTAACTCTATTATGTCAATGAATGATTCGTCGGAGACGTTCTATCTTGGTGATTATTTGTGCAAGGCTTACGAGGATGAGCGCAGGAAGGTGGTGCTCCCGAAGTCGCGGTATTTCCAGGATGGCGGGCTGCGGAAAAAGATGGTGGTGGAGTATAAGAACAACCTGATAGGGTGTTTCTCGGAGAAGAGAGACGATGCGCTTATGTGGCGGTTGTATGGTGATGGCGGTAAGGGCGTATGTCTGGAGTTTCAGGTTGATAATGATTCGCTGAAACCGGTACTGTATTTGGAAGAACAGAATCAGAAAGTGAGGCAATTGAAAGAGGTGGCCGCGAGACTGAAAACTGAGGGCATCACGCTTCACTATAAAGATCTCTCGAACTATCATTACTACACGAAAAGCTGGCATTTCAGGGATGAAGGTGAATGGAGGATTGTGCAGAAAGTTGGCGATGATGAACTACAGACTGCGAATTACGGCGGTTTGGTGTGTCTTTACAAGGACTATCTCTATGAGGATCTGGGACTGAAGCCAACTATGCTGTATGTGGGAGCAAACATGGCCTATAAGGACGTGAACGTGCCGTTGCTGACGGATCTGTCGAAGCGGGAATTGGGTGTGGAGCATGTGATGATGAGCCGCGTTGAGAGTTTGAGGGTGTAGAACTATAATAATGTCGAAATCACGGAATCAAAGGAAAGGGAACTTATATACAATTATATCTCTCGCCTAAGATTATTCGTATAATTGCAGGATAGTGGTTAAAAATAAAATGATATATTTGCAAAAACAGTTTTATCGTGAATACACGTATTTGTCATAATTCAGAATTGGATAGATTGAGGAGTTATTCATCAGTCTTTTCACGTTCGGTGTTTACACGAATGATGAAATATGACGATTTTTCGGCTATAAATCTTGTTTGTAAAACATATGATAGCGATTATATAGCAAAGCAAGCTACATATGGGGATTATCTTGACAAGATGTACTTATCATTGGCTTTAAAGTACAGAACTGAATATGTGTATAAGAATTCCCTATTAAATAAGATAGTATCTACTTATAGAAGCCGAAAAATTACTGTCTTTAATGAGTTTAAGGTTGGTGACTCTATTGCGGATGTAGCAACATTTAACGGTAAGAGTTGTGTCTATGAAATAAAAACGGCTCTTGATTCACCCAAAAGATTAGCAAGTCAAACAGAGGATTATCTAAAGTTCTTTCAGGAGTGCTATTTAGTTGTCCCAAAAGAGATGGTTGAAGACTATGCTGAAAGCACGGATGAACGTTTTGGCATATTGACTGTAAATGAGAATAGAAGTGTTATTTCTATATCCAAATATAGAGCAGCTGCGACACAGATGGATAACATGGATGTGGATGTGCTGATGCGGGTATTATGGATTCAGGAATATGAAAGTATTATAAAGAGGTACTTTGGCCAACTGCCTGATGTGGGTTATTATGAGATGTATAATACCTGCAAGGAGATGATGAGAAAGATCCCGGTTGAAAAACTCTCAAAGATGGCTGTTGACATTATAAAGAAGCGTAAGGCATGTGATTTGTTGTTTGAAAATGATAAGAAGAACCTTACGCAGATGTGCTTAGCTTTGAACTTCAATAAGCGTCAGTATTCACACCTTTGCGATAATCTAAATAAAACCATTATATTGTAATTATGTATTATCCATTGTTAAGAGGAAAGCAATATGAGTTGATTGCTTTAAAAGAGTTTGCCGAAGCGAATCCTGAGAACACATTCCTATGTCCAATTATTGAACCGGTCAGGGTTCTAAACGACGCTTTAGTTCGTGCAGCAGGAGTGTTGTCAAAGAACAGAATTAATTATTGTGTGATTCTAAACCCAGTTAGAGGTGATTATGCTATACTGTCAAGTAGGTTTGAGGTCCCTGCTTTCTTGGAAAAATTTGAAGGATTAGATATTAAACCCATACCTGCTTTTTATGCAGATGGTAAATGTGCTGAGGTTCAGAGAGAAATTGAATATTTAGGCTTAAAGGATGTGATGATTATATTTGAGGAATCTTTTGATATGGAGATAGCCGACTCTTTGTGTACTCATGACAGTGTGTCTTATATTGTTTGTTTTAAAGCAGATTCCAAAAGTAATTCCCGTTATTTGATGAAGACAGGGAAGAATATTATTCGGCTTGATGATCGTTTTATTGTGCGGAAGCCCAATACAGCATATCGTGGTGTGGATGAGGATGCATATTCAGAGGAATTCTACTATTATAAAGAAGACAAATTCTATGGTTTTTCAGATTATTGTGTCTTGTCCAAAGAGTTCATTGAGGGTGGAACAACGCCCACAGCTATAGCCATTCATCTTTCATACAGAAAACGTGAGGATGCCATTTGGGTTAGGCATTTTGTCTCGGATGAGGTTTTTGATACCCAAAACATTCGTTCTAAGTTTGGAAATGCCATGAAGCATTTGAAAGAGTTTTATTCTAATACAAATACCAAGCCAACTCAAGCGGTACAGCAACTAATAGACAACAGTGGTAAATATCCAGGCTTGGGCGTACTGAAAAAAGTAACTGTATTGAGTCACATCCAACTAATATCAACTATTCTTTCAACCATAGAAAAACAATGAACTTTAAAAAAACTGCATTTAGGAATAAGAGTGTATTAAAGTATTTGTCTGAAAAAGAGAGTAATGGGGATAATGATTATTCTGAGTTACAAGAGTTTTTATTTTCTCTTGTAGCTGTTTTTGAATTTTCAGCCACGGGTGAACCGTTGTTCTCAATTGTTCAAGATGATTGGAAACTCTTTAGTAATAATGATGTCTGTAAATCCATTTTGGATGAAATAATTCAAATGGCTCCGACATCATTTGTGAAAGACGGCATTAAGGATAGTTTGACAACAGTTTCATACTAAAGCAGTATTACTGACTGTGTGGTAGTATGGGAAGCGCTTAAAGAGGATATTAAGAAATATCATCGTTTTACAACTGACCTTAAGAAACTAGAAAGTGCTGGGTGGGATAAATTACTGGACAACCAATATCAGCTGAAGCCTGATACTCCTTTTTATCGGGCTAGGATTCATTATAAGAAAACAGATTCATTTGGAATTGATGATATGGGTGCTCCCGAGAGAGAAAACAGTACTTCCGGTAGAGCCAATCCAGAAGGTATTCCGTTCTTGTATTTGAGTGAGGAGGAAAAGACCACACTCTATGAGACCAGAGTGATAAAACACGATGTTGTAACGGTTGGTGAATTCAAGATAACAGGTAAGGATCCATTATATGTAGAGAACCTGACAGATATTGATCTGGATAATATTGAATTGCTTGATGAAGATGTTGTGACATTGGCCAAACGCAAGTTGTTGGTAAGAGCATTGAGTCAGGATATGTCACGACCGATGCGTCGTTTTGATTCTCGTGTTGAATACTTTCCTACACAGTTTATATGTGAATATTTACAACTGACTCAATCTGTTTCAGGAATCAGATTTCCAAGTTCAGTATATCCCAAAGGAACTAACGTCGTTATTTTTAACCCCAATTTGATGCATTGTGTATCTGTAAAGGATTACAATATTGGTGATTTGGATATCAAAGAAAACGTATTATGACTGTGTTTTTATAGAAGAAAACAGTTTAAACAGTTATGAACCAAAAGTATAAAAAATATACAATAATACTGTTGATATTATCTGTAGGCCTTACCCGCGTATCGGCCCAACTGTTTGATACGGCTGGTGGTGGTAGACTTTCTGACGGTGCTGCATCGGAGAATGTGGTGGTGGCTGACGGGTTCTGGAATAACTGGTTCCTGCAGGCTGACCTTGACATGACTCTGCAGAATCCTTATGGTTATGACTTTAAGGATGTTTTCCCTAACGGTTATTCTTTTGGCCTGGATCTGGGGTTTGGCAAGTGGTTCAGCCATCAGATTGGGGTTAGGGGTAAGTTTAACTGGGAGAATAAGCTGCCGCTGCTTAAGAATGACAAGGCCAATTGGCTGGCTCCTTTTGACCAGCCCGGGGTGAACCGTGACAAGGGCGGGTATATTGCAATGTACGGTGACATTCTGCTTAACGTTCATAACCTGTTTGGCGTGTATCGGCCCGATAGGTTCTGGAACCTGAGCGTTTATCCGCGTGTGGGTGTGAATTATAATTTTGGCGTTGAGAAGGGGTCTCTTACGGCTGGTTTGGGTATGCAGAATACTTTCAGGATTGATAATCACTGGAGTCTGTTGGCCGATGCGGCGTTTATTATGACGGGCAGCGGATTTGTGGGCGTTAATGAGAGCGGCGGAACTGGCACGGGGACAAATGCTAACAGCTATTTTACTTTTGGGCTTGGGGCTCAGTATGATTTGGTTGGTAAGCATGAAGGCGTTAAGAGTTTTAGGCAGGGTGTGCTGACTAATGGCTTTTGGGATAACTGGTTTGTCTCTTTTGCGGGGGATCTGTGCCTGTTGAATCCATATGATTTTGATTTCAGTAAGGTATTTCCACTGGGGCAGACTTACGGACTTAATGTTGCTTTAGGCAAGTGGTTTACGCCTGAGTTTGCGCTCCGGGGGCGTGTTCAGTGGGAGAATGGTCTGATTGAGAATAAGAGGTTGGAGTGGGTTCCTCCGGTGGGTGATCCGTCGCAGAATTTCAAAGACGGCGGGTTTGGTGTGGCATCGGTTGAGGCATTGGCCAACTTCTCTACCATAATTGCGGGTTATGATCCTTACAGGCAGTGGAATACATCGGTTTTTGTAAGGGCCGGTATTATATCACAGTTTGTTGTGGGATCGGCTTCACCTCTTATGGGTGCGGGCGTTGAGGAGACGTTCAGGCTGACGGACAGATTGAGCCTGTTTGGGGCCGTGGGCTATCAGGTGACTACCAGCGAGGGTATGGGCGTGAGCACTACCGGAATGAGCGTGGCTACTGGTACCAACGGATTCTGCAATATTGACCTGGGCGTTGTGTTGGATTTGGGGGAGAATGCGTTCTATAGTGGTGTGGAGGCTAAGAGAAGAGCGTATTCTGAGCGTGCTGCTGGGCATAACTGGTCCAGGTTTATTCTAAATACAGGGCTGTCTGTGGGTGTAGGCTATGTTGCCAAAACTGCTCTTAAGGCGGTTGTACATGAGGAGAGGCCCGACCATAGCGATGATAAGTCTTTCCCGTCGGGGCATGCTACTATGGCGTTTGCCGCTGCCAGGTCTATTGATAAGGAATTCAGGGCTGAGAGTATCTGGATTCCTGTGGTGGGGTATGCTGCAGCTACGGCGGTGGGCGTAGAGAGAGTGGTTAGCGAAAAGCATCACTGGTATGATGTGGTGGCTGGGGCAGCTCTTGGATATGGTTGTGCTGAGCTTACCTGGTGGGCTAGCGATAGGCTGTTTGGCAAGGGAAATTGTTTGACTGTGGGGTATAGTGGGGATGGTTTGGATGTGGCGTATAGATTCTGACTCTGTCATGAGATGAAGTTTGATAAGAACATAGAGGCTTTCTTTAAACTGATTACAGCCGGACTTTGGGAAAGAGAGGACGGGCTTTTTAAGTTTGAAGGGGTTGATTACTCTGTTGTTTATCAATTGGCTAACCAGCAGGCTGTTGCGGGGCTGCTGGCTGCTGGGTTGGAGTACGTTGATTTTAAGTTGCCTAAGGCCGATACGCTGGCACTGGGAGGTTATGTGCTGCAGTTGGAGCATCGGAACCTGGCTATGAATGCGTTTGTGGCCGGGCTGATGGAGAGGTTGAGAGCGGTTTGTGTAGAGGCTCTGCTGGTTAAGGGGCAGGGGATTGCGCAGTGCTATGAGCGGCCGCTGTGGAGAGCTGCGGGTGATGTGGATTTGCTGCTGGATGGTACAGGGTATGTTAAGGCTAAGGAGTTGCTTTTATCTCAGGCTGATGTTGTTGAAGATGAGATGACTGACCGGTTGCACTTGGGGATTAGTGTTGATGGTTGGGAGGTGGAGCTACATGGAACCCTGCGCGCGGATATCGGTAGGCGTATTGATAAGGTTATCGATGCTGTGCAGGAGGATACGTTTAAGCATGGGCGCATTAGGGTTTGGCATTGTGGAGAAACGGAGATTGCTCTGCCCTGTGCTGATAATGACGTGATTTTTGTGTTTACGCATATCCTGCAACATTTCTACAAGGAGGGCGTAGGGCTGCGTCAGATTTGCGACTGGTGCAGGCTGCTGTGGACTTATCGGGAGACTCTGGATGTGCCGCTGCTGGAGCGACGTCTGCGTGCGGCTGGGATTGTGAGCGAATGGAAGGCTTTTGCGGCATTGGCGGTTGATTGGCTTGGCATGCCTGCCGATGCAATGCCGCTGTATGATTCATCTTTATGTTGGTCTAGAAAAGCCCAGAGGATTGTTTCTGTTATTCTGGAGAATGGTAGTTTTGGACACAATCGCGACTGGAGTTACAAGCAGAGGTATCCTTATCCGGTCAGAAAGGTCTTTTCTTTCTGCGTGCATACCGGTAATTACTTTAAGTTGCTGGGCGTTTTCCGGCTTCACACCCTGCGCGCCTGGTGGGGAATGACTTGCGGCGGCATCCGCCGTGTGATGGCCGGCGTCTAAAATGATACAAAAGGGGACAGACCCCAATTGTACTGTTTTTGAGTTTGAATAGTGATGTTTTGTTATATAAATGAGAAAACGAGATAATTCGATTTCATACACAGTTAATGTGAGCATTAGCCCGGTAATGGGTTACAAGTGCTATTCCTTGTTCCGCGACGGCGAGCTGTTCTTTACCAGGGACGGGGATAGGGTGTCGGTATTTGAGGATGAGGTGGTAGAGAGTTTCACCCTGCCGGATTTTCCGCAGTTCAGGATATACCGCATAGAAGATATGCTGTTCACCGGCCTGCTGCCCCTGACAGCCGAGAACCGCGCTGCGCTCCCCGCCGGCTGCAAGGTGTTCTCCGGCCTAAAATGATACAAAAGGGGACAGTCCCCAATTGTACTATTTTTGAGTTTGCATCGGATTTTTATGAAGAGAAAATGGAAATTGTTGTACTCTGAGTACATCATCAAGAGGCCTTGGCTAACTGCCAGGAGGGACAAGATAGAGCTGCCTGACGGGCGGATTATTCCGGAGTTCTACGTGCTGGAATACCCTGAATGGGTGAATGTGATTGCCATTCCTACCGATGGGCGGTTTGTTATGGAGCGTCAGTATCGATATGCTGCCGACAGTACCAATTATGAGATTCCATGCGGCGTGATGGAGCAAGGGGAGACGCCGCTCGAGGCTGCAATGCGTGAACTGAAGGAGGAGACCGGCTACGGCGGAGGCCAATGGCGTGAGCTGATGTGCATATCGGCCAATCCCACATCGATGACCAACATGACCCATTGTTTTGTAGCGACCGGCGTAGAGAAGGTATCGGACCAGCACCTGGACGCCACCGAGGAGCTTGAGGTGCATCTGCAGTCGCGCGACGAGGTCCTGGCCCTACTCCAGAACAATGAGATGATCCAATCACTGATGATTGCCCCGCTGCTCCGCTTCTTCATGGAGGCTGCAGAATGATACAAAATGATACAAATGGGGACAGTCCCCAATTGTACTATTTTTGTGTTTTCGGACTTGTTTATGAGGGATGGTTGAGGAGTTAAGTTGTTTTTCATTACAGGATTTGGCGGTGCTTGATGCTTTGATGCGTGAGTTATCGGCCACAAGTTATTGTGATGAGCTTTTGCTTTCTAATGCCTTAGATGATGCTAATGTCCATGTGTATGTGATTAGGGATGAAGGGCACATTGTGGCTACCGCCACGCTTTGCATTAAGCACACGCTGGAGTTTACTGTAGGGGATGTGGAATCGGTGGTTGTTAGTTCTCGGTGCCGTGGGCTTGGATACGGGAAGGCGCTGATGGCGGCTGTGATTGAGGCGGCAAAGAAGTTGAATGTGCATCATATACAGTTGACATCAAATCCCGCTCGGGTGGCGGCAAACCGGCTGTATCAGGTGTTGGGGTTTGAGCGATATGAGACTAATTGCTATAAAAAGATCTTGAAGGGATAATGAAAGTTCTGAAAGCTTTGTTGTAGTTTTGTAGATATGTGTTTGTGTAACGAATGAGGCCATAGGGCTTCTATTGATTTTGGGACAGAGCAAAGCGGCAGAGCTGAGCGCAAGGTTAATGAGGAATTAATAATATGGGAGAACAATACTTCAAAGGCGTGTTGGCCGGTTATCTTGGGGCGAACTTTATGTGTGGCCCTATAACTGAGTGGCAGATAGATATGAATTGAAGGATTGCAATAAGATGATGGACATTATATCAATGTCTGTTATTCAATGGAATGAAAGGCAGTCTGATAATTATAAGATTGTATATGAATGAGTCTATTTCATTTTTGTTTCTGAATTGATTAATTGTGAAAATAAAAGGATTCATCTAAATAATTAAATAAAAAGTTGTACTTTCGCACCGTAAGATGTGATTACCAGAAAAATATAATTGTTATGTGTAAGTGTATTGTAGAAATAAAGGCTTCTTATACACAGGTTATGTCACAGACAGAGCAGGTGGTTGAACAGTCTGTTGACATGGACCGTTTTCTTGATACCATAAATGAAATTAAGAAGCTTTTGGAAGGTGTTATTAATGACACCAACAATCTTATAGAACTAGTTCGTTCTCATTTTACAGAGATTACTGTGTCTGAGGCTATAGAGTTATTAACTCTTTCTGAGCCTATTCAAAAGAAAATGCAACAGTTATATCTAAATCTTCTGCGTTCGACGTATCATAAGGGATTGAAAACAACAGTTGAAAAGTACCGCCAGAGCATGAGTGATTTTGATGAACTGTGTCAAGATATGAAAACATTTAATATAGAACTTGCACAGGATGCAAGCTTTAAAAATACTCTGAATAAAGTAAGTGAAATGATTTCCAAATGAATTTCTATACAACTAGTACTTTTAGAAAAACACTTGAGGCACTCATCGAAAAACCCAAAGAAGGTTACGGTAGTGTTGTAAAAGACATAGTTGATGAGTTAAGTGTTATGTCTGATAATGTTCTGCGAGATACTAATGACAGGGTTCTTCAGTATAAGGATTTCAGATTAGTTAAACTACGTTTGCCTAATAGCGGGCAACATCAATCGAAATCAGCAGGATTTAGACTTATTTACTGGGTGTCACTTAAAAGTAATGATGTTGTTTTGTTAAGGATTTATCCTAAACGAGGGCCAAAAGGGATAAATGATCTTGTGGATGCAGAGTATAATAGGCTTTTACTTGAGATGATGGAGGAGAGTAAAGCAAACTCGTTGCACCAGGTTGATGTATTTAATAATCTTGCTGAGATTTCTTTAACAGGTAGTTTATAATTGCGTATAAATACATACAGTTAGACCGTTGGGGATATCATCGGAAGAAAATATGGAGATTCAGTTGTTGAATAGTGGGTTGTTATCGGCCCTACATGATAAAGCGCAGGTGAATGAGCGGCTCAGGCAGAACTAAGATTTGAGGACGACGCCTGAGGATGGGAGCCAGCGGATGCTGAATGTGCTTCAGCCGGGTACGAAAGTGGCTGTGCATCGGCATTTAAAGACATCGGAGACGGCTATTTGCGTGGAGGGGTGCATTGACTGGATTTTCTATGAGGAGTTGCCTAATGTTGATGCCGGAGGGCCTATTCACGATGGCGAGACGGCGGCCGATGAGAGCCAGTTTAAGGAGGTGGCGCGATTCCGGATTTGTCCCAGGGAGGGGCAGTTCGGGATTCAGATTCCTAAGGGGGCCTGGCACAGTATTGAGGTGCATGAGCCCAGCGCTATTTTTGAGGCTAAGGATGGGGCGTACAAGAAATGAAAATCGTGCAAAAGGGGACAGGCCTCAATTGTACTATTTTTGATTTTGCATCGGATTTTTTATGAAGGGAAAATGGAAATCACTGTGCTCTGAGTACATCATCAAGAGGCCTTGGCTAACTGCCAGGAGGGACAAGATAGAGCTGCCTGACGGGCGGATTATTCCGGAGTTCTACGTGCTGGAATACCCAGAATGGGTGAATGTGATTGCCATTACAACCGATGGGCGGTTTGTTATGGAGCGTCAGTACCGATATGCAGCGGACAGTACCAATTATGAGATTCCATGCGGCGTGATGGAGCAAGGGGAGACGCCGCTCGAGGCTGCAATGCGCGAACTGAAGGAGGAGACCGGCTACGGCGGAGGCCAATGGCGTGAGCTGATGTGCATATCGGCCAATCCAACATCGATGACCAACATGACGCATTGCTTTGTGGCGACCGGCGTAGAGAAGGTATCGGACCAGCACCTGGACGCCACCGAGGAGCTTGAGGTGCATCTGCTGTCCCGCGACGAGGTCCAGGCCCTGCTCCGGAACAATGAGATGATCCAATCACTGATGATTGCCCCGCTGCTCCGCTTCTTCATGGAGGCTGCAGAATGATACAAAAGGGGACAGTCCCCAATTGTACTATTACGCGCGCTATTAATACAACTACCTTGGTTAATTGTTGGTTGCATATCGGCCTAAGTATTGTAAGCGGAACAAGTGCGGAGGAATCGGATGTTATCGGGCATCGGGACCATAGATTGTGAGAAATGAAGAGTATTGATGAGAAGTTGCTGAATGAGGTTAGTTTGCAGGCGAAGGAATCTCCAAGGTTGCGGATGCGCTCGGCTTGCCGCTTTGCTTGTCAAAGAATTTTAATTTTCATAAGAGTCTGGATGCGAAGTGCCATCGGTTCTTGAATGCGGTGGAGCCAGGGACGGTGGTACCCATCCATTGGCGCGTGGCGAAGGATGAGTGTTTTGTTGTGCTGCGTGGCACGGTTGGCGTGACTACTCATGGTGATGATGGGGCTGTTATTGGGGGTGTGGTTTTGAGTTGGGAGAGTGGCGGCTATGGGGGTGATGTTGCTGGGGGTGGTTGGTGAAGTTGGATCGGAGCCAT
>JAZSKJ010000022.1:0-73501 GCA_045534785.1 Bacteroidaceae bacterium | reverse complement strand
CGAGCCCATGCCGGACTAACCTCTACCGACAATCCAAGTGTTTTGCACACCTTATAAAGTCGTTTGCGTATGTTTTGGTTTGCCTGTCTTACTCTTGCTGCTGTTGCGTTCTTGCTGTCATCATATCCATAACCGAGCAATTGAGGGAACACTCTTGCACCTCGCATTGGTTTACTGCCGTATTTCTCGATTATTGCTTTTATTTCCCCATGCAAAGGAATAAGTATCTCTGCTGTGTCCTGTGCAGTGTCGGCTGTCTTTTGGCGTGTAAATTTCAAGTCTCTTCCCCCTGTTTGAAAATAGAAGTCATCGTATCGGAGTTCTACAATATCGGCCATGTTTGCACCACCTGTGAGATAACTGAATACCCACATTGCCACAGCCTCCTCAAGGACTGTATCACCTTTGTATGCGCGAAGTTTATTTATTGTTGTTATATCTATAAATTCATAAGTTCGTTTGTTGCTTTTGGGTATCTTTACACCCTGCATGGGGTTGTTTATATCTTTGATATAACCTCTTTTTATAGCCTCGCGGATAGGTACCTTAATTGCTCGGAGGTGCATGCCGATAGTTGTGTCACCTCGGCCACCCTCTTGCATCCATTTTTTCCAACCATTGATTTTTTCGGTTGTAATATCGTGGTATGCTATATTTCGCCCTGCATACTCGCACCACAAGCGTAGAGCGTAGTTGTAACTCTCGGTAGTGTTTTCTTTCTTTTCGCTGTTCATGCTTTGCCACAACTCGGCAAAAGAAACAGCAGTCTTGCCTGTCACACTCTCACGAAGTTTGTCAAATGAGAATCGCTCCTCTGCTTGCAGTTCTCTTGTCTCCTGGCAAACATGGTCGAATACCCTCAACACATCTTTTTTTATCTTTGCAAGCGCGCTATTACCCTTTGCTGTTCGCATATCATGGAACTGCACCGCAGTGACTCTTATGCCGGTACGGAAATATTTGCACTTTCCATGTTTCATTACTCGCACCACTATTGGAATTGTCGGCAAGTTCTTATCTTTCCGCAGGCCTTGCAAGTCTTTATCTGTAAGGTCGGGCAGTTGTTTCCATTCGATAAGTTTGTCATTGTGTCTCCTCGGGTCGAACACCACCGAAATAGTTGTTTGTCCAAGCGTGAATTTCTCCAACGGCAGGAGCATTGCCGAAGCTTTGATTATGCCTTGTTCGTTAGTTGTCTTATCCATATCTTTAAGTTTGATTTTTGCAAAGGTGAAAGTATGGTGAAAGTAAATTTACTTTAATACTATAAAACTAATAAAAACAAACGAGATGTGCAACTAATTGATAAACAATTTAATAGTATATTTATATTGAATATAGAAAAACAAGAAAAAACGATACAATTATGATTCATAATCATGAGGTCCCCGGTTCAATCCCGGGTCCCGCTACGTAAAAGAAAGAGAGGTCTAACAACCTCTCTTTTTCTTTTCCTCCGCAGAACCCGGGCTGCGTTTGTACCATTTATTATTTATTAAGGTGGATGGTAACTGGAAAAAGATTATTTTTGTGGCACTTTTGCTAAGTGGAGTTTACAATTCAAATAGATATTTATGGAATTAATGGAGCAGATCATTGCGCGGGCTAAGCAGAACAGGCAGCGCATTGTGTTGCCCGAAGGTACCGAGGAACGTACTCTTAAGGCAGCCGACAAGGTTCTGGCCGACGGTGTGGCAGACCTTATCATTATAGGTAATAAAACAGAGATTGAAGGATTAGCCGCACAGTGGGGGCTCAAGAACATCTCAAAGGCCACAATCGTTGACCCGGAGAACAACCCCAAGAAGGACTTTTATGCAAACCTGCTGTTTGAGCTCCGCAAGAACAAGGGCATGACCATAGAGGAGGCTCAGAAGAAGGTGCTTGACCCACTCTATCTGGGTTGCCTCATCATCAAGAACGGCGATGCCGACGGCCAGTTGGCAGGTGCCCGAAACACCACAGGCAACGTACTCCGCCCTGCACTCCAGATAATCAAGACAGCTCCCGGCATATCGGTTGTATCGGGCGCATTCATCATGATTACCCAGACCCCGCAGTACGGCGAGAACGGCATTATGGTATTTGCCGACTGCGCCGTAACTCCGGTTCCCGATGCAGACCAGCTGGCACAGATTGCGGTTGCATCGGCCGGAACCGCTACAGCTGTAGCAGGATTCGCCGAGCCCCGTGTGGCTATGCTCAGCTTCTCAACCAAGGGTTCAGCCAAGCATGAGGTTGTAGATAAGGTTACCACCGCACTTGCCAAGGCCAAGGAACTGGCCCCCACCCTCAAGATAGACGGTGAGCTCCAGGCCGATGCCGCTATCGTACCCTCGGTAGGTGCCAGCAAGGCTCCCGGATCAGAGATTGCAGGTAAGGCCAACGTACTGGTATTCCCCAACCTGGAGGTGGGCAACATAGCATACAAGCTGGTTCAGCGCATTGGAAACGCCCAGGCCATAGGCCCTATCCTTCAGGGTATAGCACGCCCCGTGAACGACCTTTCACGCGGCTGCTCAGTTGATGACGTTTATAAAATGATTGCCGTTACCTCAAACCAGGCGATGGCCGCTAAAAAAGCATAAGACAAGATGAAGATTCTGGTATTGAACTGCGGCAGCTCGTCAATCAAGTACAAGCTGTTTGACATGGATAAGAACGATGTCATAGCACAGGGTGGCATTGAGAAGATAGGCATGAAGGGGTCTTTCCTTAAGTTGACCGATAAGGATGGGAACAAGGTTGTTATAGAGAAGGAGATCCCCGAGCATACCGTAGGCGTAAAGTTCATATTTGAGGTACTTACCGGCAGCCAGTATGGCGTAATCAAATCACTGAGTGAGATAAACGCAGTAGGTCACCGCATGGTGCACGGAGGCGAGAAGTTCAACAAGAGCGTAATACTTACCCCCGATGTGCTGGAGGCTTTTGCAGCCTGCAACGATCTTGCCCCGCTGCACAATCCTGCCAATCTTAAGGGTGTGAACGCGGTAAGCGAGTTGCTGCCAAACGTTCCCCAGGTAGGTGTATTTGACACAGCTTTCCATCAGACCATGCCCGATTACGCATATCTGTATGCAATTCCTTACGAGTTGTATCAGAAGTACGGTGTTCGCCGTTACGGATTCCACGGAACATCACACCGTTTTGTATCGGGCGAGATATTCAAGTATCTGAACATGCCTGTACAGGGTTCAAAGATAATAACCTGCCATATAGGCAACGGCGGTTCAATAACTGCAGTAAAGGACGGCAAGAGCGTGGATACCACTATGGGCCTCACTCCGCTTGAGGGTATCATGATGGGTACCCGCAGTGGTGACATTGACGGCGGCGCAGTGACATTCCTCATGGAGAAGGAGCATCTGGACAGCACAGGCATGTCAAACCTGCTCAACAAGAAGTCTGGTCTGCTGGGTATATCAGGTGCATCGAGCGATATGCGTGAGGTAACTGCTTCAATGGAGGCAGGTAACGAGCGTGCCGCCTTGGCCAAGAAGATGTATGCTTACCGCATCAAGAAATACATAGGCGCGTTTGCAGCCGCAATGGGTGGCGTTGACGTGGTTGTATTTACCGGCGGTGTAGGCGAGAACCGTCATGAGGTCCGCGAGGCCGTATGTGAGGGTCTTGAGTTCCTGGGCATCAAGCTTGACAAGGAGCAGAATGCCAAGATAATGTTCGGCAAGGACGGTATCATCAGCACTCCCGACTCAAAGGTCAAGGTAGTAGTTCTCCCGACCGATGAAGAGCTGATGATTGCTCAAGACACTATGGCTCTGGTGAAATAAGAACAATCACCCCATAAAAAAAGCTGCCTTTCGGGGCAGCTTTTTTTATTTATTGTCTCCTCCTTCAAGGTAATTGCTCATCGTAAGGGTTTTGCCGTCAAACACTGCGTAGGTATATTGGCTTATCCAATCCCCCAGAATCATAAGGCGGCAGGAGTGGGTAAGCATTAGGTCCAGCTCTATGTGACGGTGACCGAATATGAAATAGTTAATATCCGGGTGAGTCTTGAGATACTCCTTGGCATAGATTACCTGAAACTCCTTATCCTCACCCAGGTATTTGTCTCCTCCGTTAAGGCGATGGTCCTCCATACTTTTCTTGGCCCAACGCTGACCCATCCACATACTCCAGCGGGTGGGAAGCAGGGAGAACAGGAACTGGCAGAATCGGTTCCGGAATATCTTGCGCAACAACCTGAAAGAACGGCTGGGGTCACCCATTCCGTCACCGTGAGCCAGGAAAAACTCCTTACCCATGATTTCAACGGTGAGCGGCTCCTTGTGCAGTATAACGCCGCATTCACGCTCCAGATAACCGAACATCCAGATATCATGGTTGCCTATGAAATAGTGAACTTCCACTCCGCTGTCAGTCAGCTCTGATAACTTACCAAGAAAACGGGTGTAGCCCTTGGGTACCACATATTTGTACTCATACCAGTAGTCAAACATATCACCCAGCATATAGACAGCCTGAGCCTTATCCTTGATATCATCAAGGAAACGCACCAGACGGCGTTCCTGCATACGGCGGTGACTGATAGCCCACGAGCCAAGATGCGCATCGGAGATGAAATAAACACTTTTCATATCGCTGTGTTTTATATAAGTCCAAGTTCAAGTTTGGCCTCTTCACTCATCATGTCCTTATCCCATTCAGGCTCAAAGACAAGATTCACTGTGGCAGTTTTGACGCACTCCAGACCCTCTACCCTGAGACGTACATCCTCAACTATGAAATCCGCCAGAGAGCAGCCGGGCGCAGTAAGCGTCATATCGATGGAGACATTGGCGTCATCATCGACATCAACCTTATAGATAAGGCCCAAATTGTATATATCGACAGGTATCTCAGGATCATAAACGGTCTTGAGTACCTCTACGACTTTCTCCTCTATTTCAAACTTTTCACTCATCTCTTATCATATCCGACCATGGTCGGCATAACTGTAATAACCGCCGTCCGTGAATATCACATGATCCAGCAGCGATATATCCATAGTATAACAGGCCTGCCTTACTGCTGTAGTCAGCCCGTCATCCTGACGGCTGGGCATCAGGTTGCCCGAAGGATGATTGTGACACATTGCAATAGCTGTTGCCCTGTTCACAATAGCCTCGCGGACAATACACCGGACATCGACCGATGCGCTGGACAGGCCTCCCTGACTTACTAGTATGCTGCCCACTACCCTGCTGGCCTGATTAAGCAGCAGCACATGGCACTCCTCAACCTGTTTGTCGGCCATAACCGGATAGAACCAGTCATATATGTCACGCGATGTCCTGATGACAGGCTTACGCTCGGGCTCCTCCTCCTTACGGCGTCTGCCCAACTCACACGCGGCCAGGATTGTAATTGCCTTGGCCTCACCTATTCCCTTAAAAGAGCATAGCTCCCCGACGCTAAGTTTTCCAAGTTCGGAAAGACTGTTGCGGCAGGAAGCCATCACCTTTTGTGTCAAAGCCACCACCGAATCTTCAGTGTTTCCAGTGTGTATCAGAATCGCCAATAACTCAGCGTTTGTAAGCGCGCTTGCGCCTTTTTGCTTCATCTTTTCACGGGGGCGATCCTCTAAGGCCCACTGCTTAAGATTCAGCTTGTCTGGCTTATTCATTCATATCTTATGCCTTTACTCGGCCCTGGTATGAACCGTCGCGGGTATCTACCTCAATAAGCTCACCCTCATTGATGAACAGAGGTACGCGAACCTCGCAGCCGGTCTCAACCTTAGCGGGCTTGGTGGCGTTGGTAGCCGTATCACCCTTAAGGCCGGGTTCTGTATAAATAACCTTAAGAACAACCTTTACAGGTACATCGGCAAACAGAATCTCACCGGTATTGGCGTTGGTTACCACTTCAACCACCTCGCCTTCCTTGAGGTAATCTACACCGTTAATGAGATCCTTTATGATTGTAACCTGCTCAAAGTTCTCCTGATTCATGAAAATGTATCCCATATCATCCTGGTACAGGTACTGGTACGGACGACGCTCCACGCGAACATCCTCAAGCTTGAAACCAATCTGGAATGTACGCTCCAGCACGCGGCCGTTAACCACGTTCTTAAGTTTGGTGCGTACAAAAGTGTTACCCTTACCTGGTTTTACATGCAGGAAATCAATGCAGAAATAGAGCTGGCCCTCCAAATTGATGCAGGTACCAATTTTGATGTCTTGACAAAGAATCATAAAAGTCTATTTGGTCTGTTTATTAATAATGAATTCGTTTGTTTTTGCAAAAGTAGTGTAATGAGGCAAATAGACAAAACTTTAGTCAAAAAAAGAGATGCAATTTGCATATTAAGAAAAAAGGAGCTACCTTTGCCCTCCGATTCCCAAAACAGATAGGAAAACAATAAAAATATATAACGATGAAAAGAACATTTCAGCCTTCCAACAGGAAGAGAAAGAACAAGCACGGTTTCCGTGAGAGAATGGCTACAGCTAACGGTCGCAGAGTACTTGCTTCACGCAGAGCAAAGGGCCGCAAGAAACTGACAGTATCTGACGAGTACTGCGGTAACAAGAAGTAATACTTTATAATAAGGTATAAAAAGAAGACCGGATTGAATGTCCGGTCTTCTTTTGTTTTATTTCCTCAACTCCTTGGGGAGAGGCTTAAGCGTCTTTCCGTATAGAGGATTGGAGAGTTTTTCATCCGGAAGGACATAATTCTCCTGTACCTGACCGGCACGGGTCTGGACATAAGATATGTCAGGAAGAGCGGGATACTGTCCGTTCACTATCCTTTCCAGACAAGCCTTTATGTTGTCTTCTTCAACACCAAAGTCATGACGGAGGTCATCCGGCCTGTAATTGTCGGGGATAAAGCCTTTATACGGGATTGACTCCTCCAGGCTGTTCTTGCTGAAGAATGCAATAGGCAGATATACCAGTTTGAGCTTGCTGAAATCGTCCCTATTGTACCTTTCATAATCGGCATCCTCGCCCGGATAAAAGAGCACATACATTCCGTTGGGCTTACCATATGTGGTATCGCCTACCAGATGCACATCAAGATAAGGCCTAAGGCCGTTTATGGTAACCTCGCTGGCCGATGCGGTTCCATCGCCACCTATCACATACAGCTCGTCAAGGTCAAGAGAGTTGGGCCGGCGATGAATGGTATCGGTGCTGTTATACATTGACAATTCCCTGTTATGGATCATTCTCTTGTAGACCTTACTATCGGCCGAATCCGGTGCCAGATAGCTTATGAGCAGTTCCTCGGCTCTGGAGTCTCCTCCACCGTTGTACCTCAAGTCAAGTATAACCTTCTTAACTCCCGCTTCCTTGAATTTGACAAAAGCGCTGTCAATATCATCAAGAAAACCGGCCTTGAAGGACATGTAAAGGAAATATCCCACTGGTTCCGTAAGGCCGGGATAATCCTGAGGCTGAATAACCTCAGCCTTCAGACTGGAACGGACCGATAGAGTCGGAAGCGGTGAAGCCGTGAAAGTGTGTGACTCCCCATCCAGGTCCTTGAATGTAAAGAGTTGATTATCTTTATAGAGAGCCTTGTTGAACCTGCCCGATGCCACCAGATTCATAACCGGGACAGAGTCCAGATGCGTCAGTGTCCATCCGCGCTTGACTCCGTATTTCTCAAACGGCGAGCCGGGATAGATGTAACGGATCCTAATGTCATAGTCATTGTAATACTCAACAGCTTGGCCGAGTGATACTCCGTATGTACCTGTCTGCTCTCCAGCCTCACTTGAGAGATACTCATCGGCAGTCATCATCCAACTCCAACGGTCCTCCTTGAAAAGAGTGGCATAGAAATATTCCTGGATAGTGGCATAGCTTTCATATTTATATCCTCTTACCCTTTCCAAAACATCATCATACCAGAAGTAATAGGGAAAGTAATCCTCAAAGTACTTCTTCATATAATAGCGGTTAGCTGCCATTTTCTTTTCCCTCTCCTCTTCCTTGGGGTCTTTCTGCTCCTCTATCTCCTCCTTCTCATCCGTACAGGAAATGATCATGGTAACAGGAGAGAGCACAAATGCAACCCCTAACAGCATAAGCAGTTTCTTCATAACAAATCAACAATTATAGTGTCAAATAAAAACCCAAAAACAGGGGCGGAATAGTCCGTCCCTGTTTCTGTCTTATAAAAGATACACAGTATCAATACATATCATCATTGAAACCTGTGTAACGGTGACCTGAGAATTTAAAAGTCAGATCTAATCCATCATTGTAAAATACGTATACAATGATACTGTCAGCCTTCTGACCACGAGGAGTGGTTGCAGCGCCCTTTATTACCTGACCGTAACGCATTGTAGCCTCACAACCTGAACCGGTGATAGATTCGATTGAATCAGCCTGGAAAGTAAGATTGCTGTAATTGCAACCAATCTTGAACTTCTCGCCCCAGAAATTCTCGTCATCAAACCAGATTGAATCCTTATCATTGGCTGCGGTGTTGTAAATCCTGAGAGCAGTCTTACCTACACCGTAAAGGTCTATCCAATCATCAACAGCGTCAAGCTCGGCCTTACCCATAGCACCAAGATCCTTAGTGCCTCCGTATTCTCCAGCTGAAGCCTCGATTGTCACTGCCCATGTTCCACAAAGGTCCTGAACGGCAACGCCACCCGGCTCCTCATCGGTGTAAGGGCTGCAGCTTGCTACAAAGAGTGCTGCGACAAATGAAAATAATGAAATATACTTTTTCATATCTGTAATCTTTATTTTAGAATCATTGTTTTACAAGATAAGGAGTTACATGAACAGAACCACCATACAACACATGATAGGTTACAACACCTGTTGCAGGATCAAATGAACTGTTATCCATATAATCAAGGCCATCGTCCCATGCATTGATGTGGCTTGACAAAAGTGTAAGGGTGCTGTCAGCATTAAGGCTTACATAACCGGTCATCTTACCCATCATTGCATTGTAGCTGACTCCAAAACCGCGGATCTGGTCATACCATCCGCCCAGGATATCATTACAGTAGTAGAAGCCGGGGCAAAGCTCGGTAAATGTAATACCAGTGCATTGATTTGTAAAACCATATGAGGCTGCATAATCTGCAAACTTAGCGCCTTTAGTGCCATAGAGTGAAAGTGTCATATCAGCATTGTAGGTACCGGCCATTGACATTGTAACAGTGGGATCGTACACAAATACTGTGCGACTGGAAGATGCGGAGAAACCGTCAGAATTGATGGCGCTGTATGACATTGTGTACATACCGGGACCATCGGTCGATATAGCATCTACCGGGGCACCCGAAGCATCTACGATAGAAACTTTAACCTTATCATTCACGTCAACTCCATTCTCAGTTGCAACCACACCGGGATCAGTGAATGTAGAATTCAGAGGCACATACATTGTCTTATCACCATTCAGTTCAAACTGAACGTAATATGTGATTGTTGAAGGATCTTCGGTGGTGACTTTCTTCTCGCATGAAGCAAGCGCCAGAAGACCTGAGCATATCAATATGTTAAATAGAATCTTTTTCATACTTGTCTCTTTTATATGTTATGACAAATCAATGAATATCCCACCAAACAGGATCACTGCCCTTCTTGGGTGACGGGGTGTTCTTATTGAGATCACGCGCTTTCTTGGGATAGAACATGCGCTTCATCAGGCCACCGGCCTCAAGTCCGTTCTCAGCGGGCTCGATAAGATCACCGGCATTATAACCAATGGGACTGGCAAAGATGTCACTACCCTTCATGGTGGAGAGGACAGGAACATCTGTACGACGTATCTCACTCCAAGCCTCCATGTTATCCATGTAGCAGAGTGCGGCCCACTTCTGCATGTAAATGAGGTTCAGCTTATCGGCTGCACTAGCCCATGCAACCTTAGGACCTGCAATGAATGCATCATAACCGGCTATGCCCTTGGCATCAAAATCTGCCTTAATGGCAGCCTCATATGCAGCCTGAGCAGCAGCATCGTCATTGATGAAACGTACGTTTGCCTCGGCAATCAGGAACTGGAGGTTAGCCTGTGTATAGAGATATGCAGGACGCTCTACACCTGAACCATCAAACAAAGCATAGTTGACAACGCTTACATTATTGTTTTTCCATTCACCACCGTTCCAGGTCTTGGAGAGAGCCTTTGCACCGGGCATCTGGCCAACATAATCATCATCCTTAACGCTCTTGTTAAAGCAGTATGCAATACGGGGATCGCTGGTTGATGTCATGTAAGAAATGATGGGGTACGATGCGCAATGATTGGTGGTACCAAGAGCATAGTAACTTGCATAGAACGGACTGCGGTTGTCTGTCTGGTCTGAGAAGATGTCAATGGTAACATCGCCCTTGAAGAACTTGTTGTCATTAACCAGGGCAACAATCTTGTCCTTGTACTCTAGCAAACCGGCATCGTACATACGGAAGTACATACGGAGCAGCAGGGCATTTGCATAACCTTCCCACTGACCGGCATTCTTATCGAACATAAGGTCTGTCAGGGTCATTGCATCCGGATTTGCCTGATAATCAGCAAGGGCCTTGGTCAGTTCATCAATGATACCCAGATATACGGTCTTACCGTCATCCCATTTGGGCTGAGGAACTGCACTACCCTTAAGAGCCTCTGTATAAGGAGCATCGCTGGTGTTATCAACCATCAGCTGGAAAGCGAATGCACGCATAGCGGTAGCTGCAAGGATATCAGCTTTGTTGCTGACCTTACCAAGAACTACATCTATATCCTCAAGAGCGCGGGCATAAAGCTGCAAGTAAGCACGGTCAATTGTCTGGTCTGACTCAGTTATTGAGTAGTCAGCAATCTTATTGAACTGGTTGGCCTCGGGCATCTGCTCAAAGTACTGTGCAAAGAAACCTGCATAGTTGAACATGATATCGCAAGAGGTTGCCATAATGGCATTCTGGACCGACGGGAACACCAGATCGGCAGTAATTGCTTCGTTATCCGGAGTGTTCGGGTTATCGTTAATATCCAGATCGCAGGAAGTGAGGGCTATTGCCACTGCACTTAATGTCAGAAGATATTTTTTCATAGTCATACCCTAATTAAAAGTTGAACTTGAGGTTGAAACCAAAGTGACGTGAGCTCGGGTTAGCAGAGTACTCACCGAAGTTACCCTCCAGATCATTACCGAATGAGGTCAACTCAGGATCAACAAATGTATTGGAAGCAGGAGTCCATACAAACAGATTGCTTCCGTAAGCAGACAGGACAACATTCTTTACAAAGAAGTCCTTGAACCAAGCCTTAGGCAACTCATAGCTGAGTACTACTGAACGCAGCTTGACATAAGACTTGTCAATCAGGAATGAACTGCCCATCATATCACCACCGGCATCCCAGTAATCATATATCTTGCTGTTGAAACCGCTCAAACCAATGGCAGTCTCGTTCTCAACATAAACTACATTACCCTCAGCATCGGTAATCTCATTTACAGAGTTGGGTATGATGAAGTCGTTACGGTCATTGTAAGCAGTCTGGATAGCGTTACCGGTAAAGTACTCGATATCCTTGGTACGTGAGAACATCAGACCACCCTGACGGATATCCATATCGGCAGAGAGTGACAGGCCCTTATACTTAAGGGTTGTTGAGATACCCATCTGGTAATCATAGTTCATGTCACCTACAATCTGCATCTCATCATCTGCAACAGGCAGACCGGTGCTTGCGTTGACAACAATCTTGCCGTCGGGGCTTCTCTTGGGAACCTCGGCCTTGAAAGTACCAACAGGCTCACCAACTATAGCGTACATTCCTGTGCCGCCGCTGAATCCGTAGATGATAGCCTCACCACCCAGATCCTCGGGCAGGCTCTCAACCTTACTCCAGTTCTTGGTGTAGTTGGCGCTTACTATCCACTCAAAGTCCTTGGTGCGGACAGGAGTAACAGAAACCATAGCCTCTATACCCTTGTTGGAAACCTTACCAAGGTTGGTATTCTGAGCAGAGAAACCGGTTGCGTAATCCATATCAAGAGAATAGATCTGCTTGTCAGTATTACGGTTGTAGTAAGCTACATCAAATGAGAAACGGTTGTCAAGGAATGCCATGTTCAGACCGAATTCATACTCGGTTGTCATCTCAGGACTCAGTGTGGTGCTACCCAGCACATTGCCAAGTGTATAAGCGTTGTAACCGGCTGCGGTATAGGGGAAATTGAATGCACCCCAGTAACCTGAACCGCCTGCCTGAGCGTAAGTAGCGTTAGTCATATAAGGTGAAGCATCATTACCGGTCTTACCCCAGCTGGCGCGAACCTTACCAAGACTCAACCAATCCTCAGCCTCGGGCATCAGCTCGCTGAATACGAAGCTGGCGGTTACACCGGGATAGAAGAAGCTGCGGTTCTCCTTGGGCAGTGTTGATGACCAGTCGTTACTGGCACTTACTGTCAGGAACAGAACCTCCTTGTAAGCTGCTTCAACCTGGCCGTAAGCACGCATCAGACGACGCATCGACCTGCTCTGGTCAACAGAAGGTGATGATGTGGTGTTGCTCAGGTCATACCATGTGGGGATGGTAAGCTTGGTTATACCGGCACCAAATGAGTTTGCCTGACGCTGGTTACCATTGAAACCGGCAAGAACGTTAAGTCCTATATCACCGAACTTCTTGGTATAATTCAACATCAAATCGTGGTTCATCTCCATACGACGGGTCATGCTCTCTGAATATGAGCCCTCATTACCGTCAAATGTTGAGGCACCGTTATCACCGTTGTATGTACCTGTTCCAAACAGTGCAACCAGGTTAGGAGCACCAAAATCAGACTGGCTTACCTCTGTGTCAAGACCCAGACGGTATGTAAACTTAAGATCTTTCAGGATATCCCAGTCAAACTGGAACTTACCATACAAACGCTCTGCAGCATACTTGTTCTCATAGTTCTCAAGAACCCAATAGGGGTTGGTGATACCGTAAGGAGTATAGTAGTAACCCGGAGTGTTGAAGGGATCGTTAAGGTCCTTAAGGCCGATGATGCTGATATCACGCGGAGTCTGCATGATAGCGTTGTACATTGAGCTCTCGCCCTGACCGGTTGAAGCAAAACTGTTCTTCTGGTTGGCATAGTTCAAGGCTGTTGAGAATGTAACCTTATTAACCTTGTGACTGCCACGCAGTGAGAAAGTATACTTGTCATAAGAGTCTGCCTTGGTAGGAATCATACCATCATCACTGATCTGTGAGAATGATACAAAGTAATCACTCTTATCTGTAGCGCCATTGAAAGAGACGCTGTTGTTGTAACGTACGCCTATATCAAAGAAATCCTTGATATTGTCTTCCATTGCAGAGTAGGGCTTCATCTTCTGTGAGTTGTTGTAGATAGCACCGTAAATGGTGTTTGTGCCATCAAAGCGGGGACCCCAAGAACCGTTCTCATCGTCGGTCTTGTCACCGTACCAACCCATACCGAAGTCATTCTGCATCTGCGGCAGACGCAGAACAGTGCTCCACTGGATACCACCGTTATACTCAATACCTATTCCGTTACCTTTCTTACCGGACTTGGTTGTAATCATAACAACACCGTTTGCAGCACGTGAACCGTAAAGAGCGGTAGCAGCTGCACCCTTAAGAATAGTCATATTCTCCACATCATCGGGGTTAACGGCATTTGCACCGTTACCGAAGTCATAACCTGCGTTAAGACCGTCTGATGAATAATGGGCTGTGTTGTTCATAGGAACGCCGTCAATAACATACAGAGGCTGGTTGCTTCCGCTAAGAGAGCTGACACCACGGATGATGACAGACTGTGAAGCACCCGGGTCAGATGATGTAGCAGCAATCTGAACGCCGGCAACCTTACCTGCCAGACTTGACATGATGTCGGCAGTACGCTTCTCGGAGATAGCGTCTCCCCTTACAGAAGTAGCGGAGTAACCCAACGCTTTCTCTGAACGCTTGATACCCATAGCTGTGATGACAACATCCTCAACCTGGATAGAACCTGGCTGAAGAGCCACGTTGATAGTTGTTCTACCATTTACCGGGACTACAGCATCTTCATAGCCCAGGAATGAGAACACCAGAGTACCGTTTGATGGTACTGAAATTGAATAGGCACCGTCAAGATCGGTAGTTGTACCTCTACCTGTTCCCTGAACTGCCACTGCAACTGCCGGCATTGGACTTCCGTCCTCGGCCGATGTCGCAATTCCCGTAACTTGCACATTCTGAGCAAAGGCCAGGCCTGCACTGAGAATAGCAGTCATCATTAAGAGAATTTTTCTCATAGACAATTTATTTAGTTTGACAATAGTTATGATTTACATTAAATAAATGAAAGAATGCTTAATGGAGCTAGCAAAGTTGTAGCCCAACTTTGACCTTTCACCAGACTGGTCACAGCAATTGTCTATGACAAATAATTCTTAAATAAATTATCTATTATGATACTGATTAGTTACTGTACTCCTTCAACTCCCTTACTATTGTCTGATCCATTATTGCACAATATCTCATGGTTGTTCTGATATTCTTGTGCCCCAATAATTTCTGCACTGTAGTCACAGAGACCCCTTTGTACAGCAGAATGGTTGCATTGGTGTGCCGGGACGAGTGGAACGATATATGCTTCTCCAATCCTGCCTTATGATACACCTTCTTCAGTACTCTATCTGTTACCGCATTAGATGGCAAGTTAAAAAATTCCAACAGACCATTTCCGTATCTTTCAATTAGTTTCAACCCTTTACCTTCAAACATCAATCCAAGAGGAATCTTTACTTCCATTCCGGTCTTGACACTTCTGTAACTAAGCCAACTCTCTTTACTCCTAAAATCAAAATTTGCACTTGATAGCCTTATAAAATCAGAGTATCTCATACCCGTATAGCAGCAGAACAGGAATGCATCAAGACATTTTGCCTCTATATCCCGAGGTTTTCTCTCTAAGTAACTGGAGTATTGTTCCAGCAACTCCAGTTCGGCTGGCGAAAGATAAGAGCTATGATAGCTGTCATGAGTAATCTTTATGGAATTGAATGGGTTTTGTCCATGTGCCATTGCCCCCTGGTTCACGGCAGAGTTCAGAAACGTCTTAAGATGCGTCAGGTGCTTTGCTATTGTGTTGATTCCACAACCTCTGTCTTTCATCCATTTTTCGAATCCTTTTATAAAAGGTATGTTTATTTCAGACAAATGGAGGTTCGGCCTGAATTCATCCAGCAGGTGCACAGTAGTCATCTTATTGAACTTGGTACTTGGCCGGTTCAGACATGTATCGATATATCTATTCATGAGCGCTGATACTGTTATATCACTTTTTAGACGCTCTGGTTTGTAATATCCTCTTTGTCGTGCCAGATCAACCAGCCTGTCCAGTTTGACACAGTATCCATTTCTCCAGAGCTCTATTTCTATGGCTTCAAGTTTGTTCCTGGCATCATATATCATCATGTTAAGACCCACCGCATTGGGATGATTCCTGATTTTCTCCCTGGTTCTATCCCACTGGTTAGGCTTGATATAAATGTTTGTACTGAAGTATTTTCTCTTACCATTCTGATATGCCTCAATCTGTATAAGAGCACTCCCGTTTACGCATAAATTCCCACTACGGTTGTAGACAAATCTGTATCTGACCTTCTCCATTGTTGTAATTTAATATAAAAAAGATGTTTATTTTTGAAATTTTTCCATTGGAATTGCCTATATTTGCGCGAAATGTCAAAATGTGTATGAAGAATTTTGAATATTTGTTAGATATTTATACGAATTGAAATCCAAAAGTTGGGCTACAACTTTGATTGTTTTTGATTATTTCACAGTCTTAGTTATTCAAAAAAGCAGGCAAACGAACAATCACAAACTATTGTCAAACTAAATAAATTGTCTATGAGAAAAATTCTCTTAATGATGACTGCTATTCTCAGCGCAGGCCTGGCCTTTGCTCAGAATGTGCAAGTTACGGGAATTGCGACATCGGCCGAGGACGGAAGCCCAATGCCGGCAGTTGCAGTGGCAGTTCAGGGAACAGGTAGAGGTACAACTACTGACCTTGACGGTGCCTATTCAATTTCAGTACCATCAAACGGTACTCTGGTGTTCTCATTCCTGGGCTATGACGATGCCGTAGTTCCGGTAAACGGAAGAACAACAATCAACGTTGCCCTTCAGCCGGGCGCCATAATGGTGGACGATGTCATTATCACAGCTTTGGGAATAACCAAGTCTGAAAAATCACTGGGTTATTCTGCTACAGAAATCAAAAGTGATGAGTTGATTGCTTCCAGACAGAACAACGTAATCAATGCAGTAGCAGGTAAGGTTGCTGGTGTATCTGTATCATCTTCTGCAACAACAGCCGGTGGACAGCAGTCTGTTATTATTCGTGGACTTAGCTCAATAGGTAATTCTAACCAGCCTCTGTACATCGTTGATGGAGTACCCATGCAATCAATCAGAATCAGTAACACTGCTGCCGGTTACGGAAACCTGGGTATAGGTATCGGTTCTCTGAACAATGATGACATTGAGAGCATGACCATACTCAAAGGTGCTGCCGCTACTGCTCTTTACGGTTCACGCGCTTCGAACGGTGTAATCATCGTTAACACCAAGAGCGGTAAAAATTCAAAGACTGAAGTTTCTGTTAATCTTGGAACTCAGTTCTCACAGGTTTCTACACTTCCTGAGTTCCAGAATAAGTTCCTGACTGGTTGGGATGGCAACCTAACTCTTGATGAGAACGGTTCATGGGGTCCTATAGCAAATGATCAGTACAGAGTTTACGGTCCTATTGTAAACAACTCTCAGTTGGCAAAGAACTATTCTGCAATACCTAATAACATTCGTGATTTCTATGACACCGGTATTCAATACAACACCAGCGTGTCTCTGAGAGGTGGAAATGAAAAGACGGGTTACTATCTGTCATATTCACATCTGGACGATGACGGTATTCTGCCGATGGATCATGATACATATACCAAAGATACATGGAGTTTCAGAGGAAACCATCAGGCTTACAAATGGTTAAGCGTTGAATCTTCAATCAATATCTCAAAGCAGGAGACCAATCAAGTCAGTCAGGGATCCGGCCAGCAATCTATGATTGAAGGACTTTATCAGGCAGGTCGCGATATTGCCTTCATTGATGGCAAGGATCTGACAAGTATTTTCAACAGACCCGAAGGATGGTACACACCTTATGGCATCACCAATCCTTATTGGATTATTGATAATTCTTACAACCGCACTGACACAAAGAAGGTTTTCGGTAAGATTCAGGCTGATTTGACTCCTATAAAGCAGTTGACACTATCTTACAGATACGGCTTTGATTACACCGATTATGATGGCAAATATACTATGTATCAGATCGCCATGGATCCTTCATACAGCAACTCTTCATCAACTAACCAAGAAGGAAATGTAAATGTTAATTATGCAAGATATTATGAAATCAACCATGATTTCCTTGCAAACTGGAAAGATAATTATGGTGACATAGAGGTGAATGCCACCGCTGGCGTCAACATCAGTGAACGTGGAAGCACATCTGCCGGTGCAGGTGTAACAGGTCTTACTTTCGATACCGGCTTCTGGGATCTGAGCAATACCACAAATCTGCCTACCGCAAGTGAATCACAGTCAAAGCGTCGTAACGTAGGTGCATTCGGCGATTTGCAGTTAGGCTGGAATGATCAGGTTTATCTGAACCTTACCGCACGTAATGACTGGTCATCAACTCTGCCGTTGGAAAATAACAGCTACTTCTATCCGGGTGCTACACTCAGCTGGCTGTTCTCTAACACATTCGGTTTTGATGACAGCACTTTCGGCAAACTGAGAGTAGCCTATGGTAAGACCGGTAATGACCCCGGCACATATCTCACTCAGCCTGTTTATACTCAGGGTTATGCAGCTATGTACCTTGGTGATGATATTTCATTCCCGTTCAACGGTTATAACGCATATCAGTCAACAACAACTCTGGCATCAGGCAATCTCCAGCCTGAGATGACTACAGAGTTTGAAGTAGGTGCCAATCTCATGTTCTTCAACAACCGCTTGGGCCTGGACCTTTCATACTATGACAGGACATCAGACATGCAGATTTTCACACTGCCTTCCGATCCTGCCACAGGTTATACAAGCATGGTTGTTAACTTTGGTAAAGTAAACAACAAGGGTGTAGAAGTCCTGTTGTCAACAACACCTTTGAAGACCCGTGACTTCCAGTGGGATGTAAACTTCAACTACACCAAGAACAACAACAAGGTTGTAAGTCTGCCCGATGGACTTGACGGCGGCAAGTCAAGACTGGTCAGCTATGACGGCATATACATGTATGCTGAGGTTGGTAAGCCCCTTGGTACACTCTACACCACACTCCCGCAGTACACTGCCGATGGCCAAATTATAGTAGGTAACGACGGTCTTCCTGTTCAGGGCACAGAGTATGAGTACACAGGATATACTGTGCAGAACGACTGGGCAGGTGGTATCAACTCAACACTAAGATATAAGAACTTCTCAATTGGAGCAACTCTTGATGTACGTTGGGGTGGTTATATGTACAGCCGCACAAAGACATTGCTTTGGTTCACAGGTAACTCAATAGAGAACACCTATAATGACCGCAAGGCATTTGTAGTTCCTAATTCTGTCGTACAGGTTGGTCAAGATACAGACGGCAACCCCATTTATGCAGAGAATAACACTCCTATTACCCTTTATGAATCCACCTATCAATACTACATGAACGGTAACAACTCATATCCTCTTGAGGGTGGCAAGTGTGCTCTTGTGGACAGAACATATGCAAAACTGCGTGATGTCACAATTTCATACGCATTACCCAGCAATCTTGTAAAGAAAGCTCATCTTAAGGATGTAACTCTTTCTGCTGTTGGCAGCAATCTGTATTTGTGGACACCCAAGTCCAACTGCTACATTGATCCTGATCAGGGTTATACCACAGACCTTAACGGTATGTTCGGTGAAATCAGTTGTACAGTACCTTGCCGTTACTTTGGATTCAATGCTTCGATTAAATTCTAAAGATGAACATTATTATGAAAAAGATATCAGCAATTTTGGCAGTAGCCATGTCGCTTTCAATTTTGTCATGCGACAATTGGTTGGATATTAATTATGATCCTAATTCCGTTACTGAAGTTGAGAATGGTTCCATACTTCCTGCCGTAGAACTTAATTTAATGAGTATTACCGGATTCTATGGACACATGCTGGGCTCATATTATGCTGAGCAATATGCTATCAAACCTGGTGGACCTCAATATCTGGGTCTCTCTCACTGGGACACCAAAGATGGAACCTTAGGTTCAACCTGGTCCAACTCTCTATACCAGAACGGTTATCAGAAGGTGGCAAATAATGCCAAGAATATTAGAAACAGCGCTTCAGAAGCCGGACAGTGGGGCGATTATCTGGCTGCTACCGTCCTTTTGGACTATAACTTCCAGATACTGGCTGATGCATTCGGTGAAACACCGTATTCAGAAGCATTGGATGTTTCAAAAACATCTCCCAAGTATGATGACGCCAAGGACATTTATGCTGGACTTATTGCAGATCTGGAAGATGCTTTGTCAAAAGTTTCTTCATCAGATAAGGTTTGCGACAACATGCTGTTTGCAAGCAGCAGTAACGTTGACAACTGGATAAAGTTTGCCAACGCTCTTAAACTTAAGCTGCTCATGCGTGAAAGCGGAGTCGTGGATGTTAAGGATAAACTGGATGCTCTTGTTGCAGATGATAATTTCCCCACCGAGGATATAATGTTTGCTCCCAGTTTCTGGACAAATCAGGCTGGAAAAGATAACCCTGTGTATTCTGAGATCATCCGCCAGAGAGGTGATGTAAACACCGGTCGTACAATCGAGATCTGTGCTCACATGGCCGTAACTGCAACAATGCAGGAAGTTGGCGATGCCCGTCTGGCCGCTAAGTTTATTCCCTCTGAATCATATGGCAGTTTTGAGGGTGGATTCATTGATGAGCAGCAATCAAAGGAGATTGGTGCAGGTAAAGTTGATGAGAACACCTATGCCGAGTTGAACATAAAGTACAACACTCCCGTTTACTTTATTACTGTGGCTGAGACCAATTTCTTCTTGGCAGAATATTATGCTACCGCAGGGCTTGGAAATGATGCAGCCAAAGCTAAGCAGTATTACGAGGCAGCTATCGATGCTTCATTTGCCACTCATGGTGTAGCAGGTGCTGATAATATCTATGGTGCCGGCAAGAAATACGCATGGGATGCTTCTAAGGCTCTTGAACTCATCGGTATCCAGAAGTGGATTGCTTTGGCAGGTATCAACGGTTTTGAGAGCTGGTGCGAGCTTCGCCGTCTAGGTTATCCCGCATTCAACGCAAAGACTGGCTCTGAGATTTATGAAAAGTGGGATGAAATAGCTACCGCCAACGTTACTGCAGCAAAGCCAAATCCTACTCCACTTGCACAGGAACTGATTGATGCCGGTTACTACACCACTGGTACAATCTTTACACCCAAAAATGTAGTAGGTCTTCCTGACAATACACTATTAGGCCGTCTGCCGTATGTGACCAGTTCACGTACAACTAACACAAATGCCCCTGCTCAAAAGAATCCTGCAGAGAAGGTATTCTGGGCAAAGTGATTATAACATTATTCAATTATGATGATTATGAAAAAAGTAATATTTCTTGTTATGCTTGTTGCTTCATTCTCGCTTGTTTCTTGTGAGAAAGAACAGCACGCTGAGAACCTCAAAGTTGAGTATTACGCTGATTTTGAGATTGTAGGAGGTACTCCATATATACTTCCGATAGGTACCCCTTGGGCAGATCCCGGAATAAAGGCTACGGCAAATGGCGATGACGTTTCCGATCAACTGATTATTGAAGATGGTGTTGACGAAACTACAATCGGATCATACACTGTAACCTATAAATATGTAAATGCTTCCGGTTTTTCAAATTCTACTAGCCGTACTGTATATGTATGTAATCCTGAAGTAACTACTGATATTTCCGGTACATACACCTCCATTGATGGTACCTATCGTGACAACAAAAAAGGCACATTAACTCCGTACCCAGGATTTAAGGTTAAGATAACCAAGATATGTCCGGGTTTCTTCCAGATTAACGACATGCTAGCTCAGTATTATTCTGAATATGTCGGATATGGACCTGCCTATAATTATAGCTATGATTTTGATGCCGATGCTAACTGGAGCCTTAACACGGATAATACCATTGATATGGTTGGTGGCGGTTATGTTGGAGCATGGGGCGATTATGCCGGTCCTCTGACAGGTGCAGTTTATGATCCTTCAACCGAAACCATTTCATATGTTATTACTTATTCTGAGATGGACTTCCATGTTGTAATGCAAAAAGATAATTAAAACTAATGATCGTTATGAAAAAGATATTAATATCAGCTATAGTAGCCTCATTTGCGATGTATTCCTGCAGCCCCAAGTTTGAGGTTGAGAATACGGCTACGGAATCTCTTGCCGGCAACTGGATGTGCACAATCTTTGAATCCGATACTCTTGATGAGGTTGAGCCGGTTGACAGTATAGTTTGGACACCCATTGCAGGTGCAGAGTTTGTCACCTACAATACCGCAAACAATGTATCAACTGAGATGTGGATTAATGATTATGAAAATTTCTGGGGTACTCTCTGCAAGGTTGATTGCGATGCGAGCAAGAAGACCTTTGGCGTACAGGATTCCATCTATCAGGATGAATACAATGACGTAGGCCAGAAAATCTGGGGCGGTAAGGTCACCTATGGTGCAGCAACAGCTCCTGGTTCTGAGACCAAGGTTGACAAGATTGAGTTCTTCATCCAGTTTGAAGATGACAGCGAAGAGTATGGAACAACTTACTATATAGTAGGTTATAGAAGAACCGGGTTCCCCGAAGATGATGACAATTACATCATAAATTGGGAAAACATGCCTGAACAGTAAACAAAATTTGTTTAATAGATAGAAAGCCGGACTGAATAGTGGTCCGGCTTTCGTATTATATATAGCTAAATACCATCTGGTAGGCTAAAAAAAAACAATGTATCTTGATTCCCGCCAAAATGATTACTTTTGTAGTTTGAAACTGACAGGACAGAGAATGGCTAAAGGAAAAAACGGTAAAGGACGCGGTATAGTTATTATACTGCTCAATGTGCTGGCTATGATTGTCATAGCTACTATCTTGGTACTTCTTACATTCCGATGGATCAAATCATACACGCTTCATGGACAGTATATTGCAGTACCTGATGTTACTGGCATGTATGAGGAGGAAGCCGGGCAGGCACTTGCCAAAGCAGGGCTCAAGTATGAGGTCCTGGACTATAAGTATGACAAGATGATGGTTGAGGGCGGAGTGATTGAGCAGAAACCCAAGCCGGGCGCATATGTCAAGGACGGCCGCAAGATTTACCTTACGCTCAACTCTGGCAAAGAGCCACTGAGAGCTGTTCCCGATGTGGCCGACAACAGTTCATTACGAGCCGCCGAATCCAAGCTTAGGGCAGCGGGATTCAAGCTGGGCGGAACGGTATATGTGGACGGAGACCTGGATTGGGTCTATGAGATCAGATATGATGGGAAAGTTATAGAGGCCGGAACCGAAATCCCCGAGGGCTCTACTCTGACAATCGTGGCCGGTAACGGCAATCCGGTAGAACGGATAGAGGAGGTTGATTCCACAACAGTAATCGATACTGAATTCTTTTAATAACCTGATGGTTGAACTTGAGGACGAGATAGAGGAGTCACTTGACGATCTGGAACCAACCCCTGACACAGCGGAGTTGTTTGAGCACTTCCGTGTTGTGGCGGACAAGGGACAGAGTCTTCTGCGTGTTGACAAGTTCCTATTTGACCATCTGGAGCACTCTTCCAGAAACAGGATTCAGAAAGCGGCCGATGCCGGAATGGTTATGGCAAACGGCCGGCCCGTAAAAAGCAACTACAAGGTAAAGCCGCTGGACGTAATTACGGTCATGATGGACCGTCCGCGTTACAGCAGTGAGATTGAGCCGGAGGATATACCTCTGGATGTAGTATATGAGGATGACTGCCTGTTGGTGGTCAACAAACCTGCCGGACTGGTGGTTCATCCCGGATGCGGCAACTTTCACGGCACTCTGGTAAATGCCGTTGCCTGGCATCTCAGGGACAATCCGGATTATGACCCTAACAGCCCGCAGGTGGGTCTGGTTCATCGTATAGACAAGGATACCAGCGGCCTTCTGGTTGTGGCCAAAACTCCTGATGCCAAGACCAGCCTGGGTAAGCAGTTCTTCAACAAGACAACCAAACGGGCATATCAAGCTTTGGTTTGGGGTGTTCCTGAGCCTGCCCAAGGCACTATAGAGAGCCAGATAACCCGCAATCCCAAAGACAGGTTGCAGATGACTGTGTCATTTGACCCTGAAGTGGGCAAGCATGCTGTTACACACTACTCCGTATTGGAAAGGTTTGGGTATACATCGCTGGTTGAGTGCCGTCTGGAGACTGGACGCACGCATCAGATAAGGGTGCACATGAAGCATATCGGACATCCTCTGTTCAGCGATGAGCGTTACGGCGGAGACCAGATACTAAAAGGTACCACATACAGCCGATACCGCCAGTTTGTACAGGACTGTTTTGAGACTTGTCCCCGTCAGGCACTTCACGCCAAGACGCTGGGATTTGTGCATCCGTTGACAGGAAAGGAGATGTTCTTCAGCTCTGAGTTGCCTCAGGATATGGCCACTCTCATAGAGAAATGGAGGGCATACGTCAGTTCAAGAGATTTTGAAAAATAGATATACAGAATGAAACGCAAGATTGCAATCGTAGCAGGCGGTGACTCAAGCGAGAACCCTGTTTCCCTGCGCAGCGCCGCAACCATCCTTGAGTACATGGACAAGGATAAGTACGAACCCTATATCCTGGAGATTGAAGGCAAGAACTGGCAGGTACATGTAAGCGAAGGAGTCAACGCTCCGGTGGACCGAAACGACTTCAGTTTTACATTTAATGGGGTTAAGACCGTATTTGACTACGCATACATAATAATTCACGGAACTCCCGGTGAAAACGGCGTTTTTGAGGGTTATCTGCGCCTTATGCGCATACCTTTCTCCACATGTGATGTCCTACCGTCGGCACTCACTTTCAATAAGTTTGTGCTCAACAAGACCATGAAGAGCTGCAAGGTTAATGTGGCCAACTCCCGCCGTCTGCGCAAGGGAGACGTTGTGGATCCGGACAAGATTATCCGTAAGGTGGGGCTGCCCTGCTTCATCAAGCCCACTGACGGCGGTTCCAGCTTCGGTACAACCAAGGTTAAGACCCGTGAGCAGATAATCCCAGCCGTAGAGGAGGCTTTCAAGGAGAACAATGAGATAATGATAGAGTCATTCATGCAAGGTATTGAGGTTACCAACGGCTACTACAAGACCCGCAAGCGTGAGGTAAAGTTGCCGGTAACCGAGGTGGTTCCCAAGACTGATTTCTTTGACTATGACGCCAAGTACAACGGCAAGGTTGAGGAGATTACCCCAGCCCGCATACCCGACGAGTTGCGTGACCGCATACAGGACCTGACTGCAAAGATCTATGACCTTCTGGGATGTCACGGAATTATCCGCAATGACTACATCATCACAGACGGTGACAAAATCAACCTGCTCGAGGTGAACACCACTCCCGGCATGACCGCCACAAGTTTCATTCCGCAACAGATAAGAGCCGCCGGAATGAATCTGACTGACGTACTTACAGAAATTATTGAGGACAGTTTCTGAAATGGAAAAGATAGAGATTCCTGCCGAATTTGAAAAGATGCGGTCCCTGGAGGACGATGAGGTTCGCGGTGCGGTACTCTCATTGCTTGATGACCCTGCTTTCCGCAAGGTGGTGAAGGGTATTGTCAAGGGTGTGCCCATCTGGGTACATAAACTCTATACCAGGCAATTCAAGACAGTCAACAGTTTCCAGATTGGAATGATATTCCCGTTCCTGAAGAGGATACTGAAAAAAGCCACAACCGGTTTTTCGAATGATTTCAGTGCACTGCCGCAAGACAGGCAGGATTTCATCTACCTTTCAAACCACCGCGATATAGTGCTGGATTCGGCATTCCTGGATTACATACTGCTGTTTTCCCACAGAAAGTCTGTCGAGATAGCCATTGGCAACAATCTTTTGATACACCCATGGATTGAGACTCTGGTCAGGCTGAACCGCAGTTTTGTGGTAAACCGGTCAGCTACTGCCGCAGAGCTCCTGGAATCATCCGGACAACTGTCCAGGTACATACGTTTTGTTATTGAGCAGAAGAAAAGCCCCGTATGGCTTGCCCAGCGTGAAGGCCGCGCCAAGGATTCCGATGACCGCACCCAGAAGAGCGTACTCAAGATGCTGGCTATGTCCGGGCCTAAGGAGATGCCGCTCTCCGAGAAGTTGCAGTCACTGCATATCTGCCCGCTCTCCATCAGTTATGAATATGACCCCTGTGACTGGCTCAAGGCTGCCGAGTTCCAGCTCAAGCGTGACAACCCGGATTACGTTAAGAGTGAGCAGGCCGACCTGGACAACATGAAAACGGGTATTTTCGGATTCAAAGGGCATCTTCATTATCAGGTTTCGGCACCGATAGACTCTGAGATTGCCGCATTGGACAGCTCTGTTCCGCGTAACCAGTTCCTGGAGCAGGTGGCTCAAATCATTGACCGTCACATATTTGAAGGATACCGCATCTACCCGTGTAACCGCATTGCGCTCGATATGCTGCGCGGCGACGATGCCGAATCGGCCAACTATACTGAGAGTCAGAAACAGGCCTTCCAGACCTATCTGGACGGTCAACTGGCCAAGATAGACATTCCCAACCCTGACTGGGATTTCCTTAAGGAGCGCATACTCACCATGTATGCAAATCCGCTTATTAATCAGAAAAGCGTAATGAAGTCATGAAGAGATTCATCTACAGATTCATACCGGTGCTGATGGCTTGTTCACTGCATCTGGTTTCTTGTGTTGAGGACAAAGATCCTGTTGATACTACTTTCAGCGGTTTTATGACCGGCTTTACTGACTCTGAAGGTTACATCAATCTCGTTAAGGATGACTTTGGCAATACCTACACGATAGATAAAAAGGAAGACAAACTTATGCCAGATACCGCATACAGGCTTGTAGCATCAATTACATATACCGATGATATGGCCGCCAAGTTTGAGCAGAAGGTCTTTCCGGAATCTTATGTAGCCCCTATAGACTCCCTTCTGAATGACACATTACGTGTAACTGACCCCATCCGCATAGAGAGCGTCTATATAGGAGGAGGATATCTTAATGTCAACGTGGCCATCAAGGTCCAGAAAGAGAACACCAAGCATAGGATATTCTATGCTCGCAGGGGCAGCAAAGAGCGTCTGGAGTTTACCTTCTACCATAACGCCTATGGCGACGGCCAGGTTTACACCAAGCATGCCTACTTCTCTATCCCACTGTTCGGATACAAGCCTGCCAAGAACGACACAGTCTTCCTGAAGTGCAAAGGCTACCAGGAAGACTATGACTATAAGCTGATTTACAGGTAATTCTTATTTTAATCCCTCAAGAATCTTCTTAAGGACCACTGTGGCCGAAATCTCACGGTTGGCGGCCTCGGGGATTACAAGAGAGCGCGGACCCTCTATAACATCATCCGTAACTATCATGTTGCGGCGCACAGGCAGGCAGTGCATAAAGAACGCGTTGTCCGTAACAGCCATCTGACGCTCTCCGATGGTCCAGCTGCGGTCTGTGCTCAATATCTGTCCGTAGTGTTCGGGGCTGGCACAAGACCAGTTCTTTCCGTAAACAAAGTGTGCGCCCTCAAAGGCTTTCATTTGGTCATATTCAATTGTGGCACCTTCTGTGAACCTGGGATCAAGTTCATAGCCGTGCGGATGGGTAATGACGACCTCATAACCTGCGGCAACCATCCACTGTGCGAATGAGTTGGGGACAGCCTGCGGCAGAGCCTTGGGATGCGGAGCCCAGCTCATTACAACCTTGGGACGCTCCACGGTCTTATGCTCCTCGATGGTTATCCAGTCTGCAAAACTCTGCAGCGGATGTCCGGTTGCAGCCTCCATTGAGAACACCGGACGGCCTGAATACTGTATGAACTGATTAAGTATCTTCTCTTCATAGTCGTCCTGACGGCTCTCAAAACGGGCAAATGAGCGTACACCTATAACATCACAATAACAGCCCATAACAGGGATAGCCTCCAGCAGATGTTCAGACTTGTCGCCGTCCATAATCACACCGCGCTCGGTCTCAAGTTTCCAGGCGCCCTGGTTGACATCCAGCACAATTACGTTCATGCCCAGGTTCAGGCCTGCCTTCTGAGTACTGAGACGGGTTCTGAGACTGGAGTTGAAGAATACCATAAGCAGGGTCTTGTTTCGGCCCAGTTCAACATATTTATAACGGTCACGCTTAATCTCAAGGGCCTCCTGCAATGCCTCATGCAGGTCTCCCAGATCCTTTACGCAGGTAAAATGTCTCATATCCTTATTTATTGTCTTGTCTGGCCATCACCGTCGATGAGCCATTTGTATGTTGTAATCTCTTCAAGTCCCATGGGACCGCGGGCATGCATCTTCTGGGTGCTGATGCCTATCTCGGCTCCGAGTCCGAACTGTGCGCCGTCAGTGAATGCGGTGGATACGTTCACATAGACGCAGGCCGCATCTGTATACTGCTGGAACAGGCGTCCGTGTTCTGCATTCTCAGTCACTATGCACTCGCTGTGATGTGAGGTAAAACGGCGGATATGCATAAGAGCCTCGTCGAACGAGCCTACTGTCTTTACCGACATTCGGTATGCAAGGAATTCTTTTCCGAAACTATCAGGAGTAGCATGCTCCAGCAACTCTGCGGGATACTTGCCCTCAAGAGCGGAGTATGCCTGCTCATCGGCCTCTATCACTACGTTCCTGGCGGCCATGCGGATGCAGAGTTCCGGAAGGTCACTCAGACGGTCTGCATGGATAACCAGTGAGTCAAGCGCATTACAAACGCTCACGCGGCGGGTCTTGGCGTTGAATATGATATCGGCTCCCTTCTTAATGTCACCCTCCTTGTCAAAATAGGTGTGACAAACTCCGGCTCCGGTCTCTATACACGGTATCTGAGCCTGCTCGCGTACTGACTTGATAAGGCGGGCGCTGCCGCGAGGAATGAGCAGATCCACCATACCAACCGCTTTCATAAGCTCGGCAGCGGCCTCATGGCCGGCTGGAAGCAGTTCAACCACATGCGTATCAAGCCCCTTGTCAGAGAGAACACGGTGTATAAGGTCCACAATCGCCAGATTTGACTCATACGCATCGCTGCCGCCCTTGAGCGCGCAGGCGTTGCGTGACTTGAAACAGAGCGAGAAGACATCAAAACTCACGTTTGGACGGGCCTCATATATGACGCCTATAACTCCGAACGGAACTCTTACGCGTGTCAACTTCATGCCGTTGGGGCGTACTCGCTCGTCTATGACCTTTCCTACCGGATTCTCAAGTTCCGCCACGTGACGCATATCGGAAGCTATTCCTTTCAGACGCTCATCGGTAAGCATCAGACGGTCATAAACCGGATTATTGCGGTCCATGCGGGCCAGGTCTCTGGCGTTTGCCTCAAGAAGGTTTGCGGAGTTGCTCTCAATGGCATCGGCCAGAGTGAGCAACACATCATTTATCTTATTCTCCTCCAGCATAGGGAGGGTGTACGATGCATTCTTAAGCAGTTCTAAGGTATTCTCTATCATGGCTTACTTCTTTTTGGCATGGAATCTGGTGCAGCGGGCATTATCAGGATCGGACAACACATCCAGCAGCACATCCTGACGGCGGCCGTTAGCGATACGGACCTCAATACCGTCGGCAGCTACTCCAAGGGCTGTCTTCATCTTGGTCATCATGCCTCCGCGACCGTATTTGGACTTGGTGCCGCTCACACAGCCGGAGTAGTCATCATCGGGATAAACATCATGGATGAGTTCCGATCCGGGCTCATCGGGGTTTCCGGTAAACACACCGTCCACGTTGCTGAGTATGATCAGTATCTCCGCCTTCATCATGCGGGCCACAAGGCCGGAGAGCTCATCGTTATCAGTGAACATAAGCTCCTCTACCGATACGGTGTCATTCTCATTGATTACCGGCACCACACCGTTGTCCAGCATTGCGGTCATACAACGCATCTGGTTGGCGTGAAGGGTCTCGTTGATGAAATTCTCCTTAGTGGTAAGAATCTGGCCTACGGTTATCCCGTATTCCTGAAAAAGGTCATAATAGTGCTCTATCAGCTTGGCCTGTCCCACTGCGGCAAAAAGCTGTCTGCCGGTTACGCTCTCATCCTTCAGGTGAGGAAGCGCTCCCCTGCCCGATGCCACAGCACCCGAAGATATAAGAAGCACCTCAATGCCTCTGCGGCGCAATTCGGCAATCTGGTCCACCAGAGCGGCCATACGCGAAATGTCCAGACGGCCGTCGGGACGTGTAAGCACATTGCTGCCTACCTTGACAGCTATACGTTTGGGCTGTATCATTGTTCCTGAAGTAATTGTTCGGCACGGTCCTTATCCTGCGGGTTCACAAGAACGCCATAAGAACCTGCCATAGCGGTATATGTTGAAAAAATAGCACTCATAGTATTGTTCATTACCATAGCAGGTATGCCATCCGATTCCAATCGGGCGCGCACTACCTCGGCTTCAAAAGCCTGACCTTTGAAAACACAAACCAAATCCTGTTTTTCATTCATAGCAATGGTGTTTAACTATTGTGAAGTGGCAAAGTTAATGATTTTTCAATACCTTTACGCCGATATGTCACTCAAACGCTTTGTAATAATCTCAATATTGTCTGTAAGCACCCTTGTAGCACATGCTTCAGCAATAAATGACACCATAGCCGCAGCCGATACAATATGGTTTGAGGACGGATCATGGTATTCGGGACAGATTGCCGATTCGCTCTTCAACGGATACGGCAAGATGGTCTATTCGGACAGCACAGTCTATGAAGGTGAGTGGAAAGACGGCCTGTGGGACGGAAAGGGAGACCTCCGTTATCCCGACGGTGACTCATACAGCGGCAATTTTAAAGAGCATGAATTCAGCGGATACGGCACATATATTTATTCCGACGGAGCCAAGTATGAAGGCTATTGGGAACGTGGTATGTTCAACGGCTCCGGCACTATGTCATATTCGGACGGCAGCCTCTATGCCGGAGAGTGGTTGGATGACATGAAAGACGGTATAGGAGTATTCTATGATTCATCTACAGGTTCCCTGCTTAAAGGTGATTTCAGGATGGATATGTTCATAGGATCAACAGACAATGAAGTACAAAACCAGACCCCAAAGACTTATGACCCCGTATTTAACCCATACCTTCTAAATCAGTTAATGCCGGAACGTCCCGACTCTTGCTGGCATTGGAAAAGGGATACTTACCTGTATATGACTTACGGAACAGGGAACATACTATCCTTGCACGCCGACTTTTACACCTCAAAACGTTTCTTTGCCGGAATCTCATTGGGATTGAACACCAGGAACTACGGCAGGGGAAAGGAATCCATCACATATGATGACGAGACCGGCGAAAAGATTACCCTGATTGACTGGGACTGGTATCCTGATGAGATAATGACGGAGAGTACCGGCACCATGTTCAAGATATCGGGCCAATGCGGATTGAGCTGGGGCTGGTTCTCTCTGGGAACTGCTCTTGGCGTAGGAGTGCAGAATACTGTGCGTAACTGCCGCAGCCTGCCCGGCAACGACAGCTATTATGAAGCCGGGACTCTCTATTACCGGACCAAGGTGACAGGAGCCAAGTTCTGTTACGATGTCTTTACTGACTATGTACTGAGCCGCTCCTTACTTAATCTGTACTCCTGCTCATTACGTGCAGGATACGGAAATGTGGATGGTTTTCATGTAGGAATAGGCCTCTCTTTCTGATATGTCTAAGTACATTGCCATATTGATTCTTGCGTTCATGCCCGTATTACCGGTACATGCCCAGAATGCCATTCCGGACAGCATCCCCATTGACACCGTTCTGTTGGATGACGGAACACTGTATATGGGCCAGATACGGGACTCCCTGTTCAACGGAGAGGGAATATGCATCTACACTGACGGTACGGTATATCAGGGACACTGGACCAACGGACTCTGGGATGGTCAGGGAACATTGGTATATACTGACGGTGACATCTACAAGGGGTCATTCCATAATCACATAAAGGAGGGCCAAGGCACATACATTTACGGAAGTGGAGCACGTTATGACGGAGATTGGAAGGACGATAAGTTCAACGGCAACGGAAAACTGCGGTTTGAGGACGGCGGGTTATATGACGGCAGTTGGAAGGATGACATGAAACACGGATACGGAAAACTCATAACTGCCAAAGGAGAGACCATAACAGGCTATTTCTACAATGACGAGTATCTGGGTATGCCGTTTAATACTACCATAGATCCGGACAGCACCCTCACCGAAGAACTCAAGGAGTGGGGTTTTAAGACCGAGGAATACGAGCCGGAACCCTTCACTTCTTTTGGAATCACATATGGTACCAAAGGTATGATGACCGCATCTATCCTGGTTGAGTATGATAAAAGACTGTTCTGGGGAGTATCATTTGGAGTGAACATATCACCCCCTATCAAAGGTAGGCACTCAATAGGATGGAAGGTTGACCCTGATGACATTCACATAACCGGCAGTTATATTTCGGCCCAGGTGATGGCTGACATAGGTATCAACTGGAAGAGGTTTTCCGTTGGAGGCGCAGCCGGTTTAGGAGTTGAGCGATTCTATATGAACTGCAAGGCTAACAATCTGAGTTCATATCCGGAGGGATTGGATATATCTTTTGGTGAGCCCTATTACTTTATCGGATACAGCACAAGTGTCCTGGTATACAGGGGATATTTCAGGTACGCGCTGTTAGACAAAAACAAACAACCCAAGGCTTTCATGTGCCTTGGGTATGGTAATCCTGACGGATTGTTTGTGGGGGTTGCCCTGAAACTTGCCGGTCAGACCAGATGACGGACCAGATCCTCCCTGTCGCCGTACAGATAGTCTATGACTGGTATCTCTATCATCGTGTAGCAACCCGGTTTCTGAAGCACTGAAGCACGTGCGGCACAAACCAGAATCTGACCGGTAAGAGCCGGATTGTTGATCTTCATGTCAAATTCAAACAACTGGTTCTGGGTCTTGCCCGATACGCCCTTGCGGGTAAGGTTGACTCCGTGTCCCATATCCTTGAGAGCATCGACAGACTCCACCTGCATCACGTGTGTCTCATCATTCACAAAGTAAGGATCGGCCTTGATTGCGGCGGCCACATCCTCAAAGCGGTAACCGTCAAGAATCTCAACATATACCATACGGCGATGAATGCCTGTTCCAACCGGAATGGTCATAGAAAGGGCGGCCTTTACTCCGGGTATCGCCTTGACTGCCACAGAGTGGCCCATTGACATTCCGGGACCGAAATTGGTGTAGCTTACGCCCTTGGGAGCCATTGCCTGCATCAGTGCGCGGACAATTGAGTCTGTGCCCGGATCCCATCCTGCTGATATGATAGCAACCTTTCCGGACTCTGATGCTACCTGCATAAGGCGCTTGCGGGTCTCCGGGATAAGTGTATGGATATCAAAGCTGTCAACCGTATTGATGCCCAGCGGAAGTATCTCTTTTGCATACTCCTCGGTCTTACGTGAAGGAACGCAGAGGATAGCCACATCAGGTTTGGACAGTTCTGAAATTTTCTTTACAATCTTATAGCCGTTCAGTTCCTTGGGGCAGTCTGCGCTGCCGTTACGGCGTACTATACCGGCTACCTCAAAATCGGGTGCCGTCTCAAGTGCTTCAAGTACATACTTGCCAATGTTTCCATAGCCTACTATTGCTGCTTTGATCTTTTCCATAGGTCTTCAATATTAAGGTTTTCAGGGTGCGAAGTTATGAAAAAAGGGCTTTATATATATGCACGCGTGCAATAATAACGCGCTGAACACGTTATTTTCTAGCATACACATATTAATAAGCACTTAAAAACATGATAGAATTCATCCAAGGAAAGATTGAGGAGCTCACTCCTACACAGGCGGTTCTGCTCACACAGGGCGGAGTGGCTTATGACCTGAACATATCACTCTACACCTATTCGGCCATTCAGGGCAAGGAGCAGGCAAGACTGTATGTCTATGAAGCCATACGTGAAGACGCATATGTGCTGTACGGCTTCAGTGGAAAGCAGGAACGTGAGCTGTTCCTCATGCTTATATCCGTATCGGGCATAGGAGGTGCATCGGCCAGAATGATACTGTCATCATTCTCACCGTCCGAACTCATAGGAATTATCAGTACCGGCAACGACTCACTGCTCAAGAAGGTAAAGGGCATAGGAGCCAAGACCGCTCAGCGCATTATAGTTGACCTTCATGACAAGATAGGCATTTCCGAGTCAAATGACAACCCGCTCAACCTTCAGACCGGCATACAGACCGGACAGACGGCAACCGAGGCCGTAACCGCTCTGGTTACACTGGGATTCCCGCAGGCAGCATCACAGAAGGTTGTTCAGGCCATACTTAAGGATAATGAAGGACTTGCCGTTGAGGCGGTCATACGTGAGGCACTCAAACGCATCTGATGATAAAGGGAAGACATCTGGCCGCAGCTATACTGCTCATAGGCTCCTGCATATGCGGGAGCCTTGAGTCGCTTTATGCGCAAGCCCCCCAGAGGACTCTTCCCAACCCCGAGAACATTACCCGTGAAGTAACGTATGACGAGAATGACGATACTTACAGCGTAGGCTACAAGCTGGGCGGCGAGTACCTTCAGGTTCCGGATGTGATGACCCCCGATGAGTACACCCGAATGCTTATGCAACGCTCACTGCAGTCATTCTACCGTGAAAAATATGCCCAGGAGGTTGAAGCTCAGGGTGACAACAAGTTTGACTTCACCAACATGAAGTTTGACCTGGGTCCGGCCGAGAAGATATTCGGTCCGGGCGGTGTCCAGGTAAGGACCAGCGGATCGGCCGCAATAAAGTTCGGATACAGCCGCAACAAGGTTGACAACCCGTCACTTTCGGTACAGAACCGCACTACCGGAGGATTTGACTTTGACGAGCAGATAAACCTGAACATCAATGCCAAGGTTGGTGACAAGATCAACATGAACCTCAACTACAACACCGAGGCAACGTTCGACATTGACGCCAAAATGATAAAGATGCGTTATGAGGGCAAGGAGGATGAGATAATCCGTCTTCTGGAGGCCGGAAACATAAGCTTCCCCACCAACTCATCACTCATACAGGGCGCCTCGTCCCTGTTTGGCATTCGCTCAGACCTGCAGTTCGGCAAGCTCAAGCTGCAGATGGTGCTCTCACAGAAAGAGTCATCTTCGGCATCGGTACACTCACAGGGCGGACAGCAGATAACGGACTTTGAGATTGACGCCAGCAGTTATGATGAGAACCGTCATTTCTTCCTGGCCCATTTCTTCCGCGACAATTACGACGCCAATATGGCTATGCTGCCCAACATAGTGTCGGGCGTACAGATAACCCGCATAGAGTTATGGGTAACCAACAAACGCAGCAACTATGACAACCCCCGTAACATAGTGGCGTTCACAGACCTGGCCGAAACGGAGCACATAAGCAACAGCATCTGGAACGCTCAGGGAGGGCCCGCACCTTCGAACGCGGCCAATGACCTTTACAACCGCATAGTCAATGATTATCCCGCAACCCGCGACATAGACCAGGTGGCCGTAACGCTTGGCTCCATACTGGAGGGAAGCACTGACTATGAGAAGATTTCGAACGCCCGCAAGCTGGGTACATCGGACTATACGCTCAACAGCGAGTTGGGTTACATATCACTCAAGAACGCACTTGCATCGGACGAGGTGCTGGCCGTAGCATTTGAGTATACATACGGCGGACAGAGCTATCAGGTGGGTGAGTTCTCTTCGGACAAGACCGACGCCAGCCAGGCCCTGATAGTAAAGCTGCTCAAATCCAATTCCAACTCACCCGGAACCGGAACCTGGGACCTTATGATGAAGAACATCTACTCCATCACCCAGGGCAGCATACAGAGCGCACAGTTCAAACTTGGCATCTACTACAACAGCGACAGCACAGGCAGCCGCCTTACATATATCCCGGAGGCCGGGCTCAAGAGCACCCCGCTGCTCAGACTGCTTAATCTGGACCGTCTGGACGACAAGAACACCCCCCACCCCAACGGCCAGTTCGACTTTATTGAGAGTTATACCGTCCAGCCACAGAACGGCAAGATAATATTCCCGGTAGTAGAGCCTTTCGGCAGTCATCTGCGTAAAGTCATTGCCGATGATGCCGTAGCCGATAAATACGTGTTCCAGGAGCTTTATGACTCAACCCGAGTGGTGGCCAAGCGCATAGCCGACAAGGACAAGTTCATGCTGATGGGACAGTATTCGGGCACCAACAGCAATGTGATACAGCTTGGTTCCTACAACATACCCAGGGGTTCAGTGATTGTTACCGCCGGAGGAGTGACCCTGCAGGAGAACAGTGACTATACCGTCGATTACAGCATGGGAACTGTCACTATTATCAACCAGAGCATAATAGATGCCGGGACAAGCGTGAACGTGCAGCTGGAAAGCAATACCGAGTTCAGCATGCAGCGCAAGACTATGGCCGGACTCAACTGGATGTATGATTTCAACCCCAACCTGCAACTTGGCGGTACTTTCATGCACCTGAACGAGAAACCGCTCACCAGCAAGGTGACAATGGGCGATGAGCCGCTGGTAAACACCATGTACGGCCTTAACATCAACTGGAGGCATGAGAGCCAGGCCATAACCAACATCATTGACAAGATACCGTTCGTGAATGCCACCAAGCCGTCAAGCATCAACTTCAAGGCCGAAATGGCAGCGTTGCAGTCATCGGTATCGGACAAGGTTCAGGGACAGGCATCTTACATTGATGATTTTGAGACGGCCGAAAGCGGCATCAACATATCTCAGGCATCGGCCTGGACACTGTCGGCAGTTCCAAAGGGAATGAAAGGCTACGGCAAGTCCGGACAGTTGGAAGCCGGTTATAACCGCGCCCTGCTTAACTGGTTCACTATAGACCCGCTCTTTACGCGCCGTAACTCTCCACTCACGCCGGCCCACATCAAGACAGACCTGGACCAGCTATCCAATCATTATGTACGTGAGGTCTATGAACGTGAGCTCTACCCCAACAAGGAGTCCACATCCAGCGAGTCAACCACACTGCAGATACTGAATCTGGCCTACTACCCCACCGAGCGCGGACCGTACAACCTGAATCCCGACCTGGATGCCGACGGTCATCTTAGCAACCCGCAGGATAACTGGGGCGGAATAATGCGTCGTCTCACCACTACAGACTTTGAGGCAGCCAACATAGAGTACATAGAGTTCTGGATGTTGGACCCGTTCATTTACAACAAGAGCGCTGCCGGCGGAGACCTCTACCTGAATCTGGGCGAGGTATCCGAGGATGTGCTGCTGGACGGCAAGAAGTTCTATGAGAACGGCCTGCCTGTAGACGATGATACCACCAAATGGGCACAGACCGTATGGGGTAAGGTTCCCACCGGAAAGAGTCTGGTCTATGCCTTTGACAATACCGCAGCCAATAGCCGCGACCGTCAGGATGTGGGTCTGAACGGACTTTCATCGGACCAGGAGCGCAGCTGGCCGGCTTATGCCAACTATCTGAATCAGATTCGCGGCAAGGTAAAACCTGAAGTCTACCAGTCATTCTATGATGACCCCGCTGCCGATACATACCACTACTACCGCGGAAATGACTATGATGATGCACGCCTGTCGGTTCTGGACCGTTACCGCAAGTATAACGGTACAGAGGGCAACTCACCCAACTCGGCCGAGAGCGGCAGCCGTTATGACCAGTCTTCACGCACTACTCCCGATGTTGAGGATGCCAACGGAGACTACACTATGGATGAGTACGAGAAGTTCTTCCAGTACCGCATCTCGCTGCGTCCGCAGGACCTTCAGATAGGACGCAACTACATATCCGATATGCGCGAGGTAAAGGTAAAGTTGCGTAACGGCAATACCGAAACCGTAAACTGGTACTGTTTCCGCGTTCCCATAACCGAATATGAGAAAGCCGAAGGAGGTATACGTGACTTCAGTTCAATAAGGTTCATGCGCATGTATCTGACCGGATTCAATGAAGAGGTGCACGTACGGTTCGGATCGTTGGAACTTATGACCAGCCAATGGCGCAATTACGAGCAGCCCATTTACAGCGCCACCAACCGCACTCCTACGATATCGGGCAGGTTCTCGGCCACATCGGTCAACATTGAGGAGAACGGTGACCGCGCTCCCGTAAACTATGTGGTGCCTCCCGGCGTAACCCGCATACTTGACCCCAACCAGATACAGCTGGTCCAGGACAACGAGCAGGCTATGAGCCTTAAGGTTATGGCTCTCGGGGCTGGCGAAGCACGCGGAATCTACAAGAAGAGCTCACTTGACCTGCGCAAGTACAAGCGTATCCAGATGTTCACTCATGCAGAGGCTGTAATACCTGATGACGGTACGCTGCAGAACGGCGACATATCGGTATTCATACGTCTGGGATCCGACTACTCCGGAAACTACTACGAGTATGAGATTCCGCTTGACCTCACTCCAGCCGGCCACTACAGCGGAACCAATGAGACAGACCGCCGTATGGTTTGGCCCGAGAGCAACATGCTGGATATTGATTTCAATATACTGACCCAGGTCAAGAACAACCGCAACGTACAGAAGAACCTGGGTGCCATAAGTGCATCATCGGTCTACAGCGAGTATGACCCGGGCAATCCCGAGAACCGTATCACCGTAGTGGGTAACCCATCAATAGGTAATGTACGCGCCATCATGATAGGTATCAGGAACAACTCCATGAGCACCAAGAATGCCGAGGTCTGGGTAAACGAACTGCGTCTGGTAGGATATGAGAGCAAGGGCGGAATGGCTGCCCACAGCACACTGGGACTCAAGTTGTCGGATCTGGCATCGGTTGATCTGGCCGGACAGATGAGTACAGCCGGTTACGGAGGTCTGGAGCAGAGCATCCAGGACCGCAGGACTGATGACTTCTACAAATATTCAGTAACCACAAGCACCAATGTGGGAAGGTTCCTGCCGGAAAAGTCACGTATATCAATACCGGTCTACTACTCCTATTCCAAGGAGAAGACATCACCCAGATACAGTCCCTATGATACTGACCTTCTGCTGGATGATGTGATAGAATCTTATCCCGAGGGACGCGAGCGTGACTCCATCCAGAGCATATCGCAGGATCTCAGGGAGAGCCATAATTTCAGCATATCCAACGCCAAGGTCAACATAAGCAGCGAGACTCCCATGCCTTATGATCCGGCCAACTTCTCTTTCAGCTATTCGGAGAGTGTAAGTGACCGAAGCAACAGCACCATCGAGTACGAACATGATGACAGCTGGAAGGCATCTATGGATTACAGCTACTCACCCGGCCTTAAGGGCTGGTCGCCGTTTGCAGGATTAGGGTACGCAGCCAAGTGGTTCAGCGTGGTCAAGGACACCAAGATCAGTTTCCTGCCCCAGAGCCTCTCTTTCAACACCGGACTGCAGCGCAGTTATCACGAGCTTCAGGAGAGAGACCTGGAGGGCTCTGATGGAATACCCGTCATATTCTCACAGCAGTTCTACTGGAACCGCGACCTCTCTGTACGGTGGGATCCGCTGCAGTTGCTCAAGCTCACTTTCAGCGCCAGGACAAGGGCTGAAATTGAGGAGCCCTATACTGTTGTCAACAAGGATCTCTATCCTGACCGGTATCAGCTCTGGAAGGACTCAGTAAAGATGAGCCTCATGAATATGGGGCGTCCGCTTGACTACAGCCAGTCATTCAACGCAAGCTATGCTGTTCCGTTCAACAAGATACCGCTCACAGACTGGATTACAGCCGATGCAAGTTTCAACTCCACCTATTCATGGAACCGCGGAACCACCTATGCCGACGGCGCATCATACGGCAACATCATAGCCAACAGACGCAACGTGAGCATCAACACCAGGTTCAACATGCTGAACATGTATAATAAGGTGCCCTACCTCAAGAAGATAAACAACCGCTACTCGTCAAACGGCAGAGCGACTACGACAGGAGACAGAGCCCGCAGATATCAGCAGGAGGTAACCTTGCTTCCCGATAAGCGCAATGTGATAGTGCATGCACTGGGTACGCTCAATCCCAAGATAACAGCCACCACAAAGGAGGGCCAGACAGTTAAGATAAAGTACCGCAAACTGGGAGCAGACAGCATACTTATAAAGGTAAAGGATACCCTTGAAGTTGCCCTCAGGATCATACAGGATCCCGATTCTCCCCTCAGGACAAAAAGATTCAACGTAAAGGAGGGAATGGATGTAGGTCTCAGGACACTCATGATGCTCAGGAACGTATCAGTGACCTACCGCAATGACTATTCAATGTCACTACCCGGATTCATGCCCAACTCACAGATGCTGGGCCAGAACAACTCATCCGGTCTGATGGCTCCCGGACTTGATTTCGCGTTCGGCCTTACCGGCGACAGCTATCTGCACAAGGCTATGGACAACGGCTGGCTGCTGAGCGGCGACAGCATTGCCCACACCGCATCGTCCACAGCTACTGAGGACCTGCAGATAAAGGCCAGTCTGGAGCCGTTCAGCGACATAAAGGTTGACCTGAACGCCAGCTGGAGCAAATCCGGCAATAACCGCATCCAATATATGTACGCAGGTATGCCCAGCACGCGCGGCGGTAATTTCAGCATAACCACAATCACTGTAGGCAGTGCGTTTGAGCGCCATTCATCGGGCAACAACTACCGTTCACGCAGCTTTGACAGGTTTGTAAGCAGCCTGCCTGTATTCCGTGACCGCATTGAATCCCAGTATGACGGAGCGCGTTATCCGCAAGGAACAGCTTTGTCCGGACAGCCTTATGATCCCGCAAACGGCGGAGTGGATATGTACTCATCGGATGTGCTCATTCCGGCATTCCTGGCTGCATACACAGGCCGCAGCTCAAGGAAAGCCACAATTGACCTGTTCCCGGGCATAATGAGCATACTGCCCAACTGGTCATTCACCTACAGCGGTCTGAGCAAACTGCCCTTCTTCAAGAGATATTTCAAGAGTTTCAACCTGACTCATGCATACAAGAGCGTCTATTCAATAGGCAGTTTCAATACGTTCAACAGCTACATGGAGTATATGAACGGACGCGGATTCATAGAGGATGTAACCAGCGGCAATCCCATCCCGAGCACAATGTTCAACATAAGCTCCGTATCAATAAATGAATCATTCGCTCCGCTCTGCGGCGTTAACATGACATTCCTCAATGACATATCGGCACGCCTGGAGTTCCGCAAGACACGTGTCCTCATGCTGAGCACCACAGCCGTCCAGGTGGTTGAAACCACATCCGATGACATAACGGCAGGCGCAAGCTATAAGATAAATGCAGTAAAGCTGTTTGGAGCCCAGCCCGGCACCGGACGAAACAAGGTGAGCAACGACCTTAACATGAATCTGGACTTCTCGCTGCGCAACCAGAACGCCCTTTGCCGCAACCTGCGCGAGGAGACCACCCAGGCTACCAGCGGAAACCGCGCCGTAAAGGTATCGTTCAGCGCCGACTACACATACAGCCGAATGCTCACCCTTAACTTCTACTACGATTTCCAGAGCAACTTCCCGCTGGTATCCACATCGGCCTACCCCACCAGCACACATGATGCGGGCTTCACCCTGAAGTTCACTCTGACCAGGTGACTACACCAAAATAGCTCCCCAGGAAACTTGTTTCTCTGGAGAGCTATTTTGTATTTGTCACCTTGTTAAAGTGATTCTATTTGCTCTAAAGTCAGGCCGGTTATTTCAGATATAATTGGGAACTCCATACCTTTTTCTTTCATAGCTTTGGCAATATCAGTTTTCTCTTCAGCACGACCTTCAGCACGACCTTCAGCCAAGCCTTTAGCACGACCTTCTGCGAGGCCTTTAGCACGACCTTCGGCCATGCCTTCAGCAATAGCCTTCTCACGAGCGTACTTACGTACTGCACGCTGGTCAATCTCCCACATCATTTCGTCCAGATATCTGCTCTGTGCTTCTGTTTCCATATTTGCAAACATACTTACTTCAAACAATTTATCCAAATTTTTGTCGGCCAATTTTTTTGAGCGGGTCTTAAGCTCACCCATATTCTTAATGAGGTAAATCATTATATCAGTTTCACTTGACAATTCCTCTTCATCTTTCAGGAACTTGGGCAGTTCAACCGTAACAAAGTTCAGAGTATTGTTCATCAAAGTCCTTCCATCCTCCCGGTTAATGAGTGCATACTTGTTGATGATATTATCGTTGGGCGTGATTTCGGGCAATATGAAGTTGGCTATTCCTATCACATAAATCTCCGGCAGCGTATAGTCATCAGTACCTTTCTGCACACATTTGCTTACCGCACGGCTGGCGTAATATACCATACGATGACTGAACTCACGCCGCTCACCAAACTGCATCTCAATGTTGATGGGTCCAAGTTCTGTCTTGCATCTTATGTCATAGATGACGCGCTTGCTTTCATAGCTGTCGCCCTGCTGCTCCTGTGGACCGAGTTCCACACTCTGAATGTGTTTCTCTGGCAGGATACTGTCTATAAGCATAAGCAGCAGATCCTCATTTCCAGGTGTTCCGAACACCGTCTTGAACGCAAAATCATACTTAAGGTCAATGTACTTGATGCCTAAAAGCTTGGCTTTTCTGTTCAGTTCATCACGGTCTGCGCTGTACGCAGCATTTCCTGAATTCTTTTTTTTGTCTTTCATAATTAGTTTTTTTATGGTTAAATAAAAGGTTAAGTGATAGCAAACAATAACAAAAGGCGCTCGGCTGATACATTACGTATAGTCCCGGGCGCCTTTGGTATTAGCTATGCAAATATAAGCAATAATCGTGAAAATGGACTTAGAACAGCTTCTTTTCTGTACGGATAGTGCCGTCGCTGTAGCGCGTCACTACTATTGTCAGGCCGGAAGGTGATTCTATCTTGCTGCCTGAAAGATTGTAGTACTGAGTCTCCATTATTTCTTCAGGAACATCTGTGACATTAGTTGTATATGCTAGAACAACTTTCATATACAGGTTTGGCTGTGTATATGTGAAATATCCCGTATCAAATATCTTTTGTGACACTTTAAATATATCAGCTGTCTTAGGTGCCATGAAATCCACCCATCCATAGGGCCCTGTAACTATTTTGCTTACATCTATATTCAACGCACCGGCTATGCTGTCTAATACATTAGTATCAATGTCACTCTTTACGCCGCATGGAAGATTGTTTAGGGGACATACTTCCTGATCCTCACCTATTGCAACGCCATTTTTATTCGCGTTGTCATAATCGCTCTTAAAGCAATATATTCTACGCGCTGCCATAACAGATTCTTCCTTGAGCAGTTCAGCTATGATATTGTCAACCTTTGAGTCATCAACTTTCACTTTGCATATATCGCCAATCCAGCCTATTTCATATTGATCTTTAATAATTCCATTCAGAGTTGAGACAATTTCACTTTGTTCAACATCTGATTTCTTCTTTATGAAAAGCTTGTTCGGAACCTCAACAAGATACTCCTTGTATGATACACCGTTATCAAAATCATAATTGTAATAATACACGGGATCAGTATTTTTTGTGCCTCCAGCTGAAAAACCTCTCTTGATAGAGTACATTACGAACTTAGGCTGAGAATCCAGCACCTGGTTTTTGTTGTTGTAATAGATTGTGTACTCCTGGGCATTGCAGTTTTCTATCTCCAGGCTGAAAGGTTGTGGATAGAACATCTTGGTAGAATCCTCATAGTTAATGTCAAACCATAAGAAAATGCACTGGTCCGTTACTATGTAATTGAGGTGGTTGGTCTGGGCACCGCTTCCATAGTATGCACCTTCTGCCTTGAAATGGCCGTTATTGTCAAGGGTGAACTTGGCTTCGGTCCATTCGCATTCATCAACAGGGGCGAATGATTTCTTGTCTTTCAGGATGCTTCCCTGATCTGTGACTGTAACCCGGCAGTTCTGATGGTTGTAACCGCCTTCTGATTCTACTGATGCTATAGAAGATCCCGATCTCAAAGCGGTTACAAGACCGTTTTTATCAATAATAAAAGGAGGATTGACAGAAAAATCAAAAAACTCATTCCATACTACCGGAGCATCGGCTGGTGTCACATGCAACTGGTAGCTTTCACCGACATTAAGGGTGATATTCTTCTCCTGAAGTGTAAAGTCAACCACTTGGGTTGTGTCAGTCTGTGCATTTGCAAGAGTGCAGATACACATTAAAACAGGTGTAAACACAAATGAAGTAATCTTTTTCATATCCCAATAGTTTTAAGGTTAATGATTCATTTTTGCGCAAATATCAGGGCGGAAATGAATCAGAACCAAAAATTTTCAAGGATAAATATAGGATAATTTCGGGACAAAACATTCCCATGCGGATTTATTACCTCATAATATGCACCGACGACATGGTGATGTACAAAAATTCCTTACAAGATAATTCTTTGGCCATATACTCCCAATTAGAAAGATATCTATTCTTTACAGGGAAAATTTTTTTCTCTAGCTGGAGCGAAAAAACTCTCTAGTTAAGGAGTACAAATCCGATTTAGAACCACTTCTTGCCAATGAATGGCCAAGAAACAGATTGCCAAAGAAAAATGTTTATATTGACAATGATTACAGTTGATAGCATATAATAATATCAGCAATAACTATTTAGTCAGTACCATCCGTTTGGTATCCACAAGATTACCGTCTACCACCAGTGAATAGAGGTAAATGCCGGCTTCAAGGGGTGCGCCTTCTACTGTAATCTGGACATTACCTCTTTCTGATATAGTCCTGGATTGTATCTGACGGCCGTTGTAGTCATACAAATAGAATGTGGCGGTCTTTATGTCTTGCGGTATTGTGCAGTTTATCATGCATTTTTCATTGAACGGATTTGGTGTGTTTTGATATAATGTCACACCTTTATCCCATACACGAGCCTGAACGTTGGTAGTACTCTTTAAGGCATCAAGTTCTGCTTTGAGTTCCTGAATGGAGCGGATAAGTAGCGGAACCATCTCAACATAGTTAATGGACAGATATCCGTCCTGATTCTCTGATACAAGGTTTGGATAGATTTCCCTTATTTCCTGTCCTGACAGGCCAAAGTGCTCTTTCTCCAGTATGCCGGAATCATCATTGTAATAGCCAAGTGATTTGGCACTGTTTCCGTTATCCACTTCAAACTGTTCCAACTCATATCTTAAAACACTCATCTGCATCAGTTTGTCCAGAGTTCCATCTTCCAGTTGTTTGCTGTTCTTGTTAAGTCTGGAATCAGCCAGGGTATTATATGCCGATGCGTAAATGGCATCGGTTGTCTTAACGTCACCGTGAAACAGGCCGGCATAGCGTCCACCCGTATTGAATCCTTCATCAAGTTGAGATGAGCCATAAATGCCTGTGCCTCCGTTATTGCCGGAAAGGACTCCGCTTACACCAAAGTTCCAACCGGATATGGCATATCCTGCTTCTAAATATACTCCATAGTTACGTTCGCTGTACGGATTATTGACATGGGCCGAGATATACTTCTGAATAGGTTGAAGGGGAGCTGATGGTACATATTCAAAATATCCTACCCACCAAGTCCCGTATGCACTTACAGAAAGGTTGTACTGCTCGTATAACGTAAGAGTATTTATGGGAATCTTGTAGCTGGTGGTTTCAAAATTCTTGTTTTCGCTTAAAACCACAACATCCGTAGAATCATTTGTGATAATAACACTTGTAACTGTGGGGATTGGATATTGTAAATGCAGAGTATCTTCCTCAAGATAGGCCATAGGAGCATGCGAGCTGGTCCTTTCGCCAACCCTGGCCTCACCGCCGCTACCTGTGCTTGGCGGTACGCTCTTGACAAGAGGGATATATACCTTGGCGCTGGATACCAGTGCAACCAGTAACATGAATAACAGAGATATTGTTCTTCTTTTCATAATCTTCAGATCTTTTACGCCTGTTACATGAATAATTCTATATAATCCTTGCTGGCTTTTTCAAGGAGTCTCAACTTACGTTTTCTTACTCCGCTCTCCGTGAGGTTTATGAATGCCGATATAAACCGGTTGTTGAAATTGAGCAGTGACAGGATGCATATTACGATATCTTCTCTGTTCAGACTTGATATCTCAATGTTCATGTCAAGTATGATGTCTATGAATGACTCGGATATCTGGTTTATTATCTCAGTCTTTTGAGCCGAATCAAATGAATAGTCATTGTTAAGCAGCTTGGATGAAAGTATTGAGTAGGCTTGTGTCTCCCTGAATGAATCCTTACACAATTCAATTTTCTCCTTGTAGATATCAAGGATTGATTCACGGGACATATGCCTGTCATTGAAAGGTGTGTCAAGTATATGGGCTTTCATTATTTCAATACTGTTGATGCGGGCGTCGTCACGTTGCTTAATCTGCATTCTGGTAATGCGGTTACGTCGCTCTACCTGCCACAATATGTAGCATAAAGTTATCAGGAGCAGTAATGATACACCTATTATTACAAGGCGTTTGTGATTGTATCGGTCTACGCTCTCCTTAAGAGCAATCTGATGATTGCGTATGACCTCTTCTATGGCTATGTCCTTGCGCAGGTCATAAATGGAATCAATCAGGGCATCATGCAGCTGCAGGTATTCCTGTGCCTCTTGAGGACTGTTCCTCAATATGGAGAGTATGGCAAGGCGGCCGCTATTGTCACAGACGGTGTAAAGCTCCTCCGGACACTCCATAGACCTTATGTAATATAGGTAGGCTGAATCATATTGCTCCGTCTGAAAATAAATGTCAGCCTTTACGCTGTAACCTACTCCCAACTCGGCAGGATCTATGAGTTCATACAGGTATCTGTCTATGTTGTACATTGCCTTGTCATAGTCATTGTAGCCATGTAGGTTTATCTTGGCAAGATTCAGATAGCACTGGCGGCTACGCAGGCTGGATGCTTGCGGGTCTTTGAGCAGTATGTTGAAAAGAGAATCGGCAGTGGGGTAATCTGCTTTATATAGGGCGTTAAGTCCTATCATGTATCTGACATTTGATGTGAGAACGTTGTCATGAAGACGGAGTGAATTCTTAAGGCAGCCGTAAAGGTTGTCCAGAGATTGTTCAAACATCATCTGGTTAAGATAATGCTTGCCAAGGAACTGCTCCGTGAGGGCGTAATATCTGACCAGTGTGTCGGGAAAAAGATCCTTAGCCTTAATGAAGGCGTCAATTGCAGCCATATCGTTCTGCATATCGGAGTACGCGCACCCCATAGAATACCAGGCAAGCGCCGCATGATAACCTTTCTTGCGCGTACCATAATAATCAGTAGCCAGACTGATCAGACTGTCAGATGTGATAGGTTTGTACTGTTTGTAATCAGACTGTGTCTTGAGGATAGCATAGATAGCCCGGTTTCTGCCGGAGTTGGGGATCGGAATGGAATTGAGTATTGAGTCTGCCGATGAGGGATCAGTTTCAAGTATTGTCTCAACCTCACGCAGCATCTTATTCTCAGTACAGGATATGGAGATACATAAGGCTAAGACCATTGATAACGTTTGTAGTACGACTCTATTCATTTCAAAATCATTTACTACTATTCAAATATAGATACAATGATAAGGCAGTTGTATTATATACAGAAAAAATGAGCCGGACAAAAACGGGACAATCACGGGACAAAACTTTCCCGATGCGGCTGTCAGTCTACTGAGACGGTAAATTGGGCCTGACAGCGGATATCCTGTGAAGAGGCGGCAAAGTCGGCGTTGTATTCTCCCTGTATCACTTGCCAGCTTGAGGATGCGGGATTGTAACCTGCCAGGTCATATAATGAAAGGCAGAATTCCAGCACCTGGCTCTCGGCCGGTTGCAACAAAGCGGTCTTCCCGTAGGCCTTTAGTTCCTTTGTCAGTTTGTTGAGTCCGCCTCCGGGAGCTTCGATATATACCTGGACCACCTCTTTTCCGGCTACAGGTCCGTTATTGGTTACTTTTACCGAGAGGTTTATTATACCGTCCCCAATAGTGGCCTGCGGCTCACTATACTGGAAAGTGGTATAGCTCAGTCCGAACCCGAACGGATAGGATACCTGCTCGGGGTGACTGTCATAATAGCGATATCCTATATCCATGCGTTCCTTATACTCTGTGTAGTCATAGTTGGGCACGGGCTTGGCATCGGGATTGTTGCGGTTGGCGCGAGCCTCAGACTGCAGTTCGCGGGCGTTTACCGGGAAGTTTGCCGTAGACGGCATTTTCATCAGGTCAACAACATATGTATCAACCAGCTTGCCCGATGGGTTTACAGAGCCTTTCAGTACATCAGCTATGGCGTGACCGGCTTCCTGTCCGGGTAGTCCGGCCAGCAGTATGGCATCGGGTTGTGACTTCCAGCTGGCGGTCTCGATGGGTGCGCCTATGTTAAGTATCACTACTACCTTCTTGCCTTTGGAGTGGAATGCCTCACATACATCACTGATAAGACCTTGCTCTATGTCTGTCAATGTGTAGTCTCCTTCATAACCGCGGTCGGCGGATTCACCGCAACTGCGGCCTATCGTAATTATGGCAATATCACTTGCTATGGCATCGGCGCGATACTGATAAGGCTTGCGTACAAGTGACTGCGGTATTACGTGATTGGTCAGTCCTGTGCGCATGAAATTGGCGGCGCTTACCCGGCTGTTGTTCTGCTGCACATATCTGCTGTAGGCCGATGACACCGAAGGCTCAAGTTTGTATCCGGCCGCCTTGAGGCCTTCGTCCAGACCTACGGCATGATTGTAGTTGACGCTGCCGCTTCCGGTTCCTACCACATAGAGGTCATATGAGCTGGTGCCGTAAAGGGCAATCATCTTGCAGCTCCCAGCCAGCGGCAGAGCGCCGTTGTTCTTGAGCAGGACAATTCCTTCTGTGGCGCTTGAACGTGATACCTTTGCGTGAGCCGTAAGATCCGGATCATTCATGAACTCATAACCCTGCATCTTAGGTGAGCGCTCAATGAAAGCCAGTACTCTGGCTACGTTCCGGTCTATTGTCTCCTGACTCAGAGTTCCGTTCCTGACGGCATCTGTTATGGCCTGTATCTGGTTGGCACTACCCGGCATAATAAGGTCATTACCGGCCTTTACGGTTGCTACTGCATCGCGGCCGCCGCCCCAATCGGTCATTACCATACCTTCAAATCCCCACTCCTCACGCAGGATGGTCTCTATCAGTTTTTCATTCTCGGGGGCATAAGTACCGTTTATCTTGTTGTACGATGTCATTACCGCCCAAGGCTGTGATTCACGGACAGCAATCTCAAATCCCTTGAGATATAGCTCACGGGCTGTCTGCTCATCAACCTGGGCATCGTTGGCCATACGGTTGGTCTCCTGATTATTCAGGGCAAAGTGCTTTATTGTGGCACCCACTCCGTTGGACTGTACGCCACGAACCATTGCCGCAGCTGTCTTGCCTGACACTACAGGGTCTTCGGAATAGTACTCAAAGTTACGGCCAAGCAGAGGATTGCGGTGCAGGTTCAAGGCCGGAGCAAGCAGACAGTCAGCACCATAGCGTTTTACTTCATCGCCTATGGCCGCTCCCACCTCTTCAACCAGCTGCTGGTTCCAGGTTTGCGCAAGTATGGTAGCTACAGGGAAAGATGTGCAATAGTAAGTCTTATCCTGTCCCTGACGGGTAGGGTTGATTCTGAGTCCGCCGGGGCCGTCGGGAAGCATTACTGAAGGGATTCCCAGACGCGGAATGGGATAGGTCTGTCCGGCACAGCCGGGAATAAGGTTCCTGGCATCCTTTATCTCCTGGGCTATGTCGTCGCCGTTCCAGGCACCCACGCCTACAAGCAGGTTCACTTTCTCCTGGAGAGTCATTGCGGCCACCACCTTCTTGACCGGCGACTTTCCGAACTCTACCTTGCGGTCACACGCTGTCATCATCAAAGTCATAGCTGCGGCTATGCCGATGGTAACTAATCCCAGCTTTCTCATAATCAGGTCAGTTTTTTATTTTGGTTCAAGTCCGCGTTTGCGGGCTTCGGTAAGCAGATATTCATATGCGGCATCATGCTCGTTGGGTATCAGCCCGTCCAGGATAGCATCCTTGATGGATGCCTTGAGCTCACCCACAATGGCAGTAGGTTCAAGTCCAAAGACACGCATTATCTCCAGTCCGTCTATGGGCGGCTGGAAGTTACGTATACGGTCCTTCTCCTCCAGGTCTATCATCTTGCGCCTTACCAACTTGAAATTCTCCAGATGGCGCTGTTTCTTCTGCTCGTTCTTGGAGGTGATATCGGCCTCGCAAAGGGTCATCAAGTCATCAATGTCATTGCCGGCATCAAACAGCAGACGGCGTACCGCAGAGTCTGTAACCTCATCGTCCACAATGGCTATGGGACGCATGTGCAACTCCACCATCTTCTGCACATACTTCATCTTCTCGTTCTTGGGCAGTTTCATGCGCTCAAATATGCCGGGAATCATCTTCATGCCCACGTAGTTGTGGTTATAGAAGGTCCAGCCGTGAGCAGGCTCCCATTTCTTGGTGCGGGGTTTGCCTATGTCATGCAGCAGAGCCGCCCAGCGAAGCCACAGGTCACTGCTGTTGCGGGCCACATTGTCAAGTACCTCAAGTGTATGGTAAAAGACATCCTTATGGCCCCGACCGTTCACAGTCTCAACACCCTCGAGTGCCTTGAGTTCCGGGAATATAAGCTCCAGCAGGCCGCATCGGTCCAGGTCAATGAATCCTTTGGACGGAATGGGTGCCAGAAGTATCTTATTGAGTTCCTCCGATATGCGTTCCCTGCTTATTATGCCTATGCGCTCGCGGTTCTTTTCAAGTGAGGCAAAAGTCTCATCGTCAATATAGAAGTTGAGCTGTGTGGCAAACCTTATGCAGCGCATCATGCGCAAAGGGTCATCGCTGAATGTGATATCCGGATCAAGCGGAGTGCGTATTATGCGGTCCTGAAGGTCATCAATACCGCCAAACGGGTCAACAAGCTGGCCAAAACGGTCCGAGTTGAGGCAGATAGCCATTGCGTTTATGGTAAAGTCGCGACGGTTCTGGTCATCCTCAAGCGTACCGTCCTCAACTATCGGGTTGCGCGACTCACGGTGATAAGACTCCTTGCGGGCTCCTACGAACTCAACCTCAAGGTCTCCCTTCTTGACCTGGGCGGTACCGAAGTTCTTGAAAAGGCTTACGTGGGCTCCGCGTCCCAAAGCCTGCCCGTAGGCTTTGGCCATTTCGAGTCCGCTGCCCACCACAACCACATCAATATCCTTGCTGGGACGCTCCAGAAAGAGGTCCCTCACATATCCTCCCACTACATAGCATTCCAGCCCCAGACTGTCGGCAGTCCGGGACAGCAGCCTGAACTCCTTGCGGTCAAGCAGCCTGGCCAGTTCCTCATCACTGTATAACTTCATATGATGCAAAAGTAAGTAATTTCAGGCAAAAGGAGTACTTTTGCAGTTGACATTAAACACTGTGTAACAAGATATGAGGAAATCACTGATTCTGTTGGCTGTTATGGTCATGACTGTCTCCTGTCAGGAGAGTATAGAGCAGAAAGCCGGGCACCATCTGGACAATGCCAAGGAGGCGTTCAGCATGGGGAACTATAATGTAGCCAAGCAGGAGATAGACAGCATAAAGATTCTGTATCCCAAGGCATTTGAGGCACGTAAGCAGGGCATCAGGCTCATGCAGCAAATTGAGGAGGCCGAGCAGATGCAGATTATTGAATATGAGGATAACATGATTGCCGCCACTCAGGCTGCGTTTGACAAGATCAAGGGCAATTATACATTTGAGAAGGATGAGCGCTACCAGGACATAGGACTCTACACCATAAAGAGCCAGGCACCGCAGCGCAACACTGACCGCACTTATATCCGTGCACAGGTGGATGAGTTGGGCCGTATGACACTGATTTCCAGTTACCGCGGCAGTTCATACATACATCATGATTGGCTCAAGCTGAGCGTGGGCGACAATTATGTGGACACACCTGAGTCAAAAGAACGTCATGAATTCACCGACCTGGGCGTTTATTACGAATGGCTGAGTTTTATAAACGGCAATGACGGAGGTGCCGCTGCATTCATTAGCGCCAACAAGGATGAAAATATCACATATACGCTCTACCGCAAGACCGACTCGGAAAGCAGCCGTCCGGTTTACCGTAACCTTAAGCTGAACAAGGATGACCGATATGCGATAGCCAGCCTGTATGAACTGTCTCAGATTCTGCTATCCCTGAATGAGCACAGGAACCTGCGTGACGAAGCTGACCGCCATCTTAAGTTCATCCGTTCCAAGATGAAGGACGGATCAACTGAAGAAGGTATTCAGGAAGATAAGTAGTATGCCTATAGGCGCTACCAGTTTTACCAGATAATATAACGTAAGGCTTATCCAGCGGGGAATCCTGAGCTTTCCGCTGTTGGTCAGTTCATCAAGGAAGTTGGCACGTCTAAGACGCCAGCCGGCAAATACAGCCAGAAGCATACCTCCTATGGGCAGCATTATGTTTGACGTGATGTAGTCAAAGAAATCAAACACACTCAGTCCAAACAGCTTGAATCCTTCAAGCGGACCGAAAGAGAGTGAACAGAACGCTCCTACCACACCGCAAACCGCAAAACACAGAAGCACGGCTTTCTTACGTGACCTGTGCATCTCTTCTATTATGAACGCCACAACCACTTCCATAAGTGATATGGCCGAAGTTACAGCGGCCAGCAGAAGTGCCAGGAAGAAAAGAATTGCAGCCACATTACCCAGAGGCATCTGGCTGAACACGCCGGGCAATGTGATGAACACAAGTCCCGGGCCGGCGCTGACATCGGGCTCAACACCGTTCATGTAAGCGATTGCGTAAACAGCCGGTATTATGGCAAGACCGGCTATGATGGCAAACGTGGTATCAAAGAAAGAAATCCATGCCGATGAGGCCAGTATGTTCTCCTCCTTCTTTACATACGATGCATAAGTAAGTATTGTGCCGCAGCCTATGCTGAGCGAGAAGAATGCCTGTCCCATAGCCGCTATACAGGTATCGGCTGTAACCTTACTGAAATCGGGCACAAACATATACTTGACGCCCTCCATAGCGCCCGGAAGGGTGAGTGAGCGAACAACCACCATCACTATTATAACAAACAGCATGGTAATCATGACCTTTGACATTCGCTCTATTCCTTTACGCACGCCAAATACTATGATAGCTCCCGTAAGTCCCAGAAATATAAGAGTATAAGCCAATGGTTTCCACGGATTGCTGATAAAAGACCCGAAACTGCCCGCATAATCACCCTGAGCATCAGAGAAGGCCAGAATACAGGAGTCGGCCAGATACTTGACGGACCAGCCTCCCACAACGCAGTAGAATGACAATATGCAGGCCGATGCCAGCACGGCCAGAAATCCTATCCAGCGCCATTTGGAACCGGGAGCAAGGCGGTCAAAACAGCTGAAAGGATTGGACTCCCCGCGACGGCCAATCAGATACTCTGAGACCATTACCGGCAGACAGAGCACTATCAGCATTATTACATACAGAAGTATGAATGCAGCCCCTCCGTTCTTGCCCATCATATAAGGGAAGCGCCATATATTGCCCAGACCGATGGCAGAACCTGCCATAGCCAGAAGCATACCCATACGGCTTCCGAATGTCTCGCGGGGCTTACGTACCATCAGAACAGTCTTATTATATCATTAAGGTTGGCAAATATAAGCAGCCCGAACAGGATTATCATTCCTATTGTATTGGCCACCTCAAGGAACTTGTCGCCCGGTTTCCTGCCGGTAACGACCTCAACCAGCAAGAACAGCACGTATCCGCCATCAAGTGCGGGAATGGGCAGAATATTCATGAAGGCAAGTATGATGGACAGGAATGCGGTCATTAGCCAGAAGGCATGCCAGTTCCACTTCTCGGGGAATATGCTTCCTATGGTTCCGAATCCGCCCAGACTCTTGGCTCCCTCCTTTGTAAAGACATACTGGAAATCGCCCACGTATCCCTTCAGGGTATTCCAGCCGTAACTGATACCGGCGGGAATGGAACTGAAGAATCCGTATTCAATCTCCACAGGCTCATATTCGTCCGAAACATGGATTATTCCTATGCGGAAGTTTTCATCGGCAGTTACTGTAAGCGTATCACGACCCACACCGGGACGACCTATAACCAACTGCAGGTTACGGTCCACATATGATTCCTGGGCACGGGTTCGCATATCGGCCAGAACTGTCTGGAACGATGTCCAGGTGGCGGCATTCAACCCGTTGACAGTAAGGATGGTATCACCGGCCAGAAGACCCGCCTTTGCGGCTCCGGTAGATGTGCCTTCAGTTACCACGCTGTCTATGGTCATAGGACTGAGAATGGAAACAAAAGGAACGGTACGTGTAAAGTCAAATAGTGAAAGTTCATCGGGCATAGCCAGGTCAACCCTCTGTCCGTTACGCAGAACGGTTACCTGCTTTGCTTTGGCTACCGCACGGTACAGGTCTCCATCAAACTCACGGATGGCCTTTCCGTCTGTGGCTATGATTATATCCCCGTCACGGAAACCCAGAGACTCCGCATGTTCGTTGAACTCCATTCCATATTTGAGGCCTTGGGCGGGAATGTAGCTGTCGCCCCACTTGCACAAAACCATGGAATAGATAAAGAATGCCAATATCAGATTGAACAGCACACCGCCCACCATTATGAGCAGACGTTGTCCGGCAGACTTGGTGCGAAACTCCCAAGGTTTGGGTTCCTGTTTCATGGCTGCCACATCCATAGACTCGTCTATCATTCCGGCTATCTTGCAGTAGCCGCCGAACGGTACCCAGCCCACTCCGAACTCAGTATTCTCGGGTGAGCGGCGCCAATCGCCTTCAGGCAGTGAGTCTATATCTATGGGCTTGTATGAGACCTCCTCCTTTCCTTCAAAATTGAAATGTTTCTCCTCCTCGTAGCTCTCAGGCACATTGGGGCTGAAGAACTTGACTCTGATCTTTCCATCCACCTTCTTGATCCTGAACAATGAGAACCGCGGATTGAAGAATGCATAGAATTTCTCCACCCTAACACCAAACAGGCGTGAAAACAGAAAGTGTCCGAACTCATGGAATACTACAAGAATGGTAAGTGAAAGGACGAGTTGGATGAATTTGATCCAAAATGTAGACATATGGTTTATGTTTTATCAGTTCATTTGATTAGTGATGCTGCTACACGACGTGCCTCAGCATCGGTTTCTATATACTCTTGAAGTGTTGACTTGCTGCGGAACTCAACGCGCTCCATTGTCTCTGCTATGACATCACTCATCTCAAGAAATCCTATGCGGTCATGCAGGAAGGCGGCCACACACACCTCATTGGCTGCATTAAGTATGCAGGGCATATTACCGCCTCGCTCTATGGCCAGGTATGCAAGGGCCAGGTTGCGGAAACGGTCGGTGTCAGGCTCCTCAAATGTGAGCGTACCCAGTCTGGTAAAGTCCACCCGCGGGAAATCTGCATTGAGACGACGCGGATATGAGAATGCATACTGTATGGGCAGACGCATATCGGGGGCTCCCAACTGTGCCTTTACGGCTCCGTCGGCAAACTGAACCATTGAGTGTATTACCGATTGCGGATGTACCACCACCTGAATCTTGCTGTAAGGTACGCCGAAAAGCCATTTGGCCTCTATGACCTCAAAGCCCTTGTTCATCATGGACGCGGAGTCTATGGTTATCTTGGCACCCATATCCCAATTGGGATGTTTAAGCGCCTGGGCCTTGGTTACTGTCTTGAGCTGGTCCTTTCCCAATATCCGGAAGGGGCCGCCGCTGGCAGTAAGCAGTATCTTCTCTACGGGGTTCATGGTCTCGCCGCTCAGGCACTGGAATATGGCCGAGTGCTCAGAGTCAACCGGAAGTATGGGAGTCTTGTACTGAATGGCAAGCTGTGTGATGAGTTCACCTGCCACCACCATTGTCTCCTTGTTGGCCAATGCAATCATCTTACCGGCCTTGATGGCCTCAATGGTGGGACAAAGACCTGCAAAACCAACCATAGATGCCAGCACTATGTCAATAGGATCGGCTGTTACTATCTGGTTGATGGCATCGGCTCCGGCATAGACCTTAACCGGCTGACCGGAAAGAGCCTCCTTGAGTTTGGCGTAATGCTGCTCATTGGCAATTACCACCGCCTCCGGCTTGAACCTGAGAGCCTGCTCTATGAGCAGATCAACGCTGTTATTGGCGGTTAGCGCATATACTTCATATTCGTCAGGATGGGAAGCAATAACGTCGAGCGCCTGCTTTCCAATCGAACCTGTCGAACCCAATATTGCTATCTGTTTCACTGGAAAGGAATGTATTTTTCAGGATCAAGGGGTTGTCCCTGATACCAAAGTTCAAAATGAAGATGAGATCCCTGGAGAGCAAGATCTGTACCACGACCCACGAGCGCAACCACATCGCCCTGCTTTACACGGTCACCGGTTTTCTTGAGCAGAGACTCGCAGTGTTTGTATACCGATATCAACTCGCCCGGATGTACAATGCATATGGTGTATCCCATATCCGATGTGTAAGTAGAAAGGAGCACGGTTCCGTCCATTACTGCCACCACGCTCTGGTTGGGGCTTGCGGCTACATCAACGCCCAGATGCTGATCAAGGGCATCGTAGCTCTTGGACACAAGTCCGGCTGTAGGACGGAACATGCTTATGCTGCTGATGTCAGTCAACGGCTGTGACTGCGATGTTATATTGTAACGCTCGGCCTCCTCATACTGACGCATGAATGATTCCTCGCGCTCGGAACGTTCCATAAGCAGCTCGCTGCGTACACGGGCCAACGAATCTATTGAATAGACTGTATCTATACTGACCGTACCGGCTATTATATCCTGCAGGTTTGTGACATACTTGTTCTGCAATTCAAACACCTGTTCCAGCGAGTCTATACGAAGTGCCTCGTTCACTATGGCCTGACGTATCCTGTAATCCTCCATTGTGGTTCCTCTCTGCTTGGGCAGGCGGGTAAATACCTCTATTCCGCCCCATGCTCCCAGTCCTGCCACCACGATGATGAAGGCTGTAAGGATAAGATGGGATATCTTCATCCTGAAAACACGACGCTGCTCGTCCTCATTGACCACAGTTAGGCGGTACAGATAGACGAACCTGCGGAAGAGGCTCTTACGGCCCACAGCCTTGCGTTTCTGGCGGATACTCTTCATATCTATTACAGTTCTGCTAATCCTTCAGGTAGTTTATATTTCAGGGTGCGGCGCTTGCGGTCCACACCGGTAATCCACGCCTCGTTTGCCGGGATGATACGCTCCCTATTGCCGTCCTTTACCAGAAACAGGATATTGGGTGTACTGTCATCAACAGCATGTATGGTTCCCAGCATTCCGGCAACTTCATCCACGACCTTCCAGTCCAGGAAACATCCCCACTCCAACCGGTCATCATCGGTCTCTGCCACATACTTGACAGGCATGTATACTGTAACACCCATAAAGCGGGCGGTAGATTCAACGGTATCATAACCTTCAAATTTTACAAGGATGGTTGTACTGCTCTTTTCCCTTATTGACTCTACGAAGAACGGTACAAGTATGCCGTCAAGAGAGCAGACCAGGCAATCCAGGTCATCGGTCCAACTCAGTGAAGCGGGTACGGTCACAACCATCTCGCCACTTACCCCGTGCGACTTGACGATTGTTCCTATTCTCTGAACTTCACTCTGTTGTATCATATCTCTATTCCTCTCTGGTTATCCTGGCGCCAAGGGCGTTCAGGCGGCCGTCTATATTCTGATATCCGCGGTCTATTTGGCCTATGTTGTCTATGCGGCTGGTGCCTTTGGCACTCATGGCGGCAATAAGCAGTGCTATACCGGCACGGATATCGGGCGATGACATACGGCGGGCAGTAAGCGGGAACTGACGGTCATGCCCTATTACAACCACGCGGTGCGGATCACAAAGTATAACCTGGGCACCCATATCAATCAGTTTGTCCACAAAGAACAGACGGCTCTCAAACATCTTCTGATGTATGAGCACGCTTCCCTTGGCCTGAGTGGCGGTTACCAGCAGAACGCTCAGAAGGTCCGGAGTAAGTCCGGGCCAGGGGGCATCTGCCAATGTCATTATGGAGCCGTCTATGAACGATTCTATCTGATAGTGCTCCTGTGCGGGAATGAATATGTCATCACCGCGCTGCTCCATCTGTATTCCAAGACGGCCGAAACTCTCGGGAATGATTCCCAGATTGCGGTAAGATACATCCTTGATGGTTATCTCACTCTGAGTCATGGCGGCCATTCCTATAAAGCTGCCCACCTCAATCATATCTGGCAGCACCTTATGGGATGTTCCGTGAAGTTCCTTAACACCGGTTATGGTAAGCTGGTTACTGCCTATTCCGTCTATTCTGGCACCCATGCGTACCAGCATCCGGCATAACTGCTGCACGTACGGCTCGCAGGCGGCATTGTAGATGGTGGTAACGCCGTCGGCCAGGACTGCGGCCATTATAATGTTGGCGGTACCGGTTACCGATGCCTCATCCAGAAGCATGTAGGTACCTTTCAGTTTGTCGGCCTTGAGTTCAAAATAACCGCGTTCCTCGTTCAGTACGAATGTGGCACCCAGTGCCTGGAATCCCTTGATGTGGGTATCCACGCGGCGACGGCCTATCTTGTCTCCTCCGGGTTTGCTCACGGTGGCATGTCCCAGACGGGCCAACAGCGGTCCAAGCAGCATGACCGATCCGCGCAGTCCGGCGCTCTTGGCTACAAAATCCATGCTCTCGGCATAGCTGCGGTCAATGGTATCGGCCCTGAAATTCCAGCATCCGGGAGCGGTATTCTTTACCTTGACGCCCAGATTGGCCAGCATGTCTATCAGGTTCCTTACATCCAGGATGTCAGGAACGTTCTGTACCGTCACCTCATCCTGAGTGAGCAGTACGGCACAAAGAATCTGCAGGACCTCGTTCTTGGCGCCCTGCGGACAGATGGTCCCCTTGAGTCTGCGACCTCCCTCTACAAGAAATGACGGCATAGCGTTATATCAATATCTGCGTTTGTTCTTTTTCTTTCCGTGCTGCCCCTGACGCTGCTGCGGCGGAGCCTGTGCAAACTGTACGTCCAGATCACCATCCTGGAGCATAAGACGGCCGCGTGAGAAATAGGCAAAGTCATCGGCTATGCGCTCATCGCTTACCATCTCCTTGTTCCAGGTCATCAGATCTTTCTTCATCTGCACTGCAAGCAGGCGCACCAGCTGGCTGCGCTCAGGTCCCTCGGGCATATTCACGGCCTCCTTGATCAGCGATGGCAGTATATGTCCGTAATGACGATAGCGTATATCGCCAGCAGGATAATCTATATGTTCAGGCTTCTGCTGAGTCTTTTCCAGACGGGTTATCTCACATGGATAATCTATATCAAGTTTGTAGTCCGACATGAATGCCAGATGATCCCACAGCTTACCCTGGAAATCGGGCACATCACGCAGTGTGGGGAACATACTTCCCATGATGTTTATAATGGTGTTGGCGCAACGCTGACGCTCGTCGCGGTCAGGGATAGTCACTGCATACTCCACCATCTCCTGTACGGCACGTCCGTACTCGGGCATCGGCATTTTCTCTCGTTGGGTATTGTAGTTCATCAAACCAGTTTTTTAGGTTTAACAGCAATGAAATCTTTCAGATAATAGGGTTCAAAGTAGGCCACGTCCCGGAACTCCTCACGGTTAAACGACTGCTCTGCCAGCGGGAACATCCAGCGGGCCTCGGGGTTGATATCATCCAGGAAATGTGCGTTGGGATGATTTATCGTATCCTTGCACTTGGCAGCTCCGTTGCCCATGAACCATACGGGATGCTTGTCCAGATACTCGCGGTAGGTATCTTCCGTGACGATGTCTGCACGAATCTCACGAACCTCATTAAGAGCACGGTCATAGACGGCGCTATAGACCTCCATGCGGCGGGCATCTATCATGGGACAGAGCAGGGCGTCATCGGGAAGTTCCAGACTCAGCAGTGGCTGCACGCAAAGCAACTTGAGGGTTGAGACCGATATCAGCTTAATGCCACGGCCGTAGCATACGCCCTTGGCCATTGATACGCCTATTCTCAGGCCGGTATATGAGCCCGGACCCTCACTTACCGCTACGGCATCCAGCTTAAGACCACGACTGTCTACCAGCGCCAAAGCCTCATCTACCAGCACTCCAAGCGATACGGCGTTGTTATGCCCCTCACGGTCGGCCTTGTCAAACACCAGGTGTCCCTCATCACTTACCGCAACCGAACAGCCGTCGGTAGCAGACTCTATGTGCATTATCACACTCATCCCTTCTTATCTACGTATTAATTTGCGAAGTTAAGGATATTTTTCCAAAGGAAAAGGCCGTATCGGGGTCTAATTTCTGCCCCGATACGGCCTTTAGCCGGTTTGATAACTCTTTTTAGGATTTACTTGCCGAAATAGCGCTTGTAAAGGGCTTCGAATCCCTTACCGTGACGGGCCTCATCCTTGGCCATCTCATGAACTGTATCATGTATGGCATCCCAGTTCCGGGCCTTAGCGGTCATGGCAATTCCCAGCTTGCCCTCGCATGCTCCATGTTCGGCTTTCATACGCTTCTCAAGGTTGGTCTTGGTATCCCATACCATCTCACCCAGCAGCTCGGCAAACTTTGCGGCATGCTCGGCCTCCTCAAAAGCGTAGCGTTTGAATGCCTCGGCCACCTCGGGATAACCCTCGCGGTCGGCCTGGCGGCTCATGGCCAGATACATGCCCACCTCGGAGCATTCTCCGTTAAACTCCATACGCAGGTGGTTAACCATCTCCTCATTGCCAACCTGGCCGTCACCAAGAATATGCTCGCAGGCAAACTGCAGGGACTCTCCGTTCTCTATAACCTCCTTGAATTTATCTCTGGGTGCTTTACACTGTGGGCAGCGCTCGGGTGCCTCGTCTCCTTCATGTACGTATCCGCATACTGTGCAGATGAATTTCTTTTTCATAATCCTTTATGTTAATGGTTTGCTTGTGGTCGGATTGCGAATATATGTTTTTTAATCGGAAATGACTACTTTTGCATGTAAATTTTTAAAACGATATGATTCAGTCAATGACAGGCTACGGCAAGGCCACGGCCGAAACCGGGAACCAGAAGGTTATAATAGAAATAAAGTCACTCAACAGCAAGGCAATGGATATCTCGGCCAAGATTATCCCCGCCTATCGTGACAAGGAGCTTGACATTCGCTCGCGCATAACCGCTGCCCTGGAGCGCGGGAAAGTGGATTTTGCCCTTTACATTGATGTCGCTGCAGCTACAGGTGCGCAGACAATCAACGAAGCAGTTTTCAATAACTATCTGAAACAGATTGAATCAATTGCTCTCAAGACCGATTATCGGGTTCCCGATGATATCATCTCCACCATCCTGCGCATGCCCGAGGTGCTTGACGCCAACCAGCAGGATGAGGTGAGTGATGAGGAATGGCAGGCTGTATCAAAGGCCGTTGACCAGGCAATCAACGCACTGGTTGAGTACCGTAAGGTTGAGGGCGCCGCACTGGAGAAGAAGTTTCGCGAGAAGATTTCCAACATATCGGCCCTGCTTAAGTCTGTGGAGCCCTATGAGCAGGAGCGCGTGGCAAAGATAAAGGAGCGTATACGCACGACAATGCAGAATACCGTGGGCGGCAATTACGATGAGAACCGCTTTGAGCAGGAGATGATATTCTACATCGAGAAACTTGATATAAGCGAGGAGAAACAGCGTCTGAGCAACCATCTGGAGTACTTTATAAAGACTCTCGAGGAGGGTCACGGACAAGGCAAGAAACTGGGATTCATAGCTCAGGAGATGGGTCGTGAAATCAACACCTTAGGCAGCAAGAGCAACCAGGCCGAGATGCAGAACATAGTGGTCCGCATGAAGGATGAGCTGGAGCAGATAAAGGAACAGGTACTCAACGTAATGTAACATCATATGCGCGGAAAATGTCTTATATTCTCTGCCCCTTCGGGCTCCGGTAAGTCAACCATAGTCCAGTGGCTGCTGCAGCATCCTGAACTCAAGATGGTATTCTCCATATCTGCCACAAGCCGTGCCCCGCGTGGCACCGAGAAGAATGGTGTGGAGTATTTTTTCCTTACAGCCGATGAGTTCCGCACCCGCATAGCCAAGGGTGATTTCCTGGAGTATGAGGAGGTATATCCCGGCTGCTTTTACGGCACACTTAAGGAGCAGGTCGAGAAGCGTCTTAACGAGGGCATGAACGTAGTCTTTGACGTTGATGTGGTAGGCGGCTGCAACATCAAACAGCACTACGGCGATGAGGCTCTGTCAATGTTCATACAGCCGCCATCGGTCGAGGAGCTGGAGCGCCGCCTCAAACTGCGTGGCACAGACAGCGATGAGATGATTGCCAAGCGTGTGGCCAAGGCCAGTTACGAACTCACATTTGCACCCAAGTTTGACGTGGTAATTGTCAACGACAAGCTTGAGGAGGCTCAGATGAAAGCACTCTCCACAATCAAGTCATTCCTTAATGTCTGACCGCATCAGGACAGCACTGTTCGGGGGTACGTTCAACCCCCTTCACAATGGTCATCTGACTATTGCGCGGAGCGTTCTGGAACAGGGTCTGGCCGATGAGGTCTGGATACTGATCACCCCATGCAATCCCTGGAAAAAGAATCAGGAACTACTGGATGACCGTCTGCGCTACGATATGGTATCGGATGCGGTCAGGAACATAGAGGGGATTTACGCATCGGACTATGAGTTCCAACTCCCCAAGCCCTCATATACGGCCGAAACACTGCGTCACATAAGCGCCGATTTCCCCGACCGCGAGTTCATACTTACCGTAGGAGCCGACAACTGGGTCAAGTTCCACATCTGGAGAGAAGCTGACTTCATTCTGGAGAACTACCATATAATAGTCTATCCGCGCCAGGGTTATCCCATAAAAAATGTACACGGGAATGTAACTCTGCTGGATTGCCCCCTAATGAACATCTCATCCACCCAAATCCGTCAAATGGTAAAGGAAGGAACCCCCATAAACGGATTAGTCCCGTCATCAGTTGCCAGGACAATAAAGAAAAAAGGTCTCTATCAGTAAAAATGATACAATTGGGGTCTGTCCCCAATTGTACTATTTTTCGATGAGAGCGACGGCGTGAGCGGAGATACCCTCCTCACGGCCGGTAAAACCGAGTTTCTCGGTAGTGGTGGCTTTGATTGAGAGACGGTCGGGACCGATACCCATAACCTGCGCCATTACAGATTGCATCTGGGGAATGTGGGGATTGAGTTTGGGACGCTCGGCACAGATGGTTGCGTCAATGTTTACCACCTGCCATCCTTTTGAGGCCAGCAGGTCAACAGTACGCTTAAGCAGAATCTTGCTGTCAATATCCTTATACTGCATATCGGTATCAGGGAAGTTGTAACCGATGTCACGCAAGGCGGCTGCGCCCAGCAAGGCATCGCAGACAGCATGTATAAGCACATCGGCATCAGAGTGACCCAACAGGCCAAGCGTATGCTCTATCTTTATGCCACCTATCCATAGTTCACGGCCTTCCACAAGGCGGTGAACATCAAAACCGTATCCTACGCGAATGTCTGTCATCGGCCGAGAATCTGTTTTATGCCGTCCATATCAAACGACAGGGTGAAACGTAATGTCTGGTCCAGAGGGTTGCTCTGGGCGGTAGATATCAGGTAGGCGGCATCGAGTGAAAATACGTTCATACGGAAACCGGCACCTACGGTAAAGTACTTGCGGTTGCCCTTGTACTCATTCTCATAATGGTAACCTCCGCGCAGGAAGAACTGGTCATTGTAGTTGTACTCGGCACCAACGCCCCAATAAATCTCACGCAACTCCTCCTTGAAACCTCCGGGAGCATCATGAAATGACTTGAATATTCCGGCTATAGGAGACAACTCGTTGTAACCGGTTGCAGCCACCCACTGGTTGTACTCCGATATGTACTCCATATAATACGGATCATCTGTACCTACATCCGGATTCTGTTCATTCATGTACTGTGCATACGTAGGCTTGGTGGGAACCATAAGCTTGTTGGCATCGGCGCAGAGTGCAAAAGAGTTATAATCGTCAATGGGGATGGTGAGCGAAACTCCCAGACGCAGATTGGTGGGTATGAACTCATTGGTCTGTCCGCCGTCGTATGATATCTTGCTTCCTATGTTGGATGCGTTCAGGCCAAGTCCCAGCAGGCAATCCCTGCGGCCCACTCCTATGTAGTTGTTGTAAAACATGGAGATATCGGCCGAAAAAGCCTTTCCGGGGAACACGTCATCGGAATAGTTGTACTGAAGGTCAGAGTAGATGAAACGCATACCCACCGCTGCCGAAAGGCTCTCGGACAGCTTGCGTGAATAGTCAAAGTCCAAAGCCATCTCATACGGGCGTATGATAACCTGTGTACTTCCGTCCATCGCAATCACCTCGCCAAGAGAGAAATAGGTAAGCGATCCGCTAAGCGCCGAATAGTCATCCAGCTTATAGAATCCCGTCAGATTGGCCAGGTCTATGTCACTAACCAACTTACGCAGCCACGGTGTATAGCAGAGCGATATGCCTGCCTGACTGTTGGTAAACGGATACTTGGCCGGATTCCAGTATTGGCTGTTGTTATCCATATAAGGGTCTGTAGCGCAACCAACGTCACCAAGGGCGCCGGCGCGTGAATCAGGAGCGATGGAGAGCGAAGTCACACCCGTATAAACAGGGTTGAACTGGAGTACATCACTCTCTGTTTTCTGTGAATATGCTGTCTGCCAGGAGAGTATCATACCCACCGCTACGGCAATTGATATCTTATTTATCTTTTTCATCATATTATTAACTGAAAAACAGTGCAATTATTGTATCAGGGACCTACTATGACCAGTTTACATGAAGCCGATGAGCTGCCGCCTCCGTCTGTTCCCACCGATGCACGTACTATATAGAGCCCGGGCTGCATCCTTTGGCCTGAATTGCCGTGCAGGTTCCAGTCAATCACGGTAACTCCCGAACCAGATTCATCCCTTACACTCCTCATCCACTGGAGAGTTCCGTCGGCACTCGAGACCTGAACGGTTACACTGGCATCCTGGCCGGGACGGTCATGTGTTATAACAAATGCTGTGTTCTCACGTGCCGGACTGGCCGTAACTTCTATCGTGAACTTGGGTTTGAGGTCTGTCACCACCTTGAATCCCAAATATACAGTGGTTGAGTTGTTCATGACATCCCAAGCCCGAAGCATAAGTTCATGCTTACCCTCTGGCAGTTGGGGAATGCTGAACATAACCCTTCCGCCGGTATAATCGCCGGCAGTCTGCTCAAAGTTGCTGTTGAGTACCCATGTCCAGTTGGGATTGTTGTCTATAACAAGCAGTATATCATGGCCTATGCCGTTGCCCGATGTGTTCAGGCCCGAACTGTCACTCAGTTCAGCCACCAGCATGGGTGTAGCATTTACGCTTGCTCCGTACTGGAAGGTGGGAGTATTAAGGTACAATCTTATTCTTGGACCGATGGAATCATGCGCAAGTCCGTCGGCCGTTCCGCCCACCGTGAAGTTCTCATACCAGCCGTTGGCATTCCGTCCGTCTGTTCCATTTGAGAAGAGTACTATCCTGCCTTTCTGGTCCGAATAGTTTATATCCATCGGTACAGGGAAACTGAATGTAAACTCTCCGTTTCTTACAGAGTCAGACCCCGAGAACAGAACCCTGTCACGATTCATGAACGTAAACGGTTCATCTGCAATCTTAAGGTTGTCACGACAGGTAATAAGTCTCTCATTATCATAGACCGTACTTGATATGAGGCCCCGGTAATCTGTCACTTTCCGGCCGTTACATTCTATATGCCCCTTAACGGTTACTACAGATCCTGCCTTGGCAGATCCCGTTACCGTTGTGTCAGACTCATTGAACTCATCCACTACAGCAGTAAGCCGGGCAACGGCAAGACGTAACGCCGGATCACCCAGAAGCACAAAGTGAATCTTGTTCTCAGTGCGGTCCGTCTCACCTTCACCGTATGTTACCAGTTCATTCTTAGCCAGACGCAAAGCATCACCCAGCGTATTCAGTCGACCGTCATCGGAACGTGAAAGGACGAATCGGGAGAAACTGCGGTTGATTGTACCGTTCAGGCTTGCGTAAACTGTCCTGGTGGTAGTCAGCATACCTATCGCTCCGCCTTCAGTGTTGTTGGCCAGATTCATGCCCATACTTTCCAGAGGAGAGTCAAAAGGTGCTATGTCACAGGAGGCAGTTATCCAGAAAGGCAGCCGTTTTGACTTGAGATTATTCATATCGGCCTTGTTCATGACAAGTTCATGTGACAAGACTTCGGTACTGCCGTGACCCGAATAGTTAACAATCAGTGCACCCTCATCCAGCTGCTCCAGCAACAGTTTGCGTATTGACGGATAACCGTTGTATGATGCAGTTACCTCCATCTGATATGCATCCCAATAAATCTTACGCACATCAATAGCGGGATTTACGTTCTGATAGACGCCGGCTATACGGTCGGCATCCTGCATATGGGTGTTGTTGTCTCCGTCATCACCCAGAACCAGTATCTTGTTGCACCATGCGCCTGCATACGCACCCTGCATATATTCAATCAGGCGATTTACCCTCTCGCGTGCCTGCGGAGCCGAACCTACGGGCAGTCGGCCTATTCCAATATCCACCTTCTCTGTCATGAGGGAATTTCCCTCGGAATCGTCAAGGAGACCGAAATAATCCTCCATAACATATGAAGTTATATGGCTCATAGACTCATAAGACTCATAACATAGCAGATAATCATCTGGATCACATCCGGACCAGTCTGAGCCGTGCATGCGGTTATCCCAAGCCCCGTTACCCATAAGCAGCAGATAGCGCGGTGAAGCTTCTCCACCACGGTCATAAAGCATTTTCATGAAACGGCGTATGGCGGTGGCATCGGGAGTACCCGATGAGAATTCATTATAGACCATATCGGCCCTGACCACAGCAACGTTCAGGCTGTCAATCACTCTGTGAGCCTGGGCAAGACGCTCAGCCTGCTCAGTGAGCTTTCCCGATGCCGGAACCAGGATTACCATATCTATCGAATCCAGTCCATGCAGGTTCTGGTTCTTTACCTCGCCTACCTTTACAGGCTCAGGGAAGCTACCCTTTACATTGACAGCCACAAGAATATCATCAGGAGTGTATGAAGCTGCCAAAGTCACTAACGTATCGTCATGACATACCGAAGGAATGATTCCGGCCATACCGGAGGCCGACAGTTTCCAAACCTGAACATCAGCATTTGATCCTGCCACTCTGAAACTTGCTTTGTCAACAGCCTTATCCACATGGAAGACTGTACTTGAACCGTATAAAGCAAGTCTGCGCCTGTAGTTGAGACGTATAAAATCCAGATGTCCCGATTCGCCCGACTGCCTGTCATGCACCAGTCGCACAGTATTCTGCTCAGTAAACTGACCGCGGCTTACGAATGATTTCATACCTACAGCCGCCACATCTGACGAGCCTGTAGCACCTATGTTCAGTGTTCCCGTCTCTGTGCCGTTTACACTAACGGTTACCCTTGTAGCCTTAGCCGATGAGGCAGAGAAAGCCAGATCTATACCTACGCTGTCACTGGCCAAACCTTTCAGGTCAAACTTATATGAACGCGTATTGCCGTTTGAATAGTCATACTTTTCAAACATACGTCTTCCGGAACGGTACCAGCTGAACTCGTCCGGATCATATACGGAATAATCAGGATATGTATCTATTATACTGCCCGATACGGAATCTGTCTCCAGCTGCGAAAATGACACTGCGGGTAAATCCGTTCGGTCTGTCAGGAAATAGTAACCATAGTCTGAATAGGTGTTTATCTCATGTTCATATCCACGAGCTGTCTTCTTCCAGCTTACCGGGCCCTGAGCATAGAAGAGCATATAGTTGCTGCCGCGCCACATCGGTTGCTCGGGCAGGTCATCCGTAAGGTCCTGTAGATTGGTCTCCGGAAGGACTGCGCCGCCATACCCGAACAGCCTTACCTTGGACGGATCGCTGAATCCCATAGAGCGCAACGCACTGTGGGTGAGCTTGTAAACACCATTCTCTGAGACCTTTATCTTGACCCACTTGCCGCTTGACAGCTTTGAATTACGGGTATAACGCTCCGAAAGCGGGCTGATACGCCTATGTGTTCCGGTAGCCCGTAGGGTTGATATAACCAACGGTTTATATGATAGGATAGCGTATATCCCGCCGTCTCGTTTAATCAAGGGCAGGAATCCGGCGTTGAAAGCGGCGTTTCCGTGAGTCTCTCCTAACGATGTCTCAATTAGCGGCCATTCAGGGATATCATCAGCGTTGAGACTCCAGCGTTTAAGGTCATCGGCCTTTATCTTGAGCAACTCAGGATACTCTATCTTGGCCGTATAGACCGAATCCTGCCAATTGCCGGACAGACTGATTCCGAATCCGCTCCAGGGGCGGACTGAATCAGTGCAAATAGACTGCCAGCCGGTATCCACAAAATGGTTTGACTGCGCATGCATACCCACACACGCGCACAGAAACAGTATAATGGCAATTGACTTACTTTTCAAAGTCTATCTAACGTGAAAATCCAAAACGTTCTTTCCCTCCAGGAACCCTTGAAGATGCTGCCCGATACTTACAGGGCCCACTCCAACAGGCGTTCCGGTAAATATAAGGTCACCTGTCTTGAGGGTACAGAATCCGCTCACATACTCTATTATCCTTGCTACCGGAAATATCATATCGGCGGTATATCCCTGCTGCACTGTCTTGCCGTCAATATCAAGATAAAAGTGCAGGTCCTGCAGGTTTGCAATCTGTTCCTTTGGAATCCAGTCTCCTATCACAGCCGACTGATCAAAACCCTTGCTAAGTTCCCACGGCAGCCCTTTCCTACGGAAATCGTTCTGCATATCGCGTGCCGTAAAATCAATGCCCAGCGTTACGGCATCCCAATAACGGTCTGCAAACCTGGCACTGATGCTTTTGCCCAGACGGTTTATCCTCACCACAAGCTCCGTCTCATAATCCACGCGGCCCAGATGGTCGGGCAGGAAAAAAGGACGGCGGTTCCTCAGGATTGAGGAGTCCGGCTTCATGAAAATGACCGGACTCTCCGGTTTTAATAACGTTTCCCCCAGTTCTTTATTGTGCTGGGGGTAGTTCATGCCAACGCAGATGATTTTCATATAAGGCCTCTTAAATGTGTTACAAAGTTACTAAATTTAAAGCTTCGCTTTGAATATAGGCTTCGCCTCGGGATAAAAACGAGTAAACTCTTTTTTCTCCTCTCGGCTTGCACTATATTTGTCATCACTATGGGAAAGAATAATGTCGACAATTGGAAGGACAGGCTTGGAGTCATGTACTCCACCAATCCAGATTTCAACTATCAGACCGATGAGGAGCCGGAGCAGGAACTTCTGCCTCCCCAGCAGCAGAAACTGCGTCTAAGGATGGAAAAAAACGGCCGGGGCGGCAAGACAGTGACCGTTATAAGCGGATTCATAGGTCCTCAGGCCGATATGGACGCTCTGGCCCGCACGCTCAAGACTTTCTGCGGCTGCGGCGGATCGGCCAAGGACGGTGAGATAATAATCCAGGGTGATTTCCGCGAAAAGCTCAAGGCCAAGCTACTCTCACTTGGTTACTCACAAACCAAAGGATAGTTATCATTTTATAGTCAGACTAAGAAAAAACAGGCCCCCAAATGGGAGCCTGTTTTTTCTATAGAGAAATCTTGAAAATTATTCGGATTTCCTAAGCGGTCCCGGAGGGCCGCCCGTTTACGGAGTAAACTAAAAAAAGGATAGGTTTACCTGAAATCCGGATTTATTCGGATTTCAAGGTGAATCTGCGGAATGCAGTTACGGTGAGGTCCTTATCCAGAGCCTTGAGGTACTCGGCAACGGTCTTCTTCTCGTCAACGATGTACTTCTGGTTCAAAAGGCAGCTCTCATCATAGAACTTCTTCATACGACCCTCGGCAATGCGCTCGATCATGTTCTCGGGCTTACCCTCCTCGCGAGCCTTATCGGCTGCGATCTCCTTCTCACGTGCCACGATGTCGGCGGGAACCTCCTCGGGCTTAACGGCGATAGGATTCTGAGCGGCAACCTGCAGAGCAATCTCATGAACATACTCCTTGTCTGATACCTCCTTGTTGAAGGCAACCAGGCAGCAGAGGAAGTTCTTACCCTGGTGGTTGTAAGAAGCAATCTCAGGAGCCTCAAGGTAGTTGTAACCGTCCAGCTCAAGCTTCTCACCTACTATACCGGTACGCTCCAGAACGATGTCAGCTACGGTCTTGCCGTCAAAAGGCAGAGCCTTAACCTCGTCCAGTGACTTGACCTTTGCAGCAACAGCGGCATCCAGGATGCTCTGTGTCAGAGCAATGAAATCCTTGTTGTTGGCAACAAAGTCGGTCTCGCACTTAAGGGCGATGATAGCACCAAAGTTTCCGTCAACCTTAACAAGTACGCAACCCTCGGAAGCCTCACGGTCAGAACGCTTTGCAGCAACTGCCAGACCCTTCTTGCGGATTATCTCAATAGCCTTCTCAAAATCGCCTTCAGCCTCGGTCAGGGCCTTCTTGCAATCTGACATACCGGCACCGGTCTTGGTGCGCAGGGCTTTAATATCATCAAGTGTTACAGCCATTTTTCTTTAATCTTTAAAGGTTAATAAAATCAAGCCTCAGCCTCACCTTCTGCCTTGGGAGCAGCAGCCTTGCGGGTACGCTTGGGCTTGGCAGGAGCCTCCTCAGCGGGAGCCTCGGTAGCAGGAGCCTCTGCAGCGGGAGCTTCCTCTACTGCAGCCTCTGCAGCGGGAGCCTCTTCAAGAGTCTCTTCCTTCTTGGCAACCTTGCGGATGCGCTCGCGGCGGGGCTTCTCTGCCTTCTCAGTCTGAGCCTCGTCATCGGCAGCAGCCTCATCACCCTTCTCAGCCTTACGCTCGGCAAGACCCTCGGCGATAGCATCGCAGCAAGCGGTCAGGATAGCGTCAACTGACTTGGTAGCGTCATCGTTTGCGGGGATAACGTAGTCGATGTTTGAAGGATCGCTGTTGGTATCAACAATAGCGAATACGGGGATACCCAGACGGTTGGCCTCACGTACGGCGATGTTCTCCTTGAGAACGTCAATCACGAACAGAGCGGCCGGCAGACGTGACAGATCGGCTATAGAACCCAGGTTCTTCTCCAGCTTGGCGCGCTGACGTGTGATCTGGAGGATCTCACGCTTTGAAAGGTTTGAATATGTTCCGTCCTGAGTCAGCTTATCGATAGTGGCCATCTTCTTCACAGCCTTGCGGATTGTGGGGAAGTTTGTGAGCATACCACCGGGCCAGCGCTCAATAACGTAAGGCATACCTACTGCAGATACCTTCTGTGCAACAAGCTCCTTGAGCTGTTTCTTGGTACCTACGAAAAGAATCTTCTTTCCGTCGCGAGCCATGCGCTTGAGAACCTCAGCAGCCTGATCGATAGCGGCTACAGTCTGGTTAAGGTCGATGATATGAATGCCATTGCGCTCCATGAAGATATAAGGAGCCATAGCGGGATTCCATTTGCGGCGCAGGTGGCCGAAGTGGCAACCAGCTTCGAGAAGCTGTTCAAAATTTGTTCTTGACATAAATAGTTTGTTAGTTTGTTTACATTCTGTTTTAACAACCGTCGGGTAGCTGTCCCTTATGCGGCAGATCCCGACAGTTTAGATACTAAACACAGATTCGGCGTATTAACGCTTACTGAACTGGAATCTGCGACGTGCCTTGGGCTGACCGGGCTTCTTACGCTCAACAGAGCGGGCATCACGGGTCAGGAAGCCTTCTGAACGAAGGGCCTTCTTATCCTCAGGATTGATCTTAACGAGAGCGCGTGCGATAGCAAGACGCAGGGCGTTGGCCTGGCCATTGTAACCGCCACCGTCCAGGTTAACCTTGATATCATACTTCTCTGCCACATCAAGCTTCTTAAGAGGCTGGAGAACTACGTACTGAAGCAGTGATGACGGGAAGTATACTGCCAGATCTCTCTTGTTGATGGTAATCTTACCTGTTCCTTCAGAAACGAAGACACGTGCTACGGCGCTTTTTCTACGGCCTATTGCATTGATTACTTCCATTCTCTTTCAAATTAACTAAGTGAATTGATATCGATTGCCTTGGGCTGCTGTGCCTCATGCTTGTGCTCTGTACCGGCATAAACATAGAGGTTATCCAGAAGCTTGTCACCAAGCTTGGTCTTGGGCAGCATACCCTTAACAACTTTCTTCATAAGTCTCTCAGCGCCGTTGGGCTTAGCCATCAGCTGTGAAGGTGTGGTCTCGCGCTGACCGCCGGGATAACCGGTGTAACGCAGGTAAACCCTGTCGGTCCATTTCTTGCCGGTCAGGACAACCTTATCGGCATTGAGAACGATGACATTGTCGCCGCAGTCAACGTGCGGAGTGAAATTTGGCTTGTACTTACCGCGCAGCAGCTTGGCAACCTTCACGGCGAAGCGGCCCAGGACCTGGTCCTTGGCATCCACCACGACCCATTCCTTATTTACGGTAGCCTTGTTGGCCGAAACAGTCTTGTAACTTAAAGTATCCATTCTAAACTTTAAATCAATAATTAAACATTTTCATTACTCTACGCAACCTCTCCGTCATCCCGACGTCATGGAAACTCCCTAACGCTTGTTTTCCGCAGTTACGCTATACCGCAGAACCCGTACTCGGGGGTTTAACACGCTAATAACTAACCCTTTATGCAAGGGTTGATAATAATCGGCTCGCAAAATTACACTTTTTCAATGAAATAGCGCGTAAATCATTGAAATTTTTTCTTGTTTTAATACATAGGGACAATTTATCCCCATGTAACTCCCGACACAAAAAAGTCTGACCGAACCGGGGTACAATGTGTACCTCACATAAATCTATTGTACCTAATCAACAAATCATGTAAAAGAAATCATCCGCACCAAAAGATGGATAATTTAAGATGCTCAAAATATGAATGCAAATCACAGAGCAAGACAACATCCACAGTTAAGGCGCGAAATTTTCCCAGGTGAGAAAATTAAAAATCCCAGGTGGGAAAAATAAAATTCCCAGGTGGGAAAATAAAAAAACTCAGGTGGGAAAATATATTTTCTCAGGGATGGATATTTTGCATTATGGTTTAGCTTGTTTTACTCCAGATGCACCTTGCGGTCCTGTTCCACCTGGGCCATGATTTTCCGGCGGGCGTTCTTGTGCATCTTGACGCAGAAGAATATCAGGACTATGAAGCTGATTCCTCCCAATACGGGTTCCACTGTACCGGTCAGGGCAAATGCGTCATAGCATCCGTGTGCCAATACCGGAACAAGGAAGATACGCAACAGGGTACGGGATGTTTTTTGGCCAAAATGGTATAGGGAGTAGTAATATCCCATGAAAACGGCGAAAGCGTAATGACCGGGCACGGCCAGAAGAGCACGGGTTATGGCAACTGACAGCCACGCATCGGCATTCATCATTACATATCCCAGATTCTCAATGGCGGCAAACCCCAGGCCTACACAGACAGCATAGACTATGCCGTCAAAATGCTCATCAAAATAGGGATTCTTGCGCAGGACAAGCCATAATGCAAGAAGTTTAAAGCCCTCCTCAGGAACAGCAGCCACCAGGAATGCCTCTATTGTTGACCCTGTAAGCGTTGTGGGTGAACCGCCTGGGCCGAAAAGCAACACGCTTATGCCCTGCTCAACAAAAGACACCGGCAGGCATATCAGCGCTCCGTAAAGGAATGCCTTAAGCATCTGTGACATAGGTTCGGGTTGGGCGTCACGTTTACAAGTATATATCCATAACAGTAAGGCTGGCAGTATGGCGGCGATAATGAGAATCATATTTCTTAACTCGTTAACTGTATGCAAATATAGTGCAAGCCGAGAGGAGGAAAAAGGAGTTTACTCATTTTTTATCCCGAGGCGAAGTCTATATTCAAAGCGAAGCTTTAAATTAGTGCAAGCCGAGAGGAGAAAAAGGGAGTTTACTCATTTTTTATCCCGAGGCGAAGTCT
>JAZSKJ010000013.1:0-9969 GCA_045534785.1 Bacteroidaceae bacterium | reverse complement strand
CTACGATCCGACTTAATCCTTTATGACCTACATATCCCTTTTATACCAACGAACGCACATAAGTGGAAATAGTATTGAAATGAGGACGAGGTTCATCATAGAATTCTATAATTTCCTTCACATACAAAGGGCCCTTTTCCCAAAAAAAGCCCATCATTTCTTCTTCCTTTGCTGTCAATCCTTTCATAGCTTTTCGTTTTGTTACTGCAAAGAAACTAAATATTTTCGTTAGACAACTAATCCATTTAGTTAAAAGAAATAAAAAAAAGAATGATATAAGAAAATCAAGCGAAGAAAACATCAAGCTTTTTGAAAAACGTCTTCATCTTTTTCAGAAAACCTCAAGGGAAAACAAAAAAGAGACTTGGCTTTTTCACAGAAGGTACACAAACAAAAAAAAGCAGATGTAAAACACATCTGCCTTTCGTAGCGGGACCCGGGATTGAACCGGGGACCTCATGATTATGAATCATGCGCTCTAACCAGCTGAGCTATCCCGCCATCGCTTAATAAGCGGGTGCAAAGGTAATGCCGTTTTTTGATACCTGCAACTTTTAAGCGCCATATTTTATCGGAAAAAATATTCGGTTAATATTTGGAAATTAAATGATTTTAATATTTCTTTGCAATAAGGACATTATTATTACTATGGCTACAGAGAAAAATATACCGTCAAAGACGAAAGTTGTTCTGGAATATGGTTTGAGTTCACAGTCAGTACCTATGATATGGGAAGCTATAGCTACGGCTCCAGGCTTGACATCATGGTTTGCCGATGATGTCCGCTCAGACGGCAAGAACTTCAGCTTCATATGGGGTAAGCATGAGTCGCGTGATGCTGAGCTCATAAACTGCCGCCAGAATACATATGTACGTTTCCACTGGATCGATGATGAGCCCGGTACCTTTTTTGAGATGCGCATTCTCAAGAATGACCTCACATCAAACTATACCCTTGAGATAACGGACTTTGCCGATTCCAATGCCGAGGATGATGTGCGCAGTCTGTGGGATACCTCCATAGAGTCATTGCGCCGCTGTGGTCTGTAGAAACCTGAAATAATCCTAACTGGTAAAATATCATGCAATTTTTTCGTACCCTAAGCTTCGCTTGAGTATACACTGCGCCTCGGAATAAAAATTGACCTTGTCCTTTTTTCTTCTCTCTGCTTGTTGTATCTTTGCAGTTTGGAAAATTTTGCATGTCTGAATGAGACCAAAAAGACTTGATATTTTTATTCTCAGAAGCTTCCTGCTGCTTTTTGTGGCAGCGTTTGCCATATGTCTTTTTGTGCTCCTGATGAATGTGCTGTGGCGTTATGCCGAGGACATTGTGGGCAAGGGTCTCAGTTTCGCATTCCTGGCCAAGTTCTTCTGGGAGTTCGCTCTCACGCTGGTTCCTCAGGCTTTGCCGTTGGCTGTGCTTATGGCATCGCTCATTACATTCGGTAATTTTGGAGAGCGTCTGGAACTGCTGGCCATGAAGACCGCAGGCATCCCGTTGCTCAGGATAATGCGTCCGGTGATGGTCTTTTCCATCCTTCTGGCAGGAGTGTCGTTCTACTTCCAGAACGTTACGGTACCTCATGCGGCCAAGAACCTGTATTCCCTTATCTACTCCATAAACGAGAAGAATCCTGAGCTGGAGATTCCCGAAGGTGTGTTCTACAACCAGATACAGGGATTCAACATGTTCGTCAAGCATAAGGATTTCAAGACAGGAGGTCTTTATGACGTAACTATATATGACCACCGGGAAGGTTATGAGAACCTGAGCGTGATAGTCTCGGATTCCGCATACATAGAGACATCGGCCGATAAGCAGCATCTTTATCTGCATCTGTTCAGCGGAGAGCAGTTTTGCCAGGAGAAGGATATGAACAGCAAAGGAAAACCCTACAGACGTGAGGGCTTCCGTGAGAAACATATCCTTCTGGAGTTCAACTCCGGTATGAAACAGGCTCCCGACGGACTGGTGAGTTCACAGGCCCTGAGCAAGAACATGAATGAGATAAAGCATACCATAGACTCCCTCTCCAACAATCAGGACAGTATAGGACGCGGCAACATGAGCGAGTATAGGGTTACGGCGCTCAATACCTACCGTATGCAGAAAAATGATTCGGTTTCATTTGCAAACCTTAAGTCCAAGTTGATAAACGCCGACAGCGTATTTGCCGTTTCCAGCAGGAACCGACAGCTTGAGATAAGGAGCAATATGCGTTCCACCATACAGACTCAGGCCAGTGAGCTGGCCATAAAGAGTTCCAACATGTATTATGGTGACCGTACCATACGCAAGCATTGGATAGAGTGGATGAAGAAGATAACCAATGCCCTTTCAATCCTGATATTCTTCTTTATCGGTGCCCCGTTGGGTGCCATAATCCGAAAGGGCGGACTGGGTGTGCCGGTCATAATATCGGTTTTTACATTCATCCTGTTCTATATCACATCCGTATCGGGTGATAAGATGTACCGCGAGGGCGAATGGAGTATTGTGGGCTGCTGGTTCAGCGTTATGGTGCTTGCGCCACTCAGCGTCTTCTTTACGGTTAAGGCTAACGGTGATTCCACACTGTTCCAGTTTGATGTCATCACTGAATTCGTCAGATACTGGTTCGGCACCAAGGTAAGCCGCAATATAGTGCGCAAGGATGTGGTGATAGAAGATCCGGACCGTAACAAGTGTCTTGAGTCATTGGAGGATATCAAGGCCCGTAGCATAAAGCTTGAGCAGTCTGTCCTGCTCAACTCGGTTCCCCGTTACAGCGACCTGTTTTTTGGAACTGTTGATACGGCCGAACTTACTGAACTTAATACAGAACTTGAGGGTCTGGTTACGGAACTTGGAAACAGCCGCGACCGTATAGAACTGGAGATGCTTAACGGGTTCCCGCTGCTGCAGATTCACGGAGTACAACGGCCGTTTGCAAAAGAGTGGGCCGATAAGTTGGTGGGTATCCTGTTCCCTGTAGGCTTGCTGTTTGAGTTAAGGGCGTGGCTGTTTACACGTAAGCTAAAACGTCAGATGGTCAAGACCACCCAGGCGGCAGACAATTTGATTGGATATATGACAAAAAACAATAAATAGTATGGCACAGATTTCAGATCGAGTCAACAGACTTGCGGCATCGGCAACATTCGCAATGCTGCAGAAGAGTAACGAACTGTCGGCACAGGGTGTCGATGTAGTCAACATGAGTGTGGGTGAGCCCGACTTCAATACGCCTGATTACGTGAAGAAGGCTGCTGTTGAGGCAGTGGAGCAGAACTACTCAAAATATTCTCCCGTTCCCGGTTACATGTGGCTGCGCAAGGCTTGCGCCGATAAGCTCAAGCGTGAGAATGGTCTTGACTACGCTCCCTCTGAGATTCTGGTATCAACAGGTGCCAAGCAGTCTCTGTGTAATGTCATCATGGCTATCATCAACCCGGGCGATGAGGTGCTTCTGCCTTCACCCTGCTGGGTAAGCTATCCCGAGATGGTTAAACTGGCCGGAGGTGTTCCCGTAGTTATCAAGGCCGGTATTGACCAGGACTTCAAGGTTACTGCCGCTCAGGTTGAGGCTGCCATCACTCCCAAGACCAAGGCTATAATGATCTGCTCTCCTTCAAACCCCACCGGTTCGGTATATACAAAGGAGGAGCTTGAGTCTATCGGCAAGGTGCTTAACAAGTATCCCGATGTATTCATTGTGTCCGATGAGATTTACGAGCATATCAACTTCATAGGCGGACACCAGAGTCTGGCACAGTTTGTTGACAAGGATCGTATTGCAGTTATCAACGGCGTCTCCAAGGCCTACGCAATGACCGGATGGCGTATAGGTTTCATGGCCGGTCCCGAATGGCTTGTAAAGGCTTGCAACAAGCTTCAGGGCCAATATACCAGCGGAACCTGCTCGGTGGCTCAGAAAGCCGCCCAGGTGGCTTTTGACGGCCCGCAGGATGACGTTGAGAAAATGCGTAAGGTGTTCCAGAAGCGTCGTGACCTGATTGTGTCCCTGGCCAAGGAGGTTCCGGGCTTTGAGGTCAACAACCCGCAGGGTGCTTTCTATCTGTTCCCCAAGTGCGACTCATACTTTGGCAAGCGTTACGGCGACAAGGTTATAAACAGTGCCGAGGATCTGGCAATGTATCTGCTTGAGGTAGGTCACGTGGCAACCGTTGGCGGAACGGCTTTCGGCTCACCCGAGTGCATCAGGTTCAGTTACGCCACCAGCGAGGAGAAAATTGTTGAAGCTTTTCGCAGAGTAAAGGAGGCTCTTGCCAACCTGAAATAACGTCTGTATTTTAGAGTGATTTTTTACTCCCTAGTTAGGGAAATTTTACGCCCTAACTAGGGAGTAGATTTTTCCCTTCTGGAAAAAAAAGAGAGGATTCCTTCTTTTAGGGATCCTCTCTTTTGGGTTCTGTCGGGATTTTTTTATTCTCCCGGGTGGATAGCCTCTGACGGGCAGACACCGGCGCAAGTGCCGCAGTCTACGCACAGGTCAGGGTTGATTGAGTACTTATCGCCCTCGGAGATAGCCTCTGACGGGCACTCATCGATGCAAGTTCCGCAAGCGATGCAGTCGTCACCAATTACGTATGCCATAGTTGTCTTTTGATTTTGGTTTATGTGGCGCAAAAATACACACTTTTGGGTACTCTGCCAAATGGCTTGGGCTTTTTTACAATAACCTTGCGTTTTTATCGTTTTTATAAGGATGAATAAAAGCCGTGGTATTACAAAGTGGCTGCTTGCCACAGTCCTTATTATGCTTGCTCCCGTGGCGGGAACGGGCAGACTCTGTGCGCAGGAGCGTAAGATACAGAACCGCCCGTTCCTGGATGACAGAGTGTGGCACTACGGTTTTCTGGTGGGTCTCAACATCCAGGATATGAGGCTTGCCAACAACGGCCTTCCATACATAAACCAGAACGGAATACCTGAATATTGGTATGCCGATGTGCCCGAATACACACCCGGATTCAGCGTGGGTGTATTGGGTGAGATGAAGGCCAACGACTGGCTGTCGGTAAGGTTCATTCCGACAATGCATTTCGGCGACAAGAAGGTGGTGTTCAAGGAGCAGCGGACCGGAAAGGTTGTTGAGCAATATGTCAAGTCCACATATATGTCTGTGCCCATAGACCTTAAGATAAGCGCGGCCCGTTTCAACAACTATCGGCCTTACGTGGTGACAGGACTTGCCCCCACGGTTGACCTTACGGTCAAGAAAGGGAAGGAGATTCTTGTTAAACGGTCTGATATGATGTTCGAGGTTGGTATGGGCCTGGACCTTTATTACCCGTTCTTTAAGATGATACCCGAAATCAAATTCTGTTTCGGTCTTAAGGATATATTGGATAAGAATCGTACTGACCTGAAAGACCCGTCCCTGCTCAAGTATTGCGATGCGCTTGATATGGCCCAGAGCAGCATGATAGTCGTTACTCTCTATTTTGAGTGATTTTATTTTGCTTTGAAAGAAAAAGATACTATCTTTGCGCCGCTTTATGCGATCGCTGTCAAGGAAGAGTAACTTGGTATGTCGCTCTAGCATATGACAAACTCAAGAATTTCCAGAACAATGGATTTAATCAAAGTTGCAGAACAGGCATTTGCTACCGGTAATGAGGGCAAGTTCCCCGCATTCAAGTCTGGCGACACCGTAACAGTAGCATACCGTATCGTTGAGGGTAACAAGGAGCGTATCCAGCTCTATCGTGGTGTAGTAATCAAGATCAGCGGCCACGGTGACAACCGTCGTTTCACCGTTCGTAAGATGTCAGGTACCGTTGGTGTTGAGCGTATTTTCCCCATCAGCTCACCGGCTATTGACAGCATTGAGGTGAACAAGATCGGTAAGGTACGTCGTGCCAAGCTGTACTACCTGCGTAATCTCACAGGTAAGAAGGCCCGTATCCGCGAGAAGAGAGCAAACGCCTGATTCCGGGATATCAAACAAAGGACGGCAGCCTGATGGTTGCCGTTCTTTTTTATTATCTTTGCACCAATCAGTAATAACACATGAGACTGACAGTAAGACAACTCATTCCTATTATAGTTTTATTGCTTTTGCCTTTCCGTATGATGGGTCAGGGGGCAGGTTCAACTCTTGTTCTCAGTTTGGAGAGCGTGGGTATGACCGGCAGTGGTGATTACGCCCCCTTCTGGCATACTTCCAATCGCCAGGGGCTTCCGTCGGTGGAGAGCAGTAACGGATATGCTCACCTGACTGCTATAGGTGGTCTTGCCGGGCCAGGCGGATTAAGGCTGGGATACGGTGTGGATATGGGTGTGGGAGCCGGACTGCAGGACAATCTTTTCCTGCATCAGCTTTATGCGGATGTGGATTACAAGTGGCTTGGTATGTCCGTCGGCATGAAAGAGCGCTGGGGAGAACAGAAGAACCACAGGTTGAGCAGTGGAGGACTGACATGGTCAGGAAACAGTCGGCCTGTTCCTCAAATCAGATTAGGTATACCGGATTATACACGTGTTCCTATCCTGGGAAACTGGTTCTCGGTTAAAGGCCATATCGGTTATGGCCGTTTTACCGATGATAAATGGAGAAGGGATCAGGCTGCATCGGCCATAACGACAGACAGATATACCGATGGCATTCTGCTTCATACAAAAGATGCTTTTGTCAAGTTCGGTGATTTGGAGCGGTTCCCCCTTGAAGCGACATTGGGCCTTGAAATGTATTGCGTATTCGGAGGTGCTATGCATAACAGGGAACTATATTATGGCGATATATACCAGAAATATGAGCTGCCGTCAGGGCCAAAGGCATATCTTACGGCTTTGCTGCCTGTCAATGCAGTAGGAGAGCAAGGTAAGGAGAACGGTAATTCGCTAGGCAGTTGGCATCTGTTTCTCAATTACGTTGGACGCGAGTGGGGTGCCAGGGCTTATTATGAGCATTTCTTTGAAGACCATTCCAGCATGCTGGGAATTGAGTATAAGAACGATGTAAACGGACAGAAGGAGTTTGTCTTCTACGGATTCAGACGAAACTGGTTTGACGGATTGTTCGGACTTGAAGTGACTCTGCCCGACGGCTTGTCCGTAAGAAATGTAGTGCTGGAGCTCCTGAATACCCGAGGTCAGTGCGGACCTATTTACAGGGCGCCTGTTTATCCGGTAATGGAAGGGGTTGACGGGCGAGACGGTATGTATACCCACGAGTTGTATGATTCTTACAGTATGCACGGTTATGCTATTGGTAACCCTTTGCTGCTGTCTCCGGTATATAACAGGGATTTTAATCAACGTTTTGTAAGTAACCGTGTTCTCATGTATCATGTGGGCGTGGAAGGAGGCATCGGCTCTCATTTTGATTACAGGACGCTGCTCACATCAACATGCCACTGGGGTACTTATGAGGACCCTTTCAACAAGACAAAAAGGATTACATCATGTATGATTGAAGGGACTTACCTGTCCGGCGATACATACGGTTGGAATTTCGGCCTGTCTCTGGGTTTTGATCTGGATAGCGGTGATATGCTGGGCAACAATACCGGGGTAATGCTTACGGTTTCAAAGTCATGGAAAGTATTATGAGAAGATTTACTGTACTGGTCCTGCTTTTGACCCTTGTCCTTTCAATGGACTCATGCGAAAACATGTTCCACAATGACAAGCTGGATTATCTTTGGCGTCTGGACAGCGTGGAGTATCCTGACGGAAAGGATCTGTTCGGGAATCCGTGCAATTTGGAATCCAAGGAGGGAATATGGTTCAGTTTTGCAAGGGATCTTGTGATGATTGAGAATAACAACAGTGAATTCTCGGCAATAGGTATCCTGACTGATAACGGAAAGACTCTTGTCCTGGATTTCTCCATGTATGATGAGAGCAATTGGGCCGGTATTGATTATGGACTCAAGATAACAGGGCTTGCAGCCAAAGTCTCAACGTTTACCGTAACAAAACTGAAAGGCAAGGAGCTGATTCTTACAGGAGACAAGACAATACTCAGAATGACCAAATGGTAGTCAATCGGCGATTTCTCCGTCCAGCAGATGGATGGTGCGGTCTGTCATCGCGGCAAGTGATTCATCGTGAGTGACTATCACGAATGTCTGTCCCAGCTGGTCCCTAAGGCTGAAGAACAGTTTGTGAAGATCCTCCTTGTTCCTGGTGTCAAGACTGCCTGATGGCTCATCTGCCAGGATTACATCAGGCTGATTGGCCAGTGCACGCGCTACTGCAATTCTCTGTTTCTCGCCACCCGAAAGCTCTGACGGCTTGTGGTCGGCTCTGTCTGCCAGCCCCAGCAGTTCGAGCAGTTCCTTGGCTTTGGCTGTGGCCTGACGCATGCTGCCGCCGCCTATCAGCATGGGTATGGTTATGTTTTCCAATGCTGTGAACTCCGGCAGCAGCTGATGAAATTGGAATACGAATCCTATGTGCTTGTTCCTGAATGCCGACAGTGTCTTCTCGTTCATGCGGGTTATATCCTGTCCGTTATAGAGAACGTGCCCGCCGGACGGCCTGTCAAGCGATCCCATTATCTGAAGCAGGGTGGTCTTGCCTGCGCCGCTGGGTCCGGTTATGCTTATTACTTCTCCCTTATCAACTTTGAGGCTGATGCCTTTGAGCACCTGAAGAGTTCCGAAACTCCTTGTTATGTTGTCAAGTTCAATCATCTCCTGCGGAGTTTTATTTATGATGCAAAAATATACAGTTTCGGCCGATTTTGATTCGTTATTTTGAGTTTTTATACTTTACAGGTGCTCTATTTTATAAGGAAACACTAATTTTGCGCCCGAATTATTCATACTATAACAGATTATCCTATGCGAGTAGCAATTGTTGGAGCCAGCGGAGCCGTAGGACAGGAGTTCCTGCGTGTGCTGGAAGAGCGTAAATTTCCGCTCGATGAGTTGGTTTTGTTCGGGTCATCCCGTAGTGCCGGATCATATTACACCTATGGCGGTAAGAAGATCCAGGTCAAGCTTCTGCAGCATAATGATGATTTCAAAGGCATAGACATAGCATTCGTATCGGCCGGTGGCGGCACTTCCGAGGAATTTGCCGAGACCATAACCAAGTACGGTGCTATTATGATTGATAACTCCAGCGCTTTCCGTATGGATCCGCAGGTTCCTCTGGTGGTTCCTGAGGTCAACCCTGAGGATGCTCTGGTCCGTCCCAAAGGCATAATAGCCAATCCCAACTGCTCAACCATCATGATGATTGTAGCACTTAAGGCTCTGAATGACCTGTCGCCCGTCAAGAACGTTCAGGTTTCAACCTATCAGGCTGCCAGCGGTGCAGGTGCGGCTGCAATGAAGGAACTCGAGGAGCAGTACCGTCAGGCTCTGGCAGGTGAGGAGGTTACCGTAAACAAGTTCGCCTATCAGCTGGCATTCAACCTTATCCCGCACATTGACGTGTTCAAGGAGAGCGGTTATACCAAGGAGGAGGAGAAGATGTTCTACGAGACCCGCAAGATGTTCCACAACGATATAAAGTGCAGCGCCACATGCGTACGCGTTCCCGCTCTCCGTTGCCACTCTGAGGCTATCTGGGCAGAGACCGAGGAGCCGGTATCGGTTGAGGCTTTCCGTGAGGCCGTAAAGAATGGTGAGGGTCTTGTCCTTATGGATGATCCCGCCAAGAAGGAATATCCCATGCCTCTGTTCCTGGCCGGAACCGATCCGGTATACGTGGGCCGAATCCGCAAGGATATAGCCAATCCCAATGTGATGTGCTTCTGGATTGTAGGCGATCAGATCCGCAAGGGTGCCGCCCTGAACGCTGTTCAGATAGCGGAATACCTGATAAAACAGGGGGTTGTAAAATAAAAAGAAAGGCTCGCGGTCTGATATGAACCCCGAAAGTTAGACAAAAAACTTTCGGGGTTTTATTATGTCAAAAACGCGCAAGAAACATTCAGTTGAGGATCGAATCAAGTACATAAAGATGCTTGAAGAAGGATCTAGTATTAATTCTATATGTAAGCG
>JAZSKJ010000016.1:0-167658 GCA_045534785.1 Bacteroidaceae bacterium | reverse complement strand
TTTTTGTGGTATCCCCACTTGCGCAGTACCATTAAGATTATTTTAGTTCCGCATCCGCGGAACTGGGCAAGTGGGAGAGTAGGTAGCCGCCGTTTTTCAGGAGAGCTGAGGAATCAAATCCTTGGCTCTCTTTCTTTTTGTGGTATCCCCACTTGCGCAGTACCATTAAGATTATTTTAGTTCCGCATCCGCGGAACTGGGCAAGTGGGAGAGTAGGTAGCCGCCACCTCTTTTTAGTTTGCTTCGCAAACGGGACGGCCTCCGGCCGTTCTCGCTCGCATACTCGCTTCGCCCCGATACGCTGTACCTGCGTTTTTTTTGCTGCAAGGTGTGATTGGGCTGCTGTTTGATGGAGCTGTCCCAAACATATTAGAACAGCGGAGGCAACTCACTTACCTTGAAAATGACGCATTCTTAAACGACCCCTTTGCGTCAGAAGTGGTTGAATTGTAGCCAGCGGTAGAATGATTCGCGCCAAGTTCCGCTTGTGTTGCCGGGATCATCGGGACCGAAGGGGCCTGTGCCGTCGTCGTAAAGATGCATCTCGGCGTTTGCTCCGGCCCGCTTCCAGTCAAGGTAGAGTGATACGAGACCGGCTGCTACATTGTGATGGTCGCCTCGGGTGGCGATGAAGAGTTTTGGAGCATTCTGAGGAACCTCAACGTCTATAAGAGAGGGGCCATAGATGGTTGCCATGAAGGCGGGTCTGTGAGCGGCATCGGCCCTAACTGTTGCTCCAATTCCTACTCCTCCTCCGGCTGAGAATCCTAAGTATCCGATTTTGTCAGGATTGATATGCCACTCGGCGGCATGTTCGCGTATTATCTCCATGGCGCGGATTGCGTCGTTGATTGCGTTGTCAATGTTTTTGACTCCGCTCTCGGAAGTGTCTGGATTGGCGTTGGACTTGGTTATCTTGGCAAATTCGGTAACCGATGCGCTGAGTGCCTGACCGCCTCCTCCCATTCTAGGACCGCCTGGGCCACCTCCCATTACGCGGGTGCGGTATTTAAGTCCGATGGCCGCGATACCGCGCTCATTGAGCCATCGGGCCATATTTATTACATCGCTGCCCCAGGAGTGAGACATCAGACCTCCGCCTGAACATAGAATTACGGCTGTACCGGTTGATTTGTCAGCATCGGGCAGGTATACTGTTATGGAGGGCGTTACAACTCCTGATATGCTCTGTATGTTCCCATCTGGACCGCGTGTTATACGTTCGTTGTCCTGTATCCCCTCGCTGCCTGGTGCAACTCCGTCGTAGAGGCGTATCTCCCGTTGGGCATTTGCGCTTGTTGCAAGCGCCAGTGCCAGAATCATTATTGCTTTTTTCATTTTTATGGATGTGTGTTCTTCAAAGGTATGTTTTTTTGTGATATAATAACCTCTTTGTTACAATTTGGGGGTATTAGGGAAACAAATGTCGTTTATTTGATTATATTTGCCTGTATGAAAAAGTATCTTTCTAAAGTTTTGTTTTCAGTTATGGCTATGCTGACAAGCCAAGGTTTGTCATTTGATGGGATTATGGCTCAGGAGCCGGATCCTAATTTCTTTATTTTCCTTGGAATAGGTCAGTCCAATATGCAGGGTAAGGCTAACATTCAAAGTAAGGATACAAATAGCACTTCTGATTTTACTGATGAGGACTGGGCCAGATACAAGAAGATGATAATCGTGGACAGTAATCCATCCAAGATAGGTACTTGGGAGACTGCTAAGCCTCCAATCGTTCGCCCGGATACCAAACTTGGAGTTACCGATTATTTTGGAAGAACCCTGGTTAAAGGGTTGGATGAACGCTATAAAATAGGAGTGGTTGTTGTTGCTGTTGACGGAGCACAGATAGAGGCTTTCAGTAAAAACAATACAGTCGCATCAAATTACATAGGAGCATCAGAGACAGGATCATGGGTTAAGGATGCTGCAGCCCAATATGGCAACTATCCGTATGGAAAACTTGTCGAAATGGCCCGAAAAGCGCAGGAGTCGGGAGTAATAAAAGGTATAATTTTCCATCAGGGAGAATCAGGAGCCAACGGAACTACATGGTTAGAGGATGTCTATACACTATATACAAATCTGCTGTCTGACTTGAATCTCCAAATTGACTCTGTTCCATTCATTGCCGGTGAGCCTTTGCGTACGTTTAATGGTAATCCCGCTCCTGCATCCGGAGCAAGACAGTATATTGATATGCTCCCTGATTTCTTTAAGGAAAAAACGGGAAAAGATATTGCTTATGTAGCTTCTTCGGAAGGGTTGAATTATATGGATGAATACCATTTCTCTACACAAGGATACAGGACACTTGGAAAACGGTATGGAGAGATAATGCTGCCTCTGCTTATTGGTCAGGGAGCTGTGCCAAGTATGGTAATACCTATATCTCAGGAGAAGGAGGATGTAATTTATGACTTGCTTGGACGCAGGCTGGATGCTCCTCAGAAGGGGATAAACATCATAAACGGAAAGAAGGTGATAATACAATAACTATATACGGAATTTTTTAAAGGACAAAATAGCTTATGGGTAATTATGATTGGAAATTCTCCACGATAGGTGGAAAGAATCGCGTAAACATTAAGAGCGGTGAGGACATAAAGCATCTGGGTGAGCTGGACCAGAAGTTGTGGACAGTATTGAGTTCTCCGGTTGTGGGATTGGAGTTCGATTCAAAGACTCTCAAGATGCTGGATTACAACAATGACGGACGCATCCATGTGAATGAGGTCGTAAAGACTGCAGAGTGGCTTACCTCTGTCCTGAAGGATCCTGATATGCTTTTAAAGAAGGAGGATTCGCTTCCGCTCTCAGCTATAAATACCGATAATCCTGATGGTGCTAGACTGCTGGCATCGGCCAAACAGATTCTTAAGAATCTTGGTCTGGAGAAGGATAGCATATCGGTAGCCGATGCAGACGACAGCGTGGCTATCTTTGCCAAGACAGCCCTTAACGGTGACGGCATAATCACCGAGCAGTCTACAGATGATGAGGCTCTTAAGAAAACCATTGCGGAGTGCATAGCATCGGTTGGCGGAAAGACTGACCGCAGCGGTCTGCAGGGAGTTGATGCAGAGTTGCTCGAAAAGTTCTATGGCGCTCTTGCTGCCTATTCAGCCTGGAAAAACGCTGCAGCCGATGGAAAGGATGCCATCCTTCCGTTTGGCGATGACACTGCTGCCGTTTATGATATAGTTCAGTCCATCAAGGCTAAGGTGGCAGACTACTTTATGCGTTGCAAGCTGGCTATGTTCCATGCCGGCAGCACAAACGCTCTGGATGTGTCGGTGACACGTATTGAGACTATCAGCGACAAGGACCTGTCAACCTGTGCCGATGAGATTTCAACTTATCCTCTGGCTCGTGTATCGGACTGCAAGATGCTTCCTATTGACGGTCGTATCAATCCGGTTTGGCAGGCAACCTTTGACAAACTGAATAAACTGGCTCTGGAGAAGGAGTTCAAGGGTGCATCAGAGATTTCGGAGGAGCAGTGGAGTGCATTCGTTGCCAAACTGGCACCTTATGAGGCATGGCTGGGACAGAAGGCCGGCACCGAGGTTGAGGCTCTGGGCCTGGATGAGGTCAATGCACTTATCAAGGCTGACCGTAAGGCAGACCTGCTTAAGCTGATTGATGACGACAAGGCTCTTGAGTCCGAGTCTCTTTCAATTGATGAGGTGGCCAAACTGCTGCATCTGTATCGTGACTTCTACACGTTCCTTTGCAATTTTGTTTCATTCCGTGATTTCTATGATCCTGAATACAAGGCAATATTCCAGGCCGGTGAGCTCTATATCGATGAGCGTTGCTGCGAGCTTTGTATCAAGGTACCCGATATGGGACCGCACGGAACCGCTACATCCCTGAGCGGAATGTTTATCCTTTACTGCAACTGCGTAAATAAGATCAACGGCGACAAGATGATCATTGCAGCCGTAATGACCAATGGAGATGTATCGGACCTTCGAGAGGGCAAACACGGCTTGTTCTATGACCGCGCAGGCGTAGAGTGGGATGCTACAGTGTTCAAGATCGTAGAGAATCCTATCAGCATACGTCAGGCTTTCTGGACTCCTTATCGTAAGGTTGCCCGCTACGTGGAGACATCAATAGAGAAGAAGGCTGCCGAGAAGGACAGCAAGGTTATGGCAGATATGACGACCAAGGTTGATGGCGCTGCTGCAGGAAGCGCCGAAAAGAAACCGCCGTTTGATATAGCCAAGTTTGCAGGTATCTTTGCTGCAATAGGTTTGGCATTTGCTGCTATAGGTGCTGCTTTGGCTTCTGTTGCCAAGAGTCTTTCAGGATTTGTCTGGTGGCAGTGGCTGGTGCTGATTGCTGTGGTTTTGCTGGTAATTTCGGGACCTTCAATGCTTCTGGCTTGGCTCAAGCTGCGTAAGCGTAACCTGTCTCCGCTGCTCAATGCAAACGGATGGGCAATCAACGCTGCCGTCAAGGTGAATATAACATTCGGTGCCACACTTACAGAGGTAGGTAAGACTCCCGTCAAGGCTGAGCCCGATCCGTTTGCCGACAAGACTCCCTGGTGGAAGAAACTTATCTACTGGCTTATAGGTATAGGTCTGGTATGCTGGATTTGCTACAGGACCAACCTGATCTACACCATCACTAAGAACGATAAGTTAAAATACGAGAAGAAGGTTGAACCCAAACAGGAGGCAGCACCCGAAGCAACCTCCATGTTGATCCTAAACGCCAAGAACTTCCAAGCCTGATTACGCAGGTACAATCGTATTGGGGCGAAGCGAGTATGCGAGCGAGAGCGGCCGGGTTGGCCGCCCGTTCGCGTTAGCGAACTAAAAAAAGGAATGGGGTTCGAACCCTTCCTCCGTAATAAAGAAAAGAGGTCCAACCGGACCTCTTTCTTTGTTGCGGAGGAAGGATTCGAACCTCCGACCTTTAGGTTATGAGCCTAACGAGCTACCTCTGCTCCACTCCGCGATTTCTGTTTTGCGAGTGCAAAGATAGTCCTTTTGTGCAATGCATGCAAATCTTTTTCGGCAGAAATCTTATTGTTACACATTTTTTGTAATTTTGTAACCCTAATTGAAATTATGGAAAATCCAAAGACACGACTTCAATTCATCAACGCCGCCAAAAACCTGTTTGTGCGCAAGGGTTATGATGAGACTACTATGATTGATATAGCCGAGGAGGCAGGCCTTAGTAGGCGTACGCTGTACGCTTATTTTGAAAGCAAGGTTGAGGTGTTTCAGGCGGTCATCAACAGTGAAGTTGAGAAGGTGCTTGTACAGTTGACGGCAATAGCGCAACAGAATCTCCCGCCTCAGCAGAAGATTGTAGAGTTTGTGTTCGGATATTTCAGACTTGTCAAGGAGACTGTTGACCGTAACGGAACGTTAAGGTCCGGATTCTTCCGTAACAGTTGGGGGCTTGAACATTTCCGTAAGGGGTTTGATGTAAAACAGAAACAGTTGCTGCAGGATATCATTACCGAAGGCAAGACATCGGGTACTTTTGATGTGGTAAGCGTACGTCGTACCGCTGAGATCATGCATAACTGCATGCGGGGATTTGAGGCGCCTTACATTCGCGGTAAATTGTGGCAAGGTAATACCAGGGAAGAGATACGCTTTGAGGCTCGCCGTCTTATCTACGGTGCGCTGGGATACAATGAATCAAAAAACAATCAATAGTTAATATGGGAAAACTGACAGGAAAGACGGTGCTCATTACCGGAGCAACCCGTGGTATTGGTCTGGCAATGGCTCAACTGTTTGCAGCCGAAGGAGCAGACCTGGCATTCGTGTATATAAACAGTGTTGAGAAGGCTCAGGCCTTAGAGAAAGAGTTGAGTGCCAATGGTGTTAAAACCAAGGGTTACCGCGTGGATGTGGCAAGCTATGAGGGCGCCGCCAAGATGGTAGAAGAGGTGGTCAAGGAGTTTGGTCATATAGATGTGCTGGTAAACAACGCCGGAATCACACGTGACGGCCTGATGATGCGTATGAACGAGCAGCAGTGGGATGAGGTGATTGATACCAACCTGAAATCGGCGTTCAATTTCATTAAGGCCTGCACTCCTCAGATGATGCGTCAGCGCAGCGGCAATATACTTTGCGTCTCATCAGTTGTAGGACTTCACGGCAACGCTGGTCAAACCAACTACTCCGCATCAAAGGCCGGCCTGGTGGGATTGACCAAGTCTGTCGCCAAGGAGTTTGCATCACGCGGAATCCGTGCCAATGTGATAGCTCCGGGTTTTGTGCTGACCGAAATGACTACCGGCAAGATCCCCGAGGAGAAGCTGGCGGAGTGGTGCAAGTCAATTCCACTGCAGCGTGGCGCCCAAGTTGAGGAAATAGCCAAGGCAGCCCTGTTTCTGGTGTCCGATGACAGTTCATATGTGACCGGTCAGGTACTGCAGGTTGACGGCGGAATGAGTATGTAATGCAGGTACTTTACGAGGATAACCATATCATTGTTGTCTCCAAGCGGGCTGGTGAAATAGTCCAGGGTGACAAGACCGGCGACGTTCCGTTGTCGGAAACGGTAGCCGCATATCTTAAGGAGAAATACTCCAAACCCGGAAATGTCTTTATTGGTGTTCCGCATCGTCTGGATCGTCCTGTAAGCGGGGTGGTGGTGCTTGCCAAGACCAGCAAGGCGCTTTCCCGCCTGAATGAGATGTTCCGGGTGGGTAATGTTGACAAGCGTTATCTTGCCATCGTAAAAAACATGCCGAAAGAACCTGAAGGCAGACTTGAGCACTGGCTGGTTCGCAATGAGAAACAGAACCGGTCATACGCATATGACAAGGAGGTGCCAGGAAGCAAGAATGCGCTCCTGAACTATAAGCTTGTGGCAAGTTCCACAAATTATCATCTGCTTGAGGTGGAACTTCTGACCGGACGTCATCATCAGATACGCTGCCAGCTTGCCAGGATGGGATGTCCTATAAAGGGTGACCTCAAGTATGGGGCCGAGCGTTCAAATCCTGACGGAAGCATATCACTTCACGCATTCCATGTTACGTTTGAGCATCCGGTATCACATGAGATGATAGATGTAAAAGCACCTCTGCCGGAGGATCCGCTCTGGCAGAGTTTCAGGGATGCGGCCGATAAACTATAACAGTTATTTGGCGGCAGGTTCCTGGTAGTCTTCAAGAACGTAAGCCTTGATTATCTTAACATCCGGGTTGGGACGGCGGTTGGTTCCTGTGGCAGGGACATTCGATATGGCCTCAACTACATCCATACCCTCAATTACCTCACCGAATACCGTGTAAAGTCCGTCCAGACTGGGTGCTCCGCCTATATTGCCGTAGAAATCGGTTTGCTCCTGGGAGTAGGTGAATGCCTCTCGGGTTTTCATTATGGCATCGGCCTGGTCATTCAGCTGGTCATTCAGCTTGCTGATCTTTTTCTTTTCACCGTATTTCTGCCAGGTGAGTATATCCTTGGCGTGAGGCTGGGTAAGTGAGTCCTTTACGGCCTGACGGTATTTCTTGTTTATGGCCTTCTCCTGTGTGGGAAGCGTGCTGGTCTTAACCTTCTTTCCGGTTATTATATAGAACTGCTGGCTGGTGGAGTACTTGAACTGGACTGTACTGGCCTGTCCTACAGCTCCGCGCTTGTGGTAGAATTTCCAGGGGTTGACTTCGGATGCTATAGTGTCATCCTTCTCATCTATTCCTATCTCTTTTCCTTGGGGGGCGTTCTTGGAATTGACGTCGCCGGCCTGGATCTTGTAGCCTTTCTGCACGCCGAAAAAGAGCTGGTTGTCATAAAAGCCCTTGCGGGCCAGGCGTACCATATTGTGGCGATGCAATGGGGTCTCGCGGTAGAGCTTTATGGTAAAATTACCCTTGGAGGTCTCAAAACGCACGTACTGGTCGGCGTCAAGGATTATTGTGTCTGCGTCAACCTCCTCAACCGGGGCGGGTGTACCGCCATTCTTACAGTTTGTGGCAAACAGCAATGCCATCACTAAAGGAATTCCAATCAGATATCTTCTCATAATTCAAATTGATTTCTTGAGTGCGAATATAATGGTTTTTTAAGCCAAAGCCAACGCCAACGCCAAAGTAAAGTATTACCTTTGCAAATTAAAACGGAATATTTATCAAAACAGCATATTTATGAAACCAGCACTCGTTGTCTTGGCTGCAGGAATGGGCAGCCGTTATGGTGGACTTAAGCAGCTTGACGCTCTGGGCCCCAGTGGTGAGACCATTATGGATTACTCTGTATTTGATGCCATTCGCGCCGGATTCGGCAAGGTGGTGTTCATCATACGCAAGGATTTTGAGGATGATTTCCGTCGTCTGGTGCTCAAGAAATATGAGGGCCATGTTCAGACTGAGGTTGTTTTCCAGAGTATCAACGATCTGCCCGATGGATTCAAATGTCCGGAGGATCGCACCAAACCTTGGGGAACCAACCATGCTGTGCTTATGGCCAAGGATGTAATAAATGAGCCTTTCTGCGTAATCAACGCCGATGACTTTTACGGCCGTGACTGCTTTGCGGTGATGGGCAAGTTCCTTAGCTCACTGCCTGAAGGCTCAAAGAACGTCTATTCTATGGTAGGATTCCGCGTAGCCAACACCCTGAGTGAGAACGGTAAGGTATCACGTGGCGTATGCGAGGTCAACGCCAAGCGTCATCTTACAACCGTTGTGGAGCGCACCGAGATACTGCGTCGTGAGAACGGAGTATGCTACAAGGACGGTGAAGACTGGGTGCAGATAAGTGACAATACACCCGTATCAATGAATGTATGGGGATTCACTCCCGATTACATGAAGTACTCCGAGGATTTCTTCAAACAGTGGCTAAAAGCCAATATCAACGTACCTAAGTCAGAGTACTTTATTCCGCTCATGGTTAATGAACTGATCAACAGCGGCACTGCCACATGCGAGGTCCTGGATACCACATCAAAGTGGTTCGGAGTAACATATGCCGAGGACCGTCAGGGTGTTGTAGATAAGATTGCAGAACTTGTAAAGGAGGGTGTATATCCCGCCAAGCTGTTTGCCTGATAGAAAGTGTTTTCGGTAGAGAATCTTAAGGTTGAGTTCGGGGCCCGCCCCCTGTTCCATGATGTCAGCTACGTGGTAGGTGACAAGGACCGTATTGCCCTTGTGGGTAAGAACGGTGCGGGCAAATCGACCATGCTTAAGATTATCGCCGGACTGCAGCAACCAACTTCGGGTACCGTTTCCATACCCAAGGAGATGACCATAGGTTATCTGCCGCAGGTTATGAAACTGGCCGATACACGCACAGTAAGACAGGAGGCTGAGACAGCCTTTGAGGATATCCATAAACTTAAGGCCGAAGTTGAGCGCCTGAACAACCAGATGGTTGAGCGCACCGATTATGAGAGTGATGAGTATCACGCTCTGATAGACCGGTTTACCCGTGAGAGTGAGCGCTACCAGATGATGGGCGGTGGCAACTATCAGGCTGAACTGGAGCAGGCCCTGCTGGGTCTGGGATTCCGACGTGCTGATTTTGACCGTGCTACAAGCGAGTTCAGCGGAGGCTGGCGTATGCGTATTGAGTTGGCCAAGATACTGTTGCGTCATCCTGATGTCTTGTTGCTGGACGAGCCTACCAACCATCTCGACATTGAGAGCATACAGTGGCTTGAGGAGTTCCTGGCCAAACGTTGCAACGCAGTGATTCTGGTAAGTCACGACCGCGCTTTCATAAATAACGTGACTACCCGTACAATAGAGATATCGTGCGGTGTGATATATGACTACAAGGTCAAGTACAACGAGTTTGTAGAGTTGCGCAAGGAGCGCCGTGAGCAGCAGCTCAGAGCTTACGAGAACCAGCAGCGTGAGATAGCCGATGCCAAGGAGTTCATAGAGCGCTTCCGTTACAAACCCACCAAAGCCGTACAGGTGCAGAGCCGCATCAAGATGCTGGAGAAGATAGTACCCATTGAGATAGATGAGGTGGATAACAAGACCATGCGTCTCAAGTTCCCGCCGGCTATACGCAGCGGCAACTATCCCGTAATCTGTGAGGGCGTGGCCAAGAGTTACGGTGACCATACTGTATTCAGCGGGGTTGACCTTACCATCAAACGCGGTGAGAAGGTTGCCTTTGTAGGCCGGAACGGTGAGGGCAAGACTACACTGGTCAAGTGCATCATGGGCGAGATTCCGTTTGACGGTACGCTAACCATAGGCCATAATATCCAAATAGGCTACTACGCACAGAACCAGGCACAGTTGCTGGATGATGAAGTAACCGTTCACGATACCATAGACAATGTGGCAACCGGCCCTATCCGTACCCGCATCAACGATATACTGGGCGCATTCATGTTCGGAGGTGAGGCCGGACAGAAAAAAGTTAAGGTGCTTTCCGGAGGAGAACGCTCCCGATTGGCTATGATACGGCTGCTTCTTACGCCCAATAACCTGCTTATACTTGATGAGCCTACCAACCATCTGGATATGGCATCAAAGGATGTGCTCAAGGAGGCAATCCAGGCCTTTGACGGCACGGTTATCGTGGTAAGCCACGACCGTGAATTCCTGGACGGGCTGGTAAGCAAGGTCTATGAATTTGCCGATGGTCATGTACGCGAGCATCTGGGTGGTATTTATGACTTCCTGCAAAAGAAAAATCTGGACAATCTGGCCGACATAGGCCGTATGAAAGGAGCTCCGGCCGCGCAGGTTACGCAGGATAAGGCATCGGCCGGAAAGGAGGATTATGAGGCTAAAAAAGAGCAGGAGCGCCGCAAACGCAAGATTCAGAAAAAGATTGATGACTGCGAGAAGGAGGTGGAGCGTATAACAAAAGAGATTAAAGATATAGAAGAGTGGCTCTCAACTCCCAGCGGAGCGCAGAACCCCGCTATGTTTGAGGCTTACGGCAAGCTCAAGAATGACTTGGCCGAGGCAGAGAAACGTTGGGAGGAGGCCATGATGGAAGGAGAAAGTATTTAAAAGACTATATAAAAAGAGTTATGAAAAGAGTAACATTAATCACAATTGCATTTGCAGGAATGGCTATGATTTCTTGTAACAATTCAAAACAGGGTATCGGCATCAAGATGGAGAATCTTGATACCAGCGCTAAGCCCGGTGACGATTTTTTCCAGTTTGCAGACGGCGGTTGGAACGCCGCCCATCCGCTTACCGATGAGTATGCACGTTTTGGCAGCTTTGACCAGCTGGCCGAGGATAACCGCGAGCAGTTGAAGGGTCTTATCGATGAGATAGTGGCCGCCGACAATGAGCCCGGAACAAACGCCCAGAAGATAGCAGACCTCTATAAACTGGTACTTGACACAGTACGTCGCGAAAACGAGGGTCTGGCTCCGCTCAAGCCCTGGATTGCCAAGATTGAGGCCGTTAAGGACCGCAAGGAGATATTCCCGCTCATGACAGAGTTGGACATGAACGGTCTGGCAAGCAACTATTTCGGTCTGGGTATAGGTGCCGATATGATGGACAGCAAGAGTAACCTGGTAAGTATAGGTCAGGGTGGCCTGTCTCTTGGTGAAAGAGAGTATTACCTGGATAAGGATGAAGCTACTACAGCTATCCGTGAGGCTTTCAAAAAGCACATTGTACGCATGTTCACTCTCTGCGGTTTTGACGAGAAGGTTGCTCATAAGAAGATGGAGGATGTAATGCTGATTGAGACCCGTATAGCCGAGAAGTCATACACCAACGTCCAGATGCGTGATCCGGCTGCCAACTATCACAAGATGCCGTTTGAGCAGCTCAAGAAAGATTTCAAGGGTATTGACTGGCAGTATTATTTTGACCAGCTTGGTCTTTATGACTGCGACTTTGTAGACGTAGGCCAGCCTGAGCCGATCCATGAGGTTGAGGCTATCCTGGCACAGGTGCCGGTTGAGGCTCACAAGTCATATATGGAGTGGCAGCTCATTGACAACTCAGCATCAAAACTGACCAAGGAACTTGATGATGCCAACTTTGATTTCTACGGCAAGATACTGAGCGGACGTCAGGAGCAGCAGCCCTGGTGGAAGCGCGCCACATCAACCGTAAGCAGCGTGCTTGGTGAGGCCATCGGTCAGCTCTATGTAGAGAAATATTTCCCCGCAGAGTCCAAGGATCGTATGGTTACTCTTGTCAAGAACCTGCAGATAGCCCTTGGAGAGCGTATCGATGCACAGGATTGGATGAGTGCCGAGACCAAGGCCCGCGCTCATGAGAAACTGGATGCATTCTATGTAAAGATTGGTTATCCCGATAAGTGGAAGGATTATTCAAAACTCACTATAGACCCCAAAAAGAGCCTGTTTGACAACCAGATTACAATGACTCATTTCTTCTGGCAGGACAATGTGGAGCGCAAGTACAAGAAGCCGGTTGACAACACCGAGTGGTTTATGACCCCGCAGACCGTCAACGCTTACTACAATCCTACTACCAATGAAATATGCTTCCCCGCAGGCATACTTCAGTATCCGTTCTTTGACATGAGTGCCGATGATGCATTCAACTATGGTGCCATAGGTGTTGTCATCGGCCATGAGATGACTCACGGATTTGATGATCAGGGCCGTCAGTTTGACAAGGACGGTAACTTTACCGATTGGTGGGCTCCCGGTGATGCCGATAAGTTCAAGGAGCATGCCCAGGTTATAGTTGACCATTTTGACAACATCAAGGTACTGCCTGACCTGAATGCCAACGGTTCACTCACACTGGGTGAGAACATTGCCGATCACGGTGGTCTTATGGTGGCTTATCAGGCATTCAAAAACGCCACTAAGGATGCTCCGCTCAAGACCGTTAACGGTTATACTCCCGAGCAGCGTTTCTTTATGGCATATGCAGGCGTATGGGCCGGCAATATCCGTGACGAGCAGATCCGTAACCAGACCAAGAGTGATCCTCATGCACTGGGCCGCTGGCGCGTAAACGGCACACTGCCTCACATAGATGCCTGGTATGACGCATTCGGAATCAAGCCGGGTGATGCACTTTATCTGGCACCCGAAAAGAGAGCTAGCATCTGGTAAATGACTAAAGGAGCGGGGATAAGGGAGGATTATCTGGACCGGAGCGTCAGCCCCGGCCAGGATTTCTACCGATTCAGTTGCGGAGGCTGGCTGGATGCCAATCCGTTGCCTGATGACTATCCCAGCTACGGAACATATGATGAGCTGGCTGAACTGAACCGTAAGCAGCTCAAGGAACTTATAGACGGCATCACAGCAAGGGATAATGCTCCCGGCAGTGATGCCGCCCGTATTGCCGGCCTCTACAATCTGGTTATGGATACAGACCGCAGGGATAAGGATGGCATTGAACCTATGAAACCTTATCTGGAGCGTATCCGTTCCATCGGCAGCAGGGAAGAACTGCTGGATGCCATGCTGGAACTGGATCCTTATGGCGTTACCGGCTACTTTGACGTGGGCATCGGACCGGACCTTAAGGACAGCAGGTCCAATATAGTGGGATTGAGTCAGGGTGGTCTTACCCTTGGTGACAAAGAGTATTATACCGACCGAGACCTACAGACCATAAACATACGCAAGGCGTTCAAGAAGCATGTGGTACGTATGCTGATGCTTGCCGGCTACGGCCGATTGGAAGCCCGTCAGCGAATGCGCACCATATGGAGGATAGAGAAACGTCTGGCACGTGCATCGCGCAAAAATGTGCAGCTCAGGGACCCGGCCTCAAACTACCATAAGTGGTCAATCGATGAGCTCTACCGGCAACTTCCCGGACTGGACTGGAAGCCATTCTTCGGCAAGTTGGGCCTGGACGGAGTTGACTGGGTTGATGTAGGCCAGCCGGAGGCAATAATGGAGGCCATCCGGGTGCTTAACGAGGAATCCATTGAGGATCAGAAAATCCTTATGGAGTGGCAGATGCTTGACTCCAACGGAACCCGATTGGGAAAGCTGTTTGACGAAGCGGATTTTGACTTCTACGGCCGCACCCTGAGTGGTCAGAAGGAACCCAAACCAATGTGGAAGAGGGCTACATCGGCAGTAAACGGAACACTGGGCGATGCTCTGGGACGCATGTATGTGGAGAAGTATTTCCCGGCAGGCGCCAAGGAACGTATGATAGATATGTTCAGACGTCTTAAACGTGCGCTTGCCCGACGCATTGAAGCCCAGGAGTGGATGAGCGTTGAGAGCCGCCGTCTGGCGCTTGACAAACTGGAGGCGTTCAATTTCAAGATAGGTTACCCCGATAAGTGGCGTAACTATTCAAAGATGAAGATTGATCCCGCCAAGACCCTATTTGAGAACAGCGCTTCCATAAGCCGTTTCTTCTGGAACGATATGGTGGAACGTAAGTTCAAGAAACCTGTTGACCGCTCGGAGTGGTACATGAATCCGCAGGAGATAAACGCCTACTACGACATTTCAATCAATGAGATTTGTTTCCCGGCAGGCATACTTCAGTATCCGTTCTTCAGCATGGAGGCCGATGATGCCTTCAATTACGGAGCCATCGGAACCATCATGGGGCATGAGATGACCCACGGATTTGACGACGAGGGCCGTCAGTTTGACAAGGAGGGCAATATGTGCGACTGGTGGAGCAGTACCGATACACGGCGTTTCAATCATCGCGTCAAGGTGCTTATAGACTGGTTTGACAGCATTGAGGTACTGCCGGGGATAAAGGCCAACGGAAAGCTGACGCTGGGTGAGAACATTGCCGATCACGGCGGACTCACAGTGGCGCTTGAGGCATTCCGGGAGGTTATGCAAGAGAACCCCCTGGAGGATAAGCTGGGCTTTACCCCGTTGCAGCGTTTCTTTATAGCATACGCCTGCACGTGGGCCGAAAACTGCCGCGACGAGATGGTGCTGCAGCAGACCAAGAGTGATGAACATTCCCTGAGCCGACTTCGCGTAAACGGCGCATTGCCCCATATTGACCAATGGTATGAGGCTTTCGGAATAACGGAACAGGATTCTATGTATATTGCACCCCAAAACAGGGTTCAAATCTGGTAAATGAAAGAGGGTAAGACAATAGAACTTCTTGCTCCGGCCAAGAATCTGGAGTGCGGAATAGAGGCAATCAAACACGGAGCCGATGCTGTCTATATAGGTGCCGGAAGGTTCGGCGCACGTCAGGCTGCCGGCAACAGCGTAGATGATATAACGGAGTTGGCCAGGTTTGCCCATTTTTACGGAGCCAAGGTCTATGTGACCGTAAACACCATACTCAAAGATTCAGAATTGGCAGATGCCGAAAAACTGATATGGCAGCTGTATGAGGCCGGAGCCGATGCCCTGCTCATTCAGGATATGGCAGTCCTGAGGATGAAACTGCCACCCATAGCCCTGCATGCCAGCACCCAATGCGATGTGCGCAGTGCCGATAAGGTACGTTTCCTGGCCGACTGTGGTTTTACCCGTGTGGTTCTGGCCCGGGAACTGTCACTCCAGGAGATAGCAGATATACATGAGGCCTGTCCCGATGTGGAACTTGAATGTTTTGTGCACGGCGCACTCTGCGTCAGTTACAGCGGACAGTGCTATGCGTCACAGTATTGTTTCGGCCGCAGCGCCAACCGCGGCGAGTGTGCCCAGTTCTGCCGGCTCAGGTTTGACCTTGTGGACAGCGATGACAACGTAATCATAAAGGGCAAGCATCTGCTCTCACTCCGTGATATGAACCGGATGGACAGTCTGGAGGAACTAATGGATGCGGGTGTCTGCTCGTTCAAGATAGAAGGCCGTCTTAAGGACGTGCAGTATGTCAAGAACGTCACAGCCGCATATAACCAGGCCATAGATAAGGTCCTGGTACGCAGGAGTGAGTTCGTGAGGGCTTCATCGGGCCATAGCGTTGCACATTTCACACCCGATGTGAGCCGCAGTTTCAACCGCGGATTTACTGATTATTTCCTGCACGGACGTACAGATGAAATATACTCTTTCGGTACACCCAAGTCCATAGGCGAGAAGATGGGTCCTGTCAAGGAGGTGAGCCGCGGCTGGTTGAAAGTATCCGGCTTCAAGGCTTTCCATAACGGTGACGGACTCTGTTTCTTTAACCGTAATGGTGAACTTGAGGGTTATCGTGTCAACCGCGTTGAGGGTAACCGTGTATTCCTTTTCCTGGAGAATTCAGATATGCCTTCAATAACACCAGGAACGGAACTCTACCGCAATTATGACATTGAGTTTGAGAAGTTGCTCACCAAGGAATCGGCCACCAGAAAGATTGGAGTGGATATCAGGTTCCGGGAGATACCGTCAGGCTATGAAGTGATTTTGACCGATGAGGACGGATATGAGGCATCGGTTGTGACTGAATGGAAAAAGGAGGACGCCCGGACTCCGCAGGATGATAACATAAGGACCCAGCTGTCCAAACTGGGAGGTACCCGTTTTGAGGCTCTGAGCGTAGAGGTACAGATGGAAGGGGAGCGTTTCATTCCGTCTTCACTACTTTCCGATATACGCCGGTCTGCAACCGGGAAACTTGAAAACCTGCGTTTGGAATCATATGAGAGACCTGCTCAGGGAAGAATAGGCGAGACATCGGCCCAATATCCTCTGTCCAGCCTTACATATCTGGGTAACGTAATGAACGCCCAGGCGCGTACCTTCTATCAGGATCACGGAGTTGCATCTGTAGATGATGCGTTTGAAAAGACACAGCCCGATAGCGCAACGGTAATGTTCTGCCGACACTGCATAAAGAACGCATTGGGATTATGCACAAAGAACAGCAAACGGGACCTCAAGATACAGGAACCTCTCTATCTGGTTGGACAGGATGGCAGGCGTTTCTGCCTTAAGTTTGACTGCTCCAAGTGCCGGATGGAGATAACATATTGAAAAAAGACTTACCTTTGTCTTCCATAAAAGGATTAACTTAATAAACTGAATAATTATGAAAAGATTTGGAAAGATTCTGATGATTGCCGCTCTGGCAATGGTTTCTTACAGCGCATCTGCTGAACTTGCACCCCAGTGGTCAAAAGGCACAATGATGGCTAACGTTGAGCTTGGTGTTGCTCCTGGCTTTGGTGGCGGTGTATCATTGGATTATGTTCTTTTTGATGATTGGTGGAAAGGACATTTTACAGTAGGTGGTGAGATTGAAATCAACAAGTATGACAAATATTACAATGCTTTTGGTGTTACTCCCCGTGCTACCTACGGTCTGAATATTACAGAAGAATTTGAGGTTCATGCAATGGCTGAACTTGGTCTGGGATTCTGGAAATACAATTATGACGGTTATCACGATAATGATACTTTCATTCTCCACAGTGAGATGGTTGGTTGCCGTTATTTCTTCACTGACGGTATTGCCGCTTTGGCTGAAATCGGTGCCGCAAACTGGTTCCCCGAGCTTCGCGTAGGTTTGACATTCATGTTCTAAAATAAGCACTTATCAGATAAAAAGGAGCGGAGTTGTCCGCCCCTTTTTTTATATTCGCACTGTTATGAGAAAAATCGCCTTTGTTCTGCTGCTTGCCTTGGCAACAGTTGCCGGTCATGCTGAGAGTACCGTAATAAAAGTGTCAATGGATAACGCCATCCAGACCAATGGAGGATATTGGGAAGGATGGGGCACCAGTCTGTGCTGGTGGGCCAACCGCCTGGGCTATAACGAGACGCTCACTCAGAAATCGGCCGACCTGTTCTTTGATGCTCAGAAGGGCCTGGGCCTGAACATAATGCGCTACAACGTGGGCGGAGGCGATGATCCCACACATCACCACATAACACGCACAGACAGCGATGTGCCCGGCTGGATGATAATAGACGCCAACGGAGAGCGCAAGTATGACTATACGGCCGATGCCCGCCAGCTCAATGTGGTCAAGGCAGCCATGAAAGCAGCCGGACAGGATGCCTATCTGGAGATATTCAGCAACTCACCTCCATACTTCATGACCAACAGCGGCTGCTCCACAGGTAACTTCAAGGCCGAGGAGAACAACATCAAGGACGATGAATACGATGACTTTGCCGAGTACATGGCGCATGTAGCCAACTACATGACCCGTGAGATGAAGCTCAAGGTCCGTAGCGTATCGCCCATGAACGAGCCCAATACCAACTACTGGCCCGCCATGAACTATAAGCAGGAGGGTTGCCATATTGATGCAGGTGAGGCCCAGTCCAAACTTCTTGTGCTGACCAAGGAGGCACTTGGCCGCTACGGTCTTAACGATATAGTTCTGACCACCAGCGATGAGACAAATCCCGGCAAGCAGATTGAGGAGATAAAGACCTTAACCCCCGATGCCCGCAAAGCCATAAACCGCATCAGTGTACATACCTATGGAGTAAACAGCATCCGCGAGATGGGCCAGCTGGCCAAAGACGAGAAGATAAACCTCTGGATGAGTGAGGTAGACGGCAATGGAACCGCCGGACAGAACGCCGGAGAAATGGCTGCCGGCCTGTGGCTTGCTGAGAAAATTATTAACGATATTGAGGCCTTAGAGCCATCGGCCTGGGTACTCTGGCAAGTAATAGATACCCACATCAGCAAGGAAGGTTACAAAGGCCGCCGTGACGGAGGTCCGCTGCGAACCGCCGGAGGCTATTGGGGAACCGCCTGCGCCAACCACGATACCGGTGAGATTTTGCTCACCCAAAAGTACTACGCATTCGGCCAGTTCAGCCGCTACATCCGTCCCGGTTCCACTCTGATAAACTGCCCCACAGATCGCAATTCCGGCGTTAAAGCCCTGGCTGCAATAGATAAAAAGCACAAGCAACTGACCATAGTCTGTACCAACACCACCAATCAGGAAAAGCCTATGATATTTGACCTATCGGCCTTCAAGGTCAAGGGTTCAGTGAAACAAATAAGAACCTCCGGACAATTTGCCGACGGCGAACATTGGGCCGAAACCGACCTAGGCAAAATAAAAGAAAAAAAGTTGGAAGCTACTCTAGCTCCCAACTCAGTCACTACTTTTGTTATAGGCCTTTAGATTTAGCTTCATTCCAGAGGGAGTCCATCTCCTCCAGAGTCATATCCTTGAGCTGGCGGCCTTGGTTGATGGCAGCTTCCTCAACATAGTTGAAGCGGCGGATGAACTTCTTGTTGGTGCGCTCCAGGGCGTCATCTGGATGGATCTTGTAGAGGCGGGCCACGTTGATGATTGAGAACAGCAGGTCACCCAGTTCCTGCTCGGCTTTTTCCTTATCGAGGGCCGATATCTCCTGCTTTAGTTCTGCATATTCTTCGCGAACTTTATCAAGAGCGCCCTCAGGGGTATCCCAGTCAAAGCCCACGTGGGCAGCCTTCTCCTGGATGCGGAAAGCTTTGATTGTGGATGGCAGTGCATCAGGGACACCGGCCAGCACACGTTTGTTGCCGCCTTTCTCCTTGAGCTTGAGCTGCTCCCAATTCTGCAGTACCTGCTCGGCACCATCAACATTGGTTGTGCCGTATATGTGTGGATGACGGTAAATAAGCTTGTCGCAAAGCTTGTCGCAAACGTCCTTGATATCAAAGTCATTTGTCTCACTGCCTATCTTGGCATAAAATACTATGTGCAACAGCACATCTCCCAACTCCTTGACCATATCGGCCTTGTTATCCTTCATTATGGCATCGCATAGCTCATAAACCTCCTCAATGGTGTTCTGGCGGAGTGAGTCATTGGTCTGTACACTGTCCCAGGGACACTTCTCCCTGAGCTCATCCATTATGTCAAGCAGGCGTCCAAAGGCCTGCATCTTCTCTTCTTTAGTATGCATAATCATTTACTGCAAAAGTATAAAATAAAGGAATACCTTCGGTCGCGGCCAATTAAATTTGACCGCTTGTAAAATAAAGCCTATATTTACAATTGTAAAGCAATTGTGTAAGATGAAAGGTTTTCAAGCAAATCTGGTGAGCCTGGTGTTAATGTCAATTATAACGCTGTACTCATGTGAAAGTCATAAAGGCCCTCTGTTTGAAGCCGAACAATTACTTGAGACCAATCCTGCAGCGGCAGACTCAATACTGACTTCAATGCCAGCGCCCCAGACCAACCGCAATCGCGCCTGGTATGCCGTTCTCAAGACACAGGCAGACTATAAGCAGTATAAGCCCATAACATCCGACAGTCTTATACTTACCGCTACCACATACTATGGTATTCACCGTAAGAAATATCGTTCTGCTATGGCTTGGTATTCTCAGGGGTGTGTATATAATGAACTTAATGACGATGCATCTGCAATTGAATCATTTCTTAAGGCTCAAGACCTATTCCCTGACACATTAATACGCTATTATGCGTTAACTCAGCAAAAGATTGGAGACGTCTTGTTAAAAAGAGATATGCTTAAAGAGGCTTCTGGCATGTTTAAACGGTCAAAAGTCGTCTCTGAGTTGTTGAATGATTCAAATCTGACAATATACTCTGATTATAAACAATCATTGATATATCTATACAACAAGGATTATGAGACAGCTGGCGTTTTATTCCAAGAGCTTATTGAAAGCCCGTATCTGTCGTCTTTTAATAGATTAAATTTGTATCTTGGCTTGTCTCAAATAGCAACTTTTTACGAGAAAGATTATAATAAATCCAATTCACTGACAGATTATCTTATTTTCAGCAATTCACATCGTGCGGCAGGTTTTAATCAGCGTGGTATAAACTATTTGTACCTTAATAAATTAGATTCTACTATAATTTGTTTCAAAAAATCCATGTCTAATCATACAGATATATATACGGATTATTCCAACTATTCATTTCTGGCAGAATCATACTTACGTCTTAACGAGCCGGATTCATCATTACATTATTTTTCTCAATGTGACAAGGCCGTTGATTCTATAGCAACCCTTCTTAACCATGAGGAAATATCCACCATTTTGTTGTCTCATACTAATGAGAGAAACAGGGCAGCTATATTAAGAATGAGATACAAATTCTTCCTTTGTATAAGTATGGCGTCTATCATTGTATTATTTGTTTGCATTCTTTCCTTTATTCAGAGAGACAGGAAAAGGAAACAGTATTACATAGAGCAGCATGATAGCTTACTGGCATCTGTAAGTATTGGTTCTGATGATACACTGGAGGATATTTTCAATCTCTGTCGCATTAATTTTGAAAAGAGCATAGGTTATAACATACTTAATAAAAGTTTGAGTGAAAGAAAAATCAGTCCCAGTGATTCGGCAGTGATAAAGCATGACATAAAAACCTGTTTCAAGGGTCTGTATCAAGCACTTTTGGATAAGGAATATGTTTTGAGCAAAGGCGAGTTTGAATGTTTGATTTGTTTTTTGTTGAATTATGACAACAAAGATACTTCCTTAATACTTGACAAAGGTTATTCTACAGTTAGTAGCGTTAAGACCCGTATCAAGAATAAAATTCCTCAAGAATTGCTGGTTGTATTCAATACTATGTAAACATATGTAAATAGCTGGCTTATTGGCTCTAATTTAACAGTTTGTTAATAGAACTGTTAATCGTGTTTTGCGTTTTCAGCATTTTTCAGCACTTTTATTTGCTGTTGTCCTGTTTTTTTCATTTTATTTGCAGAGAAAACAATTTCAAAATACTTTATGTTTAAGTTGGATTGACTATGAAACGTGGTTTAAGCATCTTGATTGGAACCTTTGTGTTTTTGTTGATGGTTTCTTGTAAGGGAGATGATGACTTGAAGTCAGATTTTATTATGCCTTATGAGAGTAATGCCACAGCTCTTACAGCTACAATAAATAGTGGCTTCAACGGACTTAGTATGGAAGATTTGGCTTACGGTACATTTGGTGTATTGTATTGTGTGGCCAATGAAAACGCGGAGTCTGCATTTAATTCATGGAAGAATGGAAATGACAAACCGGATTGTTTGGTATTCAAATCCGGAAGTATAAGTTCTGATGGATTATATAAAGCTGTTATAAAAGGGCTGTTGTCAGATACAGAGTACAATTATTGCATTTTCTTCATATCTGAGGATAAAAGCCGTAGAGAGATAGGCACCGTTTCATCATTCAGGACAAAAATATTCAACCCTAATCCACAGTCTTATTCGGTAGAAGAAGTAAAACATTATACAGCCTCAATAACCGGATGCGTTACACTTGCTGTTGAGGATTTGAAATTGTGTACTATAGGAATTATTCTGGCAGATACAGGGGAGATAACCCCTCAAGGCGGTAAAATGATGGTGGTTAATCAGGATGATATACTGCAGGATGGATCATTTTCAATGCCTGTTTCAAACCTAAGAGCAGGACATGAATACAAATACAGGATATTCACTAAAATAAACAGTACAGAAGAATTCACGCTTGGCCCGGTGTGCTCTTTCACATCGGCATCACCAGATGATATGGCTGTAGATTTGGGGCTTAGCGTAAAATGGGCAGACCGTGATCTGGGTACAGATAATATGGATGAACGTGCACCGTGTTATGCATGGGGACAGCTTGTGTCTTATGGGACATATTTCAACCTGGAGGAAGGGAATAAATACAAATACTGGAATCCTGCAGATGGATCTTATATAGATATCGGGGATGATATTAGCGGCACAGAATATGATGTTGCTACATACCTTCTGGGTGGAAAGTGGCGTATGCCGACAAAGGCAGAAGTTGAGGAACTGCTGACTTGTGCTCTTGAAATCCAATGGGGCGGAGGTGGCAGATTGGATGGATTCAAGTTTACTGGGAGCACCGGCAATAGTATATATTTAACGAAAGACCTAAGATGGACATCAACGCTCAGTGATTATATTCCGCAACAACCTCCATATGATTGTAAATACGCAAATCCGTGGGTGTTTATCTCTTATGATGGAAATGATTTTTTTGGAGATTTTAATAAGCAATATTATCGATTCCGTGAATGTATTATCCGCCCTGTATGTGATTTTTGAAAACATGCTTTGTCAATGACTCCAAGTCTCTCTCAAACAAAACGGTTACCATTCCTTTTATGTGCTTTGCTTTGTTTGACTGTCAGTTTCTCATTTGTGCGTAACGTTCCGGAATGGCAGGTTAGAGGCAAGTGGATTGGGCTTTTCTTGCCCTCAATATCTTTATAGTAGAGCTGTCATAAACTATTATGCCATGGATTATAAGTCAGCTTTAAAAGATGCTATTAATAGTTCATCAGGAATAGCAAGTTATGATACAGAACTTCTTTTGGGAGGCATTTGTCAAAAAATGGGGTTGGATGATATTGCTGAGTCGCACTATAAAGAGGCGTCACTTATGTGCCCATCAAGAATAATTCCTTTGTATCGGCTTTTTAAACTTTATGAGGAGAGGAATGATACTGCAAGTGTGAATAGAATTGGTACGGAATTGCTAAATAAACCGATCAAGGTGCATTCTCATGATACGAGGACAATACGCCTTGAAGTTCGACGAAAACTTATGGGTTTGTAAAAAAAAGGAATGAAAATTTGTTCATTACGGAAGGAATATGTAATATTGTTGAATCGTATAATTTTACTAATCAGTTAATTGGGAATTATGAAAAGGTTGGCATTGATTTTGTTTGCTGCTCTTCTTGCCATTGGTTCGGTAAGGGCAGGTAATGATGCGCTGATGCGGTTTGCCGGAAATATTCATCAGTTTAATGAATTGTTCCCTCAGGAGAAAGTATATCTGCAGTTTGACAATACCGCTTATTTCCAAGGCGATGATATTTGGTTCAAGGCGTTTGTGGTCAAGTCTTCAGGATTGGAAAGGAGTGAATCGGCCGTACTTTATGTTGATCTTTTGTCACCGGATGGTATACTGTTACAGCAGCAGAAACTCAAGATTGTGGCAGGTCAGGCCGACGGGCGCATTCAGTTGCTTGATTATTCCACTGAGCAGGCTCGTGAGTTGAGGGGCATGCTGCCATATCCCAGCGGTTATTATGAAATAAGGGCTTACACTCAGTATATGCTTAATTTTGATGAGGATATTATATTCTCCAGGGTCTTGCCCGTGTACAGGACTCCTGCTACAGAGGGTGATTACAGCAATCCTAAGATAGTCTTGGATTCAAGCATATACACTAATAACCGTCCTGATCCGGAGAAACTGCGCAAGGTGAATGTTTCATTCTACCCGGAGGGTGGTAGTATGGTTCAAGGATTGCCTTGCAGGGTGGCATTCAAGGCTACAGACGGGAACGGAACAGGTATTAACGGCAAACTTGTTTTAAAGACTACCGATGGTGGCAGGATTGTAGCTGAGAGTGGTCATGAGGGTATGGGCTTCTTTAACATAACTCCCGATAGGAGACATATGGATGCTGTCTTTGAGCATGATGGTAAGCGCTACTCTTTTTCACTTCCTTCAACCCAAAGTGACGGCTATACCATGATGGCTGATATGACGGCTAAGAAGAACAGCCTTAAGCTTGAGCTGAACCGTACTCAGTCACGCAAGGAAGAGACTGTGGGCGTTACGGTTACATGCCGTGGAGAACTGGTTATGTTTGAGGAGTTGCCTCTTAATGGATCAAGCGCCAAGTTCTCATTTAATACGGAAAGCTGGCCAGCTGGGGTATGTCGAATAGTTGTGTTTACAGATAAGGGTGAGGTGCTTGCTGCACGTAGTGTCTATAACGGAAACCTCAAGTACACTCCACCAGTGATAGAAGTTAAGACCGACAAGCAGCGTTATGATGCTTTTGGCAAGATGCACCTGTCTTTCCAGCTTAAAGGTAAGGATGGTAAACCGTTCAGGGACCGTTTCTGCGTATCAGTTCGCGATGTGGGTGATTATGGTACCCAATATGCGGATAACCTTCTTACGGATTTCCTGCTTACATCAGACCTCAAGGGATTCATTCATGATCCGTCATATTATTTTGAGTCATCTGATAAACAGCATCTCCGTAATCTGGACCTTTTATGTCTGGTTCAGGGATGGGAACGCTATGACTGGGAGTATATGACAGATAACAAGGTGTTCAGGGAGACACGCCGTATGGAGAACAGCCTTACTTTGAATGGTGAGATTTTGACAAACAGAATTCTTAGGAACCGTGCTATGGATGATGTCAAGGTACTTGTGTCAATATCACCGCGTGAGAATGGTGATGTGGAGTATGGTCAGGCCATTACAGATAGGAACGGATACTTTGGGTTTGACATGAAAGACTTCTATGGCAAGGCAGACCTTACCATGCGTCTGACAATGGCCGAAGATTGGCGGGATGAGCCACAGGCAAAGATACGCTTGGAGCGTGTCATGACTCCTGCGGTAAGGGCTTACAGCAGGCAGGAATTGCTTCCGGGATGGTCTGTAAAGAAGAGAGATAAGATTGTTAAGGATAACAATTATGCTACCGTGATTAAAGAATCAGAGGGTATCATGCTACCTACGGTGAGCATTGACGGTGAGCGCCGCTATGTGGATTATTTTACTTTCCATGCGTATGATGTAGAGAAGGATGTCAATGTTATGATGGATATGGGCAAGCACTCTACTGATGTTACCGGTTATCTGATAGATAAGGGTTATTCCGTATGGCAGCCCATAGACCGTAGCGCTTTGTGGGTGCATACCAATGATGGTGAGATGGATAGTTATGTTAACCAGCTGGATTATGATTCCCGTTACACGAGTCAGCATGGTCCAAATAATGATGAATACAGTTATTCTTACAATTATCCGTTGCCGTCAATCGTATACAACTATGGTGAATCTTCTTCCGTAAATGGACAGATGAGCGAGTTTATACCTGATAACAACTATTTTCAGGTAAACGGACACCCGGTTATATGCTATGTCCATGACAATAAGCGTTTCTATACATCAGGCAAATACTCACAGCCATGGAATATTGATACTCAGGATATTGAAAGCATCTTAATCTTTGATGACCTTCACAGTACATCAGAAGTTGGTGATTATGCACCTGATTATTGGAGTTTCCTTAAAAGTAACAGGGCGGTTCCAACATTGATTGCAAACACTACAGGTTCGTTCAGTGATCGTAGGGTTCTTATGGATATAAAGCTCAAGGACAATCATCAGATGACAGATAATAAGGATAAGGCAAATCTGGGCAAGCGTGTAACAACCCTTGAGGGTTACACCCGCTCACATACGTTCTACGCTCCCGAGTATCCCGATGGCGCCATCACCGGCGATGTGGATTACCGTCGCACCCTCTATTGGAATCCCAATGTGGTGACCGATGAGAACGGTCACGCTGAGATAGAATTCTACAACAATTCCTATAGTACCCGCTTCAACGTAAGCGGCGCCGGTATCACAGCCTCCGGAATGCCTTACGTACTGGATAAAGACTTCTAAGTTTTTCCTTGATAATGAGGAAAAATGAGTACCTTTGCACCCAATTTGGATATAGAGGTATTCTTTATGGAATTAGCAAGCAAATACAACCCCGCCGATGTGGAGGGAAAGTGGTACAAGTACTGGGAGGATGGCAAGTTTTTTCACTCTGAGCCCGATGGCCGTGAGCCTTACACTATAGTCATTCCGCCTCCAAACGTGACCGGTGTTCTTCACATGGGTCATATGCTTAACAACACTATCCAGGATATCCTGGTGCGCCGTGCCCGTATGATGGGCAAGAACGCTCTGTGGGTGCCCGGAACAGACCACGCATCGATAGCTACCGAGGCTAAGGTTGTGGGCAAGCTTGCCGCACAGGGAATCAAGAAGACTGACCTGACCCGTGAGGAGTTCCTTAAGCACGCCTGGGAGTGGAAAGAGGAGCATGGAGGCATAATCCTCAAGCAGTTGCGCCGTCTGGGCTGCAGCTGTGACTGGGACCGTACCGCATTCACAATGGATGACCTGCGCTCTGAGAGCGTAATCAAGGTGTTTGTTGACCTGTACAACAAGGGTCTCATCTATCGCGGCGTACGTATGGTAAACTGGGATCCCAAGGCTCAGACCGCTCTGAGCGATGAGGAGGTGGTTTACAAGGAGGAGCACAGCAAGCTGTACTACCTGAAGTACTACGTGGCCGATGCCGCCGAGAACCCCGTAAAGACCACAGGCGCAGAGGGTGAGATTGTACACAAGGACGCCAAGGGTTACTACGCAGTGGTGGCCACCACACGTCCCGAGACCATCATGGGTGATACCGCAATGTGCATCAACCCGGCCGATCCCAAGAACGGCTGGTTGAAGGGCCACAAGGTGATTGTACCTCTGGTAAACCGCGTTATACCTGTAATTGAGGATGATTATGTTGACATCGAGTTCGGTACCGGTTGCTTGAAAGTAACCCCTGCCCATGATGTCAATGACTATATGCTGGGTGAGAAGTATAACCTGGAGACCATTGATATATTCAATGACAACGGTACACTGAGCGAGAAGGCCGGCCTTTACATCGGTATGGACCGCTTTGCCGTAAAGAAGCAGATTGCCATAGACCTGGATGCTGCCGGCCTGCTGGAGAAGATGGAGGATTACACCAACAAGGTGGGTTACAGCGAGCGTAATCCGGACACTGTTATTGAGCCCAAGCTCTCCATGCAGTGGTTCCTCAAGATGCAGCACTTTGCCGATATGGCTCTGCCTCCCGTAATGAATGATGAACTCAAGTTCTATCCGCCCAAGTACAAGAACACATACCGCAACTGGTTAGAGAACATCAAGGACTGGTGCATAAGCCGCCAGCTCTGGTGGGGACACCGCATCCCGGCTTACTTCATGCCCAAGGGCGGCTTTGTCGTTGCCGAGACAATTGACAAGGCAGTTGAACTGGCCCGCCAGAAGAGTGGGGATAACACTCTTACCGCAGCCGATCTGCGTCAGGATGAGGATGTGCTGGATACATGGTTCAGCTCATGGCTCTGGCCTATCAGCCTGTTTGACGGCATCAACAACCCCGATAACGAGGAAATCAAGTACTACTATCCCACAAATGATCTGGTAACCGGTCCGGATATCATATTCTTCTGGGTAGCACGTATGATCATGTCGGGTTATGAGTACCGCCACGATATGCCTTTCCGCAACGTATACTTTACCGGTATCGTGCGTGACAAGCTGGGCCGCAAGATGAGTAAGTCACTTGGCAACTCACCTGATCCCATAGGTCTGATTGAGCAGTACGGTGCCGATGGCGTACGTATGGGTCTGATGCTCTCTGCACCTGCCGGTAACGACATACCTTTTGATGAGGCCATCTGCGAGCAGGGCCGTAACTTCAACAACAAGATTTGGAATGCGTTCCGTCTTACACAGACCTGGACCGTAGCCGATATAGAGCAGCCCGAGAGCGCAAAGGTTGCTGTGGAGTGGTTCCGCAGTAAGTTGAACAGCACTGCTGCCGAGATGGATGACCTGATGTCAAAGTACCGCATAAGCGAGGCCCTGATGGTGGTTTACAAGCTGTTCTGGGACGAGTTTGCAAGCTGGTACCTGGAGATAATCAAGCCTGTTTACGGACAGCCCATAGACTCAAAGACATACGCTTCCACACTTGATATGTTTGAGCAGCTCCTTATGTTGCTGCATCCGTTCATGCCGTTCATTACCGAGGAACTCTGGCACGCTGTACGTGAGCGCAAGGACGGTGAGAGTATCATGAACCAGAGCATCGTAAGCCTGGTTAACGGTAAGGCCGATGAGGCACTCCTGGACCGTTTTGAGCAGGCCAAGCAGGTTGTGACCGAGATCCGTTCGGTACGCAAGGCCAAGAACATCGGCCCGCGTGAGCCGCTTACAGTTGAGGCTGTGGGCATCAACCCGCTTGAGTCTCTGAACAGCGTTATCGTAAAGATGGCGGGTCTGGAATCTATAGTTGCAGTTGATGCCAAGAGTGATGGTACAGCCGCATTCATGATTGGAACCCAGGAGTACGCCGTACGTCTGGGCGGTCTGATTGATGTTGAGGCTGAGCTTAAGAAAATGCAGGCTGAGCTGGAGCACCTGGAGGGATTCCTGAAAGGTGTCAATGCCAAGCTGCAGAACGAGAACTTTGTGGCACACGCACCTGCCGCCGTTGTTGAGAACGAGCGCAAGAAGCAGGCCGATGCCACTCAGAAGATTGCAACCATAAAGGAGAGCATGGCCGCTCTCAAAAAGTAAATGGAAGAGAACAAGAAATCGGGTAAGACCGGACTGATAATTATGATCGTAGCTGCCGTATTGCTTGCGGCAGCTGCAGTGTATCTGTTCATGGACAGCCGCAACAAGGGCCGTGAGATTGAGGAGATGACCCAGCTCTTTGAGATTGAGAAGGAGGAGATGGAGAATGAGTACTCAGGGTTTGCCGTGCAGTATGACGAAATGAAGATGCATATCTCAAACGATTCTCTTATCCGTCAGCTTGACAGGGAGAAACAGCGTACCCAGCAGTTGCTTGAAGAACTGCGCCAGACCAAGGCTACCAATGCTGCCGAGATTACCCGTCTCAAGAAGGAGTTGGCAACGGTTCGTTCTGTAATGCGCACATACGTAATCCAGATAGACTCTCTTGACCAGATCAACAAGCAGCTTGCCAGGGAGAATACCCGCGTACGCCAGCAGTATCAGGAGCAGACCAGAGTGGTTGAGCAGCTTACTGTTGATAAGCAGAAAGCCGAGGAGAAAGTGGCTCTGGCATCTCAGCTTGATGCCGCGGCCATATCGGTTATAGCCCATAACAAACGGGGCAAGGATGAGAAGAAGTCCAAGAACGTAACCCAGTTTGTGGTTAACTTTACAATCGTAAAGAACATTACCGTTCAGACCGGCGAAAAGACCGTTTATCTGCGCATAGTCAAGCCTAACGAGGAGGTGCTTGGAAAGGATACCGGCTATAAGTGCAAGTATGAGAACGTTACTCTGGAATGCACTGAAAGGAAGATGATAGAATACACCGGCGAACAGCAGGAAGTGACTATGTATGTTGATGTTGCCGAGTTCCTGAGTGAAGGAACATACAATGCTTACCTGTTTGTGGACGGTGTTATGATAGGCGAGCAGAGCGTAACACTTAACTGATTTCTTTTGATGAGCACATTCCGCCAGCTTGGGGTATCAGGCCCGATACTCAAGGCAATTGAAGAGTTAGGATTTGAGAACCCCATGCCTGTTCAGGAGGCGGTAATCCCGTACCTGCTGGAGCAAGGCAGCGGTGATGTGGTTGCTTTGGCCCAGACCGGAACGGGTAAGACCGCAGCATACGGCATTCCGGTAATCCAGCAGACCGATGTGGACAGCAAGGACGCCCAGTTCCTTATACTGAGCCCCACGCGCGAGCTCTGCGTTCAGATAGCCAGTGACCTGGCCGATTTCTCACATTACATAGAGGGCCTGCATGTAATCCCCATGTACGGTGGCTCATCGATAGAGAACCAAATCCGCAATTTCAAGCGCGGTGCACATGTGATTGTGGCCACTCCGGGCCGTCTGATTGACCTTATGGAGCGCGGCGTGGTCAAACTTGATACCATCCGCACCGTTATCCTTGATGAGGCCGATGAGATGCTCAACATGGGTTTCTCTGAGGACCTTGAAAAGATACTTTCATCGGTACCCGCAGAGCGTAAGATGCTTATGTTCTCGGCCACCATGAGCAAGGAGATCCAGGCCATATCGCAGAAGTACCTCAATAATGCCCGCGAGATTGTTATCGGCACACGTAATGAGGGCGCCGAGAACGTGGAGCATGTATATTATATGGTTCACGCCAAGGACAAGTATCTGGCTCTTAAGCGCATAGTTGATTATTACCCGTCCATATACGCAATCATTTTCTGCCGCACCCGCTTAGAGACGCAGGAGATTGCCGACAAGCTGATGCAGGACGGCTACAATGCCGACTCGCTGCACGGAGACCTTTCGCAGGCACAGCGTGACCTGACCATGAACAAGTTCCGCAAGCGTCAGCTGCAGTTGCTGGTTGCTACCGATGTGGCTGCCCGTGGACTGGATGTGGACAACCTGACTCACGTAATAAACTTTGGTCTGCCCGATGACATTGAGAACTACACCCATCGTAGCGGCCGAACTGGTCGTGCGGGCAAGAAGGGCGTTTCAATATCTATTGTCAACCTGCGCGAGAAGGGCAAGATCCGTTTTATTGAGAAGGCCATAGGCAAGACTTTTGTGCAGGGTGTGATGCCCACCGGTACCCAGATTTGCGAGAAACAGCTCTATAAGGTTATAGATGACCTGGAGCGCATTGAGGTCAATGAGGAGCAGATTGAAAAGTTTCTGCCCGAGATTTTCCGCCGCCTGGACTGGATGGACAAGAACGATATAATAAAACGTATCGTGACCCGTGAGTTCGGGCGTTTTGTGCGCTACTATCAGGATGCTCCGGAGCTTGAGGAGGTTACCCGCAATGATGTTGAAGGCGAGAAACGCAAGAAAAAGGACCGTCACCGTGCGCAGAAGGGTTATACCCGCTTTTTTATCAATATCGGCAAGAAAGACCACGTACAGCCTGTCCATATCATTGAGATGCTCAACCGCAATGTGGCCGGACGCGTGGATGTGGGCCGCATCGATTTGATGCAGAACTTCTCATTCTTTGAGTGCCCCGAGGAGTTTACCGAGGAGATTGTTATCGGAATGGACGGCGTAAACTACAAAGGCCGTCAGGTGCATGTTGAGGTGGCCGAGACCCGCTCCGAGGGCGGTGATGAGAAGCCTGCACGCGTGGAGAAAAAGGCTCGTCGTGAAGAGAAACCCCGCCGCGAGGAAAAGCCTCGCCGTGAGGAGAAACCACGCCGCGAAGAGAAACCTCGTCGTGAGGAGAAGTCCAAATCTGCCGGAAAAATAGAGCGTCGCAATCCCCAGCGTGCCCCTCAGGTCCAGATTGCCCAGGATGATGATTTCTGGAACAACTTTGAAGATGAGGACTGGCACCAGTTCTTCCGCAGCGAAGGTGCCGGAAAGTCCAGGAAGAAGTCATCGGCCCGCAAGGAAAAACCCGCCCGCAAGGAGAAGGTGAACGGCCGCAAAGCCGCCCGCACCAAACCCTCCAGGAAATCCCGCCGCTAAAAAATTGATGCAAAGGGGTATTTCTTTCAGTCGCTTCGCTTGGTAAAAGCGTCCCTTCGGGCCGAGCGCGTTTTGCGTCACTTTTGCATTACGAGTGTCAAAAAATTAGACGTTTTTAGGGCAGAATCAGTGATTTTGCCTTTTTTTCTTGGAGGATGGTGGCGGGAGGGGATAATTTTGGGGCAAAATTTAAAAACCAACAGTCCATATATGTTTATACATTATCTCAAATCATCTTTCCGATACATGCGCAAGTTTGCCTTGCAGAATATAATAAGTATGGTGGGCCTTGCAGCCGGTTTTGTGGCGTACGCGTTCTCATCGCTCTGGACAGGTTACGTAAACTCCTATGACACTTTTCATAAGGATGCTGATAGGATTTATACGTTTGCACATCATGAAGACGGCAAGACAACAATAGGAAATGAGAGGGCACGTGCGGGAAACGGTGATGCGTTCTATATTCTGTTCAGGGAATTCGAAAGACGTAATCTGCTTGATTCCTTGGGGATAGAAGCCATAATGTATTCATATCTCCAAGAATATGAGGTTGATGACAAGGGCACAAAATGTTTGGATATTGATTCGGCATTCATCAATTTCTTTAATCCTATACTGGTGGCGGGTGACTGGTCTTTCCTGGAAGATGTGGGAAAGATTGCGGTGTCAAAATCATACGCCCAAAAGGAATATGGAGATGATAACCCCATAGGAAAGGAAATAACCGTATGGCGTGATCATTATACTGTCGGTGCCGTAATTGAAGATTATGACCATTCCTTTCTGGAGTTTGACCTTATGAGAAAATGGAAATATGAAAGTATTTTCTATTACAATTGGCTGTTCTTTAAATTACATGAAGGCATAAGCGTACAGGATATGCTTGACCGATGTGAGACGGTTTTTGCTGATATGTTTGAAGAGTCAATGACATATGTAATGCGCGGCAAACGCATTGTCCCTCTAAAAGAGGTCTATAAAAATCTGGAGGAGGCCGATGCAGAAACTTTCGTAAAATATGACGGCCTTGAACTGTTATCTAAGGCAAGTCTTCTGATATTGCTCTGTGCCATAGTCAATCACTTTACCTTCTTCCTGAATTATTTGAAGAGAAGGAGGCGTGAAATGTCTCTTCGCAAGGTTTGTGGAGCATCAACCGGCAGTATTGCAACACAAATGGTTTTTGAGAGCAGTATTCCGGTGATTGTCTCTCTGTTGATGGGTTTATGGGTTGTAATGGTGCTTAAGAAGCCATATATGCGCCTTGCTGATATAGAAATGACAGACTCATATTATATGAAGGGCAGTATTTTCATTATATTGGCAGTGCTGTCAGCTTCCGTGATTCTGAGTCTGATAGAGGTTCTTGTAATTGACCATCGGACTGTTCAGACAAGCATCAGGCAAAACAATGATAAGGCATTCCGTAGATTAGGTGTAGGAATTCAGATTGCATCTGGTATGATACTCATGTTTGCTCTGGTTGTTATGTATCATCAGTTCAGTTTTATGGAGAATCTCAATTGGGGAACACAGAGAAAAAATACGGCTATTGTCTTTTTTCCTAAGGAGAGTATGTACACTAATGATGGCAGACAATACTGGGGTGATGTCTATCTGGATGAACTGGAAAATAAATATGGACTGAAAGAAAGGATATCTGCCATACCGTGTGTAACGGGTGTTTTTATGAACTTTGCCGATATGTCAGTGTCTCATTTCGGAAACTCGGCCAGCGTTGGTCTGAAAGATGTTGATGACTCTCTTTTCCCTGATGTTTATGATTATATATATCCGGGTCTTATAGACCGCCTTGGTCTGACAGTACTGGAAGGGAATATTCCGCAAGAGGGACTCAGGGATGATGAAGTTGTAGTTACGGAGAACATTCTCAAGGCATTAGGCAAAAAGAGTCTGGAGGAGATGCCCGGATTATATATAGCTTTGAGCGATACCGCAAGAGCCAACAAACCTTTCAATGTGGTTGCTGTGGTAAAGAATATTCATCTGAATAATTTTGATGAAGTACCCTCATTTATATTGCTGTGCGGATTCAGGAATAAGTATCTTGTTCCCGAATTTTCATACGGAGCGAATCGTGCCGGCGGATCAATATGGGGAGAACTTTCAGTACAGTATCGGCCGGGTACCAGAAAGGAACTGGAATCATCAATAAAAAAGATGATGGAAGAGTTGGATATAGATTATAAGATAGAGTATCCTGCGGATAGTTTCTTCAAGCATCTGTCAAAAGACAGAAACCTGTCAAAGGTATTGTCCATACTGTGCCTGATAAGCATATTCATTGCCTTGTTCGGAGTGTTCTCACAGATATCGCTTTCATGTATGGAGCGCAGGCGTGAGATTGCCATCCGCAAGACTCATGGGGCAAAAGTAGGGGAGATCCTGGTCATATTCGCCCGTGAATACGGAACCATATTCCTTGTGTCATCGGCGGTAGCTATGGCATTGGGTTATATGGTGATGCACCGCTGGATACAGCAGTTCTATTATCAGGCTGCCATAAGCTGGTGGATTTACCTTTCGGTATTTGTCTTTACCGCACTAGTCATTGTTGCCACGGTACTTAACCGCGTGCTCCGTACCGCCCGCGAGAATCCGGCCGATGTGATCAAGAGCGAGTGACGCCAGCAGGCTCACAGGGCCGATGAGCGTGGGACGCTTTGGCGGGTGCGGTCAAAAGCAGAGAGTATGAGGGAGATGACAGGGAATGTTGCACCCACCAGGCATACTCCCGTCCATCCGGCAAGGTTCCAGCTCTGGCCGGCACAGAAGGTGGCCAGGCTGCCCACTACAAAGAATGTGGTCATGAATATGGTGTTCACGCGGTTGGTGGCCTGCGGCAGTTGCTGGAGCGATCCACTCTGGTTGCTTATCTGCAGGCATTGTGCCCCCACATCAACCAAAATAATTGCAGCAATAAGGCCCACATAGGTGTGGCCGTACAGGAATGCTACAACCCACGCCGCAAGTTGGCTCAGTGAACCTATTACAGACATTCGGCGTACTCCAACTTTTGGCACATACTTGCCGACTCCGCTGGCCGCCAGCGCTCCTGCCACTCCGCAGATGCTTAGCATACCAACCTTGTCGCTGCCTGCCAGGAAAGGCGGTTGGGCCAGATGAAATGCCAGGCAAGCCCAGATGGGCAGAAGACTGCCGAATCCCATTGACGCACGGAAAGAGTACAGGCGTATTCTAGGTTGCGTTACGAATATGTGCCCCACGGTATGCATAAGTTCCCTGTAGGTACCTTTAAACGATTGCGTGGCCTGAGGCATCATGAACAGGATTACCGCAAGCCCTATTATCATCAGGGCGCAAACAATGTAGAACATACCTCTCCAACCCAGCCAGCTGCCTATGTATCCGCTTATGAATCGGGCCGACAGAATACCGGTAAGCAGTCCGGACATTACCAGACCCATGTTGCGCGACTTGTTCTGCGGCTCGGAGTAGAGCGTGGCCATAGGAACGAACAATTGCGGCACTATGGAACAGAGCCCCAGCGTTAGTGACGATACCCACAACAGCCATACATTACCGGCACTTGCCATTACTAAGGCCGATGCCGCAGCGAGCAGCATTGCAGTGATGGTAATACGGCGCACCGGCAGCATATCGGCCAACGGGATTATGAAAAGCAGTCCCAATGCGTAACCGGTCTGGGTGAAAACGGTAATCAGGTTGGCCTCTACCTGGCTGATGCCCGTATCGCGGCAGATAAGTTCCAGAAGCGGCTGGTTATAATACAGATTGGCCACAGTGACTCCGGCCAGCACGGCCATCATAAGCAATATGTGGCGCGGAATACCTTTGTCTGGTTGGAACTGAATCATATCGTGATCTCGTTAAGAGGTTACAAATTTAAGCAGATTCTGAATGATTCTGAAGATAATGACTATCTTTGGAGAAATAAGTTACTAACCATTCATTATGAAAAAAATCTGTTTATTGGCCGTTGTTATGGTGGCTGCTGTGATGATGCAGTTTACCGCTTGTGATTCATCCTCTGACAATGAACTAAAGCGCGGTAAGCCCAGTAAGGAACTTGTGGCTGCGGCCGATGCTTTTTACGAGGCTACAAAGTCCGAGCCTAAGGGTAGGGACCATATCAACTTGCACAGCATCATGGTGCTTAAGCACGGCAAGGTGGTGCTGGAGCGCTGGTATAACGGTGAATCGGCCGAAAAGCCACATACCATGTGGTCAGTGAGCAAGACCTTTACGGCCGCAGCTATAGGATTTGCCATTGATGAGGGACTGATTAAGGTGGATGACAAGGTTATCAAGTTTTTTCCGGACAAACTTCCGGCTCAGGTGAGCGATAATCTGGCAGCAATGACCATTCGTGACCTGCTTACAATGACCTGCGGACATGATGTGGCCATCAACTTCAATACCTATACCGCTCCGGATTGGGTTGAGGGATTCCTGGCAGAACCGGTTACCCACACGCCCGGAACGTATTTTGTGTATAACTCTGTGGGTACATACATGCTGTCGGCCATAATAACCAAGGTGACAGGACAGGATATGAATGACTATCTTGAGCCTCGGCTGTGGCAACCGCTGGGCATAGACAAGCCCGAATGGGACAAGAGCCCGCAGGGAATGAGCTGCGGCGGATGGGGTCTGCACCTTAAGACCGAGGATATGGCCCGCATGGGACAGTGCATGCTGCAGAACGGCAAGTGGAAAGGAAAGCAGGTGATTCCTGCATCGTGGGTCAGGGAGATGTCAACATATAAGGTAGAATCGGGTCCCGCAGGAACGCGTCTGGAGGATATGCCGCGTCTGGGTATAACCAAGGATAACAACCAGTGGGCCAAGGGCTACTGCTATCAGATGTGGATATGCTCCGATAACGGTTACCGTGCCGACGGAGCCAACGGCCAGTATTTCATGGTATTCCCCGATAAGGATGCCGTGCTGGTGCTCACCACAGACTCCAACCTCTATCAGCCCTATATGGACATCATCTGGAAGTACCTGATTCCCGTACTTTAAAACTCCGCAAAGGGGCCGTTTCTTAATGCGTCACATGAGCAATATGAGGCGCGGAATACCTTGGTCGGGTAGGAACTGTATCATCGTAGATTCTGTTATCAATTTCCATTCAGAATCCACTGCTTGTAGAACGGGTCTTCCAGTTCGTATCGGTCTGAATAGATTACATATCCATCTTTCTGCAGCCGTTTCAGAGCACTGTAAACCGTACTGGTGGGGTAGTGGCCTGACTGTAATGGTTGATCCGATGCCAGACGTTGCATAATCCATTTGTTAGTGCGGTTAAAGTTCATCCATAGGCGCTCATAGTCCAGACTATGGGTTCTTACAATATTGGCTATCGCTTCTGTTATGGGATCATCTATGTCCGGCTGCAGTACACCTATCTGCCATACGCTTGAAGCTAATTGTTGCGAGTAATACGGATGGCATCCTGTGTAGTCCAGGATTTTGTCCGATAAAGATTCGCAATTATCGGGATAACAATATGCCAAACGTTCAGAGAGATAACGATGGAAATCCTCACGTGGCAACTTGCCCAAACGCATCAATTCGCCAAAATGATAGAATGGTGACTTCTTGTTCTCAAAAATGTCAGTCATCATACTTTCTTGGCTGCCCAACAATATATAATTGATGTGTTTTTGCTCTTGCATTATGGAACGCAATTGTTTATCCAGTTTTGGAGCAATGTCACGTATCTCTTGAAACTCGTCCAGAACCACAACCAAACGGTCACTCTCAGAATGGGCGTTCTCAATCAGAGTTAATACATCCTCTATAAGAACAGTACCGTCAGCGCCCGGCTGGAAAGAAACATCCATCATTCCTGTAAGAGGGTTGGTTGAGATTGTAGGTATGATGCGGAAATGAGTAATCAAGTGACGGACCCGTTCCAGCGGGTGAATCTTGAAAAACTCCCTTAGCAGTTTGGCGGACAAATCCGATACAGATGTTACTTTCTGTAGGTTCAATGTGATATGCTTGCGTCCGCTTTGCCTAACTGCTTTTGTCACAACGCTGCTCTTTCCAAAACGACGCGGGCTGATTATAACCAGATGGTTGGCACTTTGGATAAACTGGCCTATGTAAGCAACCTCCTTCACCCTATCTGTAAAATAGTTGTCCTCAACAATTGTACCGAACTTAAAAGGATTTTCCATACTACGCATTTTTTCGTTACGACTTTTTTCGTAATAGACTGCAAGAATACAAAAAAGAATTCAATAAAAAGACGATTTGTGCTGTAAGATTTATCTCAATGAGTGGAGTGTGTCAAAAAATTAGACGTTTTTGTGACGCAAAGGGGTCGTTTCGCTTTGCGTCACTTTGGGCCGAGCGAATAATGCATCAATTGCTTAAAAATATACCCGTTTAATGATATTTTGTTAAGATATATTGGTATTTTTGCACCCAAAAGGGTGTAGAAATGGAGAGTATCAGCGCTTTTATAAAGAGATGCCGCAAGGAGCGGCATCTTACGCAGCCGGAGCTGGCGGCAAGGGCCGGTGTGGGGCTGAGGTTCCTGCGCGAACTGGAGCAGGGCAAGCAGAGCCTCAGGATGGACAAGGTTAATCAGGTGCTGGCCTATTTTGGTGCCGGATGCGGTGTGGATGACGAGGCTGTAAAAAGGCAGGACATCAGGCAATACAGGCTGTCATCATTGGAAGAGCCGCAGGAATACATGCTTGAGGAGATAATGCATCAGGTTTGTGAATCGGCAATGGCATCTTCAAACAACGCCCATGAGGTGTTGCGCAAAAAACTGGAAGAGATAAAAGGCTTAAAATAAGATACTATGAAAAAGAAACCTGTAATGTGTATTGTGGCCGGGCCGAACGGTTCGGGAAAGACCACAACTACAGAACAGCTGCTCAAGAATGAGTGGGGCGCTGACAGTCTTTACATCAATCCCGATAATATCGCACAGGAACAATACGGTGACTGGAACTCTGCCGATGCAGTCCTGAAAGCGGCACAGACGGCTACCGGACAGCGATATGAATGCCTTTCAAACGGAACTGACTTTGTGTTTGAAACGGTGTTTTCATCTGCCGAGAAAATGGAATTCCTTCGCAAGGCTAAGGATGCAGGCTTTTTCATCAGGATATTCTATGTGTGCACGGAATCGCCGCTGATAAACATAAACCGCATAGCGCAACGTTATCTTAACGGCGGGCATGAGGTGCCCATTTCCAAGACTATCTCCAGATACTACAGCTCACTCAAGAACATATCAGAGGCCATAAAGATAGCCGACAGGGTTTATCTCTATGACAACTCGACAGAAAACGCCGCCCCGCGCCTGATTCTCAGAACCACCGATGGCAGGATAGCCAAACGTTATACGGATGACTTACCGGAGTGGGTCAGTGCAGTGATTCATTGAAAGTGTCAAAAAATTAGACGATTTTGGGGCGGAAAGTGCGATTTTGTTTTTTTTTCTTGGAGGATGGTGGCGGGAGGGGATAATTTTGGAGCAGAATTAAAAAACAACAGTCCTGATATGTTTATACATTACCTTAAAATCGCTATCCGCAACATCCGTAAGTTCGCTCTGCAGAACACGGTCAGTGTAATCGGTCTTGCCGCCGGTTTTGTTTGCCTCAGTCTCTCCTCTGTATGGCTCTATTACGAGAACTCGTTTGACCGGTTCCATAAGGATGCGGACCGTATCTATACGTTAAAACCGACATACGAGACAAATCCCGTAGCAGATCAGTATTCACAGAAATATGATGATATATTAACCAAGGCCGGAAATCAGGGAATACGCGGTATATCAGAGGCTCTGGATGTGGCCCAGACAACATATTTCAGATATGAGAAAGAGCATGAGGGTTATCTTGAGATTCAGGTGGACTCTGTGTTCTGTGAGTTTTTTGGTATAGAACTTAAAAAGGGAGACTGGTCTTTCATTGGTGACCCCAATCTGATTGCCATATCCGAGAAATACGCGAAAAAGTTATTTGCCGATAACGATCCGATAGGTCAAAGCATTGACGGCAGGACGGTTGCTGCTGTCCTTAAAGATTTCAGTAAACCTACCATACTTCAGTTTGATGTGATGTCATATCGTGAGGTATTATATGATGTTGACACCAGTAATATGAGTGGATTGATGTTTTATAAGAACCTTAACAAGATGATACAATCCAACTGTTTCTTTAAACTCAAGGAGGGGGCCGATCCTAACGAGTTGATGGATTTGCTAAGGAAAAGTCAGAATGCCTATGCACTACTAAATGCATCAATACTTGATGCTTTGGGTTCCGTCAATCCTTTCATTCCAATAAAAGATGTACACCTGAATGCCATCAAGGAGATGTCATATGTCAGTTACAGGACAATGAGCCTGTTCTGTATGGCCAGCATTCTCATTATGTTATGCTCACTTTTCAATATCCTTATATTCTTTATAAATACCCTCAAGGGACGTGACCGTGAGGCTGCACTCCGTATAGTACACGGCGCATCAATGAAAGACCTTATCAGGATGTTCTCTTTTGAAATGTCAATTCTGGTAATAGCCGGACTTTTAATAGGAATGTTATTGATATGGGTTCTCAAGGAGCCGTATATCAGACTTGTTGATATCAGCATGCCTGCAGGTTTCCTGGTAACCAGCAGTATAGTTCTTATGCTGGCTGTATTCCTGATATCCCTGCTGTTATGCATAATAAGTGTCTATGTGATAAGACGCAGAAGTATCCGCGAAACCATTTCTGATTCCCTCCGTAACGGTTTGTTCCGGAAGTTGAGCGTGGGATTGCAACTGTTCACCGGAACCCTGTTCGCTTTCATCACATGTGTAATGTTGCATCAGTTCAATTATCTCAGGAACCAGAACTGGGGACTCAAGGTCAATGACCAGGCGGTAATCAAACTGTCTCCCACAGGTGCACTTACGATTCTTGACATAATAGCGGGTAATTTTAATGGCGGAACCGATGAAGAGATGGATGCCCTGATTAATCAGCAGGATGCAATGCAACATGTCAATTATCAGGAGAAATATGAGAGTGAGTATGGTGTGACCGGAAAGTTGGAGTCATTGCCTCAGATCAAGCAGGTCATAAGCGGTTACGGAGACTATTATCTGCTCTCTCAGGTTGGAAAACTCAAGTCGGATGTAAGCCGTATCAATGATATTGACAGTTGCGCCTACAGTACTCTGGGCATGCTTGACGAAAAGGGTCTTGAAGTGCTTGATGTAACAGTCATTGACGGAATGATCCCTAAAGACCGTCCTGTAATGGATAACGAGGTGGTCATTACTGAGAGTCTCAGCAAGAAGCTGGGTCTTGGACCGGTATCGGACGATCCGGTCATTACGATGGAAAGCAAGTTACAGCGTAATCCGTTTGACCTTAATCCGCCTGTCGTAAAGGACAGTTACCATGTAATTGCAGTGATAAAAGATATATTCCCCACTACATATGAGGGAGAGGGTATAAACTTTATCCTCTGTTCTCCGACCAATTTCAAACTTGTATCGTTAATGGGTGATTTGACCGGTCTTCTTGTGGCACCGCATGCGGCTTATCTGGTTCGATACGAACACGGATTCAAGAAAGAGTTGAAAAAGCAACTGTCAGAGATGTTTGACGAAATGGATTGCACATATGAGATTTCTTTTACCGAGGACCAGTTCTATAAAGGTCTTGAGAAGGACAAGCACCTAAAGAACCTGATTCTTATCATGGGAGTAATCTGCATCATGATTTCCATATTCGGTGTGTGGTCCATGATAAGTCTGGCCTGCCTGGAGCGGCGCCGTGAGATTGCAGTCCGCAAGGTTCATGGTGCCAAGGTCCGCGATATCCTGTCAATATTTACAAAGGAATACGGTGCAGTGATAGCAATATCCATGGGTGCAGCCTTCATCACAGGTTATCTGATAATGCATCAGTGGATACAGAAGTTCCCTCGTCAGGCTACCATAAGCTGGTGGATTTATGCTGCGATATTTGCTGCAACGGTCATTGTTATCGGCCTTACCGTTATCCACAAGGTTGTCAAGACCGCCAGTGAGAATCCTGCCGATGTCATTAAGAGCGAGTGAGTGTCAAAAAATTAGACGATTTTGGGGCGGAAAGTACGATTTTGATGTTTTTTCTTGGAGAATGGAGTAGTTGAGGGATAATTTTGAGTCAGAAATAAGTAATCAATAACCTAATAATTTGAAATATGATTGAAGTACAGAATTTACAGAAGATCTTCCGTACGGAGGAAGTTGAGACCTGGGCTTTGAATGATGTATCGTTCACGGTTGCCGACGGTGAGTTTGTGGCCATCATGGGCCCGTCAGGTTGCGGTAAGTCAACCCTTCTTAATATCCTTGGTTTGCTGGACAACCCCACCAAGGGCAGTTACAAACTGCAGGGAGTTGAGGTTGCAGATCTTGATGAGAATCATCGGACAGACTTGCGCAAGGGCGTGATAGGCTTTGTGTTCCAGAGCTTTAACCTGATTGATGAGCTTAACGTGCGTGAAAACATAGAGCTGCCGCTGCTCTATATGGGCGTGCCCGCCAAGGAGCGTCGCCGTCGCGCCGAGGAGGTTATGGAGCGTATGAACATATCCCACCGCGAGAAGCATTTCCCAAACCAGCTGAGCGGTGGTCAGCAGCAGCGTGTAGCAATTGCCCGTGCCGTGATTGCAGGCCCCAAGCTGATATTGGCCGATGAGCCCACCGGTAACCTGGACTCAGTGAACGGTCAGGAGGTGATGAATCTCTTGAAGGAGCTCAACCAGCAGGGTACAACCATCGTTATGGTAACCCACAGCCGTCACGATGCATCGTACGCCAACCGCATTATCAACCTCTTTGACGGAAGCATCGTAAAGGAACTCCCGCTGTAAAAATGACGCAAAACGAAACGACCCCTTTGCGTCACTTTGTTGATTTCTATGTTTGCTCATTACCTTAAAATCGCATTCCGCAGTCTGGGCAAGTACCGGATGCAGAATATCATATCAATAGTCTGTCTTGCTGTTGCACTGTTCTGTTTCAGCATAAATCTGTATCTGACCCGATTCCTGGTTCAGGAGGATGGTTGGTTGGATGACCGTGTTGTCTTTCTGACAGATATGAAAGGTGCAATGGATGTGAATTATGATTTGGCAAAGGGCATGGCGCTTCAACGCCCCGAAGTAGAATCATTTGCGCGTTTCAGGATGAGATCTTATGCATGGCAGAAGGCTCACGATGAATCAGTGATGGAAAAAAGGGATTACTTTATACATACTGATTATTCCATGCCGGATGTCCTGGGCCTGGATGTGGTGGCAGGTGACTGGCAAAACGTACTTAATACCAACGCATTGCATTGCCTGGTGCTTTCGGAGTCTTTTGCAAAAAAACATTTCGGCTCAGCTGATCAGGCGATAGGGCAGGAAATCAATCTGAGAGAATCAGGCTTTGATGCGCCTGTACAGGCTGTAGTCCAGGATCTTCCTTATGCCAATTCAATCACCAACTTCGGCTATGCGGCAGGTTGGATTATCAGCAAAGATGAATACCTGATTAAAGGTTATAATGGGCTTTCATTATTGAAGTTGAAGGAAGGCGTTGATGCTGATGCTTTTTGTAAAGAATCATATGATGTATGGATCAATGACAGCACATGGATTTCTGACCAAAGTTCTTTTGCAGGCAGAGATTATAATACAGGTGGTGGCATTAAGGCTTCCCGTCAATCAACGGGTCGGCCAGAGCTGGAATTGTGGCAATTGTCACTGGCCTTTTTGCTGTCATCATTGCCGGGTATCCTGATTCTGGTCGTGGCGCTGTTCAATTATTTTCATCTGCTTGTCAACAGCATCCTGGCAAGCCGCAGGGACTATGCTTTGAGACGGGTGAACGGGGCAAGTACCCTGGATATGTGGAAGATGGTGAGTGTTCAGATTATTCTCACCACAATTCTGGCAGGAATCCTGAGCCTTGTAATTGCACGATATGTAACCCCTATGATCAGTGTTTCGAATGCAATGGATTCGGGATCATCGGGCGCGGTAACGTTTTATATGAATCCGGATACCATTGTCAGACATACCATGCAATATATCGCCATGCTTATCGGGGTAGATATACTGATAGCCTGGCTGGCTGTACAGAAAGCAAGATATGCCGATATGGGAATTATGGTTAAGCGGAATTTCGGTGGACGCAACTTTATGCTGGGAGTCCAACTTACAGTTGCCCAGTTGATGGTAACCCTGCTGGTGGCATTGCTTCTCAAGGTAAAAGCAAACATTGCAGAGCCATACTCATGGCTAAGCAAGGAGGATAAGACCTGTATAATCTCAGACATTAATTATCATCATTACAGCACTAAGATTCCGCCTCGCTATCCCTCTCTTGAGTCGTTGCCCTATATCACTCATGTCTGCCTTATGCCCAGAATGTATCTGACCTCAAGCGGTTTGTTGAAGACGGAGTACAGTACCCAATCCCGATACAGTGACACGGACAATGATGTCTATAAGGTATTGATCAGTCCGGAATTACTGGATATGCTGGAGGTCTCCATCAAGGAGGGCAGGATGCCGGAAAAGACAAATGAAATCCTTGTTGATGACAAGTTTATAAACACTATGGGATTGCATATCGGTGATATATTGAGAGTCCGTGATTTGAGGTCGAATTATAAGGCCGAAGATATATCCGGTTATGACATGTCCGAGTTCAGTGAGGAAAACGACTGGGTGCCCCTTGAAATTGTGGGTCATATCGATGATCTGCTGGCAAAGACCGATTTTCAAGGCAGTGCCAGTACTGCCCCCGGCGTTTATTTCAATTGGGAAATAAAGAATGGTTATGTGACTGTCAGATGTCTGCCGGGCTATCAGAAGGAGACAAAAGCCGCAATTGCCGGACTTTATGATATAGAACAGACCGATGAAAACATATATGCTTCTTCCCGTTCGCTTTATGATTTTATATGCTCAACCAATTCGGTCTGGAACAGCATAGGTTTCATCGCCTGGATAGTAGCGATAATAGCCTTTGTCATTACTCTGCTGGGAGTCTATTCGGCCATATCCATAGATACCACACGTCGCAGCAAGGAGATGGCTCTGCGTAAGATAAACGGTGCCAAGAACCATCAGATAACTGCATTGCTGGCCAACCTGTATGTCAGATTGTTCATTATTTCATCGGCTATTTCAATTCCGCTGAGCGCATGGATTATCAATGTCACACAGATCCATTTATTCAGCCATGTCCATTCGGGTATCGGTAGCGTAGGTGGCTACATATTATTATACTTGTTCATATTGGCTGTTATGGCAATTTTTGTAACCCTGACCATCGGCTTCAAGATACATCGCATTGCGCGCCAGAATCCGGCCGATGTAATCAAAAGCGAGTGACGCAAAGAGAAACGACACCTTTGCGTCATTTTTTCATATCTTTGTGGTGTTATGACGGATGCTAAGATTCTTGTGATTGATGATAATACGGCGGTTTTGAGTACGCTTAAGATTGTGCTCAAGAGCGTGTTCAAGACTGTAGTGGCAGTGAGTGATCCTCAGCTTATCCCAGCCCTGATAAGTGCAGGCGATGTGGATGCTGTGCTGCTGGACATGAACTTCGGGTCCGATAAGCTGGACGGGCAGGACGGCCTGTTCTGGCTGGACCGTATAATGAGTCGCAGCGGTCTGGACAATCCTCCGGCTGTGGTCATGATCACGGCGTTCGGTGATGTGGGCCTGGCTGTGACATCACTCAAGAAAGGGGCATTGGACTTTATACAGAAGCCCTGGGACAACAATGACCTGATTCGCAAACTGCAGGAGGCCATTGCCAAACGCGATGCACTCTATGCCGAAAAGCAGAAGAATCCCGCTGCAGCGGAGACTGAACAGCAGGAGGTACCCAGCTCACTCGATGAAATGGAAAAACTAACCATCCAGCGTGTGCTGGAGTCAAGCGGGCGCAACCTTACCACTGCTGCCGAGAAACTGGGCATAAGCCGTCAGACACTGTACAACAAGATGAAACATCATGGCATCATTTAGCCGTCATTATACACTGCATGTGACGGTATCGGTCGTGATGGTAATGGCTCTGCCGGCAGTTGGCGTGTGGCTCTGTTTTAAGGGCTATGCGCCGTTTGCCGTACTTATGGGCATACTGACCCTTGCCGCAGTATTCAGGCTCATAAGACTGCTGCGCTACCCCATATCCCAGACCGAGATGATGGCGCGGGCCATAAAGAACAATGATCTGATGCTGCATATCCCTGAGACCGATGATGTGCTGCTGCGTCAGGCATCGGCCGATATGAACCGCATACTGGTCTCATACCGCCGTGACCAGAATGAGCTGGAGACCCGCAAGAACTACTATGACCGCATTCTGCGCGTGATGACGCATGAACTGCGCAACACCGTGACTCCTATTGTATCTCTTACAGATTTTATGATTGAGAACCCCGATGCCCAATCTGAGGAGGACCGCCGGGAGGCCATCAGCATAATAAACTCACAGGCCCACAACGTCTGTTCATTCCTGGAGTCATACCGCCAGCTTACCGTGCTGGCACAGCCATCCATGACCGATATCCCCGTATCCCGCATTTTCAGCAACCTTCAGACTCTGCTCAAGGCCGAGCCGGGTGCGGACCGCGTGCGTTTTGAGCAGGCCGGCGATGTGGTTATCCATGCAGACTCCAGCCTTATCCCGCTGGCGCTGATAAACATAATCCGTAACGCCATCCAGGCAACCGATGGTGTAGAGGACGGCCGCATTACCGTGATGGCATCGGCCCCCGGAGGAAAGCCCTGCATAACCGTAACCAATAACGGACCGGAGATTCCGGAGAGCCGCATTGAGGAGATATTCATGCCCTTCTACTCCACCAAGAAGAGAGGCAGCGGCAGCGGTATAGGCCTTGCCCTCTCGCGTCAGATCATGCAGCTTCATGAGGGTACGCTTACCTGCTCATCGCACTATCCCTATACCACGTTCACCCTCCAGTTCAGTTGAAACTGCCCTGAGAACAAGTCTGATGAGTCTAATCTTGCTTCTCCTTAAGGAAACGTTTAATGAGGAACGCAAGGAAATATGGGAACGTGTAGAACTTACCGTTCCAACCTATGTTTTTGTAACCCAGTTTGATTCCGTATCTGATATCGGGGTATGAATCCCAGTCTATCAGATTGTTGAGGGATGCTGTTGCACCATCGTTGGCCTTGACCTCAACAGGGATAAGTGAATTAGTGTCACGTACAAAGAAATCCATCTCAAGCGACGGATTGTCATGCTTGTAGAAATAGAGTCCTTCGTACCCCGATTTTATCAGCATTTCTCCAACAACATTCTCATATATGGCACCTTTGTATGTGCCAAAATTACGATTGGCACGCAGATCCTCTTGTGCCTCCTCATCAAGTGAGGCAATCAAGAGCCCTGAGTCATGATAATATACCTTGTAATTGTTTGCATCATAGTTGCCCTTTAACGGGAGCTCTGCATTGCTCAGGCAGTATGCTACGTTTATTACGCCAGCCTCCTTGAGCCAGTCCACAGAGCCTACGTATTCCCGGTTGCGGGCTCCCTTGGCAACTTTGGTAATCTGGTATTTCTTGTTATCCTTGGCCAAAAATGTGGATATATGCTTATAGACGGCCAGAATCTTGGCCTTGCCGGTCTCCTTGGCATATTTGGTTATATCCTCCTCATAGTCTTTTAGCAGTTGACGCTGGATTTTGAGCGTTCCGCCAAAATGGCCGTTGTCAATATATGTCTTTACAACTTCCGGCATTCCTCCTATGGTCATGTAATCACGGAAGATGTCCATCATGGTGTCCATTTCAAGACTGGAGAATGGGGTAAGGTGGAGCATGTGGGTGTAGAGACTGTCAATCTGCTGCTGCGAATATCCCTTTGCCCACAGGAACTCCTCAAAGTCCATGGAGTGCATATCATAATCCTCCTTGAATCCTACAGCGTTTGATTCAATCTCCTCATAGTAAATACCCATCAGAGAGCCGGAGCAGATAACATCAAACCGTCCGTCCTCACAGAAAGACTTGAGTGATGTGGCGCAGTCTGGGCATTTCTGAAGCTCATCAAAAAACAATAGGGTCTTATGCGGGATAATCTTCCATGATGGCTCAAGCAGAGTGATGTTCCTGATAATGGTATCCACCTCATAGCCGTCATTAAATATGGCTCTGAATTTCTTCTGGAGCACAAAGTTGATTTCAAGCACGGACTCATAGTTGGCCTTAGCAAACGCGCGTATAGACTCGGTTTTTCCAATCTGTCTGGCACCTTTTACTATAAGCGGTTTGCGATCAGGATTGTTTTTCCAGTCTTTGAGATAGTTATCTATCTTTCTTTTAAGGAGTTCCATAAGCAAAAATCACAAAATCCGATGCAAAAATACTGAATAAATCACATTTCCGGCATAGAATTTGGTTTAAAAATCACATTTGTTTTTTATTTCTGATCCAAAATTATCCCCTCTACCCACCATTATCCAAGAAATATGGACAAAATCGTACTTTCCGCCCCAAAATCGTCCAATTTTTAGACACTCTCCTGCTATTGCCGTCAAAGTGTCCCGCGTTCATCGGGCCTGCGAGCCTCCTGATGCAAAGAGAAACGACCCCTTTGCGTCACTATCCCTATACCGTTTTCACTCTGCAGTTCAGTTGAAGTTAATTCATTAAACAAGTGTTATTGCCATTCAATATGTTTATTGCGATAAACAATTATGGCAAAAATTTGTTTATCCAAATAAACAGTTGTATAATTGCAAAAAAATAGAATCATGGAACTGTTATTTGAGCGGCATGCTGAGTATCTGACAGATGTACCGACATCTTTTGAGCGGGAACTGATGCAGACCATAGACTGGGATTCGCGTCTTATTCTTATAAGAGGTCCCAAAGGCGTGGGTAAATCCACTTTGATGCAGCAATATATTTTGAATCATTACGATGTTACTGACCGTCATGTGCTCTACTGCTCGGCAGATTCATCATATTTTGCCACACATACACTGACAGACACCGCCTCTGATTTTGTCAGACAAGGTGGCAGCCATCTGTTCATTGACGAGATTCACAAATATGATGGCTGGAGCAAGGAAATAAAGGAGATTCATGACCTCTATAAAGGTTTGAAAATGGTATTAAGCGGATCGTCGCTCATTCAACTCAATGACGGACAGGCAGACTTGTCACGGCGTCAAGATGTTTATGATATGCCGGGGCTCTCTTTCAGGGAATACCTGTGGTTCAGGACCGGCAAAAAGGCGGAGCCTGTAACATTGGACTACCTGCTTGGCAATGCTGGATCATTCTGTACGCATATACGTTCCTTGTACCGGCCATTGGAATACTTTAATGACTATCTCCACATGGGATACTACCCATTCTCATTTGAAAAGAAGAGAACATTCAGGACACTGACAGAGAATATAACAGGTTATATCATAGATTCGGAACTTACAAAATACCGTGGAGTCAGTCCGGAAAACACACGTAAGATAAAAGCTCTTCTACAAATAATAGCCGAGATGCTTCCATATCAGGTAGATATATCCAAACTGTCTTCAAGTGTAAGCATAGACCGCGTTACACTTATCCGATATTTGAAGTACTTGAACGAGGCTAAACTCATAAGGAATCTGTTTACTGAAATGGATACCATTACAGACCTTCAGAAACCTGACAAGATATTACTTGACAACACGAATCTAATATATTCATATTGTATCAGGGAGCCTGAAACCGGAACCCTGCGTGAAGCCTTTTTCTGCAACCAATTGGCATCAGCCGGTCACAGAGTGGAATACGGAGGCATCAAGACAGGTGATTTCCGTATAGACAAGAATCTTGTCATTGAAGTAGGAGGAGCGGGAAAAGACTTCTCCCAGATAAGTGATGACGATATAAAGAACGCCGCCCTGGCATTGGACAACATTGATATTGCCAGCCATAAGAAGATTCCGCTTTGGGCATTCGGATTCCTTTATTGAATCCTTTTACTATTGACGATTCTCACTCGCTTTTGATGACATCGGCCGGATTGGTGCGCATGATACCGCGGACCTTCCAGAATGTCGATAAAGAAATTACCGTTACGATGAAGATAAAGACTATTATACCATGCCAAGGCTGAATTCTTATCCATAAGACCGAACTTACCAGATCGCTTATTACTGAAGCCAGAAGCCAACCTGCGGCAAATGCAATTACGGTAATTACAGCATACGGAAGTATAAACAGCCTTGCTATATCCGATGCTTTTGCCCCATGTACCTTTCGCAACGCCACCTCCTTGCGTCTGCGGCCTGTATCGGTCGATATGGCCGATGTGATACTCAGCACCACCATGAACACTCCGGCAACTGAAGCCATAAAGGCAAGCAGCATATAGATGCGCGAGTTCCCACTTGAATCAAGCCATCGGTCTCCTATCTGTGTAATCAACTCCGGAACTGAAAGGTCAACATAGTCCATACATATTTTTTCAATCTCATGTCTGGCCTGAGCCACATCCGTGCCTTGCCTTAATCTAATATATAGATACTTGCATGGGTATCTGTCATCTGTGAGCAGGACATAACTGTCATTGTAGTCATGCGGAGTACTCACATCACCGAACCTGTTTTGGAACACACCTGCAACGGTATACTTTTCAAACAGCGCATAATAATCCTCCTCTTTCTCAGATTCCGGCATTTTCCCCTGCATCATCAGATTCATAAGATCATGCTCATAAAGCTGATAAAAGGGATCCGTTTTACGACCGGTTGCCTCGATACGGTCAATCAGATTCTGTGACAGATAGACCTTTTTCTCACCGCCTACAGCATTATGATAGGTTACAGGGATATTGAAGAATCTGAAATAGGTGGAGTCACTGAAAATGACATACTGGAAATTGTTACCCTCATAACCAGTCGTATTAAGGCTTACTGAAATCACACCGATTTCGTCATGTGAAGTAGTCTGAGGTGTACCCGTAGCGACAGCGTCTTCAATAAAGGGAAGCCTTTTGATCCGGTCCATCATCAGCCCCCTGGTAAAGTCATATCTTGAATTTGACAGATTCACAATATATGTCCTCTTGAGCTTGCCGGAGGGCAATGGATTGTAAAGTCTATGTCTACCTGAAACATAACCGGTAAGACAGAAACAGGCGCAGACTGACAATGAAACCTCCAGGCCAATAAGTATGTTGCGCATTATATGCCTCTCCCTGTGCGTAAGACCTGTCTTTACCGATGTGGCCGGCTTATAAAGCAAGACTGTTACGGCAAGGATCAGGCAGCCGGCTATAAATACGGTCAGGATAACCCAGACCTCAAGCAGCAGGATATCGGGCAGGTGGAAATAGAGTCTGCCAACAGAGCTAAATGGGTGAGGATACAATCCGGCATGGTTTACAAACGCCACAAGATAGACTGTCACTACAGCCGATACGGCAAGCACAACGGTCATCATGACCAGAACCTGCATCATCTGTCCCATAAAGAGTCCCGTCTTTCCCGCACCCAGACTCAGCCGGATCCTGTTGCTCTGTCTCTGGTTAATGAACCTGTCAACCAGACTGACAAGAAAGCAGACAACTCCCGTAAACAGCAGGATGACCGACAGCAGCAATCGCCAGATTCTTGTCCTGGCATCCGCCTGATTCACTTTACTTAGATACGGCGTGTAAAAATGTTTGGTATAGGGACGGCCGTAATAGAACTGGAGTTCATGCTTCTCCCATTTGTTCATGGCCAGTCTGGAGTTTACAGCGTCAATATCGGCACCCTTCTTTAAAACTAAAATTATATCATCAAAAAAATTCTTGTTGAAATAGACATCCGCATCTTGACAGCGGCTCCATTTGTCATCCTTTATGACATTGACAATATAAAGCGGATCTGTTCCGAATCTTTGGCTTGAAAACAGAATAGAGCGGTAATCCAGACTGTCCGTAGGGGCGATTGATAAAGTAACATTTGTAAAATCATCAAGTGTATGTTTCCTTATGAAAGCCTCAGTAACCACAATCTCGTTTTCATGCTCAGGAAGTCTATCGCCATAAAGCATACTCATGCCCTTGTATTCAAAGAATGACGATGATACATTCAGCGCTTTTTCCCGGATTTCGGTAACTTTTCCTGAAGCATAGGTCAGGAAAAGTCTGGCATCCCTTGATCCTGCTATATGTAATGATGTGCCGCTGGAGCCTACAATCATTTCTATATCCGGGTCTTCATATCTAAAACTGTTCTCTGTCCAGTTGGAGCCATGCATTATCAGGGAATCAACTCTTGTCATCTCGCCATCATCAAATTCCCCCCTTTCAGTATACCTAGGGTAACAACTGCGTTCCCTGGCTGTACTCCCGGTCCTGAAGAAACGCTCATGCTCAGTTGCATAAAACAGCATGGCAAAAAGGACAGTACCCATTATGAGTGCCACCAATGCTGTCAGGTTGAATCCCCATCTCTTTGTGAGACTACGTATTGCTATTTTCAGGTAGTGACGGAACATATCTTCAAATACTATTATTTCCCAAAAATATCCTCTCCCGGTACCATTCTCCAAGAAAACCCCAAAAAATCGTATTTTCCGCCCAAAAATCGTCTAATTTTTTGACACTAGTCCGCTTATCAGTTGAGCACCACCTCATCGGCATCGGCTATGCGGTCGTAGCCGGTTATTATGATTTCGTCGCCGGGGTTGAGGCCTTCAAGTATCTCAAAGTGGCGCGGGTTCTGGCGGCCGATGCTTACGGGTACGCGGACGGCGTGGGTGTGCTGTGCGTTGACCTTGAATACCCAGCTGCCGTGGGTGTAGTTGTAGAAGTTGCCCTTGGGCACTATTATGGACTGCGCCTGGCCGCCCATCTCTATGCGGGCCTGATAGGACTTTCCTATGCGGGCGTTATCGGGCATGGAGTCCGTGAATACCAGATAGATATCAAATGATCCGCTTTTGATTTCCGGCACGGTGCTGCTGATGGTCATGGGGTAGGTCTTTTTCTCGTATGTTATGGTGGCGGGCTGGCCCACGGTAATTTTATCTATGTAGAACTCGTTTATGCTCAGGCGCATGCGGAACTGGTCCATTCGTTTGATGTCGGCAATAGCGGTGCCGGAGCTTATGCGCTGGCTGGGCTCAAGTGAGAGTCCGCTCAGCTGGCCGTCGGCAGGTGCAGTCACTATAAGGTCATTCAGACGTTCCTCGGTCTTGCGGAGCTGACGCTGGGCTTCGGCCAGATCATCCTGCAGGGCCTCCTGGCGGATTGCGTTCAGAACGGAGTCCTGACGGCGGCTCTCCAGTTGCAGGCGTACGGTCTCCATCTTGTAGTTGTACTCCTCATCGGCCACATCAAGTTGTGCGCGGCTGCGTATTCCCATGCGGAACTCCTCCTGTGCCAGGTTGTGCTCCTTCTCCAGACGTTTGAGTTCATATTTGGTCTGCAGTATGCTCTGTGCCAGTGACAGCCGACGCTGGTCCATCTCTATCATGCTGGTACGGTAGGAGCGGTTTTGCTTTCGCCAGCTCTCCCGTGCGGTCTCTATTGTACGCTGCAATTCGGGGTCGCTCAGAATCATGAGCGTATCGCCTTTGTGAACCAGGGCGCCGTCCTGAACCAGCACGCTCTCCACAAATCCGCCCTCACGGGTATAGACCTTGATGGTCTGGATGGGCTGGAGGGTACCTTCGGCATTCACGTACTCCGAGAACTCGCCGCTCTGGACGGTTGCGGTCTGCACGCTGTCAGAGTTTATCCTTATTATCTTGGGTCCGGTTGATACCTTGATGAGCATCACTATGAGTCCTGCGGCCAGAATGCCGGCCACTATGTGTATGCGGTATTTTACATACCATTTCTTGGGTGGTAACTTAACGTCCATATTCTACTTGCTGTTCTATAAGTTCATTATTATTAAAATCAAATGCTGTGAGGCTGCGTATGGTGTAGTATAACTGCCAGTAACGGCTCAGGGCCGATACGTAACCCCTGTAGGCCGAATCCTTGGCGGTTATGGCCGAGTTCAGGTCCAGTATGGTGGAACTGCCGCTTACGTACAGATGGCGCGCCACCTCATAGCGGTGCTGGGCTGTCTGCATGGCGCGGCGGGCTATATCCACCTGACGCTCCTGAAGGTTGAACTGGCTCACGGTGCGGGTGACCATTTTCTCAAAACTCACCTCATTCTGCTCTATATGCATACGGGTAAGTTCCAGGTTGTTCTGTGCAATCTTTACGCGGCCGCGGGCACGCCCCCAGTCAAGAATGGGAATGCTTATGGATACACTCACCGACTGCTCGTCATTAAGGTTACGGAAACTCTCGGGCAGTTCGTCGGCTGTCTGAGCCAGTCCCAGACGCATATAGATGGAGGCCTTGAATCCGGCCTGTGACTTGTAATATGCCAGATTGCTCTCAGAGTTGAGGCGGCTCAGTTCCATACTCTCTATGTCGGGGCTGTTCTGACGGGCCAGCTCCATAGCCTGGTCAAGCGGCACCGTAAAATGCGGAATGCTGTCGGTGGTAACAACCTCTATCTGCGTGTCTGATGTCAGGTTAAGGAAGTTGCGCAACTGGTCCACAGCATCATCGAACGACATCTGCGATGACATTATGCTGGTCTCGCTGTTGAGCTTGTTGAGTTCCAGCTGGAGCAGTTCATTTTCTGTGATGGTACCTATGTTGTATCGGCCCAGTCCGTAGGTGTAAAGGGTGTCGGTAGCGGCATGGTTGAGTTGGGCAATCTCAAGTTCCGTCTGGGCCGATACCAGATTGAAGAACACCATTGCGGCCTGCGATGCCACCAGCTCCATGGTCTCGGCATACTGCTTGCGCGCCCTGCGGTACTCAATGGGCTCGGTCTTGCGGCTCCATTTGAATGAGTTGTAGCCGTTAAGACTCTGTGAGAAACTCAGTTGCAGCGGCTGTGAGTAGTAGCTGTGTGTAGGGTTGTCGCCCAGCTGGTCCGATCGGCTCAGGTTGCCTGAAAGAGAAATGGTTCCGCCTGTAAACCACACGTTTTGTGTCAAGTCAATTGAAACGTTGTTGCGCATGCTGTTGCTGCGGGCAAACAGTTCGGATCCGTCGGGCAGTGTTACGTAGTTAGTGCTGCGGTTGAGTGACGGCGATGATGACAGTGACAGGGTAGGGAGCATGCTGGCCCTGTAACTGCGGTAACTGAGCCAGGCCGACTCAAAAGTGTTGCGTGCCTGAACCGCCTGCGGTGATGACTCCTGAGCCATACGGATAACCTGGCTCATGGTTAACCGAACCGTATCGCCACCGGCGGCATTGCCGGCGGCCGATACGTTCAGCAAAACAAGGAGGAGCGATATTTTGATTAGCTGTCTCATACTTTTTTGTTTTATTGACAGCCCAAAAGTACCGCTCCCCCTTGCCTTACTCCAAGAAAGAATTTAAGAATCGTCCTTTTTACATTAAAATCGTCTAATTTTTTGACACTCACTCGCTCTTGATCACTTCCGATGGGTTGGTGCGCATAATCCTGCGCAGTTTCCAGACAGTGGATAAGGTGATGACAAGAGCCGTGATAAACAGAACCAACGGTATGCGCCAGGTCAGGAGTGGAGTATCCTGCAGTCCCGGCAGCATCTTGGTGCAGGGATACCCAATGCAGAACGCTATAAGCAGCACCCAGACATACGGGCGGATGAACATGCGTGCTATATCCCGGGCTTTTGCTCCGTGTATCTTGCGTAGAGCCACCTCTTTGCGACGTGCTCCGGTATCGGCCGATATAACCGATATGATGCTCAGCAAAACCATTAGTACGCCTGCCAAAGCTGCGGTAAACAGCAGCATGATCATGATTCTGGTGTTGTGGCTTGTACCCAGCCATTTGCCTCCCATAGTGCCGATGCAGTCGTCGTTGAAGTTGCCTATCTGCTCCTGACAGATCTTTTCAATACTGGATTTCATGGCTTTCATATCGGCTCCGTCACGGAACTTTATAAAGAGGTAATGACCGGAATGCTGACTGTTGAACGGTCCTGCAAAATAGCCGTCATACGGTCTCTTGATGAATCCCATTCTCTCTTTGAATACTCCGGCTATGCTGTGAGTTGTCCTGATGGCATCCTCATAATGATAATCATCCATTACCCAGATGTGCAGGACTTCAGGAACATTATTACCCATTTTATTCCATAGTTCTTCCGATACAAACACGCCATCCATGGACCGGTCATAATCCATATGTCTTACCGGTATTTTGAAGAAACTGAAATAATTGGTGTCACAGAATATGAATTCGGTACTAATAGTACTTACCGCCCTGCCCTGAGATTCATCATAATGGTTGAATTCTTCAACATCGGCCCTGTTGAACCAGTCACCGGTGGGATAAAGCGGCATCTCGGTCGTGAGTATATCATCAACATCCGCTATTGCCCTGATCTTGGATTTTATGATGTCCCTGTGCTGATCAAAAGAACCGTTACGCATATCAAGAGTAAGGATATGCTTAAGTTCATTACGCGAAAGCGGACAGTACGGCCTGGGCGCGGTTGCAATCATCGTTATGGTTCCGTTCAGGGTCATTACAGAGATGGCTATCTCTATTGTAAGAAGCGCATATTTGAGCAGGTTCCTCTCCCTTTGTGACAGGGCGTTTTTCTTTTCGGGAACCGATACGTTGAAATATTTGATTACAATGGCCACAACCAATATGCAAAGCAGGAATACCACTGTCGTCACCATAAGTTCAAGCATAATGATATAAGGCAGATGATAATAGACAATCCGGGTGTCAAGAGTGTTGAGGAAAGGTGTAAGGAACAGTGTGGATATGATTGCAATCAATAATGCCGGCAGAAGGGTTGCAAGAACCTGACAGCTGAGCATTACGGTCAGCCCGTTACGGGTAGAACCCAGACATATTCTGAGACGGTTGTCATGCCAATGCCTTATGAATGAGGTTATAAGATTGCTCAGATAGCAGACCATTCCGGTAATCAGCACAAGAACTGACAACAGGCGTTTCCATATATCGGTCTGATTTTGCTCCCTATCCTGTAAGGGACATACCTGCGGCACAATAAGTCTTGTGTTTCCTTCAATTCGCCAGGGAAAAGTGTTCTCCTTTAGCATGCTGTTGGCCTGGTCTATACTGTATCCTTCCTTAAGCACTGCCTGAACTTTCTGCAGTCCATCTGAGTAATAAAAGATATCAGCCTTTATCCGTCTGCTCCATTTGTCATCCTTAATGACATTGACAATTTGCAGTTGGGTGTCATGGCTTGTGTTGCCGTCAGGGGTACAGTATTCCAGAACGCAACTGGCCAAATCTCCCTTTACATTAAGTCTCTTAAGTAGTGACTCCTTGACAACTATCTCACGGCGGTTCTGAGGCAGTCTGTCGCCATACAGAAGAGTCATTCCCATATACTTGAAATAGTTGGATGTAATCCGGTCAAACTGTCCTGTTACTGCTACCTGTGTGCCGTCAGGCTCGGTAAGCACCATCTCGGCATAGGTGTTGCCTTGGCCGGAATAGTCGCCGTATTTCTGGTCAAAGACACTTGCAAATACGCATTCAATGGCAGGCGAATCATAAAAACGTGATTCTTTAGGCCGGTAACATGCAACAGTGTCCGGTTGACCGTCCTCAAAGCACTGCACTAGTGTTGCCGCTACAATGCGGTCACGTCCGGGCAACCTGTTTTCAAACAGCATGTCATTATCCACCTCATATTCAAGGACTGCAAAGATGATGGTTCCCACAGCCAGGCAGACTATGGAAATAAGATTGAATACGGCATTTACCTTCAGATTCCTGAGAGCCGTTTTCAGATAGTGAAGAAACATATGCTGGACTTTTTGAGTAATGAACCCAAAAATATCTGATAGGATTATGTATTTGCAAGAAAAAAGGGCAAAATCATCGATTTCGCCCTAAAAGTGTCCAATTTTTGGACAGTTTCTTAGAATGACAGGTTGACGCCAGCCATGAATGCAATACCCGGCATGGGGTAACCTGCGTTGATCTGATACTTGGTGTTGAGCAGGTTGTCACCGTTTACCCAGAGCTGTACCATATCGGTCAGCTGATAGGATACGCGGGCATTCCAGAGCAGGAAGTCCTCTTTCTTGTCCGGGCCCACTGCCGAGTAGAGACCGTTTACATACTGCAGACCGGTGCTGGCATGCCAGCCCTTGTTGGTGTATGAACCACCCAGATAAGCCTTATGCTCAGGTGCACCTACTACAGGAGTCTCCATCTTGAGGAAACTGTAGTTGCAGTTGGCTGCGAATGACTTTGAAATCAGGTATGATGCCTCAACCTCAACACCTGTATTCTTGAGTTCGCCGCTGTTCTGGTTGAGCATTGGAGGCGGAGCGGTGGGATTGGGCAATGTCAGAATAATATTCTTGGCGTCCATGTGGAACAGATTGATTCCATAATACAGTTTGCCGCTTAGAAGCCTCTGTGAGAATGAGAGTTCATAGTTCCAGAGTGACTCGGCCTCAAGGTCGGGGTTATGAGGAGGATACATGTACATCTCCCTTATTGTAGGATAGCGGAATCCCTTGCCTACAGACAGTTTAACCTCGGCATTGGCTGGCAGATGGAATGCGGCACCGGCCTGTGGTACCAGCTCGGTACCTGCCTTTGAGTGGTGGTCCACACGCAGTCCGGCATTCAGGGTAAGCAGTGAACCTATCTCCTGACGCATCTCCAGGTATCCGGCAAATTCATCTTCACGCTCATCGACCTGAGGTACATCCGTACCGGCGGTAGGTCCGTCAACAAAATGGTTATCGGCCTTGCCACCATAGCGGTAGTAGTCAAATCCCAGGGTAATGCGGTTGCCGTCAAACAGGCTTGCGCTCTGCCAGGCCGATGCTCCAAGCATCTCATCATAAGAGATGAAACGGAACAGTTTGGGTGTGGTGCCGGGTGTATATCCGTCGTTGATCCAATGGTCACCCCAACTGTAGAACAGGCTTACAGCACCCTGTGTGCGAGCGTAATTGTTTTCAACAAACAGGGCTGTGGTACCGCGGGTTATCTCCTGATCGGCATCTATCAGCGGAGCGCTTTCAGAACCCGGCTGTGAGGCCTTGAAACGGGTTACATCCACGTTGGCCGATGCATTCCAGTTGTCTGATATATCATATCCCAGCTTGGCATAACCGCCAAACTGCTCAAAGTTCATATTGTCGCGGTGTCCGTCTGTGCGGTTGTATGAACCTGATGCCACTGCACTGAACTTACCCTGACGGGTGCTGGCGGTGAACTCGGTCTCGGCTGTGTTGAATGACCCGTAACCGGCATGAAGGCGTGCGTGTGTGCCCTCCTCTTTCTTGGTTACTATGTTGACCACGCCGGCCATTGCACCGGATCCGTACAGGATTGATGCGGGACCACGCAGAACCTCAACTCTCTCGGTCATGAGAGACTGGTATGAATCGGCTATGGGGTGTCCGTAGATACCGGCATAGTTGGGATGTCCGTCAATAAGAACTATCATGCGGGCTGCGCCTCCGGTCATACCGCGCATGGATATGTTACCTGCAGCACCGCCCGATACACCGTAACCGGCATATCCGCGCTGTGTGATAAAGAGTCCCGGGACCTGCTCGGTAAGAAGTGGCAGCAATGAGGTGCGGTTGGTCTCCTCAATGGCGGAGCGGTCAATTACGTTGACGGTCTGTGACAGTTGGCGCACATCGGTGGCGCTGCGTGTGCCGGTTATTACTACCTCCTGGAGTATGGAATCCGAGGGTTCGGTTGCCTGTGCTGTGCTGAATGATACTGCTGCTGCAGCCAGAATTAGTGCAATGCGTTTCATAGAAAGGGTTGGTTAGTTATAGCCGCAAATATAGTAAAGTAGCACGAATTAGATAAAACGTAACACTCAATTTTTGATGGAACGGCATGTTTTTTTGACTATTTTTGACTTCCGGACGTGGTGTCCGTATAATAAAGTGAAATGCAACAGACAGATGCCGACATAATCAGAAAGTGCAAGGCTGGCGATAAGGCCGCATTCCGCATCGTGGTGCAGAACTGTCAGGGTATGGTCTATTCGCTTTCGCTCAAGATGCTGGCCAATATCGAGGAAGCCAAGGACGTGGTGCAGGACACTTTTATAAAGGTGTGGCAGAACATAGGCAGCTACGATGACCGTTACGGTTTCAATACATGGGTCTATACCATTGCATCTCGTCTGTGTCTGGACCGTCTGCGAAAGGTAAGGCCCATCGGCCCGACCCAAGAGGATGAAAGGATCTTTGAAACGGTGGCCGATGACAGTGACCCCGAGCGGCAACTGGAAAGCAGCGAGTGGGTATCGGTCATAAAGGTGATGGCCGATGAGCTTAGCGGGAAGCAGAAACTGGTGTTTACCCTGAGTCAGCTTGAAGGACTGGATGCGGCACAGATAATGGAGATTACAGGCCTGGATGCAGACCAGATAAAGAGCAATCTGTATGCGGCCAAGAAAAATATTCGTGAACGATTGATAAAGATGGGATATGGAAAGGATTGATGATATGCTTGAACGCCTCAAGGGACAGACGCCTGAGGTTCCCGGTGCCGATGCGCTGACCGACAGCATAATGACGGCCATTGAGGAGACCGAAGAGAGGAAGCCGGTTACGGTTCCGATGTGGCTCTCCGTGCTCAGGACCGTTTCATCGGTGGCTTCAGTTATACTTCTGATGCTTTTTGTGCGACTTAAGAATGACTTTACAGAACCGTCAGAGAATACCCCCATAAACTATCTTGAGGTGGCGGGTAATGAGTGTGAAGAGTGCTCTCCGGCTGAAAGATATAACCTCAGGATAGAGAAGATGAGATTAATGAACAGACGTAGAATCCTTAAAGAAAAGTATTATGCGAACTACGATTTTTAAGTTTTTGTTTGCCATCACAGCATTGGCTGTCGTCTCCTGTGATGAATGGAATGTAGAGATCGATACCCAGATCATGCGTGACGGATCGTGCGTTCGCACGGTCAAATCAGACAACAACGGTTGTCTTACTGAAGATGAAGGGTGGACTGTCGTGGAAACCAAAGACTCTGTCCGTAATTTTTCTAATGACAAAATACAAGCTTCGGTTATAAGCAGGAGGTTTGACAGGGTAGAGGATATGAATGGATATCCGGCTTTACAGATATATGGAAAACCTGTCAAATCAGAGTCATCTCTTGTCAAGAGTTTCAAATGGTTCTATACCGATTATACTTTCACTGAGACTTTTCCGGGATGGCAGGAGTCTTTTGATATTCCCATAACGAATTATGTGAGTCCGGATGAGGCTTCTTTCTGGTTTACCGGTTATCCGGAGCTTCCGCAGGGCATTACAGGAGAGGAACTGACGTATATTTCAGATATCTCGTGGAGAATAGACCATTGGTATTTTGATGTTATGTGGGATCTCTATTTCAAGTCAATAGCCAGTTTCTATGATGAGATAGAGAATCCGCCGGTGGACCGTGAAACATTCCTTTCCATGCGTGATTCGGTTATGAATACGGCTTTTAATGAAGATTGGGAATTTTGGGGTGAAGAAGGCGAAAATGACCCTCTTAAATACCTGGACGGTTTCTTCCATACAAAAGTGTTTTCGGAAACCAAATGTCCGGAGGCGGAGTCTTATGGAGAGAATCTATGGTATCAGAGCATAGGACTGGATGAATTGAATGCTTCATATTCGCTCAAAATGCCGGGAAAAATAACTGATGCAGGACGTGGTATAGTTGATAATGATATGATAAGGTATCGTTTTGGAGGGGCTTACCTGATTCCCGGTGACTACACATTTACGGCAACATCCAGATGCGTGAACGTATGGGCGTTCCTGCTCTCGGGTTTAATACTGGTTGTGGCTGTAGGAAGCTTCTTTATAAAGCACTAATCGGCCCGGCTCATAAGGAGCTTGCCATGGCGGATGCCCTTGATGGATGTCATCTCATCGGCCAGGGCGGTAAGCAGACGGGCCTCACCCATGACGGTGCACACGTGCAGGCAGGTACCCTCACTTATATAGTGCTGCTGTGACGAGAGCACAAGATTCTGGTGGCGGATCTGTATATCCGATATGCGTGCGGATATATCGGTCCGCTGCTGGTCATATATTATAAATATGGTGCCGGCCACAATGTGATTGCACTGCCATTTCTTCTCCGCCAGATTCTTCTCTATCAGGAAACGTATGGCCTGGGATCTGTTGGCATAACCGTCCTCCTTTACCAAGGTGTCAAGTTGCTCCAGCAACTCATCCTCCAGTGAAACTCCGAATCTTTTCAGTGCCATAACAATACACTTAATGTTCAATCCAAAGTTATACATTTTGGAAAACTTTTGTGCAAAAAATTTTCTAAAAGTTTTCCAAATGTGGAAAGAAACAGCTGTGGCGGGGGCTGTTGAAAACTTCTCTGCAAATAGGGCTTTTTTGTTATCAATAACCCGCACCAACTTATCTTTTTTATCCTATCTTTGCTAGCGTCATTGGTTGCCGTAGGGGTTATCCCCTGAAGGCGTAATTTGGAATCCGGTGAGAATCCGGGACAGTGCCTGCTGCTGTAAGTCCTTGATTATAAGTCTTGTGCACTCTCTGCCACTGGCCGATGAGGGACCGGGAAGGCGCATGGGACGGGATAAGTCAGAAGACCTGCCAATGATGTTGGGCCCTTGGTTCTTGCAGGACTACAAGGCCGGGGATTTTGAGGGAGTTATCCTGATCATATAGTACAACTTTGTGGAGCGACAAGGTCACTCTGCTATGCTGAATTGATGAATACTTTTAGTTGTTTATGGAGACATATATTGTAAAACGTGATGGCAAACACGAGGTGTTTACCATTGACAAGATTAAGGCCGCTATCTCCAAGTCTTTCCTGGCCTCAGGTGCATTTGCAACTGAGGAGGTTATGACCGGAATCCTGAGCCATCTGACCATCCAAAGCGGAATCAGCGTTGAGGAGATTCAGAACCAGGTGGAGGTTGCATTGATGGCCGAGGGCTATTATCAGGTTGCCAAAACGTACATGCTGTACCGCAACCGTCACGCAGAGGACCGTGAGACTAAATCAAAACTCGAGTTCCTTATGGGCTATTGTCAGGCTGCAAACGCTGCCGAGGGCAGTAAGTTTGATGCCAATGCAAATGTTGAAAACAAGAACATCGCAACTCTGATAGGTGAGTTGCCTAAAAAGGGCTTTATCCGTCTTAACCGCCGACTGCTGTGCGACCGCATCCGCCAGATGTTCGGTAAGGAAGTGGCTGATAAGTATATCAGCCTGTTGCACCAGCATTTCATCTACAAGAACGATGAGACCAACCTGGCCAACTACTGCGCCAGTATAACCATGTATCCCTGGTTGCTTGGCGGCACCAAGTCAATAGGCGGTAACGCTACACAGCCCACCAACCTCAAGGCTTTCTGCGGTGGTTTCATCAACATGGTGTTCATGGTATCATCCATGCTGTCAGGTGCCTGCGCTACCCCTGAGTTCCTTATGTACATGAACTACTTCATTGAGAAGGAGTATGGTGAGGACTACTACAAGCGCGCCGATGAGATTGTAGACCTGAGCATAAAGAAACGCTCCATAGATAAGGTTATCACCGACTATTTCCAGCAGGTGGTTTACTCAATCAACCAGCCTACCGGTGCACGTAACTTCCAGTCAGTGTTCTGGAACATCAGTTACTATGATCGCTACTATTTTGAGTCTCTGTTCGGTGAGTTCCGCTTCCCGGATGGCTCGGCACCTCATTGGGAGTCTCTCTCATGGCTGCAGAAGCGTTTCATGAAGTGGTTCAATCAGGAGCGTCTGCGCTGCGTGCTCACATTCCCTGTTGAGACCATGGCTCTTCTTACCGAGAACGGTGATGTCAAGGATAAGGAGTACGGTGATTTCACTGCTGAGATGTATGCCGAGGGCCATTCATTCTTTACATATATCAGTGACAACGCTGACTCTCTGTCAAGCTGCTGCCGTCTGCGTAATCAGATTACCGATAACGGATTCTCCTATACACTGGGTGCAGGTGGCGTAAGTACCGGTTCCAAGAGTGTGCTCACCATCAACCTGAACCGTTGCGTACAGTATGCACAGCGCATGGGTATTCCTTATCAGCAGTATATAGAGGAGGTTGTTGACCTTATGCACAAGGTTCAGTTGGCTTATAACGAGAACCTTAAGGAACTGCAGAGCAAGGGTATGCTTCCGCTGTTTGACTCCGGTTACATCAACATAGGCCGTCAGTATCTGACCATCGGTGTCAACGGTCTGGTAGAGAGTGCCGAGTTCCTGGGCATCGAGATCAGTGACAACCCGCGTTATACTGAGTATGTTCAGACTGTTTTGGGTATCATTGAGAAACTCAACAAGCACTACCACTCAAAGGGTGTCATGTTCAACTGCGAGATGATCCCTGCAGAGAACGTGGGCGTAAAGAACGCCAAGTGGGATAAGGAGGACGGCTACGTTGTACCGCGTGACTGCTACAACAGCTACTTCTACAAGGTTGAGGATACTACACTGAACGTGATTGACCGTTTCCGTCTGCACGGTGTCAAGTACATTGAGCACCTGACCGGCGGATCTGCTCTGCACTGTAATCTTGAGGAGCATTTGTCAAAGGCTCAGTACCGCCAGTTGTTGCGTGTGGCCGCTCAGGAGGGTTGCAACTACTTTACGTTCAATATCCCCAACACCATCTGCAACGAATGCGGAACTATCGATAAGCGTTATCTTAAGGAGTGCCCGCACTGCCATTCGACAAATGTTGACTACCTGACACGTATAATAGGCTACATGAAGCGCGTAAGCAACTTCTCGGCCGCCCGTCAGGTTGAGGCAAGCAAGCGTTATTACGCAACTCTTTAAATGAAAATTGCATCATACGATATAGTTTTCCAGGATGTACCGGGAGAGGTTACGCTATCGCTTAACCTCTCCCAGTGTCCTAATTGCTGTCCAGGTTGTCACAGCCCGATGTTGCAGGAAGATATAGGTTTGTTATTAGATGACAATATGTTGGACAGCCTGCTGGAACGCTATGGACGTGATGTGACGTGTGTATGTTTCATGGGAGGCGACCGCGAGCCAGGGGAGGTAATGCGGTTGGCCGATCGTGTACATGCTGCGGGATTAAGGACGGCTTGGTATTCTGGCCGTCAGGAACTGCCGGAATGTTTCAGAAAAGAATCATTGGACTACGTCAAGGTGGGACCTTACATTGAGAGTAAGGGACCTTTACCGAGTCCTGATACCAATCAACGTATGTACAGGATTGAGGATGGAAAAATGATTGATATTACGGCTGGTTTCCGAAAAAAATGAGTGGGCTTACAGCTCACTCATTTTTCTTGACTCGTGATGTCTCAATTACCGGACCGATTGAATTGCGGTCTTTGTTGCTGGGGTTGTCCGGGCCTTTGCTGGCCTTGCTGGAACTGGTGTCCACGGGACTGCTGTATGTCTTTTAGCATTTGGCTATTGAATTGCTCCTCTGCATTCTGAACCTTTAGAATCTTGGAGGCCGGAAGAACCTCCTTGAATTTCTTAAGATACTCTTTCTCCAGTTCGGCTATCTTGATGTTGGTCTCTGCTTGTGCTTCTATTGCTTTAAGGCTTTGATCCTCAGATGCGCCTGCAGTGGCAGCTTCACGCATGAAACGGCGGGTCTCACGGTTGAGCTCACGCTTTTTTTGTTGTAATTCATTATATATCGGGAAGAATGCATCTGCCTCTTCCTGTGTCAGTCCGGCTTTCTCGGTAAAGAAGGCTTTCTGCTGGTTCCAGTATTCGGCTGCCGAGAACTGGCCGCTGCGGTTGGGACCCTGTTGCTGATTCTGGTTGCGGTTCTGACGCTGCCAACCCTGTCTGGGTTGAACTCCATTAAACTGTTGGTTCTGACCTGAAACTGATACTACGGCCAGCATACAGCAAATGAGCAGTATGACGGTTTTTCTCATATTAAGGTCAGTTTGATTCAACAAATGTGTAGTATAGTGTATAGTCATCAATCATGGCTGTCTCCAGGAAAGAGTCTATATACTCATCTGAATAAATGGTTGTTTCTTCTGTCTCTGCAATACGGGCGTCATCGTTTCTGGAACTGATGCCTACTGCGGCTTTGATACAGAAGAAAAGGCCTGCAAATGCGGCTGCGGCATAAAGATATGGTCTGATGCGCATCCAAGGAGTTACCGTAATGGAGGTGGAATAGATTGACTCCCGTTCTGGCAGAGAGGCTATGATGTCCTTCGAAAGGTTCTCAAAATAACCTTCCGGAACTGTGAACGGCCTGCGTGGCTCATGTTCATCAATCTTGAATAATCTTTCTTTTTCCATTCGTTGTTTAGACTTGTTAACAATAAAATGGTTTAATCTATTTTGCTGAAATACTCTTCTATTTTTTTGACAGCTATGTGAAAAGATGCTTTAAGAGCTCCTACGCTGGTACCAAGGGCTTCCGAAATCTCCTCATATTTCATCTCGTTGAAATACTTCATGTTGAATACCAGACGCTGTTTATCCGGAAGAGAGGCAATGGCCTCCTGCAATTGGCGCTCCGTGAGGTCTCCGTCAAAGTATGGATCACTCTCCAGCTTATCGGCTATGCTCAATTCGCCTTCATCGTCGGTCTCTATCGGAACTGTTTCTTTCTGTCGGTTCAGGAAAGTGAGAGTCTCATTTATGGCAATCCTGTAGAGCCATGTGGAGATTCTGGAATAACCCATGAACGAGTCCAGGTTTATCCAAGCTTTAATGAATGTGTTCTGTAAGATGTCATTGGCGTCGTCGTGCGAGAGAACCATATGGCGTATCTGCCAATAGAGTTGTTCGCTGAAATTGTTTACGATGGACTCAAAGGCACGACGGCGAGAGATTTCATCCTCATGGAGCATCTCCAGTATTCTGCGTTCGTCATATGCCATCATAGCCATGGTTCAGATAGTTACGGTTAGGTTCTCCTTGGCCAGGATTGTATTGGGGAATATCTGTTGCGCCTCTTCAAGCAATATGCTCTCATCTGTATATTTGGCCGAGAAATGGCCCAATACAAGTTTACCGGCCCCTGCTTCCAGAGCGGTACGGGCGGCTTCTGTGGCTGTACTGTGGAAGTGCTTTCTGGCACGGTCAACATCCTGGGATGCATACGTGGAGTCATGATAAATCAAATCCGCACCCTTTATGAGTGATATCATAGAGGGATTGTATGAGGTATCGCAGCAATAGGCGTAACTGCGGCCCGGTTCGGCCGGTTTTGTCAGTTTCCCATGAGGAATAACAGTCCCGTCCTCTGTGGTAAAATCACCTCCATCCTTTATGCGGTTGTATTCCCATTGTGGTACTCCGTAGAAATCGGCGGCAGAGCGGTCCAGATGGTCCGATGAGGTCTTCTCTTGGAACAGGAATCCTGCGCAGGGGACGCGGTGCTTAAGCGGAAATGCTGTCACTGAGAGTGAACGGTCATCATATACAACTGATGTGGCGGATGGATCAAACCCCTGAAACTCAACCTGAAACTCCAGCTCATTGCAATAGAAGTCAAGTTCTTGTGCAAGTATTGGCCCAAGTTCCTGTGGGGCATGTATGAACAGAGGGGCATGACGTCCCAGCAATCCGAACGATGAAATCATACCCAAAAGCCCGAAACAGTGGTCGCCGTGCAGATGGGAAATGAATATGTGGTTAATGCGGCCAAATGCCACGTGTGAGCGGCGTAACTGTATCTGGGTACCCTCGCCGCAATCCACCATGAACAATTTGCCGCGCACCTCAACTACTTGAGATGACGTGTAATGCTTGGGACTGGGAGTGGCAGAGCCGCATCCCAATATGGTGATTTCGAACTTTTCCATACTAGATGTGCCCAAAAGTACAAAAAAGGACCGCACGCACGTGCGGTCCTTTTATTAAATTATGTGATAATCAGGGATTACTTGTTACCACCTTCCAGCTGCTCCTTGAGAGCTGCAAGAGCGTCGATGTCACCGAGAGTGGTTGAAGCAGCCTGGTTCTGGATAACCGGCTCCTCCTTCTCCTTCTTGGCACCAGCCTTGCGGGCAGCCTTCTTCTCAGCCTTAGCCTCAGCCTTGGCGATATCCTCGAAGATACGGCTGTGTGAGAGGATGATTCTCTTTGAATCCTTGTTGAACTCGATAACCTTGAATTGGAGAGTCTCACCCTGCTGAGCCTGTGAGCCGTCCTCCTTTACAAGATGCTTGGGAGTAGCAAAGCCCTCAACGCCCTCGGCCAGAGAGATAACTGCACCCTTGTCCATCATCTCGGTAATCTTACCCTCGTGGATTGAATCAACGGTGTAGATTGACTCGTATGCATCCCAAGGATTCTCCTCAAGCTGCTTGTGGCCAAGGCTGAGTCTGCGATTCTCCTTGTCTATCTCAAGAACTACAACATCGATAGGAGCACCGATGGTTGTGAACTCTGACGGATGCTTAACCTTCTTGGTCCAGCTCAGGTCGCTGATGTGAATCAGACCGTCAACACCCTCCTCAATCTCAACAAAGATACCGAAGTTGGTGAAGTTGCGTACGGTAGCGGTGTGCTTTGAACCAACGGGATACTTCTCGTCGATGTTCTCCCACGGATCCTGCTTGAGCTGCTTGATACCCAGGGACATCTTGCGCTCTGCGCGGTCAAGTGTCAGGATGACAGCTTCAACCTCGTCGCCAACCTTGATGAAGTCCTGAGCTGAACGCAGGTGCTGGCTCCATGACATCTCTGATACGTGGATCAGACCCTCTACGCCCGGAGCAATCTCGATGAATGCACCGTAATCGGCCATAACGACAACCTTACCCTTGACAACGTCGCCAACCTTGAGGTTGGGATCCAGAGAATCCCATGGGTGCGGAGTGAGCTGCTTGAGACCAAGAGCAATGCGCTTCTTCTCATCATCGAAGTCAAGAATAACGACGTTGATCTTCTGGTCAAGCTCAACAATCTCCTTAGGATCGCTTACGCGGCCCCAACTGAGGTCTGTGATATGGATAAGACCGTCAACACCGCCCAGGTCGATGAATACACCGTAAGAGGTGATGTTCTTAACGGTACCCTCAAGTACCTGACCCTTCTCAAGCTTGCTGATGATCTCTTTCTTCTGCTGCTCAAGCTCCTCTTCAATAAGAGCCTTGTGTGAAACAACTACGTTACGGTATTCCTGGTTGATCTTGATGACCTTGAACTCCATGGTCTTGCCAACGAATACATCGTAGTCGCGGATAGGCTTGACATCAATCTGTGAACCGGGCAGGAAGGCCTCGATGCCGAATACATCGACAATCATACCACCCTTTGTGCGACACTTGATGTAACCCTTTACGATCTCCTGTGAATCCAGAGCCTCGTTCACGCGGTCCCATGAGCGTGACTCACGAGCCTTCTTATGTGACAGAAGCAGCTGACCCTTCCTGTCCTCTGTGTTCTCAATGTAAACCTCAACTTCATCACCTACCTTGAGGTCGGGGTTGTAGCGGAATTCGCTGATGGGGATAATACCATCGGACTTGTAACCGATGTTTACGATAACCTCGCGCTTGTTGATGGCTGTGACAGTTCCGTTAACTACTTCGTTGTCGGCAACCTTGTTAAGAGTTGTGTCATAAGCCTGCTCGAGCTGCTCTTTTGACATGCCTGCTGCGGCACTTCCGTTTTCAAAAGCATCCCAGTCAAATTCCTGAAGGGGAGCTACATTCTTAAAATCTTCCATTTAGTAAAATTTGTAACTAAAATTAAGTTGGACAATATGTTGTAAACACGTGCCAATGCCATTGGCGGCATTAGCGGGCGCAAAGATAGCACTTTATTATTTAAATAAAGAGATTTTGATTCAAATTTTTCAGAATCCGGTTTCGAGAGTGTATGGAACTCCCGATGCTGTAATTCCGGCTGCTTCAATGTCAAAATGCCTGGTGACGGAGTTGTTGTAAAATTCTACCTGAGCGTTTCCCTCCTCATCTGTTATGACATTGGGGTTCCAATATAGTGTGCGGCGGTAATCCACATCACCGGGGATAGGTCCGTTGGGGTATTCAGGCCCGTAAAAGGTGTAGGAACGTGAATAACCGTCCACGGTGGTTACCCGTCGGCTTCTGTCAAACTGATCCCTGCGTGACGCCAGTTCGCCGTTGGTCTTGAGCAGGATGTCAATCATATAGACAACACGGTTACGGGTGCGGTCAATCTGCTCTCCGCTGCCTATGATCTCATCCCAATTGGATGACCTGCTGACATTGCTCATATACATGGGAGACAGGTCCCAGGCCTCATACTGATGCATGGGATTCTCATATATCATGATGCTTCTGATATCTCGTGTATCAAGCGATGATGCTATTATGGAGGGATCATCGCGGGCATCGTCATTGTCACCCATCTCCTCGGATTCTTTGTCCAGATCCCGGAACTGGGTCTCCGTGTGGGCGTAGAAATATGCGTAGTGACCGTTGATAAGCAACTTGTTGTCATAACGGGTGGGCGTTCTTGTAAAATCACTGCCTCCCTCATAGAGCAGTCCTATACGTACTTCAAATCCTTTTTCCTTGAGGTAGCTGAATACATCGGTCGAGAAGTTGCCTTTGTCAAGTTCCTTCTCTACGTCCTTGTTTACATCAAAAGCATTGAAAGTGTAGTAATCAATGAATTTACGGTGCTCTTCTATTTCAACCTCAGGCAGGATGAATCCGGTCTCTACGTTTATGACAAAGGGTAATCCGTCATCGGTAGCCTTTACGGTATTCTGCTGTGCCTTGCTCTGGTAGGAGCGCCCGATGAATACGGTCTCACCAGGTTGTAATGCCCTGACTGACGGTGTTCTGGCCCTGTCAAACATGATTGTTATGGCCGATTCTCTCACGCTTTTGTCTTTTGGTGTGGCTTTGATGGAGAACCTGGCCTTCTCATAGAATGGGGCTCCTATATCAAAACCGAAATAACCGTTATTATCAGTGAGGTAAGTATATGACTCAGTCAGTTTCTTGTCAACGGGAACCAATGATGCGTTGACCTCGACGTTGGCCAAAGGCTTGCGTCCTGATGACTTGAGAATCCATCCGTTCAGGCTGAGTCCTTCCTTTTCCTGGCGATAAGTCTCCTCAAAGCTGTCAATGCCAGCCATTGAACGCCAGTCATACCTTTCCCAACCTTGAACCATGCATAACAGGTCGAGGTCACGCAGTCTGTCTTGATTTTCAGGATTAAAATAGTAGGCCGGCCTCTCTATGAACCCCTTAAGGTCAGATGATAACAGGAAATTGATCCTCAGGTCATCGTTGAATATGCTGGCCTGACTGCGGTCATCCTTGACGGAGAGGCAGAAACGGTCCCTGAAAGGAACTCCCTTGCTGTCTGCCAGATGGAAGTTAAGCATCACCTTCTCAAAAGGTTTGTATGATTCCTTATCGGACCGGATTGTTATGGACGGTGCTCCGGACTCCGGTCTCTCATTGTAGAATGAGCGGTTGGCCAGGATGTTACCCGATGCGTCAAACAGGGTGAAACGTATCACACCTTCAGGGACGCTTGAAAGGTCAAACGTATGACCGGTAACCTGACCTCCCAATCTGATCTTTTCAAAATCAACCAGTTCACCACGGCATGTGAGAGTCATCCCAAGTTCCTTGGATCTGAATTCATCCGATGCATAGATGTTGAAACTTATCTTTTCATTGCCATCGGACTCAGCCTGGACTGAGCAACCTGACTTTTCGGCATCGGGAAGGCTGAAACTGCGTGTCTTGCCGTTAGCCGTTACCTTTACGCTGTTGCGTCTGGAATCAGGCGTGAATGTAAAAAATCCCATACCGTCATGTAAGGTGCTGAAAGATATTCCTGCGCCTTCAAGTTCGCCTTGAGCCTCTATGCCCAATCCGTTTTCACCAGTGATTTTGAATGCCACCCTGCAAGGCTGACCTATGATCATATGACCGCCTTCAGGATAGAAAGAGGCGTTGATGTCCTTTGTCTTTGGGGTCTCCGGGCGAGCGGAATATGTGTTCGTCGGCTTGACGGTAATGGTGGGCTTTTCATCGTAATAGTGACCTTCCTGCTTGGGCTTGTCAAAAACAGGAATAATCCTGGAGAAGAACGCGTCGGGGCTGAAATTCTGCATGTAGTTGGTATATGCCCTGATCTCGTAGAATCCGCTGGGGTAATCGGTTATTCCGCGAAGGTCTCTGGCCTGTTCGGTTCCAACGTCAAGCAAGGTCAAAGCTCCATCGGCCTGTCCAGCCACTATCATGATTTTCTGCTGTCTGAGCAGGATGCCGTCGGGGGAGAGCAAATCTACATACAGGACCTTGCTTTCACTCCTCTTAAGGGTGGAGGCATTCACTACGTATGCCTTGAACCATATGGTCTCACCTGTATAGTATGATGTATTGTCTAGTTGGAGATAAACCTTCTCCTGCGGGAATATGCTGTTGAACTGATGGATGTTTCCGGCAAATTTCATAAGGGAATCCACACTTGCCGACTGTGCCATACAGGGGGCTGCGGCAATCAGTGCCGATAATAAGAACAAGGCAACTCTGGTTAGCATAAGTTCACTGTTTTGTTGTTGCAAAAATAGTAAAAAACACTATATTTGCAATCCGTTATGATATACGGATTTGACAACGAAAAGTATCTGCGGATACAGTCCGAACACATTAAGGAGCGCATAGCTCAGTTCGGCGACAAGCTTTATCTTGAGTTCGGAGGCAAACTCTTCGATGACCACCACGCCAGCCGCGTGCTCCCCGGTTTTCAGCCTGACAGTAAGTTGCGTATGCTCAACCAGTTGAGCGACTACGCTGAGATTGTCATAGTAATCAGTGCTGTTGACATTGAGAAGAACAAGGTGCGCAGTGACCTGGGCATAACCTACGATATGGACGTACTGCGTCTGCGTGAGGAGTTCCAGAGCCGTGGCCTGATGGTAGGGTCAGTGGTGATAACACACTACAACGGCCAGTCCAGTGCTGATGCTTTCCGCGAGCGTCTCAAACGTTTAGGTATTGTCACTTACGTTCACTATATCATAGAAGGTTATCCCAACAATGTGGCTCTTATTGATTCCGATGAGGGATTCGGCCGAAACGATTATGTCGTCACTACACGTCCGCTGGTAGTTGTCACCGCACCCGGCCCGGGCAGTGGCAAGATGGCTGTCTGCCTGAGCCAGCTATACCAGGAGCAGAAACACGGAGTCAAAGCCGGTTACGCCAAATTTGAGACATTCCCCATATGGAACCTGCCGTTGAACCATCCGGTCAATATCGCATATGAGGCTGCCACTGCCGATTTGGATGACGTGAACATGATAGACCCGTTCCATCTTGAAGCATACGGCAAGACCACGGTCAATTACAATCGCGACATAGAGATATTCCCCGTGCTGGATGCACTGTTCAAGGGTATCTACGGTGAAAATCCTTATAAGTCACCCACAGATATGGGCGTGAATATGGCTGGCTTCTGCATCAGTGATGATGAAGTTTGCTGCCGTGCAGCCAAGGATGAGGTTATACGCCGATACTATACCGCGCTGGGCGATATGGCCAGCGGCAAGACAAATGAAGTTGAGGTGAACCGTATAGCCCTTCTCATGAACAAGGCCGGTATCACAACGGCAACCCGCCGTACAACGGTTGCTGCCAAGGAACGCCAGGAGGAGACAGGTGTTCCAGCTGCAGCAATGGAGCTAAATGACGGAACAATAATTACTTCCAAGACAACGCCTCTGCTTGGTCCCAGTGCCGCACTGATACTCAATGCCACGAAGTATCTGGCCGGAATAGACCATGATGTCAAACTCATTCCGCAGAACATGATTGAGCCTATACAGAAGACCAAGGTTGATTTTCTTCACGGTAACAACCCCCGTCTGCATACCGACGAGGTGCTAGTGGCACTCTCCATACTGAGCCAGCAGGATGAAAACTGCCGCCGGGCGCTTGACAAACTGCCCGAATTGCGCGGCTGTCAGGTTCACTGCACCGTGCTGCTTAGCGAGGTTGACCGCAAGATATTCCGTAAGTTGGGCGTTGGCCTGACATGTGATCCCGTCAAGAAGAAATATTTTCCCAACGGCAAGTAAGCTGTATGGACGAAAGAGAGGACCAGTTGACAGAGGTGATGCAGGTGGCTACCGAGGCCGGGCATATCATGCTTGAGAACGGAGCTGAAATATTCCGTGTTGAGGAGACCATGGAACGCATCACCCGCCATTACGGCATTGACTCCGGCCATTTCTTTGTCTTGAGTAACGGCATACTTACATCGGGCGGGACCCGATACTCCAATGTGGAATTTATCCCGTTTAAGGGAGCGCAATTGGAAAAAGTAGTAGCCGTAAACCGTCTCTCTCGTGAGATAGAGAATGGCAGTTGTTCCATACAGGCAGCCAGGGAGCGTCTTTTGGAAATCAAGAATATGAAAGCTAAGCCATTCATGGAACAGGTTATGGGCTCGGCTGTGGGCAGCGGTGCTTTCTGCGCTATATTCGGCGGAAGTTATCTGGATTGTGCCGCCTCATTTGTAACAGGTCTGCTGCTGTATGTGTTCGTACTGCTGGTAAGCCGCCGCGGAATGTCCAAGATAGTGACCAATATACTGGGCAGTATACTGGCTACAGCTCTTTCGGTCCTTTTTATGCGGATAGGATTCGGTGAACATCCCGGCAATATAATCATAGGATCACTAATACCGCTGATTCCCGGTGTTCCTTTCACCAACGGAATACGCGACCTTGCCAATGAGGATTATATAGCGGGCTCAACCAGGATGATAGATGCATTGACGGTATTCTTCTGCATTGCCGCCGGAGTAGCCCTTACTTTCCTTGTTGACGGACGTATAGAGAACGGTATAATTGTGCTGGACGGTATGCAGGTAAGCAGCCAGACTTCGGGATGGATTGTACAGGCTGTTTCGGCATTTCTGGGAACCGCCGGATTTGCAATACTGTATGGCGTGCCACGTAAGGAGTATGTGCACGCAAGCGTCTGCAGCACTATAGGCTGGTTATCTTATCTGGCTATGATGCGCATGGCAGGTGTCACTGTCATAGAGTCCACCTTCGTAGCAACTCTTGTGGTTGTGCTGGTTTCAAGGTTTATGGCTGTAGACAGGCGCTGTCCCGTCATAGTGTATCAGATCTGCGGAGTCTTTCCGCTCATTCCCGGAGCAGGAATATTCTGGACTGTTTACTACATCGTGAACAAGGATCTGTCAACAGCAGTTACTACCGGCTTCTCGGCATTGGGAATGGCAGTGGCCATAGTGCTCGGAATAATATTCATGACCAGCCTTCCGGGGCGTATGTTCAAGATAGCCCAACGAAAGGCATGATAAACGTATCTGTTTTTGATGATATGACACTCTGCATCGATCAGGAGGTGGAGCGTATGATTCCGCTTGTTCCGGAACCGCGTCGCAGCAATGCGCTTAAGTTTAAACATACATTCGGGCGTTTTGCCAGCCTTAAGGCATATTTGATGCTGGCCGATCTGCTTCACCAGGAATTCGGGCTGGATGAGTTCAGTATGGAAACGGGGGAGCACGGCAAACCCCATATAGCCGGCCGTCCGGATATCCATTTCAATATAAGCCATTGCCTTAAAGCCATTGCGGTGGTGGTAAGCGACCAGCCTGTTGGTATTGACGTAGAGTCTTTTCGCCAATTCAACGAAGGTCTTCTGGACAAGACTATGAATGAGAAAGAGAAGGCTGAGATACTGGCATCGGAAGTGCCCCAGGAAACGTTCGCCTGCTACTGGACCCGCAAGGAGGCGGTATTTAAAATGCAGGGTACCGGAATAACCGATAACCTGCATAATATATTGTCGGGAGGAGTGACTACCGGCACTAAGGTCAACCGCGAAAAGGGTTACGCGTTATCCGTTGCGTGGTAATCCACAAGTCCGTTCATGGGGCTTGTCTCAATTTTTCCTATGGTCATACCCAGTTGCTCGGCGGTCTCTTTGAGTTCATCGGCAAAACTGTTGGCCAATGAACCAACAAAGTGTACCGGCATCCAAGGCTTGTGGTAACTTATCACATTACGGGTAAAAAACTCTTTGAAGCACTGTATAATTAGCTTATGAACTTCGGGCACGGTACGCTTTTCATAGATGAAAGGCGCAAAACCTGCTATATAACGGTTGGGCAGCGGCTTGCGGTATACATTCTCTATAATGATATCCTTAGTGAGGGAATACCTGGACATAAACTCCTTGCTAACCTGCTCCGGTAACTGGCGTTTAAGACAATCGCTTATGAATCTGCAGCCCAATGCGGCGCTGCTGCCTTCATCGCCGAGAATGTAACCAAGTGACGGCACCTGGTCAACAATTACCTTCCCGTTATAGAGACATGAGTTGGAGCCTGTTCCGAGTACGCATGCAACACCTTCGGAGTGCCCGCAAAGTGCACGGGCGGCGCCCAGCATATCGCTGTCAACCACTATGGATGCATTTGGGAAATAGTTCTTAAGGAGTTCTGCCATCTGTACGCAGATGGATTCAGTGGCACAACCTGCACCGTAATAGTATAGCTCATTTACGGTCTCGGTGTCTATACCGCCTGTCTGAGTCAGAAGCTCATCTGATATAATTGTGTTTATATCATCGGCATTCTGATGGCAAGGGTTGATGCCTTGTGTCTTATAGACCTTCAGGTCACTGATGGTTCCGAAGAACCCCCAATCCGTTTTGGTTGATCCGCTGTCAACAACAAGTTTCATTGTTTTTTACCAAAGTCAGGTTCGTATTTGATTATTGCAGAAACTACGCATGTTACTGCGCAGCAGGCTATAACCCATATAAAGAAAGTACGATATCCCATATGTTCCTGCAGTATTCCGGAAATCATACCCGGGAGCATCATTCCAAGTGCCATGATACCGGTACTTATGGCATAGTGTGAGGTCTGGTGCTCTCCGCGTGCAAAGTACATAAGGAAGAGGGTATAGGCGGTGAATCCGAATCCATAGCCCATCTGCTCAATGAATATGCAGGTGCTGACCAGAGCCATATTCTGTGTAGGCAGCCAACTCAGATAAACGTAAACCAGGTCAGGGACCGATATGGCAGCTACCATATACCAGATGCACTTCTTGAGTCCGAATCGTGAAAGTGTGAGACCTCCAAGGATACCTCCCAGCAACAGGCCGATAACTCCCAGTGTTCCTTGCGCAAAACCCACCTGACTTGTGGTCAGTGCCAGACCTCCGGAATCCAGGGTATCAACCAGAAATAGAGGAGCTATCTTGCCCAGTTGAGCTTCGGGAAACCTGAACAGCAGTATAAACAGCAGGGCAGGAACTATGTTAGGCTTTTTGAAGTAACTTACGAATGTCATCCCGAACTCCTTGAGTATGTTGCTGCCCGATACGCCTGTGGTACAGTCTGCTACGGGATGGGGCAGAATATAGGAGTGGTAAAGCCACAGCAATATCATCAGACCACCGGCGACCAGGAATCCAAGACTCCATGCACGTGCTGTTGATCCGAACAGCTTCTCAAACTGGCCAACCAGAATAAGCAGTCCGCCCTGACCGGCAATCATGGCAATACGGTATGCGGTGTTCCTGATGCCTACAAACATGGACTGCTCGCCCTCATCCAGGCCAAGCATATAAAATCCGTCAATGGATATGTCATGCGTGGCCGAACTGAAAGCCAGCAGCCACATGATGGCAAGTGACCATCTGAAGAAGTTGGCGGTGTTGAGCGTAAGTGCTACGCCGGCCAGTCCTGCTCCCAAAATAATCTGGGTAAGCAGCAGCCACCAGCGCTTGGTCTTAACCAAGTCCACAAAAGGGCTCCAGAAAGGTTTGATTACCCAAGGCAGGTAAAGCCAGCTGGTATACAAGGCTACATCGGCATTACTGATGCCCAATTGCTTGAACATGATGGCCGACACTGTCACTACTAACACGTAGGGCAGTCCTTCGGCAAAATATAACGTGGGAACCCAAGCCCACGATGTCCTGGGCTTGGCCATTTACTTGGCGGGAATAGCTTCTTTAAGCTTGTTGATTACCTCCTGGCGTACCTCGGGAGTGGGATTGCGCTTAAGGGTGGTTCCCTCAACCAGTGTCAGGTCAGGATACTGCTCCTTGAGTTTGTTGAAGGAGTTGGTCAGATTGCTGCTGCCTGATGTTGAGAATATGATGACTGTCTTGCCCTTAAGGTCATTTTTCTCGATGAAGGTGTAGATGATATTGGGTGCTGCATCGCCCCAGATGGGGAATCCTATGTAAACCACATCGTAGCTCTTAAGGTTCTTTGGGCTCTCCTTGAGTTCGGGGCGGAAGGTCTTGTCGGCCATCTCCTTGAATGCGCGAGCCTCGCGGTTGCCCAGGTTGACGTCCTCGGCGGTGTAGGGCTGTGCTCCCTCTATCTCAAAGAGGTCGGCACCGGTGGCTTTGGCCAGGTCCTGTGACAGGGATTTGGTTGTGCCTGAAGCGGAGAAATAGGTGACCAATACTTTAGGATCCTTTGCTGAGCAAGCGGTCATAACAATGATTGCCAGCAGTGATAAAACTGTTTTTTTCATAATAGTCTTCCGGTTATTAATAAAACTGCGAATATATATAAAAACAAGATGCTTGAGTGAGAATTACTGTCAGAGAAATCCTTATTTCAGGGCATTTTCTACTGCGGCCTCTACATCGGTCATCTTATCACCGGGCTCAAAACGTTTGATTACTTTGCCGTCGGGTGATATTAGGAACTTGGTGAAGTTCCAACGGATGTTGTTCTTGTTCTCGGCATTTGCCTTGAGCCAGGTATAGAGAGGAATCTCATTATCTCCGTTAACCTCAATCTTGTCAAACTGGGCAAACTTGACGTGATAGTTGGCAGAGCAGAATTCCTTGATCTCGGCTATTGTGCCGGGGGCCTGCTGGCCGAACTGGTTACATGGGAAATCCAGTATCTCGAATCCCTTCTCATTGAACTTCTCATAGATATCCTCCAGATCCTTGTACTGCGGGGTGTATCCGCAGCGCGTGGCTGTGTTGACAATAAGCAGAAGTTTGCCCTTGTATTGCTCCAGGCTTACTTCCTTACCCTGATCGTTCTTTACCTTGAAAGAATAGATGTTCTCTTGGGCTGAAACGGCTGTAACGGCCATAAACAGCATGATTGCAGTGATTAACTTTCTCATAATAAGGTTTGTTGTACGGTGCGAAGATAATGAAAAACTGACAAAACCGAACCCCGTCCTGATCAAATCCCTATTTTTAGTGATTGCCACCAATAAGCCTTAGGTATACCTTTGCGTCAATTTTTTTACTGATAATTGAAACGATGAAACACATGTACAAAGCCCTGTTGTCGGGTATTATTGCTATGATTAGTATCGGACCCTTACGGGCCGATAACCTGGAAAAAGAGATAGATATTATAGGTACGGTCTATGATTTGAATGACAATTCTCCCTTGGCAGGAGCCACCGTTTACATTGAAGAACTGGAGAAAGGGGTAATATCTGATAATAAAGGCGTTTTCCGGATAACAGATATTCCAGACGGCACTTACACGCTGAAGGTCCAGTTCCTGGGCTACCGTCCGCAGGAGAAAACAGTAAGTACCGATAAGGGTAACCGTTCCAACGATATCGGTCTCAAACCGGAATCCCTGTCGCTTTCGGATGTGATTATTTCGGAGAAAAGCCAGGCAAGACTGTTGCGTGAGCAGGCTATGCCGGTATCGGTAATAAGCATGCAGCAACTGCAGGGAACGGTAAGTGACATACAGAGCATACTGGCCAGGACCGTGGGCGTTACCATAAGGGCCTCAGGTGGTATGGGAAGCACCTCCAGACTCTCTGTCCGCGGTCTGGAAGGCAAACGTATAGGATTCTTCATAGATGAGACTCCTATGGCCGACCAGTCTGATTTCCTGGATCTTAACGATATCCCTATCGACATGATTGACCGCATAGAAATATATAAAGGTGTTGTTCCAGCCAAGTTCGGCGGATCGGCCATGGGCGGTGCTGTAAACATAGTAATCAAGGAGTATCCGGACCATTATGCCGATGTGAGTTACCAGCGTGAGTCATTCAATACCAACCGGTTTCAGACGGTACTCAAAAAGAACGACCGCAAACACGGACTGGTTTATGGAGTGGGAGGGGGTATAAATTATGCCGACAATGACTACGTTATGGAGTCGCCATATGTAAAAGGTCTCAAAATTAAACGTGACCATGATACCTACAGGAAGGTACTCATGGGCGGTAGCATGAAGGCCCACAACTGGTGGTTTGATGAAGTTGAACTGGAGCCGGTTTATCTGCGCACCTACCATGAGATACAGGGAATTGACACCGATATTCGTCACGCCCATACCAAATCGGACGGTTTCCTGCTCAACTTCAAACTTGAAAAGGACGATTTCTTTGTGGAGGGTCTGGATTTTGACATGTCAACGGCAGTGGCATATACCAGATACCACATGATAGATACAGCAAAGACCTATTATGACTGGACAGGCGAAGGGTATCCTACACCTTCTGTCTATGGAGGTGAGATTACAAGCAACAGGTTTGCATCGGACTCCGATAACCGCAAACTCACCCTGCTCAACAAACTCTACATAGAGTATCTTATAAGCCAACGTAACTCGGTGATTTTCAATTCAGTTCTACAGACTGCCGACGGCCGTCCCAGTGATGGCCTTAAGATTCTCAGCCTGGGCAAGAAGGTTGACTTTGACTCACGTATGCGCAGTTGGGTGGTTGGACTGACATATGATTACCGCTCTCTTGACCAGCGTTTCCTGAACTCCCTTACCGGACGTTACTACTGGTACGGCATGGACACCCGATACCAGAACATCTATGTCAACGTACCGTCCGAACCTATCACCCTGCGCAAGACCAGTTGGGGTTACAGCGAGGCTATGCGTTACCGTATCACTCCTGGCCTGATGGCAAAACTGTCCGGAGGATATGATGTGCGCATACCGGCAGAGAACGAATTGCTGGGTGACGGAGCCACCATAACCCCGGCGCGTGACCTGCTGCCCGAACGTAACCTGAGTGCTAATGCGGGCCTGCTGTATGACCTTACCGGTATACATCCCTCCAACCTGCAGATAGAGGTGAACGGTTTCTACATGCATGTGGATGACATGATAAGGTTTGTCAAGGGTATACTGGGAGCACAGTACCAGAACTTTGGCCAGATGCGTACTCTGGGTATTGAGGCTGAGGTCAAGGCCGATATGCTGCCGTGCCTGTACGGATATGTCAATGCAACCTATCAGGATCTGCGTGACACCCGTGAACACGAGGCCGGAACGGAGATTCCTAATCCCACCAAGGGCAAGCGTATGCCCAATATCCCGTACCTTATGTCCAACGCGGGGCTTGAGTTCCATAAGGAGAACCTGTTTGGCGGAACCGGACAGAACACCCGCCTGTTTGCCGACATGTCATTCATAGAGGAGTATTTCTATGATTTTGAGCTAACCAAGAATGAGAAACGCCGCATACCCCGCAGCCTGACCTTTGACCTGGGGTTTGAGCACAGCTTCTTTGACCAGAGGCTCTACATCTCGGGCAGCATAAAGAATGTGGCCGATGCCACTGTCATATCGGAATACAACTGCCCGCTGCCGGGACGTACTCTTGGACTTAAATTACGCTACATACTCAGATAACAATCATCAATAAACATATTACAACAATGAAAAAGAGTCTTTTTTACAGCGCAGCCATGCTGTGCGCAGTGTCATTTGCACTGACATCATGTGACAAGGAGAACAATAAGGAAACCGATGAACTTCCCGGCGGTAAGGGACATATCCTCCTGGAGCCCACTGTAAAGAACGATGACGGAACAAGCGGTTCGTCATATCTGATCCAGATAGAGGATTTTAGCAGTAAGATCAGTTTTGATAATGCCATTCAGATTGGCTTTGCCGCCACATTCACCGTTCACGGGAATGACATTTACATGTTCCCTACCGATATGGGCAAGAGCAGCCAGACGCTGGTGCGTTACGAGCGCTCGGAGGACGGACTCAGACAGATGGCAACCAAGCAGATTGTTCCCGGCTCAAGCCCGTACAGTCTTCTGTATGTCAATGAAAACAAGGCATACATCCCCCTCTATGGTCAGGGCAATGTAATGATTGTCAATCCCAAGACTCTGGAGACCACGGGTACCATCAACCTGACACAGTACGGATTCTCGGACCAGTGTGCCGATCCCGCCATGGGTATTATCCGTGGCAACTACCTCTATCTGGCACTTGATCAGATCGGAGCCACATGGATGCCTTTTGAGAATTACCGTCAGGCCGATGTGGCCATAATCGATATAACTACCGATCAGGTGGTTAAGGTCATCTCCGAGACTCAGACCGGACTCTGCTTCCCCACACGCCCGTTCCTTCCCGGCATGATATTCATGAACGAGAACAAGGATATCTACGTGTCATGCGCAGGCTATTTCGGATATGATCCCTCATATCTCAAGAGCGGATTCGTATGCATACCCAACGGTCAGCAGGAGTTTGATCCCAGCCGTTCATGGGATATCAGCTCTACTGTCATTGAAGGAACAGACGGCTGGAAACCCGCAACCATCTATAATTCGGCATATATAGGCAACGGCAAGGTTCTGGCATATGTGGGAATACTTGAACTGAACGGTGATAATCCCTATACCGCCCGCAACACTATGGCAACAGTGATTGACCTTAACAGCAAGACAATCTCCAAGATAGACGGCATACCATATACCGACGGCCACAGCTGCTCTATAGAGGAGTATAAGGGCAAGTTCTACCTTACAGCCTACGGAGTTGACAAATCAGGAATATTCTCGTATAATCCCGCAAACGGAGCTGTTGAGCAGGTTACAAGCTGCAACTCTGACATATCTTTTATGCATATCTTCTGATATGGTTTCTTAAAACAGCAGGAAAATCTTACCTTTGCAGCATGAATTTCAGTGGTATCATAGTTGGGGCGGCGGTGTTCTTCAGCATCGGACTGTGTCATCCGGCCGTCATCAAGATGGAGTATTATTTCGGAAAGAAGAGCTGGTGGGTTTGGCTCGCAGTAGGCTTGGCCTGCTGCGTGCTTTCCATGCTGGTTAAGAATCAGACTGTATCCACCATAATTGGCGGTTTTGCGTTTTCCTGCCTTTGGGGAATCCATGAGATGTTCCTTCAGGAGAAGAGGGTTTTACGCGGCTGGTTTCCGGAGAATCCTGCCCGTCACGAATATTACGAGTCCTTAAGACGCAAGTCAAACTGATTGCAACCCGATTGCAAACGGATTGTCTTATCTTTGCATCAGTAAAGTAAAAAAAGATAAGATTATGAATCCCGTATTAACTGCGCTTCTGATTCCGTTCCTGGGAACTGCCCTGGGATCGGCGTTCGTGTTCTTTATGAAAAAGGAGATGCCGGACCTGCTGCAGAAAATACTGCTGGGTTTTGCATCGGGAGTGATGGTGGCGGCATCAGTCTGGTCGCTTCTTATTCCCGCTATCGGGATGGGAACGGGATCTAAAGCCGTAGTGTCGCCTACAATCGGATTGCTGGCAGGTTTCGCATTCCTGCTGTTTATTGATTATATAACTCCTCATATACACCCGGCCGGCGGTCCGGAAGGTCCCGAAAGCCGTCTGTCCCGCACCACCAAACTGGCACTTGCGGTTACCATCCACAATTTCCCGGAAGGGATGGCTGTTGGCGTGGCTATAGCAGGTGCGATTACATCCGATTTCAATATGGCAGGTGCGCTGGCTCTGTCGCTTGGTATAGCAATTCAGAATGTTCCCGAGGGAGCTATCATTTCCATGCCCTTAAGGGCCGAGGGAAACAGTCGCCTTAAGTCGTTCGGCATAGGTGCCTTGAGCGGAATTGTTGAACCGATAGGAGGCGCACTGGTGCTGTTGCTGGCATCGGCTGTAATAGGCATCATGCCGTTTATGCTGGCTTTTGCAGCGGGAGCAATGCTCTATGTGGTTATAGAGGAGCTTGTCCCCGAAACATCCAAGGGAGAGCATTCCAATATAGGAACGGTAGGCTTTGCCCTGGGGTTTGCCCTGATGATGGTGCTGGATGTAGTGCTGGGTTAGGACAAGCAGTGTTATTTTTGCCTGCAGGATATAAAGAGTAGGAAAAAACAAGTAACTTTGGTCTCATTATGAATGAGATACTTAAAGAGTTACTTTTAAAATATTCCGGTTGTGAGCCTGAGGCAGTCACAAGACTGACTGCTGCAGGCTCCAATCGTGTTTATTACAGATTTACTATTCCCGGCGGCAGTACAGTGGTTGGAGTGGAGGGTACCAATCCCGATGAGAACCGTGCATTCCTGACCATAGGATGCCATCTGCATGCGGCGGGATTGCCTGTTCCCCAGATATTGGCGGTGTCTGATTGCGGTATGTGCTATCTGCTTCAGGATCTGGGCGATGAGTCTCTTTTCGGCCTTATGGAGAGTGCCCGTGATAGCGGTCAGTACAGCCCGAGACAAGTGGCACTGCTTGAAAAGGTGATGCGTCTGTTGCCCGATATTCAGTTCCGCGGAGGACAGGGGATGGATTACAGCATCTGTTTTCCGTGTGAGGCGTTTGACCGCCGCAGCATATTCTGGGACCTTAACTACTTTAAATACTCATTCCTCAAGGCCACAGGACTGGAGTTTCACGAGGCCCGTCTGGAGGATGACTTTGAGCACCTGGCCTCTGTTTTGCTGGCCGATGCGCCATACGATACGTTCATGTACCGCGATTTCCAGGCACGCAACGTAATGGTCAGGGACGGTGAGCCCTGGTTCATAGATTTTCAGGGCGGACGCCGCGGACCCGTGGAGTATGATGTGGCATCGTTCCTTTGGCAGGCCCGTGCCGCATATCCGGCGGACTTGCGTAATCACCTTATAGATGTATATGTTGAGTCGCTTGGCCGGTACCGTAAGGCTGACGCAGCTGCTTTCGGCCGCAGCCTTATGCATTTTGTGCTTTTCCGCACCTTGCAGGTGCTGGGCGCATACGGATTCCGCGGCTATTTTGAGCGCAAGCAGCACTTTATAGAGAGCATACCCGGGGCCATACGTAATCTCAAGGATCTGCTTGATGCCGGAGTGGGCTCTACGGAGTATCCTTATCTTACAGAGGTGTTGCGCGGGCTTGTGGAACTGCCTCAGTTTGCTCCCGCACAGCCGGCTGACGGCAGACTTACAGTCCATGTGATGAGTTTCAGTTACCGCAAAGGCGGAATCCCTGAAGACCCGAGCGGCAACGGAGGCGGATTCGTGTTTGACTGCCGCGCCATGCAGAATCCCGGACGCTATGAGCAGTACAAGGGTATAACCGGAGCCGATGCTCCCGTAATAGAGTTCCTGGAGTCCAGGGGTGAGGTGCAGAAATACCTGGAGAATGTGTACGGACTGGTTGATCCGGCAGTCAGCAACTATGTGGAGCGCGGATTCAGCAACCTTATGGTGGCATTCGGCTGCACCGGCGGACAGCACCGCTCTCTCTATTGCGCCAACCATCTGGCCGCACATCTCAAGGAAAAGTTCGGTGACAGGATACGTATAGTCCTGGAGCACCGTGAACAGAAAAAACGCACTGAGTTATGAATGCGCTCATACTTGCAGCAGGACTTGGTACCCGGTTGGGAGAACTTACATCGGACCGACCCAAGGCACTCGTGGAGGTTTGCGGGCATACTATGCTGGAGCACCAGCTGCGGCATCTTTCTGCTGCCGGATTTGATAGATTCGTAATAAACATACACCATTTTGCGCCCAAGGTCAAGGCTTTCCTTGAGAGTCATCAGAACTTTGGGCTTGATATCCGTCTGTCCGATGAGACAGACCTGCTGCTGGATACCGGAGGCGGAATCCGCAAGGCCATGCGCCTGTTTGCTGGTGAGCAGCCTGTGCTGGTACACAACGTGGATATTTTTTCCAGTGTTGATCTTAAAGCTTTGTATCGCGGTCACATTGAGAGCGGAGCAGACTCTACTCTGCTTGTGGCTCAGCGTTCCACATCACGTTATCTCTATTTTGATACCGATGGTTTGCTGTGCGGCTGGAGCAACGAGAAGACCGGACAGGTGCGCTCTCCGTATTCCGGATTTGACAAGTCGCAGTTTACGCCTTGTGCTTTCCAGGGTATTCATGTCGTGTCACGCACACTGTTGCCTTTATTGAATGAGGTTCCTGAGCCAAGGTTCTCAATAACAGACTTCTATGTTGACAATGCCGCCCGTCTCAGGTTGAGGTCGGTCTTATCGGACCCTGACAATTGGGTTGATGCAGGTAAGCCGGAGACTCTGGAACGTGCATCACAGATAATCAGGGCGTACTATGAATAAGTTGCTTGAAAGTATGCAGCAGCATGCGGACCCTACTCAGGTGGAGGGGTTGATGCGGTTCTTCAAGACCGGTCCGGGCCAATATGGCTATGGTGACCTCTTCCTTGGAATCAAGGTTCCGGTTACACGCTCCGTGGTAAAGGAGTGCTGGAAGGATGTGGGCTATAACGAACTCGAGGAGTGCGTTACAAGCAAGTATCACGAGGTGCGTCTGGCAGCCCTGCTTGCTATTGTCGAGATATTCGGCCACAACAAAAAGAATACTGCCCTGCAGAAACAGTGCGTGGATTTCTATCTGTCACATACAGACTACATTAATAACTGGGACCTTGTGGACCTTTCATGCTACCCGCTGATCGGGACCTGGCTGCTTGACAAGGACAGGAGCCTGTTATATGATCTGGCCCGCAGCGGCAAGACCATCTGGGAGCAGCGAATAGGAATGGTAAGCACCATGCAGTTTATCCGTCACGGCCAGACTGCCGATACCTACGCTATTGCCGATATACTGCTGGGTCACAAGCACGACCTGATTCAGAAAGCCGTAGGCTGGCTGCTGCGTGAAGCCGGCAAGCGCAATCCGGACGAACTTCGCCAGTGGCTCCAATCCCGTGCTCACACAATGCCCCGCACCGCACTCCGCTACGCTATTGAGAAATTCCCTGAGAGTGAGCGCCGCACCTGGCTTGCAAAATGATACAAAAGGGGACAGTCCCCAATTGTACTATTTTAGTAGAAACGGCCAAGGGTGGTGTGGGGATAGTAGTGCTCAAGGATCTCGCGGTAGGTGTAGCCCTTGGCGGCCATTACCGCGGCGCCTATCTGACAGAGACCTACTCCGTGACCCCAGCCGGCTCCGCGAAGTGTAAAACCGGTAAAATTGCCCTTTTCATCGGTGTTTTTGGCTACTATGAACGCACTGCTGAACAGGTGCGATTCTGACAGTGTGCGGCGGATTTCAAGTTCCTTTCCTATTGTTACGGTACTCTTTGTTCCCTCAATCTCCAACTCAAATATACGGCCCGACGGCCCACGCTTTATGGGACGAAGGTCAACTATATCTCCTATGTCCATACCCGATTTACGGCGGAATATGTCTGATATCTGAGCGGTGGTGTATTGCACAGTCCAGCGGTAGAAATCCGGAGTCTCCAGATCGTAGCCGTTTAGTGATTCAGACAAGATATTGCCATCGGCCGAGTTGCAGAACGACTTGGGATCTGAGAGTATCCACTGTCGGGCGTTCTCTTCAATAGTCAGGTCGGGAAGCGCTCCTTCGTTAATGCTGCTGTCTCGTAGTGCAACAAGATATGGCTTGTGCTCATCCTGCCAGCAGGTCTCAAACTGCTCGGTAATGCCTCCACAGCATTTGCTGAACCGTGCATCGCACAAATGGCCTTCACTTACCAGTGTCTGACCGAATGTATCTTTTACGGCAGCCTGTGCTGCTGCGCTTATTATTCGGGTACGTCCCTGATAGCGCTGGCAGTGGTCATCTGCACAGACATCGAATAGGGTATGCTGGTCATGATCATACCATTTTATTATGCGGTCCAGTATATGCCCGTGAGTTGGCTCCGCTGTTTCTGCCGTTTGGACTGTTCTGTACGGTGAACGCAGTTGAGCCAATACCCAGCTGCGGGATATTACGGCGTGGGCGCGCAGGAACTCGCGGCTGGCGGTGGGTTTCATCTCCGATGATATCACGCTTGTCAGGTAATCCTCCACAGGCAGTATGTTGATGGCCCGCACCAGTCCGTCCTCAACTATGAACTTGAGCTGGCCCGAGAATGTCTGCTCCTCACGGCGCTCCCAGTGGAATCCTATACCTATAGTTACGTCATGCAGCGTGAAAGTGGATCCGTGTTCGTTTGGCTTAAGCGTAAGGCTGTCTATGAGCACTCCGTTCCAACTCAGACGTCCCTGGACGGCACTGATACTCATCTCACCTTCATAACTGCTGCGGCCGTCAGAGTAGCTGTCATTCAGGCAGAACCGGATCTCTTTTGCGGCCATTATGCCAACCCTGATTTTGGGTTGCTGCGGTGTGACCTGACGGTAGATGTCAAGCACCTGCTTTTCGGTCAGTGATTCAAAGTCTTCCTTGCGCGGAGTTATTACCAGTCCGAACATATCGACAGCCCCCGGACTAACCATAATTTTGCCCATTTCATCGGCATAATAGCAGTCCGGCCGATGCTTGCTGCGGAGTATGATTGCGGTTATTACCTGGCCGTCACGATTGAATGAGAGCACGTTCATCCGTGGCTCGGACTCACCGTTATAAATGGTCATTCCGCTCACATAGTCCCACAACTTTTCAGGGTCATTACCTTTTATAATAATAACGGGGAATCCGAACGGCTGGATGGTAACAGGCTCATCAGTTGCAGGCGGCTCGTTCTCACGCAGTTTGTCCACCAGCGGAATACCCTCGGAACGTCCGATCTGCATATGCAAGTGGTCTGGGGCTGAAGCTCCGCTGCGAGGTCCGTTGTAGAATATCATGTAACCTGGCTCCAGACGCGAGGCAATTGAGAGCATCTCCTCATAACAGTCCTTGAATGTCTGGGGCCTATGATTGCGACTTACTACGCAAAAGTGTTCCTTTAATATAGGATATGGGTTTACCAGCAGGTAGAACTTGTCATCCAATGGAATCGAGCGCTGCTCCTTAGGGCGGCAGTCCTCACACAGGAAACAGGAACGGCTGGCAATCTCGGCCGGCTTGATCTTGGCAGTAGTGGATATTATACGGGCTGGATTATGCTGCAGGGCAAGTCCCGATGATGACAACACGCGTGTCTGTACCTTCTCAAGATTATTGAACGCCTCACGGGCGGCGGGCCACTCCTGAAGCTGCTCTTGCAGTATGGTTCCCAGATGCTTGAAAATATCTTCCATTATGGCTCAATCTTACGGTGAATACGGCAATTTAGCTCTTCGGTCCTGAGCGAATCCTTATACAGATTGTTGGCATTTACCTTTTCCGGACTAAGGGCAGCGTCACTGTTGCCTTCCCAACGTCGGCACAGGTAGAGTTCGTCAAATATGCGGCCGATGCGGTACTCTCTGGCTATGCGGATGGCAACCGCATAATCTTCGCCATAGCTTACATTTGGAAAACCTATCTGTCTTACAATAGGTGTATAGAATGCGCGCGGGGCGCCCAACCCGTTAATTCGCAACGCATTGTTAGGGCCGTTCTCATCAGTCCACTCACGATGGTCGATTATTCCGGGAGGCAGGGTCTCCAAGTCAAAGTTGCACATACGGTAGCTGCCTATCACCATTGAGTAGCCGCCCTCTCGGAACTTATCCACTACTTTTTGCAATGTGTCAGGCCCGCTGTAAAGGTCATCACTGTCCAGCTGGACTGCAAACCGTCCGCAACGTTCATCGTTGACCGCAAGGTTCCAGCATCCGCCAATGCCTAGGTCGGTATGCTCCGGAACGATATGAATCAGACGGGAATCCTGTTCTGCCAATTCAGATAAAATCCGGCCGGATTTATCGGTGGAATGGTTGTTTATTACAATTACGTTGTAGCTTCCGTCCAGTTTCTGGCTCAGTGCGGATTTGACTGCATCGGCTATGGTACGTTCCCTGTTTAGGACAGGAATTATTACCGATACAAGTACCGGAAAACTACCTTCGTTGACATTTACTGAAGTTCCAGCGCCGGGCTTCAGATAGCCATCAATAAGTTTAAGGTGCTCGGTGCAGGCTGCCTCCATCTCTATCTGGACATCGCGGTTGCGCGGGTTCACATAGTCAAACTGTTTCTGTCCTGATGTACGGAAATCAGTCTCGGCAATTGTGTAGAGTGGCTGTGGCAGACGCACTATGGGTAGACTGCGCTGTATGGCCAGACGTAACTGATAGAATCCTGCAGTCCGGAATTCTTGCCCCGTAAAAGCCAGATAGGCATCAATGCCTGCAGGTGTCAGAAGTACCAGGGCACCAAAGTCAAAATCATCCCTCAGACTGCCGTTTTGTATGTCAATAAGTGGGGCGGGAACGGTGGCATCGGGCCCTATGGTCTTGATGTAGTCGGAGTAGACCATGCCTGCTCCGTTGGCCTGGGCGCACTCTTTAAGGCGCTGTGCTGCCTCATCGGTTATTGTCACTTCCCTGCCGCTAATGTTGAGCAGGATATACTTGTCACGGCATGCGCTCAGAGTCTCTCTGACAAACTGCGTTGAACTGCCGTATTGGGGTAAATCAATGGTGTGAATCATATCAGCGAAAATAATGAATTATTTTAATACCTTTGTAAACTTTTAAGACGTAATTCGGACAACATTCCGTTTTTAGGGTAAAGTATAGAAAAATGGCTCTGAAGAATCTGGTTGGAATGACATTGGCACAGCTTCAGCAGGTAGCTGTAGAGAACGGTATGCCCCTGTTTACAGCCAAGCAGATGGCCGATTGGCTCTATGTTAAGCAGGTCCGCTCAATTGACGACATGACCAACATATCGCTTAAGCACAGGGCCAAACTGGCAGAGAACTATGAAGTAGGTCTGGCGGAGCCATCGCATAAGGCCGCATCGGCCGACGGTACGGTCAAATACCTCTTTCCTGTGCGGAACGGCCACTACGTGGAGGCGGTATACATCCCCGATGATGACCGTGCCACACTGTGTATATCAAGTCAGGTGGGCTGCAAGATGGGCTGCGTGTTCTGCATGACGGGCCGCCAGCATTATACCGCCAGTCTTACCGCAGGTGAGATACTCAACCAGATTCTCTCTCTGCCGGGTAAGGAGAACCTGACCAATGTGGTGTTTATGGGTATGGGCGAGCCTCTGGACAATCTGGAGAACGTACTTGCCGTCCAGGAGATACTTACATCTGCGTGGGGATTCGGCTGGAGCCCCAAACGCATCACCATATCGACGGTAGGCCTGCGCCGTGAACTCAAACAGCTCATTGAAGGCTGTGACTGTCATATCGCAGTAAGCCTGCATGCTCCCACACCTGATAAGCGTCGTGAACTCATCCCGGCCGAGAAGGCATTTTCCATGACCGAGATGCTGGAGGTGCTGCGCCGGTATGATTTCAGCCATCAGCGCCGTCTGTCATTCGAGTACACCATGTTTGACGGTGTGAATGACTCAATGGATGATGCACGCCAGCTGGTCAAGACCCTGAGCGGCCTGAGTTGCAGGGTTAATCTTATCCGCTTCCATGCCATACCCGACAGTCCGCTGCGTCCTGTATCGGAACAGAAGATGACGGAGTTCCGCGACTGGCTTACCGGCCACGGTGTGTTTGCCACCATCCGTGCGTCGAGGGGTGAGGACATCTGGGCAGCATGTGGTATGTTGAGTACTGCAAAACAAGGTTGAACAATCTTAAACCATATATATGTTATGAAACAGTTTTTCTATAAAGTTTGCATAGCGCTGCTGGCGGTCATGATTACCATGTCTTGCGGCACCGGAGCCCAGAAAGGAGAGAAATCCCAAAAGGAGGGCGCCCGGACTGAAGCTGATGCTTCATCTGACACAATGAAGGCAAAGAAAGCCAAAAAGAAGAAGAGTAAGGAGATAGATACACGAAGTAAGAAGAAGTCTGTTCTTACTCCAACATCGGCCGGATCACCCTATGAGATCCTGCTGGTGGCCGACGAGGATGATTTCCATAATGGTGCTGTTGATTCTCTCTATGCCGTGCTTACCGATGATTTGGCAGGAGTGGCACAGTCTGAGCCCTGCTTCAAGGTGTCCAGGATAACCAAGAACAATCTCTCCAAGACTCTGCGCCTGTGCCGCAACATAGTGATAATCAAGATAGATCCGGCCCAGTATTCCAGTTGCAAGTTCAAGTTTTCACGGGATGTCTATGCCGCACCTCAGATAGTGATGACTATACAGGCTCCCAATGCACTCAAGTTCAAGAACTTTGTTTCGGAAAACCATGACCTGATTATAGACTTCTTTACCAGGGCAGAACTCAACCGTCAGATTGAACTGTTCAGAAATGATAATCAGCCTCATATCCGTGATGCTGTAAAGAAGGCTTTCGGGTGTGACATCTGGGCTCCCACGGAGCTAACAAGAATAAAGACCGGCAGGAACTTTGTGTGGGCGGCAAGTCAGGACAGGTTTCCAAGGAATGTTGAGCAGAATCTGAACATAGTGGTATATTCATATCCTTACCGTTCGCTCAACACGTTTACAGAGGAGTACTTTGTGCATAAGCGTGATTCAATAATGAAGGCCAATGTGCCAGGGCCCCGTGAAGGAATGTACATGATGACCCAGAAAGGATTCAACCTGATATCGGACGAGACCCTTCATGGACAGTATGCTCAGATAGTCCGCGGACTCTGGCATATTAAGAACTATGATATGGGCGGCCCGTTCGTATCGGTATCCCGTGTGGATGAGAAGTATCAGCGCGTGGTTGTGGCCGAGGCGTTTGTCTATTACCCCAACCAACCAAAGCGTAACATTCTAAAGAAACTGGAGGCCGCACTTTACACGTTACGCCTGCCAGATGAACTGGATCTGGAGAAATTCAACTACGATTTGGATGAAATAATCATAACCCCCGAAGAATAATATGAGTGAAAGGATAATTGTAGGCATCACCCAAGGTGATGTGAACGGCATAGGATATGAGGTAATTCTCAAGACTTTTGAGGACCCCACAATGTTTGAGTTCTGCACTCCGGTAGTGTATGGATCACCTAAAGTAATGACATACCACCGCAAGGCAATAGACTCTCCCACCAATTTCAATGTGGTAGACAGCGCGTCCGATGCCCAGCAGGACCGACTGAATGTGGTTAACTGCAATAAGGAGGATGTAAAGGTGGAATTCGGCATGCCTACCACCGAAAGCGGACAGGCTGCTTTTCAGGCTCTGGAACGTGCAGTGAAGGAGTATCGCGAGGGTAAGATAGATGTCTTGGTGACAGCTCCCATCAATAAGAAGACCATTCATTCGGATGCATTCCATTTTCTGGGACACACCGAGTATATAGAGGCTCAGCTGGGTGAAGGTAACAAGGCTCTGATGATTCTTATGAACAGCTCCATGAGAGTTGCTCTGGCAACTGTTCACGAGCCCATAGCAAAAGTGGCCTCATTGCTTAGCAAAGACCTCATTAAAGATAAGCTCAGAATCCTCCATAAGTCCCTTAAACAGGATTTCGGGATAGAGATTCCCCGTATAGCAGTACTTGCGCTCAATCCCCATGCCAGTGACGACGGACTTATCGGCAAGGAGGAGAATGAGATTATCAAGCCGGCCATCGATGAGACTGTGGCCGATAAGATACAGTGCTTCGGCCCCTTCTCGGCCGACGGTTTCTTTGGTAGTGGCGAGTACCGTAAATTTGATGCCGTTTTGGCCATGTATCATGACCAGGGGCTTATCCCGCTAAAGGCGCTGGATATGGACTGTGGCGTAAACTATACCGCAGGACTCCCTGTAGTCCGTACATCTCCTGATCATGGTACCGCTTATGATATAGCAGGACAAGGCGTTGCAAGCGAGGCTTCAATGCGTGAGGCCATCTTTGCAGCCATAGATATATACCGTTCCCGCAGGAATGAGGCCGAGATTCATGCCAATCCGTTGGGCAAACTCTATTTTGACCGTCGCGACGACAGTGACAAGCTTAAACATCTGCCTGCAGATAAGGAGTAATTATATTTTGGAGAATGCATCTGGGCATCATATCAGCAGGTGAGGGCAGTCGTCTGGCATCCGAAGGATTCTGTCAGCCCAAGCCGTTGGCGCCCATATGTGGCACGCCCATGATAGAGCGCCTGGTCCGCATCATGATGAATTGCGGAGCGGAACGCATTTCGGTTATCGTGAACGAACAAAATCCCGAAACTGTGGATTTTCTGAAAGGCTTGTCTTTGGAGTTGCCCATAGACCTTGTGGTTAAGAAAACTCCTACACCCATGCACAGCATGATGGAGCTTGCTCCATATTTGGGCGACGATCGTTTCTGCGTGACTACCGTCGATACTGTTTTCTCCGAGCGCCGTTTCCATGTCATGATGGAAGATTTTTCAAAGACTTCTTTTGACGGACTTATGGGTGTAACTTCGTTTATTGATGATGAGAAGCCCTTATATGTGGATGTTGATTCCGATATGATGATAAGGGGATTCCATGATATGCAGGATGGATGCCGATATGTATCGGCCGGAATCTATGCGCTCAAGGCTCCGGCTCTGGATGTACTTAAGGAATGTGTTGAAAGCGGACAGACCAGGATGCGCTTTTTTCAGCGTCAGTTGCTGGAGTCGGGTTTTAGACTGAAGGCTTTCGATATGGGGCCGGTGGTCGATGTGGATCATGTGAGTGATGTTGTCCACGCACAGGAGATTGCAAAACTATGAGATACCTTGGAGTAAGCCGTGCTGAGTTGTATTCGCCTAACCGTGTATCGGGCGATGCCGCTGTTTTCCGCGCTGTTGCATCCCAACTGGAGCATCACGGCCATGAGGTAATCTGTATAAACGAGAAGAAGCTTACATTCATACCCGATGGTATAGACGGTATATTTCATATGGTTCGCAGCAGTGAGGCTTTGACAGTATTGGGTAATGCCAAGGTCCCGGTAACAAATACGGTTGAGGCTGTGCTTAACTGCTCCCGTGCTGCCCAGGTAAGGTTGCTTAAATGCAACGGTCTTATACCGGAAAGCCTTATCTGTCCTACATCGGGAGTACAGGCTGTATGGAACTTCTATCCCTGCTGGATTAAGCGGGCCGACAGTCATGCGGTTGATAAGGATGATGTGCAGTTCATTCAGGATGCGTCCGAACTTGAAACCGCAATTCATGGCTTTGCGGAGCGTGGCATAAAGGAGTGCGTGCTCCAGAATCATGCCAGAGGTTGGCTGGTCAAATTCTATGGCGTAAGGGGTTCCGGCCTTACGGACTGTTATGCGGCTTCTGAAAAGGACGGTAAGTTCGGTCTGGAGCGTTATAACGATATGCCCGGTTCGGCATGTGTCGATATGGAAGCGTTGACTTGTGCTGCCAATCGGGCATCGGACCTTCTGGGTGTGGATGTCTATGGAGGAGATGCCATAGTGAGTGATAACGGAAAGATTACTATTATTGATTTCAATGACTGGCCCAGTTTCCGTACCTGCACTGTCGGTGCGGCACAGAAGATTGCTGAACTGATAATGAACAAGAGATGAGAGAGAAGAAGAAAAGAGCGGTTGAGGCTACATTCAAGTCAAAAGATACCGAGGAGTGGCTGGATATCTGGTTTACACGTCCAATAGGACTGGTTATTGCCAAGGCATTCGGTGCGTTTGGAATACATCCCAACGTGATAACCATTATTTCAATCTTTCTGGGCGCATTTGCAGGATTCTGCTGGTGGCACACCACCATGGGCTGGACCCTGCTGGGCATAGGCATGCTCATGCTGGCCAATTTCCTGGACAGCGCCGACGGTCAGCTGGCCCGAATGACCGGTAAGAAGACCTTGTGGGGCCGCCTTCTTGACGGATTTGCAGGTGATGTCTGGTTCTTCTTTATCTACGTTTTCATAGCGTGGAGGCTGACTTTTGAACTGATTCCTTGTGGAAACGGCCGTTTCTGGGGCATCTGGATTTGGGCGATAATGCTGGTAAGCATGGTGTTCCACTCACGCCAGGCAGGACTGGCCGATTATTACCGCAACATCTACCTGCTGTTCCACGGAGACCATGCGGAGCTCAACGACAGCCGTGAACTTGCTGCCGAGCAGCGTAATACCCCCTGGCGTGAGCGCTGGTTCTGGAAGATATGGCTGTTCTTCTATCAGGGTTACACCCGCACCCAGGAGAGCATGACCCCGCGGTTCCAGAAGTTCCGTGCATCGGTCCGTGAAAAGTACGGAAAGGAAATCCCTGCTGAACTTGGACAGGAGTTCTGCCGCCGCACCTACCATATTCTCAAATGGACCAACATATCCACCTTCAATACCCGCGCCATCGTGCTTTACATTGTGTTGCTTTTAGGTATGCCGTGGATATACTTTGTGTTTGAGATTGTTGTGATGAACATAATATTCCTCTATATGAGAGGCTCCCACGAGCGCGTATGCCGTGATATGATGTCCCGGATATGAAAAAAGGCTGGCGTACCATATTCTTCCTGTTCGGACTGGCGGCGGTAGTGCTGATGCTCCTGACATTTGATGCGGACTGGAACCGCGTCAAGGAGGTTCTGTCCGATGCCGGAATATGGTTCCCGGTAATTGTCCTGCTTTGGGGCTTTATCTATCTTATGAACGCCTGCTCGTTCGGGCTTATAATCAATGACGGGACGGGCAGGAGAGTACCGTTTGGAAAGGTCTTTCAGTTAACCGTTTCAGGTTATGCACTCAATTACGTCACTCCGCTGGGACTTATGGGCGGCGAGCCGTACCGCATCCTTGAATTGCAGAGCTATGTGGGCGGCAGGAAAGCTACATCGGCCGTGATCCTTTACTCCATGATGCACATATGCTCCCATTTCTGTTTCTGGCTGTCGGCAGTGGCGCTTTACGTGGTGCTCCATTTTGTGGCCGATGGTTACGCACTGAACATGTGGATGTGCATAATGCTGGGCGTTATGACGGTGGTGTTTGCGGCAGTGCTGTGGTTCTTCTCACTTGGCTACAGAAAGGGATTCGTGGTCAAGGCGTTCGGCCTTCTGAGTCATATCCCCCTGGTTAAGAAGTGGGCTGCCGGTTATCTGGAAAAGCATAGGGAAGACCTTGAGGAGGTTGATGCCCAGATAGCATTCCTGCACACGCAGCGTCGCACGCCGTTCTGGTGGTCACTGTTGCTGGAGTATGCAGCCCGCGTGGTATCGTGCCTGGAGTACTGGCTCCTGATTGGAATGCTCATGCCCGGATTCACATTTTGGGACAGCATACTGGTAATGGCGTTCTCATCACTGTTCAGCAACCTGATATTCTTCTCGCCCATGCAGATGGGAGGCTTTGAGGGTGGAATGGCCCTTGCTGCGGGAGGCGTACGGGTGCCCGGCGCATACGGACTCTACACCGCACTTGTGGCACGTTTGCGCCAGGTGGTATGGACTGTGATAGGTGTATTGATAATGAAAACAGGTCGCAGGGATGATTAAGGGAATACTCATAGACTTTGGCGGAACCATAGACTCTGACGGCACCCACTGGTTTGATCAATTCCGTGACGCCTACGCCCTCGTGGCCGATGTCCCCGAGCCGCTGTTGTGGGATGCCTACGTCCACACCGAGCGCACCTTGGGCCGCAACCCCATCATCAAACCGACTGATACATTCTGTAAGACACTGCAGACCAAAATAGCCCTGCAGACAGAGTACCTCCAGTCAAAAGGCATCACGATAATAGCACAGGATACCATTCTGGATTCCTGCTACAACAAGGTGGTAAAACATATCTCCACCGTCTCCAAACCCGTTCTGGAAAGGCTTTCTGCACAGTACCCCATGGTATTGGTAACTAACTTCTACGGCAATATGCACGCTGTATTAGCAGAGTTTGGCTTGGACCATTTTTTTAAGGATGTGGTAGAATCTGCTGTAGTAGGAGTCCGCAAACCCGATCCCCAGATCTTCCGTCTGGGAGTAGCCGCATTAGGCCTTCAACCACAGGAAACCGTAATGATAGGCGACAGCCAGGACAAGGACATCCTCCCCGCCCAATCCATAGGCTGTCATACTATCCTGCTGCAAGGAAAAAGCAGGTCCGAAGTGCAGTGCACCCCGGACCATACTGTCTCAACTCTCCAAGAGATTACTTTTTAAAGAGCATAGGAGCAAACTGATGCAGCGAGCGGCGCCAAGTGAGCCACTCGTGGCCTGTACCGGGTGACTCGTAGTAGATGTGATTTATACCTAAGCCCTCCAGCGCTACATGCAGGTCGTGGATGCCCTGATACATTCCGGCGGGCTCATCGGTACCTATGCTTATATAGAGCAGGTGGTACTTGTCATTGATGGACTTGGGGTACATCTCGGCATCACGGCGGTCATTGGGTCCGCGGCCCGATCCGCTGAATCCGCCTATCCAGCCGAACATCTCGGGATGGTTAAGGCCAATGAAGTATGACTGGAATCCGCCAAGCGAGAGTCCGCAGATGGCGCGGTTGTCACGATCGGTAAGGGTGCGGAAATTGGCATCAAAGTAGGGGACGATGTCCTGAATCATAACCTTTTCAAAGAAGGTAAAGTCAAACATGTTCTGACGGCCTGTGGCGTTGGGGTCGGTGGCAACAGCATGCTCCATTACTATGATCATGGGCTCGGCCTCCTTCTTGGCAATCAGGTTGTCCATGATGTTGCCCAGCTTACCCTGGGTGCCCCAGCCGGTCTCATCCTCGCCGGCTCCGTGGAACAGGTATAGCACGGGGAACCTGCGGTTGGGCTCCTTCTTGTACTGCGGCGGCAGATATACCCAGGTGGTACGCTCGGCACCGGTCAGTTTGGACTGATACTTTACTATCTGTATCTCACCGTGCGGAACCTTCTTCTCCAGGTAATAATCCACACCGGCCTCGGGAACGTCAATACCGCTCTGCCAGTAGTTTGAACCGAAGAACTCCTTACTGTTGGGGTCCGATACGCGCTTGCCGTCAACATTCATTGTGTAGTAGTGAAATCCTACGACCAGAGGATCGGTGGTAACCTCCCACATGCCGTCGTCACCCTTTACAAGAGGGTAGTTCTTGCCGCCCACATTGACGGTAACGGTCTTGGCATCGGGGAAATCATTTCGGAAAGTTGCGCTCAGGTCCGGATTGATCTTGGGATACTCGTGACCTTCCAGGTTTGTTGTGGCACTTGTGGGCTTGGTTATGACACCCACCTGCTTGGCTCCTCCGCACGAAGCCAGCAATACGGCTGCAAACAGCAGTGATGAACTAATGATTCTCATAACAATCGGTTTTATTTAAGGTAATCTTCAAAATAGTCGGTAACTTTCTGCATAAGGTGTACGCGGTCGCGTCCCATCACATTATGCTCGTGGGTGGGATAGGGGAAATAGTCCAGCTGGACGCCTGCCTTGATGCATGCTTCCACGAAACTCAGGCTGTGCTCCCATACCACGGTGTTGTCTATGGCTCCCTGGCAGATCAAAAGTTTGCCCTTAAGGTCTTTTGCGCGGGGAATCAGGCTGGTCTTTTCAAATCCTTCGGGGTTGGTGGCCTCAGTCTCCATGTAACGCTCGCCGTACATGACCTCATACCATTTCCAATCAATAACCGGACCTCCGGCCACACCCACCTTGAATACGTCGGGGTAGTTGACCATAAGTGATATGGTCATGAATCCGCCGTAACTCCAGCCATGGATACCGATGCGGTCCTTATCAACCCAGTCATGGCTCATAAGCCACTTCATGCCCTCCATCTGGTCGGCCATCTCGGCCTTTCCGCAATACTTGTGGATGGCTTTCTCATAATCGGCTCCGTGGTGCTGGGTGCCGCGGTTGTCCATTACAAACACCACGTATCCGTGCTGGGCCATATACATCTCCCATGTGCGCAGCAGGGCATTGAACGAGTTGGTTACCATCTGCGAGTGCGGGCCGCCGTAAACATAAAGGATTACCGGATATTTCTTGTTTGGGTCAAAGTCGATAGGCTTGATAAGGCGGTAGTGGTTGTCAAACCTGCCGTCGGCGCTCTTGATTGATCCAAGTTCGATGGGGCAGTAGTTGTAGTCCGGTCTGTTGTCCTTTGCACGGAACATCTCTCGCGGCTTCTTGCCGTCGGTCTGTGCTATGCTTATTACTCGCGGAGTGTTGAGCTCGGACCAGGTGTCGATGAAATACTTTCCGTCGGGGCTTATCTGACAGGTGTGCCAGCCCGGTTCATGGGTCAGCTGCTGTGCCTTTCCGGTCTTGATGTCGGCACGGAACAGATGACGGTCCACCGGTGACAGCTCAAACGAGTAGTAATATACGTACTTGCCTTTAACCGTAATAAGCTCCAGGTCAGCATCGGTCCTGACAATGCGCTTGGGCTGACCGCCCTTTACACTACCTAAGTAGAGATTCCAGTAGCCGTCACGCACATTGGTCTGGTAGATAAAGTGCTCGGGGTCATCGGGCAGGAATGTCAGGGGATACTGCGGCTCCACATACCGGTCATCGTGGTCGGTAAACAGAGTGCCCAAACACTTGCCGTTTGTGGCATCGTAAGCGTTCAGATGCATGTTCTTCTGGGCGCGGTCCAGCACCTGGATGTAGATGCGGTCGCTCTCCGGCCCCCATGTAATGTTGGTCAGGTAGCGCTCCTGGTCAAAATCGGTGACGTCCATCCATACTGTTGTGCCCTTGTCAATATTGTAAACTCCCAGGGTGATTATCTCGGATGTCATGCCGTTCATGGGGTAGCGTATCTCCTTGAGCGTGCCTGTGCGGGTGGTTATGTCCAACAGCGGGAACAGCGTGACGCGACTCTCATCCTTTTTGTAGAACGCAATCTTGCGGCGGTCGGGCGATACGAATATACCGCCGTCTATGCCGAACTCGTTACGGCTCACTGTCTCGCCGCATACAATGCCCTTCTGATTAAAGGCTGTAACCTGATGCTCAACGCTGTCGCTGTCTAAATACCACACCTCACCGTCACGGCTGAATGCCCTGAAATGGTCCTTCTTGGCCAGCTTGACCATTGGCTCGCCCATCTCCTTTCCGGTACGTGCATCGATATGGTGAGTCTGCCCCTCCCAACTGTAGGTATAGACCGATCCGCCCATATCCCACGAGTATCTCGGGGCGTTAACCGGAGCACCGCCCATCAGGACGGCCTCCTCCATAGTGAGCAGCCTGCGCTCCTCCTGCGCCTGCACCCCCAGTGCCAGAAGCACTGCTGCAAATAATATAATCTTTTTCATATTAATTAATTCTTTCTACTTCTCTTACACCCTTTATCTGCTTGAGTTTCTTGACCAGCCGGTCAAGTGATGAAAGGTCACTGACCAGCACCGTAAGACGTCCCTGGAACAGGCCGCCGTTGGAGTCAATGCTGATGGAACGCAGCAGAGTATCGGGTTCCTTATTTATTATTGATGAAATGTTAGATACAATTCCAATGTCGTCCTGGCCCACCACATTGAGCGTGATGCTGTATTGGCTGCCGCTCTTGCCGCTCCAGCGTGCCTTGACGATGCGGTACGGATAACGCTCGCGCATACGCAGCAGGTTGGGGCAGCCGCTGCGGTGGATGCGTATTCCGCCGTTGATGCTTACAAACCCCGTTACGTCATCGCCGTAAATAGGATGGCAGCAGCCCGCCATCTTGAAGTCTATACCGGTCAGGTTGTCGCCAATGACCAGCACATCGGTATCCTGCGCAACCTTTTTCTCAGTCTCGGCAAAAGTCTTCTCAATGTCAAAGTCCTGCGCGCTGTGAACCTCCTGCTCTGCCTGGGCGTGCATATCCTCATAAACGCGGAGCACGTCATCGACCGTAATCTCATCCTCCATAAGGGCATGGAAGAAAGGAGTCTGCCCCTTGAATCCCATGCGCACTATCAGGCGCGACATATCGCTCTCCGATATATCTATCTTGCGGTTCTTGAACCGTCGCTGCAGCAGCTCCTTGCCGGCCTGTGCCTCGCGGTTGCGGATTTCGTTCAATCCCTGGCGGATGCGCATGCGGGCACGGGATGTCACTGCAATGTTGAGCCAGTCTTGCTTGGGTGTCTGGGTTGAAGAAGAGAGTACCTCGACCGTATCGCCGCTCTGCAGTTTATGGCTGATGCGCACGTTGCGTCCGCCCACACGTGCACCCACGCATGTAAGACCCAGCTTGCTGTGAATGGAGAAAGCAAAGTCCAGTACCGTAGCCCCCTTGGGCAGCTGGCGTACCTCACCGTTGGGAGTGAATACGAAAATCTCCTCCTGATACATATCCAGCGCAAAGTCCTTGCGCAACTCATCAGGGCTGGTGTTATGCTCCAGAATCTCGCGTATGCCGGCCATCACGCTGTCTGCCGCACCCTCGCTCTTGATACCCTTGTAAGACCAGTGGGCAGCCAGACCACGCTCCGCAATGTCATCCATGCGGCGGGTGCGTATCTGAATCTCCACCCAGCGGTTCTCGGGTCCGTTCACCGTAATGTGCAGAGACTCATAACCGTTGCTCTTGGGTACGCTCAGCCAGTCACGCAGACGCTTGGGGTTGGGCTGGTACATATCGGTTACAATGCTATAGACCTGCCAGCACTGCGCCTTTTCCTTATCGGCGGGAGAGTCCAGAATGATGCGGATTGCAAAGAGGTCATATATATGGTCCAGAGTGGTGTTCTGGGCCTTCATCTTGTTCCAGATGCTGGATATGGACTTGGTGCGTCCCTTGATGGTAAACTTGAGTCCGGCCTCCTCCAGCTTGGCCTTGACCGGTCCGATGAACGCCTTGATGTAAGCCTCACGGGCGCTCTTGGTCTCGTTGAGCTGGCGTGCAATGTCATCATAGACATCACGGTGCTCATACTTGACCACCATATCCTCCATCTCACTCTTGATGGCGTACAGACCCAGGCGGTGGGCCATAGGGATATAGAGAAGACGCGCCTCCTCGGTAACATGGAGTCTGTAATCGGTATCATCGGTATTGGCCAGCATCTGCATGAGCACATAGCGGTCTGCAATAAGGCAGATGATAACACGCACATCCTCGGCAAACGAAACCAGAAGCTTGCGGAAATTCTCATCGGCAATGGAATCATGCTTGGAGTAAAGCTCCTTGACACGGCACATACCCTGAATAAGTCTCGCCGCATCCTCACCGAACTTATCGCGGAACTGCTCAGGAGCAATAAGCCCCTGCTGAACCATAGGATCAAACAGAGCCGTAAGCAGAGAAGCCTTCTTAAGCCCCGTCTTCTCCACAATCACGATACCGGTCCTGATACACCGCTCCAATGTAGGAACACCATGAGCATCAGTTTCGTAGGCTCCTTTGGCAACACCCTCGCGGAGCAAACCCTTAAGCCTGCTCCAATCCTCCGCCTCAAACAAAGGCCGAGCCACCTCAACCAACTCCCTGTATACCCCAAATTCCATACTCCCGCAAATATAGTCATTTAGAGATTATACACTTCAGGTTTCCCACATTAAAAAACTTGAAATAATCTGCCAAAATTTCCGTATAAATAGTAAAGTAAGTATTTTTGTCAGTCTATTAAGGATAGCTATGAATCTAGAAGAGATACAGAGAATGAAACAGAGGTTCCGGATAATCGGAAACTCACCGGAACTGAACCGTGCCATTGACGTAGCCATGCAGGTTGCACCTACAGACCTGACGGTTCTGATTACCGGCGAGAGCGGTGCCGGAAAGGATGTATTCCCAAGAATAATACATGAGAACAGCCTTCGCAAGACCAAGAAGTATCTTGCAGTTAACTGCGGAGCCATACCTGAAGGTACAATTGACTCAGAACTGTTTGGCCACGTCAAGGGTGCATTTACAAATGCCATAAGTGACCGGAAGGGTTATTTTGCCGATGCCGACGGCGGGACCATATTCCTGGATGAGGTGGCTGAACTACCGCTGGCAACCCAGGCTCGTCTGCTCCGCGTATTGGAATCGGGCGAATTCATAAGAGTGGGCTCCAGCACGGTCGAGAAAACCGATGTCCGTATAGTTGCAGCCACCAACGTTGATCTGCTCAAGGCAATAGAGCAGGGCCGTTTCCGTGAAGACCTGTTCTACCGTCTGAGCACAATTCCCATCAAGGTGCCTTCGTTGCGTGAGCGTGGGGCCGATGCGCAGCTGCTGTTCCGCAAGTTTGCCGCCGATTGCGCCGAGAAATACCATATGCCGGCCATTCAGCTCTCGGAGGATGCCAAGCAGATGCTCATGACCTATCACTGGCCGGGTAATGTACGTCAGCTCAAGAATATAACCGAGCAGATATCAATTATGGCCACCCAGAGAATAATTACCGCTGATATGCTTCAGGAGTATCTGCCTGACCGCCGCACTTCCATGCTGCCGATGCTTGCCGGAGGTCAGCGTCAGGAGAACTCATTCGAAAACGAGCGTGAGATACTCTATAAGGTGCTGTTTGATATGCGTCGTGACATAACGGACCTCAAGGCCCAGGTAAACAGCATGACGCAGAACCAGCAACCGGTACAGCAGCCTATGCCAATATTCACTCCCGATGAGGGTGCCACTACCGTACAAGGCGTTCAGCCGCGAAAAAGCACTCCTGTAGATGATGATATACAGGATACGGAGGTATATGTAGAGGAGACCCTATCTCTGGATGAGGTTGAGAAAGACATGATAAAGCGCGCTCTTGCCAAACATGGAGGGAAGCGTCGAGGAGCAGCTGCAGACCTGAATATATCAGAGCGTACGCTATATCGTAAAATCAAGGAGTATAATCTGGAATGAAATACAGAACAATAAGAACTATCCTGCTCGTGCTGGCATCAGTATGCGTCATGTCAGGTTGTACCGTATCGTACAAGCTGAACGGAGCGTCCATAGACTACAACACCATAAAGACTATAACGATAGAGACGTTCGCCAACCGTGCCGCATATCAGTGGGCACCTATGGCTCCAATGCTCAATACATCAATCAGTGACATCTATAACCGCCAGACCAAGTTGCGTCAGGTAAAACGTGATGGTGATCTGGTGTTGTCGGGCGAGATTACATCATATGACCAGACCAATAAGTCTGTGTCTGCCGACGGTTATTCGTCAATGGTGCAGCTCAAGATGACAGTCAAGGTCAAGTTCACCAACAACAAACATCATGAAGACGATTTTGACAGGGCCTTCAGTGCCAACCGCGAATATGACTCTTCACAGCAGCTTTCCAGTGTACAGGAGGAACTGGTACAGCAGATGATAGACGATATTGTAGATCAGGTATTCAACGCAACCGTAGCCCAATGGTAAAGGCGCAGACCAAGGATGAACGGGTTATGTCCCTTTTGGATTCGTTCCTTGAGGGAAGGGGAGAGAAGTCTGATAATGTGGCGGAGCTTGTATCAGTGCCGATGGATTACGTATCGGAATACCTTAAGACTTCCGATGCTCATGAGAGTGCAGGAGACAAGGCTATACGTTCCAAAACCGAACAGCTTCTGGATACATTCCTCTCATCGGATTACAAGAGACCGGATTTTGTGCCTGTCGATGGTGATGTACAGGATTCCTTGGCTTCGGATGACTGCGACTCAGAGACAGAAACTCTTGATGATACGTATTTTACCGAAACTCTAGCCCGCATATATCTTAAACAGCACAGATATGACAAGGCGTTGGAAATTATTCGGTCTCTTTATTTGAATTTTCCGAATAAAAGCATTTACTTTGCGGACCAAATCCGTTATTTGGAAAAATTGGTTAGGATAAATCAAAAATCAGAATAGAAAATGTTTAAGGTTTTACTCATCATTATTGTGATTCTGGCACTCTTCCTGTGCTTTGTTGTCACAATCCAGAACTCTAAAGGCGGCGGTCTGGCTGCCGGTTTTGCTTCATCAAACCAGATTATGGGTGTCCGCAAGACTACCGATATCCTTGAAAAGACCACTTGGACTCTGATAGCATGTATTGCAGTGCTTAGCATCGTTACCGCATACGTGGCAAAGCCAAAGGTATTGAACGCAGGTTCCGTACTCGAGGGTGATGCAATAGAGAATCAGTACACCAATCCCGAGTCATCAACTACCACTTTCGATGCTCCTCTTGATATCGAGGATCTTCCAACTGAGGAATAATTTACGAACAGGTATATTTCGGGAGACAACCTAAGCAGATTGTCTCCCGTTTTCATGAATAGCAAATATGAAAACATACGCTTTCCCGGGTATAATAGAGGATGATATCCTACAGATTTCTGCAGGTCAGATTCCATATATGAGAACATCGTGGTTCTCTGGTGTAATGAAGGAGAATGAGCGTATGCTGCTTGAGGCAATAGGCTGTCAGGGCGGCAGGGTGATGTTTTTTACTTCATCCGGTACGGCAGCGATGGAGTCAATCGTTCAGAATTACGTTGCGGCCAAGGGATCAGCATTCATCATTGACGGGGGAACGTTCGGTCACCGTTGGGTGCAGTTGTGCGAGTATCACGGCATTGAACATGAAACTATGCAGATACCTTTTGCCGAGGACATTGACTATGAGGCTCTTGAACAGCGCATGGCCCAATTCAGGCCGGCAGTCTTCCTATGTCAGCATCATGAGACTTCATCAGGCCAGCTGTTTGATATCAGGCGTATTTCGTCTATCTGCCGTAAGACAGGGACAAGCCTCGTGGTGGATGTTATCAGTTCTTTTCTTGCCGAAGAGCTTGATATGAACGGCATGGGCATAGACGTGGCAGTGACAAGCACTCAGAAAGGTCTTAACCTGCCTCCCGGCGCTGCTCTGGTCTTTTTGTCGGAGAATGCCTTGAAGGTTGATTTCCGCCATAACAATTACTATCTGGATTTTCAGGATAACCTTAAGAATCTGGAACGGGGTCAGACTCCTTTCAGTCCTGCTACCACTCTGTTCATGCAGGTCAATGAGCGTATGCGCCGTAACTTGGATAAGGGTATCGGTAATGTAATTGCCGCTACTCATGACAAGGCACTCTATTTCCGTCGGCTTTGTGCCAAATACGGATGGGAGATACCGGCACATAATCCCGCCAATGCGGTAACGGGTTTCTTTGTACATAAGAATGCCGACATACTGTGTGCTGAGCTTCAGAAATCCGGTATATTCATAATGCCCAGCGGCAAACCTCATTTTTTCCGTGTATCGCATATGGGTAGCGATACATATGAGGATCTTGACGAACTGGCCGGTATTATCAGTGAAATAGAAAACAGACCCTAATGAGGATAGCACTGTTCTGCGAGAACCGATATGCGATAGACATACTGCAACCGCTGTATGATGAAGCAGTGATGCAGAATTGCCACGATGTGTTGTGGTATATCCATACCCCGAAGATAAAGAATTTCAAGCTGGATGACAGCGCCCGCTGGACATCAAGCATGCAGGAACTATATGATTTCAGTCCTGAGGCTGTGTTCGTGCCGGGCAATATAGTTCCCTATTATCTTCCGGGAGTCAAGATTCAGGTGTTTCACGGTTATGCGGCAGAAAAGAAAGATCACTGGATAATTCGCCGCTATTTTGATACATACTTTACCCAAGGCCCGTATTTTACGTCTCATTTTGAGGCATCTGCCCTTAAGTATAAGGATTTTGAGGTGCGTGAAACGGGTTGGACCAAGCAGGATTGGATATTCCGTCACCTGCATGATTATGACGATGAGAAACAGCGTTTACTATCCGAGTACGGCAAGAGCAAAGTAGTCCTTTATGCTCCCACTTTTTCGCCTAAACTTACATCGCTTCCATATCTCAGACCTGCTTTGGAGCAGCTTTGCGCATCTAAGGATATACTGCTGGTGCTTAAGTTCCATCCGCTAACCGCAAGTGTATGGACCGATGAATACCGCCAATGGGCCAAGGACAGGAAAGACGCCATTTATATAGAGGCTTCGGAGAATGTCACCCGATATCAGATGATGAGTGACCTGATGATAAGCGATACGTCATCATCGGTCTATGAGTTCCTGCTCCTGGACAGACCGGTTATTACGTTCCGCACTATTGCCAAGGATATATTTTGGGAGAATATTGATGATCCTTCCCTGCTGACGGATGCTTTTGACAGGGCGCTGAATGATCTTGAAGCCGAGTCCAAACGTCATTGGATTGTGGACAATTATGATCCGCACATGGACGGAATGTGCTGTCGCCGTATGATTGCCCAGGCACAGGATTATATTGAAAGACATGGTGTGCCTTCAAAACGCCGGCTGAATCTTTGGCGCAAGTACACAAGTATTAAGACATTCGGAAAGATTAAAAGAGGCTGATATGGTATCAAATCAACCATATAATTATGATTTAAGGGAGTTTCAGCTAAGGTGTGTATGTTTGCTGGATGCGATTGACAGGGTTTGCAAGGAACACAATCTGACCTATTATGTCATTGCAGGAACACTCTTGGGAGCTGTTCGCCATAAGGGTTTTATTCCATGGGATGATGATCTGGACATAGCTCTGATGCGTAGTGACTATGACCTGCTTATAAAACACGCTCCAGAGTGGCTTCCGGAACCGTTTTCAATAGTCGCATACAACAATGATCCTGAATATCCCAAGTATTTTGCAAAACTTGAAGATAAAAGCACTACTTTAGTGGAGCGTTTCTATCTGGGATACGTGGGCGGAATATATATGGATATCTTTCCGCTAGATTCCGTACCCGACAACAAACTGCTCAGAGCCTGGCATTACTACCGGTTCAATCTGAAACGCCGTATGCTCTATCTGGTCTACAGAGATCCGTACAAGCATGGAAAAGGGTTCGGTTCTTTGATGTTGCGTATCATTCAGGGAATTGTATCCAAAAAGAAACTGCATGAAAGGACTCACAAGGTTCTTACCGAGTTTGAGGGAAAGAAGAACTGCAACTATGTGATGACCCATGACGACGGTTTCAAGGCGTACCACAAGTCTGTTTTCGGTCAGCCGGTTTCATGTGAGTTTGAGGGACATACATACTATGCTCCACAGCATCCTGAAGGTTTTCTGTCAGTACTTTATGGCGATGATTTCATGACTCCTCCTCCTGTAGAGAAGCGGGATTCCCATTTCCATGACTATTGTGATTTGGATCACGGATATGAGGGCGTTGCCATTAAAGAGCTCAAGGCGCATTATGAAGGTATGGACAGCTTGTCACGAAGAAAAAAATAAGAATATGAAAAGAGTTTTTACATCGGGTAGCTTTGACCTGTTTCACATCGGCCATCTCAATATCTTGGAGAAATCGGCCGCATTGGGCGATGAACTTATAGTAGGTGTAAGTACAGATGAACTGATAGAGGAGTATAAGGGCATGAAACCTATAATACCCTATGAGCAGCGTGCCCGTATTGTGGCATCAATCAAATGTGTTACCAAGGTCGTCAAGCAGACCAAACTGACGGAGATTGCCCAGCTGCAGCGTGAAAACATCGATATAGTAACCATAGGTGATGACTGGAAAGGAAAATACCTTGAGGGACTGGAGTGGATGAAAAGTCAGCCGGGTAAGGAGGTCGTATATTTTCCGTATACTCCAGGTGTGAGCACCACCAAGATCAAAAGTGACATCATCAAGAGCGCCAGTGACATAATTGCCGCTGCCCTTTCACGGGAAGAGTATATAGACAAGAACTGGAAGGAGGACGTGCGTAAATAAAGGATTCAATACTATCGGAAAGGGCGGCTATGACGGCCGCCCTTTTGTTTTACCAAACCATAGATGATGCGCCAAGGATTGCGGCGTCGGATTCCTTTAGGGATGAATAAAGTATCCTGATGTTACCTTTCCATATTTGCATCAGGTTGTCATTCATGGCATTAACCATTTCGTCATGGAAGAATTCGCGTGACTTGGTAAGTCCTCCGAACAACACAATAGCCTCCGGTGAACTGAACTTTACGAAATCACCCAATGCGTGGCCCAGGATCCGTCCTGTGTAAGCAAATATCTCCTTGGCAAGCTCGTCTCCCTGTACAGCGGCGTCATAAATGTCTTTTGACGAGATTGATTGTGGGTCAAGTTTGCGCAACAGGCTCTCTCTGCTATCGTTGTTGAGGAACTCGCGTGCTGTCCTTGCTACACCCATTGCGCTGGCGTATGTCTCCAGGCATCCTTTAAGTCCGCAGTTGCACTGGCGGCCGCCTTGTTCAACACATACATGCCCCAACTCTCCGGCAAATCCGTCGTGGCCATAGACTAATCGTCCGTGTGAAATGATACCGCTTCCCACACCCGTTCCCAGCGTAATCATAATGAAGTCGTCAATACCGCGTGCCACTCCATAAGTGTGTTCGCCGCGTGCAGCTGCATTGGCATCATTGGTTATGCGCACATGGAGTCCTGTGGCCTCTTCCAGACGGGCAGCAAGATAAACAACTCCTGGCTTGCCGTCAGCGCCACGAGCCCAACGCAGGTTGGGGGCATATCGGATTGTACCGTCCAGTCGGTTGGCATTGGGAGCACCTATTCCTACTCCCACAGCAATGCCACGATTGGCGGTCTTGCGGATTAGTTCCTTAACAGTGTCTGCCAGCAACTCCAGATATTGGTCAAAATTGTCAATTAAAGAGGTGACCACACTCTGGCAGAGTATGGTCCCGTCTTGTGTCACAACCCCGCATTTGGAGGATTGACCGCCTATATCTATACCTATGGCCAGCTTTTGCATTGCTGTTTTATTATAATTCGGCTTTGATTCTGGTCCACTTGGCCAGGATGTCGCGGTAGTATTTCTCCAGCTTGTCCCAGTCATAGAAATAGGGATACTCTACTCCCTTTGAGTCCTTATAGCACTCAATAGGCAGTTTAGCCTCTTTCTCGTCAACCAGGGCCCTTACAAGTATGGTTCCCTTCTTGTTCTTGAAGAAAACCAGCTGCAGGTTGCTACCCATGTGTACTATATCGTAGTTAACCCACTTGTTGGCCAGGTCCTCAATGTCCTTGGGAGCGTAAGCGCAGTCGTTAACCTCCATCAGACAGAGCAGGGGATATAGTGCTGTGTCATGTCCGTAACGCAGGTTTGCGCTGGGAGTACCGTTCTTCAGAGCCTCATCGGCCTTGTCCAGAAAATCCTGAAGCAGTGTGGCGTGGCCGTAAGGCACTATATTTTGGGTCAGGTCATTATATCCTGATACTGAATACCAGTACAGATTGTTCTGGAGCCAGCAGTCATACCACTCATCAAATGTGAATACATCATCCAAATCAAAGCCCAGATATGTGTGGCTGCCCATGTTTGCGGCAATATCATAAATTTTGGTGTATAGGTCGTTTGAACGGTCAGTGGTGCTGGTGCTGGTTGATGTGGTAGCCTGACCGCCTCCTGCCAGTCCTGAACGTGATGAGGTTGAGGTTCTCACATATCTGGTGATGAATGTGGTGTCAGTGAACAGGGCGCACATCAGACGCTCGGGGTTGTTGTGTCTGGCATTGAATTCATTCACTGCGGTGTTTCTCTCACGGCTGTTCTTGGCACTGTTAATGGCTCTGTCCTCAGAGTTCATATAACCGCGGTCATAATCGCTGCAGTTGTAGTCGATGGTCATCTTGGGCAGTATGCTTGAGAATTCCATCATGGCAGCGGTCATGCTGGCCATCACACGATGGGATGTGGTGGATCGTGCAACGATTGTGGTCTTCTTGTTGAATATCTCCGGATAGTTGCGTACCATACGGCGGGCTATTCCGCGGTGCTGGGCCTGGCCTACCGGGGTAAGGTCGCCCAGATGGCCGTCGGCATCCTTGGCCATTATGTCAAGACGTCTCAGCACGTCCTTTCCGAAATCGGTCAGTACGCCTTTGTCATCAGCTTGCTGAAGTATGGTCAGAGGGTCGTTGTACTGCGGGGTGTTGAGCAGATAGCGTGAACCGTGACGGCCGTAGTGACTCATATAGAAAGGCTTGAACCCCTTGGGGGCTTTTGAATAGGTTACGCCCGGATCAACATATTGAAGCATACTTCCTCTGAACTTGTAGAGGTTGTCCTTGTTGATGTCCTCTTTCTTTGTGATTTCTGCACAGATGGTCAGCGGAAGCAATAATGCCAGGCTGAAGATAATTGATTTTTTCATATAATAAGGTCAGTATGTTTTATTGTTGCAAATGTAAGCAAAATAGCCTAAATTTGCAAACTATCGTCATTGTAGTTATGACGGTCGCTTTTTTTGAATTACAATCAAATTATTATAACAATGAACAGTAAAGAATTGATGAACAAGGCAGCCGATAATATCCGTATCCTGGCTGCATCAATGGTCGAGAAGGCCAAGTCCGGTCACCCCGGCGGTGCTATGGGTGGCGCTGATTTCATAAACGTGCTTTTCAGCGAGTTCCTGGAGTATGATCCCCGTAACATGAAGTTTGAGGGTCGTGACCGTTTCTTCCTGGATCCCGGCCATATGGCTCCCATGCTTTACTCACAGCTGGCTCTTACCGGCAAGTTCTCAATGGAGGAGCTGGCCACACTGCGTCAGTGGGGCTCACCTGTAACCGGTCACCCCGAGCTTGAGGTTGCACGCGGTATCGAGAACACCTCCGGTCCTCTTGGTCAGGGTCACGTATTTGCAGTAGGTGCCGCCATTGCCGAGAAGCATCTGGCAGCCGTACTGGGTGAGGAGGTAATGAACCACAAGATTTACGCTTACATCTCTGACGGTGGTATCCAGGAGGAGATTTCACAGGGCGCAGGCCGTATTGCCGGTACTCTGGGCCTTGACAACCTCATCATGTTCTACGATTCAAATGATATCCAGCTCTCAACCGAGACCAAGGTGGTAACGTCTGAGGATACCGCCGCCAAGTATCGCGCATGGGGTTGGAACGTATATGAGATAAACGGTAACGATGTTGACCAGATCCGCGGTGCCCTGACCATGGCTCAGAACGGGGGTGGCAAGCCGACTCTTATCATCGGTAAGTGCATCATGGGTAAGGGTGCCCTCCAGGCCGATGGCAGCAGCTACGAGCGTAACTGCAAGACTCACGGCGCTCCTCTGGGCGGTGATGCTTATGTTAACACAATCAAGGCTCTGGGCGGTGACCCCGAGAATCCTTTCCAGATATTCCCCGAGGTCAAGAAACTCTATGCTGACCGTGCCAAGCAGCTCCGTAAGATCATGGATGCCAAGTATGCCCGCAAGGCTGCATGGGAGAAGGCTAACCCCGAGAAGGCTGCCCTCCTCAAGGAGTGGTTCAGCGGCAAGGCTCCCAAGGTTGACTGGAGCAAGGTTCAGCAGAAGCCCGATGACGCTACACGTTCTGCATCGGCCGCTGTTCTGAGTCAGCTGGCTCAGCAGGTTCCCAACATGATCTGCGCAAGTGCCGACCTGAGCAACTCCGATAAGACCGACGGATTCCTCAAGTTTACCCACAACATGGTTAAGGGTGACTTTAGCGGTGCATTCTTCCAGGCTGGTGTTGCCGAGCTCACCATGGCTTGCTGCTGCATCGGTATGGCTCTGCACGGTGGTGTCATCCCCGCTTGCGGTACCTTCTTTGTATTCTCAGACTACATGAAACCCGCCGTACGTATGGCTGCCCTCATGGAGCTCCCCGTCAAGTTCATCTGGACTCACGATGCATTCCGCGTAGGTGAGGACGGTCCTACACACGAGCCCGTTGAGCAGGAGGCACAGATCCGTCTCATGGAGAAACTCAAGACTCACAAGGGCAAGAACTCAATGCTTGTTCTCCGTCCCGCCGACAGCGACGAGACCACTCAGGCATGGAAGCTTGCTATGGAGAATACCACATCACCCACAGGTCTTATCCTGAGCCGTCAGAACATCAAGACCCTGCCCGCAGGTAATGACTACAGCCAGGCTGCCAAGGGTGCTTATGTTGTAGCAGGTTCAGACGCTGACTTTGACGTAATCCTTCTGGCTTCAGGTTCAGAGGTTTCAACTCTGGTTGCCGGTGCCGAGCTCCTGCGCAAGGACGGTATCAAGTGCCGCATCGTAAGCGTTCCTTCCGAGGGACTGTTCCGCAGTCAGTCAAAGGCTTACCAGCGCTCAATACTGCCCGGTAACAAGCGTAAGTTCGGTCTCACTGCAGGTCTGCCTGTAACCCTTGAGGGTCTGGTAGGTGCCAGCGGTAAGGTTTGGGGCCTCAGCTCATTCGGTTTCTCAGCTCCTTACAAGGTGCTCGATGAGAAGCTGGGCTTCACTGCCGAGAACGTTTATGCTCAGGTTAAGTCATTGCTCAAGTAATGATAGGAATTGCAAGTGACCACGCTGCTTTCCCGTTAAAGCAGTTTGTTATAGAATACTTGAAGGAGAAGGGGCTGGAGTTCAAGGACTACGGCACCTTTACTCCCGATAGTTGCAACTATGCCGATTACGGCCACGCTCTGGCCCGCGGCATAGAGAACGGTGAGGTAGAGAAGGGTATAGCCATGTGCGGCAGCGGAGAGGGTATCTCCATGACCCTGAACAAGCATCAGGGCATCCGCGCCGGACTGTGCTGGATCCCCGAGATTGCCCATCTTATCCGTCAGCACAACGATGCCAACGTCTTGGTAATGCCTGGCCGTTTCATCGACACTGATATGGCCCGCAAGATAATGGACGAGTACCTGAACACCCCCTTCGAGGGCGGTCGCCATCAGGCTCGCGTGGACAGCATCCCAGTCCATTAATCCCGCCAAAGTGTAACACAACAAACCCCGCCACAATAGCTGTGACGGGGTTTTCTGTGTTACATACCACCATCTGAGGCTCATGTCCCATACTCACCAGCGTCAGAACCTATTCTTGCGGGGTTGACTGTGGGACACTTTGGCGGGTTGCGCAATCATTTATTTGTGCTCAGTGTAGTAGTCAAATGCGGCTTTCATGTTCTCGCGCACACATTTGCTGCTGATGGTTGCGCCCGATACGCAATCGACCGTAGCGTAATCCTTGAACTTCACGTCCTTGAACCTGGGAAGCATATATTTTTTTACGTTCTCAAAGAATCTCGGAGTTTCGCGGTTGGGGAGCGCTTCCACATTAACTATCTTATCCTTCTTGACCGTAACCTTTACTGGTGTGGTGCCGTGATATCCCCTTGCATTGCAGATAGTCTCGGTGTTGATTGTATAGACCTTTCCGCTCTTCTGCATCACACCGTCATCAAAATCCTTGTTTCCGCATGAGTAAAGAGCGAATAACGTAACAACAAACAGCAGTTTAGTCTTAATCATTTTCTTATCTTTAATTTTAATATCGTATATAGGTATATTCTGTAATATGTAAAAGATTTTCTCTCTTGGCACTTGTCGGCCGTTTTTTTTGTCAAACAAATCCGACAACAACTCTTAACCGAAACATTTACTCCCCAACTAGAGAATTTTTACTCCCCTTAAGGGGAAATATTTTTCTCTGCCGGGAGCGTAGGGAATTCCCTTTCCGTACGACAATAGTAGTATGGGAAAGGAATACCATATCTTACTGGCTATAGACCTGTTTTTGTAAAGATAATTTCTTTAAGTAAAAGCAGTTGCCTATTTGAATACAAAGTCTAAAAGAGTGCAGATAGACTTCTCTTTAGTATCGGAACTGAAAATTAAGTAAATGGCGTGTTTGCCGGTAAGTTCACCAAGATCAGGCAGTTTTACTGCAATCTCAGTGGGCTGCTGGGGCATATCGGCCTTAATTTGAATCTTGCCCAGTTCCCTGCCTTTCTGAGATGTCCAGGGGCGGTCTGCCATTATGGTGATTGTGCCGTCAACGCCTTCGGGAATCAGGTTAAGCAGCAGCTTAACGTTCTTGCGGCCGCTGGTGGCATCAAAATTGAAATACTTGTAGCCCACAATTGATCCGTCGGTGTTGTTTACCACCGGGTTGGTGTTGTTCTCCAGTGCAAACGGCTTGTCAAACCTGCTGTCAGTGCCGTAGGCCGATGCCACGTATGACCCGAAGAAAGTGTTGTTGGGCCACTCATGAATGGCTGTCTTGGGGCCGGTGTACCAGCATGCCAGACCTGCCGAGTGACGCTCCAGCGGGTCAAGTCCGTTCAGCGAGAAGCCTTCGGAATTATACTCGCCTTCCGATATCTCCACCTTGCCGCCGGGACCCGGGGTAACCTTTACGGTGATGGGTGCAACCATTGCCTGACGCGCATACTCATCGGTTCCGGTCTGGCGGTGATAGAATACGTACCACTGCCCGTTTATCTGGCATATTCCGCCGTGGGTGTTGCCATCGACGGTTCCAGATGCTATGGGCTCGCCCTTCTCGTTAACCTCACGTCCGCGGCCGTCAATCACTGTGCCGCCGTAGGTCCAGGGGCCCAGAGGACTGTCGCTGTATGCGTATGCCAGAGTGTAGTTTGATGAAGGCAGACCGAACTCTCCCTCCAGTGTGAACCTGCTGTATATAAATATGTACTTATCCTGAATCTTGCGGATGGACGATGCCTCAAAGAACTTGAACACCCCGTCCATGTATCGGCCGGGCACCATATCCTCCACGATCTGTGTGCCTGGCTTGACGGTAGCCATTGTGGCTGGATCCAGCTCGGCTGCATACGAGCGTTCAAATCCCCAGTAGCCGTATATGCGGCCGTCATCATCCACAAAGACTGCGGGGTCAAATGCCAGCACGCCGTCGGCACGGTTGGGATTGTCCTTGCTCCAGTTGCAGACCTCAAACGGTCCGTCCGGGCGTGAACTCTTGGCAATCAAACCGTTGCGTCCGCCCTCCTGATCGTTGGGGTAGAGGTAGTAGGTCTTGGTGCCGTCGGGGGCGGTAACCAAAGTTACATCGGGGGCAAAAAGCACATCGGCCAGTCCGCGGCGGCTGATGGGCTGGCCGTCACGGTTCTTATCGACCTTGAGTATCTCGCCGTCATAACGCCAGTGGTGCAAGTCCTCCACGGGTGCCGACCACACCACAAGCTCGCGGCCGCAGTAATCGGTAATGCGGCTATCGTGTGATCCGTAAACATAGACTCGCTGCTTTCCGGGATTGTCCGGATCCTCAAATACGTACGGTTCACCGTCGGGGATATGCTCCCACAAGGGCATGAATGGATTTCCTACTGTCATAAGCTCTTTGTCCTGACTGCCGGCCTGACCCGTGCATGAAACCACCATGGCGGCACAGCAGGCAACTGTCATGCACATCCATGCTTTGTATTGTCTCTTCATTTGGTAATGGTTGTCTTGTTTGAGGCATAAAGATAGACAAAAAAACGCTACCTTTACAGCCTATGAATAAAACTATTGCGTTGCTGTTTATCGGGTTGCTGCTGGGCCTTACCATATACGTAGGCTGGCGGCTGTGGCGAATCACCCCGGGTATGTGGGCCGTAAAGGCCGGAGTGCTGCTGGTGTTTCTGGTCTGGATGGCGCTGTTCTTTATCAGTTTTGTCAGCATAGAGAGGCTGCCGATAGGATTGGCCCAGACAGTATATAATGTGGGCAACCCCTGGCTCATTTTCTTTCTGTATCTGTTGCTGGCGTTCCTGTTTGCACGGATTGCGCAATGGTGCCGCCTGCTCCCGCCTGATTTCCTAAAGAGCAGTCCGGAGGGGTTCTGTACTATAATTGGAGGTGTGGCGCTGCTCATGCTCATAGGCGGGCTGCATTATCACCATAAGTATCGCGAGGAACTTACTATTCATACCGACAAGCCGTTGGAAAAGCCGCTCAAGGTGGTAATGATAAGCGATCTGCACCTGGGATATCATAACCGTCGTGCCGAACTGGCCCGATGGGTGGACATGATCAATGCAGAGAATCCGGACCTTATCCTTACCGCCGGCGATGTGGTGGACCGCAGTATCCGCCCGGTGATTGAGGGTAATTACGCTCAGGAGTTTCATCGGCTTAAAGCACCCGTGTGGACCGTGCTGGGCAATCATGACTACTACAGTAACGAGCCTCTGGTGGAGCGGTTTTTCAATGATGCCGGCATACGGTTGCTGCGGGATGAATCGGCTCAGTTTGGTGGCCTTACAGTTATTGGCCGTGATGACCGCACCAATCCGCACCGCAAGCCGCTCGGTGCGCTTACAGACAGCACGGGCGGATTCAGCATACTTCTGGACCACCAGCCCTATCATCTTGAGGAGGCCGAGCAGGCCGGTATAGACTTCCAGTTCAGCGGTCACACCCATCGTGGTCAGGTATGGCCCATCTCATGGGTGACCGATGCCATGTACGAGAAATCCTGGGGCCACCACCAGCGAGGCACAACCCGCTACTACATCACCTCCGGCATAGGAATCTGGGGCGCCCGCATCCGCATCGGCACCCGCTCCGAATACCTGGTCCTCACAATTGCAAAATAGTACAAAAGGGGACAGTCCCCTTTTGTACTATTTTTGAAAATGATACAATTGGGGACAGTCCCCTTTTGTACTATTTTACCGGAACAGTGGGCCGGCAATGGTAAAATAACCCTGCTTGCCGCTGTAGTATAGCTGGAAGGTGTTAAGGTAGAGTGTCACCCGGGCCGGGGCGTCGGCATTATTACCCACAAGTGTTCCTATGTAACTGATTATGTGGTTGATATCACCTTTTGCGATATTCTCAGTTGTCATCTCTTTCCCCAATGCGCGTAGCTGCTGCATCGGAATGCGGAACTCATACATCAGTTCTTTCTTGTCCCATGAAACCGGCAGTTGCACGGTCAGAATATCCTCCTTTATGGAGTTCTGGTCAATATCTACCGTCGTTTCGTACAGGCTCATACTACTGGCATTTGCGGGAAGACTGAAACTTGTCTCTCCCAATATGTGGCGATAACGGTTGATATTCAATGTGCTGTCAGCCTCCTGGTCCTGAACAGCCTCCGGAACACGGCCGGTAAGCACTCCGGTTTCAATAAAGGCCGATACCGACTTGCGTGAGAACTGGCTCTTAAGATAGTCAATGCGGCTGTCAAGCCGGTGCGATACATCGGCATCCAGCGTACTGATGAACTTGCCGTAAGTATCATCGTCCATAGCCGTGCCGTCCCATCCGTTTGACTTAAGGACGGAGTCTATCTTTGCGGTCAGGCTCTTTCTGACCGATGTAGATACGTTAACCGGGAGTAGGGTGAGCAGAGCAAAAGTCAGTACAAGCGATACCGGTATCCACAGAATCCCCGCGTTCCGTTTCAGGATCAATACCACACAAACCGCGTAGCACCAAAGGTTGAACGCCACCAGATACACGCGCAATATGGTAATCCCGTAGTCCGATATGCGCCGTGCAATACCAATGCTCATAAGCAGCAACAGCGGCAGCATCAGTATGGGCATCCAGTGTGTTATTATCCTTACCGCTTTCCGGTTCCAGCCCGATGCGCTCTTTTCGGCCCTGTCACGATAGGGATAGACCGCCATGAACAGTATTACGAATGCCAGCATCGATGCTGTGACCAGCCACGATACCCAGCCGTCGGGCAGCTGCCAGATGAACATTATCTTGGCGGCATAGCAGTAGAGAGTTATAAAGTAGGCAATTGCAATGGGCGTGAACAGCCTTGTCACGGAATTTGCCAGCAGGCGGGATATCTCCATAGGCTCAGAGTCATGTTTCTGCTCTCCTCCGGGCATACCCTGTATCAGCAGCACCGGAGCCAGCAGGCACAGGCAGATTATGGCAATGTTGCTGTACCAGTGTGAGTTTACAGACACTCCGAACAATTTCTCAATACCCACAACCAGCAATTCCAATCCGCCGCACACAATGCCGCTTACAATGAAAGCTGTGCAGACAGCCCCTATGGAATGCAGGCTGAAGTTCCAGAAAGCCACATCGGTCCTGTCGCTGAAGAATGAAAGCACAAGCAGCGAAAGCGTGAGTGCAACAATAAGAGCCACAACCACATAGATATAAGGTGCATATCCCAGCATGTCATAATTGCGCATCAGCAGAACGCTCACCCCGATCCATGATATATGAATCAGGGCCGATGCCAGCCGATAGCCCCATCGGCCTCTGTGCTCCTCAAACCATAGTGAAAGACTCAGTGAAAGCGCAATACCCGTGCCCGGATACCAGATCATAAAGAACCTCCACTCCTTGCTGATACCGTGATAACCCTTCCAGTCAAGAATCATCATGCACACGGTAAGCGCTATGGCAAACGCCACCGTAAGCGGAAACCTCTGGATCCCGCGCCATACGGTATAGGCCAAACCTCTAATCTTTTCCTTTAAGCTGCTCATATATCTAAGGTCTTTAAATCAGTGAATGCCTGTTACTATTGTCCACTCTCGGGAATCCACTGGCAAGTGAATCTCATACGCACGGTCTCCCTGCAGGAATTCCTTAGGAACTCCTCTTGATAGGAAAGTGTTTCTTACGGTATCATATGCGGTCTCATTGTAGAATGCCCAGAATCTGAAATGGTATGTGTTTGTCTCCTCATTGAAATACCATGGCTTATATTTTGTCTGGTTATTGCCGCTTCCCAAAAGATACTCATTTCTGCATGCGGTTCTGATTGTTTCATAGAACGCGGAATCAGGTGTGGTCATGAACTCCATTTTAAAAGTATCAACGTATTCAAATCTTCCTTTCTCTGGGTTCAATATGGTCTCTACCAACCTATAAGGCGGAAATTCAAAACCGGCATAACCTTCAACAATCTCCTTGTGTGATCCTGTGGGATCTTTCTTGTATCTGTTGATAGTTATCCTGTCATAAATCAGTATGAATAGAACCATGGCGGCGGGTATTATCAACAATTTCAGAAGACACCCTCCGCATCCGCTCCTGTTATCAGCTTGCTTATGCTCGTTGCTATCTGTCCCCATTTTAAATCAGCCAATACGGTTTTAAATTGATTCAATGTAGCTCAAAGACCATTCCTTCTGATACTTTGGTATTTTAATCCTTATTGAAATTGGACGGTTTACACAATAGGATTAAGAATATCATTCCTGTCAATGCGGTCATCCCTACCAATGGATAAACAAATGCATCTGTAAAATCCGGTGTAGAGCCGTCCATATTTGAGAGGGCACGGTCAAACAAAGCCAGAAAGGTTCCAATGCCAAGTGTTGCAGGTATTATGAGTAGCAATGGGTTTATTCCGGCGTCACGCAGGCGCCGTATTGTAACAGAGAGTGAAGGCAGGAACATCACGAGCCAGAATAGCCCCAAAAGGACAATTGTTGCGTGAAACGCTCCTTCAGCCACAGGATGTCCTGCCGTATTGCCAAACAGAAATGCAATTACAGCTAGCACGCAAACAACCGGAACCGATACAGCCAGCATGGCGAGTACCCATATCCAAAACTCCCTGCGGTCAGCTCTGCCCCTGAATTGGAAGTACCGCTTAAATGTCTCAGCTAAAGTTTTCATATCGTCTTTATTATACCATTAAACATTATCTCATCCACCCCTCTACCTTATAAACCTTTTCAGAAAGCTTCTGCTTGGTGTGAGTGGAGCTGTCTTGGAACCAGACCTCAATTCTTGCCAGGTAAAACTCTCCCCAGACACCTTCGTAGATGGTGAATTCTCTCTCAGAGATTTTTCCCTTCATTTCTTCCGTGACTGTTAGCAAGGTCCTTTCCCGGATTCTTTTTGATGACAGCTGTATGTTTTCAGTTACTTCATAACATTCCAGCCAAATCTCTCCGTTGTCAATGCCTTCAGGTATGTAAAAGTTGTAATAATACCGACCTCCCTGGCCGCCGTTTTTAATCTGTAGCCATGTGGCGCTGTCGGAAGGATTGATAAAGTCCGATAGAACTGTTTTCTGACTGTTCCCGAACTCATCAATCCGGTCTGAATAGTGTGATGGCAAGGGTTCATTGTATTCAACATTCTCAGGTATAGGATGTTTCCTGCCAAAGTCATCCAACCGGTCACCGCCGAACATCCACCAGACACCAATTGAAAGAATATTCCATAAGCAGATAGCCACAGCAATTACCATCAATGCCAGATGCCCGGAGATGGCTTTTCCCTGCTTTTTTATTATGTAATAGATCCAAAGACACAGGTTGGCAATTATTAGAATTATACTGATAATTGCTATTGGATCCCTGAAGTTTACAACCCTGATGACACTGGCTGGAACATCTGTCCCTACGTTGTTGCAGTTCCTGATGATAAAAAACTGAATTATCTGCAGTACAATAAGAACCAATGGCCAAAGCCACCATTTAAGCAGGTAGTATCTGATTGATTTGTTCATATCTTTTTTATTTTACATTTTATTTTAAACCAAGAAGTGAGCTGAGCGCCTTTATGTGGGCGCTGAAGGCTTTGCGGCCGACATCGGTTACGGAGTAGGAGGTGTTGGGTTTTCGACCGATGAACTGTTTGACGGTCTCGATGTAACCAAGTTCCTCAAGAGCCTTGATGTGACTTGCCAGATTACCGTCCGAAACACCGAGCATGGACTTGAGGGTGTTGAAATCGGACTGGCCCGCTCCGGTCAGTACCGACATTATACCCAGCCTTACGCGGCTCTCGAACGCCTTGTCAAGATTCTCGATAGCGGTCATCGCTTTTACTTTTTACCGTCAAACCTTATATGGAACCAGATTCCCCACACTATATGGATAATGCCGAACCCGATGGCCCATAGCATTATTCCCCATGGAGCAAAAGCCAGTGCTGCAATACCCAGAGCTATATCGGCATAACCGATATATTGGGTGACCGATACTTTAAAGGCAATAGGTGATATGACCACCATAGCCAGCCCGTAGAATACCAGCATGATACCGGGTACCATGTTCCAGAGTCCGTTCATTAGCGGAGTAAGGCATACCAGTCCGCCTACAACCATAACGGTGAAGAACTTGCCCAGCAGGTGCCGTGACCCAGCATCAAGCCTAAACTCCAAACCTTCACGCCTGGCCCGGCGTTTGGACATATCCCAAACGGTCTTGAAAGCCGCACAGAACACCACTGCGCAGACTCCTGCAACAATAAAGAATGATGCCCAGTCAGCATCTCTTACAGGATTTATCCAAGCCCCCCACAGCGGACTGAAACTTCCATATACCCAGAAACTGATAACCGCCGCACCCAGCAGGGCCCACAGTCCGACTACTACGCCTGCTGCTCCGTCCAGAAATACAACCTTCTGTGACCGCTCCATCAAATTCTTGATGTCACTGAGAGTCTCCTTAATCTCCTGTTCTTTCATAATTTGAATAAATAAAAGTACTTTGTAGCGCAAAGTAAATGCATTTATATCATACAACCAAACAAAATCAGAAAAACTTTCCCTTTGCACAAGCCGTACTATCCTCTTTGGGGACCATCAGTGAAGTGGCGTAAGCGGAGGGGCTTGGAGGATCCCGTTAAGAACGGCGCTTCGTTCAACGACCGTTAAGTCCCGAAGGGAATTAAAAGGGAGGCGTTCGCCGTTTAGGGTCCGGAGAGTTCCGGAGTAGCCACGGAACGTTGGTCCCCAAAGAGGATGGTACGGCGTTCTCCTCGGAGCGTTGTGTCCCCAAAGAGGATAGTACGGCGTTCTCTAAAAGAAAAGCCCTGCAAGCCGTTAGCAAGCAGGGCCTAAAGCACAGGGAGAACCGTCCCCAATGTGTTATTTTACGGAGAGCTTGTAGATGACAGTGTGCTCATACTTCTCTCCCGGGCGCAGGGTTGTGCTGGGGAAGAAGTCGTGGTTAGGTGAGTCCGGATACATTTGTGACTCAAGTGCTATGGCAGTGCGTGCACCGGTATAGACCTGAAGTCCGGGATGGTTGTTCCAAACCTCCATGAATCGGCCTGACTTGGGAGAGTAGAGAGTGGCAACCTTCTCAACCTTACCGGCCTGCTCATGAATCAGGCAGAAGTTGTTGTCATAGTTGCGTACCATGCCCTCGGGTACCTGGCCAAAACCGCCGAATCCGCCACCGAATCCACCGCGTCCGCCACCCTGTCCCGGCTGGGGAGGAGCAGGTGAGTACTGACGGTCACCAATGCGTACCGGCTTCTGGAAATCGTAAGGAGATCCGTCAACCATACCCAGGTCACCGGTAGGAATGTTGCTGCGGTCAGTCTCTGTTATGAAAGCAGCGTTAATATAAAGCTCATGATCCATGATATCACCGTTGCCTACGCCGTCCAGATTGAAGTAAGTGTGGTTGGAAAGGTTCACTACAGTGGCTTTATCAGTGGTAGCCTCATAGCTTATCTGCAGGCCGCCGTCCTTGGTGATGGAGTAGGTAAGGGTAGTAGTCAGTGTGCCGGGGAATCCGTCCAGACCATCGGGCAGAACGCAACTCAGGACCAGCTTGTTCTTCTTAGCCTTTACAACCTTCCATGCGGTATGGTCAAAACCTTTGGCACCGCCGTGCAGTGTGTGCTGGCCGCTGTTCTTGGTGATGTTGTATTCCTTACCGTCCAGCGTGAACTTTCCGTTGGCTATACGGTTGGCATAACGACCCAGAGCCGGACCCACCATACCCATGTTGTAACGCATGTACTGGTGGATGTCATCGTAGTGAGTTACCAGATTGGCATACTCGCCGTTCTTGTCAGGAGCGTAAAGGCCTACTACAAATCCTCCGTAGTTGATGATCTGTGCAGCTACCTTACCCTTTTTAATAGTATAAAGGGCTACTTTTTGGCCATCGATGATGGTATCATAAGGTGCTGTGGGCAGAAGCGGGAACTTGGGCTTGGCAGCGCTGGCCGACATGCAGCAAACCAAAGCAGCCAGTGCAAACAGTTTAAAAGATATCTTTTTCATAGTTTCATTAATTGGTTACTTAAAAATGGTACAAAAGGGGACAGTCCCCTTTTGTATCATTTCTTGAATTTGACAGCAGCCTCCTCAATGGGCAGACACTGCTTGTAGTTCTCAATATAGGCGTTGAATCCTGCCACATCCTCGGGAGTAGGAGCAACCGATGTGCCTGTATCGCCGGCAAATACCTGATCATCGAGGAACTCAGCCAATGACTGTTTCTTCTTGTTGTTGATAAGGTACGATGCCAGGATAGCCATACCCCAGGGACCGCCCTCGCCTGCAGTCTTCATGCAGGAGATAGGAGAGTTAAGGGCAGCGCCCAGAATCCTCTGGCCAACACCCGGAGTGGTGAACAGACCGCCGTGACCGGTAATGCGGTCCACCTTGATCTTCTCCTCGTTGAACAGGATATCGTTACCAACCTTGAGCACACCTATAGCACCGCTTATAATAGCGCGCATAAAGTTGGCCAGGTTGAACTTGTCGTTAGCCGAGCGTACAAACAGCGGACGTCCGTCGGCAAAACCGGTAACAGGCTCACCCGATACATAGTTGTAGCTCATAATGCCGCCGCAGTCAGGATTACCCTTCAGTGCCACGTTGAAGAGGTTGGTAAAGAGCTTGCCCATATCAACGGGAATACCCATGATCTCCTCAAACTCCTTGAACAGGTTAACCCAGGCATTCAGGTCACTGGTGCAGTTGTTGCAGTGAACCATAGCCACGGGGCTGCCATCGGGAGTAGTCACGATATCAATCACCTCATGCGGTTTCTTGAGATCCTTCTCAAGCACGATCATTGAGAAAGATGAGGTACCGGCCGATACGTTACCGGTGCGCGGACGAACTGCGTTGGTGGCAACCATACCTGTGCCTGCATCTCCCTCAGGGGGACAGATGGGAGCACCCGGTTTGAGATGACCCGATACATCCAGCTTGCGTGCGCCGGCCTCGGTCAGCACGCCTGCATCCTGGCCTGCGTCAAGTGACTTGGGCAGAATGTCAAGCAGCTTCCAGGGATAACCCTTGGTGGCAATCAGCTTGTCAAACTTGGCTACCATTTCGGCATTGTAGGTCTTGGTCTTGGGATCAACGGGAATCATACCCGATGCATCTCCGACGCCCAGAACTCTCTTGCCTGTGAGCTGCCAGTGGATGAAACCTGCCAGAGTGGTCAGGAAATCAATATCCTTAACGTGCGGCTCGTTGTCCAGAATAGCCTGATACAGATGTGATATGCTCCAGCGCAGAGGTACGTTGAACACGAACAGGTCGGACAGCTCAGCGGCTGCCTTTGCGGTGTTGGTGTTACGCCATGTGCGGAACGGAACCAGTATGTCACCATGCTTGTCAAACGGCATGTAGCCGTGCATCATGGCGCTTACGCCAATTGCTGCCAGGTTCTCAATCTCCACCTCGTACTGCTTGAGCACGTTCTCACGCAGGTTTGCATAGCAGTCCTGCAGACCGAACCAGATGCTCTCTACGCTGTATGTCCAAAGACCGTTAACCAACTGGTTTTCCCATGTGTGACTGCCTTGTGCTATAGGCTTGTACTCAGGATCAATGAGCACAGCCTTGATACGGGTCGAGCCAAACTCGATACCGAGTATGGCCTGACCTTTCTCAATTACTGATTTGGGATCGTATGCCATATCACTTCAGGGCTTTGTTTAGCATGTAATAAACCTCGTTGTTTCTGAGCTGCTGCTTGAAACCGCTGATAGTGGTATTCTTGTCGATACCGATGTACTCTATACCGCACATCTCGGCAAAATCCTCCCAATACTCGGCAGTGATATCGTATGAGAAAGCACTGTGGTGTGTGCCACCTGCCAGTATCCATGCGCCTGCGCCAATCTCAAATGTAGGCTGCGGAACCCACAGGGCCGATGCAACCGGCAGTTTGGGCATTGGTTTGGGCTCGATGCACTCAACTTCGCTGGTAATAAGACGGAAACGGTTACCCAGGTCAACAACGGTTGCCTTGATACCGCGGCCGGTCTTGGATGTGAATACCAGGCGTGCGGTCTGCTGCTTACGGATACCTATGCCAAGGAAATGAACCTCCAGCTTGGGCTTGCCGGTAGCAATCAGCGGGCAGATCTCCAGCATATGGCTTTGCAGGCTTGATGTGCAGTCGGCGGCAAAGTTAAGGGTGTAATCCTCCAGGAATGAGCAACCCTTGGGCATACCCTGGTTCATAACCCAGAGAGTACGCTGCAGGCAGGCTGTCTTCCAGTCACCCTCGGCACCAAAACCGTAACCCTCCTGCATCAGACGCTGTGATGCCAGGCCCGGAATCTGGTCAAAGCCGCAGAAATCAGGGGCGTCGATATCGGCATCACCCAGGTCATCAAAGTTGGTGGTGAAAGCGGTAGCGTTCTCATCCTTGAGCACGCGACGCAGGGCAATCTCAGCCTTGGCTGCGTTATGGACCTTCTCCCAATATACCTTCTCACCGCTCTCATCAATCTTGATGGTGTAGAGCTTCTTGTACTCCTCAACCAGGGCATCGGCCTCTGCATCGGTAACCTTCTTGAAGTAATCCATCAGTGATGATACGGGGTAGTAATCTACATGGTAACCCATGCGCTGCTCAAACTCAACGCGGTCACCGTCGGTAACGGCCACGTTGTTCATGTTCATACCGAACATAAGGCAGCGTACGTTGTGTGCATCGGCACGGCCGGCAGCGGCGCGGGCCCATACGGCAATCTGCTTCTGAGCCTCTACGCTCTTCCAGTGACCTACAACAACCTTGCGAGCAACACGCATACGGGTGCAGATATGACCGAACTCGATGTCGCCGTGGGCGCTCTGGTTCAGGTTCATGAAGTCCATATCGATGGTGTCCCAGGGAATATCGGTGTTGTACTGTGTGTGGAAGTGGAGCAGAGGTTTCTCAAGAGCCTGCAGACCCTTGATCCACATCTTGGCGGGGCTGAATGTGTGCATCCAGGTGATGATACCTATGCACTTGTTGTCATTGTTGGCGGCCTTCATTACGGCCTCAACCTCATTGCTGCTGTTGGCAGTACCTTTATATACTATCTTGACGGGGATGTTACCGCTCTTGTTCAGGCCGTCAACCATCTCCTTTGAGTGACCGTCCACAGCAACTACTGCATCGCCTCCGTAAAGGAGCTGTGCACCGGTGACCCACCAAATTTCAAAATTATCAAACATAAATATCCTTTTTTTATAGTGTTACTTTTTCTTCTGGCCGTAGTAGGCGTTGGGGCCATGCTTACGGCTGTAGTGCTTCTCAATCAGAAGCGGATTCATTGTCAGACCCGGATTCACTGACAGGGCTACGAACGCCATCTTGGCGCACTGTTCCATCACCTTGGCGTTGTAAACCGCATTGTCGGGTGATGTGCCCCATGAGAACGGACCGTGATTCTTTACCAGCACGGCGGGAGTGTGGTCGGGGTTGATCTTGCGGATGTTCAGAATCTCATCCACAATCACGTTACCGGTCTCCAGTTCATACTGACCCTTAACCTCAGCCTCGGTCATATCACGAGTGCAGGGGATATCCTTGTAGAAATAATCGGCATGAGTTGTGCCGATGTTAGGGATGTCGCGGCCGGCCTGTGCGAATGCGGTGGCATAGGTAGAGTGGGTATGCACCACGCCCTTAATATTTGGGAATGCCCTGTACAGAACCAGGTGAGTAGGGGTGTCCGATGAAGGATTGAGGTCCCCCTCGACCACCTTACCTGTCTCGAGGGAGACAACAACCATATCACTTGCCTTCATCTCGTCATAGCTTACGCCGCTGGGCTTTATCACTACGAGGCCTTTCTCACGGTCTATGCCCGATACGTTACCCCATGTGAATATTACCAGACCCTGCTTGACAAGATCAAGGTTGGCTTTGAAAACCTTCTCTTTAAGTTCTTCGAGCATGATATTACCAGAGTGCTACGTAAAGGATAACCAGAATCACGATAACACCCAGGGCACCGATGTTGAATGTCCTGTCGGTGTGGAAGAGCTCCAGGTCAATGCCTACAGCCTTGGCATCCTGAACCTTATCCTTGGCGTTAGAACGCAGGTAGAGTCCCAGCACAGCCAGAATGGCGGTCAGGAAGAACATAGCCTCAAAGCCCCATCCGCGCAGAACCGGATCGATAACGCCGTAGATGGCAACAACCAGGCAGATTGCAGAAATGGTGAACAGGATTGATGACCACTTCATCTGAGCATCGATGGTGTGCTGGTCAAGCTTGTCGGCCTCAACTGTATTCTTCTTGTTGTAGAGTGACATCGGGATAAAGATAGCCACCAGGCAGAGGAATACATAACCCATGCGGAGCATGAACGGAACGTTGGGCATCAGCACCTTGAACAGGATTGAGAATACGAATGTTCCGATAGCTGCAACAACGGCTGCGGGACCTGAAGCGCGCTTCCAGAGCAGACCCAGACCGAAGATAACCACAACACCCGGATATACGAATCCTGAGTACTCCTGAATGATCTGGAATGCCTGGTCGGCACCACCCATGATAGGATAAACTGCGATAAGAGCGATAACCAGGGCGCAAACTGATGTGATACGGCCTACGTTAACCAGGTTCTTCTCGGATGCATCCTTCTTGAAGTACTGCTTGTAGATATCCATCGTGAAGATGGTTGATGTTGAGTTGAACATTGAAGCCAGTGATGAGATGACGGCTGCACTCAGAGCTGCGAATGACAGACCCTTTACGAATACCGGAGTGAAGTTACGGATAAGGAAAGGATAAGCGTCATCAGAGCGCTCAATACTACCGGCAAGCTTTGCAAACAGCTCGGGCTGCTCCTTCATGATGTAGAATGCGCATACACCGGGGATGCAGACGATGAACGGGATCAATATCTTGAGGAATGCGGCAAATACCATACCCTTCTTGGCCTCGTCAAGGCTCTTGGCAGCAAGACCCTTCTGGATGATGTACTGGTTGAATCCCCAGTAACCCAGGTTGGTCAGCCACAGGGCACCTACGATAACGGCGATACCCGGAATGTCAAAATAAGCATCAGGGGTCTTGGCCTGGTTCACAACCAGATTGAAGTGTGAGTCACCGGGTATGGCTTTGAGTTTGTGATAGACCTCACCTAAGGCTGCTAAGGCTCCGCCTTCCAGACCCAGGTCCTTGGCGATAACAACCAGAGCGGCGTATGCGGTGATAAGACCACCACCTACCAGGAATGTAACCTGCATAACGTCGGTCCATGCCACTGATGACAGACCACCGTAGATTGAGTAGATACCGGCAATCAGATAGAGAACCAGGATGATGACCAGCAGGGTCATATCAACCTCCATACCCAGGAACATGCCCGGAATCTTGGGCAAGCCAAGGATCTGCTTGATGGCAAGGGCACCTAACCATGCAACAGAAGTCAGGTTGATGAACACATACAGGAAAAGCCAGAAGATTGAGAAAGCCAGACCTGTGCCGGGATTGTAACGGTCACGAAGGAACTGCGGGATGGTGAAAATCTTCTTCTCAATCATCACGGGGAGCAGGAACTTACCTACAACCAGCAGGGTGGCTGCTGCCATAAGCTCATAGGCTGCGATTGCGATACCTGATGCGAATGCGGTACCGGACATACCGATAAACTGCTCGGCACTGATGTTGGCGGCAATCAGAGATGCACCTACTGCCCACCATGTCAGGGTATTACCGGCCAGGAAGTAATCCTTTGAGTCTTTCTCTTTACCGTTCTTACTGCGGGACAGGAAGAATCCCAGGAAAATCAGAATTGCCAGATAGGCAACGAATACTACATAGTCAATCGGTTTGAAACCGTTGTTAGACAATGCTTCAATAATACTGTTGTTCATTTGGTTATTTGTTTGTAATTAGAGATTCGTTATTATTCCACGCCGAACTGATAGATGCAGTGGCTGTAATACTCCTGGCCGGGTACGAGTTCTGCGCTGTACCAACCGGGCAGATTTGACTTGTTGGGGCTGTCGGGGAACTTCTGTGTCTCCAGGCAGCAACCGGTACGCTGCTCCATCTTGTTACCCTGCTTGTCGATACCAGAGCCGTCCAGGAAGTTTCCTGAATAGAACTGTATACCGGGCTCGTTGGTATAAACCTCAACATAGATGCCGGTGATGGGGCTGTACAGCTTGGCGGCGCACTTGGTGTCATCACCTTTGGTGTTAAGCACCCAGTTGTGGTCATAACCGTTACCGTTCTTAAGCTGCTCGTAGCCGAAGTTGGTTATCTCCTTGCCGATTGCCTTGGCCTTGGTGAAGTCCATGGGAGTACCTGCTACCGGCAGGATCTCACCTGTGGTCATGTAAGTGTCGTCACAGGGAGTGAAATTGCTGGCATTGAGTGTCAGGAGATGGTTGGTGATGGGAATTGAGTGGTCACCGTTCAGGTTGAAGTAACTGTGGTTGGTCATGTTGACAACGGTCTTCTTGTCGGTTGTGGCTTTCCATACAATGTCAATGGCGTTCTTGTCATTGAGGGTGTAGGTTACGGTAGCTACTACATTGCCTGGGAAACCTGCCTCACCGTCGGGTGAGTTCTTTACCAGGGTGATGGCATTGCCCTTGACCTCTTTGACATCCCATACAAGGTTCTGCCAGCCCATAGGCTCAGGCTCTAGGGTGCAGCCTCCGTGCAGGCAGTGACCGAAATTGTTCTGCGGCAACTGATAGGTCACGCCGTCCAGAGTGATCTTACCCTGGTTGATACGGTTGGCGTAACGGCCTACTGTTGAGCCGAAATCACTGGGCTGTGTGGTATAGTCCTTGATGTTAGAGAAACCGATGACCACATCCTGCATCTTACCCTGCTTGTCAGGAACCATGATGGCAACGATACGGGCACCGAAATTGGTAACCCAAACCTCGCAGCCATTGGCATTTGTAAGTTTGTACAGGTCAGTCTTCTTACCTGTGAACTCCATCTGGAAGTCGGCCCTGTTGAGGACCGGAGCCTCCTTCTCTGAACAGGCTGTAAAAGATAGCAAGCCTGCCATCAGAGCGAATAAACCAGTTTTTTTCATTTTGATTTTTGTTATTAGTTGATTGTTTGAATTATTGCAGTTTACGTGAGCCTTCGCCTATCACCACCTGATAGACCTCAGGAATAATACCATATTTCTTGGCGTATTCGCGCTTGGCTTTTGATATGAACTTGTCACATACTGTATCCCGGACCAGATTGATGGTACATCCGCCGAATCCGCCGCCCATTACACGGCTTCCGGTCACACCGCACTCCTGGGCTGTCTCAACCAGGAAATCCAGTTCGGGGCAGCTGACCGTATACTCGCGGCTCAATCCCCAGTGGGTCTCGTACATTTTCTTGCCCACCAGCTCATAGTCTCTCTTCTCCAAGGCGTCACAAACAGCCAGAACACGCTCTTTTTCATCAAGTACATATTTGGCGCGCAGATAATCCTGACTTGAGAGTTTATCCTTGATGGTGTCAAGCATCTGATGATTGGCATCCCTCAGAGTTTCCACACTGCCGAACTGGGCGTTCATTAGTGCTACGGCTTTTTCGCAGCTCTCCCTGCGTTCATTATACTCATTTCCGAGTGAATGCTTGACCATAGAGTTTACCAGAACCAGCTTGTAGCCCTGTGGGTCAAACGGGAAATATTCATATTCAAGCGAACGGCAGTCCAGGCGGATGAGGCATCCCTCTTTTCCGAATACCGATGCAAACTGATCCATAATACCGCACTTTACTCCGCAGTAGTTATGTTCAGTGGCCTGGCCTATCTTGGCCAACTCGAACTTGTCCACGCTGCCATCGGCGAACATGGTATTGAGGGCAAATGCAAATGCGCTCTCCAGCGCTGCTGATGATGACATCCCTGCACCTTTAGGCACATCGCCGGTAAATGCCGCGTTGAAACCGCCCACGTTCACGCCTCTTTTTTCCAGTTCCCTGCATACACCGTAAATGTAGCAAGCCCAGTGACGGTCAGGTTTTTCGGCGTCGTCCAATGAGAATTCCAGATAGGGATTCTCTTCCACGTCAATTGCCAGAAGCTTGACCTGACGGGTACCGTTACGGAAAATTTCAACGGTAATTCCCTTGTCTACGGCACCAGGAAAAACAAATCCTCCGTTATAGTCGGTGTGCTCGCCTATCAGATTTATCCTGCCGGGCGAAAAGTAGAGGTCTCCGCTTGTGCCGAACTGACGGCGGAACCTGTTTCTCAGAATGGTCGTATCCATGGGGGATTATTCCACTCCGAAACGATAGATTGTTGTCTGTGTATATATCTCTCCCGGATTCAGCACCGTTGTGGGGAAATACGGATGGTTGGGGCTGTCAGGGAAATGTTCAGCCTCAAAGCAGATGGCGCAGCGTTTGGGCAGTGTGGAGCCGTGTGCGCAGGTGCTGCCGCTGCAGTAATTGCCGGTATAGCACTGAATACCTGGTTCTGTGGTGTAGCACTCCATGGAGCGTCCGCTAACGGGATCCACGCACTTAACAGCCAGGCTCAGCTCTCCGGGCTCACGCTTGTTGAGTACCCAGCAGTGGTCATAACCGTTGCCGTTTTTGGTCTGCTGTCCCTGTTCAATACGCTCTCCAACCTTGTGGGGAGTGCGGAAATCAAACGGAGTGCCCTCAACCTCATCAATGGTACCCAGAGGGATTGCGGTGTTGTCAATGGGAATATAATGGTCTGCGTTGATTGTCAGGTCATAGTCCAGAACTGTGAGCGGGTTTTTCTTCATGCCGTTGAGAGTGAAATAGGCATGCTGAGTCAGGCAGACTACGGTCTTCTTGTCTGTTGTTGCCTCATACTCTATTGCCAACTCGTTCTCATCGGTAAGACGGTAAGTCACGTTTACGTCCAGATTACCGGGGAAACCCTCCTCGCCGTCCTTGCACAGATAGTGCAGTTTTATGGTTTGGGCATCGGTCTGCTCGGCATCGAATACACGTTTGTGGAAACCTGTAGGACCTCCGTGGAGGCTGTTGGGGTCATTGTTGATGGCCAATGTGTACTGCTTGCCGTCCAGGCAGAACTTGCCGTTGGCGATGCGGTTTCCGTAACGTCCGATAAGTACGCTCAGAAAAGTCTCCTCACTGTCCATTACATGCTGGATGCTGTCATGGCCCCAGACCACACTCTCCATCTTGCCATCCCGGTCTGGCATCATCACTGCGCACAGTGCGCCTGCAAAATTGGTTACGGCTATTTCGGCTCCTCTCTTGTTCTTGAGAATGTAAAGATCGGTCTTCTTACCCTCAACTGTTGCCTGAAAATCCTCCCTCTTGAGGCCGGCCAGATTGTCTTTAACAAAGAAATCGCTCATATAGTATGACTAGCTTAATTGGTTATTAAAAATATAACAACGCAAATTAAGCCAATTTCAGATACTGATGCAAGCGATTTGGTTAAAAAAATCAACCCTGAATAAAGAAATCCGGCATGGTGAGCAGGTCGGCAACCACAAATGTGCTGCCTCCTACAAAAATCAGGTCCTCAGGCGCTGCTTCACGCTGGGCGGTGTTGACTGCCTGCGCCACGGTCCTGTATACTCTTCCTGTCAGCCCTGCCTGATGAGCCAATTCCCTCAGCGAACCTGCGTCAAGGGCTCTTTGAACGGAAGCCTGGGTAAAGTAATAACGGGCATTCTTGGGCATGAGCGAGAGTACGTCGGTCACGTCTTTGTCATTGACCATACCCATAACGATACGTAACTGGCCGAATCCCGGCTTGGATGAAAGCTCCTGCAAGTGCTGTGCTATGTACTTGATTCCGTGGCTGTTGTGCCCGGTGTCACATATTATGTCCGGCTTCCTGCTAATCAGCTGCCAGCGTCCGCGCAGTCCTGTCATACGGCATACATCCTTGAACCCCTTCCTTATTGCAGTCTCGGTAATGCCCAGCCTCCTGCGCTTGAGTTCGTCTATTGCGGTCAGTATGGTGTTTGCGTTCTTTTCCTGGCACAATCCTGCCAGTCCGCTTTCAAGTGCGGGTAGGGCAGAAGTTTCGTAAACGACCTTGGACGGATTTGTGTATTTATGCGAAATTATCTTACAATTATCTTGTGCGAACACAATTCTTGCTCCCACCTCTTCGGCCTTGCGCTCAAACACGGGACGGGTTTCGCCGGTGTGCTCCCCTATGATTACGGGAACGTTCTTCTTTATTATCCCGGCCTTCTCAAATGCAATCTGTTCCAGGGTGTTGCCCAGGAACTTCATATGGTCAAAACCGATGTTGGTAATGATGGAGATTATGGGCTTTATTATGTTGGTACAGTCCAAACGGCCTCCCAGACCGGTCTCTATCACTGCTACGTCAACTTCCTGATCGGCAAACCAGCTGAAAGCCATGGCGGTGGTCACTTCAAAGAATGACGGATGCAGTGGCTCCAGGAAATCGCGGTTCTTCTCTATGAAACTTACCACGAATTCCGGGCTCACGGGCTTTCCGTTCACTCTTATGCGTTCGCGGAAATCGGTCAGGTGGGGTGATGTATACAGTCCGGTTTTAAGTCCCGATGCCTGCAGTATGGCGGCCAGGGTGTGCGATACGCTTCCCTTGCCGTTGGTGCCGGCTATATGGATGGTCTTGAACAGTTTATGGGGGCATCCCAGGTGGCGGTCTATCGTCACCGTGTTGTATAGGCCCTCTTTATATGCCTCCTGGCCTACGTTCTGGAAAAGGGGTGTCTGTGTGTAGAGATAATCTACAGCTTCCTGATAAGTCATCAGTTTATGTCAATCAAAATAGCTACGGAACTTACGGAAAAGCTTCTCCTTGATTGAAGGTGTGGGCTGGAAATGATCCGATGTCTGGAACTTCTCCATTGCCGCTTTTTCATCCCTGGACAGCGATTCGGGTATATACACACTAACGTTTACTATCATATCGCCGCGACGGCTGGAATTAACCTCGGGTAGGCCTTTCCCGCGAAGACGCAGCATCTTGCCTGGCTGTGTGCCCGGCTCAATCTTGAGTTTAACTGCACCGTCAAGCGTAGGAATCTCAATGGCTCCGCCCAAAGTGGCCTGTGGCACTGTAAGTAATAGGTTGTAAACCAGGTCGTTCTCATCACGTACCAGGTCCTTGTGGGGAACCTCTTCAATCTGGACCAGAAGGTTGCCGTTGTAGCCGTTGTGCTTTCCGGCGTTGCCCTTACCCTCAACGGAGAGTTGCATGCCTTCGGCTACACCTGCAGGGATGTTTATCTCAACTATCTCCTCTCCATAAACAACTCCGTCGCCGCTGCAATGCGGACAACGGTCCTTTACGATCTTACCTTCGCCGCCGCAGCGGGGGCAGACGGTCTGGGTCTGAACCATACCGAAGAAACTCTGCTGAGTGCGCATCACTACACCCGAACCGTGGCAGTCCGGACAGGTCTCGGCCGCCGATCCGTCCTTGGCTCCGGTGCCCTTGCAGTGCTGGCAAGGTACCAGTTTCTTGAGTTTGAATTTCTTGGTTACGCCTGTGTTTATCTCCTCAAGTGTGAGCGCCACCTTGACCCTCAGGTCCGATCCTCTGGACTTGCGTTCTCCGCTGCGGCCTCGCGTACGGCTGCCGCCGAATCCGCCGAAACTGCTGAATCCGCCGCCTCCGAATATGTCGCCGAACATGGAGAATATGTCGTCCATGGACATTCCGGCACCGCCGAACCCGCCGTTTCCGCCGAATCCTCCGGCTCCGTTCAGGCCGTCAAATCCAAACTGGTCGTATTTGGCTCTCTTGTCCGGATCACTAAGGACGCTGTATGCCTCGGCTGCCTCCTTGAACTTCTCCTCGGCCTCTTTGTTGCCGGGGTTCTTGTCAGGGTGGTACTGGATGGCTTTCTTGCGGTAAGCCTTCTTTATCTCATCGGCGGTTGCGGTCTTGGGGACCTCAAGCACTTCATAGTAATCTCTCTTTGCCATATAATTATTCTCCTACGGCCACTTTTGCATGGCGCAGCACTTTGTCGTTAAGTTTGTATCCGTCAATGGCGCAATCCAGGACCTTGCCCTTAAGATCCTCGCTGGGTGCGGGAATCATGGCTATGGCCTCATGGAAATCGGTGTCAAAAGGCTCGTTCCTGGGCGATATCTTTTGAAGGCCTTTCTGCTCCAGTGTATGCATCAGTTTGTTATAGATAAGTTCAATTCCCTCCTTAAGGGCGTTGTAATCATCTGACTTGGCCGAATTTGCAATGGCTCTTTCCAGGTCGTCAATCACAGGCAGTATGTCTGTCACTACACCGGCACTGCCGTTAAGGATTATCTCTGCCTTCTCCTTCATGGTGCGTTTGCGGTAGTTGTCGAACTCGGCCATCTGACGCAGCAGACGGTCTTTCAGGTCGGTAACTTCGGCTTCACTCTTGGCAAGCTTATCCTCGATGGTTTCCTCTTGAGTCTCCTCTTTCTGCTCGGGACCATTTCCCTCCTCGTCGGATGCGGATTCCTGCTCCGCACCGTTAAGGATTTCTTTCTCCTCTTCTTTTTCAGATTGGAAATTTTCTGACATTTTATGCTTGTTTCGTTTGCTCATTCCTATAAAGTTTACATTGACATCTTATCTGCAGCAAACATTGTGCCACAGCGTTTGCGGTGACACAGTGTCATATTAAAAAAACAAAATCTTACAGCATTGAGTCCGCTCCGAAACAGAACGGGAGCAGGGTGTCCGTTCCATCTTCCAGAATCATGGTGCCTTCCGTGCCGTAAAGGATATAACGGATAGGCTTCCCTCCACGCTGTTCTGTCTCGGCAAGAACCTGACGGCAGGCTCCGCATGGGGTGATAGGCTGCGCGGTGTAGCCTTTGTCGTTACGAGCTGCAATGGCCAATGCGGTAACAGCTTTCCCGGGGTGGGCGTGACTGGCTGCAAACAAAGCTGTCCTTTCGGCACAAAGCCCGGACGGGTAAGCCGCGTTTTCCTGATTGCTTCCGGTTACTACGGTACCGTCATCCAACAGCAGGGCGGCACCCACCTTGAATCCGGAGTAGGGCGACCAACTTCCGGCAGTGGCTTCCTTTGCCGCGTCCACAAGCATACGGTCTTCTTTGTTCAGTTCATCCTGGCTTAAAACCTGCCATTCCATTTTGCGGCTGAGTCTTTTCATAGGCTTCTGTCATTTATCCGACCGCTAAGTTACTTGTTTTTCGGCACATTTCATTAACTTCGCATAACCATCCGTCAAATGATGAAATTACTGCGTTTAGCTTCGCTTGCATTGCTGGTTGCGCTGGCTTCTTGTTCCGTATCCAGACAGACCGTTGTGCCCTCCCAGACCAAGGATGCATATTCGGCATATATTGCCAAATACAGCGGAATGGCAATGGAGCAGATGAAACAGTACGGAATCCCTGCCAGCATCACGCTTGCACAGGGATTGCTTGAGTCTGATGCCGGACGCAGTTCGTTGGCTACCAAATGCAACAACCATTTCGGCATAAAGTGTCACAGTGACTGGAAGGGGCGCAAGATGTATCATGATGATGATGAACGTCAGGAGTGCTTCCGCTGTTACCGTGACGCCGATGACTCTTTCCGGGATCACTCCCTGTTCCTTGTAAACGGTGCACGTTACCAGTCTTTGTTCAAGTTGGGAAGTACAGATTATAAAGGATGGGCCAGAGGCCTGAAGGCGGCCGGTTACGCTACCAGTCCTACTTATGCCGATAAACTGATAGAACTAATTGAACGATATGGCCTGGACCGTTATGACAGCAGGAACGGTGTCCGTCTCAAGCCGGGACAGTTGCCGCATCAGCCATTACTTGTAAATGGTCAGCGCTGTGTCCGTATGCGTGAAGGTGAGACTCTTAAGGATATTGCCCGCGAGTACGGTATGCAGCTCTCCCTTCTGCGTCGTTTCAATGAAATTGACCGCAAGTTCGTGTCGCCCGCCGGGACACTTGTCTTTTTGGAAAGGAAAAAGTCCCGTGCCGATAAGGAGCACAGGACTTATGTAGTAAAGAAAGGTGACAGTCTGTGGTCAATCTCCCAGCAGTTCGGAGTCAGGATGAAGCCTCTTGCCAAACGCAACCTGATCTCTGATGAGAACCCACTTACAGTGGGTATGACCCTGCTTCTCCGTTGATTATTCAATATGCTGTGTAGCCTTGGCTATGGCTTTCTCCAAATCGGCCCGGCTCATCGTGCCGTCCAGACAGATAAAGGTGAAAGCATCGTATTCGGCTGCCGTCAGGATGAACTGGGTAACGGTCTTTTCGTTGCCTGTGGTGTAGATGCGCACCACTTCACCCTTGTCCTTGATTTCCATCAGCATCTCAAAGTCATACTTCTTGATGAACTTGTTTACATCTGACTTGATTTCACTGCACAGGTCTGCATCCTCACAGTCCAGCAGATACATTGAGTTCAGGTTCTTGATGATCGATCCCAAATCCATCGAACTTCCTTCTCCCAAGTCCATGTTGGGAATCTTACCCATCAGTTTGAACATTGATGATGAGATGTACACTGCGCTTACCTCCTCGTGATCGGAGTATTTGTTGTAGATTCCCTTGCCGTCCTGTGCCCAGGCTCCGGCTGTGAGCAGTAATATTGCTGTCACAAATGCTGCTATCCTTTTCATTTGAGTGCTTTTATCGTTTTACCAATTACCGGCTCGACTGCATCGGCAATCTCCAGACCGGTGTTCATCTTTTCTGATATGAATCCAAGGACCTGTTCCATTTGGGCATAAGCCATCCTGGGGTCGTCAAAGGTATCCTTGGGCGTGGGAATAGAATCCTGGAAAGAGAGTCGCATACCTATCGTTATTACGGCGACTGCCGCTGCGGGGTAGGATATCATCTTAAGTATCTTCCGGTATCTTGACGGTGATGCTTTTTCCTCCTTTGTGTCATCCTCTTCGGAAACCATTTCAAGAGCGCGTGCCGTTATGGCAATGTCGCGTCTGATCGAATCCGGGACCTTGATGCTCTCGTCCTGTGCAATCCGGTCCAGATCAAGCGCACTTAACCTTTCTATATCTTCCGGTTTTTTCATATCTGACTCCTTAATGACTTTCGGGCATTACTTAAAAGAACCCTTAAGGTCAGGTTTGACATTCCTGTTCTCTTTTCTATCTCTTCATATGACATCTCTTCCAGCACATACATCTTCATCACGTCACGTTGGCGGGCGGGCAGCCGTTCTATTGCGGCCAGTACCTTTTCCAGCTTTTCACGGGCGTCATAGTCCTCATCAACAAGTCTCGACTCGGCTATGTCCGGTCCGGGTTCCATTCCCTGTACACGTTGTTCCTTGCGGAGCTTGTCTATGCACAGGTTTTTCATCAGTGTGGTGCAGTATGCTTTCAGGTTCAGCACTGTATCCAGCTGTTCTCGGCTGTTCCAGAGCTTTATGAAAAGGTCCTGCACGGCATCTTCGGCATCGGCTTGGGATTCCAGAACATAGTACGCCACCCTATACAGTCCGTCGCTTAAGGACTTGAACGTTTCTGTAAGGACTTCTGGTGTCATCTGTTATCTTGACCGTTTCCGATATATTGACGCATCAACATGAAAAGTGTTAATGGCCCGATACAAAAAAACTAATGAAATCTTAAAAAAAGGGTGTCAGAGGATCTCGTGCTCCTCCTTCATGTCAATCTCATTGCCTTTCAGGTCAATGAACCTGTAAGAAAGAAACGGCATATTCTGGTCAGGCAGCAGGTTGATGCCGAATCCGTAACGGAACTGCCATTTTAGTTTCAGTGAGATAAGTCCTCTGGTAAGGTATGCATACACATACGGATGTACAAACAGGGTGAAATTGCTCATCTTCATCTGGTTCTTCAGACAGCTTATCTTGTTCTCCAGCTGGTCTGTGAACAGTATTGACGGCCTGATGATGCCTGTGCCGAAACAGGTGGGGCAGGTCTCGTCAACAGGAACGTCCATTACCGGGCGCACTCTCTGCCTTGTAATCTGCATCAGGCCGAATTTGCTCAAAGGCAGTATGTTGTGCTTGGCGCGGTCACGTTCCATGTTCTGGCACATGCGCTCGTAGAGTTTCTGACGGTCTTCGGCCAGCGCCATATCAATAAAGTCGACAACTATGATACCGCCCATATCGCGTAGGCGTAGCTGACGTGCCAGTTCATCGGCGGCACCCAGATTCACCTCAAGTGCATTCTCCTCTTGTGTGCCTGCTTTTACGCGGTGACCGCTGTTGACATCAACCACATGCAGCGCTTCCGTGTGCTCTATAATAAGGTAGGCCCCGCTCTTGTACGATACGATACGTCCGAAAGAAGATTTTATCTGCTTGGTTATGGCAAAGTTGTCGAATATGGGCAACTCCCCTTTGTAAAGCTTGACTATCTTGGTTTTTTCGGGGTCTATCATCGAAACGTAGTCGCGTATCTCCTGATATGTCTTCTCGTCATTTACGTGGATTGACTCGTATGACGAGTTTAGCATGTCCCTAAGAATGGCTATCGTGCGGCTTGTCTCTTCAAAAATAAGTCCCGGCGCCTTCTCTACCTTTTGCGCCCTGCCCAAAGAGTCCTCCCAGCGCTGATAAAGAATTGAAAGCTCGTTGTCCAGCTCGGCTACGCGCTTACCCTCGGCAACCGTACGGACTATTACGCCGCAGTTCTTGGGTTTGATGCTGTGTATGAGTTGCTTAAGGCGGGCACGTTCTTCGTTGGACTTGATTTTGGATGATACCGATACCTTGTCGCTGAACGGGATGAGGACCAGGAAACGGCCGGCGAAAGATATCTCTCCGGTAAGTCTGGGCCCCTTTGTCGATATGGGTTCCTTGGTAACCTGAACGATTATCTCGTCGCCCTGTTCAAGTGCAGTGCTGATGTTGCCTTGCTTTTCGTCGAACTGCACTATCTGAGCCTTGCTGAATGGAGCAAGTTTCTTGCGGTTGGCCCTGACCTGTTTGACGTATTTCTTCAATGACGCGAACTGAGCCCCCAGGTCCTGATAATGCAGGAACGCCTCTTTCTCGGACCCTACATCCACAAAACATGCGTTGAGTCCGGGCATAAGCTTCTTGACACGTCCCAGATACAGGTTGCCTACCGCAAATGTAACCTCCTGGGCATCTTTCTGATACTCAACAAGGTTGTGGTCTTCGGTAATGGCTATCTGAATGCTGTCTGGCTGGACGTTTACTGTCAGTTCGCTTGTCATCGGTCTTTAGTATTATACTTGGTTAAAAGCAAAGAACAAACCTGCAGAAAACATTAGCGGCAAGTTTGTTCTTTGGGATTTCTGTAAACAGACAGGCTTTACTTGCTCTTATGTCTGTTCTTTCTCAGTCTTTTCTTACGCTTGTGCGTAGACATCTTATGTCTTTTTTTCTTTTTACCGCTTGGCATAACTGTGATTATTTGAAGTTAACTATTACTTTCTTACAGCGAGAGCAAAAGTCTTGGCCGGCTTGAAAGCGGGAATCTTGTGCTCGGGAACAGTGATTGTGGTGTTCTTGAGGATGTCGCGGGCAGCCTTGGCGGCTCTCTTCTTGGTGATAAAACTTCCAAAACCTCTCAGATAAACGTTTTCATCGTTCTCGAGTGAGGCCTTTACTACTTCCATGAAACCCTCTACGCATGCCAATACATCGGCCTTGTCAATACCGGTCTTCTTGGCGATCTCGCTAACAACTTCTGCTTTTGTCATATTATCAATTATTTAAGTCTAAAATGTCGCTTTTTGTTTTCGAGTTGCAAATGTAGCTCTTTTTATTGATTCAGAAAACTTTTCATACTAATTTGTTCTAAAAAAAACTTTTGTATATTTGCCATTGAAATATTAATACCTAATTATTATGTCAGTTAACAAAGTAATTTTAATTGGAAATGTGGGTAAGGATCCGGATGTCAGATATCTGGACAACCATGTTTGTGTAGCTAACCTTACCCTTGCCACTACAGAACGTGGCTACACCGCCCAGAACGGTACCCAGGTGCCTGACCGTACCGAATGGCACAACCTTGTTTTCTGGAGGGGCCTTGCCGAGACCGTTGAGAAATACGTTCACAAAGGCGATAAGCTTTACGTTGAAGGTAACATCCGTAACCGCAGCTATGATGACCAGAACGGCGTAAAACGTTATGTTACCGAGATATTCGTTGACTCCATGGAGATGCTCACCCGTCCCCAGCAGAAGTCCGATGTACCCCAGCAGGCGCAGTCCGCTGCTCCTCAGCCGGAATCCGGAGACTCCGGAATGCCGTTTTAACTTAAACCGTTAGCCTTATAGAAACTATCGGCTTTAATATTCCTACAGCGGGGTCCGTCATCGCAATGTTGACGGCCCTGCTTCTTTTGGTTCTCTCGGGTTTTGTATCCGCATCCGAGACCTCTTTCTTCTCACTTTCCCCCGAGGAACTCAAGCATATTTCCGATGATGATTCGCCCCGCTGCCGCAGAGCCGCGTCACTGCTCTCGGATTCGGAACGCCTTTTGGCTACTATCCTTACAGCCAACAATCTTGTCAATGTGGCCATTATCCTTCTGCTGGACCTTGCGTTCTCACAGGTGCTCATTTTCGGTGTCCGGTGGATGGAATTCCTCATACTCACTGTTTTATTGACATTCATTCTGCTTCTGTTCGGAGAGATAATACCCAAACTTTATTCGGCCAATAATTCCCTGTCGTTCAGTCTCAGGGCAGCCCCCATGCTTTCGGTCCTTTCGGTGCTGCTTAAGCCGGCGTCATCCCTTCTGATGCGCTCCAAGGTGTTGTCGGATCGTGTTCAGTCTAAGAAAAATTTCAACATTTCAGTAGATCAGCTGGAACATGCTCTGGAGCTTACAGACCAGGAGGATATAGAGGATGAGCACCAACTTCTCGAAGGGGTTATCCGTTTTGGCGATGAAACCGTTGTGGATATAATGACATCGCGTATTGACATGATCATGCTGGATATCAAGGCAAGTTATTCCGATGTAATGAAATGTGTCAGGGAGAACTTCTATTCACGTGTGCCTGTTTATTCGGGCACATCCGATAATATTAAGGGAATTCTTTACATCAAAGATCTTCTACCGTATCTTGAGAAGAGTGAAGGTTTCCGTTGGCAGTCTCTTATACGTCCCGCATTCTTTGTCCCTGAGACCCGTAAGATCGATGACCTTCTGCATGATTTCCAGACCGGCCGCATACACATGGCAATAGTGGTTGATGAATTCGGAGGCACATCTGGTCTGGTAACGCTTGAGGATGTCATCGAGGAGATACTCGGTGAGATAAATGACGAGTTTGACGATGACTCCATAAGCTACCGCAAGACAGGTCCCGACACGTATGTGTTTGAAGGCAAGACTTTATTGGCCGATTTCTTCCGGATAGTAGGTCTTGATGAGGATGACTATACGCAGTACGTTGGTGAGGCCGATACTTTGGCCGGATTCTTGTTGGAACTCAAGGGCGATTTTCCCAAGAAAGATGAGGAACTTGTTTGCAAGGACTTGATACTTCGGGTGATGGAAAAGAAAGAACGCCGTCTTTCGGGTATACGCGTTACGGTTCTTCATCAGGACAAAAAGAATTCCGACGATTAACTTTTTTACATATTTTTATTTTTTGTGGGTGTTCGTGTGCGCGTGTACCCATTATTCTTTATCTTTGCCGAAATTATGTCATGAACTGGAATTGACAAAACCTTCAATATTTTATGGAAAAGAACAAAAGAGCACTGGCAATATGCGGCATGATAGCGGCTTTTTGCCTTGGTTCCTGCCTTTCCATGACCGATGAACTTGATTTGGACAAGGAAATCAGTCTGGATATGCAGATAGGTCCCGGCGGTCTTTCAATACCATTGGGCAGTCTAAGCAGAATCTATCTGGATTCTCTGATAAAGATAGATGGCGATGAATCCGTATTGGATACCCTTGACAATGGATTGTACGGATTTTCAATGGAAGGAGAGATTGATAAGGTCAATGTAAGCATCGGCGATGTTACCATCAATATCCCCAAGCCTGAAATAGATGAGATATCTGCCAGTTTTGACCAGACTGATGTGGATGATGTTCAGATAGCGGAAAAGTCGCAGAACACCACTCTCAAGATATCTTCGGTCTCCCTGGACAATATCAACAATAACCTTCCTGCCATTAATAAGGAATTCATCATGGTAGTGGGTGAGGAGCAGAAGATAGATGTTCCGTTAGTAGGTTTCAACATACCTGCTATTCCTGTCGTCGTCCCGTTGCAGACAAAGGAGGTGGAGTTCAATTATACTCTCCCTGAAGATGTCTCAAGATTGAACAAGGTCTATTTTGGAGAAGCTAACACCACTACCGGTCAGGTTCTTGAACTTAGGGTTGACCTGTCTTCTCTCTATGCCGTGATGGATGAACCACACATCAGGATTTCTTCACTTGTCGTTACATTTCCCGAGGAATTCACCGTTTCTGCCAATAGCGCACTTGACCAGTATGTCCCCAGTCAGTTCGTGACTGCCAACGGGAACGTGTTCAGTATAGCTATGCAGGCCGGCAATTATCTGCCGGTTATAGGAGGTGACCACAAACTGTCTATCCTCTTCAACATGGATGAGGCCGATTTCTCTGCTTATGGTTCTCCTATCCAGTACAATAACAGTTTCTCTTACCAGCTTACACTTGAAGTATCAGGAACTACGACCAAGACAGGTAAATTTGAGCCTAAGGTTGATGTCGGTATCAACGAGCAGTTGACAATGAGGGATTTCTCAGTGGATACCAAGGTCAAGACCATTGATCTGAAACCCGAAAAGATTACCTCATCATATGAGCTTACCGGTCTGGATAACCTGTCCAGAGTGAATTATATAGATTTTGATCCGTCACAGAGCACTTTGTATCTGTCTCTCTCAGACTTTGACATTGAGCCGTTCTCTTTTGACGAGAGCAGTGCCATAACGCTCCAGTTCCCGTCGTCGTTCGGATTTGTCAAAGGTACTGATGACAAGATTTATGTAGGAAATGATGCCGTGGGACAATGGAAAAACGGAAATTATTTGGATATATGGCCAGGTGCGGCAAAAGGAAAGACAATAGAACTTCATGTTAATAGGCTTACCCTGAACCAGGATGTTGATGAGCAGAAGAAATCCATCTCGGTCAGCAATGACGTCAACTACAGCGGAGTCATAAAGATTGCATCTGAGAACGGTCTTGGAAAGTCTGCCCTTGACGCTCTTACAGACAAGGATATCAGTTTCAGGGTATGGGGCAGTCTTGTAGTGGACAATGCCAATGTTGAGACCGCCAGGATTGAGACGGATTTTGACAAGACCACAACCATCTCAATTGCCGAGAAGGTAGACCAGGCTCTTGTAGAGGTTAACAGGATAGACCTGACCAACCCCGCCGGCGCTTCACTCCAGCTTAAGTTCAAGGGAGTTCCTATCACTATCACAAAGATGACAATATCCAATCTGACGCTGGAATTCCCAGAATTCCTTCTGATCAGTTATACCGGTAATGACAATCGTGTAAATCTGAATGGGAACAAGCTTGTCATTGATGGAGACCTGAAACGTTTTGAACTTGATGATGACGGTGACGGATTCACCCTGACCGGCCTTCAGATTGAGGGCATGGAATTCAAGAAGCCTCTGGTACTTGTCAATGACAGCATTAAGATGACAGATTCCGTCAAGATATCAGGTTCAGTTTTTGTAGATAAGCAAAGCATAAACAGCAATGACCTTAAAGACATTCATGTTACTCCCGTAGTTGAGTTTGATGAAGTCGTCGTCAAGTCCGTCACAGGAAAGGTGGATCCTGCCATTGACGGAGTTCAGGAGGATGTGGATCTGGATCTTGGTGATGATTTGGAATTCCTCAAGGATAAGGATAATCGCCTTGGGTTGAGTGATCCTCTTATTACCATCAACATCAACAGTACCGTAACCCTGCCTATAGACCTTGACATGAAACTGTATCGTTTGGATGAGAATGGAATACCAACCGACAGTATTATGCCCGATGACGGTATAATCAGACTTGCCAAATGCGACACCGCCTCAGAGAGCCGTCATACAACCATGGTCATCTACAAGAATGAAAGGCCTGTCTCCCAGTCCGATGATACGGTTTTCGTACGTATCAGCCATCTGTCGGATATCATGTCTCCGTTACCTGACAAGATCCGTTTTGCTCTTCAGGCCAAAGTTGCTGATACTGGTGAACCTCATTATATCGACCTTACACGTGAGCTGTCCGTATCAGGAGACTACAAGGTTTCCGTACCTCTGTCATTTGACAGTCTTTACATAGAGTATTCCGAAACCATAGATAACCTGAGTGAAAATCTTGAGGATATCGGTGACAAGATAGATGCCGCAGACATAGAGTTGCTGGCCGATGTCATAAGTACCATACCTCTTGGTGTAAGGCTTTCAGCTACTGCTCTCGATATCAAGGGCAATCCTGTCAAGGAGGTGCAGATTGAATCCGCCGTGATAGGAGCCGGTAACGAGCAGGGACGTAAGACACCTCTTAAGCTTGCCGTAAAGGTACAGAAGGGTGGCCTGGCAAAACTTGATGCCATATCGTTCACGGCTGCGCTTATGTCTGCCGATGATGTTGACATCGACATAAGGAAAGGCCAGTATATTGAACTTGACAAGGTTCGTCTCAACCTGCCTCAAGGATTGAAAGTGGATCTTACCGATATGAACAAGGATAACAAGAAGAAGTAAAGATATGAAAAAGCATATAACATACTCATTGGCTGTATCAGCAATGCTGCTGATGTCAGCGTTGTCATACGCTCAGAGCTCCGGCTCAGGTTATTTCCTTGAAGGTTTCAATCAGCGTTCCCAGCTCAACCCGGCATTCGGCCCGGAGCGCGGTTTCTTCCTGACTATACCGGGAATCAGTAATATTCAGGTCGATGCCCAGAGCTCGGTAGGACTTTCAAATTTCCTGTTTGAGTCTACTTCAAAGCCCGGAATGTTAACCACTTTCATGAGTTCCGATATTTCTTCCAGTCAGTTCCTTGATGCACTGCCTGATGCCGCCCAATTCACGGTGGGTCTTAACATGGACCTGTTCGGATTCGGATTCGGTGCCGAAAAATGGTCAACATCATTCAATATCAAGCTTAGGAACAATGAGACCATATCATTACCCAAGGATCTGTTCGGTTTCATGAAGGCAAGTCTTGCTAACGGAAATTATCTGATAGAGAATACCAATATCAATAGCATTACCTATCTGGAGACTTCGGTTTCCCACTCACATAAGATAGGCGATAATCTCACTATAGGTGCCGGTCTTAAGTTCCTGGAAGGAATAGCATACGCCGATGTAACCATAAATGAGATAGACGCCCGTCTTAATGATGATGAATGGCTGGTAAAGTCAAACGGTACCATCAAGGCCTCAATCCCTGGAGCAACTTACAAGCTGGATCCGGAGACACAGGCATTTGACGGATTCGGTGATGATTATTCCATAGGCTTTCCCCAGAGCTATGGCTTTGCCCTGGATTTGGGAGCGGAGTATGATTTCAGGGATCTGGTCAAAGGACTGAAGGTTTCGGCCGCCCTTATGGATCTGGGTTTTATCAGTTGGGCCGATATGAATACCTTCGCTACAAACAATAACGAGTATGTCAGGTTTGACGGTTTCAACAACTACGATGTCAATGGTGACAATAGTGATGAGACTATCGATCAGATTACCGATGATTTCAACGATATGGTAAAACTGTATCAGACCGGAACTACAGACCAGAAAGAGGGCGTGGCACTCAATGCCACATTCAGACTGGGTGTGGAGTATGAGACCCCGTTTGCCGATTGGCTTTCGTTCGGCGAACTGTTTACCTTCCGCTCAGGTCTGTGGCCTTATGTTGAATCACGCACCTCAGTCTGTATGTCACCTTTAGGATGGTTTGATGTGACAGGAAATCTGGGCTTTTCCACAATGGGAACCTCTTTTGGCTTCCTTATGAATATTCACCCCAGAGCGGTCAATTTCTTCGTGGCCATTGACCGTCTTAAGGCAGAATTCAACCCTCAGTTTGTCCCTCTGCATGACTTCGGCCTGAATTTCAGTCTTGGTATGAATTTTGCTTTCGGACAGAAACGTAGCGATAGATGAATGACATATCGGTCTTTGAACTGATTCTCAAAGGCATGGCTATTGGATTTCTGGCAGCAGCCCCGACGGGACCGTCGGGGGTGCTTGTCATTCAGAGAACACTCAACAAGGGCCGGTGGAAAGGTTTTCTTACCGGCCTTGGAGTGAGTATAAGCGATGCCTTTTACATCATGATAACCATGATGTGCCTATCGCTGGTTCTGGGTTATCTTGAGGATCACACCATAGCCACTGTTGTCAAGTTGTGCGGATGTCTCTTGTTGCTGGTGTTCGGCATCACCACCATAAGGAACAATCCTCTTGCAGCATCAAAAGATGTGAAGGTCAGGAAGGATTCCGTTTGGCAGTTGATGTTGACCGGATTCGGAGTGGCCATAGTTAATCCTTTGGTAGTCTTTTTCTATATGGGATTGTTTGCATTCTTTACACTACCGGTCGATGATTTCAGTACCGGACTCAAGATGCAGACTTACCTTTTTGTCCTTTTGGGTGATTTTTGCTGGTGGTTCACTCTGTCCGCCCTTATCAACAAATTGCGTAACCGTTTTGATTTGCGCGGTCTATGGATGATAAACAGGATTTTGGGAACAGTACTTGTTGTGGCAGCCGTTGCGTGGTGTACCACTATTTTGATAAAACTTTGAGATGTTTGTTCAGAAAGAACTGAGAGAGAAGAATATTGCTGAATATCTGCTCTATATGTGGCAGGTAGAGGATATGATACGTGCTGCAGGGCTTGACAGTGAACGGTTGTATGATGCCGTAATCAAGGCCAGCGGACGTTCTGATGATGAATGCCGTGAGTGGAAACAGTGGTATGATGACCTGATTGAGATGATGCGTGCCGAAGGCAAGACAGAGACGGGACATCTGCAGATCAATGAGAACGTGCTTATTCTGCTTGATGACCTGCATCAGCGCCTGCTGGACTCACACAAACAGCCGGAGTACAGAGACTTGTATTACAAGGCGCTTCCGTTCATCGTCGAGTTCCGCGCAAAGAACCACAGCACTGAGAATGAGGAGTTGCGTGACTGCTTCAATATGCTCTACGGGGTATGGCTGCTCCGTGTGCAGGGCAAGGAGGTAAGCGCATCGACAGCCCAGGCGGTGAAGGCGGTATCGGCTTTTATCGGGAAACTGGCAGTATTATACCGTGAGGATAAGGAAGGCACACTTGAAATTGAGTAATTATGATTGAAGAGATAAACAGAAGACGTACGTTCGCGATTGTATCGCACCCTGATGCCGGTAAGACCACACTTACCGAGAAATTCCTGCTGTTCGGCGGCCAGATTCAGGTAGCCGGAGCCGTCAAGTCCAATAAGATACGCAAGACAGCCACATCGGACTGGATGGATATTGAGAAACAGCGTGGTATCTCGGTTACCACATCGGTAATGGAATTTGACTATGAAGGTTACAAGATAAACATTCTGGATACCCCGGGCCACCAGGATTTTGCCGAGGATACGTTCCGTACCCTGACAGCCGTTGACAGCGTAATCATTGTCATTGACAGCGCCAAGGGTGTTGAGTTGCAGACCCGCCGCCTCATGGAGGTGTGCCGTATGCGCAAGACCCCGGTCATAGTGTTCGTAAACAAGTTGGACCGTGAGGGTAATGACCCGTTTGATTTGCTTGATGAACTTGAAGAGGAACTGCAGATACATGTACGCCCTTTGAGCTGGCCTATTGAGAAAGGAGCCCGTTTCAAGGGCGTGTATAACATTTACGAGCAGAAACTGGACCTGTTTACTCCCGATAAGCAGAAGGTGACCGAGAAGGTCCAGGTAGATATCAACAGCTCCGACCTTGAGACCAGAGTGGGAGAGCGTGAGGCTCAGAAACTGCGCTCCGACCTGGAACTCATTGATGGAGTTTATGAGCCTTTTGACCGTGAACAGTACCTTAGCGGAGAACTTGCTCCGGTGTTCTTCGGCTCTGCCCTAAACAACTTCGGTGTTCAGGAACTGCTTAACTGCTTTGTACAGATTGCTCCCAGCCCGCGTCCCACACAGGCTCTGGAGCGTATGGTGGAGCCCGAGGACAGCAAGTTCACCGGATTCATATTTAAGATAACCGCCAATATCGATCCCAACCACCGCTCATCGGTAGCATTCTGCAAGGTCTGCTCGGGCAGGTTCCAGCGTAATGAGCCGTATTATCACGTACGCTTGGACAAGACATTTCGTTTCTCTTCGCCCACCCAGTTCATGGCGCAGCGCAAGAGCACCATCGAGGAGGCCTGGCCGGGCGATATCATCGGACTTCCCGATACCGGCAACTTCAAGATAGGCGATACGCTTACGCAGGGAGAGAAACTCCATTTCAAGGGTCTGCCCAGCTTCTCGCCCGAGATGTTCAAGTACATTGAGAACACAGATCCCATGCGCGCCAAGCAGCTTGCCAAAGGTATTGACCAGCTGATGGGTGAGGGTGTGGCCCAGATGTTCGTGAGTCAGTTCAACGGCCGCAAGCTTATCGGCACAGTAGGCCAGCTGCAGTTTGAGGTCATACAGTATCGTCTGGAACATGAGTACAACGCTCTGTGCCGTTGGGAACCTGCCAGCCTCTACAAGGCCTGCTGGATTGAGAGTGACGATGAGGCCGAACTGGAGGCATTCAAGAAGCGTAAGTATCAGTTCATGGCCACCGATATGGAGGGCCGTGACGTCTTCCTGGCCGACAGCGGCTATGTGCTGCAGATGGCCCAGATAGACTTCAAGCATATCAAGTTCCACTTTACAAGTGAGTTCTAGATGAAAGAGTATTCAGAAGATATTAAGAAGGCCGTAGATGTGATGCGTGCAGGTGGAATAATCCTGTATCCCACCGATACCATCTGGGGTATAGGGTGTGATGCATCCAATTCCGCCGCTGTGCGCCGTATCTTTGAACTCAAACGCCGCAGTGACAGCAAGTCCATGCTCTCGCTCATAGATTCCGATGCCAAGCTTGGTTATTACGTTCCGGACATACCCGATGTGGCGTATGACCTTATGGACCTGTCAGAGAAACCGCTTACCATAATCTATGACAACGTGCGTCATATGGCGCCCGAACTCATTGCTGATGACGGCAGTGCCGGCATACGTATCACCCGCGAGGAGTTCTCACGCGAACTTTGCCGCCGGATGGGTGGGGCGGTCGTCTCCACATCGGCCAATATCAGCGGTCAGCCGTCGGCAGCCAACTTCAGTGAGATATCGGACGAGATTAAGAGTGGGGTGGATTTTATTGTCGGATACCGTCGCGATGAGCAGACGCGTTCAGTTGCGTCAAGTATCATCAAACTGGGAAGCGGCGGTTTGGTAAAAGTAATAAGGGAGTGATGGAAAATACGACTGATGAATTGGAGCACCAGACCGAATCTCTGCTCAACAGGTTCAACCTGTGGCGCAAGGACCATATCAGCGAGCGTCAGTTCATACTGTTGCTCAGCCTGTTAGTCGGTGTGTTCACTGCTTTTGCGGCTTTGCTGCTCAAATATCTGATTTCATTGATTCACGGATTCATTTCCGGACATCTTTTTATCAGCCAGGAGAACTACAGCCTTCTGGTTTATCCCGTAATCGGTATCCTGCTTTCCGGCCTGTTTATCAGGTATATTGTACGTGATGACATAGGCCACGGCGTAACCAAGATACTCTATGCCCTCTCCAAGAAGAACGGCCGCATCAAGCCGCACAACATGTACTCATCGGTCATAGCCAGTGCCATCACCATCGGAATGGGCGGATCGGTCGGTGCAGAGTCTCCTATAGTGCTTACCGGATCGGCCATCGGCTCTAACATTGGCCGTATGTTCAAGATGGAGCACCGAACCCTGATGCTGCTAGTGGGCTGCGGATCGGCCGGTGCCATTGCCGGCATCTTCAAGGCTCCAATAGCCGGTCTGGTATTTGTGCTCGAGGTGCTTATGTTTGATTTGAGCATGGGCTCTCTGCTACCTTTGCTGGTATCATCGGTAACGGCCGCCACCATATCATACGTTTTTACCGGGACCGATTCCATGTTCCATTTTGTATCGGAACACGGATTTGACCTGGCGCGTATTCCGCATGCCCTCCTTTTGGGAATTGCCTGCGGATTGGTGTCACTCTATTTCTCGCAGACAATGCATTGGTTTGAGACCTGGTTCAAGAGGTTTTCCAATCCATGGGTCAAGTTCGTCATTGGAGCAGTGGTGCTTAGCGTGCTCATTTTCCTGTTTCCCAGTCTGTTCGGCGAAGGTTATGATACTATAAGCATGCTGCTCAACGCGGATCAGGATCCTGAGAAGGTGATGGAAGGCTCCCTGTTTTATGGAGGTAACATCTTGCTTTACCTGAGCTTGGTGGTACTCACAAAAGTCTTTGCATCCACAGCCACCAATGCCGGCGGCGGATGCGGCGGTATATTTGCTCCCAGCTTATTCCTGGGTTGTCTTACCGGTTTTATATTTGGCACGCTCATTAACCGATTGTCGCCAGGTGCCGATATATCCGTCCAGAACTTTGCCCTGTTGGGAATGGCCGGTCTGATGTCGGGAGTCATGTTCGCTCCGCTAACAGGTGTATTCCTTATAGCCGAACTAACCGGCGGCTACTCCATGTTCCTGCCGCTCATGATGGTTTCGGTCATGTCATATCTTACCATCAAGCTGTTCCAGTCTCACTCTATCTACTCTATGCGTCTGGCTCAGAAAGGTGAGCTCATGACCCACCACAAGGACCAGTCCGTTTTGCTGCTCATGAGTATGGATAACCTCATTGAGAAGGAGTTTCTTAAGGTAAAACCTGATATGGAACTGGGGCAGCTTGTCAATGTGATTGCCCGTTCCAAACGCAACCTGTTTCCTGTGGTTGATGAGTCAGGCTCACTGGTGGGTGTGGTTAATATGGAGAGCATCCGCAACATCATGTTCCGTCAGGAACTCTACCACCGCTTCAATGTCCAGAAACTTATGGAACTACCGCCTGCCCGCCTGTCGGTCAAGGACCCCATGGAGACCGTAATGAAAAAGTTTGATGAGACGGGAGCCTGGAACCTGCCTGTAGAGGATGAGGATGGCCGTTATGTGGGTTTCGTTTCAAAGTCCAAAATATTCAATTCGTACCGAAATGTCTTACTTGAACTTTCTGAGGAGTGACCGAAAAAAAGAGGATATTCCAAACCTGTTCGATATAATGCCCCAAATGGAAAAGAAGGAGATGAGGATAGTGTTCATGGGAACCCCCGAGTTTGCCGAGCATATACTGCGCCGTCTCGTGGAAGACCATTATAATATAATAGGTGTGGTAACCATGCCCGATAAGCCGATGGGCCGTCACGGAAGCGTTCTTCAGAGCAGTCCCGTCAAGAAATACGCCGTAGAGCAGGGCATACCGGTCCTGCAGCCCGAACGCCTCAAGGATCCGCTGTTCATAGAGCAGCTCCGCGCTCTCAGGGCCGATCTCCAGATAGTGGTGGCCTTCCGCATGCTGCCCGAGGTGGTCTGGAGCATGCCACCTCTGGGAACATTCAACCTGCACGCTTCACTTCTGCCGCAGTATCGAGGAGCCGCTCCCATAAACTGGGCTATAATCAACGGCGATAAGGAGACGGGTGTAACCACCTTCTTCCTCAAACACGAGATAGATACCGGCGATATAATACATCAGGAACGCACACCCATACTGCCTACCGATAACGTGGGCACACTTCATGACAAACTTATGGAGTTAGGTGCTGACCTCACTGTCAGGACCCTTGATGATATCCTGGCTGGAAACGTAAAACCCATACCTCAGTCGCAGATTCCTGCCGATGAGCTCCGTCCAGCTCCCAAGATCTTTAAGGAGACTTGCCGTATAGACTGGAATCAGCCCACCGCCCGCGTAAATAACTTCATCCGGGGCCTCTCCCCATACCCCGCCGCCTGGACCGTTCTCCGTTCAGCCGACGGAACAGAGCAGGACTTCAAGATCTACGCCGCCCAGCCAGTAACCTATGCCTCCATCCAAAAGCCCGGAACAATAGAATGTGACGGCCGTAAAAACCTGCTGGTATATACTGCCGACGGAGCCCTCCGCCTCCAGGAAGTCCAGATAGCAGGCAAAAAGCGAATGGATATCTGCTCCTTCCTCTGCGGTAATGACCTGACTGCCTGCACCTTCATCTGATCTGCCCATCCCCAAGTGAACGGTTTTTCTCCTTGCTGAGGCTGTGTACACGTATAGTGGAGCATCAGTGAAGAGGCGTAAGCGTAGCCCCCCGGAGGATCCCGTTAAGAACGCCGCTTGTTTGAGGCATGTTAGGCCCCATAGGGGACTAAAAATGCCGAGTTCGGCGTTTAGGGTCCGTAGGGGAGGCGGAGTAGCCTCGTAACGTTGTCTCCACTATACGTGTACACAGCCTCAGTAAGGAGAAAAACTCCTCCAAAGTGTTAAAAATGACATTTCGTTTGTGAATTAATAAATATTCACATTATCTTTGTCCCCACAATAACACAATTATCAACTAAAACCGAACTGCCTATAGACTGAACTTTACTCCTACAAACCAAGTAAAGAAGAAGTAATGCAGAATTTAATTCAGCTCACCGACGACCAGTTGGTAGCGCTCTATTCTAACGGAAACACAAAGGCGTTCGATACCCTTTTATCTCGTTATCAGGACAAGTTGTATTCGTACATCAACTTTGTTGTACGCAATCGTGACCTTGCCGATGACATATTCCAGGATACATTCGTAAAAGCAATAGTAACACTGCAGAAAGGCAGTTACACCAGCACCGGCAAGTTCGGCGCCTGGTTAACCCGAATAGCACATAACCTCATTATTGACTACTTCCGTCAGGACAAGAATGAGAACACCGTCAGCAATGACGCCCAGGAGTATGACCTGCTCAATGACGCCAGCCTGGCCGAGGCCAACGTAGAAGATACGATGATCAACGAGCAAACCTTGCGTGATGTGCGCCGTCTGGTCGATGCATTGCCCGACAATCAGCGTGAGGTAGTGTTCATGCGTTATTATCAGGATCTCAGTTTCAAGGAGATAGCCGATATCACCGGCGTATCCATAAATACAGCTCTGGGACGCATGCGCTACGCTCTCATAAACATCCGCAAGATGTCGGTAGAAAACGGTATAGCACTCTCTCTGGCCGTATAAGAAAAAAGATTCAAAAAAATCTTCTGGTCATATACTATTTGCTGGAAGTCTGCGTTTTATAGGTGAATTAAACAAAGGACGCCTATGGATCAGACTTCTACTACTTCTTTTTTACTTTCCGAAAACCTAATCCGCGCAGCCGTAAAAAACGGCTCATACGGTCAGCCTGCACAGAAAACTCTTGATTTCATCCGCAATTTCGCGGCAGAGATGTGTTTTGTAGCATAATATTGACTACATTTGTGTCGGAATCCTGTTGTGGATCCGTTTCATAAAACAGAACTATGAGCACAATTGTAGCACCTTCGCTCCTCTCGGCCAATTTTGGCGATTTGCGCAAGGAACTTGAGATGATCAACCGCAGTCAGGCGGATTGGCTCCATCTGGACATAATGGATGGAGTTTTTGTACCCAACATATCGTTCGGTTTTCCTGTACTCAAGTATGTGGCCAAGTATTGCACCAAGCCCCTTGATCTGCACCTCATGATAGTTGAACCAGAAAAGTTCATGGACCGTTTCCAGGAACTGGGCGTTGCTACGTATAATGTTCATTTTGAGGCATGCACTCATCTTAATAGAACCATTTTCGAGATTAAGAACCGTGGCATGAAAGCCGCTGTCACCCTTAATCCGTCTACTCCCGTAAGTATGCTGGCCGATATAATACGTGACGTGGATATGGTATTGCTCATGACCGTAAATCCAGGATTCGGAGGTCAGAAATTCATAGAACACTCAATAGATAAGGTTAAGGAACTGCGCAAGCTCATAAACGAGACCGGTTCCAATGCTCTTATCGAGGTTGACGGAGGTGTCACATTTGAGACAGCCCCGCGACTGGTCAAGGCAGGTGTAGATGTCCTGGTATCGGGCAACACCGTATTCTCAGCACCAGATCCGGAGCAGGCAATCATAGAACTCAAGAAACTGTAAAAAGCAAGTGAAGCTTTCGGACTGGCCCTCTGTAAGGCTGGTCATTCCCCTTATAGCTGGGATATTCATATCGGATACCATCAAGAACACCCGGGCGCAGGTGCCGGTTTGGTGTGTCCTTGGTATATTGGTAATACTGATTCTTGTCATATTGGCATTCAGCAACAGCAAACCCCGATTGTCGGGCTTTTGTCTGTTGCTTTCCTTTTTTATCGGAGGAATGGCTTCTTATATGATTCAGATGGACCGGGTAAAAGTGGAGTGGCCCCAACACTATCAGGTGTATCACGGCATGCTGACGTCATATCCCTTAGAGCGTGAGCGCACTTACCGCTTTGAAGTGACATTGCAGGACAGCATATACGGCGGCAAGAACCTCTATCTGTATATTCCCAAGGACAATTCAGTGATGCAGTTGGAACCCGGTGCCGGGATTGTCTTTGACGGAAAGATAAACAAACCGTCCAGTGATGGCGCGGGATTTGACTATGAATCATATCTGTTGAGCCACGGTATATCCGGCACTCTGCGTGTCCAGTCCAAGGATTGGCAGGCTTTTCCGGCCGATGGAACAGAAGGATTCCGCATACGTGCTACGCGGTTCAGGCGGGACATTATACGTAAATATCGGGAGTGGGGGCTTCAAGGCAACGCACTTGCTGTGGCATCGGCGGTATCATTGGGCGAGAAACGTGCTCTCAGTGATCAGTTGCGTCAGGTCTATTCAACATCGGGCGTGAGTCATGTCCTTGCAGTTTCCGGTCTGCATGTGGGTATCATGTGCTGGTTCCTTTATCTCATATTCCCGGCATTCTTGTTCCGAAAGGCAGAGTGGTTGCGGCAGTCGGTAGTGTTGGGGATACTGTGGACATACGCTTTGGTCATCGGTCTTCCTGTCTCCATAACCAGGACACTTGTCATGTTTTCCATAGTAGCAGTCTGCCGTGCCGTTCAGCGTGAATCTTCCGCGTTGAACTCACTTGGCATAGCCGCCGTCATAATGCTCATATGCAGCCCTTGCGCCCTTTTTGATATGAGTTACCAGCTCTCTTTCAGTGCGGTCCTGTTCATAGTGATACTTACTCCCATACTGCTGGAGATATATGAGCCGCGCAATCCAGTAGGGGCGTATGTCTGGCGCGTGTCTGTACTTTCTTTCGCAGCCCAGATAGGTACGGCTCCGATCATCATGTATCATTTCTCAGGTTTCTCCACGTATGTGATGCTGGCCAATCTCTTTGTGGTGCCGGTCATGTTTGTCGTAGTGTCGCTTGCTATGTCTCTTTGGGTCATCGGCTGGTTCCCGGTCATTCGTGTCCCTGTTGTATCGGCATTTACCTGGATAACAGACCGTCTTACCGCTCTACTCTCGTTTATTTCGGATCTGCCCTATGCCAGACTTGAGCTGTCTGTCACTCACGGTTGGAAGATATTCGTTATGTATTCTGTGGTTATCCTGGTCTGCCTTTGGTATAAGGAAAGGCGTACACACCGTCTGGTCCAGGCTCTTGCCTGCGTAGCCGCATCGGCCATTTTGACGGCCATCCAAAACTTTGCTGTTTAAACAAGATTGAGTACCTTTGCAGCGTTATGATAAAAAACATGTTATCCGGTATTGATGTGGCTGAGTTCCGCATCTGGATGGGGTGGGCTGACCGTTATGTCATCCTTACCCATATCGGACCTGACGGCGATGCCATCGGCTCTTCTCTGGCGCTTTGCCGCTACCTTAAGAGCAAGGGTAAGGAGGCTGTCGTTATGATCCCGGATTCTGCCCCGGATTTCCTTACCTGGCTTCCTGGTGCCGATGAAATCAAGGTCTATTCCTGTGATCCCGATGCCTGTGAGGAGCTGGTATATAAGGCCGATGTCCTGTGCTGCCTTGATTTCAATGTGGTGGGGCGTATAGGAAAGGTTGCCGCCAGTTTCCTCTATTCGAATGCCAAGAAGTTCCTTCTGGACCATCATCCTTTCCCAGGTGCAAACTTTACCGTAACCCTCTCACACCCCGAGGCTTCTTCTACATCTGAGCTCGTATTCCATCTCATCTGTGCCCTTGGTGATTTCGGTTTGATTGACCGTGAAATGGCTCAGTGCATCTATACCGGGATAATGACCGATACCGGAGCTCTCTCATACAACAGCAACAACAGCAATCTCTTCCAGGTGATATCCCATCTGCTAGACAAGGGAGTAGACAAGGATGAGATATACCGTCGTGTATACAATAACTATTCAGAGTCACGCCTGCGCCTTCAGGGCTTCGTCCTTAATGAGAAAATGCAGGTGTTTCCTGACCGATCCACTTCACTTATCACTCTTACTGAGAAGGAACTCAGTCGGTTCAAATACAGGAAAGGAGATACTGAAGGCTTTGTCAATATGCCGCTCCAGATAAACGGCGTACTTATGAGCGCATTCTTCCGTGAGGATGCTGAACAGAACCTCATTAAACTCTCGTTCCGTTCAGTCGGAACAGTTCCATGTAACCGTTTCAGTAGCGATTTCTTCAATGGAGGCGGTCATCAGAATGCAGCTGGAGGAGAGTATCGCGGTACTCTCGATGAGGCTGTTGAGCGTTTTCATCAGGGACTTGACGAGTGGTCCCGTTCTCAGGAGGAGTGCATCAGGCAATTATTCAGAAAATGATATGAAAAGACTTTTTTACATAGTACTGGCCATCATCACTGTCTCTTCGGTACTTGTATCATGCAAGGAGGAAGAAGAGACCTATGCTGAGCAGAAAGAACGTGAAGCCAAACAGATCAGGAAATGGCTTGATAGTCATGACATAGACCCCATCACATTGACAGAATTTCTCAAGGATACCATCACGAACAATCCTGTTACAGGACCGGACTATACACGTAACGAATATGTCCTTTTTGAGGATAAAGGCGTTTACATGCAGATAATCAATAGAGGAGAAGGACATATCATTGAATCTGGCGACACTTGGAATATGAATGCCCGTTATGTCGAGGTCTATGTCGGCTCGGGTGATACCCTGACCATGAATCTCTATCAGTCTGTTCCCGATGTCTTTTATGTTACGCGCACAGGCGGTAACTACACCGCTTCATACACAAACGGCATCATGGCAACGGTATACGGTAACTCTGTTCCCAGTGCATGGCTTATGGTAATGCCTTTCATCAAACCAGGTTTGCTCAATGGCAGTTCTGCTGCAAAGGTACGCATGATAGTACCCCATACCGAGGGCACCCAGTCTGCCGCATCCAGGGTCTATCCTACATTCTACGAGATTACATTAACAAAGCAAAAATACAATTAGTAGGCAATGGCAATGGTAAAATCCATCTCCGGAATCCGCGGAGAGATAGGAGGTCCTGCCGGTAATGGCTTGACTCCACTTGATATAGTAAAGTTCGTATCGGCTTATGCCACTTGGGTACGTGAAGGTAATCCTACGGCCAAGCATATCGTTGTAGGACGTGATGCCCGTCTGTCGGGTCAGATGGTCCGCGAGGTCGTCTGCGGAACCCTTCTTGGTATGGGCTTTGATGTAACCGATATAGGTTTGGCCACAACACCTACCACCGAACTGGCCGTTACATGGCTTAAGGCCGATGGAGGTATAATACTTACCGCCAGTCATAATCCGCGTCACTGGAACGCTCTCAAGTTGCTTAACCGTGAGGGCGAGTTCCTGAGCGCAGCCGATGGTAACCGTGTCCTTGAGTTGGCCGATGCCGAGGCATTCACCTACGCCGATGTTGATCATCTTGGTCATTATAAGACAGATGACACCATGAACCGCCGACATGTCGAGGCTGTTATGGCACTTGATCTTGTAGATGTCGAGGCTATCCGTAAGGCAGGATTCAAAGTGGCAATTGACTGTGTCAATTCGGTTGGCGGCATAATTCTTCCCGAACTGCTCGATGCCCTTGGCGTAAAGAGCGTGGATAAACTCTATTGCGAACCCACAGGAGATTTCCAACATAACCCCGAGCCTCTCGAAAAGAATCTCGGCGATATAATGAACCTCATGAAAAAGGGTGGCCGCGACGTAGCTTTCGTCGTAGACCCGGATGTGGACCGTCTTGCCTTCATCGATGAGAACGGTGCCATGTATGGTGAGGAATATACTCTTGTGACAGTAGCGGATTATGTGCTCAAGCATACACCCGGAAATACCGTATCAAACCTAAGCTCCACCCGTGCCCTGCGTGATGTGACCCGTCAGTATGGCGGTCAGTATAATGCCGCGGCTGTAGGTGAGGTCAATGTAACCACCAAGATGAAAGAGACCGGTGCTGTCATCGGAGGCGAGGGCAATGGCGGAGTCATTTATCCCGCTCTCCATTATGGTCGTGACGCACTTGTAGGCATTGCACTCTTCCTGAGTCATCTGGCACATGAGGGCAAGACCGTCAGTGAACTTCGCAAAACCTATCCTCCTTACTTCATCGCCAAGAACCGTATAGACCTCAAGCCCGGTACCGATGTCGATGCCATCCTTGCCAAGGTAAAGGGTATATATGCAAAAGAGGAGATCAATGATATAGATGGAGTCAAGATAGACTTCCCCGACAAGTGGGTACACCTGCGTAAAAGTAACACTGAGCCCATCATCCGCGTGTATTCAGAGGCCTCCACTATGGAAGCTGCCGATGCCATCGGCCAGGATGTGATGAATGTCATCAACTCAATGATTTAACATACTCTCTAATGGCGGGCATATACGTCCATATTCCGTTCTGTGCCCGTCGTTGCATATACTGCGGCTTCTTCTCCACCACACGTGAGACAGAAGCCGCACGTTATGTTAATGCCGTGTGCAGGGAGCTGGAGCAACGCCGTGATTATCTGCAGGGAGTTCCGGTAACTACCCTTTATTTCGGAGGCGGAACCCCTTCGCGTCTTACACCCGATAAGATAAGTCGGGTAATAGACTGTATCCGCTCCGTATTCGGCCTCGCAAATCTCTGCGAACTGACAGTGGAATGTAATCCTGATGATATCACATCGGACTACATAACCGCTTTGCGTGAATCTGGAGTAAACCGTATCAGTATGGGAGTTCAGACCTTCAATGATGACCTGCTCCGTTTCCTGGGCCGTCGTCACACCTCAAAACAGGCTGTTGACGCTGTCGGTATCTGTGGTCAATCCGGTATTCAAAACATAAGTATTGACCTTATGTACGGCCTTCCCGGCCAGACTCCCGATATCCAGATACAAGACCTTCGTATTGCAACAGATCTGCCGGTTCAGCACATCTCCTCCTACTGCCTCTCCTACGAGGAAGACTCTCCGCTTGATAATCTGCGCAAGCATAATAGCATAACTCCGGCCGATGACGAAACCTGCGCCGCTATGTATGACCGGATGTGCACCCATCTCCACAGCTCAGGCTTTGAACACTATGAAATATCCAATTTCTGCCGTCCGGGTTTCCATTCCCGTCACAACAGCAGTTATTGGGACGGAACCCCATATCTCGGAGTAGGAGCCGGAGCCCATTCCTATAACGGAACCACGCGTCAGTGGAATCCCGATGACCTCGATGCCTACATGACCGGAATAGAGCATGGCAGCCCGGTATATGAGACCGAAAAACTCACCCCCACAGACCTCTACAACGAGAAACTGATGCTCTCTCTGCGAACTGCCCGGGGCCTCGACCTCCAAATCCTGCCCGCCCAAGACAGCCTTTCCGTTTTGCAAAGTGCTGAAAACCTCATTTCCAAAGCTTTATTGCTGTATGACAACCACCATCTGAGAATCCCCGAATCTCAAATGTTCATCAGCGACTCCATCATCTCCACTTTATTCAAAACATGACAAGATTTCCCTGTGAGCGGAACTTAAGGGGTATTGGCAGGAAAAACCATAGACGCCCATGTCTCTGTGAACCGACGAACGAAGAGAGAGTAGAGGATGCTAGCTTATTCTACCGAACGAGGAGGAGGTCAAAAACGTAGTTTTCAATGGGAGGGGCCCGCGCCAAAGGCGTGGGAGGGATAGCGCGAAGCGCGTAGTTTTTACGTCAATACCCCTTAAGTTCCCCATGAAATTTTTGGAATTCTTCATATTAATAAATAAATTTGCGAGCCTTTATTTTTGAGGCACTACCTAATTGATAAATCAATAATCAATAATATGAAGAATTATAAAACAGAAGACATCCGGAATATCGCCATCCTCGGCGGATCCGGATCAGGAAAAACCACTCTCACCGAGAGCATCCTTTTTGAAGCCGGTCTCATCAAGCGCCGTGGCTCAGTAAACTCAAAGAACACAGTAAGTGATACCGCAGCAGTAGAGCTTGAGTATGGCTATTCAGTCTATTCAACAGTCTTCGCAGTTGAGATGTTCGGCAAGAAGTTCAACTTCTTTGATTGCCCGGGTTCAGATGATTTCTCAGGCCAGGCGGTAACCGCACTCAACATCTGTGATTCCGCTATTCTCGTAGTCAACGGTTCCCGTGGCGTAGACGTAGGTCTCATTAACAGCTATCGTCTCGTCAAGAAACTTAACAAGCCTGCATTCTTCGTAGTCAACCACGTAGACAGCGATAAGTGTGAGTATGACAATGTTGTGGAACAGATCCGTTCCACATTCGGTACCACATGCGTGCCCATCCAGTTCCCCGAGCAGGCAGGTCCCGCTTTCAAGAGCGTGATAGATGTGCTTCTCAATCAGAAACTCACATTTGTAGACGGTAGCCCCGTTAAGGCTGAGGATATCCCAGCAGCAGTAGCCGATAAGGCTCAGACCATGCGTGATGCCGTTACAGAGTCAGCTGCAGAGAATGATGAGGAACTCATGGAGAAGTTCTTTGATCAGGGTGAACTCTCAATCGATGAGATTCGTGCCGGTTTCCGTAAGGGAATTGAGTCATGTGGCCTGTTCCCCATCGTATGCACCGCAGCAGCTCCCAATATCGGCGTAAGCCGTCTGATAGAGTTCCTTGGCAATGTAGCTCCGTCACCCCTGCAGGGTAAGGAAATTAAGGACAGTAAGGGTGAAGTAGTTAAGCTCGATGCTTCCGGTACATCACTCTTCTTCTTCAAGACCACAATCGAGCCTCATATCGGTGCAGTTTCATTCTTCAAGGTAATGTGCGGCAAGTCGCATGAGGGCCAGGATATGATCAATGCTGATCGTGGCTCCAAGGAGCGCGTCGCTCAGATCTTCGTAAGCCAGGGTAATAACCGTGTTCAGGTAACAGAACTTCTCCCTGGCGATATAGGTTGCACGGTTAAACTTAAGGATGTACGTACCGGCAATACTCTTAATGAGGGCGCTGACCGTTCATTCAATTTCATCAAGTATCCTAACTCCAAGTACTCACGTGCTCTTAAGCCCGTAAATGAGGCTGATATGGAAAAGATGATGACCATCGTCAACCGTATGCGTGAGGAGGATCCCACACTCGTTATTGAGCAATCCAAGGAGCTTCGTCAGGTAATTCTCTACGGTCAGGGTGAGTTCCATCTCCGTACCTTCAAGTGGTGCATTGAGAACAATGATAAGATGATGATCAACTTTGAGGAGCCCAAGATTCCTTATCGTGAGACCATCACCAAGCCCGCTCGTGCCGATTACCGTCATAAGAAGCAGTCAGGTGGTGCCGGTCAGTTCGGTGAGGTTCATCTCATTGTCGAGCCTTATGTGGACGGCAAGCCCATGCCCGAAATGTTCAAGTTCGGTAACCAGGAGTTCAAGATGACCGTTAAGGGCGTCGAGGAATATCCGCTGGAGTGGGGTGGCAAGCTCGTCTATGTAAACAGTATCGTCGGTGGTTCTATCGATGCCCGTTTCATGCCCGCCATACTCAAGGGTATCATGCAGCGCATGGAGCAGGGTCCGCTTACCGGTTCATACGCACGCGATGTACGCGTTATCGTATATGATGGTAAGATGCACCCCGTTGACTCAAATGAAATCTCCTTCCTGCTTGCCGGCCGTAACGCCTTCAGCGCAGCCTTCAAGGAGGCCGGTCCTAAGATTCTTGAGCCTGTTTATGATGTGGAGGTACTTGTACCTGCCGAGTATATGGGTGATGTAATGAGTGATCTCCAGGGTCGTCGCGGTATGATCATGGGTATGGAGAGCGAGGGTAACTATCAGGTCCTCAAGGCTAAGGTGCCTCTCAAGGAAATGTCTACCTATTCAACTTCGCTCAGCTCTATCACCGGAGGTAGCGGTTCGTTCGTAATGAGCTTCAGCAGTTACGAGCTCGTTCCTACCGATGTTCAGGACAAACTCATCAAGGAGTTCGAGGCACAGCAGAAAGACGAGGAATAATAGCTGTAATTGTTATTTTGATAACTTTAAAAGGCGGAATTATCACAATTCTGCCTTTTTTATCTAAAAATGGCATAAAAAATTAAGTTAATTGTTTGCATTAGCGGAATCATTATTATATTTGCCTGTATGAAAAAGTCTATTGTTTGGATATTAAGCATAGTAATGTGCGTCTCCTTTGTGTTGCTGCTCCTGTTGCAATTCAGTTATATCAAGGAGATGACCACCATGCGTCATCAGGAGTTTGACCGTTTGGTCAAAAGCAGTTTGTACGAAGTTGCTCACCAGCTTGAAGTCGCAGAGGCTAAGAGGTATCTTGAAGAGGATATTCGTGACTCTAATTATGGAAATCTTCAGTTTGACGGTTTTTATAACCAGACACAGACCTTCTCATTCCAGAATGGCACCTTCTCTTTCAGTCAGTCAATACAGCAGCCTGTTCAATCGCCTAATCCCTCTGTAGAGGGCCCTTCTGTACAGTCGCCAACTATGCCCTCGTTGCAGGTGCCTCGTTCGCAGCCTGATACCGGCAATGGTGTGACAGAGCGCTCCAGAGCGCTTCAGCAGCGTCAGCTGGAGCATTATCTAGCCAATAAGTCTCTTGTTGATGAAGTTATTTATAACATGCTTATCAGCTCCAGTACCAGACCGCTTGCCCAGAGAATAGACAACGCGACACTTGCCAATGAACTTACAGACGAGTTGTCTGCCAATGGAATTGAAATACCTTTCCATTATCAACTCACCACAAACACGGGCCGTGTCATATACACATGCTGCAAGGACTTCAATCCAAGTACCCTGGATAACAGTTATTCTCAGGCAGTCTTCCGTAATGACAATCCCAATCGTATGGGTGTAATTAGGGTATATTTCCCCACACTTGACGATTATATTGACAAGTCCGTGGGCTTCATGCTTCCATCGCTTATCTTCATAATCATTCTAATGGTAACCTTTGCGTTCACGCTGTTCATTATAACACGTCAACGTAAGATAACCGAGATGAAGAATGACTTCGTAAACAACATGACTCATGAGTTCAAGACTCCAATATCAACAATCTCTCTCGCAGCTCAGATGCTTAATGATCAGGCCGTAGCCAAATCGCCGCAAATGTTTAAGCATATATCGGGCGTAATCAACGATGAGACCAAACGTCTCCGATTCCAGGTAGAGAAAGTGCTCCAGATGTCCATGTTTGAACGCCAGAGCAACACTATGAAACTTAAGGAGATGGATGTTGACGAACTCATAAACGGAGTGGTAAACACCTTTAAGCTAAAGGTTGAGAATATTGGTGGAACCATCGATACCCAGTTTGAGACAGAGGATCCGTTCGGCATGGTCGATGAGATGCACTTTACAAATGTCATCTTCAACCTCATGGATAATGCCGTTAAGTATAAGAGAGCCGATGTTCCCCTGCATCTTGAGGTTCGTACTTGGAATGAACCGGGCAAACTCATGGTGTCTGTAGCCGACAACGGAATCGGAATCAAGCGTGATGACCTTAAGAAGATATTTGACCGATTCTATCGCGTTCATACTGGCAACCGCCATGATGTTAAGGGTTTCGGTCTCGGTCTGGCATATGTCAAGAAGGTGATAACAAACCATAAGGGAACCATAAAGGCAGAAAGCGAACTCGGCAACGGAACCAAGTTCATCATTACACTACCGCAAAATAATGAATAACTCTAAAATATACTATTATGGAAGAAAAACTTAACATCCTGTTGTGTGAGGACGACGAGAATCTGGGAATGCTCCTTCGTGAGTATCTTCAGGCTAAAGGCTATAATGCCGAGTTGTGTCCTGACGGTGATGCCGGCTACAAAGCTTTCATCAAGAACAAGTATGACATCTGTGTATTTGATGTCATGATGCCCAAGAAGGACGGATTCACTCTCGCTAAGGAGATCCGTGCCATCAATTCAGATGTACCCATCATGTTTCTTACCGCCAAGAACCTCAAGGATGATATCTTTGAAGGATTCAAGATAGGTGCCGATGATTACATCACCAAACCCTTCAGCATGGAGGAGTTGACACTTCGTATGGAGGCAATCCTGCGTCGTGTTCATGGCAAGAAGAATCGTGAGGTTACCGTATATCAGGTAGGTAAGTTCACCTTCGATGCCAAGAAACAGATACTTTCCATTGGTGATAAGTCCACCAAGTTGACTACAAAGGAGTCGGAGCTTCTAAATCTCCTTTGCGCTCACCAGAATGAGATTCTTCAGCGTGACTTTGCTCTCAAATCAATATGGATTGATGACAACTACTTCAATGCACGTAGTATGGATGTCTATATCACTAAGCTTCGCAAGCACCTCAAGGACGATGATTCAGTAGAAATTATCAACATTCACGGCAAGGGTTACAAGCTTATCGCTCCCGAATCTCCCGACGAGTAATACTTATACACATACGCGTACGCGTTATTAAAAGAGGTGTAGCCGCAAGGCTGCGCCTCTTTTGTTTTTCGAGTATTCTTACCTTCCGTTGTCCGTGCTTCGTCATAATCAGCAAGTTATATTTGTTAACAAAAAAATTCAGCAAAAAAGTGTGCCGAATGTTTGGTGGGTAATTGCAGAAGCACTACCTTTGCATCCGCTTTCCGAAGGGAAGCAGTTCTTTGAAAGGATTTCATACAGACAAGTAGTACGACGGGCTTACTTTCAGAAAGTAAGTCCAAGGGTAATACGAACCGTCAA
>JAZSKJ010000002.1:0-73170 GCA_045534785.1 Bacteroidaceae bacterium | reverse complement strand
TGAAGCGGTGGATAACACTTCCGGTCTCATACCAGAGGGGACGCAGAGCGTGACATATAACCTGTGGGGTAAGGTCAGTGAGGTTAACGCTGTGGTTGGCTCTGACACCTACAGGTATGAGCTCACCTACGGCCCTGACCTTCAGCGTGTGCTTGCCGTGCTGTGGAAGAACAACAGCCTTGTGCATCTGGTCACATACGGCCGCGACTATGAGGAGAAGTATGTGGGCAGCGATATCACCCGCTACTACTATATAAACGGCACTGACGGCAACGCGGCGGTATATACATCAAACTCATCTGGCGGCATGGCCTACTGCATGGACATGGACCATCTGGGCAGCATAACAGGACTGTATGACCAGTACGGAACCAAGTGCTACGGCGCAAGCTTTGACCCGTGGGGAAAGCGCACCCTTATGAGTGGCTCAATTGAGTTTGACCGCGGCTTTACAGGTCATGAGCATATAGATGAGATTAATCTCATTGACATGAACGGCCGCATGTATGATCCCTTGCTGGGCCGTTTCCTCAGTTCAGACCCATTTGTACAGGCTCCTACCAATCCTCAAAACTTTAACCGCTATTCTTACTGTCTGAACAATCCTCTTAGATATACTGATCCCAGTGGAGAAAAAATATCATGGCTGTGGGGCTTGGCTGTTGGACTGGGTTTAGTTCCTATTGAGGCTGCAATGGCATTTGTTACAGTTGCCACCTCTGATGCTATTACGTCTGGATTATTTGGCTTTTTCGACGGATTATATCATGGAGGTTGGAATGATGGTTGTGATCAAGCAGTTAAACGAGCAACGAATTCCATTAAAATTGCTACAGGTATGATTCAAAGTGATGAGTTGGACGGTAATGGGAAAAATTGTAAAGAGTTAATTCAATTTGGACGTTCTTATTTCCGCTCTGTGTGGTGTTCTCCAATATCATTGCTTGGTTATGCCTATGCCTGTAACGCCAATATGTTTGATAGAGTGGAAGTAGATGATTTTTACGGAGCAACTGTTGTGAGGACTAACTGGAGCGCATCTGGTGTTACATTGGGACATTATATTATGATCGACTCAGATATCATAAATGAGAATGAATTTAAAAGCTTACTAATTCATGAATATGGTCATTTTATGCAATCAAGGGATTGGGGTGGCTTTTCTGCTTTGAGTGGTGGTATATTTAGCTTAGCTAGCGCTTTGGAGATAATACCAAGAATTGGAAATAGTCATGAAGATATGTGGGTTGAAAGAGATGCTTCGGCACGTGGTGCTGATCATTTGAATATTCTATTTGATAATAAAATTGATTTAAAAAATTATTATGAATCACAATATCCGCAGGAATATTATAAATTAAGAATGTTGCACAACTTATTCATTCCATTTTCTGTTGGCTTTGGAATCTATAATATTATAAATCCTAACTAATAATTAGACATGATACTAAAAAAGACGATTTGTATATTATCCCTGATATTTACATTGTTGTTTTTATCAGGATGTCCTGGCAGTTTATCTGATATTATTGATATAAAATTTATTAATAATACAAATTATACATTGATAGTTTATTGCAATATTCGAGAAGGTTCAGATACATTGTTGTCAGAGACGACTCCTTGGCCTAATGGTATTGAAAAGACAGAAAATTTGCTTAAGCCTCATTCTTCACAGACATCTCGTTTTTTTGAAAGCCATATCAGAAATGGAACATTAAAAGGAACTTATAACTTTATCTTTTTTGATGCTGATACAATAAAAACAGTCCCTTGGGAACGAATAAGAGACGAATATATAGTTGTCAAAAGAGTTTCTATTCATTCGATGGATGAGTTTTATAAATACAATTATGTAATCAGTGTCCCATAATAATCTGAATGGCACAATGACACAAATGGACCGTATCCCTGTGTCACTTAGAAAAAAGATTGGAGGGTGGAAATCATAATCATAGATATAAATTTTAATAAGTTCAAGCATGAAGCATTTCATAAAGTATTTGTTGTTATCAACTATCATATTAGCCGGTTGTGAACCAGTGAATAAGTTTGGAGCTCATGAATATATAACCTTTGTAAACAACAGCGACGAAAACGTCCTTGTAAGCTATGGTCCTTACGTACCTCCAGATACGTTATGTCATGAATTTTGGCTGACTTATAGTAATCAGTATATTCATTTAGTTAAAGCTCAAACAGCAAATATCAGTCCTTTAGCTCTGCTTCGTTTGCACACTACATGGGAATATTATTTATCTATTATCCGTTCGGGAACTGTAATAATTTTTGTTCATGATGCAGAAAAAAGCAAAAGTATCTGTGGGGATGAAAATCTCTATGGGAGAATGGAAATGCAGGGACTAGATTCTACTCTAAACGAACAAATTATAGTTAAGCGTTATTACTGTTCCATTAAAGACTTGGACAGCTTGAATTGGACAATAACATATCCTTAAAAATTTTGAACCTGACACAGAAGGATCACTTCCCTGTGTCGCAGGAGTTAATTATGAAGAAATATCTATTGTGTAGCGTTTGTTTGTCGGCTTTTGCGTTTTGCTCGGCAAAAACAGCAGATAATTATATGGCATCTTTTTCTGGATTGGAATTACACTATGCCATTGAAACGCAATCTGAGTCTGGGAGCAACCAAATTACCCTTAGCAACGATTTTACAGACCCTGTCGGTTTCAGGGTGTATTCCGGGTATGGGCGTAGGCTTAATAAGATTAATCCGGAACTGGGTCGGACAGAAATGATGCACGCCAATAGTTTGGTTAACGGAATAGTGTATGGGTCTGATCTTGTTTTCTATTTCAATTCGGCTAGAACCTGTGGTTTTGGATTTAAGTTCCAGGTGATGCATTCGGAAGCATCGACGTTGATGGATTATAAAACAAGCAGTATTACCGGTTGGCTTAAAGATAAGGTTAATATCACTTATCTGGGTCCTGTTTATTCCCAGCGGTTTGCATTTAATGAAGGGCAGAACGTTTTAATGTACAATGTCGGTCTGGGTTGGCTCTTTTATGGTTGGAGAGGAACTGTCAATAAAGCCGAGGGCAACATGTCAGGAAAGACTACAGGTTTGACTTTGGATTTGAATTATTCCCGTATGATAAAAGAAAAACTGGGAATAGGTTTTGATATGTCATTAACAATGGGTGCTCTGTCCAGTTATGATACATCTGACTTGAACGGACGTACTACAGTTCAACTGGAACAAAAGGAAGGCCTGACACAGATGGGGCTTTTACTGCAACTGCTCTATAAGTTTTAATTTTGTAAGGACTTTTCTTTCTGCCATCCGGGCTGACTGTTTTATCATGCTTGTTTGTGCCTTTGTACTCCCCTTAAGGAAAAATATTACGCTCCTTAAGGAGAAAAAAATTTCTCTAACTGGGGAGTTTGTTTTTGTCTTCTGAGCGTATCTGATGTTTGCTTAAGGTCATAGTGAATTCCATTAAGAGACATAGCGGAGTCTTGTAAGAATTTTTTGTATCGCCACAAGTAATGTCCGCATTAAGGACATCGGTGTGACAATAATTAATGCCCCAGGAACTTTACAGATAGCAAAAAATGCAGTAATTTTGAATCTCTTTTAAATAAACTAATATGGAGATATACTGCATAAATAACAAGAAGACGGAGAGTTTTGATCCCGGAGTATCCTTTACCCACATCTTTAATTCGCTGCAATTAAGCCTTAAGGGTTCTCCCATGTGTGCATGTGCCAACGGTAAAATCATGGACATGGATTCAAAAGTCTATGAGGACTGTGATGTTGAGTTCCTTGATGCCACAACCAGCATGGGTGCACGGTCTTATCTGCTGGGGCTTGTATTTGTTCTGTACAAGGCTGTATCGGAACTGTATCCCGGAGGCAGGATAAGAGTATCAAACGCCATATCAAAGGGCTTTTATTGCCCCGTTGAAATAGGTCGTGACCTTACTGAAGATGATGTTACCGATATAAGCGAGCGCATGGGCAGCATTATAGGCCGTAACATTCCGTTCGTAAAGCATACCGCCCACACCACCGATGTGGCCGATATCATGGAGCGTGCAGGACGTAAGGACAATGTGCGTCTGCTGCGCAGCATAGGAAACATCTACACCAGCTATTATACACTGGAGGATCTGCCAGACTGGTTCTTTGGAATACTTCCTCCAAGCACCGGATGCCTTAAGGTTTTCGGTCTGGAGCCAATGTCAGGCGGTGTGCTGGTACGTCTGCCCGATAAGAACAACCCTGATCAGCTTGAGCCGCTTATACGTCAGGACAAGATGTTTGAGATATTCAAGGAGCATCATGACTGGATGCGCATATTGGGATTCTCTACACTTGGAAGGCTCAATCAGGCTGTTGCCAAAGGTGAGACCAACATGATCATAAACGTGGCCGAAGCCCTTCAGTCACAGAAGATTGTACATATTGCCGATCAGATTGTGGAACGCCGTAATGAGGGCAAGGGACTGAAACTGATTATGGTGTCGGGACCGTCATCATCGGGCAAGACCACATTCAGCAAGCGTCTTATGGTGCAGCTTATGGCCCACGGTCTTACCCCCAAGGTCCTTTCGCTTGATGACTATTTCCTGGACCGTGACCACACCCCGCTCGATGAGAACGGCGAGCATGACTTTGAGTCACTCTACGCCATTGACCTGCCGTTCTTTAATGAGCAGCTCAAGGACCTGCTGGCTGGCAAGACAATTCTTCCGCCGCGTTTCAATTTCAAGAAGGGCGGAGTACGGGAGTTCACAGACCCTGAGATGAGTCTGGGTGATAATGACATACTGCTCATTGAGGGTATCCACGCCCTCAACCCGGACCTTATGCCCGATATCCCGGCCAGCAGCCGTTTCCTCATTTACGTATCGGCACTGACCTGCATACGCATAGACCAGCATAACTACATTCCCACTACCGATAACCGTCTGCTGCGCCGCATTACACGTGACCACAAGTACCGCAGTTACTCGGCACAGGATACCATAGGCCGATGGGCATCGGTACGGGCCGGCGAGGAGAAATGGATATTCCCCTATCAGGAGAATGCCGACGCTATGTTCAACTCGGCCATGATTTTTGAGATTGCAGTCATCAAGGATATGGTGCTGCCTCTTCTGGATGAGGTTCCCGAGAACAGTCCCGAGTATGCAAAGGCCCGTCAGCTTAAGGACTTCCTCAAGCTGTTCCGTACAATCCCCAGCCAGAACCTGCCACCAACATCACTGGTTCGTGAATTCATAGGAGGCAGCAGTTTCCACTATTGATCATTATCTGATGGCAGGATACGGCAACATACAGACTCAGGTCCAGACTCAGACGCAAGTCCAGACCCTATCGCCCCAGCAAGTGCTTGAGGCCAGGATACTTGCGCTCAACACTCTGGAGCTTGAAGAGCATGTCCGCTCCGAGCTGGGCGACAACCCTGCCCTTGAGGACGGCCCCGCTGACATATCGGCCCAGGATAACGAGAACGACGATGCCGTTCAGGATGATGAACTCCAGTACGGTCAGGATGATTACTCTCCCGCCGACAGCCGCGATGACTGGGGCGATGATGACGATGACTGGTATGACCGCCAGCAGGGAGGCGGTGGCCAGGTAGCCGACATCCCTCTGGCTGATACCCGTTCGTTCTATGACATACTTTACGAGCAGCTGCGCGAGCAGGACCTTACTCCGCGCCAGATGAAGATTGCGCTCTACATCATAGGCTCAATAGACAATGACGGCATACTGGACAAGGATCTGCAAGCCATTTCTGATGATCTGGCGTTCTATCATGATACCGATGCATCGGTCGATGAGATTGAGCAGGTGCTTAAGGTTATTCAGGAGTTTGACCCCGCCGGCATAGGTGCCCGTAACCTGCAGGAGTGTCTTCTCATACAGATACGCCGCAAACCTGATTCACAGTCAAAGGAACTGCAGGAGCGTATCATCAGCACCATGTTTGATGAGTTCACCCACAAGCGCTGGGACAAGATAGCCGCCCGCCTGGAGCTGACCAAGGAACAAACCGATGCTGTGATAGCCGAGTTGATAAAACTCAACCCGCGCCCGGGAAGTTCTCTTGGAGAGACCGTGGGTCACAGCCGCCAGCATATAGTGCCCGATTTCCTGCTTGACAACTACGACGGCGAGATACACTTTACCCTTAACAACGGAAACATTCCGCAGCTTCACGTAAGCCGCGAATATTCCGATATGCTGGAGAACCAGATCAAGGAGGGTACAAGCAGCCAGAAAGCTGCAGCCGTATATATCAAGAGCAAGTTGGACTCCGCACGCGGATTCATACAGGCGCTCCGTCAGCGCGAGCAGACAATGACTCGTACCATGCAGGCCATAATAGACCTTCAGCATCAGTACTTTATGGATGGCGACGAGACTCTGCTCAAACCTATGATACTGAAGGATGTGGCCGAAAAGACGGGATACGATATTTCCACCATATCCCGTGTAACCAGCGGCAAGTATGTCCAGACTCCGTTCGGCACATTCCCGCTCAAGGCTTTCTTTACTGACGGAGTAAAGACCAGCAGCGGCGAGGAGGTATCGGTCAAGGAGATTCACCGCATACTGCGTGAGGTTACCGATGCCGAGGACCACTCTAACCCGCTCACCGATGAGCAGCTGTCGGATATTCTGGCAGAGCGCGGATTCAAGGTTGCACGCCGCACGGTGGCCAAGTATCGGGAGCAGATAGGGATTCCGGTAGCAAGGATGCGTAAGAATTGAAAATTTAGAATTATATGAAACCAACAGTAAGCATTATCATGGGCAGTACTTCCGATCTGCCCGTTATGGAGAAAGCGGCAGCGTTCCTGGACAGTATCCAGGTACCGTTTGAGATGAACGCATTGTCCGCTCACCGCACACCTGCGGCTGTAGAGGAGTTTGCCAAAGGCGCTCAGGCACGCGGCATCAAGGTAATCATAGCCGCAGCCGGTATGGCAGCAGCACTGCCCGGCGTGATTGCAGCCAACACAAACGTTCCGGTTATCGGTGTGCCTATCAAGGGTATGCTTGACGGCCTGGACGCAATGCTCTCCATCATCCAGATGCCTCCAGGTATACCTGTGGCTACCGTTGGAGTAAACGGCGCACAGAACGCAGCCATTCTGGCAGCCCAGATTCTGGCTGTAGCCGACACTGAGCTGGCAGCCCGTCTGGCCGCACACAAGGAGGGTCTCAAGGATAAGATAGAGAAGGCCAACGCCGAACTGAGTCAGGTTAAGTACAACTACAAGACCAACTGATGAGCGCATATAACCGCAGGAATACCGTAAGCGTACGCGTGGGTGATACCGCAATAGGCGGCAGCAATCCCATTCGTCTCCAATCTATGACCACTACCGCCACAATGGATACGGAAGGCTGCATTGAGCAGGCCATCCGAATCATCAAGGCTGGCGGCGAACTGGTGCGTATGACCACCCAAGGCACACGTGAAGCGGAGAACATGCGGTTGATCCGTGAAGGACTCACAGCCCACGGTTACAACACCCCGCTTGTGGCCGATGTCCACTTCAATCCCGCAGTGGCCGATGTGGCCGCACGCTATGTGGAGAAGGTACGTATCAATCCTGGTAACTATGTGGATCCCGCACGCACGTTCAAGCATCTGGAATATACCGATGCGGAGTATCTGCAGGAGATACAGCGCATCCGTGACCGGTTCATCCCATTCCTGAATATCTGCCGTGAGCATAATACAGCCATAAGGATAGGTGTAAATCACGGATCGCTTTCGGACCGCATTATGAGCCGTTACGGCAATACTCCGGCCGGTATGGTGGAGAGCTGCATGGAATTTCTGCGCATCTGTGTGGAGCAGGATTTCATGAACGTGGTCATTTCCATCAAGGCCAGCAACACCGTGGTTATGATAGAGACCGTACGCCTGCTGGTCAAGCAGATGGACCGTGAGGGAATGGCGTTCCCCATCCACCTGGGTGTGACTGAGGCCGGCAATGGTGAGGACGGCCGCATAAAGAGCGCCATAGGAATAGGCGCACTGCTGGCCGAAGGCATAGGCGACACCATACGCGTATCTCTGTCCGAAGCTCCCGAGCGTGAGATTCCTGTTGCACGCAAGCTGGTTGACTATGCAGAGACCAGCGCCGGCGTACGGGCATCGGCACAGATTACGGACGGAGTGCTGAAACTGAGTTATGATGACTGCAATCTTGAGGATTTCCAGCTGCATGCAGCAATGGATGCAGGCGCACTGCTAATTGACGGCAAGGCAAATGACCTCAAGTTAAGCAACCCGAACATACCCGCAGCGCAGATACGTTCCACAGAGGATGCCATACTCCAGGGCGCACGCATCAGGTTCAGCAAACCGGAGTACATATCCTGTCCGGGCTGCGGACGGACACTTTACAATCTGGAAGATACGATAGCACGCATCAAAGCCGCCACAGGACACCTTAAGGGCGTAAAGATAGCCATCATGGGCTGCATAGTGAACGGACCGGGCGAGATGGCCGATGCCGATTTCGGTTATGTGGGCGCAGGCCGAGGCAAGATAAGCCTGTACAAAGGCAAGGAGTGCATAGAGAAGAACATCCCCGAGGAGAATGCCGTTGACAGGCTCCTCCTGTTAATTGAAGAAACAATGAATAAATGATATGGAAAACAAATTGACCATCTACAACACCCTGACAAGGAAGAAAGAACTGTTTGAAGCATTGAACCCGCCGCACGTAGGTATGTACGTATGCGGCCCTACAGTATACGGTGATCCGCATCTGGGTCACGCCCGTCCCGCCATAACCTTTGATATCCTGTTCCGCTACCTTCAGCACTTAGGTTACAAGGTACGTTACGTACGCAACATAACCGATGTAGGCCATCTGGAGCATGATGCCGATGAGGGCGAAGACAAGATAGCCAAGAAAGCCCGTCTGGAACAGCTGGAGCCGATGGAGGTGGTTCAGTACTACACCCTGCGCTACCACAAGGCAATGGAGATGCTTAACGTACTGCCGCCCAGCATTGAGCCGCACGCATCGGGCCATATAATCGAGCAGATAGAGCTTGTAAAGCAGATTCTTGACAACGGCTACGCTTACGAGAGCCAGGGCAGCATCTACTTTGATGTAAACAAGTATAACAAGGACCATCATTACGGCATACTTTCGGGCCGCAACCTGGATGATGTGCTCAACACCACACGTGAGTTGGACGGACAAGAGGAGAAACACAATCCGGCCGATTTTGCCCTGTGGAAAAAAGCCCAGCCCGAGCACATAATGCGCTGGCCGTCACCCTGGAGCAACGGATTCCCCGGCTGGCACTGCGAGTGCACCGCAATGGGCCGCAAGTACTTAGGAGAGCGTTTTGACATACACGGAGGCGGAATGGACCTTATATTCCCGCATCACGAGTGCGAGATTGCCCAGGCTGTAGCCAGCCAGGGTCATGATATCGTTCACTACTGGATGCACAACAACATGATTACCATCAACGGTCAGAAGATGGGCAAGTCTTTGGGTAACTTCATTACCCTGAACGAGTTCTTTACCGGTCAGAATCCCAATCTGAAACAGGCCTACAGCCCCATGACCATCCGCTTCTTCATACTGATGGCCCACTACCGCGGTACCGTAGACTTCAGCAACGATGCCCTTCAGGCTGCCGAGAAGGCCATGAGCCGCCTTATGGAAGCCTACAACGCCATCGGCCGCATACAACCTGCGGCCCAGAGCACCGTCAGCGTAAGCGAATTCAAGGGCAAGTGCTATGAGGCTATGGACGATGACCTTAACACACCTATCGTTATAAGTCATCTGTTTGACGCCGCCAAGATAATCAACCAGGCTGTTGACGGTAACGCCAAACTGACTGCAGCCGATGTGGCAGAGCTCAAGAGCCTGTTTGACACATTCCTCTTTGACATACTTGGAATCAAGGCCGAAGAGGGAGGTGGAAGCGGCCGTGAAGAGGCGTTCGGCAAGGTGGTGGATATGCTGCTGGAGCAGAGGGCCATCGCCAAAGCCAACAAGGACTGGGCTACCAGCGATAAGATACGTAATGAACTTACCGCACTTGGATTCGAGATAAAAGACACCAAGGACGGCGCAACCTGGAAACTTAACAGATAAGATGAAAAATTCTGCAATCATACTGGCAACACTGTTCGTGGTTTTGTCCTGCGGAGGGCGCAAGGTATCCATAACCCCGGAGCAGGTCACAATGAAACCCGTACCGGATTTCAACGCAGACAGCGCGTTCAACTACATCAAGGCACAGACCGATTTCGGACCGCGTGTACCCAACACAGACGCCCAGCTTAAATGTGCCGCCTGGCTCATGACAAAACTCAAAGACTTTGGAGCCGAGACTTTCCTGCAAGGCTTTGAAACCGTTACTTTTGACAAGACCAGGATAAGGGGATACAACATAATAGGCAGCTATAACCCTGATTCGCCCGCCCGGATAATACTTTGTTCGCATTGGGACAGCCGTCCCTGGGCCGACAATGACCCCGATCCTGCCAACTGGAATAAGCCGGTCGATGCCGCCAATGACGGAGCCAGTGGTGTGGCTGTGATACTTGAGATAGCCCGTCAGATGCAGAAACAGGCCCCTGAAATAGGTGTTGACTGCATTTTCCTTGATGCCGAAGATTGGGGACCAGGTGACAGCTATCAGGGTAACGATTCAGAAAGATGGTGGGGGCTTGGCACTCAATACTGGGCCAGGAATCCGCATAAGGAAGACTATAAAGCCCGCTATGCAATCCTGCTTGATATGGTTGGAGGCAAAGGTGCTGCTTTCTGCCGTGAGATGTTTTCGGTCAAGTATGGAAAGAAAATAGTGGATAAAGTTTGGGGAGCCGCAGGCAGACTGGGTTACGGCTCATTGTTCCTTCCGGTTGACGGAGGATACGTAACCGATGACCATTATTACATAAACCTGATAGCCCGTATCCCGTCTATAGATATAGTACCCTATCTTCCTAACTGCAAGGAGAGTTCATTCGGACCCACTTGGCATACTACCAAGGATAATATAGACAATATAGACAAGAACGTACTTGAAGCCGTCGGCAAGACGCTGATTGAGGTAATTTACAACGAGCAACCATGACAATAGACGAATTACAGGAGGAGGTTATTGAAGAGTTCAGCGCCTTTGACGACTGGATGGACAAATACCAGATGATCATTGACCTGGGTAATGGGCAACCGCCCCTGGATCCTGCTTACAAGACAGAGGATAACCTGATAGACGGATGTCAGAGCCGCGTATGGCTTCATGCCCAAATGAATGACGGCCTGGTACACTTTGAGGCCGACAGTGACGCCATAATAACCAAAGGGCTGATTGCTCTGCTGATACGTGTACTTTCTGACCATACACCCCGCGAGATACTTGAATCCGACGTTCATTTCATTGACGCGATAGGTCTTACGCAGCACCTTTCACCAACCCGCAGCAACGGTTTGCTTTCAATGCTCAAACAGATCAAGACTTACGCTCTGGCATATTCGGGAAAATGAGAAAGACCATATCGGCAACCATTATCGTAGCCGCCGCTTTACTGGCGGGTTGCGCCAAAGACACAGGCAGGGGATTCGGTCTGAGCCTCAAGGATGGCCAGGCCAGTTGGATGAACGGTGTCATAAGGTTCAGCGTTGACCTGGACTCCGACGAGCAGAAAGAGGATAACCCCGCATTTGAGGCTTATGTCAAATATCAGGACGGAAGCACCGTACATATGCCCATTGATGTCTATAACCTGGGGTACGGAGCATCTTGCCCAATGGGCACTTCAGGTCTTTACAAACCTGAGAAAGGATTTGAGAATGCCGAAATCCTGGACAAGACAAAAGAGAAGCTTGTGATACATCTTCACCACAAGTCATGGGATATCCTGGATGCCCGCATTACCCTTGACAAGCAGGTTACCCTTTACAGGAACAGCCCCATAATGTATGTGATAGATTATTACACGGGGCCGTTTGAACTGCTGAATATAGCTGCCGGACTCAGTACAGCCCGTAATGGGACAGTCAGGAAAACGGATAACGGATTTATCATTGAATACCCCAATGGCATTACGGGAATGATTGTGATGCCCACAGCCGAACAATTGTCAGTCAAAGAGGATGCAGGCAGTGTGTTCCTTAAGAGATCCGTTACCAGCGACCAGCCTTTGAGATATTATGTAGGTCTTTCTGACAAAGGAGAAAGCTATTTGCTTGAAGAACTTGCCAAAATTTTATAAATTTGCAGCACTAAAAGAAAAATAACGCATAAAAATACAGGTATGAACGGTAAATACTGGAATGAGGAGATTGAGACAATGCCCCGCAAGCAGCTTGAGAAGCTGCAGGTAGAGCGTCTCAAGAAAACCGTGGAGATTGCAATGGGAAGCGAGTTCTACGCTCCCAGATTCAAGGAGCTGGGCATTACCCCGGAGAGTATCAAATCTGTAGAGGATATCAAGCGCTTTCCTTTCACAACCAAGAACGACCTGCGTGCCACATATCCGTTCGGCATCAAGTCCGTTCCTCTGGAGAAGGTAGTCCGTCTGCATTCGTCAAGCGGTACCACAGGCAACCCAACAGTTATACTTCATACCCAGAAAGACCTTGACGAGTGGGCCGATGCTATGGCACGCTCCATGTACTGCATAGGTCTGCGCAACACCGACATCATACAGAACACATCCGGTTACGGAATGTTTACCGGCGGTCTGGGCATACAGTATGCTGCCGAGCGTCTGGGTGCACTCACCGTTCCTGCAGGAGCAGGTAACAGCAAGCGCCACGTAAAGTTCATCACGGACTTCGGCACAACCGCACTTCATTGCATTCCCAGTTATGCCACACGTCTGGCCGCTGCATTCCAGGAGGAGGGCATCGACCCGCGCAACACAACCGTTCATACACTTATCATAGGTGCCGAACCCCACTCTGAGGCACAGCGCAAGCGTATTGAGGAGATTTGGGGAGCCAAGGCATACAACAACTTCGGTATGAGCGAGATGTGCGGTCCCGGTGTGGCAATTGAATGCAAGGAGCAGAACGGAATGCATATCTGGGAGGACAATTACATTGTTGAGATACTGGATCCCGAGACTCTGGAGCCTGTCAAGGAGGGCGAGCTGGGAGAGTTGGTACTCACCACGCTCAACCGTGAGGCTATGCCCCTGTTCCGCTACCGCACTCGTGACCTTACACGCATCCTGCCGGGAGACTGCCCGTGCGGACGCACACATGTACGTCTGGCCCGTTTCCAGGGTAGATCGGACGATATGCTCATAGTAAAGGGCGTAAACCTCTATCCAATCCAGATTGAGAAGATTCTGATGCAGTTCCCGGAATTGGCATCGGACTACCTTATTACTATTGAGACCATAGGCGATAACGATGAGATGACCATCGAGGCTGAGCTGGCTCAGGCTACCGATGACTTCGGTATGCTGCAGAACCTGACCAAGGAGATAACCCGCCGCCTTAAGGATGAACTGCTGTTTACGCCTAAGGTCAAGTTGGTAGGCAAGGGCGTAATCCCGCAGACCGACGGCAAGGCCAAGAGAGTGAATGATTTGCGTAACAACCATTAAAAGAAGGACATTATGAAGACCATAAAGCAGATATCGATATTCCTTGAGAACCAGCGCGGTAAGCTGAGTGACATACTGACCGCCCTCAAGGACCAGAACATTGAGATACAGGCCGCATCGGTGGCCGATACCACCGAGTACGGAATACTGCGCCTAATCACATCAAACCAGATAAAGGCAGCCCGCCTGCTTTCATCACAGGGGCACCTGGTAAATCTGAACGAGGTTCTTGCCATTCAGGTGGAGCCAGATACCGCGGCATTTGCCGATGCTGTCGACGCACTCACATCGGGCGGTTGCTCAATCAGTTACCTCTACACTTTCCACAAAGACGGAAAACTGGTGCTCATAATCCGTCCCGCAAGTCTTGAGATAGCGGAACGGGTGGCTACGGAGAAAGGTCTTACTTTGATACAAGGTTGGGAATGAGCGTTCATTCCCTTCTTTTTTATAAATATGTAACTAATATTACTTAATACATCCAATTAACCATGTTTTTAAAGATTCTCATTCTGATTCTGTTCTTCGCCGTAATGATTGGCGTAGGAATTTATTGCCGCAAGACAGCCAATAATGTGCAGGGATTCGTACTGGGTGACCGTAAGGTGGGCTCTTGGCTTACAGCATTCGCTTTCGGTACATCTTACTTTTCGGCCGTAATATTCGTGGGATATGCCGGTCAGTTCGGTTGGAAATACGGTCTGTCCGCCACCTGGATAGGACTTGGCAACGCACTGATAGGTTCACTCCTGGCATGGAGAATCCTGGGCCGCCGCACACGCCTTATGACACAGTACCTAAAGAGCGCCACCATGCCCGATTTCTTTGGACAGCGTTTCAATTCCGAGGCTCTCAAGGTGGCTGCATCGGTTATAGTGTTCGTATTCCTTATTCCTTATACCGCATCACTTTACAACGGTCTGTCACGTCTGTTCGGACTCTCGTTCGGCATTGACTACAGCTGGTGCGTGCTGGGTATGGCTATCCTTACCGGTATCTACGTGCTGGTGGGCGGATACATGGCAACAGCCGTGAACGATTTCATCCAGGGTATGATAATGCTGGTCGGTATAGTTGCCGTAATCCTGTCAGTACTTAACGGAAACGGCGGATTCACCGCAGCAATCGAGAAACTGTCACAGCTTCAGAGCGAGAGCGCACCTGCGCTGAACGGAGCCTTTGTATCGTTCTTCGGCCCGCAGCCCATATATCTGCTGGGCGTGGTTCTGCTAACATCACTTGGCACATGGGGTCTGCCCCAGATGGTTGGCAAGTTCTACGCTATCCGTGACGAGGCCGCCATCCGCAAGGGCACGTTCATTTCCACATTCTTTGCCATCATCGTGGCCGGCGGTTGCTACTTCCTGGGGGGATTCGGCCGTCTGTATGCCGATAAGATAGAGTATGGAGCCAAGGGCCCCATCTATGACAGCATAGTACCTTCAATGCTCCAGACCCTGCCCGACCTGATGATCGGCGTGGTTATCATCCTGGTGCTCTCGGCATCAATGTCAACCCTTTCATCGCTGGTTCTGACATCGGGCTCAACCCTTACGCTCGATATCATCAAGCCGGCACTTGCCAAGGGCGGCAAGAGCATGAGTGAGAAGTCACAGCTACTCTCCATCCGTCTGCTGGTGGTGTTCTTCATTGCGGTTTCATCAGTTCTGGCCATCATTCAGGCCAAGAGCTCTGTTACCTTTATTGCTCAGCTTATGGGTATCAGCTGGGGCGCTCTGGCCGGCGCTTTCCTGGCTCCGTTCCTCTATGGACTCTACTGGAAAAAGACCACCAAGGCTTCAGTCTGGGCCAGTTTCATCGTGGGTGTGGGCATTATGTGCGGCTGCATGTACGGAACATTCACGGGGACCACATTCATAAGCCCGTTCTTCTCATCACCCATCAACGCCGGTGTGCTCTCAATGGTGGCCGGTCTGGTGATAGTTCCCATAGTAAGCGCATTCACCAAAGTTAAGGAGAAGGAGAATGTTGACAGGATGTTTGATTGCTACGAGCGTCAGGTTACAGTTCACGCATCGACCTCGCTTATGGATGCCGAAGAGAAATAAATCCTTATATTTGTATCGGTCAAACTTAAACAACCTATAATATGAAAAGAATATCTCAACTTAAGGATGAGGCAATTGCTGCCCTCAGTGGAAATTGGGGAAAGGCAGTTCTGGCTACATTGGGCCTACTGGTTGTAAGCATCGCCTTCAGCATGGTTTTCCAACTGTTATCAGGCACCAATATCCTGGATTATTATGAAGCTCTGTTTACCAATGATACAGCCGCTCTAATGGAGGCAATGGGAGGCAATATCTATGTTACCATACTTCAGGTCCTGGGCGGAATACTCTTTACAATGCCTCTGGGTATCGGTGTTTACAATTCTTTCAGGGTTCTCTTTGAAAGCAAGGGTGCCGATAACGCCATTTTCAGGAATTTCTTCAAACTGGCCTTCAGCAAGCATTATCTTCACATAGTGCTGGTTTATTTATGCGTCGGAATACTGATTGCATTGATACTTGTTCCGGCCATAATAATCCTGGTATTGGTAGGATTAGTATTACAGAGTGGTGTAGTTGCCGTTATTCTGGTAATATTAGCTCTTGTATATAGCATCTGGATTGGTCTTATGTACTCTATGATCAGTTTTATCATAGTCGACAATCCCGAGCTTGATATCATAGATACAATGCGCCGCAGCCGCACCCTTATGAACGGAAACAAATGGAGATTCCTGCTTTTGGGCCTGAGTTTCATTGGTTGGATCCTTCTGGGAATCCTTACCCTAGGTATAGGTTACCTCTGGTTGCTGCCGTATATCTATACAACTGAGTCTGCATTCTATTGTGAAATAAGAGACGCTGAGAAAACCGCTGAATAAACATTATATATGAAAAAACTCCTACTTGGCGATGAAGCCATAGCGCAGGGTGCCATCGACGCCGGACTTAGCGGAGTTTACGCTTATCCGGGCACACCCTCAACTGAGATTACCGAATACATACAGGGTTACTGCAAAAAGAACCCCGCAGAGAAGATACACAACCGCTGGTGTACCAATGAGAAAACAGCCATGGAGGCTGCTCTGGGTATGTCATTTGCCGGCAAGCGTGCACTTGTGTGCATGAAGCACGTAGGCATGAACGTAGCCGCCGATCCGTTCGTGAACTCATCAATCACCGGAGTAAACGGCGGTCTGATAGTCCTTGTGGCCGATGACCCCTCGATGCACTCGTCACAGGATGAGCAGGACACCCGCTATTACGGCAAGTTTGCCCTGATACCGGTTCTGGAACCCTCATCACAGCAAGAGGCTTATGATATGATGTCATATGCATATGACCTGTCGGAGTCTCTCAAACTGCCGGTTCTGATGCGTACAGTAACCCGTCTGGCACACTCCCGCGCCGTTGTGTCTCTCAAGGAAAAGCGTAATCAGAATGACCTGAATCCGGTAAGCGGTGTCCGTGACTGGGTGCTGCTGCCCGCTATCGCCAAGCGCCGCTACGCCTCACTGCTGGAGCGTCAGCCTGAGATTATGCGTCTGTCGGTGGAGTCACCTTTTAACAGCTTCAAGGCTCAGGCCAAGCGCTTTAAGATGGGTGCCATTGCCTGCGGTAACGCTTTCAACTATCTGTCCGAGTGCTACCCCGAGGGCATACCTTTCCCCGTACTCAAGATTTCACAGTATCCCATACCTGCAGAGACCATACGTACTCTTGCCGAGCAGTGTGACTCTGTAATGGTTATTGAGGACGGCCAGCCGTTTGTAGAGGAGCAGGTGGCAGGCATACTGCCCTCTGACTGCAAGATAATAGGCCGATTGACCGGAGAATTACCCCGTCAGGGAGAACTCAATCCCGATATCGTAAAGGCTGCCTTAGGTCTGGCTCCGCTGCCACATCCCGAGGTTGCCAAGAATGTAGTGGCCCGTCCGCCCGCCCTCTGTCAGGGTTGCGGTCACCGCTCGGTGTATGAGGCCATCAACATCGTTCTCAAGGATTACAAGACAGCCAAGGTGTTCGGTGACATAGGTTGCTACACCTTAGGTGCCCTGCCTCCGTTCCAGGCTCTTGACAGCACGGTTGATATGGGTGCCAGCATCACTATGGCCAAAGGTGCAGCCGATGCAGGCGTGTTCCCCGCAGTGGCCATAATAGGTGACAGCACATTCACCCACTCCGGTATGACCGGTCTGCTGGATGCAGTAAATGAGAACTCTCCCATCACAATCATCATATCCGATAATCTGACTACCGGTATGACCGGCGGACAGGACAGCGCCGGAACCAACAAATTCGAGGCTATCTGCCGCGGTATAGGTGTTGATCCGGATCACCTCAAGGTGGTTGTCCCACTGCCCCAGAACATGGAGGAGATTACACGCACACTGCGTGAGGAGATTGAGTATCAGGGCCTGTCGGTTATCATACCGCGCCGTGAATGTATCCAGACACTTGCCCGCAAGGCAAAGGCAAAAGCAGCACAGAAATGAAGACAGATATAATTCTTGCAGGCGTAGGAGGACAAGGTATCCTCTCAATCGCAACAGTAATAGGTCAGGCCGCCCTTGAGGAGGACCTCTACATCAAGCAGGCCGAGGTTCACGGAATGAGCCAGCGAGGTGGTGACGTGCAGTCAAACCTACGCATATCGGACCAGCCCATAGCAAGTGACCTGATATCACTTGGTCAGGCCGATATCATCATCGCCATGGAGCCTATGGAGGCCCTGCGTTACAAGCACTACTTGAGCAAGGACGGATGGGTTATCACATCATCCAACCCCTTTGTAAACATTGGCAATTACCCTGATAAGGACGCCATCATAGCCGAGCTCAAGGAGCTTGGCAACGTTATCCTGATCGATACCGATGAACTGGGTAAGGAGCACAAGATGCCCAAGGCTGTCAACATGATCCTTCTGGGCGCCGCATCAAAGGCACTCAAGAGCATCAGCTTTGACAAGCTGTGCCAGAGCGTACGCACCATATTCTGCGCCAAGGGTGATGCAATTGTAGATATGAACATAAAGGCCCTTGAGATAGGCCGTAACTGTGAATAAAAACACCGATGAATACGATTATTCCCAAAAACGTTATAGATGATTTCCTCAAGAGCATTGAGGTAACCGATATGAACAAGGCCTCCATCCGTCAGGTGCTGGCCTGCGCCATGAATGCCGAGAAGGTGACCGGCAAGGAGTTCATACATTTTGAGATGGGTGTACCCGGAATACCGGCAGCAGCTGTAGGTATCCAGGCACAGAAAGAGGCCCTGGACCGCGGAGTGGCTTCCAAGTACCCCAACATTGAGGGAATAACCCCGCTCAAGGAGCAGGCTGCCCGTTTTGTCAAGGCTTTCATCAATACCGATATCCAGCCCTCTCACTGCACTCCCACTTGCGGAGCCATGCAGGGCACATTTGCCGCATTCCTGCTCTGCTCGCAGGTTGACCCCAAGAAGGATACCATCCTCTTTATTGACCCGGGATTCCCCGTCCAGAAGATGCAGTGCCAGGTTATGGGTGTCAAGTTCGCCCAGTTTGACGTAGCCGGTTTCCGTGCAGAGAAACTGGGACCCAAACTGGAAAGTTACTTAGAGAAAGGCAACATCTGCTGCATCGTCTATTCAAACCCCAACAACCCCAGTTGGATGTGTCTGACCGAGGAGGAGATAAAAACTATCGGTGGATTGGCTACAAAATATGATACCATCATCCTGGAGGACCTGGCCTACATGACTATGGATTTCCGTCGTGACGGTCTGGGTGTTCCTTTCCAGCCGCCTTATCAGGTTAGTGTATCGCACTACACCGATAACTACATCATGATGATAAGCGGCAGCAAGATATTCAGTTATGCCGGTGAGCGTATCGCCGTAGCCTGCATATCGGACAAGCTGGCCGAGCGTCATTTTGAGACTCTGCAGAAGCGTTACAACATATCCCGCTTTGGTGCAGTCTATGCATACGATATGCTTTACGCTATGTCATCGGGCGTAACCCACTCGGTACAGTGCGCTATGGCCGCTATGCTCAAGGCCGCATGTGACGGTACTTACCAATTCCGTGAGGATATCCGTGAGTATGCACGCCGTTCGGAGAAAATCAAGGAGGCTATGCTGCGCAACGGATTCCATATCACTTACGATAAGGACCTGGAGGAGCCGGTAAGCGACGGATTCTACTTTACATTCGGCTATAACCTTCCTGACGGCACACCCATGGAGGGCGGACAGCTTATGCACGAGTTGCTCTACTACGGAATTAGCGGAATTGTCCTGTCATCGACCGGAAGTGACCGCCAGGGCATGCGCGGCTGCTCATCAAATTTCCGTGATGACCAGTTCCCCGCCCTTGAGGAGCGCCTCCGCCTCTTCAACCAGGATCACAAGTAGTGCAATCCGAGTCAACCTTTTTTAGGGAAACGCAATTTGCAACGGATTTGCAACGCTCATCTCTTGGATTGATGTAGTTGGGCTCTTTACATTTGCATCGACGATAAAACTTTTGGGTATGAATAAGTCTATTGCAAAAAGAGAGTTTGTTGGATTGGTATTGAGTCTTCTCACGGTTGGCGCTTTGGCGCAAAACTCCGGTTTTACTTTCCATGTTGAGGATCTGGAACTCATAGAACGCTCATTCCAGCACAGTTCTTCATATCAGATTGCCAATACTGTTGTAAAATACAATAGTGCTGATTACCGTAACGGGGTAATCAAAAGCAGTATTGACGGTGATTCACTGATTTCTTTCGGTACCCACTCATTCTATAAGGGAATGATCAATGCCTATGCAAGTCATAGGGGTATAGTCTTGTCTCCCGATGTGATCTGGTTGCTTATAAGTCAGGGATTTGCAGCCCATGTGAACCTTAACTCTGAGGAACTCCGAGACAAGATAGTTTATCACCAGGGTAAGAAGACTCTTGAGGTGGAATCCCACAAAAACCTCCTTCTTGAGACTGATAAGGTTAACTGGGACTCTATCTTCGGCGAGTTTGAGAAACAGATAAGGAGCAATACAAAGAATAATATTGCCGATATCATTACCGCCGATTTCAGCACCACGGGCAGAACTGAAAAGATTGCATCACAGATAACCCTGATGGAATCGGTAAAATCCTATTTTGAATACAAGGTGATGACATTTGGATGCGGAATACCGGATATCACCTTGACCGGAACTCCTGACGATTGGCGCAAGGTAAGGGAGAAGGCCCAATCCCTTAAAGGATATGGAATGGACTGGTGGATAGAAAGCCTGGATCCTATACTTAAACAGTTTGTGGATGCCTCACAGGGTAAAATAGTAAAAGAGTACTGGATGGAGATGGTGGGATCGGTCAAATTCAGGCAAACCAGTTGCGGAATGCCCACCGACAATACTGAACTTAAGTTTGACGGCTGGTTTACCACCTTCTATCCGTATAATGCGTTCGGCGACAGGATATCCGGTCCAATGACGTACAACGCCAGACTGCTTCCCGAGGTTGTAGAGACACCTTTCATCTATGAAATCAGGGACTATGACGGAACTGTTCTTGCCAAGTACGATATGCTGCTGTATGCGGGCATCATTGGCCTGAGCGAAGATGCCTCAACCGGAGCTTTAAAACCCGAGATAGGCTGGATGGTACGTTGCATTCTCCCTGATGAAGAGCGTGATTTCTTTTATGAAAACATAAAGACGGATATCCCTAATGTTTTTGCATCACCACTTCATAATGAGGATTCTGTAGTGAACAGGCTCATCGGCTCTTCGTCAAAAGTCAAAGACAGGACAAAGGAGGTTTCCATTCCATTAGTGGTTGTTGATGGCAACATAACAGATGTTGACGGAAAGAAACTGTCGGATATGATTGCAGACAATGATATTACACGCCAGGAAGCTGCTGAGCTTCTGGGACTGGCTACCAATAAGATAAAGAACATTTCAATCCTCACCTCCCCGGCATCCACAGCAATCTGGGGAGCGCGCGGACGTAATGGTATAGTTGATATCCAAACCACACAATTTGATGACAAACCCAGAAGAAGACTCTTCGGCCGCCGCAGATAATCTAAAGAAAAAGATCATAGAAAGACGTATTTTAAGTATCTTGCCGTTCTAAAACCGGAAAAGCTGAAAGTAGGATGAGAACTGAGCAGGAACTGGCCCGCTTGTGCACTGCAGGCGATAGGGAGGCGCAAGGCGAACTCTACGCTCAGTATGCGTCGCGCCTGTATGCACTATGCTACCGATACGTGGCAGACCGTGAGGAGGCTCAGGACCTGATGCACGACGCCATGATAAAGGCTATGGACAGTTTCCGGTCTTTCAGTTATTCCGGTGACGGTTCACTCTACGCTTGGCTACGCCGCCTTACGGTCAACGTTGTGATTGACCGCCTGCGCCAGATGAGCAAGCTGCGTCTTGTCCCGCTGGATCAGACTGTTGAAACGGGCAATCCTGATACCGATGACGATGCGGCCGATGATATTCCGGCACAGGCACTTATGGATATGGTGGCAGCCCTGCCATCGGTCAGACGTACGGTATTCAACATGTACTGCATAGACGGTTTCAGCCATAAGGATATAGCCGCAGCCATAGGAATCACGGAGAAAGGTTCGGCATCCATTCTGGCTAAAGCACGCGCTCAGCTGAAGAGCCAGATTAATGATTATCTTAAAAGGACAGGAAGATGAAAGATTTTGACGATATATTCAAGCAGCGCCTTGAAGGCTATGAGATGAAACTGCCTGACACAGACCGTGATGCTTTCCTCAACAGGCAGGCAACACGGGAGCGTTTTGCACGCCGTCGCCGCACATATCTGAGTATTGCAGTTGGTCTACCTGCCGCGGCCGCAATCATAATGGCTTTGGTGTTCACCGTCAGCCTGCTCTCCAAACAGGATGATGTTCCGGCAGACAACACTCAAACACCTGTCGGTCAGGAACAAGTGATCCCGCCCCAAGGCAATGAAGGTAAAGCCGAGGACGATGCAGATATCCTTGACTGTACAGATGGTGTTGTTGAATATGCAACTTTAGATTTAGATGGTGACGATGACTGGGATAAGCCTGTGGAATCTGACCAGAAGAGTCAAGCACCCGGTGAGGAGGATGTTTTTATGGTGGTTGAAGAATCACCGGAGTTCCCGGGTGGCATTAATGCCCTGATGGGATACCTTAGAGACAATATGGTTATCCCTGACTCATGCTGGGAGAATAATATTGAGGGGCGTGTCCTGGTTACATTCATCGTTGAAAAGGATGGTTCCATTACAAAACCGGAGGTTGTAAAGAGTGTACACCCCATTCTTGATGCAGAGGCATTACGTCTGGTATCGGCAATGCCCAAATGGAAACCCGGCAGGCATAAAGATGAAGCCCAAAGGGTAAAATTCACGATTCCTATCAACTTCAGGATAGATTACTACAAAAACCGGACTAAACCAACAGCTACAGAAAGTGCAACTGAGGATATTATGTCCAGCACCAAAGATAAACTCTTCTGATCAGTCGCGGCGGAAGAGGTCACGGGTATAGACCTTATCCTGGACATCATCCAGGCAGGAGTCATAGCGGTTGGCTATGATGGAGTTGCAGCGGCGCTTGAACTCGTCCAGATTGTTGACCACCTCACTCCCGAAGAATGTATCGCCGTCCTTGAGCGTGGGCTCATAGATGATTACCTTGGCTCCCTTGGCCTTGACACGCTTCATTACACCCTGAATGGAGCTCTGGCGGAAATTATCAGAATTGGATTTCATGGTAAGGCGATAGACACCTACCGTTATATCCTTCTCCGATGATTCGTTCCATGCGCTGTTGGCAGTGTAGTAGCCGGCTTTCTCCAGAACTCGGTCTGCAATGAAATCCTTACGGGTGCGGTTGCTATCTACAATTGCCTGGATAAGGTTCTCAGGCACATCATTGTAGTTGGCCAGCAGCTGCTTGGTATCCTTGGGCAGGCAGTAGCCGCCGTAACCGAACGACGGGTTGTTGTAGTGGCTTCCGATACGCGGATCCAGGCCCACGCCGTCTATGATGGCACGGGTGTCAAGACCCTTCATCTCGGCGTATGTATCAAGTTCATTGAAGAAACTTACTCGCAGGGCCAGATAGGTGTTGGCGAACAACTTTACGGCCTCGGCCTCGGTGGTTCCCATATAGAGGGTATCTATGTTCTCCTTTATGGCTCCCTCCTGCAGAAGGCGTGCAAACGTATGTGCGGCCTCCTCCAGACGCTTTACGTTTTTATCGAATCCAACGATAATTCTGGACGGATAGAGGTTATCATAAAGAGCCTTGCTCTCACGCAGGAACTCGGGGGCGAATATGATATTGGGCACAACCACCTTCATGGTGCCGTCCTGCAGACGCTCGCGGTATGAGAATTTCTCCCTTACGCTCTCGGTATACCCTACGGGAATGGTTGACTTGATTACCATTATTGCATCCGGATTGACCTTGAGCACCAGGTCTATCACCTCCTCAACATGGCTGGTGTCAAAGAAGTTCTTCTTGCTGTCATAATTGGTGGGAGCGGCAATGACCACAAAGTCGGCATCGGAATATGCCTTTTCACCATCCAATGTGGCGGTCAGGTCCAGTTCCTTCTCTGCCAGATACTTCTCAATGTAATCATCCTGTATGGGCGATTTACGGTTGTTTATAAGGTCAACCTTCTCCTTTACTACATCAACAGCTGTCACATGATTTTTCTGAGCCAATAGCGTGGCTAGTGAAAGTCCTACATAACCTGTTCCTGCTACTGCAATCTTCATAAGATATATGTTTTTAGTTTTCTATTGTTTCTATATATGTGAGCGGGAGCTCAATTCTGGCAGAACCCAGCACTCCCAGACTTACAGCGACACACTTCTTGCTGGAGACCTCAATCAGCTCACACTCCCTATCCTTAAGCGGGCCGCATTTTACACGCACACGGTCACCAGGAATAAACTGGTACTGGTCTACCGTAACGGGCGTATCTTCATAATCCACCATCCTTCGGAAAGTCTCCAGGTCATTTTCACGTATGGTAGCCGGTATATTCAGGTTTTTATCCATCATGAAACCTGTGATACTGCTAATCCTTTCAAGTATGGACACCCTCTGGGAATTCTTACAGTGAATGAATATATACCTGGGGATAACAAGGACATTAACCGTTTTGGTCCTGTCACTCCATTTCCGTTTTACGGTCTGATACGGAAGGTAGTATTCCACCTTCATATCCTTGAGCATATCGGCAACTTTCCATTCATGGCAATACTTTACCTTACCAATGAACCATTGGGGGGCAGTATAAAACGCAGGGATCTCTGTACCGGCCGGGAAAAGTGGCATACTTTAGTCGCTATTGCTTTAACGCAAAGATACGTGATTTGTAACAAAAAATAGTTTACCTTTGTAATAAAGAAAGAATAAAAGATGAAATACAAACTATTAGCACTATTACTGATGGCAGCAACTATCCATTCCTGCGGCGGCGGTTCTTCGCGGAACGCCAACGCGCAGTCAGCCGAGAGTGAAACAAAGGTACTTATTAAGACCTCGGCAGGTGATATTACCATAAAACTGTATAATGAGACTCCCCAACACAGGGATAACTTCATAAAACTGGTGCAGGAACATTATTATGACAGCATCCTGTTTCATCGTGTAATACGTGATTTCATGGTACAGGCAGGAGATCCCGAATCCAAGAATGCCGAAAAATATGCGATGCTGGGTTCAGGTGGTCCCGGTTACAACATTCCCGCCGAATTCGTATATCCCAAATACTTCCATAAACGCGGAGCATTAAGTGCTGCCCGCCAGGCTGATCAGGTTAATCCTGAGCGTCAGTCATCTGGTTCCCAGTTTTATATCGTAACCGGTAAGTCATATGGAAAATATGACCTTCAGGAACTGGAGAAACAGATAGACGGACAGCAAGGGCAGACCATTTTCAATCTCCTTTGCGGCCAGAACCGCGAAGAGATAATGAGGCTCCAGATGGAAGAGGATACAGACAGCCTGATGAGACTGCAGGACAAACTGATAGCCAAGACAGATCAGATACTTAAGGAGCAGGGACCGTTCAAGTTCACTAAAGAACAGGTTGAAGCTTATACCTCAGTAGGCGGTGCGCCTTTCCTTGACAACCAATATACAGTGTTTGGTGAGGTCCTGGACGGAATGAAGGTAGTTGACAAGATAGAAAGAGCAGGAACGGATGTAAATGACCGCCCCATCAAAGATATCAGGATTCTCTCAATGGAGATTATTAAATAAACCGCACTAGAACTTAAATAACTGACCAATGAGAAAGAGGATTACTATGATTCTGGCCATGATGCTGTTGGTATTTACTGCATCGGCCAAGAAGGGACCCAAGTATGTGTTTTATTTCATAGGTGACGGCATGGGCACCAATCAGGTGATGGGTATCCAGTATTACCTTCAGGATATAGAAGGAAAGTACGGATTCAAGCCATTGTGTTTTACGCAGTTCCCATACACCGGACTTGTAGTTACCTACTCTGCCAACAGCGATGTGACTGACAGTTCAGCTGCCGGTACCGCACTTGCTGGCGGCAAGAAAACCGATAACAACGTGTTGGGTGTCCTGCCCGATAAGGAGACACGTGTAGAGAGCATCGCCGAAATGGCTCATAAGAAAGGTGTGCGTGTGGCAATTGGTACATCTGTCTGCATAGACCATGCCACTCCCGGCTGTTTCTATGGTCACCGCCCGCACCGTAACCAGTATCATGAGATTGCCGCACAACTTGGTGAATCAGGGTTTGAGTTCTTTGGCGGAGCCGATTTCCACTCTCCTTATACCCGTGACAACAGTGATGAAGGCAACTATGTCCAGGCAGAGAAAGCCGGATACACAATAGTTCACGGATATGATGAATACAAGCAGAAAGCCGCATCTTCCGATAAGGTTGTTCTTTTTGACAAGGAGCCCAACAGCAATCATTATCTCTCATACGCAATTGACCGCAAAGAGGGAGATATGAAACTCTCAGAGATAACTGAGGCTGCCATAGATTTCATGATGAAAGACCCCAAGAAAGGATTCTTCATGATGATGGAGGGAGGACGCATAGACCAGGCCTGTCATTCAAATGATCCTGGAGCATACATTCAGGAGATGCTTGACTTTGACGAAGCAATAAAGGTTGCATATGATTTCTATCTCAAGCATAAGAAAGAGACCCTGATTGTCATTACAGCCGATCACGAGACAGGAGGACTGGGCCTTACCGCCGGTGACTACAAGACCAACCTTAAAGTCCTTCAGTATCAGAAAATGAGTAAGGACGCTTTTACTGCACATCTGGAAAAGATGGGACGTGAAATAGGCGATATCCTGACTTGGGATGAGGTCCAGCAGGAACTTAAGGAAAACTTTGGATTCTGGGATACTGTAACTCTTACAGACAAACAGACAGACCGTTTGAGGAGTGTATATATTGAAACTTTCGGTATGGGATTAGGCGAGCTCAAGGAGGGAGAGTATCTTAAGGTTGACAGACTGACCGATGAGGCCGCACGTATAATGACAGAATGCGCACAGATAAGCTGGGCTGCCGGTTGTCATTCAGGTAGCTACGTTCCAGTATTTGCCATCGGAGCCGGTGCCGAGCAGTTCACAGGTCAGATGGACAACACCGAAATCCCCATGAAGATAAAGAAACTTGCCGGATATTGATTATCTGAAATCCAGATAAGGCATTAAACGTTCCAGGTCCCGGGCGGTAAACTCCTCAAGCAGGGAGAGCTGCTCGGGACCTTTTATATCTCCCCGCTCCCTACGAAATTCAACAATGGCTCTTGCCTGATAGAAATTCAGATACGGATGACGCCTCAGTTCACTAAGAGTTTCATGGTTAACACTGATCTTTTCTATGGGGATGGTATCGCCAATAACGAACCATTCCATCAGAGAATCGGGCAATCCATTTATTTCGGCAAGCTGACTGGTTGCAGTGAATCCGCCCAACTGCTCCCTGTACCGGATTATTCTGGATGCAAAGACCGGACCGATACCCGGCAACTGAACCAGAGCGGAACTGTCCGTTGCATTCAGGTCAAGCGGTGATAATGGTCTGGTCTTACCCGTATATATGACTCTTTTTGCGCTGTCCGCCCTGAACGCTATGCTCTTTCTTGTAACGGTATCTCTTACATAAGTCTTTATCCTTACAGTATCCCTCCGGTAATATATACGCGTAGAATCTTTGGGCTGTCTACGATATGATGTATGAATTGTGGAATCTGTTTCAACCATTGTCTCTACGGCAGGACTCTTATGTGGAATCCTGATTATATTGACTGTCAATATTATGATAAGGAGCACCAACGCCACTACACGGTCGTTGCGGTTGAAATAGAAATGGTCTTTAGACATAATGTTATGGTATAATTGGTTATTTTTGTGTCATGATAAGAATCATTAGGAAATATCCTCTGTCACTGCTGGTCATTGCAGCCATTGTGTTCCTGTCACTTTTCAATCCCCCCAAGACAAAACTGGACACTGTAACCTACATTGACAAAATTGCCCATGTCTGCATGTACGGAGGTCTGGAACTGATTATCTGGCTTGAGTACCTGCGCCATCATGCAGGTCTGGAAAAGGTCAAGATAATTCTGCTGGGTATCATCGCTCCTATAGCTCTGGGAGGTGCAATGGAGATAGCACAGGCTCTTCTGACAGATAACCGTAGCGGTGATTGGATAGATTTGATAGCCGATACCGTAGGAGTGCTGGCTGGTGCCGCAATAGGCTACTACGCACTCCGAAAAATAATCAAGGTCAGGGACTGATTACTCTTTAATCCAGGTCTTATAGGGATTTGTGGCCAGGTAGGCATTATAATAACGACGGTCACCTGTAACCTCCTTCCCTATGAAATCAGGTTTCACGAACGGCTCATTCTCTGAGCCCAGTTCAACCTCGGCCATCACAAGACCCTCGTTTTCACCGTGGAATTCATCCACCTCAAAAACATGAGGACCGCTGTGTACAAGATAACGGCGTTTCTCTATTGCACCGCTCTGATGGAGTTCAAAAAGTTCGCGGGCTTCTTCTACGGGAATTACGTGATTCCACTCATAACGGCTCATGCCCTTGACGTCCGAAGGGCCTTTGATGGTCAGGATAGCCTCCTTGTCAGTAATGCGGACACGCACTGAACGACCGTTCTCATGGGCTATATAGCCTTGAAGAATGTCATAATAACTGAATGCCTGCGTACGGTAGGAGTCATTCCTGACCAGAAATTTTCGTTCAATTTCAATAGACATAGTATTAGTGTTAAGATTATTGGAAATTACTGTTGATTCTGTGATTCTGCAAACGACATCAGATAGGATTTGATGAATCCGTCTATGTGTCCGTCCATGACACCGTTTACATCGGATGTCTGATATCCGGTACGGTGATCCTTGACACGACGGTCATCAAATACGTAAGAGCGTATCTGTGAACCCCATTCTATTTTCTTCTTGCCGGCCTCTATCTTCTCCTGCTCTGCCATACGGTGCTGCAGTTCCTTGTCATAGAGGATGGAACGCAGGTGCTGCAGTGCACGCTCCTTGTTCTTGGGCTGGTCACGGGTCTCAGTATTCTCTATAAGTATCTCCTCCTCGGCACCTGTATAAGGATCCTTGAACTGGTAGCGCAGACGTACGCCCGATTCCACCTTGTTGACGTTCTGACCGCCTGCACCTCCACTGCGGAATGTATCCCAACTCATCAGTGCTGGATTGATGTCTACCTCTATGGAATCATCGATAAGCGGGGTTACAAACACGCTGGCGAATGATGTCATACGTTTGCCCTGAGCGTTGTACGGCGATACGCGGACCAGACGGTGGACACCGTTCTCTCCCTTAAGGTAACCGTATGCAAACGGGCCCTCAATCTCCATGGTAACCTGCTTGATTCCGGCTTCATCGCCTTCCTGAAGGTTGGCTACAGTAACCTTGTATTTGTTTTCCTCTCCCCAACGCATGTACATACGCATGAGCATCTGGGCCCAATCCTGACTCTCAGTACCGCCTGCACCGGAGTTGATCTTCAGTACGCAATCCATCTGATCGGCCTCCTCGCGAAGCATGTTCTTAAGTTCTAAGGATTCTACTGCCTCCAAAGCCTTGGCGTAATTATCATCAACTTCCTGCTCTGTAACCAGTTCCTCCTTGTAAAAATCCATAGCCAGCTGGAGCTCATCGGCCAATGCCTTTACCTGCTTGTAACCGTCTATCCAACCCTGAAGGTCCTTGACCTTTTTCATCTGCACCTCGGCCTTCTTGGGATCATCCCAGAATCCTGGGGCCTGAGTACGCAACTGCTCCTCCTCAACCTGAATGAGTTTGGAGTCAATATTCAGATAGCGCTTAAGTGCCTCTGTGCGGTCAAGTACGTCTTTAAGTTGGTCTGCTGTAATCATACTGGTTGGTTTTGGACTGCAAAAATAGTTATTATTTTGCATATTTCATCGACGCAACCAGTCTGAAGGATTGAGTCTTGTGCTTTCCTTGTGAAGTTGGAAATGCAGAATGGGAGTTCCATCCTCCGATGTCTGAATATTGCCTACAATGTCCGAAGTCCTTACCTTGTCTCCCTTCTTGAGACGTGTCTCGCTAAGGTTACAATATACCGATATATATGAACCATGTCGGATAAGAACTCCTATCTGTCCCTTTCCCTGCTGGAATATGGACGAAACCACACCGTCAAATACAGCTCTTGCCTGAGCGCCCTCCTGTCCCTGAATATCCAGGCCCAGATTGTTCTGTTTAACGTCTTTCATACCAGCCACGTTCTGGACTCCGTATTCTCCCACAACAAGGTATGCACCGGTAATGGGAATAGGAAGTTTACCCTTGTTGCTTTCAAAACTGCCGGACAGTTTGATGTCCTCCTGCGGCTGTTCCTTACCCGCGTTCCTGGACTGCTCCTCCTTGATTGTATTCTGGATCTGTCGGTCTATCTCCTTGGAGAGTTCGTTCATCTTCTTCTGCTGGGCGGCAATCTCTTTCTTAAGGTTGGTGCGCTTGTTCTTAAGCTGATTGACAAGTGTTCTCTGCTGTTTTTCCTCTTTGCGGGCCTCCTCCTCGTTTTTCTGTTGGATGGTCTGAATCTCTACCTTCTCTTTCCTTACCAGCTCTATCTGAGCCTTCCTGTCTTCAAGGGTATCCTTTTTTTGCGTGATTTCATCGGCCATCTCACGTAATGATCCGGAATACTCACTGACGTAGCGGGCCCTGCGGCTCATCTCCCTGAAAGACTCTGTTGCGAGTATGAATGTAAGTGGATTGAAACTGGCGTTCTGGTGCTGATAGAAACGGCAGGCATCCGCATAGCGGTCCTTACACTCCTGGTGTTCCTTCTCCAACTGGGCTATCTCTTTCTCCAAGCGGCTTGACTCACGGTCCAATGAGCGGATCTCGGAACGCGTCTGTTCAAGCAACTTGGTACGTTCTTTGAGTTTGGCGGTAATTACGTTCAGATTGCTTACCTGGCTTGAAATACTGGATTCGGTAGATGTCAGTATCTGTTCCTGACGAGCAATCTGCTGCTCCATCTCTGCGCGCTCACGACGCATCTTCTCTATTAAGGAATTTGTCTGCCCCTGTATGACAACAGGCGCAAGACCTAAGATTATCGCTAATAGAATTCTCCTCATAAATCCAGATTTTCCAATAGTTCGTCAAGTGTAACCTGCCTCATGCGGCGTGTAACCGGAGACCGGTCAGTCCAGTTCTTCTTCTCAGTCTGTACCGATGACATCTTGACTGCAGTTCCTATATTGACAGAAGAGGTCAAGATATCAACAGTAAGTCCCAATGGATAGTACCAATTGCCCGAAACAGCGGTGAAATCAGAATAATCTACAGCAAAGCTGTAATCACTTTCGGTTTTACTCACCTTTTCCAGGCGGCTTTTGCCGTCTGTAGTGAACAGATAGCCATACTCCATATCCCGAATATTGACTGCTCCGTCCTGTGACTCTTTTTCAACCTGCAGACGTGAAACGGCATCATGTTCATCGGAACTTCCTGGTGAAAAGAGACGGTTCCAAAGCAGAGACTGGATCATTTCAAAATCAAGCCCCAGTTCATTGCGATAGGGAATATCCGCATAGTGGCATACCGAATAGAGATTGTGGAAACGGTCCATTACAACCACCATCTCAGGGAGGAACTCGATACGGGCCACTTCCACCAGCCCTAACATGCTGGCACTTATCTGGACGCTGCGTCCGCGACGCATGCGGAGCTGACCGCTTATCCTGGTGCCGTTAAGGTTTATTGAAAGAGATGCCGTTAGTTCGGTAACAGGAGGCTTCTCAATCAGAGCATTGACAAGGCGCGTATTCTCCACCTGCTGCGCCTTCTCTTTCCTGGCTGTTGACGAACTGCGGCAACTGCCCAGGAGCAGAATCACGGTCAAAATGGGCAATATGATCCTTAACACTCTCATTCCAGATATCTCTCCTCTTTAATCTTCCGTTCAAGCGTAGTTGAAGTGCTGTTCATCCTTAAAGCCCTGTGCCAGTTCTCAACAGCCTTCTCCTTCTCTCCGCACATGAAAAGTATATCTCCGTAATGCTCATAAATCTCCGGATTATCAGCATCGAGATAGCGCAGTGCCTTTTCTATGTACTGTAGTGATTCCGGGTAACGCTTCATCCTGAACAGGATCCATGCGTATGTATCCAGGAAAGTGGCATTGAACGGCTCTGCCTCAATTGTCTTGGCACTCATGTCCAGAGCCTTTTTCAGGTCACGGTCCTCAAGAGACATATAGTAGGCATAGTTGTTTAGCACACTTATGTTATCCGGATCATATATAAGAGTCGAGTCATAATCGGCATACATCAGGTCCGTCTGACCCAAAGTATGGTAGAAATCACCTCTCAGATTGAACAATGAGGCCTTGTCTGCAGCGTTTTCGGCTATCCGCAGTCCTTTTGACAGGATATCCAATGCCTCTTGATTCTGGCCCATCCAGAAATATCCTATTGATTTCTGTTTGTATGGCTCGGAAAGTGCCGGTTCATGTCTGGATACCACATCACAGAAATTCATTACCAGTTCCAACAGTGAGCGGCATCTCAGTCTGTCAAGCTGACTCTCGGCATTCTCAATCATCTCGCGAGTGGTATTCATAAGCAATTCTATTACCTGCGCCGGATTGTCTGACTCGTAATAGGCGGAGTCCAGTTCATTCATCTGCAGATAGCAGGCAAAACGCTGGAATTTGAGTTCATCGGCCACATCCTCCAAACGTCCATAACGCTCTAACGCTCTCAGTTCCTTCTCATAATCACCGGCATCATCATATAATCCGGCTAATGTGATCAGAACGTCTGTCCTGCCCGGGAAACGGCGTGCTATCTCTTCATACTGACCTATTGCATCTGTCTGACGGTTCTGGCGCAGATAGTTCATGGCCAACAGACGCCTGTACCAATAGTTGTCCGGTTCCAGACGGACAGCCCTCTCTAACAGGGATTCGGCCTTAGGACTGTATTTCTCAACCAGATCCCTATCGCGCATGGACATATAATATTGGGCAAGTGAATAGCATGTGGCTGCCGAAGCTGTGTCATAGTCAAGGCTGCGTGTCATCAAGTCCATCGCCGCATCATATATCTGCTCATTATACATCCTTACTCCCTCATTGAAGAACTGGTCACGGGCATACCCGTCCAATTCCGACTGAGACAAGGGATCTGAAGAAATATGACGTTGTGAGCCGCACGATAAAAGTACGGCCATGGTTGAAACGATCGGTATAGCTTTCAATATACTTTTCATCACAAAATCATAATCATACACCGCTGTGACCGAATCCACCGGCTCCGCGTTCGGTCTCATCAAGAGTCTCTACAGATATCCACTCTGCCTGTTCATGACGTGCTATCACCATCTGTGCTATACGCTCACCGTCATTGACAGTGAACTCCTCCTGCGACAGGTTAATGAGTATAACACCAATCTCACCGCGGTAATCGGCATCAATCGTTCCGGGAGTGTTGAGTACGGTAATACCCTTCTTTATAGCCAGTCCGCTACGCGGGCGAACCTGTGCCTCAAACCCTGCGGGTAGAGATATGAAAAGTCCGGTGGGTATCAGACGGCGTTCCATAGGTTTCATTACTACGGGATCGTCAAGATTTGCCCTGAGGTCCACTCCTGCCGACTGTATTGTAGCATATTCGGGAAGCGGATGATGTGAACGGTTTATGATCTTTACCTTCATATGTGCATAGTATTATGGTTTTGCACAGCGAAAATAACAAATATACCGTCAACTAAGGAAGAAATATTCCAAAAACCACTAATTTTGAAACAATAAGTTTCAAATGATGGATTGGCAAAGACTCATATCGGCAAAGCGTCTGGGAATGGAGGGGATTGAAAGCGCCCATAAGGATGACCGTTCCGCATTCCTAAGGGATTATGACCGGCTCATTTTTTCAGCTCCGTTCCGCAGGTTGCAGAACAAGACACAGGTATTCCCGTTGCCTGGCAGTGTATTCGTCCATAACCGCCTTACCCACAGTCTTGAGGTCTCATGCGTGGGACGTTCTCTGGGAAACAATGTCTCACGCGGACTTCTGAGTGTTCATCCGGAACTGGCAGGGTCCAATATTACCGAGATAGGCAATATAGTATCGGCGGCATGTCTGGCGCACGATATGGGCAATCCGCCTTTCGGCCATTCTGGCGAGAAAGCCATTTCGGCTTATTTCACCGAAGGAAAGGGACAATCTCTTCTGGAACAGTTCAAGAAGAATCCCGGGCAATGGACCGATATCATAAACTTTGAGGGTAACGCGAACGCCTTCCGTCTGCTGGCCCACCAGTTCATCGGCCGACGTAAAGGAGGATTCGCCATGACATATTCCACACTTGCATCAATAGTTAAATACCCTTATGCATCAATACTTGCCAACGGCAGGCATAAGTTCGGATTCTTTGAGAGTGAAGCCCCAATATTTGCCCAAATTGCCGATGAATTGGGCATAATACGTCTGTCGGAACCTGATCAGCCCCTCAAATATGTACGTTATCCGTTGGTCTGGCTGGTAGAAGCTGCAGATGACATCTGCTATCTTCTGATGGACCTTGAAGACGCCCATAAACTCAAACTCCTGTCAACTGAACAGACCATAGGCCTCATGATGGATTTTCTTAGTCCGTCGGAGCAGGAACACGCCGTAAAGATAATAGATATGGTTAGCGATGTAAATGAGAAAGTCTCGTACCTGCGCTCCAAGCTTGTAGGTGTTCTGGTTGACGAATGCACCCAGGTGTTTCTTGAGAATGAGAAGGCCATACTTGACGGAACGTTCAGCGAGTCTCTTATAAAACACATCAGCCCCATACCAAGAGAGGCTTACCGCCATTGTGCAGAACTATCGGTTCAGAAGATATACCGTTCACGTGACGTACTGGAAGTTGAGCTGGCCGGTTTCCGCATTATCAGCACTCTGCTGGACCTGATGGTAGAGGCTGTACTCAATCCTGACAGGGAGTACTCCAAGCTGCTCATAGACCGCGTATCGAGCCAGTATGACATAAAGGCTCCTGACATTTACAACAAACTGCTTGCAGTCCTTGACTACATAAGCGGTATGACCGATGTCTATGCCCTGGACATCTACCGCAAGATAAACGGCAACAGCCTGCCGGCAGTATAAAGCAATTGCACAAAAGAAGCTTATTACGTATTAATTATTTCAATAATCAATAATATGAGGATAGTAAAACAAATAACACTATTTCTATTTCTGTTTTTACTTAGTTCATGCGTTATAGATGATTTGCATAGACTGATGAAACGTAGATACCAGTCTGTTACAGTTGTTAATAATTCAGATATGGACATAGCTTTTTATCCTTACTCTTTTCTCCCGATATCACTAATAAATGGAGAATTTTATCCAGACACTTTGTTACCTATTGCAGATATTGGGTTCTATAGTATAAGGATTCGTCCTATGGAGAAACATACATATAGGACTGAATTTCAAACAAAAGAAATTAGACCCCGTTTTGGGGAAAAGGATTCGTTGATGTTCTTTGTTTTTTCAGTTGAAACCTTGAATAAGTATTCATGGGAAGAAATACGTGAAGGATATATGGTATTGAAGCGTTATGATTTGAGTATAACTGATTTGGATAGTTTGGATTGGACAATTACATATCCTTAAAAAAGTGATTGTACTTTGAATTAATCGTAAATCTAATTATATTAGGAAATGTTGGGAGAGGATGCAGAATATGATTTTTATAGAAAAAAAGTAATCTATGTTATAATAAATATGATTATTCTTATTCGCCCAAGGGGATGGATATATGACTGGTATTGACGTTTTTATAAGATATATATAACTTGGATTCTAATTTTAAATTATATGTCTATGAGAAATATAATCTTTCTAGCATTTGTTCTAACTGTGTTTGAAACCGGATATAGTCAAAACTCATATAGCCAATCAAAACAAATTACTCTGAATGATTTATATTGTCCACCTAACCCTGAAGGTCTAGTGGTATTCTATGATATTGATGGTATAGTGATAAATTGTGAAACCATTGCATCTTCTAATAATTATTGCGTAGTTCACACCAACATAGAGGGTCTTGACTTAAATGATGCATATAAACATGGAAAAGTAAAATATGTTAGAATAAGACGCCATTATAATCCCGATGATATGGCATATTTATCGTATTCAGATGAAAAAAAATACGATATACATGGATATTATTACGATAATGATAAAAAGGAGAGACATTTTATTTATCATAAATTTAAAACCAGACTTCCAATAATTATCAATGATACTATTTATTATCATTATTCTCAAAAACACGACGCAGTTCGCAAGTATAAATATAACGACCTATCTGTTAATCTGCTGGAACCAAGTAAAGCTAAAATAATGTATGGAAGAAGAGCCAGATATGGTGCTTTGATTGTCAATGTGCCTGTGAATTAATAAAAAACAATCAATTGCAATCCCACATTACTTCCAAAATCAGAACTCGCAGTATAACACATAGACACAGATAGCCATGACCTATGCCGGCAACAGCAACATAATGAGCAAGACGGGTATTGGTGACTATGAGTACAGCTCCGCCAAACCTCATGCCGTTGAGGCGGTGGATAACACGTCCGGCCTCATACCGGAGGGGACGCAGAGCGTGAAATATAACCTGTGGGGTAAGGTCAGTGAAGTTAACGCTGTGGTTGGCTCTGACACCTACAGGTACGAGCTCACCTACGGCCCTGACCTGCAGCGTGTGCTTGCCGTGCTGTGGAAGAACAACAGCCTTGTGCTTCTGGTCACATACGGCCGCGACTATGAGGAGAAGTATGTGGGCAGCGATATCACCCGCTACTACTATATAAACGGCACTGACGGCAACGCGGCGGTATATACATCAAACTCATCTGGCGGCAAGGCCTACTGCATGGACATGGACCATCTGGGCAGCATAACAGGACTGTATGACCAATATGGAATCAAGTGCTACGGCGCAAGCTTTGACCCGTGGGGAAAGCGCACCCTTATGAGCGGCTCAATTGAGTTTGACCGCGGCTATACAGGTCACGAGCATATAGATGAGATTAACCTCATTGACATGAACGGCCGCATGTACGACTACAATCTTGGCCGTTTCTTGAGTCCTGACAACTACATACAGTCACCTGGCAATCCGCAGAACTACAACCGCTACTCGTACTGCCTTAACAATCCGCTTAAATACACGGATCCGGATGGAGAATCAATAGCGGTTCTTGCAACTGTTGGATTATTTGCATACGGTATGATTAATTTAATCATTCAAGCAGATAATAATAACATTCATTCTCCTGGAGATGCATTAAACGCCTTGATTGGTGGGGCGGCCGCAGGATTATCCGAAGCATCTTCTTGGGCTATCGGTTTCGCAGGCATTGCGTCGGGCACTCCAATGGGTGTGTTATTGGGCATGGGAATCATGTCCGGCAAAAGTTGGAATTTAACAACAACAGCTACAAGTTTATTATTGAATCCCAAGAATGCTGCCAAGATATTCTTTGGCCGTTATTATACCGATGAGAATGGAAATGCTTGGGATCAGGCCAAACAAGGCTTGAGCCGTTTCACCTGGGAGGGTCCACAAACTTGGGCTGGATATAACTGGAGCCAGGTACGCAACATCATCGGTGATGTAGATGTGGTTGATTATCTTGGAGGAGCTACTTTTTCAATAAATGATGAATGCTCTAGGAAATCATTGAAAAGTGTATCTTTAGGTAATTATATTAATGCGGAATTAAAAGAGAAATACGAAGGAAATATTACAAAGCATCCCGTTTTAATGCATGAGTACGGTCATACATTTGATAGTAGAAAATACGGACCAGCTTAACTTTTTGAGATAGGTATACCCAGTTTGAAAAGTGCGATGTCTCATGAAGTAATAAATTACAGAAGTACACATAGTTGGAATTGGACTGAACTGAGAGCCAACAATGCTGCAAAAAAATACTTTGGTAAATACTATGGAGTTGATTGGTCTAATTATGAAGACTTTGTTAAATCCGATAACTACTATCCTACAGTTAAGCCTTTGCCACAATTATTGGAAAAAGACTTCTTAATATGGTATAATCTTAATTATTAATATAATATGAAACTAAGAAACGTTCTTCTTTTGCTATTCGTTTTCCTTATGAATTCATGTGTTTTTTTTAGTGATTTAATTGAATGGATGAATAAATCATATATAAGTGTACATATAATTAATAATTCTAAGTCGGAAATAGCTTTTTATCCTTATTCATTACTGCCCATATCTTTAATTTATGGTGAATTTTATCCTGACACTTTGTTACCAAATGATAATATTGGGTATTACAGTAAAAGGATTCCTTCTATGAAAGATTATTATCACGAAACAGTATTTGATTCTAAAGAGATACGAGATGAATTCGGGGAAAAGGATTCATTAATGTTCTTTGTATTTTCGGTCGATACATTGAATAAGTATTCGTGGGAAGAAATACGTGAAGATTACAAAATACTTAAACGTTATGATTTAAGTATATCAGATCTTGATAGTCTGAATTGGACAATAACATATCCATAATGAAATAAAAGTGAATTAGCACAAAAAAGCACAAAAGAATGAAACAGAAAAGATTATACTTGCAACACGATTAGTTTAAATGGTTTAATAAAGAAAATACAACAATATCAAGAAGGCGGGTGTGGCTGGTGTTGTTGTTTTCGGTGCCACTTGGTTGGCTGGAAATGCTATTTGTGTTGTTGAGCAGAACCGATACGCTAATGACCGTTGGGACGGCAATGACCTTGAAGAGCTTGCACGCTTGAGCAGTGAGGCTAAGGAGCAGCCGGCATATAAACGTGGTACAGCTATAGCCATTGCGGGATTCTTGGGTACAGGCTTATCAATTTTTATTACAGCCAAATACGGAGCTAAAGCCCGCAACATACGTAACTCTCAAGGTGATGTTGTGGCATCGCTCGGAATGGACCTGAGCCCTACCGGAGCATCGCTCAGGCTGACATTCTGAGCACGAAATAAAACTGTTATTTGAACTAACCATAAACAGAACGGGGTGACGCTCAAAGCACCACCCCGTTCTCACTATCAAGTATAATCAATTTTCTCTTGAAGGGATATCCATGTCCAGGAAATTATTGCGCGAAGCCTGAAGGCGCTCGTACTCCTCCTTGTCTGCAACAATAATCTTGTCGAACTCCCTGAGACCGGTACCGGCAGGTATCAGGTGACCGCAGATAACGTTCTCCTTCATACCCAGCAGGCTGTCGCTCTTTCCGTTGATAGCGGCCTCGTTCAGAACCTTTGTGGTCTCCTGGAATGATGCGGCCGACATGAAGCTCTGAGTAGCCAAAGCTGCACGTGTAATACCCTGCAGTATCTGAGTAGATGTTGCAGGACGTGCCTCCTGAGCCTGAACCAGCTTGAGGTCCTTACGCTTGAGCTGTGAATTTTCATCACGAAGCTTACGTGCAGTAACCATCTGACCGGCAAAGAGGTTCTCACTGTCACCCGGATCGGTAACAACGTACTTGCCCCAGATACGGTCATTCTCCTCCATGAACTCCAGCTTGTCAACAACCTGCTGTGCAAGGAAGCGGGTATCGCCCGGTTCGTCAATCTCAACCTTACGCATCATCTGACGAACTATAATCTCAAAGTGCTTATCGTTAATCTTTACACCCTGCAGACGATATACATCCTGTACCTCGTTCACAATGTACTCCTGTACGGCTGTGGGACCCTTGATGGCCAGAATGTCGCTCGGTGTGATAGCACCGTCTGACAGCGGGGTTCCGGCGCGTACATAGTCACCTTCCTGAACCAGAATCTGCTTGGACAGGGCAACCAGGTACTTCTTCTCATCGTCAGTACGTGATACGACCGAAATCTCGCGGTTACCACGCTTGATCTTACCCATGTGAACTGTACCGTCAATTTCTGATACGACAGCGGGGTTAGACGGGTTACGTGCCTCAAACAGCTCGGTAACACGGGGCAGACCACCGGTGATATCACCAGCCTTACCCTGAACGCGTGGAATCTTTACAAGGATATCGCCGGCTGCAAGATCCTGACCATCCTTGATGACCACGTGACCGCCTACAGGCAGGTTGTAAGAACGCAGAACCTCGCCATTGGAACCGATGATATCGGCCGATGGAATCTTGGTTCTGTCCTTGGTCTCAGTGATGATTATCTCCTCAAGGCCGGTAGCCTCATCAGATTCAATCTTATATGTTACGTTAGCAATGACATCTGTCAGTTTTACCTTACCGGCAACCTCAGTGATGATGAGGGCGTTGAACGGATCCCATGTGGCAATCTGATCACCCTTCTTGACTACGGCACCGCTCTTGACATAGAGCTTTGAACCGTAAGGCAGGTTATGGGTTGACAAGGCAATACCTGTGTTCTCGTCAATGAACTTGACTTCACCAAGACGACCTACAACAATCTGGATCTTCTTGCCATCCTCCATAGCATCTACGGTACGAACCTCCTCAAACTCGATGCGGCAGTCATACTTGGCTGTCAGACCAGAGTTGGCGGCAATGTTCGATGCAGTACCACCGGCGTGGAATGTACGAAGTGTAAGCTGAGTACCCGGCTCACCGATTGACTGGGCTGCGATAACGCCCACGGCCTCGCCCTTCTCTACCAGACGGCCTGTTGCCAGGTTACGTCCGTAGCACTTGGCGCATACACCGCGCTTGCTCTCGCAGGTGAGCACTGAACGTATCTCAACGCTCTCAATAGGTGACTCGTCAATCTTCTTGGCAATCTCCTCGGTAATCATCTCACCGTCGGCAACCAGAAGCTCACCGGTAGTAGGATGAATTACATCGTGTACCGAAACACGACCCAGGATACGCTCATACAATGATGCTACAACCTCCTCATTCTCCTTAAGGGCGGTGCAAACCAGACCACGCAGAGTACCGCAGTCCTCCTCGGTGATGATCACATCATGTGATACGTCAACAAGACGACGTGTCAGATAACCGGCATCGGCTGTCTTAAGAGCGGTATCGGCAAGACCCTTACGGGCACCGTGTGTGGAGATGAAGTACTCCAGCACTGACAGACCCTCCTTGAAGTTTGAAAGGATAGGGTTCTCAATGATCTGTGCACCCTCGGCACCGGCTTTCTGAGGCTTGGCCATCAGACCACGCATACCTGAAAGCTGACGGATCTGCTCCTTAGATCCACGGGCACCAGAGTCAAGCATCATATATACTGAGTTGAATCCCTGGTCATCGTTGGATATGGTCTTCATCAGCACCTTTGACAGGTTCTCGTTAACGTGTGTCCATACATCGATAACCTTGTTGTAACGCTCGTTATCGGTGATAAGACCCATGTTATACTCGGCCATGATACCCTCGACCTCCTCATTACCTTTGGCAACAAGCTCCTGCTTCTCCTTAGGAATGATGATATCGTTCAGGTTGAATGACAGACCACCCTGGAATGCCATCTTGTAACCCAGGTTCTTGATTCCGTCCAGGAATTCGCAGGCACGGGCTACACCGACCTTCTTGATAACATCAGAGATGAGGTCACGCAGAGTCTTCTTGGATATGATGTAGTTGATGTAACCAACCTCATCAGGTACCAACTCGTTTACTATTACACGACCTACTGATGTCTCAACCAGATGGGTGATGGGGCTGCCCTGCTCGTCAATGTCATTAACCATGACCTTGACAACGGCATGGATATCTACCTTACCCTCGTTGTAGGCAATCAGAGCCTCCTCGGGTCCGTAGAATGTCAGGCCTTCGCCCTTTACCTTCTCTATATAGTTGCCGTCGGCATCCTTAACTGAACGACGGAGCTTGGTGATGTAATACAGACCAAGTACCATATCCTGTGCAGGCACTGTAATAGGTGCACCGTTGGCAGGGTTCAGGATATTGTGTGACTGAAGCATGAGCATCTGAGCCTCAAGGATTGCCTCGTTGGAGAGCGGGAGGTGTACAGCCATCTGGTCACCGTCAAAGTCGGCGTTGAAAGCGGTACAAGCCAGCGGGTGCAGCTGAATGGCCTTACCCTCAATCATCTTGGGCTGGAATGCCTGGATACCCAGACGGTGCAGTGTAGGAGCACGGTTCAGCAGAACGGGGTGACCCTTCATTACATATTCCAGGATATCCCATACTATAGGATCCTTGCGGTCAACAATCTTCTTGGCGGACTTTACGGTCTTTACGATACCGCGCTCAATGAGCTTACGGATGATGAAAGGCTTGTAAAGCTCGGCGGCCATCAGCTTGGGAATACCGCACTCACCCATCTTGAGCTCAGGACCTACCACGATAACTGAACGTGCTGAGTAGTCGACACGCTTACCCAGAAGGTTCTGACGGAAACGACCCTGCTTACCCTTGAGTGAGTCAGAGAGTGACTTGAGCGGACGGTTGGCCTCGCTCTTTACGGCGCTGGCCTTGCGGCTGTTGTCAAACAGGCTGTCAACGGCCTCCTGCAGCATACGCTTCTCGTTACGCAGGATAACCTCAGGAGCCTTTATCTCGATAAGTCTCTTAAGACGGTTGTTACGGATGATAACACGGCGATAGAGCTCGTTCAGGTCTGATGTGGCAAAACGGCCGCCATCCAGAGGAACCAGAGGACGCAACTCAGGAGGAGTAACCGGAACCACCTTGAGGATCATCCACTCGGGGCGGTTGATCTCACGTGATGAACGGAAAGACTCCACAATCTGAAGGCGTTTAAGAGCCTCAGTCTTGCGCTGCATTGTGGTCTTCTCATCATTGGCCTTTTCACGGAGCTGATATGAGAGCTTGTCCAGATCCAGCTTGCAAAGCAGGTCATAGATAGCCTCAGCACCCATCTTGGCTACGAACTTATCGGGATCGTTGTCATCAAGCATCTGGTTCTCCTTGGGCAGCTTGTCCAGGATATCCAGGTACTCATCCTCAGTCAGGAGGATAGGCTCATCGGCCTTGCGGGTATCAGCCATAGGATCCTCCCATGCACCCTTGTTGATAACGATATAACGCTCGTAGTAGATAATTGAGTCGAGCTGCTTGGTAGGAATACCCAGCAGATAACCGATCTTGTTGGGAAGTGAACGGAAGTACCAGATATGTGCTACGGGAACAACCAGCTGGATGTGACCCATACGCTCACGACGTACCTTCTTCTCTGTTACCTCCACGCCGCAACGCTCGCAAACGATACCCTTGTAACGGATTCTCTTGTACTTTCCGCAATGGCACTCATAATCCTTTACAGGACCGAATATGCGCTCGCAGAAAAGGCCGTCACGCTCAGGCTTATATGTGCGGTAGTTGATGGTCTCAGGCTTCAGCACCTCACCGCTGGAGTTAGTCAGTATCTCCTCGGGTGATGCAAGACTGATGGTTATCTTTGAGAAATTGTTCTTGATCTTTGTATCTTTTTTGAAAGGCATAGCTTCTTACTTTTAATGATGATTACTCAAGATTGATGCTAAGACCCAAACCACGCAACTCATGCAACAGCACATTGAGAGATTCGGGGATACCCGGTGTGGGCATCGGATCACCTTTCACGATAGCCTCATATGCCTTTGAACGGCCGGTAACGTCATCGGACTTGATAGTCAGTATCTCCTGGAGCACGTGGCTTGCACCGAATGCCTCAAGAGCCCAAACCTCCATCTCACCGAAACGCTGACCACCGAACTGGGCCTTACCGCCAAGCGGCTGCTGAGTAATAAGAGAGTACGGACCGATGGAACGGGCGTGCATCTTGTCCTCAACCATGTGACCCAACTTAAGCATATAGGTTACACCTACAGTTGCGCACTGGTCAAACGGCTCTCCTGTGCCGCCGTCATAAAGCTGAGTCTTACCGTAGCGCGGCAGACCAGCCTTATCGGTCCATTCATTAAGATCATCTATTGTAGCTCCGTCAAATATCGGGGTAGCGAACTTGACGCCCAGCTCACGGCCGGCGTGACCAAGTACGGTCTCGAATATCTGACCGATGTTCATACGTGAAGGCACGCCCAGCGGGTTCAGTACGATATCGACGGGAGTACCATCGGCCAGGAACGGCATATCCTCCTGCTTAACCACGCGGGATACGATACCCTTGTTACCGTGACGACCGGCCATCTTGTCACCGACACCGATCTTACGCTTCTTGGCAACATAAACCTTAGCCATCTGGATGATGCCTGAAGGCAGCTCGTCACCGATGGTCAGGGCAAATTTCTTGCGCTTGTTCTCGGCATCGTATTCCTTGTACTTACGCAGGAAGTTTACAATCAGCTTGGATATGAGCTCATTGGTATGGGCATCGGATGTCCAGCCGTCTGACTGAACTGATGAGTAGTCTATCTCCTCAAGAATCTGCTTGCTGAAACGCTGACCCTTTGCTATAACCTCTGTTCCCAGCAGGTCATAAACGCCCTGTGAGTTCTTGTTGGTGGTCAGAGTAACCAGTTTCTTTACCAGAATTCCCTTAAGTTCGTTCACCTTATCGGTAAATTCCTCATCGATCATAGGCAGACGGGCCTTGTCGGCCTGACGTGAACTGCGGGTCTTGATGGCACGGGCAAACAGCTTCTTGTCTATGACAACACCCTTCAGCGAGGGAGAAGCCTTGAGTGAAGCATCCTTAACGTCACCGGCCTTGTCACCGAATATGGCGCGCAGCAACTTCTCTTCGGGTGAAGGATCGGACTCGCCCTTAGGAGTGATCTTACCGATCAGAATATCACCGGGCTGGATATAAGCACCGATACGTACAATACCGTTCTCATCCAGATCCTTGGTGGCGTCATCGCTCACGTTAGGTATATCGTTGGTAAGTTCCTCCATACCGCGTTTGGTCTCGCGGACCTCAAGGATGAACTCCTCAACATGTACAGAAGTAAGGATATCCTCACGTACCACGCGCTCGTTAAGTACGATGGCATCCTCGTAGTTGTAACCCTTCCAAGGCATGTAGGCAACCAGCAGGTTCTTACCAAGTGCCAACTCACCGTTCTGGGTTGAATAACCCTCGGTAAGGATGTCACCGGCCTTTACACGCTGACCAACCTCGCAGATAGGACGCAGGTCAATGGTCATGTTCTGGTTGGTACGACGGAACTTGGGCAGCTTGTACTCCTTCTCGGCGGGCTCGAAGCTTACAAACTCCTCATCCTCGGTGCGATCGTAGAGTATGCGGATATAAGCTGCATCAACATATGTTACGGTACCGTCACCCTCGGCGGTAATCTGTGTACGTGAATCCTCGGCCAGCTGCTTCTCGATACCGGTTCCAACAATAGGAGCCTCGGTACGCATAAGAGGTACAGCCTGACGCATCATGTTAGATCCCATAAGGGCACGGTTGGCATCATCGTGCTCCAGGAAAGGAATCAGAGCGGCAGCGATCGAAGCAATCTGCTGAGGCGATACGTCCATAAGCTCAACCTCTTCGGGTGGAACTACGGGGAAATCAGCGTCACGGCGTGCCTTTACGCGGTTACGGATAAACTTACCGTTCTCATCGTAAGGAGCATTACCCTGACCTATGATTACACCCTCTTCCTCCTCGGCTGTGAGGTACTGAACTTCATCATTGTTCAGATTTACATGGCAATCCTTAACCTTACGGTACGGAGTCTCTATGAATCCCAGGTCATTGATCTTGGCATAGATGCACAGAGATGAGATAAGACCGATGTTAGGTCCTTCAGGAGTCTCGATCGGGCAGAGACGGCCATAGTGTGTATAGTGTACGTCACGAACCTCGAATCCGGCACGCTCACGAGACAGACCGCCAGGTCCCAGAGCGGACATACGGCGCTTGTGAGTGATTTCGGCCAGAGGATTGGTCTGGTCCATGAACTGTGACAGTGCGTTGGTACCGAAGAACGAGTTTATCACAGCCGATACAGTCTTGGCGTTTATGAGGTCGGTCGGAGTGAACACCTCATTATCGCGTACGTTCATGCGCTCGCGTATGGTACGTGCCATACGGGCCAGACCGATGGCGAACTGGTTGGACAGCTGCTCACCGACTGTACGTACACGACGGTTTGACAGGTGATCGATATCATCGACCACAGCGTGTGAGTTAACAAGTTCAATAAGGTACTTTATGATCTCTATGATATCCTCCTTGGTCAGGACACCGATGCTCATATCGGTGGTAAGACCAAGCTTGCGGTTCACGCGGTAACGGCCAACCTCACCCAGATCATAACGCTTCTCTGAGAAGAACAGGTTGTTGATAACCTCACGTGCACTTGAATCATCGGCAGGATCTGCGTTACGCAACTGACGGTAGATGTAGAGTACAGCCTCCTTCTCCGAGTTGCACGGATCCTTCTGCAAGGTGTTGAATATGATAGAATAGTCTGACTGACCCTCTGTTTCCTTATGGAGCAGGATTGTCTCCAGACCTGAATCAAGGATATCGTTTATATTGTCCTCCGTAAGTTCTGTCTCACGGTCAACTACAACCTCATGACGGTCAATTGAAACCACCTCACCGGTATCAGAGTCCACAAAGTCCTCGATGCGGGTTCTAAGAACACGTGCTGCAAGCTTGCGGCCGATGCATTTCTTAAGATTGGTCTTGTTGACCTTTACCTCTTCGGCCAGGTCAAATATATCCACGATGTCCTTATCGGTCTCAAATCCGATAGCACGGAGCAGTGTAGTTACAGGGAGTTTCTTCTTACGGTCGATGTAAGCGTACATCACGTTGTTGATGTCTGTAGCAAACTCGATCCATGAACCCTTGAACGGGATGATACGGGCCGAATAGAGCTGTGTTCCGTTAGAGTGGACACTCTGTCCGAAGAACACGCCGGGTGAACGGTGCAGCTGTGATACCACAACACGCTCGGCGCCGTTGATTACGAATGTACCCTGTGCTGTCATGTACGGAATCGGGCCAAGGAAAACATCCTGTATCACGGTATCGAAATCCTCATGATCGGGATCGGTGCAATACAGTTTCAGCTTGGCCTTCAAAGGTACGCTATAGGTCAGACCATGCTCCAGACACTCCTCAATGGTGTAACGGGGCGGGTCAATGTAATAGTCCAGAAATTCCAGGACGAAATTGTTCCGGGTATCGGCTATGGGGAAGTTCTCTGAAAAAACTTTGTAGAGTCCTTCATTCTTGCGTTTCTCAGGTGGTGTGTCCAACTGAAGGAAATCCTTGAATGACTTCAACTGTACTTCAAGGAAATCAGGACACGGCATCGGGTTCCTGACGGAAGCGAAATTAATTCTCTGATTATCAGTGTTTGAAGACATATAGGGGAGGTTAATAGGGAACTTGATTCTTTAACGCACAAAAAGGTTAAGTACCCTAGACAGCCCAGATTGGCTGTCATCGGGGTTACTTAACCGTTTTACCTGCAGTGAGGCAGGTCTCTAAAGAAGTTACTTAAGTTCTACTTCTGCGCCAGCCTCTTCCAGAGTCTTCTTCATTGACTCGGCTTCGTTCTTGGCGAGACCTTCCTTAACTACTGAAGGAGCAGCGTCAACAAGATCCTTAGCCTCCTTCAGACCCAGACCGCAAGCCTCCTTAACTGCCTTAACGACAGCAAGCTTGTTTGCGCCGAAGCCCTTCAGGACTACGTCGAATGATGACTTCTCCTCTGCAGCCTCAGCGCCAGCAGCGGCAGGACCAGCAGCAGCTACAGCTACAGCTGCGGCAGCGGGTTCAATTCCATATTCATCCTTCAGGATGGTTGCGAGTTCGTTGACCTCCTTAACGGTAAGGTTAACCAGTTCTTCTGCTAATGCTTTCAAATCAGCCATTGTTGTATAATTTTAATAGGTTTGTTACTTTGTTTTGAATAATTAGTTCTCTCTTTCTCCAAGAGTCTTGAGGACTCCGTGGATGGTGTTTGCACCAGACTGCAGAGCAGAAATGACGTTCTTGGCCGGTGACTGCAGGAGTGCAATGACGTCGGCGATGAGCTCCTTCTTGCTCTTGATGTTGACCAGTGCCTCCAGCTGGTTAGCTCCGATGTAGAAGCTTTCCTCTGCGTAAGCAGCCTTGAGGCCCGGGATACCGGTTTTCTTGTCAGTAACGTCTTTCAGAAGCTTGGCGGGAGCATTGGCTACATTGGCCAGCATCAGAGCTGTGGTACCCTTGAGTGAGTCATACAGCGGTGAATAGTCAGTATCCAGCTGATCCAGTGCCTTCTGAAGAAGAGTGTTCTTGACAACGACCATCTTAACCTCATTCTTGAAGCACTTTCTGCGAAGGTCGCTTGTAGCGGTCGAGTTGAGACCGGTTACATCAACCAGGTAGAAAGCTGAGTAGCTCTGAATTGTCTGCTTCAGGGACTCTATTACAAGTGCTTTATCTTCTTTCTTCATGATGGGTCAGTTATTATTCGTCAAATGACTTGGTATCGATCTTGATACCCTTACTCATAGTGCTTGAAAGATAGAGGCTCTTGATATAAGTACCCTTAGCTGCAGAAGGTTTCAGTTTGATGATAGTATCAATGAACTCCTTTGCGTTCTCTCTGATAGCATCGGCAGTGAAAGAAACCTTGCCGATTGAAGTGTGGACGATACCGCTCTTGTCAACCTTGAAGTCAATCTTACCTTGCTTGACCTCCTTGACAGCCTTAGCTACGTCCATTGTTACTGTACCGCTCTTGGGGTTAGGCATGAGTCCGCGGGGACCCAGTACACGACCAAGAGGACCAAGCTTACCCATAAGGGCAGGCTGGGTGATGATGACGTCGATGTCAGTCCAACCACCCTTGATCTTCTCGATGTACTCCTCAAAACCTACATAGTCAGCACCAGCCTCCTTTGCGGCTGCCTCCTGATCGGGAGTGCAGAGAGCAAGAACTCTGGTAACCTTACCTGTACCGTTAGGAAGAGACACCACGCCACGGACCATCTGGTTGGCCTTACGGGGATCAACGCCAAGACGTACATCAATATCAACTGATGCATCGAACTTTGTGGTGGTGATATCCTTGACCAACTGAGATGCTTCCCTGAGGGTATATGCCTTGCCGGCTTCTATCTTAGAAGCGACACTCTTTTGGTTTTTAGTCAGTTTACCCATTTCTTAAAACTTTTTTTAAGTGAATGCCAGGATTTAGTCCTTGACTGTGATTCCCATGCTTCTTGCGGTACCGGCTACCATGGAGATAGCTGATTCCAGTGTGAAACAGTTCAGGTCGGGCATCTTGTCCTGAGCAATCGCTTCTACCTGTGCCTTGGTTACTGAAGCCACTTTCTTACGGTTAGGTTCGGGTGAACCGCCCTTAGCCCTTGAAGCCTCAAGCAACTGGATAGCCACAGGAGGAGTCTTGATGACGAAGTCGAATGATTTGTCACTGTAATAAGTGATGATCACCGGCAGGGTCTTACCTGATTTGTCCTGGGTTCTGGCGTTGAACTGCTTGCAAAACTCCATTATGTTCAAGCCCTTTGAACCGAGAGCCGGTCCTACGGGAGGTGATGGGTTTGCTGCGCCTCCTTTAATCTGTAATTTGATTAATCCAGCAACTTCTTTTGCCATTTTCCAAAAAAATTATATGTAAACACTATACGGAGACAGTAAGCCTGGTAACAGGCGGCTTACATTTTCTCCACTTGCATAAAACCAAGATCTATAGGGGTCTTGCGACCAAAGATCTTGACCATGACCTTGAGCTTCTTCTTTGCGTCGTCAACCTCTTCAATGACACCATTGAAGCCTGAAAACGGTCCGAAGGTTACCTTCACTGTTTCGCCTACAGTGAACGGTACAAGAACCTCCTCCTGCGTCTCTTCGAGTTCATTCGCTGAACCCAATATCCTGCTCACTTCCGAGGGACGGAGAGGCGTTGGATTATCCATTCCTCCAAGAAAACCCAAAACGTTGGGGCAGCTTCTGAGGCGTTGCTTAATCTCTCCTACAAGGGCAGCCTCAACGAGGACATAACCCGGCAGGTAGCTGCGCTCCTTAACGACACGTTTGCCGTTCTGGACCTTAACCACCTTCTCTGTAGGGATAAGCACCTGACCAATGAAAGCCTCAAGCTTGTTATTGCGGGTATCGGCCTCAAGATATTCCTTTACCTTGAGTTCCTTACCGCTAATAGCCTTAAGGACATACCATTTCTTCTCTACTTCTGCCATTTCTCAACGATTAGGGGTAGATAATATTTGTCATTATCACCTGGAAGAATTTATCCATGAGGTAAACAACAACGGCAATCATCAGGGAAGCAACTAAAACGATGACTGCGCTGCTGGCCAGTTCTTTGCCAGAGGGCCATGTTGTCTTATGGACAAGCTCGTTGTAAGATTCCTTACAGTTATTGATAAAATTCCTGAACATAGTTCTTTATTTCTACTTGCACGGGTGGAAAGGCTCGAACTCTCGACACTCGGTTTTGGAGACCGATGCTCTACCAACTGAGCTACACCCGTAGGTAATGTCAGTCCCACGCTTGGGACTGACATTTATCTGACTTGAAATTAGTCGATGATAGCAGTGATCTGACCTGAACCAACGGTACGGCCGCCCTCACGGATAGCGAAACGCAGACCAACGTTGATAGCAACAGGATAGATCAGGGTAACGGTGATCTCAACGTTATCACCAGGCATTACCATCTCAGTTCCCTCGGGGAGAGTGATCTCACCGGTGCAGTCCATTGTACGGATGTAGAACTGAGGACGATACTTGTTACGGAATGAGGTGTGACGACCACCCTCCTTCTGAGTCAGTACATAGATAGAAGCCTTGAAAGTGGTGTGAGGCTTGATCTGACCCGGATGGCAAAGAACCATACCGCGCTTGATCTCAGTCTTCTCAATACCACGGAGCAGCAGACCTACGTTATCACCAGCCTCGCCCTGCTCAAGGAGCTTACGGAACATCTCAACACCGGTAACGGTTGTCTCTTTCTCCTCACCGAGACCAAGGATCTCAACCTTGTCACCTACCTTAACGACACCAGTCTCAATACGACCGGTAGCAACTGTACCACGGCCAGTGATTGAGAATACGTCCTCAACAGGCATCAGGAACGGCTGATCAACAGCACGCGGAGGCAGAGGAATCCACTCGTCAACAGCGTCCATCAGCTCCATTACCTTGTCCTCCCACTCCTTAACGCCGTTCAGGGCACCAAGAGCAGAACCACGGATGATAGGAGTGTTGTCACCGTCGAACTCATAAGCGTCGAGAAGCTCACGCATCTCCATCTCAACGAGGTCAATCATCTCTGAGTCAACATCGGGAGAATCGCACTTGTTCAGGAATACAACCAGACGGGGAACGTTTACCTGACGGGCGAGCAGGATGTGCTCACGAGTCTGAGGCATAGGACCATCAGTAGCAGCTACAACAACGATAGCACCATCCATCTGAGCAGCACCGGTAACCATGTTCTTTACATAGTCGGCGTGACCCGGGCAGTCAACGTGAGCGTAGTGACGCTTCTCAGTCTCGTACTCAACGTGAGCGGTGTTGATGGTTATACCACGCTCCTTCTCCTCAGGTGCGTTATCAATCTGATCAAATGACTTGATCTTGTCAGCGTTACCTGATACTCTCTCAGCCAATACCTTGGTGATAGCAGCGGTCAGGGTAGTCTTACCGTGGTCAACGTGACCGATAGTACCAATGTTTACGTGCGGTTTCGTGCGCACAAATGTCTCTTTTGCCATAGTTTAAAGCTATTTTATTGATTATGAACTTGATGTCAACTACAAAAAGGCTCCCGCCAGGGCGGTCTCCTCCTATCCTCATTTTAAAACTGAGCTGTTACCCGGATTTGAACCGGGGACCTCATCCTTACCAAGGATGCGCTCTACCAGCTGAGCTATAACAGCGACAAATCAGGAGCGGGAAACGGGACTCAAACCCGCGACCCTCAGCTTGGAAGGCTAATGCTCTATCAACTGAGCTATTCCCGCAACTTTGTTTGTCACGATTGTTACCTCCAGACCTTCCTTATAATTTAATAAGGTGGTTTCACGGAAGAACCGCAGGCACCGGTTAACCGGCATCGTCAAGTCCTGCCTTGTGGGTGAAGATGGATTCGAACCACCGAAGTCGAGAGACAGCAGATTTACAGTCTGCCCCATTTGGCCACTCTGGAATTCACCCGTCGCGTCGTGAAAAACGCCGTTCAGAGCCGCTAGTCGGAATCGAACCAACAACCTACGCATTACAAGTGCGTTGCTCTACCATTGAGCCATAGCGGCATAGTTTCAAAGAACCCGCCCCTCGACCTAGAGCGAAGAGCGGGTGCAAAGATATTTCAATTTTTCTTCCAAACAAAAATATTCGGCGTGTTTTTTACTTCTCACGCAGTTTTTCCTTATTTTTCTTGAGTTGTCTGGTCAGTGCGTCAAGGCAACCGTCAACTGCCTCCTCAAAGGAATCACAGGTTTTTTCGGCAAAAAATTCACCATTCGGGATTGTGACATCAATACTTGCCTGCTTGTTCAATGCTGTTTCCGGCTTGACTACTTTCAGGGTAACCTCGACCTTCTGAATCAACTCGTGCACTCTTTCAAGTTTGGCACACTTCTTCTCAATGAACGCCTGAAGCTGTTCTGTTGCAGTAAAATGCAACGCCTTAATCTTAGTTTCCATAGTCTTTTGGTTTTAGGCCCTTGGATGAGCCTGTTTATATATTTCCTTCAGTTCCTGGAACGTGGTATGCACATATATCTCTGTGGTCTGCAGACTGTTATGGCCCAAGAGTTCCTTTACCGCCCCAAGCTCGGCATCATGGTTGAGCATGGAGGTAGCAAAGGTGTGTCGCAACACGTGCGGGCTCTTTTTTGACACATCCGACACCTTGCCTAACGCATCTTTGACCAGCAGATAGACCTGATGACGCGGTATTCGCTCGCCTTTTGGGCTCAGGAAGAAAGCCCCGTGAGTCTCGCCAAACTCAGCATTCCTGGCCTCAAGGTATCCCTTAAGCAGGCATTCCAGATCATCTCCGAACGGAATGAAACGCTGCTTGTCACGTTTTCCGGTTACCTTGATGATGCGAGAACCGAAATCAATGTCCCTGTCATCCAGTCCAATCAGCTCCGCCATACGCATTCCTGTCTCATAAAAGGTTGCTATCACGGTTCTGTTCCTGACCCCTATGAATCCCTCTCCCAAATCTATATCAGTACCATCCAGGAGCTTGTCCATTTCGGCCTCCTTGACGAACTGCGGAAGAGGTTTCTTATTCTTGGGCCCTTTTACTCCCTGAACCGGCGAACGGTCCGTGACACCCTTTATGCGAAGGAACCTGTAAAAGGAACGCAGGGTGCTCAGCTTGCGGTTGACGGTGGTGGATTTCTCACCTTTATCCATCATTTCCACAATCCAGAGACGCACCACATCCCTATCGGCAGTAAGCAGATCTAGATCGGGGTCAGTCTCCTTAAGGAACTCCTGGAAAAGGGAAAGGTCCTTATGGTAACTATCTACCGTCCTTGGGGAGTAGTTTCTCTCCAACCTCAGATAATCCGCGAACTGGTCTATATACATAACAAAATTCGTCGCTGAACGGATTCAGTGACGAATATATGAAAGAAAAAACCAAAAAGCAAGAACTGCCGGTTTTTTTTACTCCTCGTTCTGCTGCAGTTTCTGAACGTAGATGGCGTGCTCCATCTTGAGACGCTTGAGTTCTGACGGTTTGTCAAACTGCTGACGGCGGCGAAGTTCTTTTACAACACCGGTCTTTTCATACTTTCTCTTGAATTTCTTGAGGGCGCGCTCTATGTTCTCACCCTCCTTAACGGGAACAATAATCATTTTAAGTTCTTTATTTTTATTTAGTTCTGACTTCTTCTTAGGGAATAAGCGGCGCAAAATTAGATAAAATTTCATCAAGAGCAAAAATAATGGACAATTTTTGCCGTTATTCATTTGATGAACATGATGAAACGTCTTGTTTCAATTACCATGCTTATCTGTCTGACGCTGAACATAAGGATGCAAGCCCAGACGGATGCCCACTTCAACCATTTCCTTGAAGTGGAGAATTTCTATAATCCTGCCGCAATGAACCGTAACGGAAAAACCAACGTGACAGGTTCGCTCTCCATGCAGATGGCCGGATACACCCATGCTCCTGTCACAATGTTCATAGGAGCCAATATGCCCGTCCCTTTCGGAGAATACCGTAATTCTCTTGGTGTAGGATTGCTGAACGAGACCATCGGTCTCTTTACCAACCGCAGGCTGTTGTTTGACTATGCATATAAAATAGGTATAGGCAGAGGATGGATGAATCTGGGCATACAGGCAGGCGTGATGTCGGAGGAATTCAACGGAGGACGTCTCAAGCTGGAAACACAGAACGATCCCGCCTTCCCGACCGGAAATGAGCGCGGTACGGTGGGAGACATTGGTGCGGGAGTGCTTTACGCAATTGGTGGATTCTGGGCAGGAGCATCGGCCCAGCACCTTAATTTTCCGCACGTGGAGTTCGGCAAAGCACAGGGCAATACCACCATAATGGATATCAAACCCACGCTATATTTGACCAGCGGATGCAATATAGGGCTCAGGAATCCGTTATTATCAGTACAGCCATGCTTCCTGGTTCAGAGCGATGTGGATTTCTGGAGGGTTGATATCTCAATCAGGGGATATTACGAGTACGATGCCACCTTGCTGTATCTTGGAACAACCTACAGCCCGGGAATATCGGTTACCGCAATGGTGGGAGGCAAGGTCAGAGACGTTCTGATAGGTTATGCGTATGAGTTTTATACCGGAGGCGTGGGGGCACTCAACGGCAGTCACGACCTGATGGTAAGCTGGCAAACCGATGTGGACTTCTTTAAAAAGGGAAGAAACGTACATAAAAGTGTAAGGTATTTATAACAGATATACAATGAAACTGAGAAACATTGTTCTGACCGGCTTCGCAGCCATAATGGTCCTGATGCAGTCCTGCACCAGCAGCGGTTATGCAGGTTCCAACGGAGGTGAGGTGACCGGTTCGTCCAAGGCAGCACTGCGTGAGCCGGTGCCCTATGGAATGGTTCTTGTAAAAAGAGGTTCCCTCAAGATAGGCGAAGAAGGCAACGACAGCCTTTGGGGTTCAAACGCTCCTACCAAAGAGATATCGGTTGAATCATTCTGGATGGATGAGAAGGAGGTCTCCAACGCCAAATACCGTCAGTTTGTGGAGTGGGTACGCGACTCCATAATCCGTACGCGTCTGGCTGATCCCGCATACGGAGGCGACGAGTCATTCATGATTACCGAGGACAAGTACGGTGAACCTGTAACCCCCCATCTTAACTGGAGCAAGCCCATTCCTTGGAAGAAGCCCAACGAGGACCAGCAGAGGGCTATTGAGAGCATTTACTACAGACATCCCATCACCGGTGAGAAGATGCTTGACATAAAGCAGCTCAATTACCGTTATGAACTGTTTGACTATACTCAGGCCGCCTTACGTAAGAACCAGCTTGATCCTAACGACAGAAGCAGGAACACAGACCAGGAGGTTTCGGATGACAAGGTGATGATTTCAAAGGACACCGCATACGTTGATGAGAACGGAAACATAGTACGCAAGACCATAAACAGGGAACTTAGCAGTCTCTATGACTTTGTGAACACATACATAGTGAACATTTTCCCCGATACCACCTGCTGGGTGAATGACTTCCCCAACGCCAACAATGAGACCTACATGCGTCTCTATTTCAATCACCCCAACTACAATGACTATCCGGTTGTGGGAGTAAGTTGGGAACAGGCCAATGCTTTCTGTGCATGGCGTACCGAATTCCTGCTGGCTGGACTTGGCGCCCAGGCCAAATACATCCAGCGTTACCGCCTGCCCACTGAGGCTGAATGGGAGTTTGCCGCTCGCGGACGCGAGAACAACCGTTACCCTTGGAAGGTTAGCGGCTCCAAGGATGATGAGGGATGCTATTACGCCAACTTCAAACCGGAGCGCGGAAACTATACTAAGGACGGAAGTCTCATTACAACACGCGTGGGTTCATACAAGCCAAACTCAAACGGATTGTACGATATGGCCGGAAACGTAGCCGAATGGACATCGACCACCTATACCGAAGCCGGTATTCTCCAGATGAACGACATGAATCCCGAACTCTACTACAATGCTTCGGTCGAGGATCCCTATTACATGAAGCGTAAGGCGGTACGAGGCGGATCCTGGAAAGACCCCGAAAAATTCATAGAGTCATCATGGCGTACATACGAGTATCAGAACGAGCAGCGCTCATACATAGGATTCCGTTGCGTACGCACACTTGTAGGCACAGCCGGCAGCTCAAAAGGCCGCAAATAAACAGAAAAGAAAAGAAATAAGATATGGAAACTACTGAGAGGAAAGGTCTTCTGACCAAGATACAGGACTATCTGGATTCACCCAAGGGAAGAATCCTGCTGAACTATCTGTACAGCTGGGGTGCAGCTGTGGTTATACTTGGTGCACTGTTCAAGCTGACCCACATCAAGGGTGCAAACCTGATGCTTTTCATAGGTATGGGCACCGAGGTTCTTGTGTTCTTCATTTCCGGTTTCGAGAAACCCTATATTCCCAACCAGGCCGAAGAGGAAGAGGATTACGATGCTCCCAGCCTGCGCGGCAACATAATAATAAACGGAAGTGTGGGCAATACTCCCGTCCAGCCGGTACAGCAGCCTTTACAGCAGCCGGCATCGGCTCCTACAGATGTTGTCGGCACAGCAGCCCAGGGCAGTTCGCTTAACGTGGATGGTGTTGAGAACATAACACAGGACTATATTGCACGTGTTCATGACCTCACTCTCAAGATGGAACAGATGTGCCGTCATTCAGAAAAGATGGAACAGAGCTCCGAGGAGATTGAACAGCTGTCACGTAACCTCATAAGCATAAACACCTTCTATGAGATGCACCTCAAGTCTGCCAGCACTCAGATGGAGAACATAGAGAAGGTGAACGAGCAGACCCGTCAGATGGTTGCTCAGATTGAGGAACTGAACCGCGTCTACGCACGCATGGTTGAGGCAATGAAGGTGAATTCCCAGATGGGAACCAAGTAAAAAGGTATGAAGAGAAAGACAATACAGAGACCGCCATCGGCGCGTCAGAAGATGATCAACCTCATGTACATCGTACTTCTGGCGATGCTTGCCATGAATGTGTCATCGGACGTTCTGAACGGTTTCAGCATGGTGGAGGAGAGCCTCTCAAAAAGTACCTCCAATGCCACTATACAGAACGAAAAGGCATACCGCGAGTTTGCCGCCGCCGATTCGATCAATCACGAGAAGGTTGGTGAATGGTACGGTAAGGCGCTGTATGTAAAACAGATATCTGACTCACTCTTTAATTTTGCCGATGAACTCAAACAACTCATAGCAATTGAGGCCGACGGCAAGGATGCCGATGTGAACAACATTCACAACCGTGAGGATCTGGAGGCAGCCACACAGGTCATGCTTCACCCCACACGCGGCAAGGGCGGATTACTGTTTGATGCCATTAACAACTACCGTGACAGGATACTTGAGATGGTGACCGATCCCACTCAAAGGGATATCATAAGCAACAACTTCAGCACTGAGGTTCCTCTAAAGGTGGGTTCTCTGGGTAAGAACTGGCAGGAGTACAACTATGAGAACATGCCTGTGGCAGCCGCAATCACCATGCTTACCAAACTGCAGAACGATGTACGCTATGCTGAAGGTGAGGTGCTGCACACCCTGGTCAACAACATTGACGTAGGCGATCTGCGTGTAAACGCCATCAATGCCTACGTTATTCCCACATCACAGAACGTGGTTCAGGGCAACAGCTTCAAGGCCCGCATCATAATGGCAGCCGTTGACTCAACCGCACGTCCGGCCATATATATTGACGGCAGGAAGATTGACTCCGAGGACGGCTGGTATGAAGTACCCGCAACCAGAACGGGCGACTATACCCTTTCCGGTTATATGGAACTTAACTCCGGTAACGGAACCATACGCCGCGACTTTACACAGAACTACTCTGTAGTATCACCGCTGGCTACCGTATCGGCCACAATGATGAACGTGCTCTATGCCGGATATGACAACCCTATCAGCATTTCTGTTCCCGGTGTTCCCAGCAACATGATTTCGGCCCGGCTCAAGAACGGTGGAGGCTCACTTACCCGCAGCGGCAATGGGTTCATATGCAAGCCCACAAGTGTTGGTCAGGATGTGGTTATAGCCGTTACTGCCAACCAGGAAGGACGCCAGCAGAGCATGGGTGAATACGCTTTCCGCGTACGTCAGCTGCCCGATCCCACCCCGTTCATAGAATACAAGGACGAGAACGGCAACACGCAGCGTTACCGTGGAGGCGGCACACCTATCTCCAAGAAGAACCTGCAGGCTGCCGACGGCATAGTGGCCGCCATTGATGACGGTCTGCTCAACATAGGATTCCGTGTAATCAGTTTTGAGACCACATTCTTTGACAACAGCGGTAACGCCGTACCCGAGATATCGGACGGAACGCGTTTCTCAAACCGCCAGAAGAGGGTGTTTGACCAACTGGGACGCGGCAAGCGATTCTATATCCAGCGTGTCAAGGCTATCGGTCCTGACGGCATAGAGCGTCAGCTCAACACTGCGCTCGAAGTGATAATTAATTGATTAAAAAGAGAAAACGATATGAAAAAGATTGTTCTATTGTTTCTTACATTGGCTATGGCTACCGTCGCAGGTGCACAGCCCACACGCAGACTGCAGGAACAGCAGGCCCAGAAGGAGGCCGAAAAAAGCCCCACGGCTGTGACACTGTCCGAACGAGCCCGTTCACAATATACAGCACAGACCGCCATGCCTACAGATCTTACCTGGAGACGTGACATTTACCGTGAGCTGGATCTCCAAAAGGAGAAAAACGCCGCTCTCTATTATCCCGAAGAGCCTCTGGGTGACCGTGTAAACTTCTTTACACTTATACTGAGTCTTATACAGGACGGTAAGATCAAGGCTTATGAGTATCGTCTGGACGGTAACGAGTTGTTTACTCCGGACAATGAGATTGATTTGGAAAGCATACTCGACAAGTTTTATATTGACTACAAGAAAGACGATAAAGGCAAGTATATAATAGATATACCCAGCCGTGACATCGGCAAGTATTACATCAAAGAGAGCCATTATCTGGACAAACTGTCCAATTATCAGATCAAGGTAACTGCCATCTGCCCTGTCCTGATGCAAGGCGGTTTCGGTGACAAGCCCACCGCATACCCGATGTTCTGGCTCAACTATGATGAGATCAGCCCTTATCTGGGACAGACTCAGGTTATGACCAGCAGTTACAACAACACCAGTAACATGTCACTGGACGACTACTTTGTAATGCGCCAGTATGAGGGAGACATCTACAAGACATCAAACCTGAGGAACGTACCTCTTTCGGATTACTGTGACACCGATTCCGCTCTCCAGGCAGAGAGAGCCCGCATTGAGAAGCAGCTGAGGGATTTCCAGAACGGACTATGGAGTGAATCCGACAACACAGAGAATACGGACTCTAAGGCAACACAGGCAACATCAGCCAAACAACCCAAACAGGCAAGGGAGCCTAAACCAAAAAGGGAAAAAGCTCCAAAGGCTCCCAGACAGAGCGCATCCAACGGAGAGCGCCTTTCGGTACACCGTTAATGAGATGTGCCTTCCAAAAAACAACAGGTCTGTCAAAAAAAGCGGCAGACCTGTTTTTTATATTTAAAATGTGTTAACTTTGCAACCAAACCATTACTTTATCAAGATGAGAACTATCAGAATTATCCTATGCCTGTTACTCCCGGCATTATTCATGGATGCATCGGCCGAAACCAGATTCAACATCCGTGGAGGATTGTCACTGACCAACAATGACGTCTCTCGCATTACAGCAGAAAGTGTCCAGAACGAGGACAGCTACAGCGGTTTCTTTGTCGGACCCGCCCTTACCTTCGAAGCCCCGCATCTACTGGGTTTTGACCTTGGCCTTATGTATCAGCAGACCAAGATGAAAGGTCTTGATGAACTTGGAGGCGAGACCAGCTACAAGCAGGAATTCCTGGAGATACCCCTTTCTCTCAGACTGAAGATAGGCTTTGAGAAGTTTTCCATAATCGGTCAGTTCGGACCGCAATGGAACATAAATCTGACCGACGTCCAGACTTTCCTGGAGGACGGAACAGAAATAGAGTCCGATAAGTTCATCACCACCGGCAATATCGGAGCCGGAGTAAGGCTATTTGATAAACTGGAGGCTATGCTCAATTTCAATGTGCCTTGGAAGGTCATAGCCGACAACACCGATGACTTCAAAAAGATGGGTGACCTTATAAATGATTACAAGACTGTTCAGTTTGTTATAGGCTGGAGATTCTGATACAGATACAATCGACTATCAATCAAATTACATTAATATGAAAAAAGCATTAGTAGTTTGCAGTCTCGCACTGCTTTCATTCATCCCCGCTTCCGCTCAGTTCAGCTGGGGTATCCGCGGCGGTTTGAACCTTGTAAACAACGACATCACAGCTGTTAATCAGGAATCTGCCACAAGCAAGGACAGCTACACAGGATTCTTCGTCGGACCTATGGCCGAACTCCAGATTCCAATTATCGGAATAGGTATTGACGCTTCAGTTCTCTATTCACAGAAAGGCCTTGAGGTTACCGATGAGGAGACAATGAAGAACCAGTCACTGGCTATCCCCGTATCATTGAAGTATTCACTCGGACTTGGCAACTTTGCAGCAGTTTATGTAGCTGCCGGTCCTCAGATCGATTTCAAGATTGGTGATCTGGACAGGGAGTTTGCCGATGGTGATGATGTTAAGGAATTTGCCCTTGAAAAGAGCACCTGGAGCATCAACGTAGGTGCAGGTGTAAAGCTCATCAACCACATCCAGGCCGGTATCAACTACAATATCCCCGTATCAAAGGAGGGTGCATATAAGTTCACTGAACAGCCCACACCGGGATCATTCATTGACAATGAGCCTGTTGATTTCAAGGCCAGCACACTCCAGTTCTCACTTACCTGGACATTCTGATAAAAGAGTCTATAATGAGGCCGGTTCCCTTAAACGGGAGCCGGTCTTTTTTTATATCTTTACCACCCAGATGTCCATCTATGCAGACATAATACTTCCGGTTCCGCTGAACGGACTGTTCACCTACAGCGTGCCGGCCAATCTGGAGCGCCTTTCGGTGCCCGGGGCAAGGGTTTATGTACCGTTCGGAAAAGGACGCCGCCTTACAGGACTCATAGTCAGGACTCATACAGACAGGCCCACTCAGCACGATACCAAGCAGATAATAAGCGTACTTGACGATACAAACCCTTCGGTCCTGCCGGGTCAGCTACAACTGATGGAGTGGATGAGCAGATACTGTATCTGCCCTCCGGGCGATGTCCTTAAGGCCGCACTCCCGTCCGGATTGCGCCCCGATTCCAGCGCAAAGGAGCAGTCTTACAAACCCAGGATTACAGCATTCGTAAGGCTCGGACAGAACAGCCCCCCCGAGTTTAGAAAGACTGCGGTCAGGCAGAAGGAACTCTATGAACGCTTTCTTGAACTGTCGGGAATAAAGGAAAACGGCTCACAGACCAGACCTGTCAGCAAAAGGGCTCTTACAGACGGCGCCAAGGTATTATCATCATTCAATTCCTTGGAGAAAAACGGAATACTTGAAACATATGATGTGGAGACAGGGCGTCTGCCGGAATACAAGGGAAAACTTTATGAGCCTGCTCCATTAAGCCCCGCCCAACAGGATGCGTTTGACAGGATTCACCAGTCATTCAGATCCAAGAATGTCTGTCTGCTGCACGGAGTCACATCCAGCGGCAAGACTGAGATATACATACATCTTATTCAGGAGCAGCTTGCCAAAGGAAAGCAAGTCCTCTATCTGCTGCCGGAGATAGCGCTTACCACCCAGATAGAACACAGACTGCAAAGGGTTTTCGGGAACCAGATGTGCGTTTACCACTCCCGATGCCGGGACAATGTGAGAGTAGAGGTCTGGAACAAGCTTACCGGCAAGAACCCCTATAAACTTATCCTGGGAGCACGTTCCGCCGTATTGCTGCCGTTTCAGGATCTCGGACTGGTTATAGTTGACGAGGAGCATGAACCCAGTTTCAAGCAGGAAGATCCCTCTCCCCGTTATCACGGCCGGAACACAGCCATCATGCTGGCTTCCATCTATGGGGCAAAGACACTTCTGGGCAGTGCCACGCCGGCTCTTGAGAGCTACTCCAACGCCATATCCGGCAAATACGGACTGGTAACCCTTACCCAACGTTACAGCGGAATAAGAATGCCCGGGATAGAGATTGTTGATACGGCCCTTCTCAGGCACAGGAAATATATGCAGGGACTGTTTTCGCCGCAACTCATTGAGAGCATAAGACAGGCCCTTGATAACAAGCGCCAGGTAATACTGTTCCACAACCGACGAGGATATGCCGGAACTGTGGAATGTCCCGACTGCGGTTGGGTACAGAAATGTGACTGTTGCGACGTAAGCCTTACTTTCCATAAAAGCCTGAATACCGCCACATGCCACTATTGCGGGCGCAGTTATCAGGTTCTTGCTGTCTGCCCTCAATGCTCGGGCAACAGACTCCGTAGCCGTGGGTTCGGAACCGAAAAGATTGAAGAGGAGGTTGCCGCGCTGTTCCCCGCTGCACGTACTGCACGTCTGGACCTGGATTCGGCCAAAAACGGATACGAGACTATCCTGGAGGATTTCCAGGAAGGCCGCACCAATATACTTATAGGAACCCAGATGGTCTCAAAAGGCCTTGATTTTGACAAGGTAAGCGTAGTAGGCATACTGCAAGCCGATTCCATGATGAGCTACCCTGATTTCCGTTCAACGGAACGCGGATACCAGCTTATGGCACAAGTGGCAGGACGCGCAGGCAGAAAAGAAGTTCCGGGCAAGGTAATCATCCAGACACGCCAACCCGACTCACCGGTGATGAATCTGGTACGCACAAATGACTATGAGTCTTTCTTTAAGAGCCAGATGGAGGAGCGTAGCGCATTCGGCTATCCCCCATTTACCCGAATCATTACAGTTACCGTAAAGGGCCCGCAGCCCGATGATGTTGACCGGGCCACACTTGTTCTCAGGAACGGACTGGCTGCCCTGTTCGGTCAGGAAAAGGTTCTGGGTCCCGATGCTCCGCCTGTATCCAGGATTCAGTACAGATATCTGCGCCGCATAATAATCAAGGTACCACTTGATATGACGGTTGACAAAAGCCGAGCCCTGCTGTCAGAATCCTTAGACAGCACCATGTCTCAAATCAAAGCTGGCGGGATTACTGTTTCCTTTGATCCGGATCCTCAGTAGAGACAGGCTCAGGATAGCTTATACGCGTGTGATACATTGTACGCAGCTTCTCCTTGAAAGTCTCCTTGACGCGGTTTATCTCCTGCCAGCTTATGGGGCAATCCTGGAAATAACCCTCCTGAACCTGAGTATCAATAATCTTGTCCACAAGTTCACCTATGCTCTCTTCGGTGTATTCCTTGAGGCTGCGTGATGCCGCTTCGACAGCATCGGCCATCATCAGGACAGCAGTCTCCTTGGAGTAGGGATTCGGACCGGGATAACTGAAATCCTCATCCTGAGGCGCCTTTCCTCCATGATTCTGGCTATACTTTATATAGAAATATCTGGCCACACCCTTGCCGTGATGAGATGCTATGAATCCGCGGATGGATTCGGGCAGACCGTATTTGTCGGCCAGCTCCAGACCCTTCTCTACATGACCGGTAATGATGCGTGCGCTCTCTTGGGGAGTAAGCCGGTCATGAGGATTGACTCCGTTCTGGTTCTCGGTAAAGAAAGGCGCATTCTCCATCTTTCCTATATCATGATAAAGAGCTGCGGTACGTACCAGCTGCGGATTAGCCTTGATACGAGTAGCCGCCTCAGAGGCAAGGGTGGAAACCTGCATGGAATGCTGGAATGTACCGGGTGCCTTCTCTGCAAGTTCACGCAGCAGAGGATTGTTTATGTTTGACAACTCTATCAGAGTCACGTTTGACGTGAATCCGAACAGTTTCTCAATCACAAACAGCAACGGATATACCAGCAGGATTACTATACAGTTGATGGCAAAGAAGAGGAATGTCCACGGGTCAATATCCTGGATATTCTCAAGCTGGGTCATCTGGAATGCGGTCCAGACCAGACTGTAAGAGACGAAAATGAGCAGACATGTACGCAGTATCTGTGAACGTTGCGACAGCTCCTTGAGCGAGTATATGCCTGTAAGGCCGGCCAGGAACTGAAGCAGTACATATTCGTAAGGCATGGGAACTATCAGCGACGTGGACAGCACGAATGCCATATACCCTGTGAATGCCGTGCGTGAATCCAGGAATATCCTAAGCATGATAGCCAGCATGGCGCATGGGAAAAGGAATATGTTCCAGCTTGAATACTGGCAGAACAACCCCATTCCTACAGTAAAGAGTGTAATCGAACCGAAAAGGAACCATAAGATTGAACGGCTCTCAATATCATCTATGCGGTAAAGGCTCAGATAAACATATAGCACCAGGAAACAGAGCAGCACAAAAAGGGCACGCCCACCCCAAGTGAGAAGTTGGAAACGTTTGGATTCCGTCTTCTCGTTCACTATAGCCAGATAGGAGTTTATCGTATTGCTTTTCTGCTCATCCACAATCTCACCATGATCTATGATCTTCTGTCCCTCCACAACCATTCCGCGAAAATGGGATATCTCGTTGAGCTGTGAAGTCAGGTCCGCATCGGAACGGGTTTCGTCATACGTGAGATTGGGCTGCAGATACTGCTCAATGTTATGCTCCAGCAGTGTGTATCGGTCATAAACATAAATATCGGCATCGGTTACAAGACGGTATGCGTCACGCACACTGCGTACGCTCGATGTCTGAACGAAAGTTGATGTATTGCCCTCATAGACGCGGAAAACCTCTTTACCCTGAAGAACCTCTTCATCCTGTGTCGATATGATTCCGTCACGATACACCTTCTCAATGCGGCGGCGCAATGTCTTATAGGATTCTTCCCAGACCAGCTTGCTCAGGCTGTCGGTATAGAAACGGTCAAAACGCTCCAAGGCCGATTCGCCCACGCTGGCATTGCGGCTGAAATACGGGGCGAAAGCAGCCTTGACGCTGTCTGCCTCAGCCTGCCAGACCTCATCGCTTTTCTGGATAGAGAAATTGAATGGGGCTATCAATACATCATAGGTCCAGGGCTTACCTATGGTAAAAGAGTATTTTTCCTGCTTGTCGGCTGGCATCGAATAAACAGTCAGCAAGGCCGAAACCACTGACAGTATGATGAGCAGTGTCCGGTTGCTCTTTATGATATGTCTTTTATCATTCATTAAGAATCAGCTTCTTTGTTGGCATGTAAAAATATGACTTTTTCATGAGAAAATGATTACTTTTGCACCGCTAAAACAAAAGAGATGACAGATAACAAAGGCAGCCGCCGCGTCAGAGTACGTTTTGCGCCCAGTCCTACCGGGCCACTGCATATCGGAGGCGTTCGCACGGCACTTTACAACTACCTGTTCGCCCGCAAACATGGGGGCGACCTTATTTTCAGGATAGAGGATACAGACAGCAACCGTTTCGTACCGGGAGCTGAGGAATATATACTGGAGGCATTCCGATGGCTCGGAATCAAGTTTGACGAGGGAGTCTCATTCGGCGGAAACTACGGGCCGTACCGTCAGTCGGAGCGTAGGGACATCTATAAGAAATATGTGGATGAGCTGCTCGGATCAGGCAAGGCATACATTGCATTCGATACCCCAGCCGAACTGGAGGCCAAACGTGCCGAAATACCCAATTTCCAATATGATGCCGCCACCCGCGGACAGATGCGTAACTCACTTACTTTACCTGCTGATGAAGTAAAAGCTCTCATTGATGCAGGTAACCAGTATGTAGTACGTTTCCTTATAGAGCCTGATCAGGAGGTTGAGGTAGATGACCTTATCCGCGGTAAGGTTACCGTCAATTCATCTGTTCTGGATGATAAGGTCCTCTTTAAGTCGGCCGACCAGCTCCCCACATATCATCTGGCAAACATTGTTGATGACCATCTGATGGAAGTAACCCATGTGATACGCGGCGAAGAGTGGCTTCCGTCCGCCCCACTACACGTCCTTCTGTACCGCGCATTCGGCTGGGAGGATACTATGCCGCAGTTTGCACACCTGCCCCTTCTGCTCAAACCCGAGGGTAACGGCAAGCTGAGCAAACGCGACGGTGACCGCCTGGGATTCCCCGTCTTCCCGCTTGAATGGCACGATCCCAAGACCGGAGAGATATCATCGGGTTACCGGGAGAAAGATTACCTGCCCGAGGCTGTTATAAACTTCCTGGCCCTCTTAGGCTGGAATCCCGGCGATGACCGCGAGATAATGACCATTGATGAGATGGTAGACCTCTTCAACCTGGAAAAGTGCAGCAAGGCCGGTGCCAGATTCAACTATCAGAAACTCGTATGGTTCAACCACGAATATATAATGCTCAAGAGCGACCGTGAAGTGGCCCAACTGTTTGCGCCCATACTTGAAAGTCATGGAATCAAAGCTCCCATAGAGCGTATTGAGACAGCCGTAGGTATGGTCAAGAACCGCGTCAACTTTATAGGCGAGCTTTGGGACAACTGCAGTTACCTGTTCCAGGCACCCACCGCGTATGATGAGAAATCACTCAAGAAATGGTGGAAGGAAGAGGCACCCAGGACAACCTCCGAACTTTGTGATTTCCTTGAATCCCAGGCAGACTGGAACGGTGAGACACTTGAGCCTAAGGTTATGGAATGGATTGCATCAAAGGGATATGCCACCGGTAAGGTTATGAATGCCCTCCGTGTAACCCTTGTAGGAGCCGCCATGGGACCTCAGATATTCTGCATAACTGATTTCATTGGACGTGAAGAGACCTTGAGACGTGCCCGTAAGGCCATATCGGAGCTATCCTCCCAAGCATAAGAGAAAGAGATGATCATCTATACAATAGGCATATATCTGTACGCAGGACTTGTTGCTATAGCCTCCCTGTTCAACAAGAAAGCCCGACTTCTCATAAAAGGACATAGAAGGATTCTGGATACCATCAGACCTCTGGTAGACCCCAATTCCAGTTATCTGTGGTTCCACGCATCCTCACTGGGTGAGTTCGAGCAGGGACGTCCGCTTATAGAGAGGATACACAACAAACATCCCGAATGCAGGATACTGCTTACATTCTTCTCTCCTTCCGGATATGAGGTGCGTAAAGACTACAAAGGGGCCGACATAGTATGCTACATACCTTTTGATACACCCGTAAACGTAAACAGGTTCCTTAACACCATCAGGATAGAGAAGGCCTTCTTTATAAAATATGAGTTCTGGCCCAACTTTCTCAGGGGGCTCCACAAACGCGGTATAGAGATATTCAGCGTATCATCCATATTCCGTGACAACCAGCTCTTTTTCAAATGGTACGGCAAGGGATATGCCAAAGCTCTGAGCTATTTCAAGCATCTGTTTGTGCAGGACCGTCACTCTAAAGACCTGTTGTACAGTATAGGAATAACCAATGTTTCAATTGTTGGCGATACCCGTGCCGACCGCGTAATAGAAGTAGCAGCCGCCTCACAGCAGTACCCTATAATAGAGAAGTTCGTGAACGGCAACCCCACATTCATAGCAGGCAGTTCATGGCCGGCCGATGAGGAACTCTTCATACCCTATTTCCTGCCCAAACGAGACTGGAAACTGATAATTGCACCCCATGAGATACATGAGGAGCATCTTGCAGAGATAGAAACACGCCTTAACGGAAGAGACTATATACGTCTTTCAAAGGCCACATTAGACAATATCAAGGATTACGATACGCTCATAATTGACTGCTTCGGAATGCTGTCATCCATTTACCGATACGGGCATATAGCATATATAGGCGGCGGATTCGGAGTAGGAATCCATAACGTACTTGAAGCCGCAGTATTTGATATCCCTGTGCTTTTCGGTCCCAACAACCAGCGTTTCCGCGAGGCACAGGACCTTAAGAAACTCAAAGGCGGTTTTGAGATTACCGATGCCTACAGCCTGAGAATCCTGATAGACAAGTTCATCAGCGATCCCGGATTCCTTAAGAAAGCAGGCCGCAACGCCGGAGACTACGTACGCAGCAGCAGCGGCACATCGGACCGCATCCTGGGCGAGATAGGCCTGGACTGATGTATGAGGAGCAAGATTACAATAATTCTAGTGACAGTATGTGTACTGTTTATCGGATTATCCGGATGCAATAAACCCCATGATGATAAGGCTCATGGTCACAGGGCAATAACTGCACTCCTGGATAGCGCCGAGGCTGTCATGAATGATTCTCCGGAGTACGCATACCACCTTCTTGAAAGAATAGATTCCAGTTCAATACGCAGCCGTTCACTCAATGCCCGTTACGCTCTTATATACTCGGAGGTATTGTTTAAGAACTACACTCCTGCACCAAATGATTCTCTCATAATGGTAGCTGTCCGCTACTACTCTGTAGGCAACCACCCCTTACAACTGTTCCGTTCTTTCTACAGTTTGGGCTGCATATACAACGAATCCGGTCAACTGATAGATGCCGCCGTAGCTCTGGGACAGGCCGAACAGTTGGCCGATAAGATTGATGACAGTTTCCGCTTAGGACTGCTATATTCACAGTTGGGAGATGTTTTCTTTAACTCTTACGATTTTCAACGCGCTGAAAAGTATTTCAGAACGGCTTATGATTTTTATGAACAAGCCGGAAAGGATGCACATAAAATGTATGCATTGTTTGACGTGGGTAGATGTCAAATGGAGCAACACTTATTTTCATCAGCTCATAATATCATGGAAGAGGTAAGAGAGTGGGCTGAACTTAATAATCAAATAAGATGTTTTTCAAATAGTCTTCTTGATGAATTGTCCTGTTCGGTTTATCTTGAAGACTTAGAAACTGCTACGTCTGAGATTAACACATATATCAGTCGATTTGGTGAGCCCCAAAAGGATGTCAAGGTATTTAGTAAGTTCGCCCGATATTATATACTCGCAGACAATCCTTTAAATGCTGCCAGATATATAAGTGAAGGCTGGCAAATATCTGTTACCAAGCTGGATTCTGCACTATTGTGGTATTGTGAGTCATTATTAGATCAAATTGTGTCAAAACATGATTCCGCATTAATTAACTATAAGCATACTGTAGAATTACAGAATCAAAACATATACAAGATACTTGATCAACCCCTGTTGGGTGCTCAGAAAGACTATTATAAATCTCTATCAAAATTAGAATCATTGAAAGCCTCGCATAGCAGAAATATGGCAATATTTCTTTTTATCATATTGGTTCTGTTGGTAGTTATCATTAAGGTCTTCAATTATTCTAAAACAATAAAAACAGAATCAGAGAAACAAGGACTTTTACTGACAATTAAAGAACTCCGTTTAAAAGAAGATTCTAACAACGAAACCATCAATAGATTAAGCAGTCGTGTTAATGATCTGTTCAGTAGACCTTACGAGGAGCTTGATGAAATCTTTGACAAATTGATGGAGACAGAAGATCTCATAGATTTACAAACCAATGCTCAGGATTCAAAAAAGAAGGAATATTACTATAGAAGGGTAGATGATTTCTACAAGCACGTCAAGGAGAAATTTAATGTAATAATATCTGATCACAACCAGAAGGAACTGGATAGAATCATTGACTCCTCATGCAATAATCTCATGACACGTCTTGAGGATGTAAGGCTAAACCTGACAAAACAAGACCTTTTGATCTTGCGTCTTTCTATAGTTGGTTTCTCTCTCAATACAATAAGCCGCCTTACTAATACACGTTACAAAACGGTCCATCAGCAACGACGCAGGGCAATTCAGAAGATTGCCGTCATATCAGAGGATATGGCCTCCGAAGTATGTAATGTGCTCAAAATGTGTTGATTACACCGAGCGCAAAAGGTAACAAGCTTATAATCAATTGCTTATGTTACAAAAAGGACTCATGTAGAATTTCTCAAAAAAGCTGTGTTTGTAACTGCCTGAAAACCAACTCAATATAAAAGCACTTGTAGAATAACTATTCTTGAAAAACCTTTGATAGGCTATAACTGTCTCATAACTTTGTATCAAAAACCAATAAAAAAGTTATGAGAAGGACTATCTTATTAGTTTTGGCATTAATGCCGTCTTTAATTTCATTTTCAGTCAATGCAGCTGTAACAGTTTCAGATGAGGGTATTCCTATTATTGTGGAAAGCAATGGTGGGGGAAGGCCTCGTTCAATCGAGCCGGAGTGTTACTACCTTGACGGGTATGTATATATAATAGGTGACAGTAGTGTGACCTCCATAAGTGGTACGGTAACACGTTTGAGTGACAACATGCAGTGGAGCAACAGTTGTACAGGCAATGCTTTACAGATTGCAGTACCTACAGATGCTGGCAGTTATCACTTGACTCTCTCATTGTCTGATGGCAGTTCCTATTACGGAGACTATACATTATAAGCCATTGCTTTTATTCCTATATACTACTTGTAAAACCTAATAACATCATTTATTATGAAACGGATGAACCGGTTATTACAACCAATTGTTATTTCTCTATTATTGTGTTTGTGTGCAGGAATGGCATATGCAGACCGTATCCAATATACTTACGACGCCTCTGGCAACAGAATATATAGTAGTAGGGCCAATAGAAACCGCACAGATAGTCTTGCCCAGGACTCAGACCGTCTGCCCAAACACCATGAACTCAGCCTGCACAAGATAACTATCTATCCCAACCCAACCTATGGAAAGCTTGGCGTTGAGATAACCGGCACAGAGTCTCTTACAGGAGCATCCATAACCATATATTCACCATCCGGCTCAATTGTTTATCAGGACAACGAGCTTGATGTTGTAAATGAGATAGACCTGACTCAATGCCCCAACGGCATCTATATTCTAATTATTAGAATGGCTAATGGTGAGGCCAGCAACTGGAAGATAATCAAAATCTAATACAATACAGCCATGAGACAGAGACTATTATCGGCAGCAATGTGCCTGCTGTGCGCAGGTTCCATACTTACAGCCCAGACAACTGATGATTCATCGGAGAATATTATTAAGCACACATCCCGCGAGGACTCCCTTTTCTATGCATCCCTTAGTGATACCATCTTTCCGTCCCGCTCAGGTGTCATAGGTGATGTCATGCAGAACCCCATACAAGTAGGAACCTTCTCCGACAGTTTCAGTTACTCAGACACTCGGAACACATCAACATCATACACTCATCAGTACGGCCGTAACACGGCCGATGTGTATTACCGTCTGGTGCTGACTGCGCCCATGAACGTAACGTTCACGCATGAGGATTCCAATGTTGACGATACACATATGTATCTGCTTGACTCCGAAGGAAATCTTATTGAAGAGAATAAAGACTATAATGGTGATGGCCGTTGTTCTTCTATGTATAATTCATACATCAACCGTCAGCTTGCAGCCGGAACATATTATGTGGTTTCTGAAGGGTATTACATTGACGGTCCCATCACCACCAATATAACTGGTAACACATCATCAGGGTACGGATATCCTGTAATACCATCCGCCTACAGTACGGAGACCCATTCGGTAGGTGGCATGGGCGGACAGTTCGGTGTATCACCCATGGGTGGCGCCACATACAGCATACCCATTGAGGTTCCGCTGGGGGTGAACGGAATGCAGCCCAATATTGCCATAACATATAACAGCCAGGCCGGCAACGGATTGTGCGGCTATGGAGCCAATATAACCGGTCTGTCTGCTATCACCCGCGGTCCCAAGAACATATACCATGACGGTGCCGCCTACGGCATGCAGTATTACGGTGATGACGCTTTCTATCTGGACGGCGTAAGGCTTATTCTCAGTTCTGGTACAGCCGGTCAGGACGGCGCAATCTATTATCCTGAGTCAGACCCGTACACCCAGGTCCTCCAGCACGGCACCTGCTATACCGGTACAAATTACATGTGGTTTGAGGTTACCAACAAGGCCGGTGTGACCTGCTGGTACGGCTATTCTACAGGCCGCCACAAGTATTATGTGTCAGGAAACGAGAAGACGTTGAGCTGGAATCTTATGTACATGGTTGACCCGTTCGGCAATGAGCTGGCCATTGACTATGAAACCGTGAACAACGTTATCTATCCTACTACAATCAGATACGGAATGAACAACCGCTCATACAACCCGTTGCAGAACTACGTCTATTTCAAATATGCCCCAAGGCCTGACGTCATAACCACCAGGTTTGACTACGGAAACAGCGGTGTCATGGACCTAAGGCTCGACTCCATCATCACAAAGACCGGCAGTGCCGTATACCGCAAGTACAAGCTGAACTACAACGACACGGGTGACGGTACCGCCTGTAAGTTCTCCCGCCTTGTGAGTGTGGTGGAGAAGAACGCTCAGGAAGAGTCCCTGCCGGCAACACTGTTTGAGTGGTCATATCTGCCTGCTGTCTCATATACAGCAAACAGCCTGTCAGTCAATGAACCGGATAACCTGCCGCAGTCTGTCTCACTTGATTTCGACACACAGAATTATATAGCTGGAGACCTGAACGGCGATGCTATCCCGGAAATAGTTGGATTTGGGACTCTTGGAAACAATTCTGTTGCGGAAATCTATTATGGAAGTTTGGATGAGAACGGAAGTATTGAATATAACACCTCAGGCAACTATTATAATTTACCTAAGAATGAATCATATCTGCACGTGATGGATACGTATATGAAAGAAAATTCCATTGCAGATATTGATGGCGACGGAATTAATGAACTGGTTGTCCCCTATTATGATGGGGTGGAAAATGATTATGGTAGTATGCACTTTTACATTATTGGAGAGAACTTTAATAATGAGTG
>JAZSKJ010000004.1:0-122288 GCA_045534785.1 Bacteroidaceae bacterium | reverse complement strand
CGAGGCTGGTAAGATCTATATCAAGCGTACAATCCTGAGCAACGGCAAGTCTCAGGTAGAGAAGATACTTGTAAGGTAATCTATAAGTAAATCTGACTATAATGAACCGGCAGAGAGCACAGGCTCCCTGCCGGTTCTGTTTTTAGGGAGAAGGGTATTGTGTTAAAAAACATAAAGTTTTGCCAAAAATATCATTGTGCTTAAACTTAAATGGTGTATATTTGTTTTTAATCAATGTTTTTTTCCAAGGCTTTAGCCGTTGAAGTTGTTTGTTTTTTTGTTGCCCTTTATTAACCAATTGATATATAGATATTTATATGAGGAAGTTTTACATGATTCTAGCAGGGGCACTGCTTTTAACATTGCCGGTTGCCTCTCAGACAGGTCCCGAGAGGAATCCTGCCACAGACCCAAAGGTTGTTTTCCATCAGGATTTTGAGGTTGAAGACGGCCTTACCGCCGAACAGGCTTATCAGGAATGGAGTACTACTCCGGTGGGTTACATCAAAGAACTGGAGTATTACGCCAAAATCGGAACAAGCACCGCCAGCGGTGTAAACATCTACACAGACAAGACAGGTGATTACAATGTCTTTGCCATTCGTAAAGATTCAACCACAACCGGTTACCCTGCCGGTACGGGTATCGTGCTGCTTAACGGTGTTGAGACTACGTCAAGTGAGACCGACAAGAAAAACGGTACTTTTGACAAGGATCAGTACACCATTGTGAGTGATGGCGGAAATGATAATGACCGTAATAAAGCTTTTAGCGAATATGGTGAGGACGGTGGTAAGTATTATTTCAGATACATTACATCCGATCTTTCACAGTCAGGTCTGAGTTCTTCGCATTACAGCAGCAGTACACGCAGTACCAAGAACTATCGCCGAGACCTTTTTGTACGCGGCTTTAACATTGAAGACCAGACTTCTTATCGTCTTACAATGTATGTCAAGACAACCAAACTGCCAGGTTCCAATAACAACCCGATCTTCTATGCCGATGTGATGCGTGGTTATCACCATGTACGTAAGGGCTTCTCAATGGGTATTGAGACCAGTAAGGTGTTTGAGTTCAAGAAGGAGGATTTCAATGATGGCCAGTGGGAGAAGGTTACCCTGATGACCTACTATCTGAATGACTCCATTGCCGACGGTTTCCTTTACTATGACAAGTTTGAGTGGGCTGATGACTGGCGTTGGCGTCCTTCGGATACAGAACTTGCAGCTATAGGCAAGACACTTAAGGAAGGTGACTCATTGAACTATATCAAATCACCTGATGAATACTTTGTACGTCTTGCTTTTGTTACGGATAGTGTAGAGTATCTGCTTGACAACATGTCGCTGACCAAGTCATGGATTGGCGGTATCCAGCATGCTGATGATATGTTGCGTGTGGACTTCGGTTACCAGACAAACCTTAAGGATCTGGCTAAGGCAGCTAAGGAGAAAACCAAGATTGCGTCTGTTGAACTTCCCGGTAACTTCTTTACCGTATGGGGTAAGGAGGGCGATACTTGGAAGAAGGTTGAAATCAACTCTGCCGAGTATCATGATGATGGTTACATGTATATGTGGACCAAGCCCAGAAAGGTTGGCAACACCCAGCGCGCGGTTTATTTCAACTCGTTTGACTCGGTTCTTGTAAGCTTTACCAACCCAGATGCCGACTCAATCAAGCTGGTTTATAACGGTGACCTCTATCCCAATGCTCTTGATGAGGCTTGGGTGGCTGCCGGCAAGAAGGTATTTGATTTCAACAACGAGTTCTCAACTCCTAATCCTACCATCAAGGCTGGCGTTTACTCCATGAAGAACCTTCCTCCTGTATTCCAGGGCACTAAGTATGAGAACGGCTCGTTCGGACTGCCTGCAGACCTTTCTTCAATTACGCTCAATCTCTCCAAGATGATAGAGTTTGATCCCAATGAGGATGGTTCCGGAAACAAGGCATTCTGTCAGGTATTCAAGGACGGTGTTCTTGTGGAGATATGGCCGGTTTCGGAATCCACGGATACCTATACCACTTTTGCGCGCAAGAACACTTCAACTCCGCTGTCAGGAGACTACACTTTCAAGTTCAAGCAGCTTAAGAATGTTGCCACCACATATGGTGATGATGTTGAGTTGACTTATCATTTTGGTGAATTCAGCAAGGAAGTGAACGTAATCCAGATTGATTCTGACTGGAGAGGTGAACTGCCTACATTCAATACCTCTGATAAGGGTTGCAACCCTGCCAGCACATATGTTCATGATTCAGATGCAAGTTCAACATTCAGGAAGGGTATCAACTCAGGTTCAAGCAGAGCCAAGAGTCGTCTGTATTCTCTGGGTTATCCCGCCGGTGATCCTGACAACTGTGGTTATATCCTGATTACCAGATCATCATCAACAGGTGCTGGTAAGACTGCCAACGTATATACTGTAGTACATTTTGACCAGGCCGGTGACTGCAAGATACAGTTCAAGGCTACCGGTTGGAATGTTGCCAACATCCCCGGTTATCTCTATTTCTATGAGAAACCCGATCAGGAACTGGCCGATGGCAACGACAATGGTTTTGCAATACTTGAATCTTGCGAAAAGACAGAATTGGGAACATTTACTCCTGCGGACTTTGTATCGGCCGGTGATGTTGAGGATAAGGGAACCGGTAAATGGCCGGAGACTGTCAAGACATTTACGTTCAATTTCACAGTTCCCAAGGCTGGCGATTATATGTTTGAATGGGTAACCAAGACCGGTAACAAGAACGGTGTGATGATTGGCAACTTCTCTATAAGCAGTGCCAATGCCGGTGACCTGTCAACCAAGTATGTTAAGAAGATCAATGACGCATATGACAAGGCTGTTGCCATAAAGGCTGAGGTAGATGGCTCTATCCGTAAGTACAAGGGTGCTATCTATAATGCGTTCGTTAAGTACATGTCTACATTCAAGGAGAATGCATTCAAGGAGACTGCACCAAGCGTCTACGATGCTAATGCTGCCGCAATGAACAGTGCTGTCAATCAAATGCAGGCCCGTATTGATACTGTTGACATGTTCTATACAGCACTGAATGATGTTGATTCAGTTCTCACAGCCAACAAGGCTGACTATGAAACTGTAGAAGCATACCGAGCATTGAACACCCTTAAGGTTCTGGGTGATCTATATGATTGCTCAGAGCATGAATCTCAGGATATAGCAAAGACTGTAAGCCTGCTTTATGAAGGTATTGACAATCTGGATATTCGTATTGAAAAGACTACTGGATTCAACGACCTGCTCAGCAGCACCAAGGAGATTCTGGATTCTGCTTATGTACTGTTTGATGGTGACCTTAAACTGGAAGGCAAGGATATGTCACAGTATGATGGTCTTAATCAGGTTTATGAATCGGCTGTTGCCCAGAAGGATAATCTTGCAGCTTTGACCGATAATGAGCTGAACACATTATATGACGGTATGGTTGATTCGGCAAAGGCTTACATATTCGGTATGGATGCCGTTGTGGCATATACCCGTCAGGTTCGTGAACTCTTTGCTCTGGCCGAATCGCTGGGTTATGACTTTGGAGGCAAGAAGGACAGCATCAAGGCTTTGATATCCGAACAGCGCACACGCAATGAGGCAGCAGAGGAATTACTCAGAGCTGCTGTTACCCTGCAGATCTATAAGAAGTTTGCTAAGGGTGAGACTCTGGATAGCCTTGATGTAAGCTGCCTCATACCTAACTACTATCTGTACAATGAAGCTCAGATTGACCGTGATGTCGAAAAGAACAGTAGCGGCAATTGGAGAATTAAGAGAAAGGCTAACAATACAACCATCATTCCCGGTTGGAATTTGTCGCCTTCTACCAGCAGCGGTAACTGGTATATCACCAAGGCAAAAGTTGGCGATGCCTATGTAATGGGTAGTTATACAGACTGGGAGGTTGATGGACACGTGTTCATTGGCGGTCTAAGGAGCGCTACCAGCACAAAGGGTGTCCTTAAGACTACTATAACCGGTCTGCCGGAAGCAAATTATCTGATAGGTCTGTATGCATACAACCAGACATCAGATCTGGTATATAAGTTCAAGACGGATACAGAAGAATTGACCGGTAAGGTTAATGCCGATATGAATGGTGGTAGTAAGTTTACATTCAAGAAGGTCGGCATCGACTCTGTTCTGGTGGCCGGTAACCTGGAATACACCATTGACCAGCAGTCATCCTCAAGCGGAGAGTTTGATATGCGTGAGGCAGTACTGGTACTCCGCTTCAAGTCAGAAACTGCCAAGTATGCAGATCTGGTTGCAGCACAGGAAGAGAAACTGGCCGGTATGATCACATTCGTCCCGGAGGTTGCAGCAAAGGCCATAGCTGTACAGTACTTTAACCTGAATGGTGTACAGATAGCTGCACCTGAATCCGGAAAGATTGTTATCAGGCGTACTATCCTGAGCAACGGAAAGTCTCAGGTAGAGAAGATACTTGTAAAGTAATCTGTAATTAATCGGACTATAATGAACCGGCGGAAGGTCAAAGAGCCTCCCGCCGGTTCTGTTTTATAACATTTTATGGGCATATTTTATGCGGATTTGCCAAAAAGGAGGTATCTTTATGCTCACTTACCGGAGTGTGCATAATATTAACCTCAATTATAATCAAAAGATGAAAGCAAGATTTACGCTCATGGCAGCTCTTATGCTTGCCGGCATTGCCGTAGAGGCACAGAATCCCATTATCCGTGACCAGTTCTCGGCCGATCCTTCAGCTCTGGTTGTAGGCGACCGTGTATATGTTTTCCCATCACATGACATCAAGGCTCCTGCAGAGTATGCCCGCAAGGACTGGTTCTGCATGGCAGACTATCATGTATTCTCATCGGCCAACCTTACCGATTGGACCGACCACGGTATGATTGTAAGCCAGTGGACTGCTCCTTGGGTGAATGAGAAGGGTTACTCGATGTGGGCCCCTGACTGCAAGCAGAACCCTACCAACGGTAAGTATTATTTCTTCTTCCCGGCAGGTGCCAAACCCCAGCCAAGCGCAAACGGACGCCGTGGAATGGGTGGTAACCGCGTAGGTATCTGCACCGCCGATTATCCTGAAGGACCTTATACTCCTGAGGCCACTCCTATTGAGGGCGTAGGTGGCATTGACCCCTGTATCTTTATTGATGATGACGGTACCGGTTATCTGGTTATGCCCGGTATTACCATTACCAAGCTGGCTCCGGACTGGAAGTCTGTTTCAACCGATCCTGCCGACCGTCATCGCGTAGAGGGCGTTCCTACCAAGGGTCTTGTTGAGGGTCCGTATCTTTACAAGCACGGAGGCAAGTACTATATGACATTCCCCTGGGCACGTGACGTAGAGGAGGTGCTGGCATACTGCGTTGCTGACAACATCTTTGGTCCTTATGAGTTCAAGGGCGTTTTCTTTGAGGAACATGCCAACAAGTGCTGGACCAACCACCACTCAATTATTGAGTTCAAGGGCCAGACCTACCTGTTCTACCACCACAATGAGTTCTCACCTGAGTTTGACAAGAACCGTTCAGTTTGTGCAGACAGTATCTTCTTCGATGATGAGAAGGGTGAGATCAAGATGGTTAAGCCTACACTGCGCGGTATCGGAGTTACTCCGTCAAATACCAAGATTCAGCTTGACCGCTATACCTCATTGAGCGCAAGCGGTGACTCCATTGCTTATCTGGAGCCCAGCAACTATTTTGCAGGCTGGAAGACCGTATTCTATGAGAAGGGTGCATGGGCCAAATACAACACCGTTGAGTTCAAGAAGGCTCCCAAGAGCGTGACCGTTAAGGTTGTTCCCCCTTCGGCAGGCCAGCTTGAAATTCTGCAGGATGATGTTGTGATTGCTACAGTAGATGTGCCGGCAGACCGTCAGTTTGTGGAGGTTTCGGCTAAGGTTAAGGGTGCCAAGAAGGGTGTACATCACCTCAAGGTACGTATGGCTACCGCCGGGAATATCCAGGTTGACTGGCTTACTTTCAATTAATTCCTGATACTTGGTTATGAGATCAAGAATTATCACTCTTTTAACTCTGACCATGCTCGTTGTAGCATGGTCAGGTTGTTCTGCTAAGGATAAGACTACAGAGTGTGTCAACCCTCTTACCTATACTGATATCCCGGACAATGACTGGATCCGTGTTGGTAATGACTACTATATGGTAAGTACTACCATGTATTTTTGCCCCGGTGTGCCTATCATGCATTCCAAGGATCTGGTACATTGGGAGATTGTAAGTTATGTATGTGACTATATTGAGGATGATGATGTCTATAACCTGCGTAATGGCCGTAATGCATACGGTAAAGGCCAGTGGGCTACATCACTGCGTTATGTAGACGGAACATACTATGCCCTGTTCATTGCCAATGACCAGAACAAGACCTACATTTACCGCACCAAGGATATTACCAAGAGTAACTGGGAGCGTTCAGTAATAGGACGTCCCTTCCATGATGCCTCTATGCTTTTTGAGGACGGTCATCTGTATGTGATATGGGGTAACGGCGAAATCCGCATCATAGAGCTGGAGCCGGACGGTTCGGCCATCAAGGCGGGAGCCGAGGAGAAGGTTATTATTGAATCCCCGCGTCAGGGTTTCAACCTGCGTGCCGAGGGTGCTCATATTTACCACATAGGTGATTATTATTATGTCCTGGAGATAGATTGGCCAAGCGGCGGCGTACGTACCGAGACTGCATGGCGCTCCAAGAACCTGTTTGGCCCATATGAGAGCAAGGTTATTCTTAGCGGTGCATTTGACGGCCGTGGTGACGGTGTGGCTCAGGGCGGTATCATTGAGACCCAGAACGGTGATTGGTATGCCATGATGTTTCAGGATCACGGTGCAGTTGGACGTATACCCACCCTCCAGCCTGTAAAATGGGTGGACGGATGGCCTATACTTGGTGATAATACCAAACCTGTAAAACAGTTTACCGTTAATTTGCCTGAGAGTGGCAAGAACCGCACCTGGGATAATGACGAGTTCAGCTATAAGAAGAATCAGCTGGATCTGGTTTGGCAGTGGAACCACAAACCCGATAACAACGCATGGTCAGTAACCGAGCGTAAGGGTTGGTTGCGTCTTAAGACCGGTCAGGTGGCTACCAACGTCATGAATGCCCGCAACACTCTTACTCAGCGCACTGTAGGCCCCCGTTGCTACAGCGAGGTACTGATGGATGCCAGCGGAATGAAACCGGGCGACAAGGCAGGTATAATAGCTTTCCAGAGTAATTACTGCACAATTGGCGTTGAGGTGGCCGATGACGGAGCCAAGAGTCTGGTTGCCATGACTCACCGCAATATGGGTCGCCGTCGCGGACCACAGGCTGAGAATGCCCCCAGTCCTGATACCGAGGCTCTGCGTATTCCGCTCAGCCAGGATAAGGTGTGGCTCAAGATCCGTTATGTGTTCACTCCCCAGGAGGATGGTGAGCGTGCAGACCAGGCATTCATGAGCTACTCTCTGGACGGTAAGAAATGGATTGATGTGGATGCTACACTGCAGATGTCATTCAGTCTTGATTACTTTACCGGCTATCGGACCGGACTGTACAGTTTCTGCACTTCTCAGCCCGGTGGCTATGCAGACTTTGATTACTTCCACCAGGCAGTATATTAACAGTTAAAAAAAGATAATTATTTAACTTTCGTACTGCATATTTATATTAAGGATGAAACGTGATCAGAGTGACATAGTGAACAACCAGGGATCTCTATCAGTGAGCGATGAATCCATTGCCCGTTTGCTATGTGATGACAATCACGTAGAGGAGGCCGTACGCCTCATCATGAAAAAGTATGGAGAACCTCTCTATTGGCATATCCGCCGTATGGTGGTGGCCCATGATGATGCCGAGGACTGCTTGCAGGAGACGATGATAAACGTATATAAGTACAGGAGTACGTACTCTAACGAATATCCGCTTTCATCATGGCTCTACAAGATAGCCACAAATGAGAGTCTCAAACTGCTCAAGAACCGCTCCGGTTTCACGATGTCGGTTGATGACCTGGGTGATTCGCTTAAGGATAGTGTCCGTGAAGAGGCCAGTCCCAATGCAGATGAAACTCTGATACTCCTCCAGGAGGCTATAGCACTCCTGCCGGCCAAACAGAAGATGGTGTTCAACCTCAGATACTATGATGACAAGAGTTATGAGGAGATACACCAGATAGTGGGAGACAGCGTGAATACGCTTAAGACCAACTATCATTATGCAGTACAGAAGATAAAGGATTATATTTTAGAACATCAGTTATGAAAGATTTTGATCTGGAAGGACTTAGCAGAGAGATGCCCTACAAGATGCCGGAGCATTTCCTGGATGACATGACAGAACGTGTCGTGGCCCAGATTGGAAAACAGCGCAAGCATCGTGTAGAGCGCAAGATTGTAGCTCTGTTTGCCAGCGCAGCCAGTGTGGCAGCAGTTGCCCTGCTGTTCCTGCATCCATTTGGAACAAGCGGATTGAACATCCCCGATTATGAGAGCATTTCACAATGCGCAAGCGTGGATGAGGTACTTCAGAATATGACAGCCGATGAATTGGGTGTCTATTCAATGATGAGTAACTATTACGGCAATTGATTATGAAGAAACGTTGGACAGCATTGCTTATTCTGGCCGGTTTGCTCTTAACCTCGCCGTCTGTTATGGCGCAGGATAGGGACGAACAGATGATCAATGCGTCACTTCGTTTCATTAAGGAGAATGCCAATCTTACCAAAAAGGAGTACGAGAAGTTTGCCAAGATATACATTGAATACAATGAGCAGTTGGTAAAACTGAATCGTGAACTCAAACCAGAATCTCGGGAATACATGAAACGCTGGCAGGAGATAAATTCTGATTATATGCAGAAACTTGACAAAGCCCTGCCGGATTCAACTCGCCAGAAAGTGGGTGTGGCTCAATGGGAATTGGGTCAGAAGGTTTGGGGTGAAAGGTCAGAGCAGAACCGTCAGTTCGCTGAGCGTCAGTTCCAGATGATGGGACAGTGGAACCAGATGAACCCGCAGTTCATGATGCAGCCCCATATTTATGATTTCCAGCGTTTCCGCCAGCATGAAATGCAGCAGGCCGATGCCCAGCAGCAGCAATGGTGGGAGAATTACTGGAAGAACTGGGGTGAGCCTGACACAGCGATGATTCGCCGTATGCAGGAGAACCATCGCCGTTATCAGGAGCGTGACAGCATGTGGATGCAACGCCGTCAGCAGTTCGGTCCCCAGTTCGGTCCCCAGCCGGGAATGCAGTTCGGTCCAGGCTTTGGAGCTCCCGGTTTCGGTGCTCCCGGTTTTGGCCCCGGATTTGGCCCTCAGGGTGGAGGACAACCCAACTCACAGGGACAACGTAATACTCCTTTCAATCCGCAGTTCGGTCCTCGTAACTGATTATTATTTATAAGAGGTATAAAAGAATCGGAGCAGTTAATTACTGCTCCGATTCTTTTATATGTGTGGCTTGAGCCATTCCTTGAGGATCAATGGCGATCCTCAGGAGTGGTTCCGTCATAAATATCCTTTGGTACAAGCTCTATAATATTGAAGGGACATACTGCAGACTCGTTCTGGAGGACCTGACGCAAGCGGATGTAATAGTCTGTTCCGGCTTTCATATACTCCGTGCAGACAATCTTGCGGAAGCAACTCTCATCGTTACGTAGTGAGTTGGCAAGCGTTTTTTCTGAACTTCCGCTGGGTACATAGCTATCCATTGCCTTCATATAACCACGGTTACGCATAGCCTTGTCATTAGCGAGCTTGGCAGCTTCTCTTTCATTCTCATTCTCGTAGTTCTGATCAATGGTCTTATCCATTATAGCACCAATCTGAGGCTGTGTGATGGATTTTACACCCAGGTTAACGGGAATGCCGCAGGGGCTGAAGTCACCATAGTTACCCTCACGGAAATAGAACTGGGCAATACCACGGTCATTCTGTCCTGTATTACCGAGTGAGTTACCCCAAATACGTACCTCATAAGTACCGTCCTCTGGTATAGGCGGCAGACGGAAAGTGATATCGTAAATACCACGGATGGTCATCTCATCACCATAGAAGCAACCGAATGATGCATCCCTGTATCTTACATAGAACTGTGCTGCATCGTTGCAGTCTACGTTCTTAACGAATCCCTTCTTGAAACCATATACTGCATGGTCTGTAGCTGACTTACTGCCAGGAGTCTTCATTCTGCCTCTGGCTCCGCTGTTGATAAAGTCAGGAGACAGAGCGTTGGCCATATATCTCATTCTGGTCTTAAGAGCCTTCTTGGTGTCTGCATCGAAGTAAATCAGTTCATCTATGAAATGATAACCGCCGTTGCTGCAGGTAGGATCTACATTACCGTACTCTGACGGATTCCATATCCTGATGCCGGGATATTCCAGATTATTGTCACTTACAGTTCCCTTACGGTTGATATAGATACCCTTTCTTTCTACCTTAGGATCAAGAGGTGTACTTATGCGCATTACTGCATAGGGGAACATGGTCTCAAAGAAATCCTCCACGTCAAGTGATTCCTTAGCGGTTCTGTTGTTGATCAGTTCTGACTGTGAGGTATTGAACTGGTTATAGGTCATCCAGCAGGGCAGGATATGATAGGCTATGAGTTTGTAAAGGGCACTCTCCTTAGCTGAGTCAGGTATGCCGGCTCCGCCATATACCTCTATGGCCTTATTGCGCAATCCATTCAGGTCAGTGATGCCGTATTTCTCATTCAGTATGGAGTCTGTTACTGCGAACAGGGTATACTTGAAATATCTCTTGGCCGGCCAGATGGCTCTCTGTCTGGAGTCTCCTGTCTCATATGCTGTCTCATACTCAACTGCGCACTTGCCGCTGGTCTGCAGGCATGCGTATGTGGAGTCATAAGCAGGCTCCGGATAGTTGATGTCAATGTACTGCTCAAGAGTATCCTTAAGATGTGTTGCAATGATTGCATCATAGAAGATATTGGCCTGGAAACGGTACTCTACCTTACCGTTGTTCTCCTTAAGGTGACCAGGCAGGAACTTGTTACTGGGGCGGAGCACCTTATCCAGAATGTGTACAACACCGTTCTGTACGGAGTCATCGGCCTCGATGATTCTGGACTGCTGGTTAACCTTGAAGGCAAGCTTTACAGTGAATGTATCCAGATTCTCACTCCAAATGGTATCGGGGAATGAGAAGTAGGTGAGGAAACGGTCAAGCATGTTGGGATAGGGGAATGCACCGTCACCGCTCATGTCACTGCAATAGAATGTAGTGTAGCAGAGATGGGTCTTGGCAATTGAATCGCAGATATAGACGGGCAGGGTCTCTACACTCTCGAAATAGTGCTTGATTGAGTCCGGAGCCTCTTTCTTTCTGTCTGCCAGATACTCCTCAATGGCTGCGTTATCCGGTGCAAAACATGTGTGGTCACCGTATGTCCTTAATTCACCCCACAGGCCAGCCTTCTTGATAAGAGCCACGAATTCCGTGAATTGTCCGGATGGGTGATTCTCAAGGAATGTTGCAACGGTTTCACCTGAATTTACATAGTAAGTACCGGGATGCTGCTCGCTCCAAAGGTCTGAGCAGGAAAGTACCATTCCCATGACTGCTGCTATTACAGCAGCTGTAGCGGACTTCTTGAATAATCTTTTGTTGATTTTCATATGTTTGGTTATTAATTATTTAGTTATCAGGTTTGGTGCTGGTGCATAAACTAGCGCGTAAAGATAATCATATTTTATGATTGGATATAGATTGGAGCAGTATTTTTTTATAAAAAAAGAGCGTCCCGGCCTGGATTTTTTTCAGGTCGGGACGCCCGTATTTGACCTATTGTAGGGATAATTTACCAGTTCATACGGTAGTTGCCGCTCATATGGAGCAGTGCAAAGAGGTAAATAAGGCCGTCATAATATACGTCATAGTAACCATCCTCATAGGGCTTGTGCTCCATTGAGAACATGTGGCGTACAAGTTCCTCATTATACTCGCTCTCACACATAAGGGCTGTAGTGGTCATGGTGCCTACAAAACCTATTGAGTGACGCAGGTTGGGACGCCAGCGGCCGCCTCCCATGGGACGGGCAGATACATCGCCGTTAAGGGCAAACTGATCGGGGAACTCCGTGATGCCATAACGGCCCAGGATGGTGTTCTGAAATTTCTTAGCATACTCGGTCTGCCATTCTGCATCTTTGTGATACCAGGTAAAGTCCATGGCTATGTTCATGGGAACGCGCCATGAATCATAGTGGAACTCACTGCCGCGGTTGGGTGTACCGTCAAACTGGCTCTGGTCGGGGTTGATGCCGGTTACAGGGTCGCAGGCGCGGTGCAGGTATGCACGGGCGCTGTCGGCCAGCTCGCGGTACAGTGCCTCACGGCCGTCATTGGCGGTCTCGGCCCAGATCTCATAGAATGCAGGCAGATGGTATGAAGGATCGGTCCAGAGGTTGGAACGTGTATCGGGGCAGAAGTTGATGAGCTTGTGGTCCATGTTGATAATGTTGGTTACACCGCCTGTTCCGTCCTTGCTGAAAAGGTCGTTAAGGAGTTCCTGAGCCTCGGCCAGGTAATTGAACTCCTCAAATGTACCCCAACGGCGTGATGCCAGCAGCAGGGTGGTTACATAGTAAAGCTCACCGTCACTGGCCGATCCGTTAGAGGTGCGGCGGCCATTGGTGCGGCATGACCAGGCGAACAGTCCATGTGAGGGACCCTCTTCATTGTGACGCATGTAGTGCTTGGACCAGCGCCATATCTTGTTGAACAGTTCCGGCTTGTCAAGTTGTACGGCTATCATCATGCCGTATGACTGGCCCTCGGTACGAACATCGTTGTTCTTAACATCCGATACGTAACCCATCTTAACTATCTTGCCGTCAACCTCAACGTCAACGTCATGATATGAACCGTCTTCAGCTTCGAATACGGTTGAGAATACGGTCTGGATCTTGTCATCAATCTCTTTCTGGCTGTACCCAAGTTCCTTGAGATAGTTGCGGTACTTGCCTGTCTGGATGTAACCTTTCTTGGCTGGCTGCAGTTTCTTGTAGGTAGAGCAGGACGTGGTTACTCCGATGATTGCACATAAGGCTGCCATAATTATGGCGATAGTCTTGAATCTTTTCATTGTCAGTAATTTGGCTTATTATTGTATATATGATTTCCAACGCTGGTAGGCTTCATCATAAGCGGGCATATCGGATGCCTTGGGCTCTATGACACGGATTTTCTGAAGTGAAGAGAACGCTTCGTTGTGGTCATTGTAGATATGTACTCCCATACCTGCTCCCTTGGCGGCACCTATAGAACCGTCGGTGTTGTAAAGCTCGATGGTGGCACCGGTCACTCCGGCTAGAGTGTCGCGGAACAGCGGGCTCAGGAACATGTTGGCGTTTCCGGCATGAATCTTGTTGACCGGCATACCCATATCCTCCATTATTTCTATTCCGTACTTGAATGAGAATACTATACCTTCCTGGGCGGCACGGATCAAATGTGAACGGTTGTGGATGTTGAAGTTTACGCCGTTGAAGCTGCAGCCGCGTTCCTTATTTTCTAGGACACGTTCGGCACCGTTTCCGAATGGGAGTACTGATACTCCGGCTGAGCCTATGGGTGCCTGGGCGGCAATGTCGTTCATTTCGGCATAACCTATGCCTTCCGGTACTATGTTGCGCTTCATCCACGCGTTCAGGATACCTGTGCCGTTGATGCAGAGCAGTATGCCCAGACGGTTGAAACCGGTCTTGTGGTTTACGTGAGCGAATGTGTTTACCCTTGACTTGGGATCGTAGCTTATCTCGCCGTTTACACCGTATACAACACCCGATGTACCTGCGGTTGATGCAATCTCACCGGGCTCAAATACGTTGAGTGAAAGGGCATTGTTAGGCTGGTCACCAGCACGGTAGGTTACTGGTGTTCCCTCGGCCAGGCAAAGTTCCTTGGCAGCGACAGCGGTAAGTCTGCCCTGCTCGGCGAATGTGGGTACTATCTTGGGGATGAATGAACGCGGAATTCCGTAATAGTCAAGAAGGAATCCGGCCACATCGCCGGTCTGGAAATCCCAGAACATGCCCTCCGAAAGGCCTGATATTGTGGTTGCTATCTCACCGGTAAGACGCATTGCTATATAGTCACCGGGGAGCATTATCTTATCTATCTTGTCAAAGATCTTGGGCTCGTTCTGCTTTACCCAGGCCAGTTTTGAGGCTGTGAAGTTACCAGGTGTGTTGAGCAGATGTGTCAGGCACTGTGAGCGGCCCAGATCCTGGAAGGCGTTCTCGCCTATGCCGACGGCGCGGGAGTCACACCAGATGATTGCGGGGCGCAAAACCTTCTGGTTCTTGTCCACGCATACCAGTCCGTGCATCTGATAGGATATACCTATGGCCTTGATGTCACTTACATCGGCATTACTTTGTGAAAGAACGTCGGCGGTTGCTTCCTTTAGGTATGACCACCAGTCCTCAGGGTTCTGTTCAGCCCATCCTGGGTTGACTGCTTTAATGGGTGCTTCACTTTTGGGGGCGAACGCTGTCGCAACGCAATTGCCGTTCTGGGCATCTACAAGACTGCACTTCACCGAAGAGCTGCCTATGTCATAACCTAACAGATACATAATTTCCTTTTATATTGATTGTAATTACAGTTGTCTTGCAATATGGCAAACAAAGGTAGTGAAAAATTATGTTCGTTCCGTTAAAAATGAGTACTTTTGACACTTAATAAAAAACAGCTAACCAAACTGAATATGAAAAAATCATTGCTTTTTGCAGTTGTGGCCATGATGTCACTTACATGTTGCTCACAGAATCAGGAGTTGAAACTATGGTACGATGCTCCAGCTCGTCAGTGGACTGATGCTCTGCCGCTTGGTAACGGTCGCTTGGGTGCTATGGTGTTCGGTACTCCCACTCAGGAGCGCATTCAGATAAACGAGGAGACCATCTGGGGCGGAGGTCCCCATAACAACGTGAATTATGCCGCCAAGGACGGACTGGATGAGATACGTCAGGCTCTTTGGGAGGGCCGCCGTTCGGATGCTCAGGCGTTGTGTGATAAGTACATCTCTTCCACCAGTGCTCACGGAATGCCTTATCAGACTGCCGGCTCACTGATGCTGGATTTTGAAGGCATGGATGAATTCACAGATTACTACAGGGAACTGGATATTGCCCGTGCTGTGGCTCTGACACGTTTCAAGGCCGGCGGAGTGGAGTATACCCGTGAGTGCTTCGTATCGTTCCCCGACCAGGTGATAGCATTGCGTCTTACCGCATCGGCCAAGGGAAAACTTTCATTCAAGGCAAGTTACAATCTGCCGTACCGTGAGGATCGTATTTTGGCCCGTTCCGCAGAGGTTGACGGCAAGCAGGCGGTGATGACCGTATCCTGCAAGGGCGATGACCATGAGGGCATAGAGGGAAAGATTCGTTTTACAGACAAGACCTTGATCATTCCTGAGGGCGGTCAGATGACCACTGCCGACAATGCGGTTTCGGTAAGCGGTGCAGATGCCGTGACTATATATATATCGATAGGTACCAATTTTGTCAACTACCAGAGTGTAAGCGGTGATGAGAACAAGGCTGCCGATCGTTGGCTGGAGCCTTTTGCAAAAGGCAAGAAGAAATATGCTGCTGTTTTGGCTGACAATATCAAGGAGTATCAGAAGCAGTTCGGTACCGTTACTCTGGATCTGGGAACCAACGATCAGGCCAAACTGCCTACCGATCAGCGCGTAGCCCAGTTTGCCCAGAACTTTGACCCACAGCTGGTTACATTGTATTTCCAGTTCGGCCGATATCTGTTGCTCAGCTGCTCACAGCCGGGCGGACAGGCCGCAAACCTGCAGGGTATATGGAACGAGAGCCGTCAGGCTCCCTGGGATGGCAAGTACACCACCAACATCAACGTTGAGATGAACTACTGGCCGGCATTCGTATGTGGCATACCGCAGACATTCGATCCGTTCCTGCAGCTTGTCAAGGATTGCGCCGAGCACGGAAAGGAGACAGCTGAGATGTACGGCTGCCGCGGCTGGACACTGCATCACAACACTGATATCTGGCGTTCAACCGGCGCAGTGGACGGTGCCTACAACGGAATGTGGCCAACTGGTGCAGCGTGGTTCTGCCAGCAGATATGGGACGGTTACCTGTTCAACCAGGACAAGAAGTATCTGGAGGAGATATATCCTATAATGAAGAGTGCATGCGAATTCTTCATCGACTTCCTGGTGGCTGAGCCTGTATCGGGACATAACTATCTGGTGATAGCTCCTTCATACTCCCCTGAGAACGCACCCCATGTACAGGATGTGCTGGGCAAGGGCAACATAACTACCGTATTCGGTGCCACAATGGACAACCAGATGATGGCCGACCTTTTTGGGAATATGATTGATGCAGCAGAGCTTATGGGTGAGAAGGATGCTGAATTCGTAAAGACCCTTAAGGATGTAAAGAGCCGTCTTGCTCCCATGAAGATAGGCAAATGGGGACAGTTGCAGGAGTGGTTCGAGGATTGGGACGATCCCAAGGACAACCACCGTCACGTATCACATCTGTGGGGTATGTATCCCGGTCGTCAGATTACAGCCGATGGTACTCCAGACCTGTTCAAGGCCGTTCGTACCAGCCTGGAGGCTCGCGGTGACGAGTCAACCGGTTGGTCTATGGGCTGGAAGGTATGCCTGTGGGCCCGTTTGTTGGACGGCAACCACGCTTACAAACTCATTCAGGATCAGATAAAGCCTGCCGGCGGACGCGGATTCGGCGGTCGCGGCGGTACATACAACAACCTGTTCGATGCACACCCGCCATTCCAGATTGACGGTAACTTCGGCTGCACCGCAGGTATTGCCGAGATGCTCGTTCAGAGCCACACCGGTAAGATAGTGCTTCTGCCTGCTCTGCCCGATGTATGGAAGGACGGAACCGTAAAGGGTCTGCAATGCCGCGGCGGATTCGTTCTGGAAGAGCTTACCTGGAAGGACGGCAAACCCGCCACAGTGAAGGTTCGCTCCACAGTGGGCGGCAAACTGAACATCAGCTGGAACGGCAAGGACCAGGGCATTGATACCAAGGCCGGAAAGGTGTACACAATCAACTTTTAATAAAAATGATACCTAAACTATAAAAAATGAAAATCAGAAAGATTGTAATGCAGGCTCTGATAGTCGGCCTGATTCCCGTGAGTGTGAACGCACAGCAGAAAGCGTCAATAGATTGGTACGGTTTTGTTGCCGCACAGTCTTGGATCAATACACATGAGAGTGTGGCAGGTGCCGAGGGGTTCCTATACCTCTATCCTATTGATGAGTATACCACCAATCCTGCTGATCCCACCGATAAACATGACCAAAATGCAATACCGCAGGGTACATGGTTCGGAACAATGGCCCGTCTGGGATTCGTGCTTCATGGTCCCGAAATTTTCGGTGCAGCCAGCCGCGCCAAGGCAGAACTTGAGTTCTCTGGCCATTCCGCTCCCGGTAGCGTACTTTACCGTCACGCTTTCATCGCATTGGATTGGGATAGGAGCACCCTCACATTGGGTCAGACCTGGCATCCTATGAACGACCTGTTTCCAAGCACAGTGGGCATAGCCATAGGCTCACCTTTCAATGCCCTGAACCGCAGCCCGCAGTTGCGTTACGAGTATTTCCTGGGCGATGAAAAAGACATCAAGCTGACAGCTGCCGCTATTTTCCAGGCTGCCAACTCATCGGTAGGTCCTGCTGGAAAGGGTTATTCATACGCGCGTAATTCCGGCATTCCGATGTTTTATGCAGGTGTTGACTTTACCTTTGGAGACCTTAAAATTGGCGGAGGACTTGAATATCAGCATATAACTCCCTTGGTTGATTTGGCCGATAACAATAAGAAGTATTACCTGGACGGTGTCAGCGGAATGATTCAGGCTCAGTATAACAAGGACAAACTGGCCATAAAGGCCAAGACACTTATAGGTGAGAATATGTCTCATCTGGGCATCTGCTCGGGCTTCGGTCTGGTTGATCATCTTAATCCAGGTGAGATTCGTTACGCTCCGCTTGCCGCCTCTTCATCATGGGCTCAGGTTCAGTACGGCGGCGCACTTAAGTTTGGCGTGATGTGCGGTTATATGAGCAACTGGGGTGCTGGCAAGGACCTTGCAGCCATTTATGCTGTGGAAGGCGGAAGGATTGATAATATGTGGAGAGTGGCTCCTAATGTCCAGTATAACGTGGGCAATATTAATCTGGGCATGGAGTATGAACTGACCACCGTAGCATACGGCACACCTAAGGCAAACGGTACCGTTACCGATACCCATGACGTGAGCAACAACCGTCTGCTGCTCTCTGTAATGTACGCATTCTGACCTTGAAGATAGGTAGCATTGATTTTGGAGAACGGCCGGTGTTCCTGGCTCCTATGGAGGATGTCACGGACCCGGCGTTCCGTTTGCTGTGCAAGCGGTTCGGGGCCGATATGGTCTATACCGAGTTCGTATCAAGCGATGCCCTGATACGCGAGGTGAACCGCTCTATGCAGAAACTTACCATCTGTGACGAGGAGCGTCCGGTGGCTATCCAGATTTACGGTAAGGATACCGATGCCATGGTGGGCGCCGCCAAGATGGTTGAGGCTGCCGGCCCTGATGTGCTGGACCTTAACTTTGGCTGTCCGGTCAAGAAGGTGGCAGGCAAGGGCGGCGGTGCAGGAATGTTGCAGAACATCCCCAAGATGCTGGAGATAACCCGAGCCGTTGTGGATGCGGTCAAGATTCCCGTAACCGTAAAGACCCGTCTGGGTTGGAACGACGAGAGCAAGATAATCGTTGAACTGGCCGAGCAGCTGCAGGACTGCGGCATTCAGGCGCTTACCATTCACGGACGCACCCGCGCCCAGATGTACACCGGACAGGCAGATTGGACCCTGATAGGCAAGGTTAAGGAGAATCCGCGCATGAAGATTCCTATCATCGGCAACGGAGATATCACCACCCCCGAACGTGCAAAGGAGTGTTTTGACCGATACGGGGTGGATGCCATAATGATTGGCCGGGGCAGTTTTGGACGGCCCTGGATTTTCCGAGAGGTCAAACACTACATAGAGACCGGTCAGCTTTGGGAAGATCCGGGATTCCAGTGGAAGATGGATGTGCTCAAGCAGGAGACCCTGGACAGCATAGCCCGTCTGGACGAGCGCCGAGGCATAGTTCACATTCGCCGCCATCTGGCAGCCAGCCCCCTGTTCAAAGGGCTTGAGGATTTCCGTCACACCCGCATCGAGATGCTCCGCGCCGAAACGGTCAGTGACCTGTTTGCCATAATGGATCGCATCACTGCCCAGTGGGGCTCAATTTAACAGCATTCTGCTCGCTTAGGTAGTTTCGCTATTTCTTTATCGTTAGGACGCCGGCGGAAAGGGCGGGGATTTGCAGGATTACGTCGTTTCCATCGGTGGAAGCGGTGGTTTTCTTGAGCGCTACGGCGTTCTTGTTGTCCATGCTGTTGGCTACGGTCAGTGAGCCGGGGGCATAGTACTCGAACTCTGTGCTGCTCACGCCTTCCCAATCTCCTTTGATGCGCAGGGTGGCGGGTTCATCGGTGGGGTTGACTACCTTTACTATTACATCGGCTCCGTTCTCTGACATGGTGGTGCTTACGCTTACATTGCCGGTCTCACCGCTGTATGCAAGGCGGTATTTGCTGAAATGGTCGTACCAGAGCTCAGTTACCTGGCAGTTGGGGGCCTTGAACAGGTCCTTATAGTCAAAGTTTATAAATGCGTTGTTCCAGTCAGGGGCATCGGTACGGCGTATAAAGAGCGCGGCTGCACCCATTGCCACTACGTCACGAGCCTCACACATGTTAAGGAATCCGCCGGCAAAGAGGCCGGTGCGCCAGTCAATGCTGTTAAGGTTCCATTCAGATATGAACAACTTGATGTTGGGATTGGGACCGGCTGCAATCATCTGGGCGTAACGGTCATACTGCTGGCCAAGACGCACCGGACCGGTGGCATAACCGCCCTGCTGCTCGTAGTGGTGCAGGCTCAGATAGTCAAAATAGTTGCCGCTGCGCTTGATGAACTGCTCGTCCTCACCGAATCCGCCGCAGGCAATTATCTTGATTGACGGGTCAACCTCTCGCATAGCGGTGCTGAAATCACGCACGCATTTCTCGTATCGGTCAATGCCCATCTCCCACATCTCATTGTCTATCTCCCAGTACTTCACGTTGTAGGGCTCGGGGTGTCCGTTGGCGGCACGCTTGGCACCCCATTCATCGGTGGCGGGGGCGTTGCAGTAGCGTACCCAGTTCACGGCGTTCTGCAGAATCTGGTCGTATTCATCGGCCGGACGCTCAAACCTGACGCTAACCACGATTACCGGCTCGGTGTTGACCTCACGGCAGAAACGTATGAATTCATCGGTGCCAAAGCAGTTCTGGTCATAGTCCATCCACATCCAGTGGGCCCAGCGCTCACGGTTCTCCTGCGGGCCTATACCCCATTGCCAGTCATACTGGGCCACGTAACCGCCGCCCGGCCAGCGCAGGCAAGTGGGATGCAGCTCCTTTACGGCCTGCAGTATGTCGGGACGGAAGCCGCCCAAGTCCTTACCGGTCTGGGTTGACATGGTGGCCATATCGACCTGGATATTACCCTTCTCCACAACGACAGCAAAATCAGCATCGCCGCTGTAACCGCCGGCCTCCAGTTCAAACTCATATTTCTTCCACTCCTTACCTACCTTGCCAAGACTCTTGATGGCGGCAAAACTGCCGTCTGCGCGTCGCAATCCTACGGAGAGGTTACCCTTACCCTTGGCATATATGGAGCCGATGTATTTCTCACCTGCAACGATGTTCTGCGGACCCTGAGTCATACCGGCACTACCTTTCTTTACAACTATACGCTGTGAGTAACGCATATTGACTGCGTCATCCTTGACCAGGCTGAACTGAGCGTCACCGAACGAGCCCCACTCTGGAGCAACTTCAGGAATCTGAACATCCTTGGGAATATCGTTGAAAACGGTCTTACCGCCGCTTGTAACAGTGATATTACGATATGTTGCCTCAGTATAGTTCACCCAGAACACAAGGTCGTTCCTACCGGTCTGCTCAAGGCCGCTGTACTTTACAACCTCCTTGTCGTCAAAGTACATTGTTACATCTGCGCCCTTACGGTTTATGCGCAGTTTATGCCAGTCCTGATTCTCATTAACCTGATCCTTTGTGGCTGGGGCTGATGCCAGGGCGGCAAGTGTATTCATGCGGCGTCCGGGACGGCCTCCGAATCCCTGTGATTCGCGGACCTCCATGGCGCAGATGGAGAAATCAGCAGTGGAACTCTGCTGTTGCAATGCGGCGCGTGCATTGGCCTCATTGGCTGCGTCTATCTGTGACTGGGTCTGTGCGGGAGTGAATGTACGGCCCTCATAATAGGGGTCATGTATGCGTGCAAAATATGCGCTTCCATCGGCCTTTTGTCCGAATGCAAAGCGAATGTCCATCAATCCTCCACTCCATGAACGACGCGCCAGTTTATAGGAGCGCCAGTTAAGGTCCATCGTGATCTCGTAGTCATCGGACTCAACTGTGGTGATGTTGAGCGGCTGCTCATAACGTGTGGGCGAGTGCAGGATCAAGTCATCATCCATGTACCAGCCGTCAAAATAACCGTCACGCGGCGGTATGCCGGGATACTGCTCCGGCTCGAATGAGCGGCCATAGATGAGTTCCTGCCAAACGCCGTTGTTGGCGCTAAAGTAGATGTGCTCAAACAGCTGTCCGTACAGCATCTCATCAATGATGCCGCTGGGCTGCTTGCTTTCAACCTTAATCTCATACTCATTCTGTGCTCCGGCCGATACAGCCAGCAGCGACAGGGAAATGGTCAGTAATTTTTTCATAATTATTTTTGATAAAATGATACAATTGGGGACAGACCCCTTTTGTACTATTTATGAATTATCTTGAATAGTTTGTCACCGCGGCGCACACGCTCCGGGGTCTTGAAGGAGACCCGGACTCCCTGCGGTACGGACTCAACGGTCTTAAGGTCCACGCGCGGGTCATCCAGGTTGAAAGTGATGCAACCGGTAGTGGCGCCGGTCACCATCAGTTTGTCACCGGCGCTTATGGGTGCTGCCTCGATGCTGAACTCCGCCACCTCAATCTTTGAGAACCAGTCAGTGCACTTACCCACATAGACCTTGGTCTCGGTAGCCTGTGATCCATAGACATCGTTCCACTCACCCAGGCGCTGGCCCAGATAGTAGCCGTCCCAGAATCCGCGGTTGAATACGGTAGCCAGGCGTTTGTCCCACAAATCCTTCTTTTCATCGGTGAATTGACTGTCCAGAACAGCCTGGATTGCCTCGCTGTAACACTCCGTTACGGTGCGCACGTATTCAGGTCCGCGGGCACGGCCCTCTATCTTGAACACCTGGACTCCGGCCTCTATCATCCGGTCCATAAAGCGGATGGTCTTGAGGTCCTTGGGTGACATTATATATTGGTTCTCTATAGCTAATTCTATATCGGTCTCGCGGTCCTTCACTATGTATCCGCGGCGGCATATCTGCATGCAGGCTCCTCGATTGGCGCTGGCGTTCATCTCGTTAAGGCTCAGGTAGCACTTGCCGCTTATAGCCATGCACAGTGCTCCGTGGCAGAACATCTCAATGCGTATCCGTTCTCCCTTGGGCCCACGTATATCCTGCTCAATAATCTGCCTGTGAATCTCGGTCACCTGTTCCAGATTAAGCTCACGGGCAAGCACAACCACATCGGCAAACTGAGCATAGAACTTGAGAGCCTCTATGTTGCTTATATTGAGCTGGGTGGACAGATGCACCTCCATACCCACCTTGTTGCAGTAGGTCATCACGGCTATGTCGCACGCTATAATGGCCGATATCCCCGCTTTCAACGCGGCATCCACAATCTCATGTACCAGCGGAATGTCCTCACCGTACATCACGGTGTTAAGTGTCAGATAGCTTTGGACCCCGTGGGCATTGCATTGGGAAGCAATCTCGCGAAGGTCATCGAGCGTAAAATGGCTGGCACTGCGGGAACGCATATTCAGCTTTTCCACCCCGAAGTAGATGGATCCCGCACCTGCCTGAAAAGCTGCTGCCAGACTCTCCCACGAGCCTACCGGAGCCATTATCTCAAAGTCTTCTCTTTTCATTAATTATGATTTCCGGTTGCTAATTTAATGCTTTCTTCCGGTTTTTAGTATCTTTGGACTTGATATCCATTTTGATGAAACTTTAAATAACAGATAATATGAAAAGACTGACAGTGTTTACAGCTCTTGCTGCTGTGTTAGTGATGGGCTGCAAGGCCCAGGTGGCCGAGACTTATACCAAGAACCGTACGGTTGAGGATGGCGGTACAGGTCCTTATAAGGCAATAATGGTTGAGGAGCCAAGTCTGGAGGCACACACTATTTTCCGCCCGGCAGATTTAAGTAAGTTCGGTAAGAACAATCCGCTCCCCATACTGGTTTGGGGAAACGGAGCCTGCACCAACTCTCCTTGGGAGCATCAGAATTTCCTGAGCGAAATCGCATCTCACGGATTCTTTGTGGTGGCTATAGGTTATTGGCCTGCCGAAGGTGAGCGTTACCGCGGCGCACAGTCAAAGGCTGAGCAGCAGATTGAGGGACTGGACTGGGCTATAGCTCAGAATGCCGATAAGAACAGCCCTTATTACGGAAAACTGGATATTAAGAACATAGCAGCTGCAGGTATGTCATGCGGCGGACTGCAGACTCTTGTCAATGCGGCCGATTCCAGACTCAAGGCTATCATGATATGCAACAGCGGTTCGTTCATAGACCCGTCAGGCGCGGTCCCCGGTATGCCGATGCCCGCCAAGGAGGACCTCAAGAAGATCCACACTCCCGTGATGTATCTGCTGGGCGGACCAACCGATATAGCATACGAGAACGGAATGGATGACTATAAACGTATCGATCATGTTCCGGCAATTGCAGTGAACTATCCGGTAGGTCACGGTGGCACATACGGCCAGCCTCACGGCGGTGAGTTCTCAATTGCAGCACTGGCTTGGCTCAAGTGGCAGCTCAAGGGAGACAAGGAGGCGGCAGCTATGCTTAAGGGAAGCCCCTGCGGATTGGAGCAGCGTCCTGATTGGACAGTAGAAAAGAAAAAGATCGATTGATGAATATACTGGTAACCGGTGGAGCGGGATTCATAGGATCGCACACCATAATTGAGCTTTACAAGGCGGGTCATACCGCAGTGGTTGTGGACAATCTGAGCAACTCCAGTCCGGAGAGTCTAAAGCGAGTGTCCAAGATATTGGGAGGCACCGAAATATCGTTCCATAAGGTCGATATCCGTGACAGGAAGGGACTGGACCAGGTGCTGGAGCAGTACAGGTTTGACGCCTGCATCCATTTTGCAGGCCTTAAGGCTGTGGGCGAGTCGGTAAGCAAGCCCATAGAGTATTATGAAAACAATATCAGTGGAACGCTGGTATTGGTTCAGGCTATGCGTGACCACGGCGTAAAGAACATTATCTTTTCATCGAGTGCAACAGTTTACGGCAATCCGGAGATAATCCCCATAACAGAAGAGTGCCCTAAAGGCGTCTGCACCAACCCGTACGGTTGGACCAAGAGCATGTTGGAGCAGGTATTGACCGATATGCAGTATGCTGACAAGGAGTGGAACGTGGTGCTGCTTCGTTACTTCAACCCCATCGGTGCCCATGAAAGCGGCCTGATAGGTGAGAATCCCAACGGCATACCCAATAACCTGATGCCTTATGTGACACAGGTAGCGGTAGGAAAACGCGATGAATTGGGCGTTTTCGGTAATGACTACGATACCCCCGACGGCACAGGCGTACGGGATTACATTCATGTGGTTGATCTGGCTCGCGGACATGTTTGCGCCCTCAAGGCAATTGAGCGCAATTGCGGTCTTGGACTTTACAACCTGGGTACCGGTCATGGCTATTCCGTTCTGGATGTGGTCAAGGCGTTTGAGAGAGTGAACGGTGTAAAGGTTCCGTACAGCATCAAGCCCCGCCGTCCGGGCGATATTGCAACATGTTACAGTGACCCCTCCAAGGCTGAGCGTGAGTTGGGTTGGAAGGCACAGTACGGATTGGACGAGATGGTGCGTGACAGTTGGAACTGGCAGCGCCAAAACCCCAATGGATTTTAAAAGGTAATAATATGAAGTGCGAGGAGATATTTAGAGAGACGTATAGGAAGGATCCTGAGGACGTGGCGTTCTGTCCGTACAGGATATGTCCTATAGGTGCGCATGTAGATCATCAGCTGGGTCGTATTACAGGTCTGGCAATAGATCGTGGCATACATTTTGCCTACAGTTCAAAACAGAACGGCGTTATAGAGTTACAGTCACTTCAGTTTGATAAGCGCGCCCAGTTCCATATCCGTGAGATTGCCGATGTCAAGCAGAATGACTGGGCCGATTATCTGCGCGGTGTGACCATCGCCCTGGCCCAGCGTTATACCCTTTCCACCGGCCTTTGCGGTGTGATAGAGGGTACGCTTCCCATAGGCGGACTGTCATCTTCGGCCGCCGTATGTCTGGTGTTCCTGTCGGCCCTGTGTAAGGTAAACAGCATTAAGCTGACTGCGCTTGAGATGATAACCATTGCTATGGCATCGGAGAACAATTATGTAGGTGTTAACAGCGGCAAGCTGGATCAGAGTTGTGAGATGTATTCCAGGAAAGACCATCTGCTCTATCTGGACACCAAGGACGATACATACGAGCTGATTCCCACAAAACCTACGATGAAACCGTATGAAATTGCAATCTTCTTCAGCGGTGTGGAGCGTACTCTGGCAGGCAGCAAGTTCAATATGAGAGTGGATGAGTGCCGCAGTGCCGCTTACGCCCTGCTGGCATACGCAGGTATGGAGTATGGAAAGTTTGGCGAGACCTATTTCCGCATGGTACCGCGTGATGTCTATGACACCTATAAGGACCGTCTGCCGGATAACTGGCGCAAGCGTGCAGAGCATTGGTACACCGAACAGGAGCGTGTTATGGCCGGAGCTGAGGCCTGGCGCAATGGTGATATAGAGGAGTACGGCCGTCTGAGTTTCCAGTCGGGTAACTCATCTATCTACAACTGGGAGACGGGTTCACCAGAACTTAAGACCCTATATGAGATAATGACCCATACTGACGGCATTTACGGAGGCCGTTTCAGCGGAGCCGGTTTCAAGGGATGCTGCATGGCTCTGATTGATCCCGCCTACAGGGAGAGTATCATTGATAAAGTATCGAAAGAGTACCTCAAGGCATTCCCCGCACTTGAGGGTAAATATATGGCCACCATCTGTCATTCGGCCGACGGTTTGAAGTTATGAAGTGCCTGATACTTGCAGCGGGTTATGCAACCAGGTTGTATCCGCTTACCGAGAATTTCCCCAAACCCCTTCTTAAGGTTGGAGACAAGACCATTCTGGACTGGCTCATTGATGATATAGAAGGTGCCGGACTGGTCGATGAATACGTGGTTATTTCAAACCATAAGTTCGCTAACCATTTCAATGAGTGGGCTCAGGGCAAGAGTGTAAAGATTACCGTTGTGGATGACGGGACCAGTACCAACGAGACACGCCTGGGAGCTGTCCGTGACATCCAGTTTGCCATAGAGAGCCTTAAGCTGGATGATGACATGCTGGTTATAGCCGGCGACAATGTGCTGGATTTCAGCCTGCAGAAGTTTGTCCGTTATGCGCACTCCAAGCAGACGTCATGCATAATGCGTTATTTTGAACCGGACACAAAGCGTCTCGTCAAGTGCGGTATTGTAGAGGTAGATGCTGATGACCGCATATTGGGTATGGAGGAGAAACCTGCGCAGCCCAAGTCAAACTGGTGCTGCCCCCCGTTCTACTACTACACCAAGGCCGATGCACGTCTGGTTCCGGCAGGTATTGCCGCCGGATGCGGTACCGATGCTCCGGGCAGTTACATAGCCTGGCTCTGCACACAGACACCGGTTTATGCGATGGAGATGCCGGGCCGGCGTTATGACATCGGCAATCTGGAGTCATACCATAAGGTCTGTGAGGAGTATAAAGGAATAAAATGACACAAAAGTATCGTTTCCCTGTGCTATGAAACTGACTACACCTGTTGAGACAGAACCGTTAGAGAAGAGACTCACCTACAGGGACAGCATCCTTTTTATAGGCTCCTGTTTTGCAGATGAGATGGGGCAGCGTTGCAAGGAGCGTTATTTTGACGCTTTGATAAACCCGTTCGGGGTGCTGTTCAACCCATGTTCCATCTCAGACTGCCTGGGACTGTTGGAAGGTTACGGAATCAATGCCGAGCAGTGCAGTTTCATACCGGAGGATGTGATTGAAACCCCCGGAGGATTCTGTTCTTTTCATCATCATGGCAGTTTCAGCCGGCCTACTCCGCAGGAGTTCCTGGACAATGCGAACAAAACATTGGCGGATGCTTCTGATTTTTATTACAGGGAAGGTTGGGTTGTGGTAACCCTGGGCACAGCATTTATCTATACGGATAAGGAGTCTGGAATGGTTGTAGCAAATTGCCACAAACTGCCGGCTGACCGTTTTGAACGTACCATGATAGATGCGGATCAGGTCTATGATGCGCTTAGCCAGTATGTTGCGGCTCGGCCCCAGCGTCAGTGGATATTCACCGTAAGTCCCGTGCGCCATCTGGCAGATGGCCTGCACGCCAACACCCTGAGCAAGAGTACTCTGCATCTGGGAATACAGAAACTGGTGGAGCGTTATCCCAATGCCCATTATTTCCCTGCATATGAGATTCTGATGGATGAATTGCGTGATTACCGGTTCTATGCCGATGACATGATGCATCCCTCGGCCCAGGCAGCCGATTATATTTTTGAACGTTTTATGGATTTTGCACTAGCCGACAGTGACAGGCAGTTACTGTCAGAGGCCGAAAAGGTGCGCTCCATGATGCAGCACAAGATCCTTAATCCCGGTACACCTCAGGCCGCACAATTTGAAGTCCGGCGCAATCAGGCGTTGGAATCTTTCCTTTCCAAAAAATCGACGCATTAGGGTCGTTTAACTTTGCGTCACTTTTTAAAAAGCGCTGCAAGTAGAAACGACCCCAATGCGGTGGTTGAATCAGCAATGCAGTCGGCAGATGTCAGCTCATTGCGGGGACGGAAGCCCCAGCTAACTGCTATTATGGGGATGCCGGCGTTGCGGGCGGTCTGGATATCGGTGCCCGAATCTCCTACCATTACGGTGTGGGCGCGGTCAGTGCCGGCTTTCTGCATTATGTATTCCACTACGGCGGCATCGGGTTTGAGCGGGTAGAGCGGGCTGTTGCCCATCACGGCCGTAAACGGTATGCCCGGAAAGAACTTCTCTATCAGTTTCTCTGCTCCTGCCTGTATCTTGTTCGATGCCACTGCAAGCTGGTATCCGGCGGTGGAAAGGGTGTTTATCAGTTCGGGAATTCCGGGGTATGGTTTGGTGTAGACGTCGATATGATCGGCATAATATTCAAGGAACTTTTTTAATGTGCTGTCCACAAAGGCATCATCTGAGGCTTTGTCCTGTGGCAGGGCGCGCATTATCAGTTTGCGCATTCCGTTGCCCACCATCAGGCGGTACTCATCAAGGGTGTGCTGCGGCAGGCCCAGTTCTGCCAGGGTGTGGTTGGCGGCGGTGCCCAGGTCATCGATGGTGTTGAGCAGCGTTCCGTCCAAGTCAAAAATCACCAGTTTGTTCATATCAACTGCAAAGTTATTGATATTTGAAAAGTATTGTATATATTTACGGACACTAACCGAGTCAATTACTTTTAACCTTATATGTTATGAAAAGAACTATTGTCCTGATGGGATTTGCTGCATTTCTGATTGCAGCGTGTGACAAGGCGCCCAAGGAGGCGGCTGACCTTAAACTCAACGACAAGGAGTATTTTGAGACACAGGGCGTGAACGTCCTGGTGTTCAGCAACACATTCTCGGGCGGATTCAACGATGAGAAGAACTCCGGAATAGAGATCATCCATCACGGCGTGCGTACCGTGCAGGGTGGTGCCGTACGTCTTAACAAAACCCCCGAGCAGTGGGACCTGGTACCCGCCTCGCCCCGTCGCGTTGTGGACTCGGTCAACCAGTCCATCGAGGTGGCCATGCGTTATGCCGATTATGACTTTGACTCCCGCGTAGTGGTAACCGCCAAGGGAAAGGCTGTGGAGATAGCCGTCTATCTGGACAAGCCCGTGCCTGAGTTCCTGGCCGGAAAAGCCGGATTCAACCTGGAGTTCCTGCCCTCACAGTACTGGGGCAAGACCTACATCATGGACGGCCGTCCCAACCGCTTCCCGCGTTATGCAGTAAGCCAGACCCAGGCCGTATCCAACGATGAAAAGCCCCGCCAGTTCAAGGGATTCCGCACCTACGATGACCGCGGAACAGGCGAGTTTGTGGATCCGCTGCCCCTGGAGACCGGACACAACATCCTGATAGCTCCCGATGCTCCCGAGCGTATGATAAAGATTACGTCCGATGACGCCACACTGGAGCTTTACGATGGCCGTATGATTGCTCAGAACGGCTGGTTCGTGCTCCGCTCGGTGCTGCCCGCAGGCAAGACCGGCAAGGTGGTTACCTGGATTGTTGAACCGCACGCCATCCCCGGCTGGATCCGTGAGCCCAACATAGGATTCTCACAGGTGGGATACGTACCTTCACAGCCCAAGACCGCAGTTATCGAGATAGACAAGATGGACAAGCCTCTGCCCACCGCCGAGATTTACCGTATCATGGATGACGGCTCAGAGAAGCTGTCCTACAAGGGCAAGACCGACGTCTGGGGCATCTACTACAAGTACAACTACGTAAAGTTTGACTTCAGCGATGTCCGCGATCCGGGCGTATATTATATTAAATACGGTGATTACAAGACCGGTAACTTTATCATTGACAACTCAGTCTACAACTGGATTACCGATGCCACCAGCGATGTATGGATTCCCATCCACATGAATCACATGACCGTGAACGAGGGCTACCGCATCTGGCACGGCGAGCCGTTCAAGGAGGGTTACCTGCAGGCTCCGCAGAGCGACCACTTTGACCTTCACTCACAGGGCGCACAGACCAATACCAAGTACAAGCCTTATGAGCTTATCCCGGGCCTGAACGTGGGCGGTTACTTTGATGCCGGAGACTTTGACATAGAGACCGGATCAAACATCAGCGTGGTTCAGAACATGGTTGCAGCCTGGGAGCTGTTCCACCCCATGCGTGACGAGACTTTTGTAAGTGAGGAACAGCGTTACGTTGACCTGCACCGTCCGGACGGCAAACCCGACCTGCTGCAGTACATCGAGCACGGCGTGCTTAACCTGCTGGCTCAGGCCGAAAATATCGGATTCATGTCATCGACCCTGTCCAACTCTGTTCTGGATAACTACCACCATCTGGGCGATGCAGCCGCTATCACAGACGGTCTGCACTATGATCCAAGTCTGCCCAAATATGTGAAATCGGCCGATGGCAAGCGCAGCGGAACCCCCGATGACATGTGGGCTTTCACCAACCGCAACCCCAACAGTGATATCAACGCAGCCAATATGTTCGCAGCAGCCAGCCGCGTGCTTAAGGGTTACAATGATGACCTGTCGGCACGTTGCCTCAAGCAGTCCAAGCGTCTGCAGGCCGAGGCTACCCAGATCCAGCAGAGCCGCATGGCTAATAACCGTAACCGCCAGGGCGGCCAGAACTTTGGCGGCGGTAACCGTGGCGGCGGAAATATGGCTACCAACCTGCAACTCTACATAGCAACCGGCGAGAAATCATATATAGACCAGTTTGTGGAGCAGATATGGCCTGCATTGGACCGTAACGTGAACAATAGCATCCGCACCGCAATGGATGCCATACCTTATATGGATGCAGCCTATAAGGAGCGTCTGCGTCCGTATGCCGAAAAGTATAAGGATTATCTGGAGCAGGTATCTAATAACAATCCTTACGGTGTACCTATCGGCGAAGGTAACTGGGCCGGTAGTGGCGCCGTGGTCACTTACGGTACCACCGCAGCGTTTGCCAACCTCTACTTCCCGGATATCATTGACAAGAAATACGCGTATAATGCAGCTGCCTTCATGTTCGGCTGCCACCCGTACCACAACTACTCACTGGTTGCTACGGTAGGTGCCGCACGTCCCAAGCAGGTGTTCTACGGCAACAACCGTGCAGACCTTTCATTCATCCCCGGCAACGTGGCTCCCGGTTTGCTTTTCCGCAAGCCTGACCACTTTGAAAACTATGATGACTGGCCATTCCTGTGGGGCCAGAATGAGGGCACCATCGCAGGTAACACCAGTTACTACATCTTTGGTGAAGCCTTCAAGCAGATGGCTGCAAAATAAAAAGAGGGAGCCTGTTTGGCTCCCTTCTTTTTGTCGGAATGAGGCGACTCGAACGCCCGACCCCTACGTCCCGAACGTAGTGCGCTACCAACTGCGCTACATTCCGATCCTTGCTTAATTGCGGTGCAAAGTTAATTGATTTTTTCTTGTTACGCACTTTTTTGCCTTCAAAAACTTGCCGGAGTTAAAAAAGTGCGTATCTTTGCACCCGCATTTGAGACAAATGTTCTTGGTGTCATAGCTCAGTTGGTAGAGCAAAGGACTGAAAATCCTTGTGTCCCTGGTTCGATTCCCGGTGACACCACAGAAAGAAAGAGACGCTATCCAGCGCCTCTTTCTTTTTCTGTGCCAGTAGGTAGTGGATGGAATACTCACTGTAAGGAGCAAAGACACTATAGCTATGGCGCAAAAACTTTCCCAGGTGGGAAAAAATAATTTCTCAGGTGGGAAAAATAAAAATCCCAGGTGGAAAAATATTTCTTCACTGAAGGGTGTTTTCAACTAAATTGCAGAAGAACCGCCTTTTTTAGGGAAACGCAATCAAAGCCCGAAAGATAAAGGAATATAGAGTCCTGCATGATATCACGGCAATTCATAAGTGGGGGACTAATGCATGGTATGGAGCGATTGAAGTGGATACCAAATAATAATCCGCCAAAGTGTCCCACGCGCATCGGCCCTGTGGGACACTTTGGCGAAAAAGGAACGGGTTCGGCTCCGGCCAGGGTACAGAAAAAGGCAAGCGTTAAGCCTGCCTTTTTCTGTACCCAGAGCCGGGGTCGAACCGGCACGGGTCGCCCCACTGGTGTTTGAGACCAGCGCGTCTACCGATTCCGCCATCTGGGCTCGGTATCAAAACCGCCGCGAAGGTACAACAATTTGCTGGAACTTGGGGTAATGCCGGCGTTTTTTTTGTTTGTATGAGTTTTTTACACTCAAATGCTTGCACGTCTATAAATAAGTAATAACTTCGTAGCAGACTATAAAAAGTACTATGTTAGGACAGAATAATTACTGTGTTGTATTGGCAGGAGGATTTGGTACAAGACTGTGGCCATTAAGCCGCAAGGGTATGCCCAAGCAGTTCCTGGACTTTAACAATAACGGCCATACATTGCTTAAAGAGACGGTTGAGAGAGTGGAGAGGATATTTCCCAAGGAGAACATCATAGTTTCTACAAACCTTGATTTCTATGAGGACGTGTGCCGGTTGCTGCCGGAACTGAATCCGCTTCAGGTTCTGCGTGAACCTGTTATGAAGGGGACTGCACCCAGTATACTGCTGGCAACATATCACATTCGCGATATGGCGCCCGATGCAAACATACTTATTGTGCCTTCGGACCTGGTCATAATGGATGAGAATCCGTATATTGATGTAATTCACCGCGGTATGGAGTTTGTACGCAGTAACAATTGTATACTGACTGTGGGCATAAAACCTACCAGGCCGGAGACAAGATTCGGATATATACAGATTAATGAGCCCAGGGCGGAGGGCATCTACAACGTGCGTACTTTTACCGAGAAGCCCGAAGAGTCTTTTGCTAAGGTGTTTGTAGACAGCGGCGAGTTCTACTGGAACTCCGGCATTCTGATGTGGAATGCCGATGTGTTCATTGACATAGCCCGCGAATGCCAGCCGGAGATGGTTAGCCAGTTTGACCGTATATTTGATTCCAAACACAGCCGTAACGAGCGTCGCAGTCTGCTCTATTCGGTCTATGAGGCGTTCCCGCGCATATCGATAGACTACGGCATCTTGGAAAAGACTGATAAGGTATGCATGGCTATAGGTGATTTCCGATGGAACGATATTGAGACCTGGGACCTTCTGTATGACTATTGTGCCAAGGATTCCGAAGGAAATGTGCTGGGTATGTACAATTATCAGGTGTATAACTGTCACGACAGTATGTTCCTGTGCAACAAGGAGAAGAAACTGGTGGTGATTGATGACCTGAGTGATTTTCTGGTGGTGGATACGGACGATGTACTGGTTATATGCCGCCGTAACAATGAGACTGACTTTAAGAAATATATTAATGACGCCATGCTTAAGTATGGCGAAAAGTACTCATGAGAATGAGTGAGCATAAGAACTCTATGCCGGGGTTTCTGGCTTTGAGTCCCATTCTGGTTTTTCTGGCAGTTTATCTGTTGTCTTCACTACTGGCGGGAGATTTCTATAAGGTCCCGGTGTCATCGGCTTTCCTGGTGTCATCGGTCTACGCAGTTGCCATCACTCCGGGTAAGTTGAGTTACAGGATTAACGTTTTCTCTGAGAGCGCGGGCCACTGGAACATTATGCTCATGGTGTGGATCTTCATGTTGGCGGGAGCGTTTGCAGGATCGGCCAGGGAGATAGGTTCGGTGGAGGCTACCGTGAACTTTACGCTGAGTATTGTGCCAACCAAAGCACTGCTGGCAGGTCTGTTCCTTACGGCCTGTTTCGTATCATTATCCATTGGCACCAGCGTGGGTACTATTGTGGCTCTGGTTCCGATAGCAAACGGAATTGCTGCCGAGACTGGTCTGAGCCAGCCTATGATGGCAGCGCTGATTGTGGGCGGTTCTTTCTTTGGCGATAACCTTTCGTTCATTTCGGATACAACCATTGCGGCCACTCGTGCGGTGGGTTGCGCCATGAAGGATAAGTTTCGCGCCAACCTGATGCTGGTGCTGCCGGCGGTGCTGGTTGTTACGGGCATTTATATTTATAAGGGTCTGAGCATAAGCGCTACGTCCGATACCACTTCGATAGAGTGGCTCAAGCTGATACCCTATATCTCCATAATAGTTTTGGCGCTACTGGGACTGGATGTTACCTTGGTGCTGGTTATAGGCATACTGCTCAACGCAGTGGTTGGATTGGGCACAGGGACGATTGACTGGTTCAGCCTGCTGGGCTCGATGGGCAGCGGTATTGCCGGTATGGGTGACCTTATCATTGTTACTCTGTTGGCTGGCGGTATGCTGGGGATTATCCGCTACAACGGTGGTCTTGAGTTTATAATAAACGGTATATCGCGTCACGTCAAAGGGCGCAGAGGAGCAGAATTTGGTATAGGTCTGCTTACCAGTCTGGCCAACTTCTGCACCGCCAATAACACCATAGCCATAATCACTGTCGGGAGCATTGTGAATGACATTTCGGAGAAGTATAAGATACCCAAACGCCGTGCCGCCAGTCTTATGGATGTTTTCAGCTGTTTTGTACAGGGTATCATCCCTTATGGTGCCCAACTTCTGATGGCTGCCGGCCTTACAGGTCTGGCCACTACCCAGATTATTCCTTATTTATACTATCCGTTTGCAGTAGGTATCTGTGTCCTGCTGAGCATCCTGATTCCGCGTAGGTTAACAGGTAGTAAATAAGAAACGGTCCTTTCTGCCGTTCGCTATGGGCCGAAAGAACCGTTTTAATGGTCCCAAGTAATATCAATAGGTGATCTTGGTAGGCTCCATCTGCTTAGCCTGAGCAATCATCTTTTCGATTTCGGCAACTGAAGGAACCCTGTTGCAGAGGTTCTTCTCGTTGTTTACTGCAACCAGCTTGGGCTGAAGGTTGGCGGGAACCCTGTGACGGAACTCCTTGATGGTGTCAACACCGGCGGCTTCAAGCAGCTCGGCAAACTGACCGGCTATTCCGTTTACGCGGAACAGGTCTGCGTGGTTGGTCCACTTAAGGATTAGCTTGGGTGAGATACCTGTGGCCTCAGCAATCTGGACACGTCCTTTTTTTGCGGCACATTTAGCCAGAAGATCATCTGTGGTCTTGATTCCAGCGGTTGCCAACTTGGCTGCGTATGCAGCTCCGATTCCCTCAATCTGTTCAATTTTGTAACTCATATATGTCCTTTTTTAGGTTAAATTAATATCGTGTCATAAAGGTATCAAATTAAAATTGGAACACAAGCGGAAATAACAAAAAAAATAATCGAGTTCCATAAAGAACCCGATTGTTGCGCTCCTTCTAGGACTTGAACCTAGGACCCCCTGATTAACAGTCAGATGCTCTAACCAACTGAGCTAAAGAAGCTTTTTGCCACTTTTGGAGCTTTACTGCTCTCAAATGCGGTGCAAATTTACCGCCTTTTTTGGAAAATCCAACATCTGCGGGCAAAAAAATCTGTTGGAATAGCAAAAATTCGGCTGTAAAGCCAAAAATATATATCTTCGCGGAAACCAAATACAGAATTCAATCAACTATGAGAAGATTGTTAAAGGGACAGTTCCTTTTTACCATACTGATTGCCGCTCCGGTGCTCTTACAGGCACAGAAGGCCGATGACCATAACTTTGAGATTGCCAAGAACCTGGAGATATTCCATGAGATTGTGACTGAACTGGACCGTTTCTACGTTGATACAATTGATCCTTCCAAGACCATTGAGACAGGTATTCAGGCTATGTTACGCGGGATAGATCCTTATACCGAGTATTATCCCGAGAAGGATATGAGCGAACTCAAGATGATGACCACCGGAAAGTATGCCGGAATAGGTGCAATCATAAGACAATACCCCAATCGTGACTATATCTGCATAGAGGAACCTTATGAGGGTATGCCTGCAGCCAAATTCGGACTTAAGGCAGGCGACCAGATTCTGCGTATAAACGGTGAGAGCATGAAAGGCAAGGCATCATCATACGTGAGTGACCATCTTCGCGGTGAGGCCGATACCAAACTGACTATAACGGTTAGACGCCCGGGAGTAAAGGATTCAATAGATATCGAGGTGGTGCGTCGTGTTATAGCTTTGCCGTCTGTTCCATATTACGGAATGCAACAGGATTACGGCTACATACTTCTGGATCAGTTTACCGAGAACTGCTCACGTGATGTTATGGCTGCTTTGGTTGAACTGAAGGAAAAGGGTGCCAAAGGAATAATCCTGGATCTGCGCGGTAACGGCGGCGGCCTGTTGCAGGAGGCGGTAGATATTGTGGGCCTTTTCGTGCCCAAAGGGACCAAACTGGTTGAGATAAGAGGCAAGGTTCCTCAGGCTACGTCAACCTATGTCACACAGCGCAATCCTATTGATGAAAAGATTCCGCTGGTGGTCTTGACCGATGACCAGTCGGCATCGGCATCGGAAATAGTGTCCGGTTCACTTCAGGACCTGGACCGTGCTGTAATAGTAGGTACGCGCACGTTCGGAAAAGGTCTTGTGCAGAGCACCCGCGTGCTGCCGTTTAACGGTACTCTTAAAGTGACCACCGCCAAATATTACATTCCCAGCGGACGTTGCATTCAGGAGATTGATTATTCCAAACGTAATGACAAGGGGCAGGCACAGCATATTCCGGACAGTCTGACAAAGGTGTTCCATACCGCAGCCGGCCGTCCTGTGCGTGACGGAGGCGGAATTCGTCCCGATGTGGTATGCAAGCAGGACACTATGCCCGATATCCTTTATTATATATCGCAGAACGTGGTGTTGTTTGACTTTGTGAATGAGTGGTGCTCCAAGCATGAGACTATAGCTTCACCTCAGGATTTCAGACTCACCGATGAAGATTACAACAACTTCAAGGAGTTTGTATGCAACAGTGATTTCAAATATGAGAGCAACAGCGGCAAGGCTTTGGAATCACTTGTCAAGATAGCGCAGCGAGAAGGACTGGCCGATAAGGCGCAGGATGAGTTCAAGTCATTGGAGAGCAAACTGCAGTATGACCTCAGGAATGACCTGGATGTTTTCCGTAATGACCTGGAGAAGGTAATCGCTATGGAGATTGTGTCGCGTTATTACTACCAGCGCGGTGTGGTGGCCCATAACCTCAAGTCCGACAAGTTCCTGGATGAGGCTGTCCGACTGCTGGGTGACCGTAAACGCTATGACGCTATCCTGTCGGTTACGGAGTAAATCATAATGTGAATGAGAGGTACAGGAACAGTACCACAATGACGAGTACCATCACTATCATCACAAGTGAACCCATTAGGAAATTGTTGTTGGATCTGATGGACCTTCTTTTCATAGTTGTAACTGATTGCGGTACAAAGCTACCCGTTTTTCTTGTACAAGTCATAAAAAATTCCGAAAATTGCATCAACTAATCAATTTGCTAAATAGAAAAAAAATGAAAAAATCAGGAATCATTTTGCTGGCAGCTCTTATGCTGGCTCCTTTTAAGGTCCTGGCTCAGCCGGATCCTAATTTCCACATCTACATCTGCATAGGTCAGTCCAACATGGAGGGTAACCCGCGTCCTGAACAGCAGGATAAGGAGAACGTAAGTCCCCGCTTCGTTACCATGAACGCTGTTGATTTTCCCGACAGCAAGATGGGTGAGTGGCGTACTGCAGTTCCGCCTTTGGCCCGTCCCAACACAGGTCTTACACCTGCCGATTATTTCGGCCGTACTATGGTTCAGAATATGCCTGACAATGTTAAGATAGGTGTTGTTATGGTAGCAGTGGCAGGTTGTTCCATTGACCTTTTTGACAAGGACAAATGTGAGGAGTATATCCCCAAGCAGGCAGGCTGGATGCAGAATATCTGCAAGGAGTACGGAGGCAATCCCTACAACCGTCTGATTGAACTCTGCAAGAAAGCTCAGAAAGACGGCGTAATTAAGGGAATACTACTGCATCAGGGTGAGACAAACACCAATGACCCGCAGTGGCCGGCCAACGTAAAGAAGGTGTATGATGATATTCTGGCCGATCTGGGTCTGGAGGCCGGTTCAATTCCTCTGCTTTCGGGTGAAGTTGTTCCTGCTGACCAGCGTGGTGCATGTGCCGATCACAATAAGGTGATGGCAACTCTGCCAGAGACTCTGCCGCAGGCTATGGTGGTTCCCGCATACGGATGTGAGGCAGGCCGTGACCATCTGCATTTCAACGTGAAAGGTTCACGTGAGCTGGGTCGTCGTTATGCCGCACGTATGCTGGGCTACCTGGGATACTAAGTATTTTTTTAACATTATTCTTTGTCGGGTGCAGGATATTCTATATCTTTGCACCCGATAAGATGATGTGTGGAGAGGCCCTGAGGCCTCTTTTTTGTTGCCATACAGCGCTTATCGTCATTAAGTATTATTTTTATATGATTGACAAACAACAAGTTATCGGTATTGCAGAAGAATGGCTCAAGACAAAGCAGGGCTATTTCCTTGTAGATGTTGACGTAACCCCAGACAACCGCATAGTCGTGGAGATTGACCAGGCAGAAGGCGTCTGGATAGACGATTGTGTGGAACTTAGCCGTTTCATAGAGTCATCTCTTGACCGTGATGTGGAGGATTATGAGTTGGAGGTGGGATCGGCCGGAATAGGTCAGCCGTTCAAGGTGTTGCAGCAGTATATCAATCATATAGGCCAGGAGGTTGAGGTCTTACCCAAGAGCGGTGCCAAGATTAAAGGTATCCTGACCGCGGCCGATGAGAAGGGCTTTACTCTAAAGACCACCCGTAAGGAGAAGGTTGAGGGCTCCAAGCGTCCCAAGAGCGTAGAGGTGGAGATGCCCTTTGGCCACGATGAAGTGAAATATGTAAAATACGTAATAAGTTTAAAGTAAAATGGCTACTAAGAAAGAAGAGACGGTCTCATTGATCGATACCTTTCAGGAGTTCAAGGAGCTGAAGAACATTGACCGCATGACGCTGGTCTCAGTCCTTGAGGAGAGTTTCCGCAGTGTTATCTCAAAGATGTTCGGAACCGATGAGAACTACTCGGTAATCGTAAACCCCGATAAGGGTGACTGCGAGATCCAGCGTTCGCGCATCGTGGTTGAGGATAAGGACCTGGAGGATTCAAACACACAGATTTCACTCTCTGAGGCCCGTCAGATAGACGAGGACTTTGAGGTGGGTGAAGAGGTATCCGAACAGGTTGATTTCAGCAAGTTCGGCCGTCGCGCCATCCTGAATCTGCGCCAGACATTGGCTTCAAAGATTCTGGAGCTGGAGAAAGACAGCCTATACAACAAGTATGTTGAAAAGATAGGCACCATAGTTACCGGTGAGGTTTACCAGATCTGGAAAAAGGAGATTCTGCTCTTGGATGAGGATGGTAATGAGTTGCTTCTGGCCAAGACCGACCAGATTCCCAGCGATTTCTTCCGTAAGGGTGAGACCGTACGTGCCGTTGTGGACCGCGTGGACAACGTGAACAACCCCAAGATTATGCTTAGCCGTACATCACCCGTGTTCCTGCAGCGTCTGCTGGAGCAGGAGGTTCCCGAGATTGCCGACGGCCTGATAACCATCAAGAAGATTGTACGCATACCTGGTGAGCGCGCCAAGATTGCCGTTGAGTCATACGATGACCGCATCGATCCCGTAGGTGCCTGCGTAGGTGTGAAGGGTTCACGCATTCACGGTATTGTACGCGAGCTCCGCAATGAGAACATTGACGTTATCAACTACACCACCAACATAGAGCTCTTTATCAAGCGTGCCCTGAGCCCAGCCAAGATATCCGAACTCAATCTGGATACCGAGGCCCGTCGTGCAGAGGTTTACCTCAAGCAGGATCAGGTATCACTTGCTATCGGTAAGAGCGGTCTTAACATCAAACTGGCCAGCATGCTGACCGAGTATACCATCGATGTATATCGTGAGCTTGAGCAGGAGCAGTCAGAGGAGGATATCTATCTGGATGACTTCCGTGGTGATATTGAGGATTGGGTTGTAGATGCTCTGCATGATGCAGGCTTTGAGACTGCCAAGGCGGTTCTGCGCGCCGACCGCGAGATACTGACAGAGTCAGTAGACCTTGAGGAGGAGCAGGTTGACGAGATTCTGGATATCCTGGCACGTGAGTTTGCCGATGAGGCTGAGTTCCAGAAGTTCATAAAAAAGTAAAAACAGTCGGGGCAGAGCCCTGGAAACCAAAGAAAGTATTTTTATAGATGGCGATAAGAATAAGTAAAGCAACAAGAGAGTTGAATGTGGGAGTTTCCACATTGGTGGAGTTCCTGCACAAAAAGGGTTTTGCCGATATAACCGAAGACCTGAACCAGAAACTGACCGATGAGCAGTACAATCTGCTAGTGGCCGAGTACAGTCAGGACAAATCCATACGTGAGGAGGCTACCAGGTTTCTTCAGGACCGCATGAGCCGTAAGACTGCGTCCGAGGAACCGGTTCAGGAAGAGAAGCTAGCCAAACCAGCCCGTAAGGAGCCGGAGATGATAGAGACTGTCATCCCCGAGGAGCCGGTCATAAAGTTCAAGACCGTGGGCAAGATAAATCTGGATACTCCCAAGGAGGAGCCCAAGTCAGAGCCCAAACCGGAACCGGCAGCCAAGAAAGAACCTGCCAAACCTGCAACACAACCCAAGTCTGCACCTGCCCAGCCCAAGAAAGAGGCTGAAAAACCTGCAGAGCCTGTAAAGAATGTTGAGCCGGTCAAACAGGAGCCGAAGGCTGAACCCAATAAGCCTGTTGCGGCTCCCAAGCCTGAACCCGAAAAGACTGAGCCGGTTAACGTTGAACCGGAAGTGAAGGCAGCTCCTGTTGCTGTTCCTGAACCAAAAGTTGAACCACAAACTGCCGTGGAGGAAGCTTCCAACGAGGAACTCTTCAAGATTCAGGCTCCCCAGAATGGAGGTCTTAACATCAAGACCGTGGGAAAGATTGACCTGACAGCCATCAACCAGTCAACCCGTCCCAAGAAAAAATCCAAGGAGGAGAAGAAAAAGGAGCGTGAAGCCAAGGAGCAGCAGCGTCAGCAGCAGCGCCAGCAGTTCAAGGAGTCTCTGATGAAGGAGATCAAGCCAGGTGACAAATCACAGGGAGGTTCAGGTGAACCCCGCAAGAAAAACCGTGTACGCATAGGCGGCGAGAAGGTTGACCTGACCAAGGCTGACAGCTACAGTCAGCAGGGCAGCGATAACCGCGGCAAGGATGCCCAGAAGGGTGGAGGCCGTAACAATAAGGACCATCGTTTCAACAAGGCCGATAAGGCTGATTTCTCAAATGAGGATGTCAACCGTCAGATCAGGGATACCTTCTCATCGTTCCAGAAGGGAAAGAGTAAGTCCTCAAAATACCGCAAGGACAAGCGTGAACAGGTCCAGCAGCGTCAGATGGAGGCTCTTGAGCAGGAAATGGCCGAGAGCAAAGTCCTTAAACTTACAGAGTTTGTAACAGCCAATGAGCTTGCCACTATGATGAATATACCCGTTACACAGGTCATAGCAACCTGTATGAGCGTAGGTATAATGGTTTCCATAAACCAGCGTCTTGACGCCGAAACCATAAATATAGTAGCCGATGAGTATGGTTTCACCACTGATTTTGTAAGTGCCGAGGTTGCCCAGCAGATAACTGAGGAAGCCGACAAGGAGGAGGATCTTGTTCCGCGTGCACCTATCGTAACGGTTATGGGTCACGTCGACCATGGTAAGACATCTCTGTTGGACTACATCCGCAAGTCAAACGTGATTGCCGGTGAGGCTGGAGGTATTACCCAGCACATCGGTGCTTACAACGTCAAGCTGGATGACGGCCGTCATATAACGTTCCTGGATACTCCGGGTCATGAGGCATTCACAGCCATGCGTGCCCGTGGTGCCCAGGTAACGGATATCGCAATCATCATAGTAGCTGCCGATGACAACGTTATGCCCCAGACCAAGGAGGCTATCGCACACGCCACCGCAGCCGGTGTTCCTATAGTATTCGCAATCAACAAGGTTGATAAACCCGCCGCCGATCCCGAGCGTATCAAGCAGGAACTGGCACAGATGAACTTCCTGGTTGAGGACTGGGGAGGCAAGTACCAGAGCCAGGATATATCGGCCAAGAAGGGTATAGGTGTGAACGAACTTATGGAGAAGGTGCTGCTTGAGGCCGAGATGCTTGACCTCAAGGCCAACCCCAACCGTAAGGCTACCGGTACCATCATCGAGTCCTCACTGGACAAGGGTCGCGGTTATGTGGCTACCGTACTGGTATCGAACGGTACACTAAAGATGGGTGACATCGTTATAGCCGGTACATCATGGGGTAAGGTAAAGGCCATGTTCAACGAGCGTAACCAGAAGATGAAACAGGCCGCACCCGCAGAGCCTGTACTGATTCTGGGCTTGAACGGCGCTCCTCAGGCCGGTGTAAGCTTCCACGTGGTGGACAGCGAGCGTGAGGCCCGCGAGATTACCGGCAAGCGCGAGCAGTTGCAGCGCGAGCAGGGTGTACGTACCGCTCAGACGCTTACTTTGGATGAGTTGGGCCGCCGTATCAAGATGGGCGACTTCCACGAGCTCAACCTTATTGTAAAGGCCGATGTGGACGGTTCGGTGGAGGCCTTGAGTGATTCACTCATCAAACTCTCAACTCCCAATATCCAGGTCAACGTGATACACAAGGCCGTGGGTGCCATATCTGAGAGTGACGTGAGTCTGGCATCGGCATCCAACGCGATCATCATAGGTTTTGATGTGCGTCCGTCGGGTGCCGCCAAGCGTCTGGCCGAACAGAATGATGTAGACATACGTATCTACTCAATCATCTATGATGCCATTGATGAGGTCAAGTCGGCCATGGAGGGTCTGCTTGCACCCAAGGTAAAGGAGGAGGTTACATCGACGGTTGAGGTTATGGAGGTGTTCCACATCTCAAAGGTTGGTATGGTAGCCGGCTGCCGTGTACGTGAAGGTAAGGTTTCACGCAACGACAAGGCTCGTGTGATTCGTGACGGAATTGTAATCCACACCGGAGATATCCAGGCCCTGAAACGTTTCAAGGATGACGTTAAGGAGGTTCAGGCCGGTATGGAATGCGGTATGAGCCTGGTATCATATAATGATATAAAGGAGGGTGATATGATTGAGACATTCACCCAGATAGAGGTTAAGCAGACTCTTTAAACAGGGATGAATACACTTGATTGGGTTATTGTTGCCATCCTGGTCGTTGGTTTTGTGGCCGGATTTATAAAAGGTGTCATACAGCAGGCCTTCAGTCTGGGCGGTCTTATCCTGGGTTTAATCTGCGGAACGCTTCTGTACAAGCCGTTTGCCGATTTGCTGCAGGGTTTCCTTAAGATGAGCGACAAGACGGCCTGCATAGTGGCTTTCATTGTAATACTGCTGGTGGTGCCTATAGTATGCGGACTGCTGGGAAAACTGCTCTCCAAACTGGTTCATGCAGCCAGTCTGGGGTTTATTGACAGACTTCTGGGAGGTGCGTTCGGACTGTTAAAGTTCCTTATCATCATAGGGCTGATAATCAAGCTGATGGTTATAACGGGACTACAGGATAATCTGGTGGATAAGGCCGAACGCAAGCAATCCAAGCTGTATGTGCCTATAAGCAATTTTACCGGTTTCTGCCTTCAGTGGACCTGGAACAAGGTTCAGGAGACAGCCGGAGACCTGATTCCGGAGATACCTGAATTTGAAGAGCCGGACAAAACTGACAAGAAAAAGGTTTGAACAAATTGAATACTACCGAACAGGACAATAGTCTTATAAGGGAGATCAGTGCCGAGAAGTATAGGTACGGTTTCACTACCGATGTACACACTGATATAATAGACCGTGGCCTTACAGAGGACACGGTCCGTCTCATATCAGAGCGTAAGGGTGAGCCTGACTGGATGCTGGATTTCCGTCTCAAGGCATACCGTCACTGGCTTACCATGGAAATGCCGCATTGGGCACATCTGGATATCCCCGAGATAGACTATCAGAACATATCATATTACGCCGATCCCACGGTAAAGAAGCAGGGTCCAAAGAGCCTGGAGGAGATTGATCCGCAGGTGATGAAAACCTTTGACAAACTGGGTATTCCGCTTGAGGAGCGTCTGGCTCTGAGCGGCGGTGTGGCTGTGGATGCGGTCATGGACTCCGTATCGGTTAAGACCACATTCAAGCAGACACTGGCAGAGAAGGGCATAATATTCTGCTCCATGGGTGAGGCTGTAAAGAATCATCCGGACCTGATACGCCAGTATCTGGGCAGTGTGGTCAATTACCGTGACAACTTTTTTGCCGCCCTGAACAGCGCTGTGTTCAGTGACGGATCGTTTGTATACATTCCCAAGGGCGTGCGCTGCCCTATGGAGCTCTCCACATACTTCCGCATAAACGCCGCCGGAACGGGTCAGTTTGAGCGTACCCTGATTGTGGCCGATGACGACAGTTACGTATCCTATCTGGAGGGCTGCACCGCACCTATGCGCGATGAGAACCAGCTGCATGCCGCTATCGTTGAGATTGTGGTTATGGACCGTGCCGAAGTCAAGTACAGCACCGTGCAGAACTGGTATCCCGGTGACGAGAACGGCCGTGGGGGCGTATATAATTTTGTTACCAAGCGCGGATTGGTTAAAGGTGTTGACGCCAAGCTGTCATGGACCCAGGTTGAGACCGGATCGGCCATTACCTGGAAGTATCCCAGCTGCGTGCTGCAGGGTGACGGGGCTCAGGGTGAGTTCTACTCGGTGGCCCTTACCAATAACTGGCAGCAGGCCGATACCGGAACCAAGATGATACATCTGGGGCGCAATACCAGGAGTACAGTAATAAGCAAGGGTATATCGGCCGGACACAGCCAGAACTCATATCGCGGACTTATCAAGGTGGGAGAGCATGCCGACGGAGCTCGTAACTACAGCCAGTGTGACTCACTGCTGCTGGGAAGCGACTGCGGAGCTCATACATTCCCCTATATGGATGTAAAGAATGAGACTGCAATTGTGGAGCATGAGGCAACCACCTCAAAGATATCCGAGGACCAGTTGTTCTACTGCAACCAGCGCGGCATTCCCATGGAACAGGCTATAGGCCTTATTGTTAACGGTTACGCCAAGGAGGTGCTCAACAAACTGCCTATGGAGTTTGCGGTCGAGGCCCAGCGCCTTCTGTCGGTGTCACTTGAAAATACAGTCGGTTAATTATGATGCTGAATATAGAAAACCTGCATGCCGGAATAGACGGCAAAGAGATATTGAAAGGTATAAACCTACAGGTTAACGCCGGTGAAGTTCATGCCATTATGGGCCCCAACGGATCGGGCAAGAGTACCATGAGCAACGTGCTGGTGGGACATCCTTCATACCAGGTTACTGAGGGTAGTGTTACCTTTAAGGGTAAGAATCTGCTGGATATGCCGGCCGAGGACCGCAGCCACGAGGGTCTGTTCATGTCTTTCCAGTATCCGGTTGAGATTCCGGGTGTGAGCATGACCAACTTTATGCGTACCGCCATAAACGAGAAGCGCAAGTATCTGGGTCTGCCTGCTATGGCTCCCACTGATTTCCTTAAGCTAATCAAGGAGAAGAGGGATCTGGTCAAACTTGACGCCAAGTTCATGAACCGCTCGGTCAACGAGGGCTTCAGCGGCGGTGAGAAGAAACGCAACGAGATATTCCAGATGGCCATGCTTGAGCCTTCGCTGAGCATTCTGGATGAGACTGATTCAGGTCTTGACATTGATGCCCTGCGTATTGTAGCCGACGGCGTGAACCGCCTTAAGAGTCCGGAGACATCGGTGATAGTCATTACCCACTATCAGCGACTGCTGGATTATATCAAGCCCGATGTGGTACATGTGCTCTACAAGGGACGTATCATCAAGACTGCCGGCCCCGAGTTGGCACTGGAGCTTGAGGAGCGTGGTTATGACTGGGTAATTAAGGAATTTGAGGATTCTCAGAAATGAACCCGGCGCAGAATTATATAGAGTTATTCCAGGATAACAGGGCTCTGGTGGAGCGCGGATCAGCAGGTGTCATGAACTCCGTGCGTGATGCAGCCCTTAAGTGCCTTGAACGGTATGGATTACCCCACAAAGGGCTTGAGGAGTATCTGCATACTGATGTATCGGCTTGGTTTGAGCCTGACTGGGGTATGAACCTGGCGCGTCTGGATATGCCTGTAGACCTGGCGCAGGCTTTTAAGTGCAGCGTGCCCAACCTGAGCACACAGTTGTATTTTCTGGCAAATGATACTTTTGCAAGTTCTGATACGGCTTCCAGAAACTCCCTGTCTGACGGTGTGTTTGCCGGTAGCCTCAGAGAGGCGGCCATAAAACTACCCGAACTGGTGGAACAGTTCTATGGCCGACTGGCCGATATGGAGAAACCGGGAATAGCTGCCGTCAACACCCTGTTTGCACAGGATGGTTTCCTGCTTTATGTTCCGGATGGAGTCGTACTGGAAAAGCCGTTGCAGCTTATCACACTGCTAAGTTCAAAGGTTGACCTTATGGTAAACCGCAGGATTTTGGTTGTATTGGGGCGTGAATCGCAGGCTAAACTGCTTCTTTGTGACCATGCATTGGCCGCGAATCGATATCTCACAACTCAAGTAACAGAGGTGTTCGCGGGTGCCGGATCCAGGCTGGAGTTATATGACCTGGAGGAGACTCATTACGCAAACATGCGTGTATCAGAGCTTTATGTAAATCAGGAGTCTGACAGTAACGTGGAGATTGATTACGTTACACTGCATAACGGACAGACACGCAACACTGTTTTCTCTACGTTTGACGGACGCGGCTCAAGGCTCTCGCTGAATGGGATTGCAACCATAGACAAGGAGCAACATGTTGATAATATGACGTTTGTGGATCATCGGGTATCGGATTGCATAAGCAACGAGCTGTTCAAATACGTTCTTGATGACAGCGCGAGCGGGGCATTCGCAGGAAAGGTCCTGGTGCGTCACGGAGCTCAGCATACAGAGTCGCAGCAGACCAACCGTAATATCTGCCTTACGCGTCAGGCCCGAATGTTCACTCAGCCCCAGCTGGAGATTTATGCCGATGACGTAAAGTGCTCGCATGGAGCAACGGTGGGTCAGTTGGATGATAAGGCTATGTTCTATATGCGGCAGCGCGGAATACCTGAGTCCGAAGCCCGCATGATGCTGATGCAGGCCTTTGTGGGTGAGGTTATAGGACGCGTATCGCTGGAGCCTCTCCGTGACCGTCTTAACAGATTGGTAGAGAAACGTTTTCGCGGCGAACTTACCCAATGTGAGGGCTGCCGTGCTTGCCGATGAATATGATTGATGTAGAGAAGATACGTAAGGATTTCCCTATTCTGGGACGTGAGGTTTACGGTAAGCCGCTGGTTTACCTTGATAATGCCGCAACCACCCAGAAGCCGCAGTGTGTAATAGATTCTATCAGTGAGGCTTACTGTAACGTTAACGCTAACGTTCACCGCGGCATCCATTTCCTGTCACAGCAGGCTACAGATATGATGGAGGCTGCACGTGACAAGGTCCGTGGGTTTATAGGTGCAGGCAGCACCGAGGAGATAATCTTTACCCGCGGCACTACCGAGAGTATCAATCTGCTGGCAAGTTCGTTTGCTCAGGCATTCCTTAAGGAAGGTGATGAGGTTATCATATCCGGGATGGAGCATCACAGCAACATAGTTCCCTGGCAGATTCAGGCCGGCAGGTACGGTTTCAAGATTAAAACCATTCCTGTAACAGACCGAGGGGAGCTTGATATGGACGCTTTCAGAGCACTTTTCAACCAGCGGACCAAACTTGTAAGCATTACACACGTTTCCAATGTTTTGGGCAGTGTGAATCCCGTATCCGAGATAATCGGCATTGCCCATTCGCATGGGGTTCCGGTAGCTGTTGACGGAGCTCAGTCCGTTCCTCATATCAGCGTGAATGTTCAGGAACTTGGAACTGACTTCTATGCCTTCAGCGGACACAAGATATACGGTCCTACAGGAATTGGTGTTCTCTATGGCCGTAAGGAACTGCTGGAACAGATGCCTCCGTATCAGGGGGGAGGTGAGATGATAAAGCGCGTCACTTTTGACAAGACCACCTATAATGAACTTCCCTATAAGTTTGAGGCCGGCACGCCCGATTACGTGGGTTCGATTGCACTTGCATCGGCTCTGGATTATGTCCAGGCTATAGGCATGGATGAGATTGCCCGCTATGAGACTGATCTTTGTACATATGCAGTAGAAAGGTTAGGAGAGATTCCAGGAATTAGGTTTATCGGCAATCCGAAACACCGTAGCGGAGTGGTCTCGTTCCTGGTGGGCAGTATCCATCCTTCCGATATGGGAACACTTCTGGACCGTCTGGGTATTGCGGTCAGGACCGGTCATCATTGTGCTGAACCTCTGATGGACAGGTTCGGTATCCCGGGAACGGTACGCGCATCATTCTCATTTTACAATACAAGGGCCGAGATTGATACTTTGATAGCGGGAATAGAGCGTGTGAGAGGCATGTTTTAAACTTTTTTTGCATTTGCCGCTACAACTTACGGTATAAATGAGTACTTTTGTCAAAAATATTCGAAACAAACATTTATGAAGAGACTATTTTTTAGCGTATTGGCACTGACAATCGGTGCGTTTGCATTTGTTTCTTGTGAAAAGGAAGATAATCCTTCAAAAGAAAAAAATGAGAGAGGTTCTTATCTTTCTATGCAGGATCAGCAGGCCTTGTACTCAGAAGCTTTCATTAAATCAGGTGAGCAGGTTCAGTTTGAAGATCTTGCCCAGAGTGTGAAAGATATTATCTACAGTTTTGCAGGTAAACCTTTGGTCGTTGATTCAGCATACGCCCAGATGAGGGAAGACAGAGAGGCTGCCCGTAAGATGGCTGAGTTGAAGAAAGTGGATAATGTGTCAGATCTGAATCTGGACGCCCTGTATTTTGGCGTGGACCTGATTCTCAATGAAACCATTATTGATGGTGACACCATGATGGTGGCTCAGGTGCAGAAAATTAACCACAATGTGGACCGTTTCATCATCAACATCACTTCAAAAGGGCACACACTGAATTCTTCACTTAAAGTTTCTGCCGCTGAGACAGGTTCTGTCGAGGTTTATACCGCTACACCGGAAGGCGGAACAGACGTAGAGACAGTCATTTTGCCTTCACTTGTAAGCTTTGCTGTCAATATGGACGGAAAGTCATTGATCGGTGCCGATCTTAAGATTGCTACAGACTATCTTATAAAGATTATAAACAATATTGATGCAGATGAGGATACCAAACTCGAATCAGTTACTCTTGATGGCAGCAAGCTGGATATGAACGCTGTATTTACTGTTGCAGATTGCTCATTCGGTGGTAATTTATCCTATACCGAAAAAGCCGGAATCAATCTCGGAGCAGTTGTAAAGGCAAACGGTTTTGAGGTTTTCGGCGCCGACATCAATGTTAAAGCAGTTCTGTCCAACAATACGAATTATGCAAATTCCAGCAACCTGATGGGATTGGCAATGTCCGGCATTAATGGTTTGAGTGCCAATGCCCGTTTAGGAAGTGAGGCTATAGTATTCAAGGCTGAGTTCAAAAAGAATCCCGTTACGGCTTTCTTCCCGATCTTGAGCGCAATGCCAGAGGAGATGCCTGCAGCAGTTGACAGTCTCAATAAGATTTTCAGTTGCGGTGCATATTTTAAAGGATACAAAGAGCCTCAGGCTAAGTTCGTATTCTCATACAATCCCGTTGATGAGTCTGACATCATTCAGTCCGAAGATGAAGACGATATGTTCACTATGTTGGTTGCAGCAATAGTCAACTCAGGCCTGACAATGGTTGTTGAGACGTATGATGCTGAAGGCAAGGAAATTACAGTTTCTGCTAAGGAATATTTCGGAAAGATTGATGTTTCACAGTTTGCTCAGGGTATGACGGATAAGTTCAATGCTGCATTTGCAGAGACTCTGGCTCCCCTGTTCCATGTCAGTGCTGAGGATTTTGATCTTACCGAGATACTTAAGTTGCTTATCTTCAACCATATTATAGAGCCTCAGGGAGGTGATATAATCACTGAAGGTTGATTGCAATCATTCTTGTCAGGACCGGTTTACGGTGAGAGTTATTACAGGAGCGGCCGCGTTATTGCGACCGTTCCTTTTTTTACACATTTTTAATGAGTCTAAAGTGTTAATTTTATGTACCTTTGCAGTCCGGAAAACTGAAGGTTAAAAATACACTACATATGAAACAGAAAGCACTTCTAATGATTCTTGACGGCTGGGGTATAGGTAATCACTCCAAGTCTGATGTGATCTACAACACTCCTACTCCTTACATGGATTATCTGAACGCCAACTATCCTCACGCGCAGTTGCTGGCCAGTGGTGAGAACGTAGGTCTTCCGGATGGCCAGATGGGTAACTCGGAGGTAGGTCACCTCAATATCGGTGCCGGCCGCGTGGTTTATCAGGACCTGGTTAAGGTTAACCGCGCCATTGCAGACGGCAGCATCCGTCAGAACAAGGAGATTGTATCGGCTTACAGTTACGCCAAGCAGAGCGGCAAGAAACTGCATTTTATGGGTTTGGTATCGGACGGAGGAGTTCACAGTTCACTGGAACATCTGTTCTGCCTTACCGACATAGCACGTGAGTATGGAATTGAAAAGGCATACGTACACTGCTTCATGGACGGTCGTGACACCGATCCCAAGAGCGGAAAGGGATTTATTGACCAGCTTGTAAAGCGCGGCGACAAGGTTGCCACCATCATAGGACGTTATTATGCAATGGACCGTGACAAGCGCTGGGAGCGTGTAAAGATAGCTTATGACCAGCTTGTAGGCGGTGAGGGCCGTAAGGCTGCCGATATGGTACAGGCTGTTGAGGAGTCTTACGCAGAGGGAGTTACCGATGAGTTCATGAAGCCTATCGTAAACGAGGCTTATGACAGCCGCATAGAGGAGGGTGACGCTATCATCTTCTTCAACTTCCGCAATGACCGCGCCAAGGAACTTACCATAGTCCTGACACAAAAGGATATGGACGCAGAGGGTATGCACACCATTCCGGGTTTGCAGTACTACTGCCTCACTCCGTATGATGCATCGTTCACCGGAGTCCACATCCTGTTTGACAAGGAGAACGTTAACAATACTCTGGGCGAGTACATATCATCACAGGGGCTTAAGCAGCTTCATATAGCCGAGACAGAGAAGTATGCTCATGTAACATTCTTTCTGAACGGCGGACGCGAGCTTCCGTTTGAGAATGAGGACCGCATCCTGGTTCCCTCACCTAAGGTTGCCACTTATGACCTGCAGCCAGAGATGAGTGCTTACATAGTACGTGACAAGCTGGTCGAGGCAATCGGCACTGATAAGTATGACTTTATCGTGGTCAACTTTGCCAACGGCGATATGGTTGGTCATACCGGCGTTTATGAGGCTATAGAGAAGGCAGTCGTGGCAGTAGACGCTTGCGTTCACGATGTAATAGAGGCAGCCAAGGCTCATGGTTACGAGGCAATCATCATTGCTGATCACGGAAATGCCGACAACGCTGTGAACGCTGACGGCACACCTAACACAGCTCACTCTCTGAATCCGGTTCCTGTTATCTACGTTACTCCGCGCAAGGACGCAAAGGTAGAGTCCGGTATCCTGGCAGATGTGGCACCCTCCATACTTACAATAATGGGTCTGCCCGTACCTGCCGAAATGACCGGTAAGGTTTTGGTTAAGTAAGATATTTGCTATTAATACCATAGCCGACGACCTGTTACAAGGCCGTCGGCCTTGTGTTTTTTTGTTTTTCCAATAAGAAATGAAACTGATTCCTATTTATACCTGGAACAAGAGCATGCTCAAGTTCAACCGTAAGAGAGACCGGATTACCCGTCAGCCTTGGTTCCAGGGAGTGTTACTGTCAGTGTGCGTAATCGTGGCGATGGTGTTGGCAAATACGCCTGTTGTCAGTTCATATTATCACGCTTTCCTTGAGACCAGCGTCCAGATTCATATGAAGAGCCCTGACGTCAGGGTTGACTGGCTGTTCCCGCACGGCATGACCATTGAGAAAATCATCAATGACGTATTGATGGTGGTATTCTTCTTTACGGTAGGACTTGAGATAAAGCGTGAGGTGGCTCACGGAGAGTTGTCATCGGTAAAGAAGGCCATGCTCCCGGTAATTGCAGCTTTTGGCGGTGTGATAATGCCTGCCTTGATTTATACTCTGGTCAATCACGGAACGGTTGCCGCATCGGGATGGGGTATTCCTACCGCAACTGATATAGCTTTTGCGGTCTGCATACTCTCTGTGCTGGGGGACAGGGTTCCGGTATCGCTCAAGGTGTTCCTTACGGCACTGGCCATTGCCGATGACCTGATAGCAATCCTTGTGGTGGCGCTATTCTATGGTGGTCACATCAATTTACTGCTTCTGGGGTTGTCTGTGATAGTCATTTTTGTGGCCTGGCTCTTCAAGTATTTCGGGCAGAAACATGTGTGGGTATATCTGGTCCTGGCCGTGGCAGTGTGGGTGCTGTTCTATTATTCCGGTATCCATGCTACTATGTCGGGTGTGGTTATGGCATTCATAATCCCCTCCAAGGCCCGTTTTGACAGGCCGTACGTGCTTCACAAGATAAAATTCTTCAGCCAGAAACTGCTCTCTTTTGACCGGATTGACGATGAGACAATGTTTCCCAATGGCCCCCAGCGCCATATACTGCGCCGTATCCATAAGACAGCATACGGATCTCTGGATATGAGCTACCGTGTGGAGCACGCGTTGTCGCCATGGGTCAATTTTGTAATCATGCCGATATTTGCATTGGCCAATGCCGGTGTGGAGATTCCTGATTTGAGCTATTTCAATATCTTCAATACCGCAGGAATTACCGGTGGAGTAGGATTGGGTATATTCCTTGGTCTGGTGTTGGGAAAGCCTCTGGGTATTACACTGTTCAGTTTCGCTGCAATCAAATCCCGCCTTTGTGAAATGCCCGATAAGGCCGGATGGGCAATGTTCTTTGCGGTGGCCTGCCTGGGAGGTATAGGATTTACTATGTCAATATTCGTTGATACGCTCTCGTTCCAGGATGCAGCTGCTGTTGATGAGATGCGGAATGCCGGCAAGATAGCCATTCTGATGGGCTCTCTGGCTGCCGGTATTCTGGGCTCTGTCCTGATCAAGCTGGTTTCAAAGATTTCTGATTCCAAGTAAAACAGTTATCTTTGCCTTAAACAATAAAATTAAAAGGATATGATCAGGAATCTGAACGATAAGGTTAAGTACATAGGAGTTGATGATCTGGACCTGGACCTCTTTGAGAGCCAGTACATAGTGCCCGAAGGCATGGCTTACAACTCATATCTGATACTGGATGACAAAGTAGCGATACTGGATACGGCCGATGCACGCAAGGCCGATGAGTGGAAGGCCAATCTTAAGGAGGCACTTGCTGGCCGCAAGCCGGACTATCTGGTGGTGCATCATATGGAGCCGGACCATTCGGCCCTTATAGAGTGGGCGCTTGGGGAGTATCCGTCACTTACGCTTGTAGCCAGCGCCAAGGCCATACAGATGCTCGGCCAGTTCTTTGAGGGAATTCAGACTGATGGCCGTACCCTTGCAGTCAAGGAGGGTTCGGAACTGGAACTGGGTGAGCACAGGCTGCGTTTTATAGGCGCCGCTATGGTTCACTGGCCCGAGGTTATAGTTTCTTTTGATACTGCAGACGGTGCTCTTTACAGCGCCGATGCGTTCGGTAAGTTCGGTGCCCTGGGCAAGTGCGGATTCTATGGCCGCGATGATGATGACTGGAGCTGTGAGGCCCGCCGCTATTACTTTAATATAGTAGGTAAGTATGGTAGTCCGGTACGTACTCTGCTTGACAAGACCGCCCAATTGGATATTAAGACAATCCGTCCGTTGCACGGTCCTATCCTTGAGGATAACCTGAACGATTATCTGGGTCTTTACAATATATGGTGCAGATATGAGGTTGAGACAGAGGGCATATTCATAGCATGTGCGTCAATTCATGGCGGTACTATGGCTGCGTCTGAGAAGTTGGCTGATATCCTTCGGGCCAAGGGTGCTCCACGTGTTGTAGTAAGTGACCTTTGCCGTTCTGATTTTGCTGAGAACGTTGAGGATGCTTTCCGTCACTCAACTCTTGTCCTGGCGGCTTCATCATACGATGCAGGCGTGTTCACTCCTATGTATGAGTTCCTGCACAGGCTCCAGATAAAGGGATTCTGCAACCGCAAGGTGGCTATCATTGAGAACGGCTCATGGGCTCCGTCAGCCGGCCGAACCATGAAAGAGATGCTCTCTACAATGAGCAATATAGATTTGGTTGAACCGATGGTAACTATACGCAGTCGCATGAAACAATCGGACATCCCAGCCCTTGAGTCTCTGGCCGATGCAATATTGCAGTAATAGGATTGCGTATTCCGGAAAATAGTGTACCTTTGCCGTGCTTTGAGCACAAGGTACGAATGATCTTTTAGCTCAGTTGGTTTAGAGCGCTTGCTTGACAGGCAAGAGGTCGGCGGTTCAAATCCGCCAAGGATCACAGAAAAAGGAGCGGTCGATGGACCGCTCTTTTTTGTGATCCTTTTTCCGATCTCCTTTTATTTCGCTAACGCGAAAGCGTTCCCTTTGGTCGCTTGGCGGTCCTCCGGGACCGCGGTTTCACTCGCAAACGATGCATTCTTAAACGACCCCTTTGCGTCGCTTTAAAAAAAATGGAATATTTTTGAAAGGAATCCGGAAAACCGTTGTCTAAATGTACAAACGATGTTTCCAAAACGCAGATGAAAGATTTAGAATTACAATTTACGAAAATGGTCAGAGAGCACCGCAAGACAATATATTCGGTGTGTTATTTCTTCTCTGACAATCCGACAGTTGTCGATGACCTTTTCCAAGAGGTGTTGGTTAATCTATGGAAAGGATTTCCTGAGTTCCGTAACGAGAGCAGCCCAAAGACATGGATCTGGCGAATCAGTCTTAACACCTGCTGCTCCATTCAGAAAAGGAACAGCCGCAGTGTACCAACCGTTCCGCTTGCCATCGACAGGGACCTGTTCAGCGAGCAAGACCAGGTGGGCCGACAGGTTAAGATGCTGTATGACAGGATCAACAAGCTGGAGGTTTTTGACAGGGCAATTATTCTTCTGTGGCTTGAAAGCATGAGTTATGATGAGATTGCAGCCATTGTGGGTAAAAGCACCCAGGCTGTTACGAGTCGTCTGTTCCGAATCAAGGAGCAGCTTAAATCAATGTCTAACAATTAAAATGTTTGTGCTATGACTAGTAAGAATATTAAGATTGATGAGCTTGAAGAGTTCAAGGATACTATCAGACTGATGGATGAGAAACTGGATACTCAGGAGATTGTAACCCCTGACCAGATTCGCGCGGCTACTATGGAGAAGGTGGGCCTGCTTGAGACTGAGCTGAAATCTACTCTTATATCAGGCATACCTGTTGCGTTCCTGGTTTTTATGGTTTTCATATATTGTATTGAAGGGCTGTCAAAAGTTGCTTTGCTTACAGGAGGCATATATTGTCTTGTTACCATTCTGATTGGAGCCTTCCTGCTCAGGAAAATCACCCGTAAGGATTTTGTCAAGCTGGACCTGAACACTCTTCTTACCAGAGAGAAGAGATACAGAAGGACTTTTTTGATTACATTGGCAATGTCTGACGTATTCATTGCTGCATTCACGTTTGTTTTCTTGGGTGTGGCAACAGGTATCATGATTTCTATTATTTTATTTGGGATTAGTTTTCCTATGCTTTACAGCACCTTTGTCAAGGCATACAAAGAGGGGTTGCAGGGAAGGATTGATGTAGAGCCTTCGCCTGCCAGACGGTTCGGTCAGAATGTAGGAATCATATTGCTGTCAATAGTATTACTCATAATAGTTGCCGGAATAGTCCTTTATACCATAGCCATTTTCAAGACTTATCCTGAAACCGGTTTGACATGGATCGGTGTTACAATGCCTTTAACTCTTACATTCGCAGCCGTAGGATTAGCCTTTGCAATAGAGAGAATTGTAAGACTTGAAAAAGGTGAGGAATTCAGACATCGTACAGCCATGTTGGTGTTAATGACCATATCAATAGTTTTTTTCATCGTTGATTACATATTAATGGGTATCAGTGATGGTAATATGTTTGACCGGAAGTCACTCTTTATGTTGGCATTCGCTGTATATATTTTCTATTCAGTGTTTAAGAATACCCGCAAAAAGTGACGCAAAACTAAACGACCCCTTTGCGTCATTTTTTGAAAAATATCTAATTTTAGAGCTCAGTTCACATTAGTATAGTCATGAGAATCAGATTGTTTTCATTCGTAACGTTGCTGGGAGTTTTGCTGCTTGCCGGTTGTAATCCAAAGCAGGCAAAGGTTTATTCACCCGATAAGAAAATCTGTGTGGTAGTTGATGATAGTACTTTAACTGCCAGTTATGAAGGCCAAGTCGTACAGACGGTCAGGATTGGAGTCTGCAATTGGACAGACTGTCGCCATGTCAGTAAGACTCTGGAGGATAATTATACTATGGTTTCCGGTAAGCGTAGGGTGTGCCATTATAAATTCAATGTAATGTCATGCACGGATTCTGACCTAAGAAATCTGGTAGTTAGGGTATCAAATGACGGAGTAGCCTTCAGTTTTTCAGGTGGCGATGAGAGTGTTTCATTCGTGATCCCTGACGGCACCAAGCGATGGTTGCAACGGCAGAAGACTGATTATGAGGGATTCTACCCCGAGAGCACACAGGCAGTTAACGGCAAATACAATTATCCGGCACTTGTGGAATACGGAGATGGCTTGTTCGGACTAATTACCGAATCGGGTATAATTCACAGGAACAGTTGTTCATACCTTACATGTAGTGGTGAGGATTATACAGTGACTTTTACTGACACTGATAATTTGGATATTCATCCGTGGAGAATAGTTATGATAGGTACCCTGGCCGATATTGTTGAATCTACCCTTGTTACTGATGTGGCAATGGAATGCAGTATTGGGGATACATCATGGATCAAGCCCGGCGTATCATCATGGATTTACTGGGCGTACAACCACAGCTCAAAGGATTTCCAGAAGGTCAAGGAGTACATTGACCTGGCGCACGATATGGGCTGGCCCTACACCCTGATTGACTGGGAGTGGGATGAGATGGCTAACGGCGGTGATATAGAGGATGCGATGGCCTACGCCCTTGAGAAGGGTGTAAAGGTGAACCTTTGGTACAATTCCGGCACATCGTGGATTGGAAACGGTGCTCCCGGACCGCAGGACCGTCTGCGCACCCGTGAGGCCCGCGAGCGTGAGATGTCCCGCCTGGAGCAGATGGGCGCTACCGGCATCAAGGTTGATTTCTTCCTGCCCGACGGCCACGAGATGGTGGACTACTACCTGGATATTCTGGAGGATGCGGCCCGACACCATCTGTTGGTTGACTTCCACGGATGCACCATTCCGCGCGGATGGAGCCGCACCTGGCCCAACCTGATGTCTATGGAGGCAGTCTATGGCGCCGAGTGGTACAACAACAACCGCCGCATGACGAATGCCGCCGCTGCACATAATGCAACGCTGCCCTTTACCCGCAATGTCATAGGTCCCATGGATTACACTCCGTGCACCTTTACTGACAGCCAGAATCCGCATATCACTACCGATTGCCATGAGCTGGCACTGCCAATACTTTTTGAGTCCGGCCTGCAGCATATGGCCGACCGCCCGGAGGCATACCTGAACCTGCCTGAACCTGTTAAAAAACTGCTGTCCGGTCTGCCATCGGCCTGGGACGATACCCGCCTGCTGGCCGGATACCCCGGACAGAGCGCTGTGATTGCGCGCCGTTCCGGTGATACCTGGTACATTGCAGGCATAAACGGCACTGAGGGTGAGATTATTTTAGAGCCGGATTTTTCAAGGATAGGGCAGGATGTAACGCTGTCAATGCTGATTACCGACAAGGGTGACAAACCCGGCATGGGATTCGATATCCGGAAAAATGAAAGAGCCGGTAAACTGACGCTCCCGGCTCGTGGTGGTTTTGTGGCAATCGTGACAAAATAGAATCACTTGCAGACAAGGCGGAGACATAATCCGCTGGACAGGCTCCTGTTGTCAACAAACTGGTGAGTAGAGTCAAATATCAGGCAACAACCGGAATCATTTCCTGTTCTGGAACCGGTCCAGTAAGCGCCTGTTATTCCGTAGTCATTCACCTCATTGTTGTCAGGATTCCTGTATCCGGCAGCTGGCAGGAATATTGAACGGTTTGTGTAACCCGGCACATTGCTGGTTATGCGGTAACCTTTTACTCCGTCCAGTTCGGTCCACTGCCAACTGCATTTTTCAATCAGTTCATTGAACTCGTCACTGGTAGGCAATCCCCAACCTGCCGGCCGATCCATATTGGTAATTACCTGACCGGAACCGGATGCGGTGTTGTCAAGACCTGCATACATGGTGATACTGTCACGTGTTTCATATTCACTCAGAGGACCGAGAATGATCCACTTGACCAATTCTCCTGCCTGTTCGGGTGACTTGACACCCAGATTCTGACTCCCACTTGACGCTGAGCCCAAGGTCAACCCATCCGTCGGGATAGTAGTTGGGATCATCTTTCTGTTTCATTATCTTATGTGTTGACAACCCTATTCCCGATAAGAAACCTACATAGACAAGAGCTATGAATGTGTATAATATTTTCTCTTTCATATCTGCTCACAGTTTACTGTTTGTCTGACGGGGAAATGACGCGGATGGGGTCGGGGCCGTATGAGTTGGGACCTTCGGTTCCGGGTTTGCAGAACAGGACTATTCTTATTATCAGTATTGCTTTCCAGAACAGCATGAAAAGAATCATAGGTGCAACAATTCCTGCCATTTCATTGGGAGAGAGGTCACCACTTGTAATAAAATCCTTACCTTCTCCTTCCACAAAGAAAAACATTATAGCTTTCAGAATGTTTGGGAACAGACATAACAGTATAGCCAGCCATCCGTTGTCATCACGGTCATGGAGCCTGCGCACAGTTACAGTGAAGAACGGTATAAGCAAAACTACTTCAAGAACCCAATAGAAGACTGTCATGGCGGTATTGCAGAGATCTACCGTAGTTTCTTCCCAAACGGGGTAGGCAAGCCCTTTGAAGATATTGCTCAAGATTACATAGCATAGTGAAATAATCATAGTGAACAGATAAAAAAACCAGTATTCAGAGCGGCGTGCGCGTCCATTAGTTGTAAAATACTTACTAAAGCAGCTGGCTACAGCGTTTCCAAATGACATTTTTTCTTTCATAACTTTTGCGTTTTTTGTTGATTCTGTCGGCAAAGTTATGGGGGCAGTTTTCTCTGCGGAATTCTGTGAAGTAACACTATCCGAACTGTTACGCTTCTGTTCGGGGAACAGCAGGTCAAACCACTTGTTGGGCAGTTTCTCGCGCAGACGCAGTTTGCGCATGCGGATGGCATCTTTGGTTACGGTCAGGCACTCGGCTATGGCTACGGTTTCTATGTGCTGGAATGTGAGCGCGCAAAAGAACAGGTCCGATTCTGTAAGTGATGGGGCATCGGCCCTTAAGAGTTCAAACACGGGTGCGTACGTGCGCTCGATACTCTTGTTAATTGCAAAGCGCTCATCGAACGTGAGGCGGTTGTCGCGTGTACGGTATGTCTTGAGGATACGGTACTCCTCGGTCTGACTGAAAGCGGAGTAGCACTCATTGAGCAAAGTAGTGATATCTTGCATCGGGACTATATAATTGTTTGCGGCAAAAGTAGGTGAATTATGCCGAACAGGGCCGAACAAAGCGTAACAAAGGGCGTAACAATTAGTGCTTTGCTTTGATCAGGCAGACTATTAATGTGATTATTCCGGCCAGCAGGAGTACCGGCTCGGCAAACATAAAGAGCGGGTTGGTGCCCATGGTGAGCGTTACGAGTGTTGAGCTCAGGACGGTGAGCGCCAGGCACGATGCAAACACGTGGAGTCCGCAAAGGCGCAGGCCCTTTTCATCGGTCTTTAGTTTGAACATGTTGTTGGCCAGAGTGTAAATACCATAGGTCACCAGGCAAAGCAACAGACTGATGACGGGGTAGAATATGAGCGTTGTCCTGGCCATGGAACCGCTGGCATTGCCTGCGGGATCAAAGTGGGCCGGAAGCACATCGGGCAGGGCACTCCACCTTATCCATATTGCACACACATTCACAATGATGATTATTACCGGCACCATCCATCCGTACTTACGCCATTTCATATTTGCAGTCTTTTATTAGGCACAAATATAGTCATTTACCTCAAGTCCTAATAAGAAAGGTTAAAATCCTAAGAGTTTAGGACTTTTTCTCCTAAAACGTTAGGATTTGGGATTTTTGGAGTATTTCTTTGCCCAAGAGATTAACCAATTAATGCTCCAATGATATGATTTACCTTGTTTTATCCGCCGTTTGCCTGGCCCTTCTCTACGGGGTTTACCGGTTGGCTTTGAGCCGCACTACATTGCATCGGTTCAACAGGATAATGCTGTTGTCAATAATAGGTCTTTCTGCCATACTTCCGGCAATCAGGATTAGTGGAATTGGCGCAATTCACGCAATTGTGGACAGTCCCCTTTTGCACGTGCAGAATTCAGTTAAAGAGGATGCTATTTCAGGTGCAAAAGGGGACAGTCCCCAATTGCCTGCTGAGTGGAGCGAGGAGGCTTTTGCTGAATATGCACCGGTAGAAGAGATTGAGGCTCCTGCTGAGAGGGCCGATGTCAAGACCAGCGTTGCTACGGGTATGAAAGTGGCTGAGGCTGTAACTCAGATGCACTGGATTACAATCATTACCTATTTATATCTGATGGGTGTGGCCTTTTTTATGATCAGACTCCTGATAGGCGTGATCCGTGTTGAGACGCTGTGCCGTCTTGGTGGCCGTAAGCTGAATGACGGCTCCGTGCTGCTGGTGTGTGACGGTCAGTTCCAGCCCACCAGTTGGCGCCATACCATCATAATGAGCCGCAGCGATTATGAATCGGACAACTCCCGTATGATAATAGAGCACGAGCAGGCGCATATACACCACCGTCACTCGATCGATGTGATGCTGGCACAGATGGTTTGCGCGCTGCAGTGGTTCAACCCCGCCGCGTCGGCCCTCAAGCGCAGCCTGCAGGAGGTGCACGAGTATGAGGCCGATGCCGCCGTGCTGGCCGACGGACTCAACGAGCGCCAGTATCAGCTCTGCCTGGTCCAGGCCGCCTTAAACAGCAGGATAGGGTATGTGACCAGCAATTTTGCCGATTGTTCAACCAAAAAACGTATAACGATGATGAAACGCAGTCAATCTTCTCCCTTTGCTTGCCTACGCGCACTGATTATGCTGCCCGTGGTATTGGCTATCATCCTGTTAGCATCGGCCTGCAAGCCTAAGGCCAGCCAGGATGCCTCTGCTTCTGCTCAGTCTGAGCCGGTTAATGAATCATTTGTGGATCCAAAAGATCAGCTTGAACCGTTGGATACAGCATTTATGAAGAAATTCGGATTAGGGGTAAACCAGGATATAAAAATCAAACAGCTTAACATCTTTGTGGAGGTTGAATGGGACGGAGGAATCTGGATTACACTGGACGGTGAGCAGACATTCCATCCTGCAACTCTTGACAATTTTGCAGCAGAGTTTGAACGCCTCAAAAAGGAAAGCACCGTTGAGGTGGCCCGTCCTGACCTGGTTTTTGTGACTTGCGCAAATGATGCACATCTTGATATTGCCCAGAATATCATCAAACAGCTTCAGAAAAGTTATTCTGATGACAAGATTCTCCTTATCACTTTGCCTTATAAGAAAACTGTTCCGCCACCACCAACCGGTCCTGATTTTAAGACCGTTTATAATGTCAGTTTTGAAACCGACAAGTGGGTCAGGATAACGATAGACAGGAAAAACAACATCACTATGACGGCCCATAACGTGTCACGCATGCTTAATTCCGCTCAAGATATAGTTCCCACCCTTGAAGGTTTGAAAGTGACTGTAGAAAGGGACAGTATAGATGTGGAAATAAAGGCCAACAATACAATTATTCTCAGAATTCCCGAGATAACGAAAACCTTCAGTACATCCGTTGAACTAAAGAGAGAACTCAAGAGGCTTTATCCCGATACCGGTGACCCGGTGTACTGGATGGTTACATTTGATGCCCGCTGCGCCACTCGGGTGGAAAATGAGGTGAATGATATCTTTAAGGAGGAACCGTTCACAGATAAAAATAAGGTCAGAATAATAAGTTCTACCAGAATTTATCCGCCCATGCCCACCCGCAGGGATTCCATAAAACATATTCTTGTTGGTGATTATTATGGACGCGGAGCGGGGGACAGGTCCCGCCACGTAAAGGACAGGAAATGGTTGGCAGAAAGCAGGGATAAGGAGGAGTTCTTCTGTATGAGCTTCAAGGACGGAAAGATATTGGTCTGCAAGGGCAATGACAAGTCAAAGTTGGAACCTATAGAGTTTGACCAGCTTGTACCTTATTTCAGGAAAAACTGTCCCGGTGGTGATGAAAGGAAAGCCATAGTGCTGTTTGATATCCCGGTTGATGATGAGACGGTATCGGTTGCATTCATGGACAAGGTTCTGGAAAAGATGGAGAACTGGGTTACAACTACTACCCGCAGGATATATGTAAGGGAGGTCCGTGATAATGTGATGGAGATACTATCTAATTAGGAGTCAGGATTGTCCAAAAAAGAAGTTTGATAAATATGAAAGCATTATCAGAAAGAGAACAGGAGGTGATGAATATCATCTGGGAGGAGCGCAACTGCTGCGTGGAGGATGTGCTGCAGCGGTTGCCTGAGCCCAAACCTGCATACAATACGGTCCAGACGTTCATGAAGATTCTGGAGGAGAAGGGGTTCTTGGCCCACAAGCGCGAGGGTAAGAAGTTTATCTTCTATCCGCTTGTGGAAAAGCCGGAGTACAACCGATGGATTCTCAAGCACATGAAGGACAGCCTCTTTGGGGGGTCGGCCAAATCCCTGCTGAACACCTTTATCCGCGACAGCGACCTTACGGAGTCCGATATCAGTGACTTGATGGCGCTCCTCAGTGAGCTGAAATGATACAAAAGGGGACTGTCCCCTTTTGTATCATTTTGCATATTCTTGGAAAATAAATGGACAATGTCGGTTTTTTGGAGTATATTCGCTGATTATTACTGAAAGACTAATCTGCATTATATGAGAAGTGATATAAAGCCGGCAGAGGGAAGACTGGGAGTTCTGTGTGTGGGACTCGGTGCGGTATCGACAACCCTAATTACCGGTGTGCTGATGGCCCGCAAGGGATTGGCTAATCCCGTAGGATCTTTTACCCAACTGGGTAAGATGCGTGTGGGACGCGGGGAGAAAAAACAGTATAAGCATGTGGGTGAGATTGTTCCGATGGCTGACCTTAAGGACATTGTTTTCGGTGCATGGGATGTATTCACTGACAACGCATATGAGAGCGCACTCTACTGCCAGGTACTCAAGCGTGAGGATATTGAGCCGGTCCGTGACGAGCTTGAGTGTATCAAGCCCATGAAGGCCTGCTTTGATCCCGAATATGCAAAGAACCTGGTTGATCCGCAGTTTGGCCGCGTGCCTGATCCGATCTGGGCAATGCCTACCGATACCCGCTGGAACTACGCCCAGAACCTGCGCTGCGACATCCGGAACTTCAAGAATGAGAACGGCTGCGACCGCGTAATAGTATTCTGGATTGCCAGCACCGAGAAATATACCCCGCGCAACGAACAGGTTCACGGAAGCCTGGCCGGTTTTGAGGCCGCAATGAAGGCCGATGATCGCGAACACCTGTCGCCCAGCATGATTTATGCATACGCCGCATTGATGGAGGGCTGCCCGTTCATTATGGGTGCTCCCAATGTGTGCGTTGACATACCCGCCATGTTTGAGCTCTCCAAGAAGCAGAACCTTCCTATTGTAGGCAAGGATTTCAAGAGCGGCCAGACCATGATGAAGAGCGCCATGGCTCCCATATTCCACACCCGCTTGCTGGGTGTTGAGGGCTGGTTCTCGACCAATATACTGGGCAACCGCGACGGTCAGGTGATTGAGCATCCCGATAACTTTGAGACCAAGCGCATAAGCAAGGCGTCATCGATAGAATGGATACTGGAGCAGGATGAATATCCCGAGCTTTATACCGATATATATCATAAGGTAAGGATCAACTACTATCCGCCCCGCAAGGACAACAAGGAGAGCTGGGACAACATTGACATATTTGGCTGGATGAACTATCCCATGCAGATAAAGGTCAATTTCCTGTGCCGCGACTCAATACTTGCCGCACCTATCTGCCTTGACCTGATGCTGTTTACCGACCTTGCTCTCAGGGCCGGTCTGAGTGGTGTTCAGGAGTGGCTCTCTTTCTATGTCAAGAAACCCATGACATATGACGATGAGCATCCGGTCCACGATCTGTTCCAGCAGTTTGCCATGCTCAAGAATCAGATCCGTTTGCTTGGAGGATATGAAGCCGATCAGGAATTGGACTGATTAGTATATACATTATGCAATATAAGGAGACGGCCCAGGTAGCCGTCTCCTTTGTTTTTTTAAGATTTTTGCATAATTATTTCTTGAATGAATGTATAATGAATAATTTTTATTCCTATTTTTGCACCCGAAACGAGAATATTTATGCAATATGAAAAATAAGAACAATCGTTTGGAAGCTATCCGTCTCATTATTTCTGAGCAGGATATCAAGAATCAGGACCAGCTCCTGCAGGTTCTCAACGAAAGAGGCTATTCGGTAACCCAGGCTACATTGTCAAGGGACCTCAAGAAGATGAAGATCTCAAAAGTGGCAAACACCTATGGCGACTATCTGTATGTGCTGCCCAATCATGCACTCCTTCAGAAGAAGAGTTCCGGAAACTCTCAGGATGAAATGGTGATGAATCAGCCCCGTTACGGATTCGTATCGCTCAATTTCTCGGGAAACATGGCAGTTATCAAGACAAAGCCCGGTTATGCAAGCAGTCTTGCCTATGATGTCGATAACCATAACCTGCCCGGTGTGCTGGGTACGATTGCAGGCGATGACACACTGCTAATAGTACTCACGGAAGGAGCAAGCCGCATGGAGATAAAACGTTTGCTCGAACCCATAATCATATCACTGTAAAAAGACATTATACCGAATTTATATTATGGAAAACGGAATTGAGGTAGTGGTTGCAGACGAGTCACATGAGAAGTATGTGGATACGATTCTGGAAACCATATCTGAAGCTGCAAAAGTGCGTGGTACAGGTATAGCCAAGCGTACCCACGAATATTTACTCAATAAGATGCGCGAGGCCAAGGCGGTCATCGCCCTGGATGGTGACAGATTTGCCGGATTCAGCTACATCGAGACCTGGCAGGATAAGAAATACGTGACCACATCGGGTCTGATTGTTCATCCCGATTACCGCGGACGCGGCCTTGCCAAACGCATCAAGGATATGACATTCACACTAGCCCGTATACGCTGGCCGCACGCCAAGATATTCTCGTTGACAAGTGGTGCTGCGGTTATGGCAATGAACACCCAATTGGGCTACAAACCCGTGACGTTTGCAGACCTCACGCAGGATGAGGCGTTCTGGAAGGGCTGTGAGGGTTGTGTCAACGTGGACATACTGCACCGTACCGGCCGCAAGTACTGCATCTGCACCGGAATGCTGTATGACCCGGAGGAGTATCTGCCTGCCAAGATTCCTGCCGACGTACTTAAGAGAATAAGAAAGATAGAAAGCAAAAAATAATTCAAGATATGGCTAAGAAGAAAGTAGTGGTTGCTTTTTCGGGTGGTCTGGATACAAGCTACAACGTGATGTATCTGACCCGTGAGATGGGTTATGAGGTTTATGCCGCATGCGCCAATACCGGCGGTTTCAGCCCTGAGCAGCTCAAGAAGAATGAGGAGAACGCCTATAAACTGGGTGCCGTGAAATACGTGACACTGGATGTGACTCAGGAGTATTACGAGAAGTCACTCAAATATATGGTTTTCGGCAATGTTCTGCGTAACAATTGCTACCCCATATCCGTCTCATCAGAGAGAATTTTCCAGGCACTGGCAATTGCCAAGTATGCCAACGAGATAGGTGCCGATGCAATAGCACACGGATCTACCGGTGCAGGTAATGACCAGATACGTTTTGACATGACATTCCTGGTAAAAGCCCCCGGTGTGGAGATAATAACCCTGACCCGTGACCACAACCTGAGCCGCAAGGAGGAGATAGATTACCTGAACGCCAACGGTTTCAGCGCCGACTTTACCAAGCTCAAATACTCATATAACGTAGGTATCTGGGGCACATCAATCTGCGGCGGTGAGATACTGGACAGCAAGCAGGGCCTGCCTGAGAGCGCTTACCTTAAGCACCCCACCAAGGATGGCTCTGAGATCCTGAGCCTGGGCTTTGAGAAGGGTGAGCTGGTAGCCGTTAACGGCAAGAAGTTCAGTGACCGCATCAAGGCCATACAGGAGGTTGAGAAGATTGGCGCCGCATATGCAATAGGCCGTGACTGTCACGTTGGTGACACCATCATCGGCATAAAGGGCCGCGTGGGCTTTGAGGCTGCAGCCCCGATGCTTATCATCGGCGCTCACCGTTTCCTTGAGAAGTACACCCTGTCCAAGTGGCAGCAGTACTGGAAGGATCAGGTTGCCAACTGGTACGGAATGTTCCTGCATGAGTCACAGTACCTGGAGCCTGTAATGCCCGATATCGAGGCAATGCTGGCCAGTTCACAGCGTAACGTGAACGGAACCGTAACTTTGGAACTGCGTCCCTACAGTTTCCAGACCGTTGGTTGCGACACTCCCGATGACCTGGTACACAACAAGCTGGGTGAGTACGGTGAGGGTGCCAAGGCATGGACTGCCGATGACGCCAAGGGATTCATCAAGATAACTTCTACTCCGTTGCGCGCATATTACAGCGTTCATCCGGATGAGGAGAGATAAAATTTTGTATATTTACCCTTGTTTACTAACAATTAAAACTAAAGAACTATGTCAGAAGCAAAGAAACTTCAGAGATCAAGTGCCAATAAAAAGATTTTTGGTGTATGCGCCGGTTTTGCAGAGTATTTTGATGTTGATGTAACAATAATCCGCATCATATTCCTCGTATTACTTCTTTGCGCCGGAGGTGGCCTGCTGGCTTACCTTATCTGCGCTCTGGTAATGCCTGAGAAGAAATGATTAAGGTAGGAATCATAGGAGGAGCCGGTTATACCGCCGGTGAGCTTATACGTATCCTGCTGGGGCATCCCGATGCCGAGATTGTTTTCGTTAACAGTACCAGCAACGCAGGCAATAAACTTAGCGCCGTACATGAGGGCCTGATGGGTGAGACCGATATGGTTTTCACCGATCAGCTTCCCCTGGATACCATCGATGTGCTGTTTTTCTGCACCGCTCACGGCGATACCCGCAAGTTCATGGAGGCCAACACCCTGCCCCCTGGGCTCAAGGTGATAGACCTCTCCATGGATTACCGCCTGGAGGCCGAAGACAATCCGTTCATATACGGACTGCCAGAGCTGAACCGTCGCGCAATCTGCAAGAGCCAGTACGTAGCCAATCCCGGCTGCTTTGCCACTGCCATCCAGCTGGCACTGCTGCCTCTGGCCCGCAACCTGATGCTCAACGATGATATCTACGTGAATGCCATCACAGGCAGCACGGGCGCAGGCGTAAAACCGGGTGCAACCACACACTTCAGCTGGCGTAACAACAACATCAGCATCTACAAGCCGTTCACCCATCAGCATCTGCCCGAGATAATACAGTCAATCAAGCACCTGCAGAGCAGCTTTGACTCCGATATCAACTTCATCCCCTATCGCGGTGACTTTACCCGTGGCATATTCGCTACCGTGGTTGTAAAGAACGCTGTCGATATAGATGAACTCTACAAGATATACCGCGAGTATTATGAAGCCGACTCTTTTGTGCATGTGGTTGAGGAGCAGATTGACCTTAAGCAGGTGGTAAACACCAACAAGTGCCTTATCCATCTGGAGAAGCACGATGACAAACTGCTTGTGGTTTCCTGCATAGACAACCTCCTGAAGGGCGCCAGCGGCACTGCTGTACATAACATGAATTTATTGTTTAATCTTAAGGAGACTACAGGCTTAATTTTAAAGTCTTCTGGGTTTTAAGATTAAACAAAAATTCATATCCTTTTTTTAGTTTACTCCGTAAACAGGGCGGCCTCCGGCCGCGCTGAGGAAACGGAATCAAAAATTGAAGATGAAATTATTTCCGGTATATAGCCTGTTCCCGGTCAATATCGTAAAGGGACAGGGTCAGAAAGTGTGGGATGAGAACGGTCAGGAGTACCTGGATCTCTATGGTGGTCACGCAGTTATAAGCATCGGCCACGCACACCCGCATTATGTGGAGGCCGTGAGCCGTCAGGTGGCTACTCTGGGTTTCTACTCAAATTCCGTGATAAACCGTCTGCAGGAGCAGTTCGCAGAGCATCTGGGCCGCGTCTGCGGTTATGAGGATTACAGTTTCTTCATGATCAACAGCGGTGCCGAGGCCAATGAGAACGCGCTCAAGCTGGCATCGTTCCATACCGGCCGCAGCCGCGTACTCTCACTCAAGAAGGCTTTTCACGGCCGCACATCACTTGCTGTCGAGGTGACCGATAATCCCAAGATTATAGCTCCTATCAACGCGTGCGGTCATGTGACTTATCTGCCGTGGGGAGACCTGGATGCAGCAAAGGCCGAGTTGGCCAAGGGTGATGTGGCTGCCCTGATTATTGAAGGTATACAAGGCGTAGGTGGAATTCAGGTTCCCACCGATGAGTATATGCACGGAATCCGCGAGGCCTGCACCGCCCACGGCACAGTGCTGATTCTGGATGAGATCCAGAGCGGTTACGGCCGCAGCGGCAAGTTCTTTGCCCACCAGTACAACGGAATCCGTCCTGACCTTATCAGCGTAGCCAAGGGCATCGCCAACGGTCTGCCCTGCGGAGGTCTGCTCATCAGCCCAATGTTCCAGCCGGTCATCGGCCAACTGGGTACTACGTTCGGCGGCAACCATCTGGCATGCGCCGCCGCAAACGCCGTGCTCGATGTGATGGAAAGCGAGCATCTGGTAGAGAATGCGGCCAAGGTAGGCTCCTACCTGCTTGATGAACTTAAGAAGATACAAGGTCCCAAGGAGGTTCGCGGCCGAGGCCTCATGATAGGAATGGAATTTGATCAGCCCATCAAGGAAATCCGCCAGCGCCTTCTCTTTGAGGAGCACATATTCACCGGCGTCAGCGGCACCAACGTAATCCGCCTCCTCCCGCCTCTCTGCATCACCAAACAGGATGCCGACCGTTTCCTGGAATCCTACTCCAAGATTATCAAGTTTTGATGGGGAACAGAAGGGGATATAGTCTCCGAAGCAACGCCGGACTATAACCCTGGGGAGACGACGTTCCGTGGCTACTCCGACCCCTTCCAGACCCTAAACGTCGAACTCGTCCTCATAGTCCCCTACGGGGCCTAACGTTCCTCAAACATGCGCCGTTCTTAACGGGATCTTCCAGGGGTCTACGCTTAACGCCACTGCACTGACGCTCCCCAGAGTTATAGTCCGGCTACTGCAAATTGCAGGTTTCGGAGACTATATCCCCTTCTGTTCCCCTGGAAAACAGCAGGAATTACTTTCTTGAGTCAGTGCCCCAGAGCATTTTTTCGCGGAGGGTGGCGAAGAAGTCTCCTTTGGCGGGCTTCATTACGCTGATGCGGTAGGGGGCGCGGCTGATCTCTATGGCGGTGTGCTCGGGGCAGCTGAAACTGTTTCCGTCTATGGATACCAGGAAACTGTGGCTGCGGCTCTCTACGTTCAGGCGGATGGTCTCATCGGCAGGAAGTACCAGCGGGCGCATGGTCAGGCTGTGCGGGGCAACCGGGGTGAGGCAGATCACGTTGGTGCCAGGAGCTATGATGGGGCCGCCTACGCTCAGGGAGTAAGCGGTGGAGCCGGTGGGGGTGGCCACAACCAGACCGTCGGCCTGGTAGGTTATCATATGGGTGCCACCCACGCTGGTCTCAATCTGGATCATCGATGAGATATCGTGCTTGAGGATAGCTATGTCGTTGAGGGCGTAGGGGGTGTGGCCTTTGGGCAGGCCTTCCATGCTGACCTGCAGCAGGTTACGCTCCTCAAGTGTGTATTGGCCGTTGTGTATGCGGGTTATCGCGTCGGTAATGCGGTCGGTGGTGATATCGGCCAGGAAACCCAGACGGCCGGTGTTGATACCTACCATGGGGATACCCTTGTCGCCTACGCGGGTGGCGGTTCGCAGGAAAGTGCCGTCGCCGCCTACGCTGATGACTGCATCGGCCGTAAAGTCTGTGCCTTCAAAGAGGGTATCATGGGGAATATCCAGGCCCTTCTGGCTTGTCAGAAACTCATAGTAGGGACGGTCCACGGCAATCTTGTCACCAAGATTGCGCAAAAGGTTGAAGAACTGCTGCTCGTGGCCGCAGAACTTGCCTGATGACGGGTTTCCGAATATTGCGAATTTCATATCACCTTTCTATTTTTTTAAGCAATGATGAGCGGAATTATTCCTATCTTTGCTGATTGAGCATAATAGCATAATTGCTCACGGCAAAGATAGTTCATTTTATCAAAGTGAAATGACTTATGACCAGATTAAGTGTAAATATCAATAAGATAGCCACAATACGCAATGCCCGCGGCGGAAACAATCCGGATGTAGTCAAGGTTGCGCTTGACTGCGAGCGTTTCGGCGCCGACGGCATAACGGTCCATCCTCGTCCCGACGAGCGCCACATACGCCGTCAGGATGTCTATGACCTCAAGAAGGTACTTACAACAGAATTCAACATAGAGGGTTATCCCGCGCCGGAGTTCATGGAACTGGTATGCCAGATCAAGCCCGCACAGGTTACGCTGGTTCCCGACAGCCCCGACCAGATTACCTCAAATCACGGTTGGGACACGCTGAACAACCAGGACTTCCTTTCTGATATAGTATCTGAGCTTAAGGGAAACGGCATAAGGGCATCGGTATTTGTGGATCCGGACCCCATGATGGTGGAGCTTGCAGCCAAGGCCGGAGCAGACCGCGTGGAGCTATATACCGAACCATATGCCACAAATTATCTCAAATATGATCCTGAGACAGCGGTAAAGCCTTTCGTGACAGCCGCCAGGAAGGCACGCGAGTGCGGAATGGGCCTTAACGCGGGGCATGACCTGAGTCTGGTCAACCTTAGGTTCCTTAAGGAGCAGATTCCTTGGCTCGATGAGGTGTCGATAGGTCACGCATTGGTTTGCGACGCTCTCTATCTGGGACTGGAAAAGACAATAAACGAGTATAAAAACTGCATTAAATAATATGTTCCTACAATCTACAATCGCTCAAGCATTAGGCGACACAGCGGCTCAGAGCCCGGTTGCCGTACAGTTGGCCGAGGAGGCTACAGACAAGATCAATCTTTTTGACATGGCACTCAAGGGAGGCTGGATCATGCTGGTCCTTCTGCTCCTGTCGATAGTATGCTTCTATATCTTCTTTAACCGTCTGTCTGTCTACAGGAAGGCGGCCATCAAGGATCCGCACTTTATGGACCGTATCAACGATTACATGAAGAGCGGAGAGATAAAGTCTGCGCAGATATTCTGCCAGGCAACGGCTTCACCCCTGAGCCGCATAGTTGAGAAGGGTGTAGGTCTGTCCGATCATGACGTCAAGGATATCCAGCTGGGAATGGAGAATGCAGCCAACGTAGAGATAGCCAAGCTGGAGAAGGGTCTCAAGGGACTCTCTACAATAGCCAGCGCCGCTCCCATGATAGGTTTTCTTGGAACGGTTATAGGCATGGTCCGCGCATTCTGGGAGATGGCAAATGCAGGAAACAACATTGACGTGTCCCTGCTCTCAAGCGGAATATATGAGGCCATGATCACCACCGTGGGCGGTCTGATTGTAGGTATCATAGCACTGTTCGCTTACAACTACCTGGTTTCAAGAGTTGACGGTATTGCAAACGAGATGGAGTCCTTTATCCAGGATTTCACCGTAAATCTGGACAAGTGATATGCTGAAGAGACGTAACGAGGTATCGCCGCAGTTCAGTATGTCGTCAATGACCGACATCATATTCCTGCTGCTGATATTCTTTATGATAACATCCACGATGGTATCGCCCAACGCCATCAAGGTGCTGCTGCCGCAGAGTTCGCAGCAGACATCGGCCAAACCGCTTACCCGCGTCATCATAGACCGTGACCTGAACTACTATACGGCGTTCGGAAACGATGACGAAATGCCCATTGTGTTTGAGGAGTTGACCGATTTCCTTATAGACTGCTCTCAGAAGGAACCCGAAATGTACGTGGCCCTTTATGCCGATGAGTCCGTCCCCTACAAGGAGATAGTCAAGGTACTCAACATAGCTAATGAGAACCAGTTCAAGGTGGTGCTGGCAACACGCCGTCCTGACCGCAAATAAGGCTCTGATGAAAAAGAAAACCGATAAGGATTTCAATCTGTTCTCGCTGCTGTGGACAGTGCTTCTGCATATGGGAGTAATAGGACTGCTCCTGCTGCTCCACCTCAACAAACCGGTGGTGCAGGCCGAGAGCGGTGTACCCGTGATGCTGGGCAATATGGGCAATCTGGACACCGACTATGAGTTCACCGAGGTAAACTCCATGCCGGCTCCGCCACCCGCATCCGTTCCGGTTCCCGTAGCGCCTCAGGCCGAACCCGCCATAACGCAGAACCTTGAGGAGACCGTAGCCATAGAGAGTGGCGAGAAGGAGAAACCCGTAACTGCGGAGGAGACACCCAGACAACCCACCCCCGAAGAGATCCGTGCCGAGCAGGAGCGCCAGGCTGCCGAGCAGGCCCAGAGCCTTATGGCCAACGCCTTTGGCCGCAGCAGCACTATGCAGGCCAACGCTCCCACTGAAAACAATACCGACGTTCAGGGAACACCCGGTTCAACCGAGGGAAACAGCACTCAGGGTAAACCCAGCGGAACAGGCGGTTATGGTACTTGGGACCTTGGTGGCCGTGACATCATTGGTGAACTACCGCGTCCTTCATATAACGGAATTCAGGAAGAAGGTCGTGTGGTTGTTACTATAACTGTTTCACCTAATGGAGACGTCATTGGTACACGAATCAACAATCGTACCAATACAACTAATCTACAGCTCCGTAACGCTGCCGAGGACGCCGCGCGCCGAACTAAGTTCAACACGATCAGCGGTACGGAAAATCAGACCGGAACCATAACCTACTACTTCAAACTGAAATAACTTATGGTATACATTTTCCTTGCCGAAGGCTTTGAAGCCATAGAAACTATCACCCCGTTGGATATGCTTATCCGCGCAGGGATAGAGGTCAACACTATTTCCATATCCGATGAGTTCCTGGTCAAGAGCAGTCAGGGAATTCCCGTTCAGGCCGATGACCTGTTTGAGAATACTGATTTCAGCGATGCCGAGATGCTGATACTGCCCGGCGGACAGCCCGGTTCAACCAATCTGGGCAAGCACAAGGGACTGGAGGCTCTGTTGCGTGAGGCTATGGCCAAGAACCTGCCGGTAGGTGCCATCTGCGCCGCTCCTACGGTGCTGGGCAAGCACGGATTGCTGCAGGGACGCACAGCTACCTGCTATCCCGGATGTGAAGGTATGCTCAAAGGAGCGGATTGCAAGGAGACATTCGTACAGAAGGACGGGAACCTTATAACCGCTTGCGGTCCCGCCGCAGCAGTGGAATTCGCAAAGGCTATCATCGGCCTGCTTCGCGGTGACGAGGTAACCGCCTCGGTTTGTGAAAAGATGATGTTCGGCCGTGCCTGATGCTTGACCTTGACCAGCGTGACGTCAAATATCTGCCCGGCGTAGGTCCGGCAAGAGCCGCTCTTTTAAAAAGCGAGCTCCAAGTAAGCACGCTGCAGGATCTGCTTTACTATTTTCCTTACAAATACATTGATCGCAGCCGCATCTTCCTGATAAAGGAGGTTGATGGCGCCATGCCCTATATCCAACTTAAAGGTAAGATACTCAGTTTTGAGCAGATAGGTGAGGGGCGCAAACAACGTCTCGTGGCCCATTTTACCGATGGAACGGGAGTGGCCGACCTGGTTTGGTTCAGCGGAATAAAATATACACTTGACCGTTATAGGCCTGGAGTGGAATACGTGGTATTCGGCAAGCCCACCATATTCGGCGGACGCGTGAATGTGGCGCACCCCGAGATAGACCTGGAGGCCAATCTCAACCTGCAGGAGATGGGAATGCAGCCCTATTACAACACCACCGAGAAGATGAAGAAGGCGGGCCTCAACTCAACCGCCATCCGAAAGCTTGTAAACAACCTGATGTCTCTGATAGTGGAGCCTCTTCCCGAGACACTTCCCGACTGGCTCCGTGAGAAGGAGCATCTTATGCCTCTGACCGATGCCCTTAAGGTGTTGCATAATCCGCACACACCTCTGGAGCTCCGCCTGGCTCAGCTCAGGATCAAGTTTGAGGAGCTCTTCTATATCCAGCTCAACCTGGCCCGATATGCAAGCGACCGTCAGCGGCGTTTCAAGGGATATGTATTCAGCAAGGTAGGTGAGTACTTCAACCGTTTCTACAATGAGAAGTTGCCGTTCAGTCTTACCGGAGCCCAAAAGCGTGTGATACGTGAGATACGTAACGATATGGGCAGCGGGCGCCAGATGAACCGGCTGCTTCAGGGCGACGTGGGCAGCGGCAAGACAATGGTGGCACTTATGACCAGCCTGATTGCAATAGACAACGGATATCAGGCCTGCATCATGGCTCCTACGGAGATACTCTCAGAGCAACATTACGCGAATATCTGCCGTTTCATCGACGGATTGGGCCTGCATGCCGAACTCTTAACCGGCAACATAAAGGGCAAGCGCCGCGAAGGTATACTAAAGGGTCTCAAGGACGGAAGCGTGAACATATTGGTAAGCACCCACGCCGTTCTGGAAGACCCGGTAGAGTTCTTCCGTCTGGGCTTTGTGGTCATTGATGAGCAGCACCGGTTCGGAGTAGCTCAGCGCGCCAGACTTTGGAGCAAGAGCAATATGCCGCCTCACGTGCTGGTTATGACCGCCACACCCATACCGCGCACATTGGCCATGACCCTGTACGGTGATCTGGATGTATCGGTCATAGACGAACTGCCTCCCGGACGCAAGCCCATTCAGACAGAGCACTACTATGACGGCAACCATAAATCGGTCTATGCGTTCCTGGACCGCGAGCTTAAGAAGGGCCGACAGGCATACATAGTCTATCCGCTCATTGAGGAGAGCGAGAAGATTGACCTCAAGAATCTGGAGGAGGGATACCTGACCATCTGTGAGAGGTTTCAGGGTTATGGCGTGAGCAAGGTCCACGGTCGTATGAAACCCGCAGATAAGGATGCCGAGATGCAGCGGTTCAAGCGTAATGAGACCCAGATAATGGTAGCCACCACGGTGATTGAGGTAGGAGTGGACGTACCCAACGCCAGCATAATGGTGATTGAGAACGCCAACCGGTTCGGTCTCTCACAGCTTCACCAGCTTCGCGGGCGTGTGGGCAGGGGAGCCGACCAGTCATACTGTCTGCTTGTAACCCCCTACCAACTGAGCGAGGATACCCGTAAGCGTATAGAGATAATGACCGCCACCTGCGACGGATTCGAGATAGCCGAGGCCGACCTCAAGCTGCGCGGACCCGGTGACCTGGAGGGAACGCAGCAGAGCGGAATGGCCTTTGACCTGCATCTGGCCAACATAGCCCGTGACGGAGCTCTCATTGAGCACGTGCGCGAGATTGCGAAGGGTATCATTGCCCAGGATCCCGAACTCTCACGGCCCGAGAACCTCCTGCTGGGACGTATGCTCCGCAGGCTCAAGAAAAGTGAGTATGACTGGTCTTCCATTTCATGACAATCCATCAAAATTGCTTATCTTTGCAGTTTGAAAAATAAATAAAAAGATGTTTATAAGGTCTGTTTGCAGGATAATGATATTGATGACGGCAATAGTTACGGGAACGGTAAGATCCGCAGCCCAGGACGTAATGCCGGCACGTGTCACACCCATGCAGCCAATGGCAGTTGTGGCCATACCTGCGCATCTGAACCCCGGACTGGCCGTTGACCTGGACAACCCCGCATCGTTTCTCTATCCTGAGTGGAGCAACGATTACGTTCACAGGTATGAAGACGTAAAACTGCCCGATTCGGTCATAATATCCATGAAGGGATACTGCATGCCAACCGACAGCACATACATAACCGACAGATACGGATACCGTGCCGGCAGGGGCAGACAGCATCTGGGCATAGACATCAGGATAAAGACAGGTGATACCATACGTGCCGCGTTTGACGGCAAGGTAAGGATATCGCGTTACGAGCGCCGAGGTTACGGACACTATCTGGTGTTACGCCATCCCAACGGTCTGGAGACGGTCTACGGACACTTGTCCAAGAAACTGGTAGAGGAGAATCAGATAGTTCATGCGGGCGATCCCATAGCGTTGGGCGGAAACACCGGACGCTCCACCGGACCGCATCTGCATTTTGAGACAAGGATACTTGGAAACGCCATCAATCCCGCCTTCATGTTTGACTTTCCCAACCAGAAGGCTGCCACAGACTATTACGTCTACGAGAAAAATACCCGCGCTGTCTTCTACAGGGTCAAGAGCGGGGATACATTGAGCGGAATAGCATTAAGGAACCAGACATCGGTAAGCAACATCTGCAGGCTGAACGGCATTACGAGCAAGGCCGTCATCAAGCCCGGACAGACGCTGAGAGTACAATGACAGTAGTGATATGAGTGACAAGAAAGCAAAAGAGGCTCCCGATACCAACCGGGAGTTTGACGAGGTTATAAGGATGTGCCGTGAGCTGTACGTTAAGAAACTGCAGGATTACGGAGCCTCCTGGCGTATCATGCGCCCCGAGTCACTGACTGACCAGATTTTCATAAAGGCCAAGCGCATTCGCAGCATCGAGACCAAGGGTGTGACACTTATAGATGAAGGCATAAAGTCAGAACTCATAGGCATAGTGAACTACGGAATCATAGCTCTCATACAGCTGGAATACGGTTTTTCCGATACAGTGGACAAGGATGCCGATTGGGCCGTCCGTGAGTATGACAAGTATGCCCACGCAGCCCTGGAGCTGATGAAAAAGAAGAATCATGACTACGATGAGGCCTGGCGCGGAATGCGCACATCGTCTTATACGGACCTCATCCTGACCAAGATAAACCGCACCAAGGAGATAGAGAGCCACCAAGGCAAGACGGTGGTGTCCGAAGGTATCGACGCCAACTACATGGATATGATCAACTACGCGGTGTTCGGTCTGATAAAGATTGCAATAGAACAGGCATAAGCGATAATGGCTGAGGAGTTGAAAAAAGAGAATAGGGCCTTCGGGGTGCTGGTAGGTTTCTGCAGGATAGTGCTGGGACTAACCTTCATGTTCTCGGGTGTAGTCAAGGCGATAGATCCTGTGGGAACGCAGATCAAGCTCTTTGACTACCTTACCGCATTCGGTCTGGGAGGAACGCTACTGGATTCAACCCTGCTCATACTGGCCTGCCTTCTGGCCGGTTTCGAGATACTGATAGGCGCATATCTGACGTTGGGCGCGTTCATTAGGGGCACATCGTTACTTACGCTGCTCATGATGCTGGTACTCACCCCGTTCACGCTCTATCTGGCCCTTAAGAATCCCGTTCAGGATTGCGGCTGTTTCGGAGACGCAGTCATCATAACCAACTGGCAGACCTTCTACAAGAACGTGTTCCTGCTGGTGTTGGCTCTGCTGGTGTTTATCCGGCGCAAGCATATAAGGCCGTTGGTGTCGGACCGTCGTCAGTGGGTTATCACCGTGTTTATGGTAACCATATCCGTAAGGTTCATGACTGCCAACATCATCAACCTGCCGGTGCTGGATTTCAGGCCCTATAAGGTGGGGACAGACCTGCGCGCCCGGATTTCTGAGGGCAACCCCCAGTTTGCCGATTTCTCGGTCATGGACGATGACATGAATGACCTTACTGCTGAAATACTGGCCGATACGGGTTATACGTTCCTGCTCATATCGCCTCATGTTGAGGATGCCAGTGAGAGTGATCTGGATATGATTGATGACCTTTTTGACTATTGCACCAATTGGGGATATGGTATCAAGGGGGTCACGGCATCCGGAAGCGATGCAGTTAGGAAATGGACCGAGAACACCGGAACAGACCTGGAGTTCCTGTTCAGTGACGAGATACCACTTCAGACCATGGTCCGTTCCAACCCCGGTCTGGTGCTGATAAAGGACGGCGTGCTGATTAACAAATGGAGCCATTCATGCATCCCGTCCGATGAGGAGCTGTCGGGGCCGCTTGATTCCATAAGCGTAGGATATACTCCCGAGCACGATCCCATTCACACCCCGTGGGCCGTAGCGCTTCTGTTTATAGTGCCGCTGCTCATGATAATGCTGATAGACAGACTTAAACGATTGATACAATAACACTTTAATACTACATTCAAATGAGAAAGAAAATTGTTGCCGGAAACTGGAAGATGAACAAGACTCTCCAGGAAGGTATTGCTCTCGCAGAAGAGCTGAATCAGGTGTTGGCTGCCGATAAACCCAACTGTGACGTTGTTATAGGCACCCCGTTCATTCATCTTGCCAAGATCTCTGATATCATTGACCACAACGTTATCGGTCTCAGCGCCGAGAACTGCGCCGACAAGGAGTCAGGTGCCTATACCGGTGAGGTTTCGGCCGCTATGGTCAAGTCAACCGGTGCCGAGTATGTGATCCTGGGTCACTCGGAGCGCCGTGAGTACTATCACGAGACATACGACATCCTTAAGGAGAAGGTCCTGCTGGCTCTTGCCAACGGTCTTAAGGTCATCTTCTGCATCGGCGAGTCACTCGACGAGCGCGAGAAGGGCATCCAGAACCAGGTTGTTAAGGCCGAGTTGGAGGGTTCCGTATTCAACCTCTCAGCCGATGAGTTCAAGAACATCACCATCGCCTACGAGCCCATCTGGGCTATCGGTACCGGTAAGACCGCTACTGCCGATCAGGCCGAGGAGATACACGCTTATATCCGTTCAGTCATCGCCGACAAGTACGGAAAGCAGATTGCCGAGGATACCTCTATCCTCTATGGCGGCTCATGCAAGCCTTCAAATGCAGGCGAGCTCTTTGCAAAGCCCGACATCGACGGTGGCCTGATTGGCGGCGCCTCACTGAAGGTTGCTGACTTCAAGGGCATCATAGATGCTTGGAAAAAGTAATTTGAAATGAAAAAGACAGGATTACTGTTATTCCTGCTTCTCTTTACAGTCCTGGCCGGCGCACAGACAACTACGCTGGTCCAGGTGCTGGAGAGGGATATACCCGGAAAGGGTCAGATACGCATAGAGCGTGACGTGCGTCTGGACAGCCTTATCGGCACCGTATCTGATGTGGAGTCCGGAACCAGGATCAAGGTCCGCGGATACCGCATCCAGGTCTATGCCGGAAACAACACCCGTGCATCAAAGGAGAGGGCAAATGAGGTGGATCGCTATATCCGCTCCAATTACCCCGATCTTCCGGTACATACGGAGTTCCGTAACCCGCGCTGGCTCTGCACCGTAGGTGATTTCCTGTACTACGAGGAGGCTTACGAGACCCTGCGCAGACTTAAGAAAGAAACGCCTTACAAGGGCATAATCATTTTACGCAATCAGGAGATAACCGTCCCGCTATGAGTTCGCTGATACCTTTTTCCGATGAGCAGTCAGATAAGTTCCTGGCACTGAAACATCACTATGAGGAGATACTCAAGCTGATTGAGCCCGATCCGGGCCGTGAAGGTCTGGTACGCACTCCTCTGCGTGTGGCCAAGACGCTGTTGGATTTTACCAGCGGTTATGAGATTGATCCCGCCGCCATACTCAAGTCGGCCATGTTCAAGGAGGATTACAGTCAGATGGTGATAGTAAAGGACATTGATTTCTACTCGCTTTGCGAGCATCATATGCTGCCCTTCTACGGTAAGGCTCACGTGGCATATATCCCCAACGGTTACATCACCGGTCTGAGCAAGATTGCCCGCGTGGTGGATGCCTTTGCCCGCCGTCTGCAGGTTCAGGAGCGCATGACATCACAGATAAAGGACTGCATACAGGAGACTCTCCAGCCGCTTGGCGTGATGGTGGTCATAGAGGCCAGCCATATGTGCATGCAGATGCGCGGCGTTGAAAAGCAGAACTCCATCACCACTACATCCGATTTCACCGGCGCTTTCAACCGCGCCAAGACTCGCGAGGAGTTCATGAACCTGATTGCCCGAAAATGATACAATTGGGGACAGACCCCTTTTGTACTATTTTGTGAAAATGATACAAAAGGGGTCTGTCCCCAATTGTATCATTTTCATAACGTGATGACGCGGTCCCCCAGTATCTTGGAGAGTTCGGAGCGGGCCTGGAGTAGTTGCTGGTAATGGGTTTGAAGAGATGCGAGAGTGCCCGCTGAGGCCTCCTGGATCTCTTTTTCCGTTTTCTTGATTTCAAGGCGGACTACCTCCATCTGGTAGTCAGCCATTATGTGGCGGGTAAGCTTAAGGAGGTGGGCCTCATCCTCGGTGGGCATATTGTCCTTGAAGAGTTTGCTCAGCTGGTAGCGCTCCTCCATCAGGCTGGCGGCGGTCAGGCTTACGAATGTCTCGGGGTGCGACATGAAGAACTTCTCAGTGTTGAAATCCTTCTCGTCCAGATGCTCTGCCATCAGTTCCACAAAACGCTTGTATACCGGGTGTCTGAACTCAAGCCCGTCATTCTGCAGCGAGCCAACTATGAACTGCCCTACTGTCATATCCTGTTCCTTTCCCTCGTCATTCCGGAAGGTGCACATAACCTTGCCGCCGTATCTCACTAGGAGTTGTGACAGCATACGCTCCTTATCCATCATGGGGCCGAAACCCTCACGCTTGAGTGCCCTGATATCCTGACGCAACTTGTCCTCGGCCGAAATCCCGGGCTGGGGTGCCGCCTCATCATTATGCTCCGATATGGCATCAGACCCATCTGATTCAGTAACCTGAGACTCCGTATTTTGTCCCGTTTCATCGGCCGATTGGGCCGGGCGCTGGGGCTGTGGCGCGGCCTGGGCCTGCTCGCGCTGTCGGCGGTTAACGTCGTTTATGAGCAGACGCTCGTCAATCTTCATAATCTGGCTGCACTCGGTTATGTAGACCGACCGGACGATGGGATCCTGAATGACCGATATGCTCTGCGTAATGCTCTTGATAAGCTCGCTTCGGCTGTATGGGTCATCCTGTGCATCCTCCATCAGAAGGTTGACCTTGAACTTGATGAAATCCACCTGATGTGTATCAATGTACTGCTGGAATGCTGTGGCGCCGCGTCCCTGGGCAAAGCTGTCGGGGTCCTCGCCGTCGGGCAGCAGGAGCACCTTTACGTTCATGCCTTCGGCAAGCAGCATGTCTATACCTCGCAGAGAGGCTTTGATTCCGGCCTTGTCACCGTCGTAAAGTACCGTGATATTGTTGGTGAAACGGTGAATAAGGCGTATCTGCCCGGGGGTGAGCGATGTGCCGCTCGATGCCACCACGTTCTCAACTCCGCTCTGGAACATCGATATCACATCGGCGTAACCCTCTACCAGGAAACAGCGGTCCTTGCGTACTATGGCCTGCTTGGCCTGCCAGAGTCCGTAGAGCTCACGGCTCTTGGAGTAAATCACGCTCTCAGGCGAGTTCACGTACTTGGCCACCTTGGCATCGGAGTTCATGATGCGACCGCCGAATGCAACCACCTTGCCCGATATGGAGTGTACGGGGAATATCACGCGCCCGTGGAACCGGTCACGCAGCTGGCCGTCGTTCTCGCGTTCATAGCACAGACCGGTCTTGATAAGGTTCTCCCTGGTATAGCCTTTGGCCAGTGCCGCGCGTGCCAGCGCATCGGGTTCATCGGGACAGTAGCCCAGATGGAACTTTTCCAGTATATCATCGCGGAATCCGCGCTTGCGGAAATAGGCCAGACCTATGGCGCGTCCCTTCTCTGTGTTGAGTAACTGTTCCTTAAAGAAATCCAGCGCAAACTGATTGGTTATGAACAATGACTCGCGCTCGTTCTGCAGCGCCTTCTCGGAGTCTGTCAGCTCACGCTCGCTGTAGGGAATCCCGTATTTGCGGGCCAGCCACTTGGCGGCATCCCAGTATGACATCTGCTCGTGCTCCATCAGGAAATGGATCACGTTGCCTCCCTTGCCGCAGCTGAAACACTTGCAGATACCCTTGGAGGGCGAAACGTAGAATGACGGAGTCTTCTCGTTATGGAACGGACACAGCCCCACAAAGTTCACTCCGCGCCTGCGCAGCGTGACGAATTCCGATACCACATCAACTATGTTGGCGGCATCCAGGATCTTCTCTATGGTAAGCTGGTCGATCATTCCGGACAGAGGCAAGTGTATTGATGCCAAAAATACAAAAAAATCCCGTCCCCGTGAACAGTTGCGAGCGGTTGGAATCATTTTAAATAATATTGACATTAGTATGATTTGGAATTAGACGGAAAATCATTTATTTTGTGGACCTAAACTGACTATCTATACAAATGGAAATGAAACCTTACAAAATCAGGGAGAAGGCCTCCAAGGACGCAGATTACAGAGGCCTTATCCGTGCGGAACTCGCCGACCAGCTTTATGACGGGATCCTGACAATCATCGTGGCACAGAAAAAGTACCGCGATCCCGACTATTCTGCAAAAAAGCTTGCAGAGGACCTGAAGACCAACCCCAGGTACCTTTCTGCAGTAATCAACTCAAGATTCGGAATGAACTATTCCAGTCTGGTGAACGAACTCAGGGTGCGTGATGCAGCCAATATGCTTACCGATAAGCGTTATCTGGACCTTACGATGGATGAGATAGGACGCAAGGCCGGTTTTGCCAACCGCCAGAGCTTCTACGCCGCCTTCTTCAAGGAGAAGGGTGAGGCACCGCACCAATATAAGAAACGCATTCTTTCCAAGTAAAACCTATCTGTAAGTTCTCTGAAATGTCTATTCAGGAGAGTATCCGGGAAATCAAGCAGAAACTGAGACTGAGCATGAACGGTGAAGCCTCCACCCAGATGAGGAACGCCGGCATAGGATACAAACTCAATTTCGGAGTAGGGATTCCCCGACTCAGGGAGATGGCTCAAGAGACACAGAAGGATGCAGAGCTTGCATCGGCCCTCTGGAAAGAGGATATCCGCGAGTGCAGGATACTGGCAGCGCTAATTTACCCCCAGGAGCAGTTCCTGCCCGATATGGCAGACCTCTGGGTGGAACAGATTGAATACCCCGATCTGGCTGAAGTGTGCAGCATGTACCTCTTCAGTCGGATGCAGGGAGCTTCGGAAGCCGCATTCCGTTGGATAGCTTCCGACAGTGAAATGGCCCGTTATTGCGGTTTCCTCACGCTGGCTCACATGCTGCGCGGGGGACGCGAGATGGGGCCTCGTTATGTACAGGAACTGAAAGATCAGGCCCAGGCCGCCTTGAACGGAGGAGATCTCAAGTGTGCTCAAGCCGCCCGAACGGTCCTGGAGCGTTTGGAGTCATAGCGGTATGGAAAAGACAGAATCATTGGCCCAGGCGCATCAGATTCTGGCCGATTTCCTGCGCCTCAATTCCCTAAGGAACACCCCTGAAAGGAATGCGTTGCTGGATGTGCTCTATCTTTCCGACGCTCCCGTGCAGGCCGAGGATTTCTCCCGTTTGGTGCAGGACCGCGGCCCGTTCAGGATCAGTAGGGCCACCGTATACAACAACCTGAGGCTCTTTGAGCGCGCGGGTCTGGTACGTAAGGTCTTCCAGGATGACAAGATCCTGTATGAACGGACCGACAGGCATAAGGACGCCATATTGCTGGTATGCGGCTCATGTGGCAGGACTGTAGAGTTGAACAACGACAAGGTGCGCCGCCAGATAAACGGGATGCGTACCCGCCGTTTCAACGCCACCGGCTGGACGCTCAGCATCTACGGGATGTGCAGCAGGTGTACCGCAGACCTTAAGAGAAAACAGAACAGATTGAACAAAAAAGATAAAGACAAGAAATGAAAACAGAAAAGATTGATGTCCTTCTGGGACTGCAATGGGGTGATGAAGGCAAGGGAAAGGTAGTGGATGTGCTCACGCCGCGCTATGATGTGGTGGCACGATTCCAGGGAGGTCCCAACGCCGGCCATACACTGATTTTCGATGACAAGAAGTTTGTGCTCAAGTCCATTCCATCGGGTGTTTTCCAGGGTAACAAGCAAAATATCATCGGTAACGGAATGGTGCTGGACGCCGCCCTGTTCAAGGCCGAGGCCGAGTCGCTGGAGGCAGCCGGAATAGACCTGAAGAACCGTCTGCTCATATCCAAGAAAGCACACCTGATCCTGCCTACCCACCGTCTGCTTGACAGCGCGCTGGAGGCATCCAAGGGATCGGGCAAGGTAGGAACCACAGGCCGCGGAATCGGCCCCACATACACCGATAAGGTGGCCCGTACGGGAGTTCGCGTAGGAGACTTGCTGCGTCCCGACTTTGAGGAGCGTTACGCAGCCGCCCGCGCCGCACATGAGCGCACGCTCAAGAGTCTCGGGTTTGAGTATGACCTGGCTCCGCTCGAGGCCGCCTGGCGTGAAGGCATAGCCTACATGAAAGAGTTCAGGTTCGTGGACAGCGAGCATTACGTAGCCAACCTGCTGAGTGAGGGCAAGACCATCCTGTGTGAAGGAGCTCAGGGCACCATGCTAGATATTGACTTCGGCTCATATCCCTTTGTAACATCATCCAACACCATATGTGCCGGCGCCTGCACCGGACTGGGCGTAGCTCCGCGCAACATCGGTAAGGTTTACGGCATAATGAAAGCCTACTGCACCCGCGTGGGCAGCGGTCCGTTCCCCACTGAGTTGTTTGACAAGGACGGTGAGGCTCTCTCAGACCGCGGACATGAGTTCGGTGCCGTAACCGGACGTCGCCGCCGTTGCGGTTGGGTGGACCTGGTAGCCCTGCGTTATGCAGTCCGCCTGAACGGTGTTACAGACCTTATCCTCATGAAGAGCGATGTCCTGGATACATTCCCCACCATCAAGGCCTGCGTAGCCTACAAGCTGCCTGACGGAACCCAGACCGATGAGTTCCCGTTTGACTGCGAGGGCGTGGAGCCCATCTATGAGGAGCTGCCCGGCTGGCAGACAGACCTTACCAAGGTTAAGGATGAGGATGAGTTCCCCGAGGAGTTCAACAATTACATAACCTTCCTGGAGGAGTATCTGGAGACTCCGGTATCAATAGTATCGGTAGGTCCTGACCGCCACCAGACAATCGTTCGTGAGAAATGAATGTTGCTGAGCCGATGACGCCGTATGCGTTTTATTGGATCCTGTTCATTGTGATAGCCATCTTGAGCTATTCAGTGCAGGGTAACCTGAACCGCAAGTTCAAGAAGTATTCCCAGATACCCACCCGTGACGGAAGCAGCGGTTATGACATAGCCTGCCGTATGCTTGCCGACCACGGCATCACCAACGTAAGGGTAACCTGTGTTGAAGGAAAGCTCACCGACCACTATAACCCCCAGGACAACACCGTCAACCTGAGCAAGGACGTCTACTACGGCCGCAGCATGATGGCCGCCGCCGTAGCCGCCCATGAGTGCGGGCACGCAGTACAACATGCCCGGCAGTATGCTCCTGTGCAGATGCGGTCTGCTCTGGTGCCCGTAGTGCAGTTCTCGTCACAGATTGTGACCTGGGTACTGCTGGCCGGAATACTTATGGTTGAGATTTTCCCCGGAATCCTGCTGGCGGGAATAGTGCTGTTCGGCATGACCACCCTGTTCAGCTTTGTGACGCTTCCCGTTGAGGTGGATGCCAGCAGCCGCGCGCTCTCCTGGCTCAAGCACTACAGCTCACAGGACAAAGAGACCATGACAGCCGCCAAGGACGCACTCAAGGCCGCCGCCTACACCTATGTGGTAGCCGCCATAAGCTCTCTGGGTACATTGGTCTATTACGTAATGATTTACTTATCAAGAAGACGCTGATAAACCACGATGAAACCGTCAATTCCAAAAGGCACGCGTGACTTCACTCCGGTGGAGATGGCGCGCCGCAACTATATCTTTGATACCATACGCGGAGTGTTCCGCCTGTTCGGCTACAGCCAGATAGAGACCCCTTCAATGGAGAACCTCTCCACACTGATGGGCAAGTACGGCGAGGAGGGCGATAAACTCCTCTTCAAGATCCAGAACTCAGGCGACTACATGAGTGGCCTGACCGATGAGGAGCTGCTTTCACGCAACAGCCTCAAGCTGGCGTCCAAGTTCTGCGAGAAGGGCCTGCGTTATGACCTCACGGTACCATTTGCCCGCTTTGTGGTGATGCACCGCGAGGAGCTTCAGTTCCCTTTCAAGCGTTTCCAGATACAGCCCGTATGGAGGGCCGACCGTCCGCAGAAAGGCCGTTACCGCGAGTTCTACCAGTGTGATGCCGATGTGGTGGGCTCCGACTCGCTGCTCTATGAGATAGAGCTCATCCAGATGATAGATATGGTCTTCAGCCGATTCGGTGTACGTGTAGCCATAAAGCTGAACAACCGCAAGATACTGGCCGGAATAGCGGAATCCATCGGTCAATCCGATAAGATTGTGGATATAACCGTAGCCATAGACAAACTGGACAAGATAGGTCTGGACGGCGTGAATGTGGAGTTGGCCGATAAGGGTCTGCCGCAGGATGCCATAGACAAGTTGCAGCCCATAATCAAACTGACAGGCAGTAACAGTGATAAACTGGATACCATTGCCAAGGTGCTTGCAGGCAGCGAGACCGGACTCAAGGGAGTAGAGGAGTGCCGATTCATACTGGACGGCGCAACCCGTCTGGGACTCAACAACCAGCTGGAGCTTGACCTCACCCTGGCCCGCGGCCTCAACTACTACACCGGCGCCATCTTTGAGGTAAAGGCGCTCGATGTGGAGATAGGCTCCATAAGCGGCGGCGGACGTTATGACAACCTCACCGGCATATTCGGCCTTCCCGGCGTGAGCGGCGTGGGCATATCGTTCGGTGCAGACCGCATCTACGATGTATTGAACCAGCTGGACCTCTATCCAAAGGAGACACAGACCGGCGTAAAGGTGCTGTTCCTCAATCTTGGTGAGCAGGAGGCCGCTTTCTGCATGGGGCTGCTGTCACAGCTGCGTAGAAACGGCATTCCATCGGAGATTTACCCCGATGCCGCCAAGATGAAGAAGCAGATGTCTTACGCCAACGCACAGCAGATTCCCTATGTGGCAATAGTGGGCAGCAATGAGCTGGCCGAGGGCAAGGTAACGCTCAAGAATATGGAAACCGGCGATCAGAGCCTGATTGACGGCAATGAATTATGGAAGAGTTTGATATAAGACAGCAGCAGTTGGCAAGCGACAAGGAGCTGGACAACGCTCTGCGTCCGCTAAGGTTTGACGATTTTGCCGGACAGGGCAAGGTTGTGGATAACCTGCGCGTCTTTGTGGAGGCAGCCCGTCAACGTGGCGAGTCACTTGACCACACCCTGCTGCACGGCCCTCCCGGACTGGGCAAGACCACACTGAGCAACATCATAGCCAATGAGTTGGGCGTGGGCTTCAAGATCACATCGGGCCCGGTGCTGGACAAGCCGGGCGACCTGGCAGGCATCCTTACATCACTGGAGCCCAAAGATGTCCTTTTTATCGATGAAATCCACCGTCTCTCGCCGGTAGTTGAGGAGTATCTCTACTCGGCGATGGAGGATTACCGCATAGACATCATGATAGACAAGGGACCCAGCGCCCGCAGCATACAGATAGACCTGAATCCCTTCACGCTGATAGGTGCAACCACCCGAAGCGGCCTTCTCACCGCACCGTTAAGAGCCAGGTTCGGCATCAACATGCACCTGGAGTACTACGATGCCAAAACCCTGCAGAAGATTATCATGCGCTCTGCCGGAATACTGGGCATCCCGTGCGATGTTGACGCAGCCGCCGAGATTGCCGGCCGAAGCCGCGGAACCCCCCGTATAGCAAACGCGCTGCTGCGCCGCGTGCGCGACTTTGCACAGGTGAAGGGATCGGGCAGAATCACCGTTTCCATCGCCAATATAGCCCTTGAGGCACTCAATATCGACAAGTACGGACTGGACGAGATAGACAACCGCATACTGACCACCATCATCGATAAGTTCAAGGGCGGACCGGTAGGTCTGGGCACCATAGCAACCGCACTTAGCGAGGATGCCGGCACCATAGAGGATGTCTACGAGCCGTTCCTCATACAGGAGGGCTTCATAAAGCGCACGCCCCGCGGCCGCGAGGTTACAGACCTGGCCTACAAGCATCTGGGACGCTCCCGCTACGAGAACATATCAGGCGGTCTGTTTGACTGATTGCCACGTTTTTGCAACGCCTTGGTATTTAACCGGGGCGTTTTTCTGTCATATATTTGACAGGTGGAACAATAAAAGTATTGCTTATGAGATACCTTCTTAGAATATCATTTCTGATTATCATTATGACACTGACTACTTCAACTGCCAGCGCCGACAAGTACAGCCGTGCCTGGAAGATGGTAGACAACTACATTAAAGAGGACCTACCCGAGAGTGCTGCAAAAGAGATAAACCGGATATGGGATATGGCTGCCCGCGACGGAGACGGCCGCCAGATGCTCAAGAGCGCCGTCTATCTGACCCAGGTTCAGCAGACCTATGCCGATAACAGCCTGACCCAGGGAATAGAGCTGTTCAAAACTCTGCTGCCCAAACTCACCGTACAGGAGCACAAGGCTCTCTGCCACGCGTTCATAGCCAAAGGCTACCTTAGGTACTGGGAGAGCAACCGCTACAACGGTTCCCGCCGCATAGCCACCGATGAGCCCAATCCACCGTTGGAAAGGTGGACTCCGCGCATGATATGTGACACCATATGCTACCATCTGGACCAGTCCATCAATCTGGCCGGCGATGTAGGCTCCGGATTTTACGAGGAGTTCTTCCCCGGCGGCAACAAAGCCGGACAGAAGCTGCGTCCGCTGCTTGTGGATATGCTCCTGGACCACGCTGTGATACTCATAACCGATTACCGTTTCACGCTGGGCAAGCGCAAGATACTGGACGATCCGCGCCTTTACGGCACCATGCAGGACTTCCTGAACGCCACCCGTCACATAACCCCCGATGATCCCGACCTCTGGATGTTCTACGTCCTGCACCGCCTTACCCGCAACAACCTGAACGCCAAACCCAACATACGCTGCACCATAGACATAAGGCGTATGAACGTACTGGGCGAATATCTGACCAACGACGGAGACTGGGACCGTAATGATGAGGAGTGGCTCAAGGGAGCTGTGGCATTGGCCCAGAGCTACACCAGGAAGGTCAAGTTCAGCACCATGTTATACAGCATGGCCGCCCGCAAGATAGAGGATCAGGTAAACCAATTACCCGTTGAAAAGGCCCAGAACCTGCAGCGTCAGGCCCGCGATATATGTATAGCCGCCCAGAAGAAATGGCCCAAGAGCGAGGGAGCGCTGGAGTGCCTCTCCATCAAGGACCAGATAGAGCGCAAGAGCGTCAGGATAGAGATGAACCGCAGCTTCCTGCCCGGCGAGCGGAACATAGCCAAGCTCTACTTCACCAACGCCGGCACCGCCTATTTCAAGGTGGTAGAGGTTCCCGGCCAGTTGACCGACGCCCAGGATGAGACAACGCTGCTCTCGCAACTCAACCAGTGTAACGCCGTAGCGGAGTGGAGCATGAGCCTCAATAACCCCCACGACTATCTGGAGCACAGCGTCATATTCGGCATATCACCCGTAATGCAGGGCTGCTACTACCTGATGGCCTCCACAGGCCCGTACTTCGGTAGCGGCGACTGCATATCGTACCAGTACGTAGAGTGCAACGGCATCCAGTTCATAAAGCTGGTGCAGAGCAACGGCACCCTTTACGGAACCGCCGTCAACACCCGCACCGGACAGCCTGTGCCCGACTGCAAGTACACCCTGTGGCGCCTAAATAACCAGGATGTCCAGACCAAGGTGATAACCAGCGGCATAACCGGCCCCGACGGCCGCATACAGATAGAAGGCATAGCCCGTGACCGCTACCGCCTGGAGCTGGAGGCCAACGGCAGCCGCGGAAACGCCACCTTCAACATCCCCTGGCGCAACACCGATATGCCCGGACGCCAGTACGCCCGCATATACACCGACCGCTACACCTACCTGCCCGGCGACAGCATCCGCTACAGCGGCGTAGTCTACCACATAGACGGCGATATCGGCCATGTTCTGCCCGGAGCCAGACTCTGGGTAACCCTTTATGACGGCCGCAACCGCGAGGAGTCTGTAGACACCCTTGTAACCGACAGCATGGGAGTATTCAGCGGCACATTCCGCATTCCGGAGAACTGCATGCCCGGCCGTTACGGTATAGAGGTGGAGAACGATAACGACAGCCAGTATGAATTTGACGGATACATCACTGTAAACGTAGAGTCCTTCCGTCAGCCCAAGTTCGAGGTCAAACTGGACCGCTACCTTGACGAGGTGCTCTTTGACACCCCCGTCACCATAACCGGAAAGGCCGAATCCTACACCGGAGTACCTCTGGACGGCGCCAAGCTAAACTGGTATGCAAGCGTAGGCTCCTGGGTATGCCACAGGTTCTGCATCCCCGATGAGCGCGGCGACATACGCATAGGCGCAGGCCAGGACATAGAGATAGGTCCCGACGGCACGTTCAGCTTCAGTGTGACCGTACCGTCCGACATAATGCTCAGGCCCGAAGCTTACGTACGTATCAGGGCCACCGTGACCGACCTCAACGGCGAGACCCACGAGGCATCCACCGAACTGAACGCATCCATCAAGCCCAACCATTACATCAACATAATATCAAACGGTAACGTGATAGACGCCGACGGCTGCAAGACAGTGGCCATAAGCATCCTGTCGGACAACGGCAACGTATCGGACCGCGTAAACGTAAAGGTATCGCTGCTTACCTGGGGCAGCACGCCGGGACTCCAGCTGCCGTTCAGCCCGCGCGTGGGTATCTATCATGACAACGACATAAAGGAACTGGCCGCCAGCGCCGACAACCAGAACCTGCCCGACAAGTTCCCGCTCTATAACTTTGACTTCAAGGGCGAAGACATAATAGAGACCCCCGTGTTTGAAGGTGTAGTCCCGTTTGACACAACCGATCCCGAGAGCGGTCTACTCATGCTGGGCGGCCTGCAATCGGGCGTATACCGCATAACGGCCACCGCGCCGGACAGCGACCCCGTAACCGAGGAGTTTACCTGGTGCCGCATTGATGACTACAGCTTTGTGCCGCAAAACGCACTGCTGTGGGGCTATCAGAACCCGGGAGTCCGTAACACCGTAGAGCTGGCCGATACCGCCCATATCCGTCTGGGCAGCAACCGCAAGGGAGCCGTCATACACTACATGATAGAGAACAAGTACGGCCTCTACGGACAGGGAACGCTCATAGCCGACGGCCGCCAGCAGACCCTTGACATACCCGTCACAGCAGAGCTCATAGGCTATTTCAGCGTAAACTTCTGCGTCCTCTATGAGGGAGTCTCCGAGAACGTATCGTTCCAGTACTACGTGCCCGACCGCAAACGCCAGCTGCGCATGGAACTGGTAACGTTCCGCAGCAGCCTGGAGCCCGATGTGGACGAGGAGTGGAAGCTTAAGGTAACAGACTGGCAGGGTAACCCCGTCCGGGCCGCCATAATGCTGGATATGTATGACCTTGCGCTCGATGTGTACGGCACACACCGCATACAGTTGCAGCCCTTCAGCGCCACATACGTAGGCACCCGTATGCTGCTGGAGCAACAATACCTGTACGCCAGCCAGTATATGCCCTGGCTCCACACATTCGGCAACGCCTATGAGTACAAGGGCAAGCGCGCCGTAACCGGAACGCTCCTGGATCCCTACACCTATAACTACAGGTCTGTTAAAAACCTCAGTAATGGTATGCTGCGTGGAGTAAGGCAGTACTCCAAATCATCGGTACAGATGGCCCGGACCGGTATAGACAACGGTGAGGAGGAGACGTTGATGGATCTGGCCGACGAAGCCCTGCAAGGCGCTGTGGCCGGAGCGGATATAGTGTTCAACTCGGGCGCCCTGAGTGAGTCTGCCCTCCGGATTGCAGAAGAGGCAGCCACAGAGCAGCAGAGCATAAAAATACGCTCCAATCTCAACCCCACCGGCCTGTTTGAATACCTTCAGACCGATGATCAGGGAATGGCCGCATACAGGTTCCGCACACCGCAGCTGCTCACCCGCTGGAGAGTTCAGGGCATAGCCTTTACAGACTCGCTCAGCACGGGCCGTGTGGACACCACAATGGTAACCCGCAAGCTCATCATGGTGGAGCCGTCGGCCCCCAGATTCCTGCGTCAGGGTGACCGTATGGAGTTTACCGCCAAGGTAAGCAACCTGACCGCTCAGGATGTAAAGGCCGATGTCATACTCACCCTGACCGATGCTGTAACAGGCCGCACACTGGGCATTATTGACGGTGCAGCCAAGAAGAGCGTAAGTATACCTGCAGGCGGCAGCACAGCCACATCATTCACCATAAAGGTGCCCGCTGGCCTTACCGCCGTAACCTACCGCCTTACCGCCAGCACCAAGGGCCACAGTGACGGAATGGAGGAGACCATACCCGTGCTCTCCAACCGCACTCAGGTAACTCAGGCCCTTTCGCTCTTTAACAACGGCAATGAGAAGCGTGAGTTCCGCTTTACCGATCTGGACAAGCCCCGCTCCGCCACAATGGACCAGGAGCAGCTCATTCTGGAGTACAGCGCAACTCCCATCTGGTACGCCATACAGGCGCTGCCCTCCATGATACGCGTTGATGACCCCAGTAACCTGCGCCTTATGCACAGCTTCATGGGAGCCGCCATATCGGAGAGCCTGGGCCGCCGTTATCCCGCCATCCGCCAGATGCTGGACGAGTGGGCAGCCCTGCCGGCATCGGAATGGCAGACTCAGCTGGAGCGCAATCAGAAGCTTACCGGCACCCTGCTTGAGGAGACTCCCTGGCTCCGCAGCAGCCAGAGTGAGCGTGACCGCCTGCGCTCATTGGCCCGCAACCTGGGCACCGATGAGACTGCCCGCGCCATGCAGGAGACGCTGCAAAAGCTGCAGCAGTCACAATCGGCCGACGGCGGCTGGCCCTGGATAGAGGGCCTGAGCTCAAGCCTTCACATTACCGATGAGATTCTGCAGGGTCTTGGCCTGCTCATAGAGAACGGAGTGATAGACCAGACGGCAGAGTTAAGGCAGATGATCCAGCGCGGCCTTGACTACATGGATACCTATTTCTACAAGCTATATAACGTGGACCGCAAGCCGCAGTCGCTGGGTTACTCGGAGCTGAGCTACCTGCTTACCCGCTCGTACTTTACGTCATACCCCTTCGGCGGCACCACCCGCGCCAGCTACACCTATTACGAGCGTCTGGCCTCCATGCAGGACACTCATGACCTGGACCTCTGGTTCCGCGCACAGCTGGCTCTCTTTATGGCCCGCCAGGGCAAGAGTGCCGATGCCGCCCGTATTGCCGCTACTCTGGTGGAGCGCTCGCAGTATTCCGATGAGATGGGCCGCTCGTGGCGCGATAACCAGGGCGGACTGCTCTGGCACGAGGCTCCCATAGAGACTCAGGCCCTCATCATACGCACTCTGCTGGCTACCGGCTACCGCGATCAGGCTGTCGAGGCCGCACGCTGGCTGCTCAAACAGCGTCAGACTACGGGCTGGTGCTCATCGGCCGCTACTGCCGCCGCCGTTACTGCCCTTATGGCTACCGGAGGCAACGCCCAGCTGGAGTCGGATCCGGATATCACCATCTACGTGGGCCGCGATGCTGTGAAGGCAAGCACCTCTAAGGCTACCGCGGGCTACACTACCCACACCTGGGATGGTCCTATAAGCCGGGATAAGGCTGCCATAACGGTAGACAGCAAGACGGCAGGCATTAGCTGGGGTGCCATTTACCGCACCTTTACAGAAGATATTGACAAGGTGGAGCACTCAGAGAACGGCATGCAGCTTAAGCGCACTATCTGGCGCGTTATCCACGGGGCCGATGCTGACCGCCTGGAGGAGGTTAAGCCTGGTACCGTGCTGCACGTGGGTGACCGCTTAAGGATTCAGTTTGAGCTTACCACAGACCGCAACCTGGAGTATCTGCAGCTGGCCGACAGCCGCGCCGCTACCGTTGAGCCGGTAAGCACCCGTGCGGGATTCAGCTACAACTGGCGCGATGACATTGGTTACTACACCGCTCCGGGCAACACCAGGAATGTGTTCTACATAGACCGCCTGAGCAAGGGCAGCTACGTGATAGAGTACGATGTCAACGTGCAGAAACCGGGCACCTTTACCGTAGGCAATGCTGTGATGCAGTGCCTCTATGCTCCGGCATTCAGGGCTACTACTGGTGGTGCTGTGATTGTGGTGGAATAGTTCACTTTGGAATACCGCCGGAGTCTGAGGGGACAGGAGGGAGTGTTAGTTGCTCCGGGCTACTCCAGGCCCCTCCAGACCCTAAACGGCGAACTCCTCCTTATTCGGCCCCGTTTGGGGCCGAAACGTTCGTCAGACAAGCGCCGTTCTTAACGGGATCTTCCGTGGGCCTTCCGCTTACGCCCTCCACAAAAACACTCCCTCCTTGTCCCCTCAGCCTCTCAGCTAAGTACAAATGGGAACAAAGGCACAATAGGAACGTTTCCATGTGTTATTTGTGTCATAGTTTACTATCTTTGCATCTGTTTTAATAGTCCTTGTTTAATGTTTGATACTAACCTTCCTTTTTGCAACGGGATTGCAAAATGCAGTCTTGTATGTATGATTGTTATGCTGTTTTCGATGAACGGTTGTAACAGTGTAACAGACGGAAAAGTTCATGGCCGTCGTGCTGTTAGTTCACTAATGGACAGTGCTGAATTGGCAATGGATGATTATCCTGAATATGCCGATTCGTTGATGCGACTCATCGATTACAATTCTATTCGTTCCAAAGAGCAACGTGCCCGTTATGCCCTTTTATTTACTGCTACAGAATATAAGTCTTATCAGCCATTTAATAGTGACACTCTAATTAAGGAGGCAGTTAAATACTATTCCATTAATAAGAACATTGATTACCGTTTCCTTTCTTATTATTACTTAGGTTGTGTTTATATGGAAATGGGGCAAAACACCGATGCAGCCGTTGCTTTTGCTCAGGCTGAACAATTTGTTGACTTGATTGACAATGATTATTGGAAAGGGCTGTTATATTCTCAATTGGGTCAGATTTTTGTTGTTGATTGTAATTATCGTAGGGCAGAATTATTTTTTGTGTTGGCTGATTCATGTTTTGATAAAGCTGGGAAGGAACTGCATAAATTATATGCACTTTGTGATATTGGATTAACAAAAAAAAATATGCATGATTATGTTTCTGCTGATTCAATTTTCCATATTGTTGAAAATATGGCGACTATGATAGGTAATGATATAATGTATGATGTTGGTATTTATAACAGCTTTTATAGTCTTGTTTATATGAATGAGCTAAGTAAGGCAACAGAGATTGTAAATAGCAGTTCCCTATTTGATATATCAACGGATAAAAGTTTTAGTTTTAAGTTATTATTGGCATTGTACTATAATAAAATAGGAGATATTTATAAATCGGATTATTATTTGGATCAAGCATGGAATAGTGATTATTATGAGACGGACTCTATTTATTTATACTATGTAAGTTCAGTGATAGCAAAAAACAAGGGAGAACTAGAACTGGCAATGGCTTATTTCGAAAAATATATTTCATCACAAAATGAGATTATTAAAACTCTTCTAAATCAACCTATCTCTATAGTTCAGAGAGATTATTATCGTACAGCGACAGAATTGGAGACTATTAAGTCTCGTAACAGGGTCACATTATTATTTACTTCAATCATTATCTCATTTCTAGTTATTAGTTTTATCATTCTTGTTAATTTGTATAAGAGCCGGAAGACCCAACATGAGATTAGAGATTATTTAGAGACAATAGATGACCTTACAACTCAGGTGTCAATTAATAAAGGAAAAATAATAACTCTCAATACTCAAGTACGAGAGATGCTACGTCAGCAGTTCACTCCCTCTGACTATCTTTATACCCGTTATTACGAGCAGATAGATGATAACAAGAAAGCAGAACGTCTATACAGAGTGCTTAAAAGTCAGATAGATAATTTTACAAGCACTAAGAATATAAATCGGATAGATGAACTTCTCAATAATACATACAATGGGTTAATGTATAGGTTGTTGTTATCTGGACTTGAACTCAAAGATAAAGACTTGCTTATATTGCGTTTTGTATTGGCAGGTTTCTCAGCCAAATCCATCGCAACGCTACTGGGTGAAACCCACCAGAATATTACACAGCGTAAGAAACGCATGCTTGATAAGATAGGCAGATCAGCTCCAGAACTAATGGAAGAATTGCATATTGCGTTGAATTCCAAATAGTTATCTTTGATATCATATAATACAACGCTGATAATCAGCATATTACATTCTTGTCATATTTTTCATTTGAAGGCCTTTTGTAACCCTTTGTTTTTCAATCGGTTACCACTGCTCTGTGTTATACCTAAATCGAGTGTTTTTTTAGGTGGGATTCTATATAGTGCATACTTTTGTATCAGTCAAAAATAAACCTTGTTTGTGTAGGTGATGGACTCAGGACTTCTCCAATTTCAAACAAAGGATACAGTTCTGAGCCAAAGCCAAACAGAAGCGTCCATTGTTATGGCTTTTTTATGTAATGCGACAATCAATTAATTAATCGGATATATGAATTACACATATATCTGGTGGGAGGAGTCCTCGCTGTGTTGCGGGGGCTCTTTTTTTCTATTGTCAGATTATTATATAAATTTGCATATCAATAGGATCATACGAGTCTTTTTTCCAATGTTGAATAAGGTATTATTCAGTTTTATTTTATTGTCATTCCTGGCAATAGGGTGCAGCCGTGTAAATGATGGTATGGTACGTGCTCCAAAGGCAGTTGATGCTCTTATGGACCAAGCCGAAGTTATTATGGATGATGATGCGGCATATGCGGATTCTCTTATGCAACTCATAGATCCGTATTCTATAAGGAATAAGGAACGCCAGGCACGTTATGCTTTGCTTTATACCGCAGCGGAGTACAAGAACTATCAGATTGCCCCCAGTGATTCCCTTATTATGACCGCAGTACGCCACTATTCCATAAGCAATAATACAAATTACCGTTTTCTGTCATTCTACTATCTGGGCTGTGTCTATATGGATTTGAAGCAATACACAGACGCAGCTGTGGCTTATACTCAGGCTGAACAGTTGGTGGACAGGATTGACAATGATTACTGGAAAGGGCTGTTATATTCACAGCTTGGACAAATTTTTAAAGAGGCTTGTGATTTTCATAGAGCGCTAGAGTATTATTCTAATGCGGTGTCTTGTTTTGATAAATCGGGAAAGGATTTACATAAAACATATTCACTTTTTGATATAGGAGATTGTAACTTTTATCTCCTAAAGTACAAGGCTGCTGATTCTATTATGCGTATTGTTGAAAAGAGAGCAATTTCAGTTAATGATAGTTTGCTATATGTAGATTGTGTATATAATAGATTATCATATTCTGTTTATATGAATGAACCTGATAGTGCAACAATGATTCTTAAAGATTATCGCTTAAAGATCGATCTGCCGTCTGATTCCCCAAGCTATCTTGAAATGTTAGCCTTATATTATAACGGTATAAAAGATTTTGAAAGATCTGAATCATATCTGAATCAAGCATGGAAATGTGATTTATCTGATAGAGATTCAATTTATTTATTTTATGTAAGCTCCTTAATAGCTGAGAGTAAGGGAGAAATTAAAGAGTCATTTGATTTTTTCCGTAACTACACTTCATTGCAAAATGATAATCTAAGGACAATTTTGAGTCAACCTATCCTAGCTGCTCAAAAAGAGCAATATAGGATAATGGCAGAGAATGAATTTCTAAAGAGCAGGCATGCAATAATGACTCTTATTCTATGTGTAGTCATATTCTTGCTGATAATAGTGATTGTACTGGTTACATACCACTACAAGAAAAAGCACATTAAAGAGCTGCTATTTGACTCTTTGGCTCTTGTAGAAGAGCTGACAGCTCTGAATGATAAGCATAAGAATACAATCAATAAACTAAAGAATGAGGTGAGGACCCAGTTCCATGAGCGCCATGACATATCCAACCGCCTGTATTCAATGTACTTTGATTCTGAGAGCCAGGAGAAGGTTACCAAGCAACAACTAACGGTTACTATAAACAGCCTAATTAGGGATTATACAGCTCCAGAAAACGTACGTAGTCTAGACAGTTTTATAAATGAATCTTATGACGGAATTATGGATAGACTCTCTGCAGAAGAGATGGGTCTTACAGATAAGGAAATACAATTGTTCAGATACTCTTTTGCCGGACTTTCATCTAAATCAGTAAGCGTGCTGATTAAGGAGTCACCTCAGAACATATATCAGATCAAGTCTAGATTATTAAAAAAGGTTAGGCGAAACTCTGAGGAACTTTGGTCAACATTAAATAATATTTGGTAATCATAATGTAGGAAAACGACGTTTATTTGCTACAAAAATATCATGTCAGAAAATAATTATAGCCACCATGTGTATATGATTAATAATAAGATAATTACATTGAGGGGTGTCAGATTCAAAACAGTCTTTTTTTTTGGCCGCTGTTTACATACACCATAACTTTGCATCGAACCTAATTGTAATCAACAATGAAAAATCTCAGTAAAAAAGCACTAGTAGTATTCTTGGCATTTTTGCCATGTTTTCAAACCGCTATCATGGCGATGAGAGAAAATAATCCCGTTGAAATTCCTGTTACCCCTAATAATCCTCCAAACCCTATTTCCATACCCAATCCAAGACCACGTTCACGTGCACATTATGTCGTATCTACACCTGTATGCTATTATTATGAAGGTGAGGTTTCAATTGAGGCTGGAAGCAACATTGAATCAATTACCACAACCATAACGCGTCTTGAAGACAATGTACAGTATACAAATGCGGTTTCCGGTAACGTTCTTACCATCCAGGTATCAGAAGATCCAGGAACATATATACTGCAATTTACAATGTCAGACGGTACAGGATATCACGGTGAATATACCTTGTACTAAATAGAAATACTGATTCTTTTCCAATAAATGAAACGCCTAGGATTGTCGGCATTTTTGCTGACGATAGCCCTTGCTGTGGGCTGTAGTATACCCTCTTTGATTGCTGTTGTATTGGATTCAGCCGGCTCCAACCGATCGGAGTTGGAGGCCGTGCTGAACCACTACAAGACTGTAGACAACAATCCTGATAAGCTCCGTGCAGCTGAGTTCCTGATTGAGAATATGCCTGCACACTACTCTTATGCAGGCAATAAGATTTATGAATACTATGATTTTGCGGCAGGTGTCCTAGCCGATACCACTCTTACTCCAGAACAACAGCGTGACAGCCTGCTGTTTATTACTGACCTTATGTATTTAGACCTGCCTAATCACACTGTGCCTGACGCGCAGGTTATTACTGCGGAGTATCTGATACGCAATATAGACCGTACTTATGCTCTGTGGACTACATGTGACTGGGCGCGTCAGGCTACTTTTGATGAATATCTGGAGTGGATACTGCCATATAAGGCCGTTGAGTTGCAGGAACTGGATGCATGGAGTGATTCTCTTTTAGCTTACTTTGGTAAAGGTCTTGAGCACCCCATCGTGAATGATGTGGAGTACAATACCGCTATGGGCGTGGCGGATATGCTGCGCACGGATGCGGCTAACGGACTTAACCGTTACGGCCTATATACCCGTGCCGGATTGCCCCTGTTGAGCGCCCATTTGCAGGTTCATCAGACTTTTGGCAATATACCTGATTATGCACTTACGGCAGTCTTGCTTATGCGCAGTGCTGGAATACCAGCTGTGCTTGATGAGACTCCCGTAGGCAGCCGTTATACCGCAGCTACCAAGTGGTATGTAATTTTGGCCGATAAGGGCGAAGAGAAGGCTTCCGAGTGGGATATTTCCACTAATATCGGTTATGGATTCTTTCCGTATGAGCGTGGCCCCAAGGTATACCGCAACACCTACGCCATTAACCCCGAGCGCCAGGAATACATGCGGAATGCCAAGTACCGTTATCCGTTTGAACTTGCACGTAAGGATGTAACCTCCAAGTATTTCCGTACCTTAGATCTGGCCATCCCTATTGAAAAGGATTTCAGACGCCAGCTCCAAGACAAGTATGTTTACATAGCATCTGCCGTACGCAGCAACGAGAACCCCTGGCAGATTGTGGATTTTGGCGTGTTAAGGCACGGCAAGGCCATGTTTCATGATATGGGTGTAGAAGTACTCTATCAGATACAGGGATTTAGCGGAGAAGGGCTTGTCCCCATAAGCGCGCCCTTTATTCTTCGCAAGGACAAAAGCATAGAATATATCAGTGCCGATACGCTCAATTCCAACTATTTAGATAAATGGAAAAACAACGCAATATGAATACCCTATTAAAAAGATCCATTTATGCCTTGTTTGCAGCATTTTTCCTTGTAGCATTCAGTGGCTGTAGCAATGATACAATGTATCTGCGCTACGCCCTGAAAGCTGCGGGGGAAAACAAATCTGAGCTCAAGGCCGTACTTAAGCATTATCGTACAGTAGATAAAGATCCGCAGAAACTTAAGGCTGCAAAGTATCTGATAGCTAATATGCCCGGACATTACTCATACGCTGATACAGCAAAGGCAAACAAGTTTTATGCTGTGGCGTATGATATTCTGACTTCAGGTAGGGATATGTTCTGGATGCGCGATACTATCCAGAAAATCAGTTATGGCGAGTTTAGCGGTATGAGCAGTAACATTGTATCAGATGTAAATGTCATGACAGCAGACTATTTGATATATAGTATTGATCATGCTTTTACTCAGTGGAGAACCCGTCCTTGGGCACAGCATTTGAGCTACGAGGAGTTTAGGGATTATCTGTTGCCTTATAAAGTGGCCGAGCTCCAGAAATTTGACCACTGGCGTGATACTTTGGCGGCTCATTTTGGAGATAGCATAAGTCGATTGCCGGCAGACAATGATCAATGTCATACCATTTATGGCGCATTAGAGATAGTTCGTAATGAGATGGTATGGAAACTTAGGCCTAATGTCATGTGGGAGACTTCTAATGGATGTCCTCTTTTAAGCGCTGAGACTATGGTGAACATGAAATTTGGTGCTTGTTTGGATTATGTAACATTAGCTGTTGCAACATTTAGAAGTATGGGTTTGCCGGCTTTTATTGACAATGTTGCGGTATGGGGACGTCATAATCAAGGTCACTCCTGGTATGCATTTTTTTCCGATAATGGTATACTGACTCCTACGGAGGAGGATGTTACCTCACCTGCAGGTTGGGGCTTCTTCCCTTATCAACGATTTCCAAAGATATATCGTTTTTCTTATGCAATGGATAAGGATGTTATACGCTTTCGAAATTCTTCAAAATATAAACATCCAATTAATCAGTATAAGTATGATGTTTCAGATCAGTATTATCGCACATCTGATATTGAAATAACAATCAGAAAAGATGTAAAGCTGAAGGACAAATACGTATATATAGCATCTTTTGCCAATAATAATGGTCCCAACTGGAATATACTTGATTATGGTCAGATAAAACATGGAAGAGCATGCTTTAAAAAGATGGGTCGTCAATTGTTATATATCGCCTTAGGATATAATGGAAAAGAATTGATTCCAATTTCTGATCCATTTATTATCAAAAAAGATGGCAGTGTCGAATATATAGTATATGATGACTCAAAGTCTCGCAATGTAGAACTGAGACGCAAGTATTATGAGTCATATAATGTCGTGACTCAGCGAAATAAAATATTGGGCGCCAGAATCCAGTGTTCTGACAACAGGGATTTTAGTAATGCGATAACCCTTTATACAATTGAAACAACGGCGATTCCCAACCGTATCAGGTTGAATGCTCCCAGACCTTACAGATATTGGCGTTATATGTCACCCGATGGATCTTGGGGCAACATGGCCGAATTGGCATGGTTTGATGAAAATGGAGATAAACTATCCAGAAAGGGTATTGCCAACGCAGAGGCCGGGCAGGATGCCATAGAACGTGCATATGATGGCAACCTCCTATCCAATTTTGAAATCAACCAACCTAATGGAAACTGGATTGGAATGGATATGGGAGAGCCTACGGTAGTATCGTCTGTTATGGTAGTACCCAGAAGCGATGATAACGATGTTTATCCTGGTAATGAATATGAACTATTGTGCTGGAATGGTTCAATGTGGGAGTCTGCAGGTTATCAAGTAGCTACAGAAAATGTACTGGAATATGAAGTTCCTGCAAAGTGCTTGTTCTGGCTGAGGAATTATACACGCGGAAGAGATGAACGACCTTTCGTGATTAAGGAAGATGGAGATGTTGAATGGTGGTAAAATGAAATAGGTTATTGAGTGTTGTTAATTGTCTGGAATTAAGAAGGGGGCGGTCATACTCCACCTCGCAAGTGATACTGAACGCCTCCCTTCAATCCAGATTAAGGTAAAAACTTAAAACTGAATGCTGCAAAGATAGTATTATTAAGTGGTATGGCATAGCCTTCATCCCAGCTTTGTCAGCCCTTTTTTTACCTGTTGAGCTGGCTCCGGGTTTCGGGATGAAACAAGATAATTACTTTATTCATTTGATTAATTAAAAACAAACAATTATGAAGAATAACTTCTTTAAAACAACAGTTATGGCAGTTGCATTTGTTGCATCTTGTTTTGGTAGCATGAAAGCATTACAGTCTTACAATCATGTAGGTAGTAGTCTTTTGATGGAGAACGTCGAGGCTTTGAGTGATGATGAAAACGGTAGTGGTGATTATGCAAAAGATTATGAAACCGGTGAGGGCTTGTATGTTACCTGGGTTAGTGCGCACGGTCAGTTTGACTTAGGATTTAAATTTGGAATGAGAATTACTGCAGAAGCACAGATTCGTTTTGATGGTGATGTAAGATCTGAAACACAAAACGAATGGAAAATGACATGCCAGCCTAATATGGGTTGTTATTATACATGCACAAATGAAGACTGGCGTCAGGGAACGAGAACAGCTGGTCTTGTAACCGGTTGCCCTGACTAATGCTGTTGATTCTACTACCAGACTACGACTAGTCTGGTAGTAGAACAATGGTTCTGTATTCAATGTTCATTAATGATAATACATACAAAATGAAAAAATTCTTTGTTTATATAATCTTTTTTTGTTGCCCTTTCTTTTGGGGGAGTTGTAATAAAACACAACCGGAGGATGCAGTTGATTTCAAGTATGAGATAACAATGGGAGATACTCTTGATACTCCATCGTGGTATAGTTTGGTTGATTCGGTTTGTTATATCCCCCTGAAAACTGACGAGAAGACTATTATGGGTGAAGTTGAACAGATGATTGTTAAAGATGATCTCATATATATATTAGCAAATGGCGTCTATTGTTTTGATTTGTCGGGCAACATCAAGTTTAAGATTGCTAACAGAGGACGTGCTCGTAATGAATTCATTGAAGCAACCACACTATCTGTTTCAGATGGTTACCTTTGCCTGTATGACAAGATGAAGGGTAAGGAGATTTATTATGATGCTTACACAGGCAAGTATATAGAAGACGTGGAAACACCTGTTGGGGGTAGAAAAGTTTATGTTTTGGGCGATAATCTAATTATGGATGATGTTCAATCTGAAGGTCGTAAATATACCAGATTTAAAGTATATTCTAAAAAAAGACTTAATCGCGAGAAAGCCGGATATTTTTCGGAGAAAGAACATGAAGGATCAATACGTGGAACTGTTTCGTGGTCAAATGACGGAATCATATATTCTTCATATTTGCGTAATATCGCATGGAAAATGAACGGAAAAGAATGTGTTCCATACGTAAGGCTAATAATACCAGAAGATAAAAGATTGTCAAACAAAGTCATAAATGGTATGATAACTGATAAGATGATTAGCACAAAAGAATACAATGTTTCAGATGCTATTTATGGATTATCATATTTAGCTGAATGTAATAGCTTTATTTCAGGACGACTAACATATGCAAATAGCTTCTTGTTTTTTATATATGACAAGGAAACAGGAAATGCACGTTTTTTTAAATCTATTCCTAAAATAGAACCTTGGCAAAATATTCCTATTGGCCAATGCACTACCGGTGAAGATAATTACATGTATTCAATTGTGACATCAGAATCCTTCTTGTTTGCGAAGAAATTATCAGGAACAATTGGAGTTGAGCCAACAGAAAAGATGTTTCGTGAAGCTTATAATGTAATGAATTCTGTAAAAACAGATGATAATCCAGTTGTTGCCAGATTCAAACTGAAAAGATTATGATAAGAAAATGTGTGGTCATTTTGGTGGTAGCGCTCTCATTTGGGGTGCTTATTTCCTGCTCTCAAGGAAAGAAAATTGAGCGCAAGATTGCCAAGATGTGTGAAGAACCTATTCAAGTTGACACTAAGGGAATGCTGGTATGCAATATTTCGGATTCTGCACTATATAATGCTGATTGTAAAAGCAAACTGAAAATGGTCGTGTGGGCAGACTCATCAGAGTGCTCGCAATGTTATATTAGACATCTTGATATGTGGAAGGGATTTGTGGATATAGAGCGCGAGAATCCTAGTGGAATCCAATACTATTTTATTTTAGAAACTGTACCGGATAAACTGGAGAAAATGATCACAATGATAGAAGACACGCAGTTGGATCATTCTATATATATAGATACCGCTCAGTATTTCAGGCAACATAACCCCAATATTCCATCGGATGTTATGTTTCATACTTTTTTGTTGGATTCAGATAATAAAGTGATTCTTGTGGGAAATCCCACAAAAAATAAGAGTATATACAACCTGTTTAACAAGATACTTGACGAGAATCTTGGCATCAGTATGAAAGATGATGATAGCCTTTGACAACACACAAAAAATAAGGCTATCAGCTGTAATACAGACGGTTGTGATAGTTTTTCTGTTTTTGCTGACTTTGCTGTCGGTAAATAACAGATGGTCTCAAGCTGATTTGCTTCTTGTAAGGATGCTACCTCCAATTTGTATTCTTGGAGTTATAGCCTTGCTACTAAGCAAGAAAAAGATTCATTTGACAGTTGTAGATTTGCTATTGATAATGTTTGCCCTGTATTATGGATTTCATTCATTTTATGAAGCTAAATACCCATGTGCTACTCAATGTTTGAAATTTGTGGAGACAGTATTACTCTATTTCGTTCTAAGAATACTGTTTAGCGCTAATAAAGTTTCCTCAAGGGTATTGGTGATGTTATTGCTTCTTTGCGGAAGTATAGAGGCGATTTGGGGGATAGCTCAATTAACCGGAGGGGGAAATCGAGCTCAGTTTTATAAAATCTCTGGTAATTTCCTTAATCCTGGTCCTTATTCTGCTTATCTGAGCATTTGTTCAGTAACTGGACTTTCCGTGCTGGCTAATAAAAAAAATAAGATCGTTTTGTTAGTCGTAATATTAATGTTGGCCGTTATACCTTCGACATGGAGTCGTGCGGCATATGTCAGTGTTAGTCTGCCTGTGCTATGGATATTCAAGGAGAAATATTACAAATACAGGTTTGTTATTTGGGGAATCATTGTATTGTTTGCTTTAGCTTTTTACTATCTAAAAAAAGGATCAGCAGATGGGCGACTCGTAATATGGACTGCAACACTTTTGTCATGGAAGCACTATCCGTTAATGGGGGTTGGAACAGGAGGCTTTGCTCATAGCTGTTCGGAGGGAATAGCAGAAATGTACAATAATCAAATATTACCTTCTCTTCTTGATTCTGCAGGAGTTGCAGAAAATGCCTTTAATATATTCTTGAAAATATTGGTTGAGCAAGGGGTTGTTGGACTTATATTTTTTGTTGTGTTATTGGTGGCGTTTTTCAAGGCATTGTTTTTATCCAGCAAACCATTGTTTTACGGAATGCTTGTTTTGCTTATTTTCTCAATGTTTTCTTATCCTTTAGAACTACTTCCTTATAGGATAATAGCGGTGATGATTGCAGCCTGGAGTGAGTCTTGTAGAGGCAAGACGTTATCTATATCGTGCGCAATTGTATTTCCAATGCTGATTTCGATTATGACGATAATAACAGGTTTTTATCTTAGAACAGAAACCTATAACAGGTTTGTTGCAGATAAAGAGGCAAAGGTATTATCGTGTCAGAAAGGAGAGGATTTGATGGATGATTATTATGATTTGCTTTCTTTAGAAGAGGATAATCCACAGTTTCTTTATGATTTTGCTGTGGCTTTAAGTGAAAGTGGACGTTTGAATGAGAGCAACGCAATCCTTGTTAATGGGTCAAAGGTTAGTGCAGATCCTATGTATTATGTATTGATTGGAAATAATTATTGCAGCTCGAATCAACCAGATGAAGCAGAAAAGGCTTATAGAAAAGCCTTTGAGGTTTTACCCAATAGAATATACCCTCTGTATCAACTTATGCAGCTTTATTCAGACACAGATAAGAAGGACAAGGCGGAGATTATTGCAAAGGAGATAGTTGATTTTGTACCCAAGGTGGAATCGCCAGCAACAAAAGAGATTAAAACAAAAGCAAAACTATTATTGTTACAATGAATAAGATTGGTAAAATAATTAGAAGCATTTTATGGGGATTGCTATTATTGCTTTTTCTCCATTTCTTTAGGCGAGTTTTTATAGCAGAGCGTTTCAATACGCCCTCCAGATCAATGACTCCTACGCTTGTTCCTGGTGATATAGTCTGGGTTAACAAACTGCTTTTTGGTGCCAGAATATACACGTCATTTGACTTTGAGGATCACGCACCGCTCAAATGTTTCCGTATGCCGGGAATCAGAAAGATTCGTCCGGGTGATGTTATTTGTTTTAACTGTCCTATTGGGTATGATGTATGGACTGAGATAGAGTTTAAAATTAATTACGTGTATTGCAAACGTGTGGTTGGAACGCCAGGAGACTCCATTGGTATAAAAGATGGCATAGTGTGGAATTGTAACTATAAAGGAACATTGGGCGTATTGGATAAACAAAAGTTGGTTCAAAACACTCCGGATAGTGTCTTATGGAGTAATCAGGTTATGATGACAATGCCGTTTTCTTATCCATGGTGGACAATAAAGAATTTTGGTCCTTTATACATTCCAGAAAAGGGAAAGACAATAAAACTAGGGCCTGAAGAGCGTTCTATTTATGGTCCAATAATAAAATATGAAACGGGTGTAGTACCGACAGATGATATGAAGAGCTACACTTTCAAGAATAACTATTTTTTTGCTTTTGGAGATAATAGTATAGATTCTAAGGATTCGCGTTACTGGGGTTTTATTCCTGAAGATTTTATTATAGGAATTGTTGCGGGGAAGAAGGTGAGAAACAATCCGAATCAATAAATATATAGAGTGTTTTTCCTATGAATAGGTTTTTTATTAAACAAAACGTTAACCATTAAATCAAAAAAGTTATGAAGAAAATTTTTAGAACTTCAATTTGTGCAGTTGCTCTTGTTATTTTATGCATTAGCAGTCAGAATGTATTTCGAAACAGAAATCATGCTTTCAGTAATCTCCTAATGGAGAACGTAGAAGCGCTGAGCAGTGATGAATATGCTAGCGGATCAAATTTTGCAAAAGATTATGAGACTGGCGAAGGCTTGTATGTGGTAAAAATTAATGGAGTTGATGTCTCTGCCTTTAATGATTTTTGGCTGGCATTTTTTTATTATGGAAATTTTATACATCCAGATCAAAACGTTGTGGAGTTTGCAACATGTAATGAATGGAAAATGACTTGTCAACCAAATTTGGGATGTTATAGTAGCTGTAAGAATGAAGATTGGCAGAGGGGTACTAAAACTCCTGGAGTGGATTATGGTTGTAGTCATTGATTTCAAGAATGCCATTGCTTTTGCTGCCGGGGATAAACAACCTGGCGGCAAAACTATGGTATGATTTGACATACGATAATTATATGATAAAAATCGCCAAGAGTTTTTTGTCTTTACTTGCCAGCGCAGCAGTCATAGCATTGCTGAGCAGCTGCGAGGATGCCGATGAGTTGTTTACGGTGCGTCGTGCATCGGTTGATGTAGGAGTGGCCGATGTGGGTGACTCGGTAAGCGCACAGTTCACGTTTAAGAACAACTCATCAAAGGATATGACGCTGAGTTTTATTCCGGAGTGTGACTGCACGACCGTTAACCAGGAGTATATGAAGCTGGGACCGGGCAAGAACGGACGGCTTGAGGTCAAGGTGGCGGTTGAGAACCGGGGCGAGTTTGTGAAATACGTGTTTGTGCAGGCGGCCGGGAGTGAGGATTTCCTTACGGTTTCTGTTAAGGGGCATACCAAATGAAATATAAAGCACTATATTTGTAGTGCTAATCCTTTTATTAATCAATTTTTGTTTGCAGTCATGAACTTTTTCAAGACTCATCTTAGAGTGTTTGTCCTATCGGTAGGGATGGGAGCGTGTGGAGTTTGCGGTGCGCAGGTGGTTGTGCCGCGTACGCTCACCATGGAGCAGGTGGTTGAGTTGGCTCAGCAGAACTCCATATCTGCTATGAGCAACCGTAACAACTTTGCTGCATCATACTGGAGTTTCCGCTCTTACAAGGCACAGTTCCTGCCGTCACTTAACCTGAGTGCCAGCCTGGCGCAGTTTAACCGGTCGCTGGTGCAGCTGCAGGATTATAATACGGGTGCCATCAGTTACAGGGCCAATTACAACATGAATAATGATGTGGCACTCAATTTCCGTCAGAACATTCCGTGGACAGGCGGTACGGTGTCACTTTCCACACAGCTTTCACGTCTTGACCAGTACAGTCCGGCGCGTCTTACCACTTATTATGCGCAGCCGGTTTATCTGAGTTATGCGCAGAGTCTGTGGGGTTTCAATCAGTTCAAGTGGAGCAAGAAGACTGAGCCTAAGCAGTATGAGATTGCCAAGCGCCAGTATATAGAGAATATGGAGCAGCTCAGCCAGACTACCATATCGATGTTCTGGAGCTGCGTGAGTGCCCGTGAGAATTATGAGCGGGCCGTCAAGAGTTTTGAGGAGGGTAAGCGTCTGTTTGAGGCGGGTAAGACCCGTTTTGATATGGGTACCATCACGCGTGACCAGCTTATGCAGATTGAGGTGCGTATGCTGAATGACTCGCTTACGGTGAGTACATCGCGTGTAAACCTGCGCACGACCATGAACCGCCTGTGCTCATACATCGGCTACCAGGAGGATACAGAGCTTAACCTTATCATTGATTATGAGATCCCTGATGTTACGCTTGATTATGATGATGTGTTGGAGCGTGCGCTGCAGAACTCATCGTTCCGTCTGCGTCAGGATGTGCAGTTTGCTCAGGCTGAGGAGAGTGTGGCCCGGGCCAAGGCTAACCGCGGCCTATCGGCTCAGGTGAACGCAAGGTTCGGTCTGTCGGGCAGTGCCGATAGGTTTGACGATACTTTTGTGCAGCTTAAGGATCAGGAGGTGATAGGCGTGCAGCTTAACATTCCCATCCTGGACTGGGGTCAGGGACGCGGACGCGTACGTATGGCGCAGGCTCAGGCTCAGACCACGCAGAACAGTATTGAGCAGAACATGATTGACTACCGCCAGGATCTTTACACTCAGGTGATGCAGTTTAATGACCAGCGCAGCCAGTGTGAGATTGCCAAGCGTGCGGCCGATCTGGCCGATGAGAGCTATGAGTTGGCTCTCAAGAACTTTGGCAGCGGCAGCATGACTATGTCGCAGCTGGACCAGCTTAAGGATAAGCGCGACCAGGCTGTGAGCTCCTATCTTAACAAGGTGGCGGGGTTCTGGAACAGCTACTTTGGGATACGGCGCGCTACGCTTTATGACTACATAAGCGGCATGGATATCAGTGCCGAATTTGACAAACTTGTAAAATAACTGATTATGAAAGCATATAGGATTATAGGTGTTCTGGTTATTGCAGTTCTTGTTTGCGGCTGCAAGGGTAAGAAAGACAAGGAGGCCGATGAGGATACTACTGAGATGGCCCGCGGCAGTTACAATGCTGAGAAGAATGTGGTTACGGTGGCGCCGCTTGAGCGTAAGGTGTTCAACAAGCAGCTGGTCTGCAACGGCAAGCTTGAGGCCCAGAGCAAGGTTACCGTACAGTTTGAGGCTCAGGGTAAGATTGCACAGATTAACGTGCATGACGGACAGAAGGTGCAGAAGGGGCAGATTATTGCATCGCTTGACAAGGAGCAGCCCCGCCGTCAGCTTGAGCAGGCCCGTCTGGCATTTGACAAGGCTGAGATGAACCTGGCCGACCGTCTTCTGGATTACGGCTACACTCTGGCTGATACATCCCGTATTCCCGCTGACCAGAAGCGTGTCATCTATATCAATACCGGTTTCATCGATGCCCAGATGGCACTTGAGAACGCTGAGCGCACCTACCGCCAGTGTGACCTGAAGGCTCCGTTCACGGGTAAGGTGGCAAGTCTTAAGGGTCGCGTGCATGAACAGGGCGGTCAGATTTGTACGCTGATTGATGACAGCCGATACATTGTCCGCTTTAGCATTCTTGAGACCGAGTACAAGTTTGTGCGTGTGGGCCAGCAGGTGCTGGTATCGCCCTTTATAAACAGCGAGGTGGTGCTTAAGGGTACCATCATCTCCATCAATCCCACTGTTGACCAGAACGGTCAGATTGCGGTTACGGCTCAGGTGCCCGGTAGTGACGATCTTATGGACGGCATGAACGTGCGCATCACGGTTGAGAACAGCGTGCCGGACCAGCTTGTGGTGCCCAAGAGCGCGGTTGTGATACGTGACAACATGGAGGTGCTGTTCCGCATCGACCCTGAGACGGGTCACAGCCTTTGGACATATGTGAATGTGCTTATGTCCAACACTGCGGAGCATGTGGTTGAGGCAAACAAGGACCGCGGATCAGAATTGAATATTGGTGATAAGATCATTACGAGTGGCAATTTGAACCTTGGTGATGACGCTGAAGTTGTAATTGAGAATTGAGAATTGAGAATTATCCATGTTTAAGGGATTGACAAGAAGGCCCATTGCGGTGCTGATGGTGCTGATTGCGGTTATGGTTTTGGGCATAGCCGCAATACGCAAGCTGCCGGTATCGCTGGTGCCTGACATAAACATACCGCAGATTACGGTGCAGGTGACATCGCCTGACCGTAGCGCGCGTGAGGTGAATGACCTGATGCTGTCGTCGCTGCGATCACAGCTGGTACAGGTGCCTCACCTGAAGGATATCGTCTGCACAGCCAAGGACGGCGGCGGACTGATTGAGATGACTTTTGAGTACGGTGCCGATGCCGATTACATCTTTATCGATGTGAACGAGCGTGTGGACCGCGCCACAAACGGATGGGATGCGCGCGAGGAGCGTCCTATGATAGCACGTGCCAGCGCAACGGATATCCCGGCGTTCTATATCAACATCTCGCTTAAGGACAGTGAGCATTCGGGCGGCACCCGTCTGCTTGAGATGAGTGACTTTTGCCGTCAGGTGATTACGCGCCGTCTTGAGCAGCTGCCTCAGGTGGCTATGGTGGATATATCGGGCCTGTTGTACCCGCAGCTGCTTATCATCCCCGATATGGAGAAGCTGCGTGCCATAGGTGTCAATGAGAATGCGCTGAGCAGCGCCATCCAGAACGCCAACGTGAGCTTGGGAAGCCTCTCCATCCGTGACGGCGAGTACCGTTTTGACGTGCGTTTTGAGTCAAGCGTGGTGACCCGTGAGGATGTGGAGAACGTGTGGCTCAAGCTGGGCGGCCGCACCTATCAGATCAAGGACCTGGCTCAGGTGCGTGAGGAGCAGCAGCGCCTTAAGGGTATGATTACCGCCGATGGCCGTCAGTGCATCACGATGGCTGTCATTAAGCGGTCCGATGCCCGCATGGCCGAGCTGCGTGACGGTATTGAGAATTTGATGCAGGCTTTTGAGCGTGACTACCCGGACCTGGATTTCCAGATTACACGTGACCAGACTGAGCTGCTTGACTACTCCATAAACAACATGGTACGTAACCTGCTGTTTGGCGCTCTGTTTGCATGTATCATCATTTTCTTCTTTATGCAGGATGTGCGCAGCCCGCTACTTGTGGTCATTACCATTCCTACGGCGCTGATTCTGTCATTCCTGTTCTTCTATGTGCTGAATATCTCCATCAACATCATATCGCTGTCAGGTCTTGTGCTTGGTCTGGGTATGATGGTGGACAACTCAATCATAACCATTGACAACATCACGCAGCGCTGGCTTAAGGGTGAGCTGTTGGAGGATGCCTGCGTCTATGGTACGCAGGAGGTGTTTACTCCGATGCTCAGCTCGGTGCTTACCACATGCGCCATTTTCATTCCGCTTATATTCATGAGCGGTATCGCCGGTGCGCTGTTCTATGATGAGGCTATGGCGGTTACAATTACGCTGTTATCGGCCCTTATCATGTCGGTTCTGGTCATTCCGGTGTTCTATTACAGGTTCTACCGCAAGCAGCCTTGCTTTACTCCTAACAAGTTCATAAGCCGTATAAGCGTGGGTAACATGACTGCGGGTTATGACAGGATTCTGAGCTGGTTTTTCCGTCGCAGGGGTGTGATGTGGGGCATATTCGGCGCTGCAATACTGCTTATAGGGGTGCTGTTCATTAACCTGGACAAGCAGAAACTGCCGGCTCTGTCACACAGTGACACGCTGCTTAACATTGAGTGGAACGAGCGTATCCCCATTGAGGAGAACAACCGCCGCTGCGAGCAGATCATGGCGCAGTTCCCCGATATGGTGGAGCAATATACGGCTATGACGGGCTCGCAGCAGTTTGCGCTGTCACATACCCGCGAGATGGGTCTGTCAGAGGCGCTCATCTACGTCAAGACGGCCGGTACCGATGAGATTGAGCGTTTTGAGCGTGAGGCGCGTGACTACATAGGCCGTCAGTGGCCCGAGGCGGTTCACAGCTGTCAGGCATCGGGCAACATCTTTGATATGCTGTTCCAGGATAAGGAGGCGCCGCTTGTGGCACGTATCAAGCGGACCGATGGCTCTACGCCGCTTCCGGACCAGCTTACCACGCTGCTCTACTCGCTGCGTGAGGCGCTGCCGCAGGTTTATATCCCGCAGCCTGAGTGGAACGAGTATATTGAGCTTATCACTGACCCGGAGCGTCTGGCTCTGTATGACGTGAGTTTCAACGACATCATGGGTTACCTGCGCAACTCTATGAACGCAAGCTCCGTGCTGCGTATATCAAAGGGTGATTTCTCTATGCCGGTGGTGATCGGTGTGGGTACCAAGGAGGCTAAGGACCTTATTCAGGGCAGTTACATCGATTCACGCGGCGGACGTGTGCCGCTTGAGATACTGCTCAAGGAGACCCGTAACCGTGACCTCAAGCAGATTGCAAGCGGTGTTGACGGTGAGTTCTATCCGCTTGAGCTGAACCTTAAGGGCCGAGAGGCGCGTGAGGCGATGGACAGAATCCAGCAGGTGGTGCGGCAGGATGAGCGTTTTGACGTTAGTTTTAGCGGTACTTACTTTACCAACCGCGATATGATTAAGGAGCTTTGCAGTGTGCTGGTGATTTCTATCCTGCTGCTGTTCTTTATTCTGGCGGCGCAGTTTGAGAGTCTGGTGCAGCCGTTCATAATACTGAGCGAATTGGTTATTGACGTTTTTGCGGTGATGGGTATTCTCTGGTTGTTCCATGAGAGTCTGAACCTGATGTCGATGATTGGTATGGTGGTTATGTGCGGTATCGTTATCAATGACTCAATCCTTAAGGTGGATACCATAAACCGCCTGCGTGAAAAAGGCTACGGCCTTAAGCGCGCTATTCTTGAAGCAGGCAGCCGTAGGTTGAAAGCTATCATCATGACCTCACTCACTACCATTCTGGCTATAGCTCCGTTCCTGGTGCGCGGCGATATGGGTAGTGATTTGCAATATCCGCTCTCTCTGGCATTGATAAGCGGCATGATAGCAGGTACGTTTGTGAGCGTATTCTTTGTTCCTCTGGCCTATTATGTGATCTATAAGCGCAGCGAGAGATGAAAAAGCATGCGTTTTCTGTGATTCTGGTGATGGTGGTGCTGACTTTCATCGGCGCGGTCTGTATCCCGTTGCTGAATGTGCAGTACAACCCCATTCAGGAGAACCTGAGCCTGTATGTGAGTTTCAGCGGCAGCGGATCGGCCCGTGTGATTGAGGCTGAGGTGGCATCGGTCATAGAGGGGGCGCTCAACACGGTTGAGGGTGTGAGTAACATAAACACCTACTCGCAGCAGGGTGGCGGCAGCGTGACTCTTACGTTCAAGAAGGGTACCAACATGGAGACTACCCGTTTTGACGTGGCTACGCGCCTGAGACAGATTAAGGCTAAGTTGCCCGAGGGTACGAATGTGGGTCTGAGCGGTTCGGCGGGCGGAGGCGGTCGCAGCACGCAACAAATTCTGCGTTATACCATCAATGCCGATATGCCCGCCATAGAGATTGTGCGTTATGCCAATGACTATCTGGTTACGCCTCTGTCCAGGATTGAGGGGGTGGAGACGGTGGCTACATCGGGCGCAATGCCGTTTGAGTGGGTGCTGACGTTTGATCCTAACTCGCTGCGGGCGGTGGGTATGAGTCCGGGTAACCTGAGCGAGGCTCTGAGCCGCTATTTTCAGAACAGTATTGTGGGTACGCAGGTGATGGAGGACCATCTGATGCTGGTGCGTCTTAAGAGCCGCGACCTGACGGGTGACCTGGAGCATATTCCGGTGGGTAAGGTGAACGGCCGTATGTATTATATGGGTGATTTTGCTACGGTGCAGTACCGGGAGCAGACGCCCAGCTCTTACAACCGCATTAACGGTCTTAATACCATTACGCTTTACGTGGATGCTATGGATGGCATCAACACCATTACGGTGACGGATGCGGTTAAACAGAAGATGGAGGAACTTAAGGCTTCGCTGCCTGACGGTTATGCCGTGAAGCTGAATTATGATGCATCGGAATACCTTAACAATGAGATGCAGAAGATTTTCTTGCGTGCACTCATTTCTTTGGCCATTCTGCTGCTGTTTGTGCTGGCTGTTAGCCGTAGCTTCCGATACCTTACCGTGATAGGTCTTACTATCATTGTGAACCTGCTGAGCGCGGTGATTTTCTACAAGCTGTTTGGGGTGGATATTGAGATTTACTCCATGGCGGGTATCACGGTGTCTCTGGGTATAATCATTGATACGGCTATCGTGATTGCTGACCACTATACCTATTACGGTAACCGTAAGGTGATGTTCTCAATTACGGGCGCGCTGCTTACCACTATTGCGGCTCTGCTGCTGGTGTTTTTCTTGCCCGAGAACTCAAGGGCCAACCTGACGGATTTTATATGGGTGATTGTGATTAACCTGACGCTTTCAATTGTGATTGCGTTCCTGTTTGTGCCGGCTCTGCTGCAGTATATTCCGCTTAAGAACAAGGGTGTGGTTAGGAACACCATGAAGCGCAGGCGCCGTCTGGTACGTGTGAGTGCGGTTTACGGGCGGGTTACGGACTGGAACCGCAGGCACCGCTGGATTTACGTTGTGGCTATCATTCTGCTGTTTGGCATTCCCGTTCAGCTGCTGCCCAGTCAGGTGCATCATAAGTATAGCGAGGAGCGTGAGGATAATACCAAGGGCGGTCTGGTGGGGCTATACAACAAGACTATCGGAAGTAAGTGGTATCAGCGTAACAAGGCGTGGTTTGAGTATCCGCTGGGCGGTACGCTCAACCTGTTCCAGAAGCACTCCAACGGGCGGGTTTCTCTGGGCAGCCGCGAGGAGGAGAACCGTGAGGTTGTGCTTCACGTGAGTGCCAATATGGCCGAAGGGCAGAATGTGCAGCAGCTCAACGAGGTGATAAAGGAGATGGAGAACTGGCTGCAGCAGTATGATGAGATTGGTGATTTCTACACTAGCCTGAGCGGGACATCGGGTTCTCTTGAGATTCATTTCAAGGAGGAGTATCAGAAGAGCCGTTTCCCGTTTGAGCTTAAGCAGCGTCTGTGGGCCAAGGCTATGCGGTACGGCGGCGCTACCTGGAACATTCCGGCACTGGATGAGGATGACCAGTACCTGAGTAACAGCGTCTACAGGACCAGCTGGTCACACAGCATACAACTGTTTGGTTACAATTATGATCTTCTGTACCGATATGCCGAGGAGCTGATTGATTCGCTCAAGGCAAACCGCCGCGTGAACGGTCAGGCCGGGTTTACATCGGGCTACTACGGATTTGTGAACAACGAGTTCTATATGGACCTGGACCGCGAGAAGATTGTGCGCCAGGGTACCAATCTGAGCCAGTATCTCTCTTTCTTGCGCAATCAGCTTTATGACGGCCAGGCAGGAAGGGTGTATGAGGGGCACGGATATACGCCCGTACGTTTGGTGTCATCCGAGAAAGACTACTACGATTTGTGGCATATCCGCAATGATATGGTGATGATTGACAGCATGAACACCCGTCTGAGCGATATCGGCTCAATTGAGAAGCGGCGTACGGGTCTGACCATACAGCGCAACAATCAGGAGTATACCATATCTGTGGGGTATGAGTTCATAGGCTCATATGACTTGCAGGCCAAGATGGAGAATGCGCTGATTAAACGTCTTAATGAGCAGTTGCCGATGGGCTTCCACGCGGGCGGCGGCAGCAACTACGGCTGGTGGACCGAGCAGAAGCAGCGTACGGTGCTGATTTTTGTGGTGGTGCTGGTCATTTTCATGATCTGCGCATCGATGTTTGAGTCACTCAGGGTGCCGCTGGTGATTGTGCTGCTCATCCCGATAAGCTTTATGGGTATGTTCCTGGCTTATCCCATTCTGGGGGTGTCGTTCGGGCAGGGAGGTTTTGCCGCTATGATTATGCTTTGCGGTATTACGGTCAATGCCGGTATTTACCTTACGTCCGAATACCGCACCATTGCATCGGCCACGGGTCGTTCTGGCCTGAAGACCTACGTGAAGGCGTACAACCGCAAGATAATTCCCACTATGCTCACCATCCTGAGTACGGTCCTGGGTCTGATACCCTTCCTCCTGGACGGCCGGCAGAGCCAGTTCTGGTTCAGCTTTGCCGTAGGCGTCATGAGCGGCATGCTATTCTCCGTAATAGCCATCGTCCTTGTCATGCCCGTATTCTTTCCGCTCAAGAACCACTTTGGCTCTCAATAAAAGTATTGATATTCGTACTTTTTATTGATTTTTCTTTGCAATTAATATTAATTTTAATACTTTTGAGCGCATTTATCATGAAATACAGTGAACTTGAAAGACTTTTAAGAAAAGCAGGTTGTTATGAAATCAGCCAACAGATGGCAGGCCATCCAATTTGGCATAGTCCTATTACGGATAAAGATTTCAAAATGAGTAATCATGGTAGTGAAGAGGTTGCTACAGGAACATTAAACAAAATCCTGAAGCAGGCGGGTTTGAAATAAAAAACAAATAAATGGAGCAACTATGAGAAAAGTGAACGCAATAATTGAACGTGCCAGTGACGGTTCTTTCAGTATTTACAGTGATGCTGATGATCTGTCATATCTTATTACAGGTACAGGCGCAACAGTGGCTGAAGCAAAGAAGGCTTTTGAGAGCGGGTATCAAGATATGCGCCAATATTACAAAAATGCAAACAAGCGTTTTGCAGAGGTTGAGATGGTCTATAAGTATGATATGGCATCATTTCTGTCATACTACGCCAGTTCATTCTCTTTAGCCGGTTTATCGCGTATAACGGGTATCAATCAGGGTCAGTTATCTCATTATGTTACCGGTAGAAGCGTTCCCACCCGTAAAACCATCAAGAAGATGGAGGACTCTATCCACGCTTTTGCCGATGACCTCAAATCTGTCCAGTTCATCTGAACCTCCCCCCCGGAGGGCGCCCTTTCGCGTTAGCGAAATAAAAAAAGGTCAGGAGTTTCCTGAACTTTAAATTTGGGTTTTCACAAAACGAAAATAAGTGATAAAGTCAGACCATATCACTTATTCTGCCAGTACCTCCGCTGGGAATCGAACCCAAATTTAAAGTTTAGGAAACTTCCGTTCTATCCATTGAACTACAGAGGCAGAATGTGGAATATCCGTCATTCCGGCCGCGAAGATAGTGCTTTTCCCTGAAAAATGCGCTTGCGGGGCTGAAAAATCAATTTGACTAAAAAATATAGTTAATTTTTCGTCAAAACGTATTCGACTATAAAAAATAGTTGTATATTTGCACCATCGGTTACGATCAAAAGTTTACAAACTATAGTTTTAAAATGAAGAGATTAAGTAAGAAAGAAGAAGAGATCATGGAGCTGTTTTGGCAGAACGGTTCCATGACGGTGTCTGAGCTTAGGGACCTTCTGCCGGAGCCCAAGCCTCACCAGAACACCATCTCCACTCAGGTGCGGCTGCTGGAGTCTAATGGATTCCTGGGTCACGAGAAAGAGGGAATGGGTTACCGTTATCACGCCACCATAAGCCGCGATGAGTACAGCAACACGTCCATAGGACGTATAGTGTCACATTGTTTTGAGAACTCTTACATTGATGCGGTATCGGCACTGGTCAAGGACGATAAGATTTCGGTCGATGAGCTGGAGGAGCTGATCAACCGCATCAAGAACGAAAACTGAATCTTATCAGAATTTTCAATAACCTTTGTTTTTAATTCTCAATAACCTTTTATAAATAAGAATAATGGAGGCATTGTTATTATATCAGGTCAAGGTGGCAGTTCTTGTAGCCGTGCTGTTTGGCGGTTACCGTCTGCTGCTGGGACGTGAGACGTTCCACCGCTTTAACCGGTCGGTTCTGATAACCATTGCTCTTCTCTCCTTTGTTTTGCCCCTTTTCCATATTACAAGACAGGCCCAGCAGCAGCCTCAGTTTCCGCCCGCCGCTACTGAGCAGGCCCAGTTGGAGGCCGATGCCGCCGTGAGCGCTCAAAAGCCGATGCGTGTCAATCCTGTGGTTATCCTGCTGGTGCTCTACGGAGCGGGCGTTGTGTATGTGCTTGTCAAGAAGGGTGTATCGGTTCTGGCCGTATCACGTATCATACGCAAGGGTCGGTATGCTGACCGCGCCCAGGGTGTTGACGTGATTGAGTCTGACCAGATTCCCCAGCCTCTCAACTGGATGCGGTACATTGTGATGCCGCGCGAGTGGCTGGAGAGCGAGAATGCATCGGTGTGGAAGCATGAGAACCTTCATGCCCACCGATGGCATTCGCTGGACCTGCTCATGGCCGACGTGATGACTGCATTCCAATGGTTCAATCCCGTAATGATCCTGCTGCGCAAGGAGTTTGAGCTCATACACGAGTATGAGGCAGACCAGGCTGTGATTGAGAGCGGAGCCAATGCAAAGGAGTACAAACTGATGCTGGTAAATGCCGTAGCCGCAAGCCGCGGACTGGCTATGACCAGCTGGCTTAAGCAATCCAACCTTAAAAAACGTATAGATATGATGGACAAGAAACAATCAAACGGATGGAGCAGGCTCAGAGTCCTGTTCATCCCCGCAATCGCGTATCTCTTCCTGTTTGCGACTGCAAATGTAACGGTGGCCAATGCTCAGGACAATACGTTCCGCTGGCCGGTATTTGAGGACGGCAAGACCTGGATTTTCCAGGACGGCAATGCCAAGGTCCGTACTTTTGACGGTGTTACCGCCAATATGAAGGCCAGTGAGGTGGCCGGGTATCTTAAGAGCTATGAGGGTTTCAAGACCACCCGCATGACCCTTATGTTTGAGTATCCCATTGAGAGCCTGGCCGATGTGCAGCCCTACGCCGAGCAGCTCAACGCGGTGGGTATCAAGACATCGGTGGCTACCAATGAGGAGATGCTGGAGCGTATGACTATGCCGGAATTCCGTGTGGCCCGAGTTTATGATGAGGGTAGGGGCAAGTACCGCTTTGAGCTTATCTGCAACTCGCACGATGACCGCCTGCGTCATTATATGACTCCTAATTTTGAGTACAAGTATAAGGATATATCAATTACCGGCGACAAGGCCCTGATGCTCAAGTGGATTGATATGTTTGACGGACACGGGCTGGCTATCTATCCCAAGTCAAGCATGTCCACCGCAGATATGGAGCAGATGGCTCAGGCCGCCTGGTCACGCGGTATAGAGCAGGTATCGGCCGTAATTGACGGTGAGAGTGATATGGATGACCTTAAGCTGTACACTCTGGTGCCCAAGGAGGGTCTGTTGTCAAAGAAATTCCCCGGTGTGAATGCCTATGAGGCTATCCGTAAGTATAACGCCAGCCGCTCGTCGGACTATTTTGACAAGGGTGTGCACATTAAGAGTCCCAGGTCTTTCTACAATGCAGGTCCAAGTTTCCTGAATGTAACCGATGTGGTCCGTACACCCGATGAATTGATACTTATATTCAAATCTGTCCAGTACACGGACCTCTGGATCATGCCGAGCGAGGACTGGGTGATTGATGTTGACGGGCAGAAATACAAGTTCTCCAAGTACGAGGGCCTGAATGATATGATAGGCATCCACTACTGGAGCCCCGATAACGGTTATTTCATTGCATCGGTCCATTTTGACGTGGCTATCCCCGATGACGTAAAGACCGTTGACCTGCTGGATGAGGACAGCGAGGCGATATCGGGATTGCAGATTTCGGAAACTCCCGTTGACTATGACAATATCAGAGTGGTTCATGAGAACAGCAGGTTTGTACTCAAAACCACCCACAGGGAGAAAGATGCCGAACGTGATTATGTGTCTGTACACAGGATTGATTTTTCGGCCGATGAGACCAAGGTTTATGCATCAATGACCATTGCTCAGTCTCACGCGTTCCCCGGACATCTGGGCAGCGACATCACCCTTACGCTCTCTGACGGCACGGTTCTGAATGCTGTAAAGGTGTTGGGCGTGCCCACCGATGAGGATTTTGACCGTCACGGTGACTTTGTTCAGACCGGTTTCAAGGTGATTTTCCCGCCCATAAGCCAGGAGGATTGGGAGAAGGGTGTCAATATCTTCAGGGCTACCGTATGCCACGAGCCCGTAAGCCTGGAACTCAACAAGCCGCGTAGGGCAGGAATTTCGGTAAGTTTCCCCACTGAGATAACCCCCGATACATATCGTGGGACAGTTGCCAGGTTCAAGAAAGTTGGTGAAGACGTAGGAGCAGAGATTGTTGAACAGAATGATGTTGAAGAGATTGTGGTCGATGCCAAAGGAAGGATGACATTCTCCGGCAGCAAGTCAACCATAATACCTGACGGCAAATATTCAATGAACTGGACCAAGCCCGTTAAGGCCAAGGATTCCGATGAAGAAATAGCCCGATTGGAGCTCAAGGGCCGCAAGGTCAAGATGACATTAAGGGTTCAGGCCGTATCTCAGGGTGATCATTTGATGCAGTATATGCTGATTGATGAGAATGATGAAGGCGCCACGGTAGTCTACCTCAACGCAAATGAATAATAGTACAAAAGGGGACTGTCCTAGGGTGTTAAGTTAACATTTTCATTTTAGCTCACTTTTTTGAGCAGATTGAGTCTTTTAATGGATGGGTTGGGCAACAAGTTGTCGGCCCTCCATTTGTTTATGTCATTCAGTTTTGTATTACCGATGGTTCTTGCAG
>JAZSKJ010000028.1:0-85745 GCA_045534785.1 Bacteroidaceae bacterium | reverse complement strand
CAAACAGGAAGGTCTTTCACACAGGACAGCCTCCATGTGCAGAGACTACGTGAACCGGCATTTCATGACAAAGGGCGAGAGAGTAAGGAGGCTCGGAGACATGATTATCAGTTACTTCAACAAGGAAGAGAGGCTTCTGACCGGAGATGAGCCGCACAACATCTGTTCCGATATTATAGAGTCCACATTCGGATATCTCAAGAGTCGGATGTCACCCAACAAGAGCAACGGCTACACGCCGCTGGTGCTGCTCATGCCACTCCATATGCGGGTTAGCTCCATTGAGGATTGCAGGAGTTTTAATGCAGCAAGAACCATCGGTAAAACCAGACTGTATGACATAAAGAAATGGAGGGCCGACAACCTGTTGCCTAACCCCTCCATTAAAAGACTCAATCTGCTCAAAAAAGTGAGCTAAAATGAAAATGTTAACTTAACACCCTAGGACTGTCCCCTTTTGTACCAAAAGTGATACAATTGGGGTCTGTCCCCTTTTGTATCATTTTTTGGTTTTGGCGCGCTGGGCGTTCAGGAAGTCAACCATCTTCTTGAGGTTCTCCTCGGTGTACATGGCGGCGCCTCCGTGGCTGCCCTCAGGTACGCGTACTATGTAACTCTCCACGCCTGCCTTCTGCATCTCGTCATAGAGGTACTGGCTTACGCATGATGCAACTACAAAGTCGGCATCACCGTGGAAAATGTAACCTGCTACGTCATTCTTATCCAGGAAACCTGATGCACTCAGCAGCATGAACTTATCTTCATTGCCCTCCTTGGGTGCGCCTATAAGCTGCTCCTCAGGGGTGTTGCCCTTGCCGCCGAATACCATTGCGTTACCGCACTCCATCTGCAGAAGCTCTGTGGGACCGGACCAGTCGCAGAATGCGTTGACATAGCTAGACTCCTTGGTATAGGGGCCTACGTTACCTTCGATGTCATACTCGGCAGTGCCGCGCTTGGCAACCTTTACGCCGTTTGACAGAGCGGTAACTGCACTCAGGTGACCACCCGATGAGAAACCGGAGGTAGCGATGAATGATGTATCGAATTTGTACTTGGCGGCGTTGGCGCGGATAAAGCGGATAACGGCCTTGATATCGTTGACCTGAGCGGGCCACTTGGCGTCGGCGATTGAACGGTGGTTGGGGCAAACCACTGCATAACCGGCATTGAGAAGAGCTGCGCCGATGGTACCTAAATCAGCACCACCCTTACCGTTGTTGTTCTGCCATGCGCTACCATAGATGTGTACAACTACGGGATATTTATCCTTAACCTCCTTGGGCAGATAGATGTCAAGTGTGTGATAAACCTGACCGTCATCGCCGGCATAGTTGATATCGGTGAATTTCTCGGAGGTCTCAACCTGGGCACCGCCCTGAGGACCACCGAATCCACCGAAACCGCCGAATCCGCCGCCGCCACCCATAGGAGGCATACCGCCACCGGGGAAACCGCCACCAGGAAAACCACCGCCCGGGAACTGGGCGAAACATGTGAGCGACATCATGACAGCCGCTGCAAGAAGAATCTGTTTTTTCATTTTTATTGTGTAATTAAGAAGTAATGTTCTCTATTTAATACCTTACAAAGCTGCGCAAAGTTAAATCTTTACATATAAGAGTGTATATTTTTTTCAGAATAAGTAATAAAACATGATGCCGCATACCAGGAGTTTCATTCCGGTACCCACCAGAAAACCCAGGAATGCGCCTAAGGACGATTTAAGGGCCTGGCCGGCTGTCTTGTCCGACTGGAACAGCTCCGCAAGGAAGGCTCCCAGAAGGCTGCAGGGAATCATTCCTATGGGCGTGAGGAACATACCTATTATCATACCTATCACGGCGCCCCGGCTTCCGGCTTTGGTGCCGCCGGTAAGCTTGGTGAACTTGGCCGGGACTATGTAGTCCAATACGGTGACTATTATGGTTATGCCCAGCCAGATGAGAAGGAACGTGACGGACATATCGGTCCCGCCCATCCTGTGGCTCAGATAGATGAGCAGCAGGCCTATCCAGCTGAGCGGCGGCCCGGGTATACCGGGTACTATACTGCCTATTATGCCCAATATGCAGAAGATAAAGGCAAGGACTATCAGTGCGGTTGATCCCATAAGCTTTCTTAATTTGGGGCTAAGGTAGCAATAAAATCATTAATTTTGCCACTTGATGGTACAGATTCAAGACACGATTGTTTCTCTTGACGTGATAACCAAGGAGTTCTGCTGTGACCTGAGGAAGTGTCACGGAGCATGCTGCGTGGAAGGTGATGCGGGCGCTCCCGTCACTCCCGATGAGATAGCGCAGATAGAGCAGCTGCTGCCCGTAATCAGCCCTATGTTATCGGCCGATGCCCTTAAGGCCATAGAGGAGAGGGGTATTGCGTATCCCGATCCCGAGGGCGAGCTGGTGACCCAGATTGTGAACGGCAAGGACTGCGTATTTACCTGCTACGATGAGAGCGGATGCTGCTATTGCGCCATAGAGAAGGCGTACCGCGAGGGTAAGGTGAGTTTTATGAAACCCGTATCGTGCCATCTGTATCCCATCCGCGTAAAGAAGCTGGGACCCTACTGGGGCCTGAACTATGACCGCTGGGACGTATGCCGGGCGGCCGCAATAAAAGGGCACCGGGAGCATATCCCGGTCTATAAGTGCTTGAAGGAGCCCCTGATACGCCGATTCGGGCAGGAGTGGTACGATGAGCTGGAGCTTACGGTTACAGAAATGAAGAAACAATGCATAATATGAGCAATATGAACAGAAACAATATAATGCGTGCAGCCGTCGTTGCGGCTATGGTCTGCCTGATGCTGCTTACATCCTGCAGGGGCAGGTATCAGGAGCAGCCGTTCGGCGGAATGAACGGCCGCGTACAGAAGGTTACCGTTTGGCATTACATGCCCGAGATGTGGTATGCGGGCAATACCGGAACCGACATCATGTATGTGAACTCATCGGCCTACGATATAAGGGGCAATGAGATATGCTCGGCGGTGATGGACAGCGCCCAGCGCATCCAGGCCGAGACCGAGAACGTGTTTGAGGACGGAGTGTGCGCCCGCAGCATCCAGAAACAGGGAGGACGTGTGGTGGCCCGGCTCCAGCTTCTCAGCAGGAAGGCCGATATGCTTGTATATAATAAGGAGGTGAACGGCAAGAGGGTCCAGATGACCGTTAAGGAGACCCGGCTGAGACGGAAATACAGGTCTGAGGTATCTGAGGACGGCAAGACGGTGATGACCAGCGTGATTGAGACCGACCGCGAAGGATACCCTCTGAAGATAACCACCGATAATATTCTGACGGGGGTCAAGACGGTAGAGACCAACAAGTTTGACGAAAACCACAACGTGATAGAGAAGCACGTAAAATCAAGCGACAATACGGTGGAGGAAATCACATATACCGAGTATACCGCTATGGATGAATTCGGAAACTGGACCGAGGCCCGCACCTACAACCGGCTGCGTCTGCCGGCTGAGGTTTTATTCCGCGATATTGAGTATTGGAAATAAAAAAAAGGAGTATCTTTGCGGGGTAGAGACAGCATGTTTCGTTAGCTCAGCCGGTTCAGAGCGCTTGCTTCACACGCAAGAGGTCCGCGGTTCGAATCCGCGACGAAACACCAAGGCAATGGCCAACCGCCAATAATTGCAATAAGGCAATCCTAAACAATTAATGCAAATATGAGACCAATCAGATCGTTACTAATCGCAGCCGCCGTAATGGCAGTAGCCCCGGCAATGGCTCAGAAGTCAATTCCGCTGGTTTATGACCAGGAGTTTACAGGTGCCAAGTATGCAGCTCCCAATTTCCCGTCGGTAGATGAGGCTAAGAAAGTTGAGACCCTGCCCAACCCGTTTGAGTTCTCAAACGGCAAGAAGAAGGTCAAGAAGTTCAAGGACTGGGAGAAGCGTCGTGCAGAGATCATTCATGAGCTCTATCACTATGAGGTAGGCGAGAAGCCTATGGTTGACAAGAAGGATATTGAGGCCAAGCTTGAGGACAACACCCTTACCGTGATTGTTCACCGCAACGGCGAGACTCTTACCATAACATCCAAGATCACTTATCCCGAGGGTGACGGCCCGTTCCCGCTTATGATAGGTATGTCGGGCATCAGCCTGCCGCGTAACTTCTTCCCCGAGCGCAACATAGCCACCATGAACTTCAACATGGGTCAGGTTATGGCTCACCAGCAGAAGCGCGGAAGCGAGCCCATCAACAAGATCTATCCCGAGCTGGTTGAGAACGGCGCATACGCAATGTGGCCCTGGGGCGTGAGCCGTATCATTGACGGCCTGGAGATAGTAGGCGCAGCCAGCAAGATTGATATGAAGCACATTGGCGTAACCGGCTGCTCATATGCAGGCAAGATGGCTCTCTGGTCAGGCGCTTTTGATGAGCGTATCGCCCTTACTATAGCTCAGGAGCCCGGTGGCGGCGGTGCCGCAGCCTGGCGTGTATCGGAGACCCTGGGTCATGTGGAGTCTCTGGGCAACACCGATCCCCACTGGTTCAAGGAGTCCATGTGGGACTGGAAGGATGAGAATGTTTCAAAGCTCCCCATGGATCATCACGAGCTCTGCGCTCTGGTTTGCCCGCGCGCCCTTCTGGTTCTGGGCAACACCGATTACGAGTGGCTGGCCGATGAGGCAGGATACGTTTCATGCGTAGCCGCACGTGAGGTTTGGAAGAAATTCGGAATAGAGGACCGTATGGGATTCTCTGTTCAGGGCAAGCACGGTCACTGCCAGCTTCCCAGAAGCCAGTACCCCGAGGTTGAGGCATTCATCGACAAGTTCCTGCTGGGCAAGGAGGATGCCAACACCATCATCCAGTTTGTTGACGAGACCTTAGAGGACAAAGAGGTCCAGAAGTGGATCCCTTGGGCCCAGACCGGCTTCAAGTAATCAACCCGAAATAAGGAATAAAAAAGAGGGACTGTCGTATTGGCAGTCCCTCTATTTTTTACTTGCCGCTGAAACTGAAGACGCCGCCGTCGTGACTCTTGCCGTTGAGCTTCCAGCTGCGTTTGACGGTGAGCTTGCGCCCATTGTGGTCGGAGCAGTGGTAACGGATTACATCGGTGGTGCCGTTGGGCCACTTGAGGGTAATATCCTCATCCATATCGGCCGCACCGTCTATCTCGCCGAATATGAGCCTGTAATGCTTTACGGTATCGCCATCATTGTAGTAAGACTCGGGATAGAGGCCGTACATAACAGGCATATAGGCTCTGGTATTCAGTATGGAGTCATACCACATGTGCCTCTCTGTGACCGTATATTCCTGACCTTTGAATGTGAGTGACATTCCGGGCATCTGGGGCTGGATGATGGAGTTGCCAGATGAGTCTGTTGCGTAGATGGTTATGTTTACCGGGTACCAGTCAACGATAGGAGAGTCTAAATCCTCTCTTCGCATCCGGTAAAGAGTGCACAGATAAGTGTTGCAAACATGATTTTCTTTTTCATAATTGTAAAGGATATAATTGTTATTCGGTACAAAAATACTTTTATTCCCCTTTTATTCAGGTATGATATCATTTAAAATTGACAGGTGTGAGTGGCAATCGGGGTTAAAAATGTATAATAACGGCAATAATACGTGACGGGAAAAGTTGACGGGTTTACAATGACATCTGGAAATTTGTAATTTCGCGGCCGAAAACGAAAAGTGTTAAGGTACTTGCCGGCAAACGGCTGGCGTAAAAGACGTTAAGTTTATGATTCTCAATGGTTTCCAACCCAAGCTGTTCTCTACTTTCAAGAACGGTTATGACAAGCAGACTTTAGTTCAGGACCTCCTGGCAGGTGTAATTGTAGGCATTGTGGCTCTGCCGCTTGCCATCGCGTTCGGTATTGTATCGGGAGCAACCCCCGAGGCGGGTATACTTACGGCAATCGTAGCCGGTTTCATCATTTCTTTCTTTGGCGGAAGCAAGGTGCAGATAGGCGGCCCCACAGGTGCGTTCATTGTGATTGTGTATGGTATCATACAGGAGTATGGTATGAGCGGACTGGCAATAGCCACTTTCATGGCGGGCGCGTTCCTTATACTTATGGGTGTGCTGCATCTGGGTACCATCATCAAGTATATTCCTTATCCCATTGTGGTGGGTTTTACAAGCGGTATAGCGCTGACCATCTTTGCAACCCAGATAAAGGACCTGTTCGGGCTGCAGATAGAGAGTGTTCCGGCAGGTTTCATCGATAAGTGGGCGGTCTATTTCCAGCATTTTGATACCGTGAGCTGGTGGTCACTGCTGGTGGGCGTAGGCAGCATACTTATAATTGTATTTACTCCCAAGATAAGCCGTAAGATACCCGGATCTCTGGTGGCAATAATAATCATGACGATTGTCTGCCTTATTCTGCGCGGTATGGGCGTTGAGGGCATTGAGACCATCGGTGACCGTTTCTCAATATCTACGGAACTGCCTCAGGCCGAGGTTCCCGGAATCAACTGGGACAGCATTGTACGTCTGGCGCAGCCGGCTATGGTGATTGCCATGCTGGGCGCCATAGAGTCGCTGCTTTCGGCTGCTGTGGCCGACGGCGTGATAGGTGACCGTCACGACAGTAATCAGGAACTTGTGGCACAGGGTATTGCCAATATGGTATCGCCGCTGATAGGCGGAATACCTGCCACAGGCGCTATAGCACGAACCATGACCAACATCAACAACGGCGGGCGAACTCCTGTAGCCGGAATAGCGCACGCCATTGTATTAGCCCTTATCTACCTTTTCCTGATGCCGCTGGTTAAGTTCATCCCGATGGCTTGCCTGGCAGGTATCCTGGTGGTGGTATCATATAATATGAGTGAGTGGCGCAGTTTCAGGGCCATCCTCAAGAACCCCAAGTCCGATATCATAGTACTGCTGGTGACATTCTTCCTGACCGTGATATTTGACCTTACTGTTGCAATAGAGGTGGGTGTGCTCATAGCCTGCCTGCTCTGCATGAAACGTATGGCCGAAACCACAAACGTATCGGTCCTGAGCGATGAGATCGACCCCAATGCCGATAGTGACGTGCAGGGCAATCTGGAGCATCTCACTATCCCTGAGGGTGTCAAGGTGTATGAGATAAACGGCCCCTATTTCTTTGGTATCGGAAATAAATTCGAGGAGATGATGGGCGATATGGGCGGTCGCGCCAAGGTGCGGATAATCCGTATGCGTAAGGTCCCGTTCATTGATTCAACGGGCGTCCACAACCTGCAGAATATGTGCCGTATGTGCTCCCAGATGGGTGTCAAGGTGGTATTGAGCGGCGTAAATCCCAAGGTGATGAAGGTTATTGAGGATGCCGGTATGGATGAGGTTGTCGGCAAGGAAAACATCTGCAGTCACATCAATATCGCCCTCCAACGCGCTCAGGAAATTCTTGCTGAGTAAATCATAGTTATCAACAGCTTACCGGATTGGCCTGAACCTGTGCTTTAACTGGTTCAGGCTAATTGTTTGATATCAGGCGGTTTGACTTATCAACAGCTTGTTAAAAACTTTTTTAAATAAAAAGTGGGTGAAAGTGGGTGAAAGTGGAGCAAAAAAGTATAACTTTGAAACCGAATACCGATTATTGGCAGAGAATGAGCTTTATAGGACAGTTCCCGGTGCGGCTGGACGCTAAGAACAGGGCGTTTATGCCGGCAGGTTTCCGCCGTCTGTTGCAGCAGGCGGGGGAGCAGACTCTGGTGGTCCGCAAGGATTACTTTGAGAACTGTCTTGTAGTTTATCCCGCCACACAGTGGAGGGATGAGATTGCCGGAGTGCGCGCCCGTCTGAACCGTTTTGACGGTAATCAGCAGATGGTGTACCGCAAGCTGGTGTCCGAGGCTCAGGAGGTGCAACTGGACAGCAACGGACGTCTGCTGCTGCCCCAGGCGCTGCTCGATAAGGTGGGGATCAAGCAGGATGCCCTGTTTGTGGGTATGGAGCAGACCATAGAGATATGGAATCCCCAGGTGGCCGCCGGAAAGGGTGAGCAGCCCTTTATGAGCGACAGCGAGTTTGCCGATAGTCTACGAAAATTCATGACTGAGTGATACGATTTACATACATAACAGGTAAGTGGACACAAGCGGGACATATCATGTGCCTGTCCTTCTCAGCCAGAGCGTAGAAGGGCTTGTAACGGACCCTGAGGGGGTCTATGTGGATGCCACCTTCGGTGGTGGCGGCCATTCGCGTCAAATAGTGTCCCGTCTCAGCGGCAAAGGTCATCTGTACGGTTTTGACCAGGATGCCGATACCATGAACAACATTATCGATGACAAGCGTTTCAGTTTTGTTTATTCCAATTTCCGCTATATGCGCAATTTCATGCGCTGGTACGGCCACAATAAGGTAACCGGCATACTGGCCGACCTGGGTGTTTCGTGGCACCACTTTGATGACAGCTCCCGCGGGTTCTCGTTCCGTTTTGACGGTCCCATAGATATGCGCATGAACCAGAAGGAGGGTATCAAGGCATCGGATGTGCTTAACGATTACCCCGAGGAGCGTCTGGCCCAGCTGTTCTGGCTCTACGGCGAGTTGCAGAACGGACGTCAGCTGGCTCAGGCCATAGGGCGTGCCCGCAAGACGGCCCGTCTGGAGACTGTGACCCAGCTTCTGGATGCGGTTCGCGGTGTGATAGGACGTGAGCGCGAGAAGAAGGATACCGCAAAACTGTTCCAGGCTCTGCGTATGGAGGTGAATCATGAGGTGGATGCGCTGCGCGAGATGCTGGAGGGTAGCGTGGAACTTCTTGATAAGGGCGGCCGTCTGGTGGTGATTACGTATCACTCCATAGAGGACCGTATGGTCAAGAACCTTATCAGGAGCGGAAACATAGAGGGTGATATAAAGACGGATTTCTATGGGAACCGTCTGGTGCCGTTCAGGGCTATAGGCAAACCCGTTGTGCCCGATGCCGCAGAGCAGGCTGCCAATCCGCGTTCCCGTAGCGCCAAACTGAGAATAGCAGAGAAGGTCTGATATGGAGGATGAGTCTAAGAATACGGTCAGAAGGAAGGGGCTGATGCAGTCCATGCCTGATTTCATCCACCGCAACATATGGTTGCTGCTGGAGATTCTGGCTTGCGTTATCTTCTATATCGGCAACCGGTATGCTTACCAGCGTGATCAGGCTTATGCCGAGAGGCTGCGTCGTGAGCTTGTGGATATGGAGTATCAGACTCTCAATACCACGAGTGACGTATCGGCCAAGAGCAAGCCTTCCTACATAGAGAGTGTGGTGACCAGAAACGGCTCTGGTCTGCAGCCTAGCACCGAACCGCCGTACAGCCTGCCCAAATGAGCGCAATGAACAGGGACGATAAGGGTACGCTGGAGAAGAAGAGGGTGTCACGCAAGTATCTTTCCCTTTTCCTGCTCATGATGGTGTGGGGTACGCTCATAATCATTAAGATGGGTCTGGTTATGTTCGGCGAGAGGCAGTACTGGAATGACGTGAACCGCAACATGACCCCTGTCAACAGGGTTATAGAGGCGCATAGGGGCAACATACTGAGCGATGAGGGACTGTTGCTGGCCAGCAGCATTATAGAGTACAGGGTTTTCCTGGATTTCCAGACCTCCGAGCAGGTTCCGCAGAGGGCCGAGAAGGACCAGATGCGTAAGGATACGCTCTACTCGAGGCACCTGGCCGAGTTCTCACGCCAGATGCACGAAATATTTCCCAGGTACTCGGTGCAGGAGTTTGCCAATCACTATGAGAACGGATACAAGTCCAAGTCTCATTCGTGGCCTCTGCTGCCGGGCGTATCGCGCAACTCATATCCCGTATCATACAACCAGTATAAGTCTTTGCTGGGTACCGTATGGCTCAAACCCAAGTATAAGGGCTGGTTCTTTGGGGCTGAGGATAAGATATCGCGTGAGAAACCGTTCGGATCACTGGCCTCACGTACCATCGGCGCCCTGTTTGACGCCAAGGATTCGGCGCGTTACGGTCTGGAGCTATCGTTTGACTCGCTGCTGCGCGGTGTTCCCGGACGCGGGCATCAGGAGAAAGTGCAGAACGTTACCCGTCTGGTGGCTGATGTGCCGCAGATAGACGGCTGTGACGTACACACCACACTCAATGTGGATATGCAGGATATTGCCGAGGTGGCTTTGAGGAATGTGATGAACAGCCACAGTACGGCCGTTTCGGGAATAGTGGTGCTGATGGAGGTTGCTACCGGCGATATCAAGGCTATAGCAAGTCTTACCAAGACGGCTCCGGGCGTTTTCAGCGAGATACAGAACAATGCGGTGAAGGAGATATTTGAACCGGGTTCCACATTCAAGACCGTATCCATGATGGTGGCTCTTGATGCCGACAAGATATCGCTCACGGACAGCGTATATTGTGAGAAGGGTGTCTATTACGGATACGGAGGGGCCAGGATGACCGATTCGCACGCGTATGAGTGGCTGGATGTTCCGCATATCATTGCCTATTCCAGCAATATCGGTACGTCCAAACTGATACATGCGGCATTCAAGGATCATCCGGAGGAGTTTGTGGACGGTATCTACAAGACCGGTATAAATACCCACTTCGGAATGCAGCTTACAGGTACGGCGGCTCCCGTGATAAGGCGCGACGGATACTGGGACGCAACCCGACTGCCCTGGATGTCGACAGGATACAATACCCAGCTGCCGGTTATAAATACGCTGGCTTTCTATAACGGAATAGCCAACAACGGCTGTATGGTGGCTCCCCGACTGGTTACTCAGGTTACACGTGAGGGTGAGGTGGTGCAGGAGTTTCCCGTTGAGGTGGTCCGCCACCATATGTGTAAGGATGAGACTATCCGGAAGCTCAAATCCATGCTGGAACTGGTAGTGACCGAGGGAACCGGCAAGAGCGCCGCCTCCAGGCACTTTACCGCAGCAGGCAAGACCGGAACGGCGCAGACTTCGCAGGGATCGGCCGGATACAAGAACGGGGTTCGGGGTTATATGGTGTCGTTCTGCGGTTATTTCCCGGCCGACAATCCGCAATACTCATGTATAGTTTCCGTACGTAATGAGGGCGGAAGCGCAGGTGGCGGAACCTGGGCCGCTCCGGCATTTCATGAGATATCGGAGAAGATTATGGCAAGCCGAAACCTGAGGGACGTGAAGGAGGCATATGACTCAACCCTGCAGTTCATTCCTACGGTGCTGCCGGGTGATCTGGCCAAAGCCAGTACGGTTCTCAAGGGTTTGGGCATGAAGAACCTGATGCGCAAGATTGACCGCTCGCTGCCGGACAGCATCTGGGGAACGGTAAGCTCGGATTCCGGCCGTTATGTGATGGATTATACGGAGTATGCCGAAGACGTTGTTCCTGATGTACGCGGGATGGGGGCTTCGGATGCACTATATCTGTTGGAGAAAATGGGTATGAAGGTATCCATAGAGGGTGTCGGCAAGGTCAGAAGGCAGGTTCCGGCGCGCAATACCCGTTTCCGCAAGGGTGACAGGATACAGTTGACTTTATCAATGTGATATATATGGTGACACTACAGGAACTTATACAGGGACTCAAGACGGTGAGTACGGTGGGCGATACCGGAATCGGGGTTACGGATATCCAGTTGGATTCCCGCAAGGCGGCTCAGGGTTGCCTCTTTGTGGCTATGCGCGGCACTACCGTTGACGGACATCAGTTCATACCCAAGGCTGTGGAGCTTGGGGCTACTTCAATCCTTTGCGAAGTCTTGCCCCAGGAGACTGCTCCCGGCGTTACATACGTACAGGTACCTGACTGCGAGGATGTAGTGGGTATTGTTGCCACACGTTTCTTTGGCAATCCAACCGATAAGGTAAAGCTGGTGGGTGTGACGGGAACCAACGGCAAGACCACTATCGCCACCTTATTGTATAATATGTTCCGCAAGCTGGGATATAAGACCGGATTGCTCTCTACCGTATGCAACTACATAGACGGCGAACCCATTCCCGCCGATCATACCACTCCCGATGCCGTTACGCTGAACCGTCTGTTGGGACGTATGGCCGAAGAGGGGTGCAAGTATGTGTTCATGGAGTGCAGTTCGCACGCCATAGTCCAGAAGCGAATAGGCGGTCTACGGTACGCAGGAGGCATTTTTACAAACCTTACCCGTGACCATCTGGATTATCACAAGACGGTTGAGAACTATCTCAAGGCCAAGAAGAAGTTCTTTGACGATATGCCCAAGGACGCTTTCGTGGTTACGAATCTGGACGATAAGAACGGTCTGGTAATGACACAGAACACCAGGGCAAAGGTTACCACATACTCCCTGCGCAGCATGTCCGATTTCAAGGGACGTCTGCTTGAATCGGGTTTTGACGGTATGCTGCTTGAGATAAACGGGCGCGAGGTTTTTCTGAAATTCATAGGTAAGTTCAACGCAAGCAACCTGCTGGCGGTTTACGGTACGGCTGTCAATCTGGGCCGTGACCCGATGGAGGTTCTTACCGTAATGAGTACGCTGGTTCCGGTGAACGGCCGTTTTGACGCAATCCGCTCGCCCAAGGGCTTTACGGCTATTGTCGATTACGCCCATACCCCCGATGCGCTTACCAACGTGCTTACCACCATCGTTGATGTGCTGGACGGCAAGGGTCAGATCATCACTGTGGTGGGTGCCGGCGGCAACCGCGACAAGGGAAAGCGTCCGCTGATGGCCAAGGAGAGCGTCAAGTACAGTGACCGCGTGATAATTACATCGGACAATCCGCGCTTTGAGGAGCCTCAGGACATAATTAACGATATGCTGGCCGGACTGACCAGGGAGGATATGCAGAAGGTTATATCCATTGCCGACAGACGGGAGGCTATTCGCACCGCCTGCATGATGGCAGGCGCGGGTGACGTGATTCTGGTGGCCGGCAAGGGACACGAGGATTATCAGGAGATAAAGGGAGTCAAGCATCACTTTGACGACCATGAGGTTATTCGTGAATGTTTTTAATTATCAATCTGAAATAGATGCTGTACAGTCTTTTTGAATACTTGAAGAATTCGGGTGTGGATATTCCCGGCGGCGGAATGTTCAGTTATGTGACTTTCAGGGCCATATTCGCACTGGTGCTGTCACTGGTGGTTTCATGCTGGTTCGGCAGTCATTTCATCGACATGCTCAAGAAGAGGAACATATCCGAGACTCAGCGTGATGTCAAGCTGGATCCGTTCGGTGTTGCCAAGAAGGGTGTTCCCACAATGGGAGGCGTAATAATCATAGTGGCCATACTTATTCCCTGCCTGCTCATAGGTGACCTCAAAAACGTCTATATGTGGCTTATGCTCATAACGACCGTTATCCTGGGCGCAATCGGTTTTGCCGATGACTACATCAAGACTTTCAAGGGTAACAAGGAGGGTCTGAACGGCTGGGTGAAGGTGGCCGGACAGCTGGCTCTGGGTCTGATTGTTGGCCTGACGCTGCGCTACAGCCCCCAAGTGGTAATAAACGAGAAGGTTGAGACACGCATTGAGAACAATACCGAGATAGTGGTAAAGACTCCTGATGTAAAGTCTACCCGTACCACCATTCCTTTCTTTAAGAATCATAACCTGAACTATGCCGACCTTTTCGGGTGGCTGGGCGATAAGGCCAAGTATCCCGCAGGCTGGATTTTCTTTGTGCTGCTTACCCTGTTCGTAGTTACGGCTGTATCCAACGGCTCCAACCTGAATGACGGTATGGACGGTATGGCTGCGGGAAATTCGGCCATAATAGGTATTACGATAGGTATATTGGCGTATGTATCCAGTAACGTGGTTACCGCAAGCCATTTTGACCTTATGTACGTGCCGGGTAGTCAGGAGGTGGTGGTGTATATGGCCGCATTTGTGGGAGCGTTGGTGGGTTTCCTCTGGTTCAATTCATATCCGGCCCAGATATTCATGGGCGATACGGGTAGCCTTACCATTGGCGGCATCATCGCTGTGGCTGCGCTCTGCATACATAAGGAGCTGTTGCTGCCTATACTGTGCGGCGTGTTCCTTGTGGAGAGCCTCTCTGTCATATGCCAGCGTTTCTATTACAAATTGGGTAAGAGAAAGGGTGTGCATCAGCGTATATGGAAACGTACCCCCATTCATGACCATTTCCGTACCAGCATGGAGCAGGTGCTCAAGGCCGATCCTACCAGCACCGTAAGGTTCCACGGGAATGACAACAAGTTGCAGTTTGAGACCAAGATAACGCTCAGGACCTGGATCATCAGCATAGGTCTTGCGGCACTTACTATATTGACCTTGAAAATCAGATAAACACTATGTCAAAGAAGATTGTTGTATTAGGAGCAGGCGAGAGCGGTACCGGAGCAGCCATTCTGGCTAAGGCCAAGGGCTTTGAGGTGTTTGTGTCGGACCTGTCGGAAATAAAGGAGCATTACCGTAACGAACTGGACCTGCGAGGTATAGAGTGGGAGCAGAAACAGCATACCGAGGAGCGTATCCTTGCAGCCGACGAGGTGATAAAGAGCCCGGGTATCCCAAAGGAGGCTCCCATCATTCAGAAACTTATGGCTCAGGGTACTCCCATCATATCGGAGATTGAGTTTGCAGGCCGATACACAAACGCCAAGATGATATGCATAACCGGATCCAACGGCAAGACCACAACCACATCACTCATATATCATATTTTCAGGATGGCGGGCATGAACGTGGGTCTGGCCGGTAACATAGGAAGCAGCCTGGCCTGGCAGGTGGCCGAGAAGAACTTTGACTACTACGTGATAGAGCTGAGCAGTTTCCAGCTGGACAACATGTATGACTTCAAGGCCGATATAGCCATCCTTATGAACATAACCCCCGACCATCTGGACCGTTATGACTATGAGATGCAGAACTACGTGGATGCCAAGATGAGGGTTATCCGTAACCAGACCAAGGATGATGCGTTCGTTTACTGGAGCGATGACCCCATAATTACACGTGAGCTCAAGAAGTACGGTCTCAAGGCTACGCTCTATCCGTTCGCGGAGGCCAAGCGTGAGGATCTGGCGGCTTACGTTGAGGACGGAACACTCTATTTCAACAAGCCGTATTCATTCAATATGGAGCAGGAGTCTCTGGCACTTACCGGCAAGCATAACCTTTACAACTCAATGGCTGCCGGTATATCGGCCAACATAGCCGGCATCAAGAGCGAGACCATACGTAAGGCCCTGCAGACATTCCAGGGTGTGGAGCACCGTCTGGAGCGTGTTACCAGGGTGAACGGCATTGACTTTATAAATGACTCCAAGGCTACCAACGTAAACAGTTGCTGGTACGCTCTTCAGAGCATGCCTGTAAAGTGCGTGCTTATACTTGGCGGCAAGGACAAGGGTAATGATTACAATGAGATAGCGGATCTGGTACGCGAGAAGTGCTGCGGTCTGGTTTATATGGGCCTGCACAACGAGAAGCTTCACAGCTTCTTTGACAGCTTCGGGCTTCCCGTGGCCGATGTGCAGTCCATGAAGGATGCGGTGGATGCAGCATATAAGATGGCCCATAGCGGAGAGATTGTGCTGCTGAGTCCGTGCTGCGCCAGCTTTGACCTCTTTAAGAGCTACGAGGACCGCGGCGAACAGTTCAAGGCTTGTGTGAGGGCTTTATGATTTGACGGATATGGAGGAGACAGAGGAGAAGAAGGAACGCAGGCAACTGCTGAACGGAGACCGTACCATCTGGGCTATGGTTTTCATACTGTGCGCAATATCCCTTATTGAGGTATTCAGCGCAAGCAGCCGTCTTACGTTCGGCAAGAGCAGTTTCCTTACTCCCATTATTTCACATACGATACATCTGGGAATAGGTCTTGCCGGCATGTATCTGGTGCATCTGCTGCATTACAAGTGGTACAAGCTGTTCCCTATACTGCTGGTTCCGCTGTCCATACTGCTGCTGGCTTATCTTTCAATACAGAGCGCCAGTTCATCGGGAGCGGAACGCTGGATCAATCTGGGCTTCTTCCAGTTGCAGCCTTCCGAACTCGGCAAGATAGGCGTTATAATGTCTGTGGCCTACTGGCTGTCAAAACTCAAGCCTGACGATGAGCTGAGCCAGGTCAACACTTTCTGGAAGATTCTTGGTCTGACGGGGCTGGTCTGCGCACTGATTGTGGGCGAGAACCTCTCTACGGCGGTCTTGCTGGCAGGCGTGATCTTTGTGATGATGATTCTGGGCGGCATAGCCTGGAGACGTATGCTTGCCCTGACGGGTGTGGTTGTGGCTACGGGTGTGGTGGCAGTGGTAATCCTGCTGTTCGTTCCCGCACAGACCATCCGTGACTCCAGGATCATACCTTCACGTGCTACCACTTGGCAGGCACGTCTGCAGGATTTCTTCCAGCCGGGCAGTGACGGCAAGCCCAGCGCATATGAATATGCCAAGATTGTGGCTCCCGAGAAACCGCAGGAGACTCATGCCAACATAGCTATTGCAACCAGTAACGTCCTGGGCAAAGGACCGGGAAACTCCGATGAGCGTGACTACCTCCAGGAGGCCAGTTGTGACTTTATCTATGCAATCATCATTGAGGAGCTGGGTATGGTGGGCGGCATTGTGGTGATGCTGGTATATGTGGTGCTGCTCTTCAGGGTGGGCCGGCTGGCCAACAAGTGCAAGGAGAAATACCCTGCGTATCTGGCTATGGGATTAGGTATGCTGCTGGGACTGCAGGCATTCATAAACATGTCGGTGGCTGTGGGACTGTTCCCGGTTACGGGCCAGCCGCTTCCGCTCATAAGCAAGGGAGGTACTTCAATACTTATGGCAAGCGGATGCATAGGTATGCTTCTGGGTATTAGCAACACGCTTGACAAGGAGGCTAAAGGCGAGCAGGTGCTGGGTACTGAGACCGAAGTGCCATCGGCTGTGGACGGAGACGAATCATTTGACGATAATTAAATACATCTATATATGGAGGAAAAGCCTAGAATAATAATCAGCGGTGGAGGAACGGGAGGACATATTTTCCCGGCTGTATCTATTGCACATGCAATCAAGGCGCTCAATCCTGACGCGGAGATCCTGTTTGTGGGAGCTATCGGCCGTATGGAGATGCAACGCGTACCGCAGGCAGGATTTGAGATAAAGGGTCTGCCCATATGCGGATTTGACCGAAAGAATCCGTTCAAGAATATCGTGGTGCTGTTCAAGATAATGCGCAGTCAGATTATGGCCCGCCGCATAATCCGTCAGTTCCGCCCGATGGTGGCTGTGGGTGTGGGCGGTTACGCCAGCGGTCCCACATTGCGTATTGCGGGTAAGATGGGCATACCTACTCTGTTGCAGGAGCAGAATTCATATGCCGGTGTTACCAACAAGATACTGGCCAAGAAGGCCAATAAGATATGTGTGGCTTATGACGGAATGGAGCGTTTCTTCCCGGCCGACAAGATAATAAAGACAGGCAACCCGGTGCGTCCTACTCTGACCAAGGGTGGGATTAGCCGTAAGGAGGCGGCAAAGAAGATGGGTCTTAACCCCTCCAAGCGTATTGTGCTTATGGTGGGCGGCAGCCTGGGAGCTCGCACACTGAATGAGAGCGTGATGGCCAACCTGGACCTGATCCGTATGTCGGATGACGTACAGTTCATATGGCAGACAGGCAAGTTCTACATTGAGGAGATGAAGAGCCGTCTGGCTCAGGAGCAGCCCGTTGAAAATCTGTTCCCCACGGAGTTTGTCCAGGATATGGATCAGGCTTATGCTGCCGCAGACCTTGTGATATCACGCGCCGGCGCCGGTACAATATCGGAGTTGTGCCTGCTGGGCAAGCCTGTCATACTGGTGCCTTCACCCAATGTGGCCGAGGATCATCAGACCAAGAATGCGCTGGCTCTGGCCGATAAGGGTGCCGCCATTCATATCCGTGACGTGGATGCCCGCAAGGAGCTTATTCCCGCAGCCGTTGACCTGGTCAAGGATGAGGCGCGTCTGACGGAACTGCATGACAACATACTCAAGCTGGCTATGTATGATTCGGCCGAGATTATTGCGCACGAGGTGCTGAAACTGGCCGGATACGGTAGCGGTTCACTGAGTCTTGACGATATCAGGTCTGTCTATTTTGTGGGCGCTGGAGGCATAGGCATGAGTGCACTTGTGCGTTATTTCCTGTCTCGCGGATGCAAGGTGGGCGGTTATGACCGCACATCGACCGAACTGACATCGGCCCTGATACGTGAGGGTGCCATGATTGGTTTTGAGGATGACATTGATAAGATTGACCCCTGTTTCAGGGATCCGGCTTCGACCCTTGTGGTCTATACTCCTGCCATTCCGGCCGATAACCGTATCCTGCGCTGGTTCAACATACGCTGCTTTGATGTCCAGAAACGCGCACAGGTTCTGGGAACGCTGACCCGTTCGCTGGATGGTCTCTGTGTGGCAGGAACTCACGGCAAGACTACCACATCGGCTATGATTGCGCATATCCTGGACGGAACTCCCGAGGGTTGCAACGCTTTCCTGGGCGGCATACTCAAGAACATAGAGAGCAACCTGATGATATCGAACAAGAGCCGCAGAGTTGTGATTGAGGCCGATGAGTTTGACCGTTCGTTCCATCATCTCACTCCGCTCAGGTCCGTGATTACCGCTGTCGATGCCGACCATCTGGATATATACGGTACGTATGATGCGTATGTGGAGAGTTTCCGTAAATACACTTCGCTCATCAAGCCGGGCGGTGACCTGATACTGCATGTGGGTCTGGCCGATAAGGTTATGCCGCAGCTCCAGAAGGGTGTCAACCTTTATACGTACGGACTGGATGAGGGCTATTTCCATGCGGCCAACATCAGGGTGGGTAACGGAGAACTCAGGTTTGACTATGTTTCGCCGCTGGGCAGCATTGCCGATGTGGAGCTGGGTGTGCCTATCCCAATCAATGTGGAGAACGCTGTGGCCGCTATGGCTATGGCACAGCTGAGCGGTGCATCGGACAATGTGATAAGAGAGCGTATGGCAAGTTTCCGCGGTTGTGACCGCAGGTTTGACTTCCACGTAAAGAAGGCCGACAAGGTTTATCTGAGCGACTATGCACACCATCCGGAGGAGATAAGGCAATGCGCACTCTCATTGCGCAAACTCTATGCCGACCGCAAGATTACATGCATATTCCAGCCTCATCTCTATACCCGTACGAGGGATTTCTACAATGAGTTTGCCGACAGCCTCTCATTGTTTGACGAGGTATGGCTTCTGGAGATTTATCCGGCCAGGGAGCAGCCTATTCCGGGTGTGACGAGCAATCTGCTGGCGGATAACATGAAGCCGGGTGTATGCAAGGGTATAATATCACGCAATCAGGTGCCCGAGCTGGTGGAGTCGTTCAAGGATAAGGTGGAAGTGCTGGTTACTCTGGGCGCAGGTGACCTGGAGGATTATGTTGAAACCATAACTGATATACTTAAATAAAGGTGGTCAAGAAGATACTGTCCATATTATCGGTGGTTGCACTGGCGGGATATCTGGTATATGCCGTTGTGTCCATGACTGACAGTCACGAGGATATCCGTCTGTGTCAGGGTGTGGACCTGCATATTACGGACAGCCTTCATTTTGACCTGATTGATGAGGAGATGGTGCTGTCGCTGCTTCAGGAACATTCCATGGATCCGGTGGGTCTGCCGCTGAATGAGATTGACCTGGATGAGGTGGAGACCACACTGTTGCTGCATCCGCTGGTCGGCGAAGTCCAGTGCTACAAGACCGGTGGTGATCTGCTCAGGATAAACATATCCAGTAAGGTACCTCTGGTGCGTGTAATGAATAACCGAGGTCAGGACTTCTATGTGGACAGCAGGGGAGAGATACTCTCGCAGCATTCTCTTGCGGTGCAGCTTCCGGTAGCCACGGGATATATTGACCGCAGGTTCGCATCGCAGGACCTTCTGCGTGTGGTCAACGCGATTGACCGTTCCGAGTTCTGGAAGGCTCAGGTGGAGCAGATAAACGTAACTCGTGAAGGACAGATAGAGCTGGTACCCCGCGTGGGTGACCATCTGCTCATATTGGGTACGGCCGATGATGTGGAGCGTAAGTTGGAACGTCTCATGAACTTCTACGCCAAGGGACTGGACAACGTGGGCTGGAACAAGTACCGTTCCATAAGCGTGGCCTATGAGAATCAGGTAGTATGCAAGAAACGAAAATAAGATAGATGGAAAACGACAAAACTATTGTTGCCATTGAGCTTGGTTCATCCAAGATATCGGGAGTGGCCGGTCAGGTTCAGTATGACAGCTCGCTCAGAGTGATGGCGTATGCATCGGTGCCTTCATCGGCATGCATCAGACACGGTGCGGTTTATAATCTGGACAAGACCGCCAACGCAATTGCCGAGGTGGTTGAAAGACTTAACTCTATTCTCTCTACCAAGATAGAGAAGGTCTATGTGGGTTACAACGCAAAGGGACTCAGGTCCGTGATAAGCAAAGTGGAGCATCAGTTTGACCAAGAGACGGTGGTTAGCCAGGAGGTTATTGATGTTATGTTCCAGCAGTGCAGCGAGATAGACTATGAGGGTTATGTAAACCTGTATCAGGAGTCACAGGAATACGTGGTGGACAACAAGCGCGGTACGGAGACGGATCCTATGGGTGTGGCCTGCCGTTCCCTGGAAGGCAGTTATCTGAACATACTGCTCAAGAAGCAGGTTGCCGATTATATTGCACAATGCTTTATGATGGCTCAGGTTGATATTGTGGACGGTTATGTGACACCTATGGCACAGGCCGATGCCATCCTGAGTGACGATGACCGTCAGCAGGGATGTGTTTTGGTTGACTACGGTGCCGATACCACTACCGTATCGGTCTACAAGAACGGTTTGCTGCGTTTCCTGCGCGTAATTCCGCTTGGCAGCGCTCTGATAACACGTGACCTGGCCGCAATACTCAAGATAGAGACGGAGCAGGCCGAACAGCTCAAGTGCACCTACGGACTCTGCAACCTGATAGGAAGTCAGGATGAGAATGAGACCATTACTATTAATGACCACAGGGTTCTGCTCAAGGAGATAGGAGATATCATTGAAGCCCGTAACGAGGAGATAATCCGTAACGTGTGCGCTCAGATAAACGCATCGGGATACGGTGAGGTGCTGTATGCGGGAATAGTGCTGACAGGAGGCGGATCACAGCTGCGTCAGCTGGATCAGGTGTTTACAAAACTGATGCCTTCAATGCGCAGACCGCGAGTGGTTTCGGAGCCTACGTGCGGAGTGAGCTGGAATGAGCCCAGCTGGAAGCGCGGTGACGGATCACAGCTGGCTCTGCTTTCAGTAATGGCCAAGGGTGATGAGAACTGCTGCGAACTGCCCAAGATGGATGAGATTGACAACATTTCGGCCGAGAATCAGGATAAGGTGGTTCAGATAGGCCTCTTTACCGATACCGGTGAGAGCGCCCAGGCCGAGCGTGACCGTCTGGAGCAGGAGGCTCGTGAGAAAGCAGCCGCCAGGAAAGAGGAGGAGACTGCCATAAAAGAGGAGGAGGCCGAAAAGAACCGTCCCAAGAAGGTGAGCGTGTTCAAGCGTTGGGTGGACAACTTTATGAATATGGGTGAAAGCTTCTTTGAGGACAAGGAGGACAACGGCCAGAAAACAGAGAACTGATTAAACCGATAACGACTATGAACCAGGATATTAAAGAATTTGAAGAGAAAGAGATTCTTCCGTTTGATTTTCCTACCGAATCACGTAAGATAATCAAGGTTATCGGTGTGGGTGGCGGTGGCAGCAATGCTGTCAAGAACATGTATCGGGAGGGCATTCATGATGTGGTTTTCGTGATTGCCAATACAGACCAACAGGCACTTGCCGACTCTGACATACCCATCAAACTCCAACTGGGACGTCAGACTACAAACGGTCTTGGAGCCGGTAATGACCCCGAGGTGGCACGCAAGGCTGCCGAGGAGAGTCTTGATGATATCAAGGCCCAGTTCAAGGATGATACACAGATGGTGTTCATCACCGCAGGTATGGGAGGCGGCACGGGAACCGGTGCGGCTCCGGTAATAGCCAAGTGTGCCAAGGAGTGCGGTATGCTTACCGTAGGTATCGTGACCATCCCGTTCAAGTTTGAGATGCGCCCCAAGATAAAGCAGGCGCTCAAGGGCGTGCGTGAGATGTCGCAGTATGTTGACGCACTGCTTGTTATCAGTAACGAGAAGCTGCTTGAGATTTATCCGGACCAAAGCGTTGCCACAGGTTTCCTGCATGTGGATGAGACTCTGACCACCGCAACCAAGAGCATAGCCGAGCTTATTACCTGCCGCGGTATAATCAACCTTGACTTCCGTGATGTGAACAAGGTCCTCAAGAACGGCGGTGTAGCAATAATGAGTACCGGTATAGCCAAGGGTGAGAATCGTGTGAACCAGGCTTTTGACGCTGCCCTGAAATCACCGCTGCTCTATAACAACGATATACACAAAGCCAAGAAGATACTGTTCAACATATATCAGAGCACTCAGGCTGAGCATCAGCTCATGCTGGATGAGATGAATGAGGTGCGTCACTTCATGGATAAGTTCGAGGATAAGAACATTGAGGTTATCTGGGGCCTTGCCAACGACGATACCCTGACCGATGAGGTAAAGATAACGGTCCTGGCTACCGGATTCGGCATGGACAATCTGCCTCTCATGGACGACGAGGAAGTTGTTGATACTGTAATTGAGGGACTGTACGGTGACCGTGTCGACAAACGTCAGCTCTATCTCTACGAGATGACCGATGCCGATCTGGACAACGATGCGCTTATTGATGCCATCGAGGCATCGCCTACATATCTGCGTAATACCGTGGGCCTTTCGGAACTTAAGGCTTTGAGGGCTTAACCGAACACCGTCTCCAGTACCTCGATTGACTTGAGTACGGGGAATGAGGGGATGTGAAGACGGAAGAAAGTATTGAGTGAATTAAGCAACATGACGCGCTGCTGACCGGTCAGGGGCGCGTCTTTTATATGGTCAAAACTGCTCTCCATGAGAAGGTGCAGCTTGTATGATAGGTCTGCCGGCATATACTCCGTATGATTGGGCAGAAGAGGGCAGAAGCAGCCGTCACGCATATCGAGCACACAGCCGGGTGTATATTCATCGGCATTGGGACAGATTCCGATATGACTTGCCGTACCTATCATGAATGCTATATGAAAATTGGCATAATCTCCCTCAGGGGCGGCATCGAGCCATTGGAGTGACTCTGTCAGAAAGCGGTACAGTCCGGGGTTGTTCTGCTCATCATGGAGCGCAAAGGTGAGGAATTCCGACAGGAAAAGCGCAATGGCGCTCTTTACCGGATTAAAGGGGATATCCTTGTAAGGTAGGGAGTTCTTGGCCTCCTTTATATGATGAAGGGTCTCTGTGGGTACGTATTCAGCCTGGAAGTCAAGATGTGTAAGCGGCTGCAGGAGCGTATTGCGTGAGGCGTTCTTTCCGCTTTTGGAGAGGAACCATATGAATGGGACCATACCGTGGGTGCGTGTGAAAACGCGCGCCACACTGCTTCGGTCGTTATGCCTGACAGCTCCTATCAGAATACCTTCTTGATGCTCCCACATAATTCTGTCGTGTTATCGGTGACAAAAATATACAATAATGGCAAGATATGTTTGCCGGTTTTAAGATTCTAAAAAATTTAATGAGATTGTTTGCCGTTTGGAAAAATGTAACTACTTTTGCATCCGCTTTATAGGGCAGCCTCCCGAGGCTTGCCGGAAAGGATGGCGCGTTCGTATATCGGCTAGTACTCAAGATTTTCATTCTTGCAAGATGAGTTCGACTCTCATACGCGCTACAAATTGTAAAATTTAAAATTAAAAGTTGTTATAATGGCAAACCACAAATCAGCCTTGAAGGCTATCAGAAAGAGCGAGAAGAGAAGACTTCACAACCGTTATTATGCTAAGACCATGCGTAATGCCGTTCGTGAACTCCGCGCTATGACCAACAAGGAAGAGGCCGTTGCTACCTATCCCAAGGTTCAGAAGATGCTGGACAAGCTGGCTAAGACCAAGCTCATCCACAAGAACAAGGCCGCTAACCTCAAGTCAAAGCTCTGCGCTCACATCGCTAAGCTCGCTTAATAGTAAGTACGCTTAAGGATAAAAATAGGTTGGTTCTGCAGAACCAACCTTTTTTTGTTTTACGCGTCAATATTTGCGTAAGTAGCGTTCCTCTCAATAAACTCCCTGCGTGTGCCGACGTCCTCACCCATCAGCATACTGAAGATGTGGTCTGCCTCGGCGGCGTCCTGGATGTGAACCTGCTTGAGGAGGCGGTTTTCGGGGTTCATGGTGGTTTCCCAAAGCTGCTCGGGATTCATCTCACCCAGACCTTTGTAACGCTGTGTTATGATGTTCTGCTCCATTCCGTCACCATACTGGTCTATAAAGCGCTGACGCTGGACATCGTCATAGCAGAATTCCTTGACCTTACCTTTGGTGCAGAGGTAAAGGGGAGGTGTGGCTATGTAGAGGTGACCTTTCTCTATCAGTTCAGGCATATAGCGGAAGAAAAGAGTCATTATGAGCGTGTCTATATGTGAGCCGTCCACATCGGCATCGGTCATTATTATTACCTTATAATAACGGAGCTTGTCATAGTTTGCGGCTTTGGAGTCATCGGGGTTGAGGCCGAAACGAACACCCAGGGCCTGGATGATGTTGTTTACCTCTTCGTGATCAAAGGCCTTGTGCCACATTACACGCTCCACGTTGAATATCTTACCGCGGATGGGCAGGATAGCCTGGGTGTGGCGGTCGCGGCCCTGCTTGGCGCTGCCGCCTGCGGAGTCTCCCTCTACTATAAAGAGCTCGCAGTTGGCGGGATCCTTATCGGAGCAGTCGGCCAGCTTGCCGGGAAGTCCGCTGCCTGAAAGCGGGCTCTTGCGCTGAACGCTCTCACGTGCCTTACGGGCTGCTACACGTGCCTGGGCAGCCAGGATAACCTTGTCAACAATCAGCTTGGCCTCCTTGGGGTGCTCCTCCAGATAGAAGGTGAGAGCTTCGCCTACGGCCTGCTGTACGGCACCTGCAACCTCTGAGTTTCCCAGCTTGGTCTTGGTCTGGCCCTCAAACTGAGGCTCGGCAACCTTTACTGAAATAACTGCTGTCAAACCCTCACGGAAATCCTCACCTTCAATCTCTACCTTGGCTTTCTCAAGGAACTTGTTGTCATCGGCATACTTCTTGAGGGTGCGGGTCAGAGCGGTGCGGAAACCTACCAGATGGGTGCCGCCCTCTATGGTGTTGATGTTGTTTACGAATGAGCGGATGGTTTCCTTGTACTCGGTGTTGTACAGGATGGCCACCTCAATGGGTACTCCCTGCTTTTCTGTATTCAGATAGATGGGCTCCTGGATAAGGTGAACGCGGTTCTCGTCAATGTAGGCTACGAATTCCTTAAGGCCCTCGTTTGAGAAGTATACGTCTTTCTTGGGCTGTCCTTCTTCCATTACGCGGTAGTCTGTAAGGGATATCTTAAGGCCTGCGTTCAGGAATGCAAGCTCATGCAGACGTGCGGCAAGTATGTCATACTTGTACTCAGTGGTGGTGAATATGGAGCCGTCGGGCCAGAATGTCTGGCGCGTACCGTTTATATCTGTTGTGCCTACGCATTCAACTCCGGTTACGGGCTTGCCGCAGGAGTATTCCTGACGATAGACCTTACCGTCACGGAAGACCTCGGTTATCATCTTGGTGGAGAGGGCGTTTACGCACGATACGCCTACGCCGTGCAGACCGCCTGAAACCTTATATGATCCCTTGTCAAATTTACCGCCGGCATGGAGAACGGTCATTACGACCTCAAGGGCGGACTTGTGCTCTTTGGGATGCATATCTACCGGTATACCGCGGCCGTTATCCTGAACGGTTATTGAGCCGTCCTGGTTTATGGCTACCTCAATGTGTGTGCAGTAACCGGCCATTGACTCGTCTATGGAGTTGTCAACTACCTCATATACCAAGTGGTGCAGACCTTTCTCGCTGATGTCACCTATATACATTGCAGGGCGCTTGCGCACTGCCTCCAGACCCTCAAGCACCTGAATGTTTTGCGCTGAATAATTGGCCTGCCCGTTGTTGATTTCGTCTGTCATTTTATGCGTTATTTAACATACAAAGGTAATCAAAAAGGTTTATATCACATTGTTTAAAAAATATAATTTTATATGAGTTTTCTGCAAGTATTATAATGGTTTACGCATCTGTTTGGAATGCTTTTTGTATTTTTGCCCGATGATACTGAATATACTGCATAAATATACGATAAATCATGAATTCGAAAGTACCAGTAGGTAAGAAGATCCGCTCTCTGAGAGAGTCAAAACAGATGGAGATCGAGGTTCTGGCCGAGCGCGCACAGTTGACTGTAGATCAAGTTAAGGCAATAGAGAATGACGGCCCGCTGCCGGGTCTGGCTCCCCTTATAAAGATAGCCCGTGTGCTGGGCGTCAGACTGGGTACTTTCCTGGATGACCAGCAGAGTGTGGGTGCTGTTGTGAGCCGAGCCAGTGAGGAACGCGAGAGCGTAAGATTCTCCAACCATGCCGCCGAAGGTCATGAGAACATGATTTACCATTCACTCTCCGAGGGCAAGGACAACCGTCATCTGGAGCCTTTCGTAATAGACATCCTTCCTGATGAGAATCCCAAGTTCGACCTTTCAACCCACGAGGGTGAGGAGTTCATTTACGTACTTGACGGTCAGGTTGAAATCAACTACGGAAAAAACTCATACGTTCTTGAGAAGGGTGACAGCATTTATTATGATTCGATAGTTAAGCATCACGTGCATGGCTACAATGGCCAGAAGGCGCGTATTCTTGCTGTAGTTTATACTCCTATCTGATTCCGACATGTACCAATTATCTGAAAGAACGCTGGGCGACTGGCTTGAGCATTGGGCTCAGGTAACGCCCGACAAGGAATATATTGTTTATTCGGACCGCGACCTCAGGTTTACCTGGAAACAGTTCAACGAGAGGGTAGATGATATGGCCCGCGGTCTAATAGCCATAGGTGTCACCAAGGGGACTCACGTAGGCCTCTGGGCACAGAATGTGCCAGACTGGCTCACTTTCCTGTATGCATGCGCCAAGATAGGTGCGGTATGCATTACCGTGAACACCAATTACAAGCAGAACGAGCTGGAATACCTTTGCAAGGATTCCGATATGCATACGCTGTGTCTTACCGACGGCACATGGGAGAGCAACTATGTGGATATGGCCTATACCATGTTGCCCGAACTGCGCGAATGCCAGCGGGGACATCTGGAGAGCAAACGTTTTCCCAAGCTGAAGAATGTGGTGTATATAGGTCAGGAGAAATACCGCGGTATGTACAATACCGCCGAGATCCTGCTTTTGGGTGAGAATACCGATGATGACGAGTTCCTCCGTCTGCGTAAATCGGTCAATTGCCACGACGTTGTAAACATGCAGTATACGTCCGGAACCACCGGATTCCCCAAGGGGGTTATGCTGACCCACTACAATATTGCGAATGATGGATTCCTGACCGGCGAGCATATGGCATTCACACAGGACGACAAGCTTTGTGTATGTGTACCTCTGTTCCACTGTTTTGGAGTTGTGCTGGCTACCATGAACTGCCTTACACACGGTTGTACCGAGGTTGTAGTGGAGAGGTTTGACCCGTTGGTGACTCTGGCATCGGTTCACAAGGAGCGCTGTACAGCGCTTTACGGTGTGCCCACCATGTTCATTGCAGAGTTGAACCACCCGATGTTCGATATGTTTGACCTATCCTGCCTGCGTACGGGTATTATGGCAGGTTCGCTCTGCCCTATAGAGCTGATGCGCAAGGTTGAGGAAAAGATGTACCTGCATGTTACCAGCGTTTACGGTCTCACCGAGTCATCACCCGGTATGAGCCAGACCCGTATAGATGACCCTGATGAGGTGCGCTACACTACGGTGGGCCGTGATTACGAGTTTGTGGATGTCAAGGTGCTGGATCCCGAGACAAACAAGGAGGTTCCTGTGGGCGTTCAGGGTGAGATGTGCTGCAAGGGATTCAACGTGATGAAGGGTTATTACAAGAACCCCGAGGCTACGGCCGAGGTGATTGACGAGAACGGTTACCTGCATTCAGGTGATCTGGGAATAATGGATGAGAACGGTAACTATCGTATCACAGGCCGTATCAAGGATATGATAATCAGAGGCGGTGAGAATATCTATCCGCGTGAGATAGAGGAATTCCTCTACCATCTGCCAGGCGTACGTGACGTTCAGGTGGCAGGCGTGCCTTCCAAGAAGTACGGCGAGGAGGTGGGCGCTTTCATAATACTGGACGATGGCGCAAAGCTTACCGAGGAGGAGGTGCGTGACTGGTGCCGCGGAAAGATTGCCCGTTACAAGATTCCCAAATATGTATTCTTTGTCAAGGAGTATCCTTTGACGGGAAGCGGAAAGATTCAGAAATTCAAACTCCGCGAGCTCAGTCTGAAGCTTTGCGAGGAACAGGGAATAGAGGTTATATGATATGGAAATAAACGAACAAATAAAGCAGATGGCCATGCGTCTTCGCGGACTCCGCGAGGATTTGGAGATGACTATTGAAGAGGTGGCGCAAAAGTGCGGAATCACCCCGGATGAACTTAAACGATATGAGTCGGGCGAATCGGATATTCCGATGAACTTTCTGTGCAATGCCGCCAATGTCCTGGGTGTTGAGCCTCTGGAACTGTTTGCCGGCGATGCTCCCAATATGACCAGCTATTGGTTGGTTCGCAAGGGGAAAGGACCGGTCATAGAACGTCAGAAAGCTTATAAGTATCAGGCTCTTGCTATGGGATTCAAGCATGCAAAGGCATCTCCCTTCATTGTGACGGTAGATCCCAAGATGGAGAGTGAGATGCACCTCAATTCTCATGAGGGTCAGGAATTCAACCTGGTGCTTAAAGGGACACTGTTCCTGAGCATCGGAGGTAAGGAACTGGTCCTGAATCCCGGTGACAGTATTTACTTTGATGCAACACAACCTCATGGGATGCGTGCCCTCAACGGTGAACCGGCACGCTTTTTAGCTATTATCATCTGATTTTGTTTTATGCTTGAAAAATACTTACGAAAAGTAGAGTTCGACTCTCTTGATGATTTCCAGAAAAACTTTGAGATAATTGTACCGGACAATTTCAATTTCGGCTACGATGTGGTTGATGAGTGGGCCCGTACGGATCCCGATAAGCTGGCCCTCCTGTGGACCAATGATGAGGGTGAGGAGCACCGTTATACATTTGCCGATATAAAACGCAAGTCGGATCAGGTGGCATCTTTCTACCAATCACTTGGAATAGGTCCGGGTGATTGCGTCATGATGATGCTTAAGCGGCGAGCCGAGTTCTGGTTCTCTATCGTGGCATTGCACAAACTGGGTGCTGTGGCTATTCCGGCTACTCATCTGCTTACTCCCAAGGACCTTATTTACAGAGCGAATTCGGCTCAGATCAAGATGATAGTATCGGCCGATGAGCCTATAATGATACAACATGTGAATGACTGCCTCAAGGATGCTCCGTCTGTGAAGGTGCTTGTGGCTACCGGTTCCTACTGCGAGGGCGGTTGGCACAGTATGGACGAAGGTATGAGGAACGCTTCCGAATTCAAGCGTCCGGATCATGTGAATGACAATCATGATATTTCGCTGCTGTATTTTACATCGGGCTCAAGCGGCAACCCCAAGATGGTGGCTCACAATTTCCTATATCCCCTGGGACATATAGTTACAGCCAAGTACTGGCATAACGTGAATGAGAACAGCCTGCATCTTACTGTAGCCGATACCGGTTGGGGCAAGGCAGTGTGGGGAAAGCTTTACGGCCAATGGCTCTCGGGTGCGGCGGTCTTTGTGTATGACCACGAGAAATTCACTCCTGCAAATATCCTGGCAGCAATGGCGAAGTATAAAGTTACTTCATTCTGTGCTCCTCCCACTATTTACCGTTATCTGATACGTGAGGATCTGGGCCAGTATGACCTGAGCGCCTTGAAATATTGCACTACTGCCGGTGAACCGCTCAATCCCAGCGTGTTTGATTACTGGAAGGAACATACCGGACTGGACATACATGAGGGATTCGGCCAGACGGAGACCGCAATGACCATAGGTACATTCCCGTGGATGAAACCTAAGCCCGGGTCACTCGGTGTTCCAAATCCGGCATACGATATGGACCTGCTCACAAATGACGGGCGTTCGGCGGAAGATGGTGAAAGCGGTGAGATAATACTTCATACCGACAAGCGCATACCGTTGGGCCTGTTTGAGGAATATTATCATAACCAGGAACTTACCAAAACAGTTCACGATAACGGTATCTATCATACCGGCGATGTGGCTTGGCGTGACAGTGACGGTTATTACTGGTTCGTGGGTCGTACGGATGACGTTATCAAGAGTTCCGGTTACCGTATTGGACCGTTCGAGGTGGAGAGCGCCCTTATGACCCATCCCGCGGTTGTGGAGTGTGCGGTTACAGGTGTTCCGGACGAGGTTCGCGGACAGGTTGTTAAAGCTACAATCATACTTTCCAAGGAGTACCGCGACTATCCGGACAAGGAGGCTCTCATCAAGGAGATCCAGAATCATGTCAAGAAAGTTTCAGCTCCTTACAAGTATCCGCGAGTTGTGGAATTCGTGGATGAACTGCCCAAGACCATAAGCGGAAAGATAAGGCGTGTAGAGATAAGGGAACGCGACTCGGCCAAATAAACATACGGTTTTCTTCCAGAATTGAATGCCCGAACGTGTCAGATACGATATGTTCGGGCTTTTTCATGCAATAATGAGTGAAAATTATTCATAATTATTTTATTATATAAAAAAAATCCTCTAACTTTGCAAGCCAATATGAATGATTGTAAATCATTGGACTATTTCGGACTAAAAGAAACGTAAAACAAATAAACAAACAAAATCCAACAAAAATGAAAAAGAAAATTGTCAGTTATCTGATTTTAGCCTGCTCGTTGATCGGGTTGGTAACAATTGGTTCCTGCAGGGACTACGATGATTATGCTGACCTTAGGGCATTGAACAAGATCGATCATCAGAAATTCGATGATACTTTGCAGATTCATCGTCATGACATCGATTCAATCTTTGAACTTCTCAAGAACAGATGCACAGTTAACTGTGACTCACTTGACTCTGTTGTACACGTTTTGGACAGCGCCACTACCAAATGGCTTCTGAAAGGACTGACAGGTGACTCCATCAAGAACATACTGGGTCTGGACAGCACTTTCCAGGATTCAAATGATGTAGCCGGTGTATTGAGATATCTGAACCAGAGAGTTAACGCTATCAGGCACGATCTTGATTCAATCGCCGACACATTGACTCAGACAGATAAGATCCTCATGAAGTTTGACAGCATCATTGACAGCAGGGTTGATACTCTTGATTCAATCGTTAATAAGGTTCTCATGCCTTATAAGGATACAATCGACAGCATCACTCCTATACTGCGCAACCTTAAGAAATGCGTTGACGATACAATCAAACCTAAACTGGATTCATTGGAGAAGCGCATTGAGAAGGTAGAGCAGAGGGTTGACAGCCTGTTTGATGCCGAGAAGAAGCGTATAACCAGCCTGTATGTACAGGGTACGGTTAACCCCACATTCGGTTCATTTGCACTGCCGATGGGCATCCGTTCAAATATCCTGAGCTGCTATTATGGCAAGGCTTTGACAGATGTTGCATTCCCGGCTTATGGTGCAAGTCTGGATGCTGTGCTTGATCCGGGTATGGAGCTGCAGGCAGCAGAGCTGGCTGCAATCGGCGCAAATCCCACACAGACCAATTTGAGTGCCAACAACACAATCCTGAGTGATTCGGCCAACAACGCAGGACGTATATTCATTACCATCAATCCTAATGAAGTTAAGATTGACTCTACATACAAGTTCTCTCTCGTAAACAGCCTTGGTGATTCAACTTTCGTAAAGATGGATACACTGAAGCCTTCTACAGAGAAGCTTACATTCGGCTGGACCCGTGCTGGCGGCAACACCGGTTTCTATGAGGCTGCAGTTAAGATTGAGGAGAGTGGTCTTGACACCCTTAGCCCCAAGCTGGCTGTCACAAAGGATCAGCTTAAGAATATTGCCAAGGATGTGCTTTCATATAAAGATGGTGTGAATCTTTCCGGTATAGCAGGTGCTGTATTCAAACTGGCTCAGACTCAGCTTGACGCCAATGCCGTTAAGGTTGAGTGGAAGGACAGCTTAGGTGAGCACAGTGTTACATCACAGTATGATGTTGCAGTTGCTGCAATCCAGCCTCTTTCATACCAGGCAGGTCAGGGAATCGGCACATCTCGCAGACTTCCCACTATCAGCCCGCTGACAGACCTTTCTATCAGCATGCCTTCAACTATCCACATTGATTTGAGTTCTATTTCATTCGATGTATCAGGAATTACTTCAAATATTGGTTTTGGTACAGTTAACATAGCTTATCCCTCTGTTACTATTACAGTTGACGTACCTGCTGGCACACCGGGTCGCGATTCAGAGGGTAAGAAAACCTATCCTGTAGATGGATTGAACGCTTTGATAGACGATATTAATAATACTTTCGCCGGTCAGACTGTAACTTGGGCATCTAATGTTAATACAGCTATCAACAATATAGTCAACGATATTAAGACTAAGGTTGACAATCTGATCCAGACTCAGCTTGGCGCTAAACTTGATGTTGAAGTTAACAAGATGTTGACAGATGTTCAGACTTCAATCAACAACTCACTGAGCGGTTATAACAGCTACTTCAACAAGATGAATTCACTCATCAGCCGCATTAACGCAGTGACAAGCCGCATAAACAGCAAGCTTGACCTGGATGTGAACGCATTCCTGCAGCCCGCTATCATGTATGAGGGCAATGACGGTACATTCCATCCTATGAGTAACGATCCCTCCTATCCTTCAAAATTCACTGCTGCAAACGGTGGTATAGTTCTGTATCCCACTTCATATACAGCAGAACTCCTGGCTCCTGCATATAAGAAGTATGTAGCAGTCGTAGCTGGTCCTGCTGCAGGCGTTGCCGAAGCAAATGGTCTTGAATATATGAATGAGGTGATTGACGGTGCACGTTTTGCCATTCCGTTCAAAGTATCCACTCCTGGTACATACACAATCTATTACAGTGCTGTTGACTACTCAGGCGTGATTTCTGCACAGAGGTTCTATGTAACCGTTGAGTGATTGGTTCAACCTTATTAAGACTATTGGACAATGAAAAGATTAAGAATATTCGAATTGGCAATGCTGCTTACAGCATGTGCCGTGATGCCCGCTCAGGCCCAGAATGCGGCCGAAGAGGAGGCAGACGAGTATGAATACACGTTCAACCCGCACTTCTTCCTTCAGGGACAGGGAGGTATACAGCATACCTTAGGTGAGGTTTCATTCGGTGACCTTCTTTCTCCGAACTTCCAGCTGGGAGTAGGTTATGAGTTCAATCCCTCATTGGCTGCCCGTCTGTCTGTTGATTTCTGGAAGAGTAGAGCCGGTATCAGCAAGGATTTCACTCCCGATAACAAGGATTACAAATGGGATTGGAACTATGTGGCACCGTCACTTGATTTGATGGTTGACCTTACAAACCTGATTGGCGGATTCAATCCTGAGCGTAAGATAGGTGCCGGATTGTTTGCCGGAGTAGGTGCTAACTTCACTTTCAGCAACAGTAAGGCCGAGGATGCCAAGGCTGAACTGGTGAATAGCTACAAGACAGTATACAATACCACCGTTGACGTAAGTGAAGGCGAGGGTATCATGTACTATACAGGAGACAACCGCAAGAGTCTGTACTTTCCTTTCCGCTTTGGTGCTTTCTGCGACTGGCATATCAATGACAATTGGTCTGTCGGCATAGAGGTACAGGCAAACACCCTTTCAGACCAGTATAACTCCAAGAAGACCTGGAACTCAGACTGGTACTTCAATGGTTTGGTCGGCGTGAAGTACTGCTTCGGACGTACAAATGACAAGAAGCCTAAGGAGAAGATGATACCTCTGTCTGAGGCTGCCGATTATGCACCGGCTCCCGAGGAGGTTGAGAAGATTGACACTGTGGTTGTTGAGAAGCCGGTTGAGGTGCTTAAACCCAGTCTCTACGAGGAGATTTACTATGAGATCAACAAGGATAAGATCAGCAGCACTGAAAAGTACAAGATCCGTCGTATTGTTGAGTTCATGAATGAGAATCCTGAGGCTGTTCTTGAGATACAGGGTAATGCCGATAAGGCTACCGGTACTCCCGAGTACAATATGAAGCTCTCACAGAGACGTGCTGAGAATGTTGCTAAGGCACTCAAGGATGCCGGAATTGACGAGTCTCGCATGACTGTTACATATAAGGGCTCCGAGGCTAACATCTACGAGGGTGAGGATATGTCACTCAACCGCGTAAGTATCTGCGTGGCCAAGTAAGCTTCTAGTGTAAAACTTTGGACTTGCCTGTTGTCTGCCTATTATGACAGGCTACAGGCAAGTTCTTTATTATAAAGAGGTGAAAAGACTTTTATTGACTTTGTTTATCGGACTGCTGTCTGTAAGTGCCTATCCGCAACTGGAAGACGGCTATTACAGGGTGTCAAACCTCAAGACCGGCCGTTATGTGTATGTCAGGGATAATACCGGTTCAATAAGCGTACAGGCTACATCGGCCGAGATGGGCGCACTTGAATTGTGGACCGATCATTCCAGAACCTATTCGGATCCCGCATCCATCATCTATATAGAGAAGATAGGATCCAATAGCGGTGGCGATTATTATGACCTGCAGGCGCAGGGTACAGGTGTACATAAGATAATAGGTTATTATGTATATGCCCATTGTAATAATGGCCTTTATCAGGTTTATGCCGAGGGAAAGTATCTTTCGGACGATAACTATGGTACGGCTGATAAAGGTTCGATGGGAACAAAACGTTCCGGAGATTACCGCAAATGGGTGGTATCAAAGGTGGATACTGAAGATGAATTCTTTGGCATAACACCTTCTGTAGTTAACAATGGTCGTATGTTCCATCCGTTTTATGCTGATTTCGGCTTTTCGTTGGCTGGAAATGGCATGAAGGTTTGGATTATAAAGGAGGCCCACGAACATGGAATTGTAGTAGAGGAGTGTACCTCAACCGTAATACCTTCCTGTACCCCTGTCATAATAGAGTGTTCTTCGGATAATGTAGTGAACAATAAACTCAGTTTATGCCATGTATCCGGAAACATAACCCAGACCAATTGCCTGAAGGGCGTTTTCTTCAATAACGAGACAAGAAAGAATCAGGTTGCTTTTGATGCCAATTCAATGCGTGTGCTGGGAGTAACCAAGGATGGACGTCTGGGATATGTCTGCATGGATGCCGGCAGTTTCCTTCCCGCAAACCAGTCTTATCTTACTGTGGGGGAGGGTTTCCCCGATGAGATACCTCTTGTCACTGAAAGCGAGTATCAGGTTATACTTGAAAGGCTTGCCGAAGAGCAGCGTATAGCTGATTCTATCCGTATTGCCGACTCAATCCGTATAGCCGATTCCATTGCGGCCAATGTTCCGTTGATAATCCGGAATGAGGGTGCGGATGTGTTCTCACTTTCAGGACGCAGTCTGGGCGTGCTTAATTCAAGGCAGATAGAAGAGTTGCCCGCTGGGGTTTATATAATAAACCGAAAGAAAGTGGTGATTCGATAAGAATAATTGAGGCTCGCAGATTTATGCGAGCCTCAATTGTTTTATTTGAATATCCTGTAGGATATGCTCAGGTTCAGCAGGGGGAATACCTTAAACTTGTTTGATAAGCCTATGTATTTACCCACCTGGCCGTTCAGGTTATTCAGAGAGGTTATCTCAGTGCCGTCATGAGTATAGACCTTGGGGGCTCCACCCCAAAACATAACGCCACAGTCTGCTGCAAACTTGAGGCGGTCATTCCTGCTGTCAATCAGACCGTTGAATCCGGCTCCGAGATATGGCTTGAAAGCATTGACTTTCATTTGGGCCTTTACCATATTGTCCTGGTCCGGCTCCATAATATAGGGTTTACCGTCAGGGAAATCGCCCACATGCATTCCCATCCGGCCGGAGTTAAGTATCTTCTCATTGACCATCGGCGGTAATTCCAATCCTAGAAATACACCGTCCAGTTCAGACTCGTCATTGTACTCTATTTCATATACCTTATCATATATGTTGTTGTACATGGATACCGATAGGAGTGTGGTCATATCTTCAGTACGGTTGTATGCACGTCCTATAACAGAAGGTCCGGCATAGAATCCCGCAGTGAAACTCCAGTGCTTGTTCCTGAAAGGATATACGTCTATAAGCAGCTTGAAGTTGTGGAAATGAGGTTCTCCTATCATATCTACCTGCTGGTCAATTTGGAATCCGGTCATTTCCTCCAGATATCCGGCCATACGGTCAAAACGGGATCGTCCCTGTTCATCATAATCGGGATTGCCGTCTTCGCCTACCTGGATTGTAAAATGCATGGGGAACTCAAAGTGCGGCATCCAGTCGAATCCTGTCCTTACTCCCATAAATGCATTGATTCTTGATTCCAGCACTATTCCTGTGCCTGTGGTACCTGCATCCAATCCGATATTGAAATCAGGATTGAAATCAAAAGTTTTGGCAGTCACATTGCCAATGGACAATGCAGCTGCCAAAAAGGTGGTTATTCCGAAATGTTTCATCGGGATAAAAAAGTTATTGTTCTTACTTTACCAGCTCCATTCCGGCCTTGATGGCCTTCTCGTTCAGGGGCAGGTATTTCCAGTTGCGCTCCGATACGGAGTGCTTGATACCCTCCATAACGTACTCCACATCCAGGATGGGGCGAATCTTCATGAACGCTCCAAGCAGGAACATGTTGGCTACCTTGGCGGCATTGATCTTGGCTGCCTCCTCGATGGCCTTGATGGGGTAGATGGTTATGTCGGTACGAGTGGGCTTGCGGGTAATGGTACTGGGGGTGTAAATTAGCACGCCCCCGGGCTTTACCATCGGCTCGAACTTGTCCATGGACTGCTGGTTCAGTATGATTGCGGTGCTGAACTTCTGCAGGATAGGTGAACTTATGCGGCTGTCGCTCAGGATAACAGTAACGTTTGCTGTGCCGCCGCGGATTTCAGGTCCGTATGACGGCATCCACGATACTTCCAGGCCCTGCATAAGGCCTGAATAAGCTATTATCTTGCCCATTGAGAGGACTCCCTGTCCTCCGAATCCGGCTATGATTATCTCTTCTGTCATGATATTGTTCCTATATTTATCTGGGTGCGTTCATGTCCATGACCAGTTTGCCATCGACTTTCATATCTCCCAGAGGATATTTCTTGAACATGTTCTCAACCATCCAGTCATTGGCGGCCTTTGGCGAAAGACCCCAACCGGAATTGCAGTTGGACACGACCTCTACTATTGATGTGCCTTTCTTGTCACGCTGGTTCTCAAAGGCCTGACGAAGTGCCTTCTTGAGCTTGCGTACATTGGCGGGTGTATGTACTGAATGTCGTGTTACATAGCATACGCCGTCCAGCTGAGCCAGCAGAGGGGTGATGTTGAGCGGATAACCCATTGTCTTGACGTCACGTCCGCGGGGGCAGGTGGTGGTCTTCATTCCCTCCAGGGTGGTGGGAGCCATCTGGCCGCCGGTCATTCCGTAGATACCGTTGTTTATGAATACTATCACTATGTTCTCACCACGGTTGCAGGCGTGCATTGTCTCACCTGTACCTATGGCAGCCAGGTCACCGTCACCCTGATAGGTGAAGACGAACTTGTCGGGCTGGACGCGCTTGATACCGGTAGCAACAGCGCAGGCACGGCCGTGAGCGGCTTCAACCACATCGAACTTATAGAAATCATAGAGGAACACTGAGCAGCCTACAGGCGAGATACCTATAACGTCATGCTCTATTCCCATCTCCTCAATTACCTCGGCAATGGTGCGTACAACTACACCGTGGCCGCAGCCGGGGCAGAAGTTGAACTGCTTCTCGGCCATCAGACGGCTTTTCTGATAGACCAGATTCTCAGGTTTGATTATTTCGTTTACTTCCATTGTGCTGATCATTTGATATTAAAGTATTCATAGAGGGCATTCTCAATCTCTTCGGGGGTGGGAACCATTCCGCCCAGACGTCCGAAGAAGCCTACGGGCTTGCGGCCCTCTACAGCCAGACGGATGTCCTCAATCATCTGACCGGCGCTGAGTTCTACGGACATGAAGCCCTTGATGCGGCTGTTGTCTGCCAGTTCACGTATCTGGTCATATGGGAAAGGATAGAGAGTGATGGGGCGGAAAAGACCTATCTTGTGGCCTTTGGCGCGTGCCAACTCAATGCTCTTCTGTGCTATGCGGGCAATGATTCCGAATGCTACTATTACGTATTCGGCGTCATCACACTGGATCATCTCATAACGTACCTCGTTCTTTTCCATCTCGCGGTATTTCTTCTGCAGACGGATGTTCACCAGTTCATGCTCCTGCGGCAGGAGGTTCAGTGAGGTGATGAAACGACGTTCCTTACCCTCCGGGGTGCCGTTGGTAGCCCAGTCTGGATATTCAGTCATGCGGGGACGAGGTGCTGGAAGGTATATCTTCTCCATCATCTGACCCAGAGCTCCGTCGGCCAGGATCATAGTGGGGTTGCGGTATTTGAAAGCCAGGTCAAAGCCGAGTGATATGAAATCGGCCAGTTCCTGAACTGACGAGGGGGCCAGCGTGAGCAGCTTGTAGTCACCGTGACCGCCACCCTTTACAGTCTGGAAATAGTCGGCCTGACTGGGTTGGATGGTTCCAAGACCGGGACCTCCGCGTGATACATTGATAAGAAGGCAGGGGAGCTCGGCACCTGCAATGAATGAAATGCCTTCACTCATAAGGCTGATACCTGGGCTTGATGAAGAGGTCATCACCCTGTGTCCTGTAGATGCACCGCCATAGACCATATTAATAGCGGATACTTCACTCTCGGCCTGGAGTACAGCCATTCCCGTACGGGCTGTGGCATCGGTCTCCATAAGGTACTCCATTACCTCCGTCTGCGGAGTGATGGGGTAACCGTAAAAGGCATCGGCACCGGCGCGTATTGCAGCCTCGGCAATGGCCTCATTGCCTTTCATTAGTCTCATTTCTCTTTCTTCCATAATTACTCCTCTACTTTTACCCTATAGACCGATATTACTCCGTCCGGGCAGATAATACCGCAGTTGGTGCAACCTATGCATGCTTCGGGGTTGGCCATATAGGCATAGTGGTAACCCTTGCTGTTTACGGCTGTCGACATGCCCAGTACCTGTTTGTCGCAGGTATAGACGCACAGCTCGCAGCCCTTGCAGCGTTCGTTGTCAACTGTGACGGCACCTCTGATCTTTGCCATGATAATAATTGTTATTGGTATGAATTATTGGTATGTAAACTATCTCGGTGAGAGGTCATGCCCTGTTTGAGCTATTTCTGTGAGGTTGACCTCGAATATCAGTGCGGAATAAGCGGGAATGACTCCTCTGTCATTACTCCCGTATCCCAGACCGTATGGTATGTAAAGCTTCCAGAAATCGCCGCAGTGCATATTCATGACAGCCGTTGATACTCCGTCTATCAGACCGCTTACCACAAATGATGAAGGAATATTGACAGAGGGGTCAAGCGTTGAGGTCTTGAATGACTGGTCAACCACCTGGCCTTCCGGATAGTAGTGGGTGGGCATCAGGCGAACACGGTAATTGATGCGTACACTGTCAGTATAAAATGGTGATATAGTGTCGCTTCCCTTATCCAGGACCTCGCAATAGACGTATGAGCCGTTCCCCCATTCCTTTTCAGGATCCAGCTTGAAAGAGAGCAGTTTGAATATATCTCCCTTGGCAGCTGTCGCAGGGCTGGCATTGCCGCATTGGGCAGCGATTGTGGAGATGTACTCAGTGTTGCGTTTCTGCCAGTTGGCGTGGTCATCAAACTCCTCGGTCTCCTTGCATGAAAGGAAACTCAGAAGTATGAGTGCCGACAGGACGTGGATAACAGCCGATAAACGTTTCATCATCAGAGAGTCTTGAGCACGCTTGTTATCGATACGGTGTCCGAAAGGATATTGCAGAGGTCTGCAATCTTTACGCGCTGCTGCTCCATGGTGTCACGGTTACGCAGGGTTACGGTCTGATCCTCAAGCGATTGATGGTCTACTGTTACGCAGAAAGGAGTGCCGATGGCATCCTGACGGCGGTAACGCTTGCCAATAGAGTCCTTCTCATCATACTGGCAGTTGAAGTGGAACTTGAGGTCGTTCTGGATGGAACGTGCCAGTTCGGGCAGTCCGTCTTTCTTTACGAGCGGCAGGATAGCCAGCTTGACAGGTGCCAGAGGTGCGGGCAGATGCAGTACGGTACGTGTCTCGCCGTTCTCAAGGGCCTGCTCCTCATATGATGCGCACATTACGCTCAGGAACATACGGTCAACGCCGATAGAGGTCTCGATAACGAACGGGGTATAGCTCTCGTTGGTCTCGGGATCAAAGTACTTGATGCTCTTGCCGCTGAACTTCTCATGCTGTGACAGATCAAAGTTGGTACGGCTGTGGATGCCCTCAACCTCCTTGAAGCCGAATGGCATGAGGAACTCGATGTCTGTAGCGGCGTTGGCGTAGTGAGCCAGTTTGTCATGATCATGGAAACGGTAGTGGTCAGCACCGAATCCCAGAGCCTGGTGCCACTTCATGCGTGTCTCTTTCCACTTGGCGAACCAGTCAAGCTCTGTTCCGGGCTTGATGAAGAACTGCATCTCCATCTGCTCGAACTCACGCATACGGAAAATGAACTGGCGGGCTACTATCTCGTTACGGAAGGCCTTACCTATCTGGGCAATTCCGAAAGGAATCTTCATGCGGCCGGTTTTCTGTACGTTAAGATAGTTTACAAATATACCCTGAGCGGTCTCGGGACGCAGGTATATCTTCATGGCGCCGTCGGCGGTAGAACCCATCTCGGTCTGGAACATGAGGTTGAACTGACGTACATCGGTCCAGTTGCGTGTGCCGCTTATGGGGCAGACGATACCTTCATCCAGGATAATCTGCTTGAGTTCGTCCAGATTGCCGTCGTTCATGGCCTTCTTGTATCGCTCGTGTAGGGCGTCACGCTTGGCTACATGCTCCAGTACGTTGTTGCTGGTGGCGCGGTACTTGACCTCATCGAAAGAATCACCGAAACGCTTGGCGGCCTTTGCGACCTCCTTCTCTATCTTTTCATCATACTTGGCTATCTGGTCCTCAATAAGGACGTCGGCGCGATAACGCTTCTTGGAGTCGCGGTTGTCAATCAGGGGGTCATTGAATGCGTCAACATGACCTGATGCCTTCCAGATGGTGGGATGCATGAATATTGCGGAGTCAATACCTACTATATTGTCATGCAGCAGGACCATGCTCTGCCACCAGTAGGTCTTGATGTTGTTCTTCATCTCAACGCCCAGCTGTCCATAATCGTAAACAGCTCCCAGGCCATCATAAATCTCACTTGAAGGGAATACGAAACCATACTCCTTGCAATGCGCTACAATCTTTTTGAAAACGTCTTCTTGTGCCATAATCAGCCTTTTTTCCGAAAATTTCCGCAAAGGTACTCTTTTATTTAATACAAAGGGGAATCGGCAGTCTTAAAAAAGGTAATAATGAGCCTTTTGGATGAAGGTTGCATATTTTATGAAAATTGTTGAAAAGTTGATGCTCCTGAGGGGGTAAGTTGGGCCTGCGGAATTGGGAATTGTCATTGAAAAGCAGTAATTTCGCGTCCAAAGTTTTTTGGAATGAGCGACGAAACAGAGGAAATGGATGAGGAACTCCGCGATCAGGAGGGCGTTGCCGATGAAGGGCAGGATACCGGACACTCTACTTATCATCCGGTAACGGATGACAACGGAATGATACGTCACCAGCTTTCAGGTATGTACCAGGGCTGGTTCCTTGACTATGCATCGTACGTTATACTGGAGCGTGCCGTACCTCATTTCGTGGATGGACTCAAGCCGGTGCAGAGGCGTATTCTGCACTCCATGAAACGTCTGGATGACGGACGCTTCAACAAGGTGGCCAACATTGTGGGTCATACCATGCAGTTTCATCCTCATGGTGATGCCTCAATAGGCGATGCCCTGGTTCAGATGGGGCAGAAAGACCTTCTTATAGAATGTCAGGGAAACTGGGGAAATATTCTTACCGGTCACAGGGCAGCTGCCCCCCGTTATATAGAGGCCCGTCTCTCTAAGTTCGCTCTTGAAACGCTGTTCAACCCCAAGACTACCGAGTGGAAGGCATCGTATGACGGCCGTAACAAAGAGCCGGTCACACTGCCCGTCAAGTTCCCGCTGCTGCTGGCTCAGGGAGCCGAGGGTATTGCTGTGGGATTGTCCTGTAAGATACTTCCGCACAATTTCAACGAACTCTGTGAGGCCGCGGTATCATACCTGCGAGGTGAGGAATTCCACCTCTATCCCGATTTCCAGACCGGCGGTGCCATAGACGTGTCCCGTTATAATGACGGCGAGCGCGGAGGCATGGTGCGCATTCGTGCCAAGATTACGAAAGAAGCTGACAATAAGACTCTGGTCATAAACGAGATTCCATACGGCGAGAACGTGATGACGCTGTGTGAGTCAATCGTAAAGGCCGGAGAGAAAGGCAAGATAAAGATCCGCAAGGTTGAGAACCTCACGGCCGATAAGGTTGAGATACGCATATCGCTTGCTCCCGGTGTGTCATCGGACAAGACCATAGACGCACTTTACGCATTCACCAACTGTGAGGTGAGCATATCGCCCAACTGTTGCGTGATCGATGAGAACAAACCTCACTTTCTGACGGTAAGTGACGTGCTGCGCAAATCGGTCGACAATACCAAGGATCTGCTGCGCCGTGAGCTTGAGATTGAGCGCGGCGAGATACTGGAGCAGTTACACTTTGCATCTCTTGAGAAGATATTCATAGAGGAGCGTATCTACAAGGACCGCGAGTTTGAAGAGGCTCCCACCATGGATGCCGCCTGTGAGCATATCGATGACCGCCTGACGCCCTATTATCCGCAGATGATCCGCGAGGTGGCCAAGGATGATATCCTCCGCCTGATGGAGATAAAGATGGCCCGTATCCTCAAGTTCAACAAGGATAAGGCCGAGGAGGCCATAGCCAAGATGAAGGCCGACATAGCCCGCATTGACAAGGACCTGAGCAACATGGTGGCAGTAACCATCAGGTGGTTCCACATGCTCAAGGACAAGTACGGAGCACAGTACGACCGAAAGACCGAGATCAAGAACTTTGATACTATCGTTGCTACAAAGGTGGTCGAGGCCAACCAGAAACTCTACATCAACCGTGCCGACGGATTCATAGGCATGGAACTCAAAAAGGATGAGTTTGTTTGCAACTGCTCAGATCTTGATGATATTATCCTGTTCTACAAGGACGGCCGCTATAAGGTAGTAAAGGTGGCCGATAAGCTTTTTGTAGGCCAGAATGTACTCTATCTTGACGTATTCAAGAAGAATGACAAGCGTACCATCTACAATGTGGTTTATCGTGACGGTCGCAACGGCGCGTATTTTATGAAACGTTTTGCTGCCACAGGCCTGACCCGTGACAAGGAATATGACCTGACCCAAGGCAAGGCCGGCTCCAAGATAATGTACTTCAGCGCCAACCATAACGGTGAGGCCGAGGTCATAAAGATTACCCTCAAGCCGAATCCCAAGCTCAAGAAGCCTGTGTTTGACAAGGATTTCAGTGAGCTTTTGATCAAGGGACGCCAGTCAATGGGAAATCTGCTTACAAGAAATGAGGTTAAGAGTATCGGGCTCAAGGCATTGGGTTCATCCACATTGGGCGGTCGCAAGATATGGTTTGACAAGGATATACTGCGTCTGGATTTTGACGGTCACGGAGATTTCCTGGGTGAGTTTGACAGCGATGACCTGTTGCTTGTCATCAACGCCAACGGAGAGTACTACACAACTGCACCCGATGCCAACTGCCACTTTGATCCGGGCCTGCTCCGAATTGAGAAATACAATCCGGGCAAGGTCTGGACGGCTCTGTTGTTCGATGCGTCGCAGAAGGGATACCTCTATCTTAAGAGATTCAATCTTGATCCGTCGGCAAAACGTATCAATATCCTGGGTGATGAGAAGGGAAGCAGGCTTGTACTCTTAACAGATACGTTCTATCCGCGTCTGTTGGTTACGATGGGTGGAGCTGACGGTTTCCGCGAGCCCATGGAGGTGGATGCAGAGAGCTTTGTTGGAATAAAAGGTGTCAAGGCACGCGGTCGTCGGGTTACTTCATTCAATGTGAAGGATGTTGAGGAACTTGAGCCGTTGCGTATGCCTGAACCGGATCAGGACCCTGCAGTAGCTGAGGTTACTTCTGATGAAACAGACAATTCATTACAGAATGATGAAGATGAAACGGCAAATAAGGATGACGGGCAACTCTCGCTGTTCTGACCTGCTTTCAGCAATTTTGCTTGTTGTGCTTGCAGTGTTGCCCCATAAGGTTAAGGCCCAATGGGTGTCCTGGAACCTGCCCCAGTACCAGGAGACCGTAAAGACCGGAACGGTGGCAATGGGTAATTCATTTGCCCGCGACACCTATCTGTCGGCTTCACAGTATGGCGGACCGACATTAGGTTTTGTTACCGATCATTGGGTGGGATACAGGCCTTACAGGCTTTTCAAATACGGAAGGAACCACTCAAGCCTTCTCTTTAGCCCTATGTCTAACAGCCTGGACGGCGGAAATACCATTGAAGTGGCAGGCACGGACTATTTTGCAATGCTGCATCCTTTGGTGTCGTGCGGCCAGTGCGATCTGCTGATAGGGCCTGTTGCGATGTTTGATCTGGGAGTGCTGATCAATCAGCAGAACTCCAACAATCAGTTCAATCTGTACGGATATATGGCTGCGGGTCTTTGTGCGGAAAACACATTCCGTTTCATCCTGTTCCATTATGATATGGCGCTGCAGGCCACAACTTACCTGCCACTTGCGGGAGTGGGATTCGCTCCGGATTATGACCAGCCTTACTCGTTTATGTTGAGGTATTCCGAGTTTGACAAGGCGCTGCATCTTGTCTGGCCGTTCAACAATCAGGCAATTGCCCAGCAATTGGCGCTGATACTTCCGGTACGCAACAAACGTCTCTATATAGGATACTCTTTTGACTATATGGGAAACTATCTGGGAGGACATTCCAGGAGCATAGGAAGCGGTGTGTTCACCATTGGCTATTCTGCGAGGTTCCAGTCTAAAGTATGGGGAAGATGAAAGGAAAACCGTTACATATAATTTGTTATGCTGCTCTGGCGTGGCTTCTGTTACTGCCGGTGTCATGTTCGTGGAATAGCGAGAAGGAGGATTCCGAGTACTCCAACACACCGCAGGGGAATTTCCTGGCCCTTTGGACCATTATGGATGAGCGTTACTGCTTCTTTGACCTTAAGCAGGAAAAGCTTGGAGTGGATTGGGAGGAGGTTAAACGCAGGTATGCAGCAAGCATATCGGACGGAATATCCGACAGAGCCCTGTTTGAGGTGTTGTGCAATATGATAGGTGAACTCCGTGACGGCCATGTGAACCTTACAAGTCCTTATGATTTCGGACGAAACTGGAGCTGGAAGACCGATTATCCGGCTAACTTCTCAAAGGATCTGCGTGACAAATATCTGGGTAAAGATTACATAATTGGCGGTAACGGTTATTATTATCGGGTACTTGACGACAATATTGGTTACCTTGTGGTGGAGAGTTTTGAGGATGCCACATCCTCCAGCAGGTTGAACGTAATGTTCAATAACATGGCTCTCTGCAACGGAATTATCATCGATATACGTAACAACGGCGGTGGTCTTGTTTATGCTTCGGAGTTCCTGGCTTCTCATTTTACCGAGAAGAAGGTCACCGTAGGCTATTCATGTTATAAAACCGGCCCGGGGCACAATGATTTCTCAAGACTATATAAGAGCGAGATTAGTCCCGCATATGATGACTTGAGGTGGGTAAAGCCGGTAGTGGTGCTTGTCAACCGCGGCTGCTTCAGCAGCGCAAATGATTTTGCATATACCATGAAGGCTTTGGACAACGTTACCCTGCTGGGCGATACTACCGGTGGCGGCGGCGGACTGCCAATGTCATCGGAACTTCCCAATGGCTGGGTGGTGAGGTTCTCATCGGCCCCGACGTTTGACGCAGACATGAATGATGTGGAGTTCGGCGTAGCCCCCGACATACGTCTGGATATGAAGGATGAGGATATCCTTCAGGGCAAGGATACCTATATAGAGACAGCCCGCCAGTTTATAAATGACAAGTTGGTTAATCCTTAATAATATGAAGAAGACACGTTTGTTCTTGATTGCCGTCATTGCTATGATTCCCATGATGGCTTGTGCCGCAAAGGCAAAGGTCCTTAAGATTGATTTCAAGAATCCTATTGTGGAGAGAAGTACAGGAGGTCCGTCGTTTGACATTATGTCGCTCGTACAGGGCAATACATCATCAGTAACCCTTCTAAGCTATATCCAGGCTATCGATGCCGCTGCCCAGGACAAGAACATAGGCATGATTTACATGACTCCGGAGAACATATCTACCGGAACTGCGCAGTTGGAGGAGATACGTGCTGCGTTGGAGCGTTTCAGGAAAACAGGCAAACCTGTTGTGGCATATTGCAACAGTTTCGGCAACGGCTCGTATTATCTTGCATCGGTGGCCGATAAGGTTATTCTTGATCCGGCATCGGAGAGCACGATAACAGGTGTGGCTACACAGATGATATTTCTCAAGGACTTGCTTGACGCTCTGGGTGTTGATGTACAGCTGATACGTCACGGTAAGTACAAGTCAGCAGGAGAGATGTACATACGCAGTTCTTCCAGTCCCGAAAACCGCTTGCAGAACCAGGAACTCATCAATTCCATATGGAATACCATGGTCAGCCAGATTGCCGCTTCACGCGGATTCAGCCAGGAGCAGTTCAACAAGTGGGTTGAGGATCTGGATCTGTGTCATGCACAGGAATATAAGGAGAAGGGGCTGGTAGATGAGACCTGGTATAAGGATGAGGTAGAGAAATACCTTTGTGAGCAGAATGGTGTCAATAAGATACAGGAGGTGCCTTTCGTTAAGATCAACAAGTATGCCTCAAAGGTCAAGAAGGGCAGCCGCAAAAACAAGATTGCCGTTGTCTTTGCAGACGGTGAGATTGTTGACAACGGTTCTGATGCGGATATTGTGGGCTCCAAGCTGGCAAACACCCTGCGTAAGGTACGTGAGGATAAGAAGATCAAGGCTGTGGTATTCCGCGTGAACTCTCCGGGCGGAAGCGCACAGGCATCGGAGGCTATCAGACATGAACTCCAACTGCTCCGTGCCGAAAAACCGGTGATAGCAAGTTTCGGAAACTATGCCGCATCGGGCGGATACTGGATATCGGCAGAGTCGGATTACATTTTCTCCGACAACAATACTCTCACCGGTTCAATAGGAGTATTCGGAATGATTCCCAGTATCGGAAATGCCGTGAGCAAGAATCTCAAAGTCAATATCGAGACTGTGGGTACTACTTCGCATAGCGATATGATGGGCGGAATACGCAAACTCAATGATGATGAGGTGGCTTATATCCAGAAACAGATTGAGAAGATATATGATGATTTTACCGGACTGGTATCAAACGGCCGCGGAATGTCTAAGGACAGTGTTGATGCTATAGGTCAGGGACGTGTCTGGTCTGGTGCCGATGCTTTGAAGATTGGATTGGTTGACAGTAAGGGCGGTATTAAGGAGGCTATCGATTATGCAGCCGGTAAAGTTGGACTGGAAGCTAAGGATTACCGCTTAAGCTTTTATCCTGTCGTAAAGGAGACGTCACTTCTGCAGATGCTTTCCGGAGGTGCCAATGATGATCCGGAGGAGAATCTTACCACAAGTGCGGATGAGCAGACCCCAATCATCAATATGTTCCCTGCGCTTGCCCGTTTGCGTGAACTCAGACAGTCTACTCTCATGCTTCGTATGGAGAGCGTGATGGAAATAAAATGATTTTGGCAATTACAGCTAAATGAATTAATTTTGCAGCGCGTTCCGTATATGGGACGCGCTTTTATTGCGGGCGTGGCGGAATTGGTAGACGCGCTAGACTTAGGATCTAGTATCTTTGATGTGTAGGTTCGAGTCCTATCGCCCGTACAAGTAAAAAAGGTGGCTTTACGGCCACCTTTTTTACTTGTACGGGCAAACGCCCTGTTTAATCGGGAATTGTTCAGAATGAGTAAACCAATCCGAAGTCAAGACCTGTGTTGATGTCCAAACCAATATTGTTCTTGGGGCCAACGCTTGGGTCGGGCTCCTTTGTATGGTTGAAGTATAAGCCGCCAAGTGTAGCAACAATGGCAAACTTGTCAGTAAGAGTATACTTGATACCCGGTCTGATTGAGATTCCGTATTCTGTGTCTTTATCTACTGTTTCATCTCCCGCAATAACATACTTTTGTTTCTGATGGTCAAAGAACAGATTACCCTGAAGGAACATGCTGAAGTCACCATCACTGAGGAATGTATATCTCAGGAAAGGAGAAATGCTGAAATCAAATGATTTGTCATCAGCATAGCTTGAACCACCTATTCCAAGTCCAAGACCAACCTCAAGAGCATCATCAAGTGCATAACCTACAGAAGGATTGAAGTTCCAGTTGGTGCGTGTGTCGTCACTGTTGTAAGAGGATGAGTTGCTGACGCCTACACTACCGGATACCCAAAACTGTGCGTTAGCGGTCATGCATGATGCCACTGCTGCAATAACGAATAGAATCTTTTTCATAATTGATTGTAGTTAATACTGATTGTAAAATATGAATTTGATCGTTGTATCAAGTCCTTTTTCTGTTTATAAGATACGTCAAAGATAGTCAATAGTTATTAACAAGAAAAATTTTCATGTATTTTTGCACTATTATGATGACGGTAGAGCAGATTTACAACAGGTTTAAGGAGTGTAAGGGCGTTACTACGGATAGTCGCAAGTGCGGGCCGGGACTGATGTTCTTTGCACTTAAGGGTGAGCGTTTTGACGGCAATGAGTTTGTGCGCGGAGCGTTGGAACAGGGCTGTTCGTACGCTGTTATGGATAATACCGCCTTATATGATGCGGCCGATGAACGAATGATACTGGTGGATAATGTGCTCAAAGCCCTGCAACAGGTTGCTGCATTTCATAGGTGTAAGTTGGGTACACCCGTTATAGGCATTACCGGAACCAACGGTAAGACCACCACCAAGGAACTTACCAATGCCGTGATGGGCACAACTTACAATGTGCTCTGTACTCAAGGTAATCTTAATAATTCAATAGGTGTTCCGCTAACTGTACTGGGACTTAAGCCGGAACATCAGTATGCCATTGTGGAGATGGGAGCCAGCCATCCCGGTGATATAAGGGAACTTGTAGAGGTGAGCCAGCCGGACTACGGACTGATTACCAATGTGGGTAAGGCCCATCTGCTGGGATTCGGGTCATTTGAGGGCGTAAAGCTTACCAAGGGTGAACTCTATGACTGGCTGCGTGAGCATAAAGGGACGGCTTTTGTAAACCGTGACAATGAGCACTTGCAGCAGATGTGCCAGGGGCTGCCGATGATTGAGTACGGCAAGCCCGGGCAGGACGGACTACTGGTAGAGGGCGAAGTGCTGGAGTGTAACCCGTTCGTCAAGTTCCGCTGGCGCAGCGGCAGCGGGCAGTGGTATACTGTCCAGACTAACCTGATAGGGGCTTATAATGTTGACAATGCACTGGCCGCAATAACCGTAGGTTTGCATTTCGGGGTTACCGAGGCTGATGCATCGGCAGCCGTTGCCGGATACAAGCCTCAGAACAACCGCTCACAGCTTACTGAGACAGGGCGCAATCATCTGGTAGTGGATGCATATAACGCCAATCCCACCAGCATGGCTGCAGCAATTGATAATTTCAGCATGATCCAGGCACCGGACAAGATGCTGATTCTGGGTGATATGCGTGAACTGGGCGATGTGTCGCAGGCTGAGCATACCAACATCGTGGATTTGCTCAAGCGCAAGGGATTCACTCAGGTTTGGCTTGTGGGGAGTGAGTTCGGAAAGGCAGCCCAGGGGTCAGGATTCAGACTATTCCCGGATGTGGAGGCTGTAAACGCGACGCTCGGTAAAGAGCCCGTTGCAGGAAAGACTATCCTGATAAAGGGCTCCAACAGTATAGGATTAACCAAAACAATAACCAATTTATAATTATGAAGAAACTGGCAGTTCTTTTTGCATGTGTCATGTTGTGCGGTGTTATGTCCGCACAATTGAAAGTCTCCGTTATGGGTGACTCTTACTCTACATTCACGGGTTCCATGCCCAGGTATTATGACACATTCTATCCCAACCAGTTCTGCGGTGTTACAGAGCAGAGCCAGCAGTGGTGGGCTCAGGTAATCGAGAAGAACGGATGGGTGCTTGAAAAGAATGACTCATGGTCAGGCAGTACGGTTTGCTGCCGCGGTTATAATCATGACGATTACTCTGACCGCGCATTCGTGACCCGCCTGAACTGCATCGGCGCTCCCGATATCCTGTTCATATTCGGCGGAACCAATGATGACTGGACACACGAGCCTTTTGGTGACTACAAGTACTCCGGCTGGACCAAGGAGGATCTCTATTTCTACCGTCCGGCATTTGCGTATCTGCTTGACAATCTTAAGAAACTCTATCCCAAGATGAAGATATACTCACTCCTGAATGACGGAATGAGTGAGAATCTGGGTGAGTCAATGAGGGAGATTTGCAAGCACTACGGTGTGCCCGTGATTGCAGTGGACGGCATTGAGAAGCGCATGAACCATCCTACCGCCGCCGGCATGACCAAGATTGCAGAGCAGGTACAGGCTTTCCTTGACGCTGAGAAGAAGTGATGATCAGGATAATGGGAATCATAAACGTTACGCCGGACTCATTCTGGAGCGGGTCACGTGTGCAGGACAAGAACACTCTTGTGGAGCGTGTCCGGCAGATGATTTCCCAGGGGGCCGATGCCATTGACGTAGGCGGCTGCTCCACACGTCCCGGTGCCGTGCAGGCATCGGCCGATGAGGAGATGGAGCGTCTGGAGTGTGGACTGGATGCTATAAGGACGGAATTTCCGGATATACTGTTGTCGGTTGACACCTACCGCCCGGATATAGCTGAGCGCTGTGTCAGAGAGTGGAACGTGAATATCATAAATGATGTTTACGGAGGCAACGAAGATATGTATAAGGTGGTGGCAGATACAGGAGTGCAGTATGTGCTCATGTGGTCGGAAACCATAAAAGAGGATCCCGTAAGTGAGATGATGTCATTCTTTAAGCATAAGCTGATTGCGATGGAGTCGGCCGGCGTGGATGTAAACCGTCAAGTGATTCTTGACCCCGGATACGGATTCGGTAAGAGCCTTGAGCAGAACTATACCATACTGGCTCATCAGGCTGAGCTGCGTAAGCTGGGGCTTCCGGTATTATCGGCACTCTCACGCAAGTCTATGGCCTGGAAACTGCTGGAGATAACCCCTGAAGAGGCTCTCCCCGCAACGGTTTCAATGAATACGATAGCACTTTTGAACGGTGCCGACTGGCTCCGCGTACACGATGTACGCGAGGCAGTCCAAGCCGTCAGGATAGTACAGGCACTAAAAGCTAATTATTAACATGGGTGATTATTTTGATTTATTCGGAATTAAGGATCTGATAGACGTATTGTGCGTATCGCTGCTACTCTTCTATCTCTACAAACTGATGAAGAGGACAGGTTCACTCAATATGTTCATCGGCATACTGGTGTTCATATTTGTGTGGATGATAGTATCCCAGGTCCTTAAGATGCAGTTGTTGGGTGCCATACTGGACAAGTTGGTCGATGTGGGCGTGATAGCGCTGATTGTGCTTTTTGCCGATGATATCCGCCATTTCTTCAGGGACATCGGCACATCAACCCGTACCCGCAAGCTGTTCCATTGGCTGGTCCGAAGGCGCAGTGCCAATAACGATGCCGCCAAATGGGAGCCCGTGGTCAAGGCCTGCGGCAGCATGAGTCACCATAAGGAGGGCGCATTGATAGTGATTGGGCAGAATGATGAACTGCACGATGTGATAGCCACCGGTGAGACTGTCAACGCCAATGTCAACCAACTGCTCATTGAGAACATTTTCTTCAAGAACAGCCCTCTCCATGACGGAGCCATGATCATTGTGAGCGACAGAATAGAGTCGGCAGCATGCATATTGCCTCTGTCGCAGTCAGAAGAGCTGCCCAAGGCGTTCGGACTGCGTCACCGCTCGGCAATGGGTATTGCCGAGAAGACCAATGCGGTAGCGGTGGTGGTATCGGAGGAGACAGGACAGATAACGGTTTTCTACAAGGGTTCTTACCAGAGGGACTTGACTGCGGCGCAACTGACACAGTTCCTGGTGGAGAATGTCAGATAGAATATTATCTTATGTGTCAAACTGTCAGCCGGGGTGACATAATCGGCCCCGGTTGCGGTTTGGCACATTTTTGGCTCTATACCATGTGCCCGATGAGGGGCTTTTAGACAGAAAGACAAATAACTTAAAACATAAGATTATGAACATTAAACCGTTAGCAGACAGAGTTCTGATTCTTCCGGCAGCAGCTGAGGAGAAGACCATCGGCGGAATCATCATCCCCGATACAGCCAAGGAGAAACCCCTTAAGGGTGAGGTAATAGCAGTAGGTAACGGCACCAAGGATGAGGCAATGGTTCTCAAGAAAGGTGACCAGGTACTCTATGGCAAATATTCTGGCACCGAGCTTGAAGTTGAGGGTGAGAAATACTTGATTATGCGTCAGAGCGACGTTCTGGCAGTGGTTGAAAAATAATAAGGAGATACAATTATGGCAGCAAAAGAGATACTTTTCAATACAGATGCCCGTGACCTTATGCGTCAGGGTGTTGACGAGCTTGCAAATGCAGTCAAGGTTACACTTGGACCTAAGGGCCGCAACGTTATCATAGAGAAGAAGTTCGGTGCTCCCCAGATCACCAAGGACGGCGTTACTGTAGCCAAGGAGATTGAGCTGGCCGATTCATTCAAGAATACCGGCGCACAGCTGGTCAAGAGCGTTGCCTCCAAGACCGGTGAGGATGCAGGTGACGGTACAACAACCGCTACCGTTCTGGCTCAGAGCATCGTGAACGTAGGTCTTAAGAATGTTACCGCCGGTGCCAATCCCATGGACCTTAAGCGCGGTATTGACAAGGCCGTTGCAGCTGTTGTTGAGAACATCAAGAAGCAGTCAAAGGCCGTTGGTGACAACTTTGACAAGATAGAACAGGTTGCTACAATCTCAGCCAACAACGATGCCGAGATAGGTAAGCACATTGCCGAGGCCATGCAGAAGGTTTCAAAGGACGGTGTAATCACCATCGAGGAGGCCAAGGGCCGTGACACATACATCGACGTTGTCGAGGGTATGCAGTTTGACCGCGGTTACCTGTCATCATACTTTGTAACCGATACCGAGAAGATGAACTGCGTTATGGAGAATCCTCTGATCCTTATCCATGACAAGAAGATATCAAACCTGAAGGACCTGCTTCCTATCCTGGAGCCCGCCGTACAGAGCGGCCGTCCTTTGCTGATAATTGCCGAGGATGTTGACTCAGAGGCCCTGACCACACTGGTAGTAAACCGTCTGCGTTCTGGTCTTAAGATCTGCGCCGTAAAGGCACCGGGATTCGGTGACCGCCGTAAGGAGATGCTTGAGGATATCGCCGTACTGACAGGCGGATTCGTAATCAGCGAGGAGCGTGGCGTTAAGCTGGAGCAGGCTACAATGGATATGCTTGGCACAGCCGAGAAGATTACCATCACCAAGGACAACACCACTATCGTTAACGGTAAGGGTGAGAAGGCCAAGATCGCAGACCGCGTAGCTCAGATCAAGGCTCAGATCAAGACCACCACAAGTGACTATGACAAGGAGAAGCTCCAGGAGCGTCTTGCCAAACTGTCAGGCGGTGTTGCAGTGATCAAGGTAGGTGCACCCTCTGAGACCGAGATGAAGGAGAAGAAGGACCGTGTTGATGATGCTCTGTGCGCTACCCGTGCAGCCATTGAGGAGGGTATCGTAGCCGGTGGCGGTGTGGCTTACATCCGTGCCATCAGCGCCCTTGACAAGCTGAAGGGTGAGAATACCGATGAGCAGACCGGTATCCAGATTATCCGTCGCGCCATTGAGGAGCCTCTGCGTCAGATTGTATTCAACGCAGGCAAGGAGGGCTCTGTAGTGGTTCAGAAGGTTATGGAGGGCAAGGGTGACTTTGGTTACAACGCACGCTATGACCGCTATGAGGATCTGGTAAAGGCCGGTGTGGTTGATCCCGCCAAGGTTACACGTGTGGCTCTTGAGAACGCCGCCTCTATTGCCGGTATGTTCCTGACAACCGAGTGCGTCATCGTAGAGAAGAAGGAAGACAAACCTATGCCTGCAATGAATCCCGGAATGGGAGGAATGGACGGCATGATGTAATCCTATCAGATAATTGAAAAAAGGCGCGCGATGATTATTTGCGCGCCTTTTTTGTGTACCTTTGTGACTATGATACGATTAGCGATACTGGCATCGGCCAACGGAACCAATGCGCAGGCTATAATTGAGGCTGTGCGTGAGGGTAGGCTTGATGCCGATGTAAAGGTGGTGCTCACCAACAAGGAGGATGCAGGCGTGATTGCCCGTGCGCGTAAATTGGGAGTGCCCGTGGAGATAATACCATCCAAGGGACACAGAAACCGTGCGGAGTATGACGCTCTTGTGGTTGATGCCCTTAAGAAATATGATGTTGACACCATAGCTCTGGCGGGTTGGATGAGGATACTGAGTGAGGTATTCGTGAATGCATTTGAAGGACGTATCCTTAATCTGCATCCGGCGCTGCTGCCCAGTTTTAAGGGTGCTACGGCCATTGTCGATGCATACGAGCATGGAGTGAGGATAACCGGCTGCTCGGTCCATCTGGTTACTCCGGAACTTGATGCGGGTCCGGTGATAATTCAGGCAGGTGTGCCGGTAAACGGTACCGTCGATGAACTGGAGGCGCAGATTCACCGCATGGAGCACAGGATTTTCCCGCAGGCACTGCAGTGGTTCTCAGAGGGCCGTATCAGCACTGAGGGACACAAGGTTATAGTGGCTCCCGCTGCCGGTCCGGTAAAAAAGATTGATTACATTGAGAGTTGCCTGGTTTCACCGGCACTCGAGGAAAAATTATAGGCTTATGAGTAGAGAAGACACCCCCACGGCTCATATCGCAGCGCAGTATGACGATGTAGCCAAGACTTTGATAATGTGCGGAGACCCTCTCCGTGCCAAGTTCATTGCCGAGAAGTATCTGGAAAGTCCCAAACTCTTTAATGAGGTTCGCGGAATGCTGGGATTCACCGGCCTGTACAAGGGCAAGCGTGTATCGGTTATGGGTCATGGCATGGGTATCCCCTCAATAGGTATCTACTCTTACGAGCTGTTCAACTTCTTTGATGTGGAGAACATCATAAGGGTTGGTACGGCAGGTGCCCTTACCGGAGACATGAAGATAGGCGATATGCTTTTTGCACAGGCCGCCTGCACTGACTCCGATTACGGACATCAGTACGGTTTCCCCGCCAGGTTTGCGCCCATAGCCGATTTCGGTCTGCTGGAGAGCGCCGCACGTGTGGCCCGTGAGAACGGATTCCCGTTCCAGGTGGGCAACATATACAGCGCCGATGTGTTCTACGATGAGTCTGACAAGCAGATGAAATGGGGCAAGTTCGGCGTGAAGGCTGTTGAGATGGAATCGGCCGGACTCTATATCAACGCTGCGGCATCGGGCAAGAAGGCGCTGACCATATGCACTATATCGGACCAGCTGGTTCACCGCAAGTATGCATCGACCGAGGAGCGTCGCAGCAGCTTTACAAATATGATGAAAGTGGCACTTGAAATAGCATAAGTTATGAAGAAGTTGTTTTTTGCATTGTCTATGACGGCGCTTCTGTTAATGGCGGCCGGTTGCGAAAAAGAGGAGTTTGCCAGACCTGCCGTGTATGGCAAAATCAGTTGCCATCCCAATCCAGCCAGGGCAGGTGATACGGTTACTTTAACCGTTGAGGTGCTTGATCCGGGTAATCGTATTTATCATGCAGATTACGTATGGAAATGCAGTTCCAGTAAAAAGGATGGCGGTTTTGACAGGGAGGAGATAAGAGTTACGGCTCCGAATGGCTCAAAAACCATAAAGGCTGCTCCAACATTCAAGTGTGTATTTACATCTCCAGGTACCTATAACGTTACCATGAGTGCCCGTTTGAAATTTTCCATGGGTGATGTGAATGGAGCTATGATTGGAGGGGCAAGCGCTTCCGGCTCAATAAAAGTCAAGTTCCAATCTGATTTGTAATGAATTATATTCTGTCGCGCATAGATGGCGCAATAGGTGGCCGGTTTGCTGCGGCAGAGCTTGAATCCATAAAGAAGGCACTGTGTCTGGAGCTTCTGGGCATAAGTGCCGTTTCTTTTTATACCAAAGAACCTTTGACTCCCGATACTGAAAGGGATAAAAAGCTCGATGATGCTGTCAAGCGTCTTGCAAAAGGGGAGCCTCTTCAATATGTAATCGGTACTGCTCCATTTTGTGGATTACAGTTCAAGGTGGACAGTAGGGTGCTGATTCCGCGGCCGGAGACTGCCGAACTTGTGGAGTGGGTGGCCCGTGATGCAGGAGCCGATGGAGCTTTATTGGATATCGGCACCGGAAGCGGATGCATTGCCGTTACTCTGGCCCATAAACTGCCAGGATGGAAGGTACAGGGATGGGATATCAGCAAGGGCGCACTTGATGTGGCGCGTGAGAATAACCTCCATAACGGAACGGATGTGGAGTTCCGAAATGTGGATATTCTTTCCAATCCGGCGTCGGATTGTAAGTTTGAAGTGATTGTGAGCAATCCGCCGTATGTGCTGGAACAGGAGAAGGCACAGATGGAGGATACAGTGCTGGATTATGAGCCGCACACTGCACTTTTCGTTCCGGACGGCGATGCTTTGCTGTTTTACAGGGCTATAGCTGAATTCGGAAAAAAGGCGCTTGTAGACGGCGGTGCACTGTATTTTGAAATCAACCCGCTGGAGGCATCGGCCCTTAAGGAGCTGCTGGAGCAGACGGGATACCATAATGTAGAATTGCGTAAGGATATTTTTGGAAAACAACGAATGATAAAAGCTTTACTATGACTGAATCTGAAGGAAAGACACTGGCCGAGCGGTACTGCTCGGGAGCGGAGCACTGCTGCCTTGAGGTGCGGCAGATGCTGGAGCGCCGTAAGGCGGAGAGCACTGATATTGAGCGCATAATCAAGTATCTGATTAAGGAGGGGTACATTGATGAGTCCCGTTATGCCGCTGCGTTTGTGCATGACAAGGTGCGGTTTGCCAAGTGGGGCAGAGCCAAGATTGCGCAGGCTCTCTGGCAGAAACGTATTCCTCAGGGTGTGGCCGATGCTGCATTGGCATCTATAGATGAAGATGAGTACATGACCGCCCTCAGGGATGTGGCGCAGTCCCGTTATCGCCAGACCAAAGGTGCTACTGAGTATGAGCGCAAGATTAAGACCATGAAATCTGTCTGCAGTCGCGGATACGAGTCGGCTCTCGTACGCAGGGTTCTCAGCGTGTCCGATACTCCTGACACGGAATTTTGACCTTATGGATAATGAAGTTAGACGTTTTCACAGGCCGGGGCTTGTGAGAATGCTGTTTGAGTTTGTGTTCCCGCGCTACTGCAAGGTGTGCGGGCGTCGACTTGATCCGTCCGAGGAGCAGCTTTGCATATCCTGCTATCTGGGTATGCCCAGGCTGGAGTATGATATGGATGTTATCAATCCTACGGAACGGATGCTTCTGGCCGAAAGGAGTCTGGTGCGGGCATCGTCCATATTCCTCTATGACAAGGACAGCGAGTATAGTAATATACTGTTTCATCTTAAGTACTGGCATCATCCCAAGGTGGGGCAGTGGTTAGGGTATATCGGGGCTAAGGAGCTGATGGATAAAGGGTTCTTTGATGGTGTGGATTGTATTGTCCCTATGCCAATTACCTACTGGAAGGAGATTAAACGAGGGTATAACCAGTGCTCCTTCATTGCTAAGGGAATTCGGCAAGCCACAGGTCTTCCTGTAGTCGACAATGCAGTCAAGCGTATTCATGAGCATACCAAGCAGGCTGGACTTGGCAAGTATCAGCGATGGAATAATGCTAGGGATTTGTTTGAAGTCACTGATCCCTCACTGCTGGCGGGGAAACATGTGCTGGTGGTTGATGACGTGATTACCACCGGTGCTACCTTATGCTCTCTTATTGATGTTATGGAGGCTGGGATTCCTGATTTGAAAGTTAGTGTTTTTACGCTGGCTGTTGCAGACTAAATTCTTGTTAACTTTGCACCTGGAAATGGAAGAGAGCGTAAAACATATTAAGATTAGTGAGTTCAATTATCCTTTGCCGGATGAGCGGATTGCTAAGTTTCCTTTGGCTGAGAGGGACAGTTCAAAGCTGTTGGTGTACAGGCAGGGGGAGGTTAGTGAGGATGTTTTCCGTAATCTTCCTCTGTATCTGCCGTCGGGGGATATGATGGTGTTCAATAACACAAAGGTTATTCAGGCGCGGCTTCATTTCCGCAAGGAGGCTACGGGTGGGCCTAAGTCTACGGGGGCTTTGATTGAGATTTTCCTGCTGGAACCGGCTGATCCGTCGGACTATCAGGTTATGTTCACTCAGACTGAGCGCTGTAGTTGGTATTGCCTGGTTGGTAACCTTAAGCGGTGGAAGGATGATACTCCCGTACTGCGCAATATGGTTCAGATTGGTGGGCGTACTGTCACTCTGGAGGCTCGTCGCGGGCAGCTTCACGGAACAAGCCATCGGATTGACTTCTGTTGGGACGGGGGCGTAAGCTGGGCGGAACTGCTTGAGGCTGTGGGTGAGATACCTATTCCTCCATATCTTAACCGAGAGTCACAGGAGAGTGACAAGACTACTTATCAGACTGTTTATTCCAAGATTAAGGGAAGCGTTGCTGCTCCTACTGCCGGTCTGCACTTTACGGAACGGGTCCTCAGGGATCTGGATGCTCACGGGATTGACCGTGAGGAACTGACGCTTCATGTGGGTGCGGGTACTTTCCGTCCGGTCAAATCGGAGGAGATAAGCGGGCATGAGATGCATACCGAGTTCATTGCCGTAAAGCGCTCCACCATTGAGAAGTTGATTGCTCACGGCGGTGAGGCTATTGCTGTGGGTACTACATCGGTCCGCACTCTGGAAAGCCTCTATTATATAGGTGTATACCTGAGCACTCATCCCGATGCTACCGAGGAGGATATGCACGTTAACCAGTGGACTCCTTATGAGACCAATCCCGATATGACATCGGTCCAAGCTCTCCAGCAGATACTGGATTACCTGGACCGTCATCATTTGGATGTGCTCAAGACAAGCACTCAGATTATCATTGCGCCGGGTTACAGGTACCACATCGTAAAGATGATGGTCACAAATTTCCACCAGCCGCAGAGCACCTTGCTCCTGTTGGTATCGGCCTTTGTAAACGGCGACTGGAAAAAGATATATGATTACGCCCTAACTAACGGATTCAGATTCCTTAGTTACGGAGATTCTTCGCTTCTTATTCCTTAATACAATACATTAAAACAGAATATTATGGATAAACCCACTGTTGCGCTGATGTATGATTTTGACGGAACATTGTCACCGTCATATATGCAGGAGTATGATTTTATGGATGCCATAGGATTGACCGATAAGGAGTCATTCTGGAAGGCATCGCACGGACTGGCAGAGAAACAGCAGTCCAGCACCATCCTGGCTTACATGAAGCTGATGGTGGATAAGGCACAGGAGAACGGTATCAGCATCCGCCGCCAGCAGTTCGTGGAGTTCGGGCGCGGAATAGGGTTCTTTCCCGGAGTGGAGCAGTGGTTCGATCTGATCAACCGCAAGGGTGCCGAGATGGGAGTCAATGTGGAGCACTACATAATCTCATCGGGCCTTAAGGAACTCATTGAGGGTACATCGATTGCAAAATACTTCAAGCAGATTTACGCCTGCTCGTTCATGTATGAGAATGACAAGGCCGTCTGGCCGGCAGTGGCAGTGGATTTCACCTCCAAGACCCAGTTCATATTCATGATAAACAAGGGCATACTCGATATCTGGCGTAATGCCCAGATCAATGATTCAATGCCCGATGAGGGCCGTCCGGTCCCGTTCCAGAATATGATTTACCTGGGTGACGGAGAGACCGACATACCCAGCATGCGCATAGTAAAGAGCGAGGGAGGCCACTCAATAGCCATTTACAAACCCGGCAATGATTCCAGCCGCGCCCAGGCCCGCAATCTGGTGCACCGCGGCCGCGTAAACTTTGCCTGCCCCGGCGATTACCGTGAGGGCAGCGAGCTCTACAACGCTGTAATAGCCACCATAGCCAAGGTCAAGACCGGCTCCGATTTCCACAACCTGGAGCGCCAGAACCAAAAGTCCATGCTTGCGGACTAAGTATTCGCGATCCTTTAGTATATTTGCGAAACAACCCTATAATATAAATAACCTGTGATGAGAAAAGTCCTTTCCTTTATTGTTTGCCTTGTTTCAGTAGCCATTGCATATTCCAATGACGGCGTCTACTATGTTGAAGGTAATCATTTGATTCCTATTTCCGAAACTGATATCCGTGCTCAGAAGGAAATACTTACTATAGACCGTGTGGGTGACAAAGTAGCGGTTACCGTTTATTACGAATTCTTCAATCCTGCCGGTGAGAAAGAGATCCTGGTAGGATTTGAGGCCGATGACTGTGATGAACCTCCCGTAGATACTATTCCCAAGCATCCCTATATCAGCAACTTCAAGGTGATTCTTAACGGTGAGTCTCTAGACTACTCCGTAACACCCGTAGATTACCATTTCGAATCCAGACAGAAAGTAAGGGACATTTATTTTAAAGACGGAAAGATTGTAGGAATGTCTCTGGAACAATATAGGGAAGAACTGAGAGCGATAGAAGCCCCTGAAGGTTTCTGTGATTTTGTATATCACTTCAAAGCCAAGTTCCGTTCTGGACTTAACATTCTACAGCATACCTATGAATTCGACATGTCGTATCAGCAATCGCGGCACTATATGTATGGTAGTTATTACGAGTACTTTTTCCCTTACATACTTACAGCCGCCAATCGTTGGGCCAATCACCAGATTGATGATTTTACACTGATTATTAACCTGGGGGATCGCACATCATTCCATATCCAACCCACATTCTTTGAAAGTGCCGGAGAATGGACATATCAGGGGGCTGGTAAATACTCTGTGAATACCATCAAGGACGGCAAAGAGTACTCCGAGTTCCACATCCGTCAAGGATCCCTTGTCTTCCACAAGGAAAACTTCCACCCTGACGGTGAACTATATATATTTGATATCTATGGTTATTTCTCATTCTACGGCTGGTCATATCTATCTTCCGAGTTCGTCATCAAAGATATCAAAGAGAGATATATTCCAATTGGACTTCCCGATTTTGAAGAAAAAAGCAGTACAATCTACAACACTTATACCCCGGAGCAGCGCCGGATCCTGAAGAACCTTCCCTTTGCCTACAGGGGCTACATATTCAACTCCAAGGAACTTCAGGACTTTTTTGAATCCACTACCTGGTACATTCCCGATCCTGACTACAAGGCCGATTTGCAGCAACTCCCCGAATCCGAACAAAACTGGGTAGAGTTCTGGAAATAACATCCAACTGAGTTTACAAAAAGGGCGAGGCTGTGCAAAACGCCCCGTTTTGTCTTCGGCACAAAGGGGCGGCGGGTCGTTTATCCTTATCTTTGCAGCCTCTATGGATAAATTCAATATTATAGTTTTGGCAAAGCAGGTGCCCGATACCCGTCAGGTAGGTAAGGACGCCATGAATGCCGATGGCACAATCAACCGTGCCGCACTTCCGGCAGTGTTCAACCCGGAGGACCTCAATGCACTGGAGCAGGCCCTTGCCATCAAGGACCGTTTTCCCGGCAGCACAGTGACAATGCTCACAATGGGTCCTGAGAGAGCAAAAGAGATAGTGATGGAGGGTGTATATCGCGGTGCCGACGGCGGTTATCTTCTGACCGACCGTCTGTTTGCCGGAGCCGATACCCTGGCAACATCATACGCCCTGTCAACAGCAATACGCAAGATAGGCAAGTTTGATATCATAATAGGCGGCCGTCAGGCAATTGACGGTGACACCGCCCAGGTAGGCCCTCAGGTGGCCGAGAAACTGGGCCTGAACCAGATAACCTACGTTGAGGAGATCCTTGACATGGACAGCAAGAGCGTAACCGTAAAGCGCGTGATTACCGGTGGTGTGGAGACCGTAAAGGCTCCGCTGCCCTGCCTGCTCACCGTGAACGGAAGCGCCGCCCCCTGCCGCCCGCGTAACGCACGCCTTCTGATGGGCTGCAAGAACTACGACGTTCCAGCATGGACCGTGGCCGATGTAAACGCCGATCCCGCCAAGTGCGGACTGTCAGGTTCGCCCACCAAGGTAAAAAAGATTGAGAACATAGTATTCCAGGCCAAGGAGAGCAAGCGCTATGGTGCCGATGAAAAGGAGATAGCCGCTCTGATTGAGGAACTGGCCACAAACCATATAATAGGATAAGCCATGAACAGCATATTCGTATATTGCGAACTGGAAGGAGTCCAGGTGGCTCCCGTCAGTCAGGAACTGCTCACCAAGGGCCGTTCACTTGCCAACCAGTTGGGCGTCAAGCTTGAGGCCATTGCCATAGGCAGCGGTCTGGACAGCATAGATAAGCAGATACTCCCCTACGGAGTAGAAGTACTGCACGTCTTTGATGACAAGAGCCTTGCTCCCTATACTACAGCACCCCATTCAGCAATCCTGGTAAAACTGTTCCGGGAGGAGCAGCCGCAGATTGCACTCATGGGCGCAACGGTTATAGGCCGTGACCTGGGCCCGCGTGTATCATCGGCCCTGGGTAGCGGACTTACTGCTGACTGCACCAACCTTGAGATAGGTGAGTATGAGGATAAGAAGACCGGTAAGGTATATGAGAACCTGCTCTACCAGATACGTCCCGCATTCGGCGGCAACATCATAGCCACCATCGTAAACCCCGACCACCGTCCCCAGATGGCAACCGTACGTCAGGGTGTGATGAAGAATGAGATACTCAAGGCAGACTATAAGGCTGAGATCGTTAAGCATAAGGTATCGGACTACGTAAGTCAGGCCGACCTGGCAGTTACCGTGATAGAGCGCCACATGCAGAAACCATCACACCATTTAGACAGCGCCAGCATAGTAGTTGCCGGCGGTTACGGAATGGGCAGCCGCGAGGGATTTGACATGCTTTTCAAACTGGCCGATGTGCTGCACGCCGAGGTAGGTGCCAGCCGCGCCGCAGTGGATGCCGGTTTTGTGGATCATGACCGCCAGATAGGTCAGACAGGTATCACCGTACGCCCTAAGCTTTATATTGCCTGCGGTATATCGGGCCAGATCCAGCACATAGCAGGTATGCGCGAGAGCAGCCTCATCATGTCAATCAACCAGGATCCCGATGCTCCCATCAACGCCATTGCCGATTACGTGGTGACCGGCCGCGTTGAGGATGTGATTCCCAAACTGATCCGTAACTTAAAGGAGATTTCAAAATGAACAATTATAAGGATACCCCTGAACTCAGTGCCCGCATGCACTCTCCGCTCATGGAGCGCATAGTGGAGCTTAAGGAGAATTTCTACGCTGAGGCCGGCAAGTATGACTATGCCCCCAAGGACCTGGCTGATGCCATGGACAACTTTGACCGCGTGCTGGAACTGACCGGCAGCGTGTGCGATGAGGTGATAGCTCCCAACGCCGAGAGCGTTGACCGTGAAGGCTCACACTGCAGCGGTGGCCGCGTACAGTACTCTCAGGGAACTGCGCAGAACCTCAAGGTTATGCATCAGGCAGGTCTGTCCGGATTCGGACTGCCCCGTCAGTACGGCGGTCTGAATATGCCTGTAACAGTATTCAGCGCCGTCTGTGAGATGATTTCCAGAGCCGATGCATCGTTCCAGAACGTATGGGGCTTGCAGTCATGCGCCGATACCATCAACGAGTTTGGCAGCCCTGAGCAGAAAGAGAAATACCTCAATATGGCCAGTAATGGTGCCACGATGTCAATGGACCTGACCGAGCCCGATGCCGGAAGTGACCTGCAGAGCGTAATGCTCAAGGCTACCGAGGATCCGGAGAACGGCTGCTGGCGCCTGAACGGCGTGAAGCGCTTTATCACCAACGGTGACAGCGACATCCACCTGGTACTGGCCCGCAGCGAGGAGGGTACCACCGATGGTCGCGGACTGTCACTCTTTATCTACGATAAGCGTAACGGCGGCGTGAACGTGCGTCGTATAGAGGATAAGATGGGTATCCACGGATCACCCACCTGCGAGCTGGTGTTCAACAATGCCAAGGCAGAGCTTTGCGGCGACCGCCGTCTGGGACTTATCAAGTATGTGATGGCCCTGATGAACGGAGCCCGTCTGGGTATCGCCACACAGAGCGTGGGCATTCAGGATGCCGCCTGGCGTGAGGCTGTGGCATACGCCGCAGAGCGCCGCCAGTTTGGCCGTAACATTGACACATTCCCGGCAGTCTATCAGATGCTGGCTGTAATGAAAGCCAAGGTTGAGGCATCACGCTCACTGTTGTACGAGACTTCACGTTACGTGGATATCTACAAGTCACTTGATGCAATAGCAAAGTTGCGTACACTCACCCCTGAGGAGCGTCAGGAGAGCAAGCGATACAGCCGTCTGGCCGATGCACTCACTCCCATATCAAAGGGTATGACAAGTGAGTTTGCCAACCAGAATACGTACGACAGCATACAGATACACGGAGGTTCAGGATTCATGCGTGACTACACCTGCGAGCGCCTGTACCGCGATGCCCGTATCACCTCAATATATGAGGGTACCACACAGCTTCAGGTGGTGGCAGCCCTGCGTTACGTAACCAGCGGCGTATATTCACAGTACGTAAAGGATATGCTGGCCACATTGCATGATTCAGTGACTAAGGCCGCCATCAGCGCTATGGTTGAGAAACTGGATGCAATGACCGCCCACGTGACAGACCAGAAGGAGACCGAGATGAATGACTTCTGCGGACGCCGTCTGATGGAGAGCGCAGCCTACTGCGTAATGAGCACTTTGCTTCTGCGTGACTCCATAGAGACATCTGACCTATTTGATAAGTCACTCAAGGTGTTCCTGGATTACTCCCGCTCACAGGTGGAGGGACATTACTCAGTGGTGATGTCATGGACTCCTGAAAGCATGGAGTATTACAAATAATGAGTATTTTTGTGCCAGGAAAACGATTCTGGTGCATACAGACAATAATGACATACTGAGGAGTGAAGCCCGTTACAGACGGCTCACCGAGACTCCGGTTCCACGGCTGGTACTCAGCCTGGCGGTGCCCACAATTATAAGTATGTCCATATCGGCCATCTACAATATTGTAGATTCATGGTTTGTGGGCCACATCAGCACTGTCGCTACGGCGGGTGTCGGTGTGGCTTTCGCTTATCAGTCACTTATCCAGGCTACGGGATTCTTCTTTGGGCACGGGTCGGGCAACTATATGTCCCGTGCGCTGGGTGCCCGTGATGCCGAGGGGGCAGGCAAGATGGCGGCCACCGGATTCCTGTCATCGTTCCTGATAGGTATTGTCTTCATGGTGCTGGGCATACTGTTTGTGACGCCTCTGTCAAGGCTTTTAGGTGCTACGCCCGATGTGGTGCCTTACTCCAATGCCTACCTCCGGTGGATTCTGATAGCAACTCCGTTCCTGATATCGCAGATGACGCTCAATAACCAGTTGCGTCTGCAGGGTAATGCCATGCTGGCTATGATTGGCATAGCGGTTGGAATGGTGCTCAACATATTCTTTGACTGGCTGCTTATAAACCGGTTGGGGATGGGTGTGAGCGGTGCGTCTCTTGCTACACTTGTAAGCCAGTTCATATCGTGGTGCCTGCTGCTGTGGGCTACCACATTGCCGGGTAACGTACATATCAGTTTGCGTAACTTTGCTCCGTCACTGGATCGTTACCGCGAGATAGGGGCGGGCGGTCTGCCGTCGCTGATGCGTCAGTCGCTTTCCAGCATATCGGCCATATGTATGAACTGGGCTGCTGCAAGCTATGCGCTGCAGGGACAGGAGGCATCGACCATTGCGGCGTTTACCGTGGTGGCGCGTGTTATGCAGACCGCCATGGCGGTGATTCTGGGTGTGGGCCAGGGATTCCAGCCGGTGTGCGGATTCAACTGGGGTGCAAAACTGTATGGCAGAGTAAGGGAGTCTTACCTCTTTACAATAGGATTATGTGTGGTAATCCTGCTGGTTACATCGGCGGCAGGATGGATATTCGCACCTGAGATAATTACATTCTTCCGTGATGAGGATCCTGAACTTATACGGATAGGAACGGTGGTGCTGCGCTGGCAGTGCGTGGCTTTCCCGCTGGTGGGACTTACCACTCCTACCAACATGCTGCTGCAGAACATACGCCGTACCGGCCGGGCTACCCTGCTGGCTATGACACGTCACGGTATTGCGTTCTATCCTACGCTTTTTATAATGCCGGCCATCTGGGGACTGCAGGGCCTGGAGGCTACTATGGCTACGGCTGATGTGCTGACATTCTCATTGGCTCTTCCTTTTGCAATAGGTATGATTCGGGAACTTTCGGCCCGTGAGAGAGGCCAATTTGAGTAAAACCTCTATTTTTGCAATATGGAACAGTCATTCACTGAAGAGCTTGATTTGTTAAAGAAGCTTATATCCACTCCGTCAGTTACACGGAGCGAGCAGGAGGTGTCGGCAATAATGAAGGCCGATATGAAGCGTCACGGCTATGAGCCGGAGTGCATCGGACTGAACCTGCTGTGTTATCCGCACCACTATGATGCTTCCAAACCCACGTTGCTTCTTAACAGCCACATGGATACCGTAAAGCCGGTGGCCGGATGGACCAGGGATCCTTTTACTCCGGTAGAGGAGGATGGAAAGCTTTATGGTCTGGGCAGTAATGATGATGGAGCTGGATTGGTGTCATTGCTCTATACGTTCTATGAACTGGACAGGAAGGAGCAGCCGTACAATCCGCTGTTCCTTGCTACGGTCGAGGAAGAGGTTAACGGTCAGGGCGGAATGAAACTGGCCGTGCAAAGTCTGCCTCATGTTGATGTGGCTCTGATAGGTGAGCCTACCGGTATGCAGCCAGCAATTGCCGAGAAAGGGCTTATGGTGCTGGATTTTACCGTTCACGGTAAGGCCGGTCACGCTGCGCGGAATGAGGGCGTCAATGCTCTGTATAGGGCTACAGAACTTATAGAGAAACTGCGTACATTCAAGTTTGATAAGGTGTCAGACCTGCTTGGTCCCGTCAAGTTCACCATTACCATGATTAATGCCGGAACACAGCACAACGTGATTCCTGACACCTGCACCTTTACAGCCGATGTACGTACCAATGAGCTGTACTCCAACCATGAGGTGTTTGATTTGGTTTGTGCCGTTATGCCGGAGTGGTGCGATGTCAAGGCGCGCTCTTTTAACCTGAATTCATCAAGGATAGATGCAAGTCATCCCATAATACGCAAGGCTGTAAACATGGGACTGGTTCCGTACGGCTCTCCAACGCTCTCGGATCAGGCAATATTGGACTGTCCGTCATTCAAGATGGGTCCGGGCGATTCGTCCCGATCACATACAGCCGATGAGTTTGTTAATATTGAAGAACTTGCAAAGGCGGTGCCTGAATACCTGAAACTTCTTGACGGATTGTTAGTTGGTGAATAATTATACGAGTAATTGCAGAAATTGTACCTATAAAGTGTTATAAACTGCAAATTTCTTTTAAATACCCCTCAAAAATATACAAAGTAAAAAATAAAGAATATCTTTGTAGCGCGATTGCAAAACAGGTTATCTGTGGAGCGTCGTTCTTACGAAGTAAGATAGTCCTTTTTATAAATATCATTGGGTATCGTTTGATGTGAATCACGCGCCGCCAAACAAAGAGAAGAGGAACCTAAGGGTAACTCTTCTTTTTTTTTATTACTTTTACGGCAAACATAAAGCCTATTGTTATGGAAAGCGGATACGCAGAAGGCATAAGCCGAATTGAGATCAACTCCCTTTGGGGCAGGAAACACATTGTATGGGAATTACGTCCTGATGTAAATATCCTGAGTGGTGTGAACGGCACAGGTAAGAGCACTATCCTAAACAAGACAGTGGCTCGTCTGGATTATCTGTCAGGCGAAAGCCAGGAGGAGACTCCCGAGGTTCAGATTGATTATTTCCCCCAAGGCTCAAACAAGATAAAGTATGATGTTATCCGCAGCATAGACCGCCCGCTCATGCACAGCAACCTTCTTGAGAAGATGTCTGACAAGAGCGTTGTATCAGAGCTGGATTGGCAGCTTTATAAGCTGCAACGCCGTTATCTGGACTATCAGGTCAATATTGGCAACCGCACCATACAGCTGCTTACATCTGGCGATCCTGATAAGATACGTGAGGCTCAGGAGATATCGTCACCCAAGATCAAGTTCATGGATTATATGGATGAACTGTTTACCGATACCGGCAAAAAGATAGTCCGTAGCAGCAATGAAATCCTGTTTGACCAGTTTGGCGCAACTTTGTTGCCTTATAATCTGTCATCGGGCGAAAAGCAGCTGTTGGTTATTATGCTGACCACTCTGGTTCAGGATATGACTCCCGGTGTACTGCTTATGGATGAGCCGGAGATTTCGCTTCATATAGAGTGGCAGCAGCAACTTATACAGAGGGTGCGTTCCCTCAATCCTAATGTTCAGATTATCATGACTACCCATTCCCCCGCGCTTATTATGGATGGCTGGATGGATGCAGTTTATGACGTTGATGACATAACGGTCAAGTGAACTGCGTGACAGCATGAAGAGACTTACCGATAATATAAACTCCCGTTACTTCGAGGCAGCCGACAAGCTCCTGCCTGGAAAACGCAGAGGCCGAATCATAGCATTTGTGGAAAGTTATGATGATGTCTCTTTCTGGCGTCTGCTGTTGGATGAGTTTGAAAATGAGGAACACTATTTTCAGATAATGCTCCCCAACAGAGGTGGTCTTACCAAAGGCAAGAAATCAGCTCTGCGTTCCTGTATAGAGCATAACGGTCTTGGCAAGAGCCTGATAGCCTGCGTGGACAGTGACTATGACTGGCTATTGCAGGGAACAACACAGACATCACGCGATATCATCTCCAATCCGTTTGTCATACAGACCTACACTTACGCTATAGAGAACTATCAGTGCTGGTCGGGAAGTCTTCACCAGATATGCGTTCAGTGCACCCTTAATGACCATAGACTGATAGATTTCGAGGCCTTTATGGAGCTTTACTCCAAGGCGGTATATCCGTTGTTTGTCTGGAATGTATGGTTCTATCGCAAGAAGCTCCACAATCAGTTCAGCATGCAGGACCTGGGAATAGATATACGGCTAAAGAGTGTTGACGTGCGCCGTCCTCAAGGAGCCATAATAGGTGTTCAGGATCGCGTGGCGCGTAAACTCCGCTGGCTGGAAAGTAATTATGCCGATGCCATACCAGAGGTGGCAATGTTGCGAGAGGAACTGACAGCTCTCGGTGTTACAGAGGGGAATACATATCTGTTCCTGCAGGGACACCATCTTGTGGAGAATGTCATTCTCAAGCTACTGTTGCCTGTATGTACCCAGTTGAGACAGGAACGTGAGGCAGAGATACGACGATTTGCCGTTCATGATCAGCAGTACCGTAATGAGATAAGCGCATATCAGCACAGTCAGATGGGGTTGGCGGAGGCTATACGAAAGAACACTCATTACAGGGATTGCTACCTTTATGAGCGCATGCGTGATGAGGTACGCAAACTGTTATCTTCGCTTCCAGAAGGAGGGGGTGAGGATAAGCAGTACACTGAAGACCTCAAGTCGTCCGACCAGCATAAGGAAGGCTGAGAACCATTTACCCACAACAGGCATATCACTCCAGGGAATATTGCATCCGTTATCACCGATTGTGAGACCGATGTTGCTGAGGCATGAAAGGGATATTCCGTAGGCTTCGGCAATATCTATTCCGATAGCAAGATAGAAGAACCATCCCACGAATACAAGTGCAAAGAAGAATATGCTGAATGTAAGGACGCTTTGCTTTGTTGCAGGTGGAATGACTTTGCCGCTCACGCGTACCGGCAATACGGCATTGGGATGTAGTATGCGGTTGAACTCATTACGCATTGACTTGAACAGGATGGCAACGCGGATAGATTTCATTCCTCCTGATGTGGAACCGGCACAAGCACCGAAATAGAAACCAAGACCCAGTAACATCCAAATGAATGGAGGCCACAGTGTATAGTCTGTAGTTGTGAATCCGGTAGTCGTTATGATTGCGGTAACCTGGAACAGCGCATTGCGTATTGAGGACGAAACATCATAGGGTGTTGAGATGTAGAGGCTGACAGCAACGATAGTTGTGAATGCCAATGTTATGAATAGATACCATTTGAACTCAGTATCTTCAATCAGCCTGTGTATCTTACCTTTGAAAGTGACAAAGAACAACAGCCCGTAGTTTATTCCGGAAAGGAACATGAAGAACGTTATGACATACTCTATGCTTTGGGAGTTGTAGTATGCTATGCTGGTGTTCTTTGTGGAGAATCCTCCGGTAGCTGCGGTGCATAGGGAATGGTTTATACTGTCAAATACTCCCATCCCGCACAACCTCAGACAAATGGCGCACAGAAGGGTGATAAGTATATAGACCGTAATGATCCAACGTCCGCTGACACTTATTCTTGGGTGCAGTTTGCTGCGTTTGGGGCCGATGGCTTCGGCTGCGAAGAGCTGAACCTCACCCACGCCGAATATAGGTAATACCGCTACTGTGAAGAACACTATTCCCAAGCCGCCTATCCATTGGGTGAGGCTGCGCCAGAACAACAGTCCGTGGGGCATAGCCTCTATGTCATTTATTATTGTCGCACCTGTAGTGGTGAAACCGGAAATGGTTTCAAAAAAAGCGTCTGTGAAATTGGGAATATAACCGCTGACATAGTATGGCATAGAGCCGAACAGTGAGAACAGGACCCAACTCACGGCAACGACGATATAGCCGTCGCGGCGGGTCATGGCCCCCTCCCTCTTGCGGGCACTCTTGCCAATTATCATGAATGTCATACCGCAGCAGGCGCTTATGAGTGATCCCATAATGAAACCGAACATATCGTCTTCACCATAGAATATGGGCAGAAGCGCACACAATATGAGAATTCCGGATTCTATCAGAAGCAGGACTCCAAGGATGCGGTTTATGATCTTTACGTGTATCAATTAAAATACTTCTCTATGGTTTTAATCATTCCTTCAAGGCAGAATACCACCACATGGTCTCCCGGCAGAATCTGGGTATTACCTGTAACGATGATGGCTTCCTTGTTTCGAATAAGTCCGCCTATTGTAACTCCACGGGGAAGTGAGATGTCCTTAACCTGGCTTCGTGTAATCTTGGCGCCTTCAATGACATTGAACTCTGCGACATCTGCATTTGCGAATGTGAGACATTTGACATTGGTTACGTCGGCATCAAGCATCATCTGGTAGATATGGCTGGCTGCAATCTTTTTCTTGTTTATTACAGTTCCGATATCCAGTTTCTCGGCCATGTTTATGTAGTCTATGTTTTCAACTTCAGCTATGGTTTTGGTTACTCCGAACCGCTTGGCTGCCAAACAGGCCAGAATGTTGGTCTCCGAATTATCGGTCAGCGCCACGAAAGCTTCGGTATGCTGTATGCCTTCGCTTAACAGCAGACTCGGATCGCGTCCGTCGCCGTTTATTATCATGACCTTGTCGTCACAGAGTTCGGTCAGACGATTGCAACGTTCTATGTCGCTTTCAATTATCTTAAGGTTCATGTAGTCTGGCATAAGCTGCGCAGTGCGGACGGCTATTCGGCTACCACCCATTATAATGACATCACGGACATCCGGGAGTTCTTCCTTGCCGGCAATCTTACGGATGTGCGGTATGTGTTTTTTCATTGTCATGAAATAGACCAGGTCACCAGCCTGCATGGTGTCATTGCCGCTTGGGATTATAGTTTCACCTTCACGTAGGATAGCTACTATGTGATAGGGCAACTCCTTGCCCAGTTCTGCCAGCGGCTTGTTGAGAATCTGGGCATTGTCACGCAGTTTGATGCCCATCATGACCAGGGCTCCGCCTGCAAACTCCCACCACTGACGGATCCAGCTGAGCTTCATACCGTCCACGATATCCTTGGCAGCCAGAAGTTCCGGATAGATGAGTGAATCCAGTCCGATACTGTTGAAATACTCCATGTTCTTGGGCTGGAGATATTCATAATTGTTTATTCTGGCAACAGTTTTCTTGGCACCCAGATAGTGGGCCAACTGGGCGGAAATGATATTGCGGCTTTCATCGGTTGTTACTGCCACAAACAGGTCTGCACTGCCTGCGCCGGCCTCTTTAAGGCCGTGAAGCGATACTGGTGATTCCTGGATGGTAAGTAGGTCAAAACTTGAATCCAGACGGGCCAACTTCTCAGGACTCTCATCTATGAGAACTATATCCTGATTCTCACCTGCCAGTAGTTTGGCCAGGTGGATGCCTACATTACCTGCGCCTGCAATTACTATTCTCATTGTCTGATATTTTCAGTTTCTTGTGTCAACTCCTTAAGCGCATCTGTGACTGCATCCTGGTCTATTTTGCAGAGATGCAGAAGTTGCGGGGTGGAGCCGTGCTCTATGAAACGGTCCGGTAATCCCAGCCGTTTTATTGTGGGAGAGAAGCCGTTTTCCATCATATACTCCATTACAGCGGTACCCAGACCTCCGGTTACAGTACCGTTTTCTATGGTAATGATGCGGCTGTATCTTGTACCGACCTCATTAAGGATGCCGGTGTCAATTGGCTTGAGGAAACGCATATCGTAAAGGGCGGCTGTTTTTCCGCTCTCCTTTTCCCATTCCAGGATTGCGTGCTCGGCAAGATTGCCTATGGGGCCTATTGAGAGAACCGCCACATCCTTTCCGTTCCTGATTTTTCGGCCGGTACCAACCACAACCGGTTCAAGCGGCTTGCGCCAGTCTGTCAGGATTCCGTGACCGCGCGGGTATCGGATTACAAACGGGCCCTGGTCAGGGAGTTGGGCGGTGTACATTAGATTCCGAAGCTCTATTTCATCATAGGGGGAAGCAATGGTCAGGTTGGGAATGGGACGAAGGTATGCCAGGTCAAAGGCTCCGTGATGTGTGGGGCCGTCCTCACCTACCAGACCGGCACGATCCAGGCATAACACGACGTTCAGTTTCTGTATGGCTATGTCATGTATCAGGTTGTCATATGCACGTTGCATGAATGATGAGTAGATGTTGCAGAACGGCATCATTCCCTCTTTGGCCAGACCTCCGGAGAACGTTACGGCATGTCCTTCGGCTATTCCCACATCGAAACAACGGTCCGGATATACTTTCATGGGTATGTCCATGCTGCAACCTATGGGCATGGCAGGTGTTATGCCTATTATTCTGGAGTTCTCTTTCATAAGTTCCAGCAACGTCTGTCCGAATACATCCTGAAACAGTGGCGGCTGACCTTCTCCGTCACCTATGATCCTTTCTCCTGTTACCTTGTCAAAAAGACCGGGTGCATGCCATACAGCAGAGTCCTTCTCGGCGGGCTCGTAGCCTTTACCCTTGATGGTCTTTATATGCAGGAGCTTTGGCCCGTGCATGTTCTTGATGTTGTTGAGTATGCGTACCAGGTTCTGTACGTTGTGTCCGTCTACGGGGCCGAAATAGCGTATATCCATGCCCTCGAACATGTTGTTCTGATGGGCTAGTTTTATCTTGATGCGGTTGTTGCGACGTATTATGTTGCGGCGCATCTGGTCATTCATGAGACCGAGCCGGTCAAGGACCCTTGATACGTAGTAACGGAACTTATTATAAGAACGTGATGTCTGGAGTTGTGTAAGGTAACTACGCATGCCGCCTACGCTTTGCGATATGCTCATATTGTTGTCATTCAGTATAATGAGCAGGTCGTTATCGGTTATTGATGCGTTGTTGATTCCTTCAAAGGCCAGACCTCCGCTCATGGCGCCGTCACCTATTACGGCAACTACGCGGCGTGAGGCGTTGCCGTTACGCTTGTCGGCTACGGCCATACCCAATGCGGCTGAGATGGAGTTTGACGCATGTCCGGCGGTGAAGGTGTCATATTCACTCTCCTGCGGTGAGGGGAAAGGTCTCAGTCCTCCCATCTTACGGTTGGTAGAGAATCGGTCCCTACGGCCGGTCAATATCTTGTGGCCGTAAGCCTGATGGCCTACATCCCAGACAATACGGTCTTCGGGAGTGTTGAAAACGTAATGCAGAGCTACGGTCAGTTCTACCGTACCGAGACTGGAACCGAAATGACCCGGGTTGTGTGAAAGTTCATCAATGATCATCTGTCTCAACTCACTGCATACCTGCGGTAACTGCTCAGTATTGAGTTTCTTGAGGTCGGCGGGCGAGTCGATTTTCTTAAGCAAACTGTCAGTTGAATGTTCCTCTTCTGCTTTCTGCATCCTCTGTTTCTTTGTCGTTCAAACGGCAAATGTACCAAAAATAGTATGAATATGCTTTCTATTTACAAGGATATTGTTTTTTTTTAATATGGTGAGCAACGTTGACGGTTTGCAATAGACAAATAAATGGAATAATGTTTATCTTTGGCAAGCAAGAAAACAACTTGATTAAATGACATATTCCATTGATGATATAGTGCAGATGACAGGGGCCGAAAGACACGGATTCTGTCCTGCCAGGATTTCATGGCTCCTTACTGACAGCCGTTCGCTCTGTTTCCCTGCCGAGACTCTTTTCTTTGCACTGAAGAGCAAACGGAATGACGGTCATAACTATATCCGTGAGCTATACAACCGAGGTGTGAGGAATTTTGTGGTAAGTTATCTTCCGGATAACATGGAGGACTATCAGGAGACTAATTTCCTGCTGGTCAGGGATACCCTTAACGCTTTGCAGGCTCTGGCAGCTGCACATCGGAAGAATTTTGACATTCCTGTGATTGGAGTAACCGGAAGTAACGGAAAGACAATAATCAAGGAGTGGCTTTACCAGTTGCTGGAACCTGATTATGCAGTAACACGTTCTCCCAAGAGCTATAACTCCCAGATAGGAGTCCCGTTGTCTGTATGGCTGCTTAATAAACAGTCCGAAATCGGTATTTTTGAGGCCGGTATATCCAAGAAGGATGAGATGCGCCAGCTATGGAAAATCATCAAGCCTACCATAGGCGTGATATCCAATATCGGACTGGCCCATCAGGAGAATTTCCAGTCGCTCCAGGACAAGTGCATTGAGAAACTTCGTCTCTTTCAGGATTGCGACGTGGTTATCTATAACGGAGACAATGAACTAATTCAGAGCTGTGTGGACAAGTCAATCATCACAGCCCGGGAGATTGCATGGTCACGTAAGAACCAGGATAAGCCTCTCTTTATTTCATCCGTGATAAAGGGCGATGATTCGACAGAGATTACATACCGTTATATCGGTCTTGAGAACAGGTTTACGATACCTTTCATAGATGATGCCTCAATAGAGGATGCGCTTCACTGTCTGGCAGTTTGCATTTATATGATGGTTCCTCCTGAGAAGATCACTGAAAGGATGGCTAAGTTGGAACCGCTGGCAATGCGTCTCGAGGTAAAGGATGGAAAGCAGGGATGCATTGTGATCAATGACAGCTACAACTCAGATATCTCATCGTTGGGAATCGCGCTCGATTTCATGGCCCGAAGGCAAGACGGCAAGTCACGTAGCAGGACACTTATATTATCCGATATACTTCAGTCAGGATGGTCTGTGCATGAACTCTACCGGAGGGTCGCTCAGTTGGTAGAGAGCCGCGGCATAACCAAATTCATAGGGATAGGCGAAGACATATCTTCTGAAACAAAGCGTTTTGATGTCCCTGAAAAGTACTTCTTCAAGACTACTGAAGATTTTCTCAAATCAGATGTGATGAAGAGCTTTCATAACGAACTGATACTCATAAAGGGAGCCCGCGTCTATGAGTTTGACCGGATAGCTGAACGTCTGGAACTGAAAGTACATGAAACCATTCTTGAGGTCAATCTGCAGGCTTTGGCCGATAATCTGGATCGTTATCGCGGCATGCTCAAGATAGATACCGGAATAGTCTGCATGGTGAAGGCATCGGCATACGGATCTGGTGCAATAGAGGTAGCCAAAACCCTTCAGGACCGTTTGGTGGATTATCTCGCGGTTGCGGTTGCGGATGAGGGGGCCGAACTGCGCAAGGCCGGCATTACCACCAGCATAATGGTGATGAATCCGGAGCGTACATCGTTCAACACACTGTTTGACTACAAGCTGGAACCCGAAGTGTACAGTTTCCATCTGCTCGATATGATTATCCGTGCTGCAGAGCATAACGGTGTCACCAACTTTCCCATCCATATCAAGATTGACACGGGTATGCACCGTCTGGGTTTTGCACCCGATGACATACCGGAACTTGTACATAGGCTGCAGAGACAGACCGCAGTCATACCATGTTCTGTATTCTCACATTTCGTGGGGAGTGACAGCAGTGAGTTCGATGATTTCACAAAGCTTCAGATAGAACGTTTCAACAAGGCTGCCGATACGCTTCAGGAAGGATTCAAGCACCATATACTACGCCATATCTGTAACTCCGCAGGCATAGAGCGTTTTCCGGAGGTTCATTATGATATGGTCCGTCTGGGATTGGGCCTTTACGGCATAAATCCGCTTGATAATCAGCCACTGGAGACGGTATGCACTCTCAAGACCACAATACTTCAGATTCGGGAACTTGAAAAGGGTGAGACCGTTGGTTACAGTCGCAAGGGAAAAATTACCCGCCACTCACGCATAGCGGCCATCCCTATTGGTTATGCCGACGGACTGGACCGTCATCTGGGTAATGGCAAGGCTTATTGCATTGTAAACGGTCAGAAGGCTTATTATGTTGGTAACATATGTATGGATGTCTGCATGATAGATGTTACGGACATAGATTGTCAGGAGGGTGACTCTGTAGAGATATTCGGACCTAATCTTCCGGTACATGTGCTGTCCGACATATTGGGCACCATACCTTATGAAATAATTTCAACAGTTTCAATCAGAGTAAAAAGAGTTTATTATACAGAATAACTAACCTAAAACAATATGATGAGTAATAATTCAGTTACCGCTCAGAGGATGACCAACTTCCGCTGGGTATTGTGTGCCCTTCTGTTTGTGGCCACTACAGTCAATTATCTGGACCGTCAGGTCCTGTCACTGACATGGAAGGATTTTATATCGGCCGATTTTCACTGGACTGACAGCCAGTACGGTTCGATAACCGGTTTCTTTTCAATTTTCTATGCAGTAGCCTGTCTCTTCAGCGGAAAGTTCATTGACTGGCTGGGTACCCGCAAGGGTTATCTTTGGGCCATATTCATCTGGTCGGTAGGTGCCTGCATGCACGCTGCCTGCGGATGGGCGTCGCTCAAGTGGGCCGGTGTACCTTCTATGGAGGCTGCCCGTAACTCGGCCGATGTGATGCTGATTGTCTCAACCGTATCGGTATATATGTTCATATTCTGCCGCGCTGTGCTGGCGCTGGGTGAGTCCGGAAACTTCCCTGCTGCCATCAAGGTAACCGCAGAGTATTTCCCCAAGAAGGACCGCGCTTTTGCCACATCAATATTCAATGCAGGTGCATCGGTGGGCGCTCTTGCAGCACCTGCCTGCATTCCGCCTCTGGCTGCCAAGTGGGGCTGGGAGATGGCGTTCATCATCATAGGTGCCCTGGGCTTTGTATGGATGTTCTTCTGGTTCTTCCTCTATCAGAAGCCCGAGAAGTCCAAGTATGTAAACCAGGCAGAGCTTGAGTATATACATCAGGATGACGCTGCCGAACTGGCCGCCGCCAAGGCTGCCGAGCCTCAGAAGGAGCAGAAGTCAATCCCGTTCTTCAAGTGTTTCTCTTTCCGTCAGACATGGGCTTTCATCTGCGGTAAGTTCTTTACCGACGGTGTGTGGTGGTTCTTCCTGTTCTGGGCTCCCGCTTATTTCAGCGACCAGTACGGATACCGCTCGGACTCCAAGGAAGCTATCCTGCTTATCTTTGTGCTTTACCTGATAGTAACCGTGGTAAGTATAGGTGGTGGCTACCTGCCCAAGCTGTTCGTGGAGAAGAAAGGCATGGAGCCTTACTCAGGCCGTATGAAAGCCATGCTGATATTTGCATTCTTCCCGTTGCTGGCTCTCTTTGCCCAGCCTCTGGGTAAGTACAGCGCATGGTTCCCCGCCATCATCATAGGTCTGGCAGGCGCCGGACATCAGGCATGGTCGGCCAACCTGTATTCTACCATAGGTGATATGTTCCCCAAGTCAACCATCGGAACAATCACAGGTGTGGGTACTACAATGGGCGGTCTTGCATCGTTCATGATAAACAAGGGTGCCGGTATGCTCTTTACCAAGAGTGCCGCTCTGGGATCGGCATTCACATTCCTGGGCTTTGAGGGCAAGGAGGCAGGTTACATGATAGTGTTCTGTATCTGCGCCGTCGCCTATCTGATTGGCTGGACTGTGATGAAACTGCTGGTACCGAAATATAAGCCTATTGTTGTAGACTGATGCCGGAAATGCCAGACTATAAGGCTGACGACACCCGTTACGACGGGCGTATGCCATATATCCGATGCGGACACAGCGGGGTTAAACTCCCCGCGGTGTCGCTCGGTTTCTGGCACAACTTTGGCAGCGTGGATGACTTTGACAAGGCTCACGCTACCGCCTGTTGCGCCTTTGACAATGGTGTCAACTGCTTTGACCTTGCCAACAACTATGGTCCTGAATACGGAACGGCCGAGGAGAATCTGGGCCGGATGATGGACCTGTCGTTCCGCCCTTACAGGGATGAGTTGTTCATCACCACCAAGGCCGGTTATGACATGTGGCCCGGACCATACGGGGACTGGGGTTCACGCAAGTATCTTATGAGCAGTCTGGACCAGAGTCTCAGGCGGATGCGGCTGGATTATGTGGACCTGTTCTACTCGCACCGTTATGACCCGGAAACCCCGCTTGAGGAGACCATGCAGGCTCTGGTGGACATAGTGCGTCAGGGCAAGGCGCTTTACATAGGTCTGTCAAACTATCCTGTTGATACGCTTGATTTCTGCTTTGGCTATCTCAGGGAGCGTGACGTGCCGTGTCTTATATATCAAGGCCGTTACAATATGATGGACCGCAGGATGGAGAACGGCATACTGGATGCGTGCCGGGATGCGGGAGTGGGGTTTACCGCATTCTCACCGCTGGCCCAGGGACTGCTGACAGACCGTTATTTGCGAGGTATCCCAGAGGATTCACGTATGGCACGCAACCATTTCCTTAAACGTGAAGTCCTGACTCCGCAACTCCTGTCCAAACTGAACCGGCTCAACGCGATAGCCGCAGCCCGTAACCAGAGTCTGTCGGAGATGGCACTCTCCTGGCTGCTCAAGGACGGACTTGTAACCTCTGTGCTGATCGGTGCAAGCTCTCCTGCACAACTGCTCACCAATATCAGGGCAGTCCGTAACACGGAGTTTACCGCTGATGAACTTTATGAAATAGATTCGATAATTCTTTAAACGATAACAGTTACTGACCATTATGAGTTACCAGAAGCCTACAATCAGGGAAAAGATCGCCTATGCACTGGGCGATGCCGCAGCCGGAGGTATTACATGGAAGATAATGTCCATTGCATTTCCGCTGTTCTTTACCAACGTATTCGGACTGACATTTGCCGATGCAGCCGCACTTATGCTTATTGCACGTCTGTTTGACGTAGTCACAGATCCTATAATGGGCAGCCTGGCAGACAGGACTCAGTCCCGTTGGGGTACATACAGGCCCTGGCTCATATTCGGAGCCATTCCTTTTGGTCTGATATTCGCACTGCTGCTATATACGCCGGATTTCGGTCCGGCCGGAAAGCGGATCTATGCTTATGTCCTCTACCTGCTCATGATGGCAGTCTATACCGCAGTCAATGTGCCTTACGGCTCACTGCTGGGTGTAATGACCGATGATGACAATGAAAAGAACCAGTTCTCATCATACCGCATGGTAGGCGCATACGCCATGGGTTTCATCACTTTGCTGTCATTCCCTTATCTGCAGAAAATGGTAGGTGGTACTGATGCGCATCAGTATGCAGTGCTGGGAGCTGTGTTCGGAATCATCGCCGCAGCCATGACTCTGGCATGCGGTCTGATGACCAAGGAGCGTCTCAAACCCATAAGGGCCGAGAAATACTCCCTGAGCCAGTTTGTCGACCTGTTCAAGAACAAGCCATGGATATACCTGACACTGATTGGACTCTGCACCAATTTCTTTAACGGATTCCGTTATGCTGTGGCAGGCTATCTTATTTCATACTGTCTGGGCGGTGATGTGACCGTGGGTTCACTCATCATAAACTACACCGTGCTTATGGCTTTCGGTGAGGTTACCTGCATGATATTCGGCGGTATATCTCCCAAGTTTGCCAAGTGGGTCGGCTCCAAACGGATGGCATTCGTCTGGTCTGCCGTGATATGCGTGGTGTTCTCGGTACTGTTCTTCTTCATACCGATGAATCCCAAGTACATCTGGCTGATGGTCGCAGTGGTGATACTCACGTCGGTAGGTGTAGGTCTCTACTCACCGCTGCTGTGGTCAATGTATGCCGATGTGGCCGATTTTGCCACCGATAAGTTCGGAACATCATCGACCGGACTGATATTCTCATCGGGTACAATGGCTCAGAAACTGGGCGGTGCCATATCGGGCTCACTGATTGCACTGTTGCTTGGATTGGCAGGCGCACGCATGATACCCGATGACTTTGGCAACATGTCAATCGATCCGGCATCGGTTACAGAGTCGGTACGTACCATGGTTTGGTCTCTTTTCTCATTGATTCCGGCAGTCATTGCCCTGATAATGGGATTTCTGGCATATAAGTTCCCCATAAAGAAGTAACCTCTATGGCAAAGGAATACGGACATTACGATGATGCGGTAAGGGAGTATGTCATTACCGACCCTTGTACCCCGTGGCCGTGGATAAACTATCTGGGCACCGAGGATTTCTTTGGACTGATTTCAAATACCGCCGGCGGCTACAGTTTCTGCAAGGATGCCAAGTTCCGCCGTATCACACGTTACCGTTACAACGGTGTACCTATGGATGCCGGTGGGCGTTATTTCTACATCAAGGATGGAGATACCGTATGGAATCCCGGTTGGAAACCCTGCAAAACGTCGCTTGGTTTCTACGAGTGCCGTCACGGCATGAACTACACATCGATTGAGGGTCGCAAGGACGGCATTACCGCTAAGGTGCTGTTCTTTGTGCCGCTTAAGACCTGGGCCGAGGTTCAGAAACTTACGCTGACCAATACCACTGATGTGGTTAAGAAACTGAAACTGTTCAGCTTTCAGGAGTGGTGCCTGTGGAACGCATCCACTGATATGGAGAATTTCCAGCGCAACTTCTCGACCGGTGAGGTGGAGATTGACGGGTCGGTCATCTATCACAAGACCGAATACAAGGAGCGCCGCAACCATTACGCATATTACTCTGTCAATGTCCCCGTACAGGGCTTTGATACTGACCGGGAATCATTCCTGGGCCTGTACAACGGGTTCGATGCACCGCAGGCTGTGCTTGAAGGAAAACCCCGTAATAGCGTGGCTCACGGATGGTCACCAATTGCATCCCACTATCTTGAGATAGAGCTTAAGCCGGGCGAGAGCCGTGACCTGATATTCATACTGGGTTATGTTGAGAACGCACAGGATGACAAGTGGGAGAGCAAGGGTGTTATAAACAAGCGCATGGCCCGAGAGACCATGTCGCGTCTGGATACATCGGCCAAGGTTGATGCCGAGTTCCGTAAACTGAATGAATACTGGAATAACCTGCTCAGCATATTCAATGTTGAGAGTGGCGATGAGCATATGGACCGTACCGTCAATATCTGGAACCAGTACCAGTGCATGATAACGTTCTGTTTCTCACGCAGCGCATCGTTCTTTGAGAGCGGTATAGGCCGAGGCATGGGATTCCGTGACTCCAACCAGGACCTGATAGGTTTTGTGCATCAGATTCCGGAGCGTGCACGCGAACGTATCATCGATATCGCATCGACCCAGTTTGCCGACGGCGGCTGCTACCACCAGTACCAGCCTCTGACCAAACGCGGCAATGACGGTATAGGCGGCGGGTTCAATGATGATCCCATGTGGCTGATATTCGGAGTATGCGGTTACCTGCGCGAGACAGGAGACTTCAGTATCCTTGATGAGCCGGTTCCGTTTGACAACATGCCCGGCAGCGAGAAGAGCCTGTTTGAGCACCTGACTATATCATTTGACCATGTGATAAATAATCTTGGCCCGCACGGTCTGCCCCTGATTGGACGTGCCGACTGGAATGACTGCCTTAACCTGAACTGTTTCTCAAATGATCCCGATGAGAGTTTCCAGACCACCGAGAACAAGACCGAGGGCAGCAAGGCCGAGAGCCTGATGATTGCCGGACTGTTTGTGTTCAGCGGCCGTGACTATGTGGAACTTTGCCGTCAGTTGGGTAAGAATGCCGAGGCTGACCGTGCCCAAAGGCATATCGATGATATGATTGCTGCTGTTGAGAAATACGGCTGGGATGGCGAATGGTTTCTGCGTGCATATGACTACTATGGACATAAGGTTGGCTCACACGAGAATGAGGAAGGCAAGATATTCATCGAGTCCAACGGTTGGTGCACCATGGCGGGCATCGGCCTTAAAGAGGGCCTCTGTGATAAGGCCCTTGATTCGGTAAAGGAGCGTCTTGACTCAGAGCACGGCATAGTGCTGAACAATCCCGCATTCACAAAGTATTATATCGAGTACGGCGAGATTTCAAGTTACCCCGCAGGCTACAAGGAGAATGCCGGCATATTCTGCCACAACAATCCCTGGGTTATGATAGGTGAGACGGTCCGTGGTAACGGCAAGGCCGCCATGGAATACTGGCGCAAGATATGCCCGGCTTACATCAAGGACCAGACCCTGCATAAGGTTGAGCCTTATGTCTACTCACAGATGGTGGCGGGTAAGGATGCGTTCCGTCCCGGCGAGGGCAAGAACTCCTGGCTTACCGGTACTGCCGCCTGGAACTGGTACACAATCACCCAGTTTATCCTGGGAATCAAGCCCACCTACAACGGTCTTGAGATTGATCCTTGCATCAGTCCCGACATGAAGGAGTACAAGATAACCCGCAAATTCCGCGGAGCCACCTACCAGATTGAAATCAAGAACCCCAACGGCTCAATGCGCGGAATCAAATCCCTGATTGTTGAAGGAAAAGAGATTGCCGGAAATATTATCCCGATATTTAGTGAGGGCTCGTTGGTGCACGTCACTGCGGTTCTTCGGTGAGAATTTGGGGTATAGGTATCTGAAACTACGCGCTTCGCGCTATCCCTCCCACACCCCAACAAGCTACCCTGAAATGTATGAGCAAGCTCCTACATTCCAGGGTATCTTATTGTGCTGCGGGCCCCTCCCGTTCACAAGGAGGCCACTGAAAAAGTCCCTAGGATAGCATAGGAGATTAAATCTAATAATCCGCAAACTATTTCAATTATTTTTGGTGGTTTGCGGATTATTTATTATCTTTATATCATTGAAACACAAAGCGTTATGCTTCCAAATCAAGGTTCATTACACTTCTCGGACTACTCATCACTCTACGATATAGTAGTCCCAAAAGATAATAAGCTACGCCTGATTAACGAGCTTGTTGACTTCTCGTTCATCTATGATGAGCTTAACGATAGGTATTGTCTGGATAATGGCCGCATGGCCGAGGATCCGGTAAGGATGTTCAAGTATCTGATGATAAAAAGCATATCAGGACTGTCCGATGTGGATTTGGTTGACAAGTGCATGTACGACATGTCCTACAAATATTTTCTAGGACTTGCTCCTGAAGATAGGGTCATTGAATCCAGTACCTTGAGCAAGTTCCGCAGGATGCGGCTCAAAGACATGAACCTGCTGGACATGCTCATAAACAAGTCGATAGACATAGCCAAGGAGAAGGGTATCGAAATCAGCAAAAAGATTATAGTGGACGCCACCCACTCTTTATCCAGGTCCAATCCTGTCCTTCCGGCTGGTGCGCTTCAGAAACAGGCCAAGATACTGCGCAAGTCAGTGTATGAGGCGGATGCCAGCATGAAGGATAAGATGCCGCAGAAGTATGAGGGGGATGATTTAGAAAAGGAGATGGACTACATAGCCGGATTGCTTGCTTTCCTTAAGGATCAGAAAGTGTCAGTTCTGCCTATTGTATCGGAAAAGATAAACCTGCTGGCAGAGATGATGGAAGACATCAAGGACCATTACACTGTATCTGTCGATCCCGATGCCCGCGTGGGGCATAAGGCTGCCGATTCGGAGTTCTTTGGCTACAAGGGCCATCTGGCCGTAGTCCCGGAACGCCTTGTCGTTGCCGCGACGATGACATCGGGCGAGAAAGGTGACGGACCCGAGTTGCCGGCACTGATAAGCAAGGCTAAAAAGAACATCCCGGACTTGGAGGAGGTGATTGGCGACGGTGCTTATTCCGGTCAGGCCAATCTTGAGAATGCAGAACGGGAAGAAGTGTCAATCATAGCCAAACTTAACCCTATTATCGCAAACGGAAATGTCAGGAATCGCAGTGGCTTCACATACAACAAGGATGCAGGGATGATGGTATGTCCTGCCGGTCATATGGCTATCCGTAAGAACATTAAGGATCGAAGTTATGAAAAGAAGAACAAGCAAATCCGTTTCATCTTCGATGTACGCAAATGCAGGGTATGCAAGCATGCCGAAGAGTGCGGATACAATGGAGGAAAGGAGATGAGATACAGCATAACTGTTTTGTCCGAGCAACAGGAAGACCTGAAAAGGAGGCAGGAGACAGACGAGTTTAAGGAGAAATACAAGGAGCGATACATTGTGGAAGCCAAAAACTCGGAACTCAAGCATCCCTACCACATGGACAGAGCCATCAGTTATGGACTGGATGCATTTACGATGCAGAGCGCCGTGGCAATCTTCACATCCAATCTTGTGCGAATAAACCGGATATTAGCCGAAAAAAGAGGGTAAAAAGCCCCCAAAGCTCTATTATCCATAAAACAACCCTCTGAGAATTGATTATCCGATAGAAATCCGAATATCTCAGAGGGCGATTCAAATATGCAATCCTCAGGGACTTATTAAACTGGGATCTTTTTCAGTGGCCTC
>JAZSKJ010000005.1:0-67617 GCA_045534785.1 Bacteroidaceae bacterium | reverse complement strand
TGCCGCACTGACAACAGCGACGACAAGAAGACCGCCAAGATTGAGAATATCAAGGACACTTACTACGAGATCTTCAGCCAGGTACTCGTTACTGAGCAGAACGATGTTGCCATCAACAGCATATCAATGGAATACTTTGACAGCCGCATAGCAAAATAACTCAGAATATAAAAAGGACTTAAGTAAAAGGTAAATAAGGACCGGTATCATCTGATGCCGGTCCTTTAATTTTACGTACCTTTGCACCATGTCTATGGAAGATGCTATATTCAGACGATCCGAACTGCTGCTTGGCGAAGATGTGATGGAACGCATTGCAGACAAGAGCGTAATAATAATAGGCGTAGGAGGCGTAGGCTCATGGTGCGCCGAAAGCCTAATACGCTCCGGTATCCGCAAGCTTACCATCGTTGACTCCGACCGTGTGTGCATAACCAACATCAACCGCCAGCTTATGGCCACCACCCAGACGGTTGGACGGGTAAAGGTAGATGTACTCAAAGAACGGTTGCTGAGCATCAACCCCAAGGCCGACATCACAGCTCTTCAACAGATTTTTTCAATGGAAACAGCCGAATCTTTTAATCTTGGCAGCTACGATTACATAATCGATGCCATAGATTCACTCAAAGACAAGGCACTTCTCATAATGATGGCCACACGTACCAAGGCACGATTCTTCTCATCAATGGGAGCCGCTCTCAAGTTGGACCCCACCCGCATCCGTGTGGCAGAGTTCTGGCAGGTAAAAGGTGATCCTTTAGCACGTGCGTTGCGCAAACGGTTCAAGGCTCTGAGCAAGCGAGAGAATAGTGATGTTAACATCAACTCTTCCGAGCATGAAGAGACTCGACCGAAGGTCAAACAGAACGACCAGTATCCGCACCGTAAATTCAAGTGCGTTTATTCCGATGAGCTGTTGCAAAACAAAGGACACAACACAACCTGCGGAACAGAGATGTGTATGTGTCCTAAAGCTAAACTGGGACCCGGCAATCCGGATTTGCTAAATCACGAGTGGTGTTCGTCCAAAGCACAAATCAACGGTACGCTGGCTCATATCACAGCAATATTCGGCTTTACGCTGGCCGGACTCGTGATACAGGATGCAGCCTCCAATGTCAGAGGCTGATACTGTACAGTGTTATGGAGTAAGGATCAATATCCAGTGTTACCTTGCTCTTGAGCTTTACATCTTCAGTTACAGGAGCAATTGGCTGTGCATCGAACCCGTTCTCATCATCAGGCTGGCCGCTGATGACTGTCTTGGTCACGCTCTTGAATCCGCCAAAACGGGACAGATTGACAGTAGCCTTAGCCGCATTCTCACCGGCATTGCAAACCTTAAGGAAGAGCTTACGGGACTGGGTATCCAGAATAACTGACTGACCCAGCAAGTTGTCGTCCACACGGTCAAACTTGACGCAATCACCGTAGTAATAATCTCCGCTTGACTGTCCGAACATCTGCTGGACGTAGTAACTGCAAGTAAGGAACGGACGCTCATTATCAAAGTAAATCAGGTCCGGATTCCAGTTATTGGTATTCTTGCGGGCAAAGAGCGGGGCGTATGATGTCATTACGACAACATCGGCATTACGCTCAACATGCAGCAGATAGAGACCTTCGGCCAGGGCATCAATCAACTTCTTGTCCTTTGAAGCATATTCGCCCAGATAAACCTTAGTCTTGCGGTCACGTGGATATGAATCATACTGACGGCTGGTCAGGAAGTAGTTGCGCTGTTCATAGTAGTGCTCGTCCAGAATGGGCACCTCAAGCTCCGTTGCAAATCTCCAGCCTTCCTCATAATCACCGTTTCCGGGATGTGAGCCAGGGCCTGCGGTACCTACAATAACGATATCGGGATACTTGGCACGAACCTGGTCATATATGAACTTGAAACGCTCCTCAAACTCGGGAGTGATCTTTTCCTCATTACCCAAGCCCAGATACTTGAGGTTGAATGGCTCCGGGTGTCCTGCATCGGCACGAACCTTACCCCACTTGGAATCGGCGGGACCGTTGGCCCACTCAATCAAGTCGAGAGCCTCATCGGCCCACTCCTGCATATCCTCCATGGGAACGGCATCCTGAGCCTGTGTACGCATGTTCCAACCGCCGTTGGTACCCTGGCAGCTTACGCCGCAAGGCAGTATGGGCAGCGGCTCCATGCCGGCATCCTCGCAGAACTGGAAATACTCAAAGTATCCCATCTCCATGCTCTGATGGTAACCCCAGGTATTCTTGATTCCCTTACGGGTCTCCTTGGGACCTACGGTTGTTTTCCAGCGGTATGTATCCCAGAATCCGTCACCGCCGCCGTGTACCACGCAGCCGCCGGGGAATCTCATGAACTTGGGATTGAGGTCAACCAGTGCCTGAGCCAGATCCTTGCGCAAGCCATGACCTTTATAAGTATCCTGCGGATAGAGAGATACCATATCGATATCCATCACGCCGGTGGTAAGTGAAAGCAGTTGCAGGTATGCGTTGGGGCAATCCTGTGCTGCAGTCAGAGTATACTCGTATTTCTTCCAGTCACTGCCCGAAACCGTGAATGTGGTATCGGCAATAACGGTAGGCTGAGCACGGAATCCGCGACCCTGTACCAGAAGCACGGCACGCACCTCCTTGTCCTTACCGTCGGGGTTGCGCAGGAATACCGAGAAATCATACTTGTCACCACCCTTGAGCAGGATGCCGTCATAACCGTCGTTCTGGATACCTACGCCGGTCCAACCGTTGTAATCATAGTACATACCCACACGCTCTATGTTAAGACGCATGTAATTGGGGTTATTGGGATGTATGGGATCCTGCTGCTTGGGCTCAATATAACCCAATGAATGACCCGGGCGGATTGAACGCCATGCGGTACCGGGACCCCATCCGTCACGCTCTGCGGGACTGAACTCAAATGATCCGTTCTGAATAAGTTCGGCGCACAGGCCGCCATCGGCCGACATGCTGATATCCTCAAAGAATATACCGATAAGTTCGTTACTGATTTTTTTGCCGCCGGCGGGAGCCTTGACGGGTTTTGCTGCACCGGTACCCAAGGCAAGGGATGCGATAACAGCCATAGCAATAAGTTTTCTTTTCATATTAAGTTTAGATGGTTAGTTTTAAATTCTGCACGAATATAGTTATTTTTGCCGATATGAAACAAATCCGCATAATCTCAGTATTCGCACTTTTGTCGTTTATATCGGCTGGTGCACAAAACAACACATTTGACATAGACCTCAAGAAGACCGGTGCTCCCATTCAGAGCACCACGTACGGCATATTCTTTGAGGATATCAACTATGCTGCCGACGGCGGTCTTTATGCCGAGTTGGTAAAGAACCGTTCGTTTGAGTTTCCGAATGCCCTCCAGGGATGGAAGATATTCGGAAACGTAAAGGTGATGGATGACGGTCCGTTTGAGCGCAACCCACACTATGTACGTCTTTCAGATCCCGGCCACGCACACAAGCATACCGGTCTTGACAACGAGGGATTCTTTGGTATCGGTATCGAAAAAGGTAAACAGTACAACTTCTCGGTCTGGGCAAGGTCTGAGACTCCGGTCATACTCAGGGTTGAGTTGGTGAACACCGCATCAATGGGTGAGAACCATTTTGTTTGCCAACAGAGAATTGCAGTAAACGGTAAGGAGTGGAAAAAATACAAGATAACCTTAAGGCCTAATGAGACTCTCCCAAAAGCTACACTGCGTATCTTTATGGAGACCCGTAACGGCGCCAGCGTTGACCTGGAACACATCTCCTTATTCCCTGCCGATACATGGAAAGGACGTGAAGGTGGTCTGCGCAAGGATCTGGCTCAGGCTCTGGCCGACCTTCATCCGGGCATATTCCGTTTCCCCGGCGGCTGCATTGTTGAAGGCACTGACCTGGGAACCCGTTACAACTGGAAAAACACCGTCGGTCCGGTAGAGAACCGTCCTCTTAACGAGAACCGTTGGGAGTACACATTCCCCCATCGTTTCTATCCTGACTATTTCCAAAGCTACGGATTGGGATTCTTTGAGTTCTTCCAGCTGAGCGAGGATATCGGTGCAGAGCCCCTGCCTATTCTTTCATGCGGCCTGGCATGCCAGTTCCAGAACGATGACATCAACGCACACGTTCCGGTTGACCAGCTGGACCCCTACATCCAGGATGCGCTTGACCTTATCGAATTTGCAAACGGACCCGCCGATTCAAAATGGGGAAAGGTTCGCGCCGACATGGGACACCCCGAACCTTTCAACCTCAAGTATATAGGAATAGGAAACGAGCAATGGGATGCTCTCTATCCCGAGCGTCTGGAGCCGTTTATCAAAGCTATCCGCAAAGCATATCCCAACATAAAGATTGTAGGCTCATCCGGTCCCAACTCCGAAGGTGACCAGTTTGATTACCTGTGGCCCGAGATGAAACGTCTGGGAGCCGACCTGGTAGATGAGCATTTCTATCGTCCTTACGAGTGGTTCCTGAGTCAGGGTACACGTTATGACAATTATGACCGCAAGGGTCCCAAAGTATTCGCAGGAGAGTATGCCTGTCATGCTACCGGCAAAAAGTGGAACCACTACTATGCATCACTGCTTGAAGCTGCTTTCATGACAGATCTGGAACGCAATGCCGATATAGTTCACATGGCTACATACGCTCCTCTGTTTGCTCATGTTGAGGGCTGGCAGTGGCGTCCGGACCTTATCTGGTACGATAACCTGCACTCATTCCGCACAGTAAGCTGGTATGTACAGCAACTTTACAGCCTATACAAGGGCGACAATGTGGTAGGGCTTACCATGAACGGCAAGCCGGTAGCAGGACAGGATGGACAGAACGGTCTGTTTGCCAGTGCTGTCCGTGAAAATAACCAGATATATATCAAGGTTGCCAACACATCCGATCAGGAGCAGCAACTGACATTCCAGTTCAACGGACTCAAGAAAAAAGCCGTGGTAGAAGCATTAAAGCGCATTGATTTGTCCAGCGACAAGCTCTATGAAGACAATTCCATAGACGCTCCGGTCAACATTGTTCCCGTCGAAAACAGGTTTGACGGAGAGGGACAGAGCATACAGACTGCCATCAATCCGCTCAGTTTCAGTGTTTTTGTTTTGACAATAGAATAATTCAAGTTAGCGATTTCATTCCGACAATCATGAAAAAACAAATAGTGCTTACCGTACTGGCTGCCATGCTTAGTGTGGCAGCCAGCGGTCAGGTGCCCGCCCGACCTTCAATATCACCCGAATACACTCCTGTTCACGACCCGGTCGTAGCATTTTGTGACGGCAGGTATTATATGTTTTCAACCGGCATGGGCATCAGCGTGATGTCATCGGACGACATGAAGAACTGGCGTCCCGAAAGACAGGTTCTCAACCCTATTCCCGAATGGGCAGTAAAGGCTATACCCGGATATAACGGACATACCTGGGCTCCCGATATCATATATCACAACGGGCTTTGGTACCTCTATTACTCCTGCTCCACATTTGCCAGCAACGGCTCATGCATAGGAGTGGCCACTAACAAGACACTTAACCCGGAATCTCCGGATTTCAAATGGACCGATCACGGCAAGATAATCCAGTCAGTTCCCAACCGTGACAAGTGGAACGCCATTGACCCCAACATAATAATCGATGATGACGGAACGCCATGGATGGCTTTCGGCTCATTCTGGGACGGGCTCAAGATAACCAGGCTTGATGAGAGCATGCTTAAACTGTCCGATCCCCAGGAGTGGCATCCCTTATGGCACAGGCCGGAACTTATGTCCGGTAAAATGGATCTGAAGTCAGATCCCGGCGACGGTGCTGTCGAAGCGCCCTTCATATTCCGCCATGACGGCTGGTACTATCTGTTCGCATCACTTGACCTATGCTGCCGCGGAGAGAACAGCAACTACAAGGTTGCAGTAGCAAGAAGCAGGACAGTGACAGGCCCCTATCTGGACAAGGATGGAAAACTTGCAACCGACGGTGGAGGTACAATCGTGGCCCAGAGCAATGACCGCTATGTAGGCGTAGGCCATTGCGCCGTTGTCAGTTTTGACGGCAAGGATTACATCTTCATGCACGGCTATGACAAGACACGCCGTTACAACAGCATGCTCATAGTCCGTCCTATAGTTTGGGATAATGACGGTTGGCCTATTATAAACCTCTGATCAGAATCTGACGTACAACTCAGCCCAGAGTTCGTTCCACTGTGATGATGTGGGCTTATTGTCCACATAATTGTACTGAAGCTGAAACATCAGGTTCTTGTGGATCTGGAAGTTGGGAGCAATGGAGTAAATCGTCTTCATTGACTCATCTGTAGCATTATTGCGGTAAACGTCATATTTTGCATACAACTTGAACCAGTCATTTATAGGAGCACCCACTGCAGTATACCAGCCGTCAGCTTCATGGATATTCTTTCCGTCAGAATGGGCATATTCTATACGGGCGCTCCATGAGTCGTACTCATATTTTGCAGCAACAGCCCAGCGTTCACGTCCTACTGACACGCTATCGTTTACGGCATAATCGCCATTCCATCCGAAAGCTCCTATATAAAGGCCTTTTACCGGCTGGATCTGAAGTGTTCCGATATAGTCCTTGCGGGCGTTTGCATCGGCAGTATTGATTCCCTGACCGTTCATGACCTGTAACTGGTAGTGAATAAGACTATGGCTGTCGGCAATCGGCAGCAGGTCACCCTGAATCTGGATACCCTGGTCACGACCTCCGTTTGAGCTGGCCTCTCCGCAATAGTCACCCATGCCCGAAAACTTTTTCGTTATCTGCGAATAGTCGCCAAAACCTATATCCCACGGATTGGAGGGATTCTCAAACAGGAAAGCGCGCTTGTACTGACCAACCTTTACGGCGAACTCTTTCCAGTGAGCCCACTCAATAAAATAGTCTTTCATGTGGAAAGATGCATTGTTGACCTGCACCTGTACACGGTACTTGAAGTCATTAAGTATGGTTCCGTCAACGTAAAAACGTGCCATCCGCTGGCTCAGTCCGTTACCTCCGTGCTGCCCATCCTGGTCTGTATATGTGTATTTACCGATGAAAAATCCTCCAATCTTGGGGCCTGTGGTATAATCGGTTACCTTGCGGCCTAATTCTACATCCTGTGCAAGAGCCGGAATGACTGTAAGGCCTGCTAAAACGACAGTAAAGAATAACTTTTTCATAGTGGATAAATAAAGTATTTGAAATGTCTACAAATTTAGTGTATTTTCAAGAATTATGCTGTAGCAAACGGGAAAATCTTTGTGAGCCAGAAGAAACCCAGGGTAAATCCTATTGCACCAACAATTATACCCACCTTGGCCATATCCTTGGTCTGAACCAGTCCGGTGCTTGAGGCAATGGCGTTAGGCGGTGTGGAGATTGGGAACAGCATGGCGATTGATGCGCAGACTGCTATGAAAGATATCATTGCATGTGTCCCGCCAAAGGCCATAAATGAGGCATTGTTTGAAGCCGACGGATCGGCCATACCCTGTGCCACCACGATAAGGATTGGTATGAGCAGTGCGGCGGTGGCAGAATTGCTGATGAAGTTGGATAGGAAATAGCAGACAAAGCCTGCAATTATCAATACGCTGAGTACGCTCATCGAGCCGAACGGTATGGCTCCTATAAGCGTCTTGGCAAGTCCGGTTCCCTGCAGTGCGGTACCTAAGGCAAAGCCTCCGGCAACCAGCCAGAGCACTGTCCAGTTTATCTCCTTTATATCATCCTTGGTGAAAATACCTGTCATGGTGAGCACGCCCAACGGGATGAGTGCCACTACATTTGAGTTGATGCCTGTAAGACTCTCAGTTGCCCACAGCAGGATTGTACCGATGAATGTAATCCATACCACATAAGTCTTCCAGTCAACAGGACGCTTGTTTTCAGGAATATCCAGCACCAGCCTCTTTGTCTTGAAGGGGAACATTATCTGGAGCAGGACCCAAGCTACCAGAATCATAATAAGCACAAAGGGTATCATTCTCATAGACCATTCCGAGAATGTAACCTCATAACCTGATTCAGTAAGGAAACGCACTGCGGTAGCATTGGGAGGTGTGCCTATGGGAGTACCTATACCACCTATGTTTGCTGCGACCGGAATGGCGAGTGACAAACCTATCCGGCCCTTGTCATCAGACGGGAGCACCTGAAGCACTGGTGCCAGGAAAGCCAGCATCATGGCTGCAGTAGCAGTATTTGACATAAACATTGAGAACACGGCTATAACCACAAGGAATCCCAGGAGAACCATACTTGGCCTGGTTCCGAAAGGTTTGAGCAGTATTCTGGCCAATGTCACGTCCAGACCGTATTTTTCGGCCATGATGGCCAGCACGAATCCGCCCATGAACAGCATTACAACCGGATCGGCGAACGATGCCATCAGACTCTTGTAACTGACCAGTGTACCGTATTTGGGATCACAGAAAAGGCTTATACCCTTGTCTGAAATGGTCAGCAGGGTCAAGACTATCAGCAAAAGCGATGTTGTCCAGTTGGGGATGATTTCAAACATCCACATAAGTGCTGCAAACACAAACAATGCAATAACGCGCTGCTGAACTACCGTTAAGGCGTCAATGCCGTAGAAGTCAACAGGCACAAGCCAAAGGAAAAGGGTTACTGCCAATACTATCGGCAGCAGAACACACATCTTGAAATTCAGTTTCTTGTTGCTCATATTGATGTAATTCATTTAAATCGTATATCGGCGGGGATCTTTTCGATACCCAAATTCATAAGGTCGGCGTCAAAGTTGGCGGAGCGCTTTGAATAGCAACTCTCAAAATAGGTGGCAAACGCCCTGTCACCGGTAGCCTGAGTCTTGAGCACTAGGGCGGTGAGGTCCCGAAGGGCCGCCTCCATCCTGCCAAAATCCAGAGTATAGCGTCCGGATTCATTACGACGGAATGCTCCGGCTTCCTCAAGATAGTTGTATATGATTATGTTTGCACGTCCCAGAGCCGTGCCTTCGCCGAAACGCTCAGAACGGACCAGAGATACAAAGAATGTTGTCAATGCATCCTCTTTGGTAAACAGGTTGTGTATGTCGTAATGGTCCTGGAGCTTGCTTACCAGGAGTACTCCTGCCGTATTGGCCTTAATCTCCTCAAAGGTAAGCGATGCGCTTCCCAATGCATCCTCAACACTTCCCTTTCCGTTCATGGTCTCCTTTACTCCAAGCCCGTGGGCAACCTCACGGAACACTATGTTCCAGAAGAAAGCGTCCTGTGAAAGATGCTCTTTAAAGTCTGATTCAAGAATAACCTGACCGGTTGGATTGACAATATGGTTGTATTTTGCGTTGATGATGTTTTCCAGCAAAATGGTACGGGTACCGCGGTCACGCTGGACATCGGCATCGAACGGAAGGTTAAGGGCAATCACCTTGATTCCGGCATTGGCCTTTCCGGCATAGTATAGGGCATTGCAAGAGAATATATTTGAACCTGCACCGGGCTGGAATGTCTTGTAAGCAGGTTCTCCGGGAAGGTCCTGCTGGAACTCCTCTATGCGGGACACATACCGCATCAATTCATCGGTACGCGCCTGGTTCTTGAGCAGAACAAAAGCCTCGTAAGAACGCTTGATGCCCAGCAACTGGTCATCGGCAGCCTCATTGGGCCCTACCACAAGATCCATCTTGCTGTCATCCATATCAAGCCACGCCATTGAGCTCTCATAATAGTTATCAGTCTGCAGAGCCTTGGCCTTGCTGAGCAGATACTCCTTGACGCTGGGTTTTATGGTTATATCAGCCGCAGCCTTGAGATAATTTGCAATCTTATCAATGTGCTCCCTGTATGCATCATGATACCATACAATTTCAAGTTTTCCGTCAGCAGCACGGCGGATAAGTGTATAGGGGCTGTTCTTATCAGGGTTGTCAAAGGCGGCAAACTCTTGTGCAGTCATATCGACAGGATAAAAACCTGCACCGGGAGGACAGTCAGTATATCCGTCCACAAAAGACTTGCCTGTACTGCGGTCCCAAGGGCCGTAGTTTATCTCAGCAAACGTCTTCTGGAAAGGATCTTCAATACTGTTCATCAACGAATCCTTGATTCCATAGTACTGTTCCCAGTATATGGCATCAATCTCATCGGCAATGAAACGGTACAGGTTAAGAACCTCCTTGCCGTTGTCCGATATGTCGCTCAAGTCAGGTTTTTCTATTTCAACCAGAGCATAATCCGCAACCTTGCGTGTAAATGACGATTGTGGTGATTCCTGGCATGCAACTGCTGTAAGAAGCGCCAGCACAAAACAAACCGTTGTCTTTTTCATCAACATAACTAAATCATCCATATAATGTTATCCGATATTGACGATAAGATGGGGAAACCTCCCGGCCTCCCCATTTAATCTGCAGATTCTTTATAAAAGGAACCCGCTTAGCATCAACCCTGGAACGGGTTGCCATCAAACAAGTATTACTGTCAAACAATAATCCGTTAACAGACAATAGCTGATGGTATTTAAAGCGGGGTTGGAAACTGCATATGACTCTACCGCCGCACGCTGATTCCTGCGCGCGGTCAAACGGATTTGAAATCCGCTGTGATTCCGGACTGTCACTAACTGTTTCTGACATTGTTTTGTCTAACCCGCCCTATCCACGGAGCTAAGGTCTAACTTAGAATCTTGGGCAGGTCTTCTGACTTATCTCCTCGTTTGGAACCTTCCCGACCGTCCGGGTCAGTGGCGTTTTTTGCATTCAAAGGGGCTGAATACTCATCCAAAACGATACCTAAGAAATACAGCAGCGGGACTGTCCGGGATTCTCACCCGTGTTCCCTATTAAATCTGAATCATCAGATACCCAAATTCCAGATGCAAAAGTACAACAAATAGACAGTTATACAAAGAAAACATGAATATAAAAGTATAAAAAACTGTCCCAATACTATCGGACTGTCATTTATTGCAGATCTTTTGTCAAAAGCTGATAATAAACGCAATCCGAGTCCCGGTAAAACTCTTTTGCACCCCAGCGCTTCCAATACTCATGAGTCTTTAAACGATGTAGTACCGGGATGAATATAAAATCATAATCCGATTTCAGTTCGGGCATTATCTCTGTAAGCATTTCGTAGTTGAGAAGAGTGCCGCGGTAGTCTTCACGTACTATGAATGAGAACACCGCTGTGTATCGCAAACTGTTGAGTCTGGACAGCAACTCAGGATTGTCCTTTTTAATTTGTACCGTCTCCTCCTCTATGCGATAGTCACTCATATTGAGAAGTCCTATCACATCACCGTTTTCATCAATCGCCTTAACACTCAAGGGCCAGTTGAACTTAAGGGTCCGCACCCACTCCTCCACCTCACGGCGGTCAAATCCGTACTGACGCACCATCCAGTCTATGGTAAGCGGGGCATCGGCCTCTGTCATTCTCTGTAATGTGTAGGACATTTTCTTAAGCGTTGAATGACACTATATTATAGGTAAGCAGTATCTCCGGGTGATAGGACAGCTTGGCTTTGCGCAGACCAGGAAGCCCCATATCTTCCTCACGGTTCACATAGGTGAACTGCTCAGGCAGATGTGAGCAGAACTGCTGGTTTATTATGCTGAACGCGCCTTCCACATTGCGGTCGGCCTTCTCAACGCAGACATCGAAAGTATCCCAGGTCACGGCGCTTCCGTATGTGAACGCCACCATACGGCCATCCACATAGATGCTGCCACCTATCATGCCCAACTCATCCCAATGGCGGAAAATGGTCTCCATAACCCGGTGCTCTGCCTCAATGGTATCGCCGTAAACGGGGTTGTCATGCTCCTTCTCATCGTTCCATACAGAGAGCACCCTACGGCAGTCATCAAAAAGCTCTGGTGTAAGGGGCCGATACTCATAACCCGGGAAAAGCGTAAGGAAACGGTTCACATGATTGCGCTTACCCTTGAGCTTGCCGCCCTGAAGCGTTGCCAGATCCGCACGACGGTAGATATAGTCATATTGGTCACGCTGTGACTCCACACCTATGTTTATACCCTTACAGCAGGCGTTCTGCTGCAACTGCAGTGCCGCCTCATCCTCCAGCCCCAGCAGTATCAGACGACCATTACTGTCCTCGCAAAGAGCCTGCAGCAAATCACAGCCTGGCGTCCCCTGCATGCAGAGCATATAAGCCCGCTGCCCCTCCATACTGAACCGCAGCACTACCGCATCGGCCAGCACACAGACCTCGGTCCCGAACCAGGCCTGCCAACCCACCAGATTGGCAAAGTTAAAGTTGCAGTTCCTCCGCCCGGCGCTCAGGCTCACCGCCTGCACCTTCTCGCGGTCAGCTACAGAAAGTGTATGGAATTCAAGTTTCATGCTTATAAGGTTATCCTATAAAAGAATAGAACAGGCCGCCAAACAGACCGGCCATGAGGATTACCTTGATGGGACCGATTTTCCAGAAGTAGGTGGCTATGAATGCTAATAAAAAGAGACCGATGCTTACGTAGAGCTGTAGGTTTGCGGCACTGAATGTGCCTAAGTTCTCCTCATTTAGCAGGAGCAGAACTGCGGCGGCAAGCATTCCCACCACCACGGGACGCAGCCACTTTAGTACGGTCTGAACGGACTTGTGCGTCTTGTAGTGCATAAAGAAGGCGCTGATAAGCAACATCAGAATGAATGACGGCAGCATGACCGAGAACGATGCCAGCAGTGATCCGCACACGGCCTCCGCTGGCGTCATCCCGGCATTCTCAATAGCCTTGTAGCCCACATATGTAGCCGAGTTTATGCCTATCGGACCCGGAGTCATCTGACTTACGGCTACGATATCGGTAAACTCTGAATTTGAAATCCAATGCTGTTTCTCAACCACCTCATTCTGTATCAGCGAGAGCATTCCGTAGCCTCCGCCAAACCCGAACAGGCCAATCTTGAAGAAGGTCCAGAACAGTTTCATCCAGATTACAATGCCGTTCATGCCTTCCTGAGTTTAAGTATGTAATATAGGATTGCGCCCACAATGGCCGCCAGTATGATCCATACCGGCGATACACCTATCCGCCAGATAAGCAATGCGGTAACCACCGGAACCCACCAGGTCCATTTGTTCAGACCCGCCTTGGATGCCAGACGGATGGTGGGAGTAAGTATTAGTGCAATGACCGCGGGACGAATGCCCTTGAATACATTCTCCACAATCTCATTGTCACGGTAATTGCCCACAAACAGCGCAATGGCCAGGATGATAATGATTGACGGCATTGCAGCACCTATGGCACAGGCCACGCTGCCTCGTTTGCCGCGCACGCGGTAGCCCACAAATATGGCCATGTTTACAACAAAGACTCCCGGAGCTGACTGGGCAATAGCCATCAGATCCAGGAAGTCCTGATCAGTTAGCCAACCTTTGTGCTCCACCACCTCACGCTGCAACAGCGGGATCATGGCATATCCGCCGCCTATGGTGAACAGCCCTATTTTAAAAAAGGTGATGAAAAGGTCAAACAGCATTATACAGTTACTTTTGAGCCTCAACCCACTTGCGGGCATTCACGAATGCCTCAATCCACGGGGTGATCTCATCATCCAGGCGCTCGGCGGGATAGTATCCGCACTGCCACGGGAATATGGCACGCTCGGGATGCGGCATCATGGCTACGTGACGGCCGTCGGCACTTGCTATACCGGCTACGTTGTAGTCCGATCCGTTAGGATTGGCGGGATAATCGGCATAGGTGTATTTAGCTATCACATTGTACTTGTCCTCGGGGTAAGGCAGTGAGAACTTGCCCTCACCGTGAGCCACCCAGACACCCAGACGGCTTCCGCCCAGAGTCTTGAACATTACGCTCTCGTTCTGAGGTATTGTCAGACCCAGGAAAGCCGACTCAAACTTGTGTGAGTCATTGTGCAGCATGTGAGCCTGCTTCTCATAATCGGGATTGATGAGTCCCAGCTCAATCATCAGCTGGCAGCCGTTGCAGATACCCAGTGACAGAGTGTCCTTACGGGCGTAGAAGCGGTCCAGTGTCTCCTTGGCCTTGGGATTGAACAGGAACGCACCTGCCCAGCCCTTGGCGGAGCCCAGAACGTCCGAATTGGAGAATCCACCGCAGAACACAATCATATTGATATCATCCAGAGTCTCGCGGCCGCTAACCAGGTCGGTCATGGTAACGTCCTTGACATCAAATCCGGCCAACCATAGTGTGTATGCCATCTCACGCTCACCGTTGGTACCCTTCTCACGGATTATTGCAGCCTTGATACCGCTCGGTGTGCGGCGGTCGGGATCCAGTCCGAACTGACTCAGCTTGCCTGTAAAGTTGTAGGCAATCTTGATGTCCATGGGCTGTTTGGAGTAGTTCTTGTAGCGCTTGTCGGCACAGCCGTTCATTGACTGCTTGCGGTCCAGCAGATATGATGTCTTGTACCAGAGGTCACGCATCTTGTCTATATCAATGGTTATGTCCTTCTTGCCGCGACGTATGTAGAGTGTGCGTGCATCGGCCGGACGACCAATTACGGCATAGCCAACGCCAGCCTCATCAAGGTAAGAACTTACAGCATCCAGTTTCTTGCTCTCCACCTGGAGCACAACACCCGGGTTCTCGGCAAACAGCATGCTTGTAAGATCCTTGCCTGTCAGCTTGTCCAGACTTACCTCCAGACCGCCCTGAGGATTGGCAAAGCACATCTCAAGCAGTGTTACCACCAGACCGCCGGCCGATATATCATGACCGGCCAGCACCTGACGCTTGTCAATGAGTTTCTGTACTGCGTTGAATGCATCGGCAAAATACTCGGGGTTCTTTACCGTGGGAACGTCACTGCCTATGCGGTCAAGTGACTGAGCCAGGGCCGAACCGCCCAGACGTTGCTCATCAAAACTGAAGTCTATATGAATGAGTACGCTGTCCTTGCGGTCTGCAAGCACAGGTGATACCACCTTGCGTATATCCGATACCTCACCGCCCGATGAAACGATTACGGTACCCGGGCTGATGACCTTGCTGCCGTCGGGATACTTCTGGGTCATGGAGAGTGAGTCCTTACCTGTAGGAACATTAATTCCCAACTGGAGGCAGAAGTCAGACAGAGCCTTGACACCCTGATACAGACGCGCATCCTCACCCTTCTGTGAGCGGCATGGCCACATCCAGTTGGCAGAGAGCGATACGGTCTTGAGTCCCTGTGCCAAAGGAGCGAACACAATGTTGGTCAGCGACTCGGCAACTGACAGGACTGAGCCTGCGGCGGGATCGGCCAGACCGGCCTGCGGAGCATGACCGATGGCAGTTGCGATACCCTTCTTGCCGCGATAGTCAAGAGCCACAACACCGCAGTCAGAGAGCGGCAACTGCAGCTTACCCTGGCACTGCTGACGTGCAATCTTACCTGTTACTGAACGGTCAACCTTGTTGGTGAGCCAATCCTTACATGCAACAGCCTCCAGCTGCAGCACGTTACCCAGGTATTCCTCTATCTTATCGTCACTGTATGTTACGTTCTCATACTTGCGCTCAACGGTCTCATCAACCATATAGGTCTTGGGAGATGAACCGAACATCTGGCTTACTGCCAGGTCAAACGGACGCACGCCATCAGCCTGCTCAAAGGCAAAGCGGGAATCGCCGGTGGTCTCACCCACCACATACATCGGGGCGCGCTCGCGCTCGGCAATCTTGCGTACATGCTCAATATGCTTCTCATCTATCAGAAGGCCCATACGCTCCTGTGACTCGTTGGCGATTATCTCCTTTGATGACAGGGTCTTGTCGCCAACCGGCAGCTTGCTCATGTCAATCAGGCCGCCGCACTCCTCAACCAGCTCGGAGAGGCAGTTCACGTGACCGGCCGATCCGTGGTCGTGGATTGAAACTATGGGGTTGGTATCCTCCTCGCACAGAGCGCGTGTCACGTTGTAGGCACGCTTCTGCATCTCGGCGTTGGCACGCTGTACAGCGTTCAGCTCAATACCCGATGAGTAACGTCCGGTCTCAACCGATGAAACAGATCCGCCACCCAGACCGATGCGGTAGTTGTCACCACCCAGCACCACGATCTTGTTACCCTTCTTGGGAGTACCCTTAAGGCAGTCGCGCTTGGTGCCGTAACCCACACCGCCGGCCAGCATGATTACCTTGTCATAACCGTACTGCTCGCCGTTCTCCTCATGTTCAAATGTGAGCAGAGAACCGCAGATAAGCGGCTGTCCGAACTTGTTACCAAAATCCGATGCACCGTTTGAAGCCTTGATAAGTATCTGCTCAGGAGTCTGATAGAGCCACTTGCGCTCTTTCATGGGCTTTTCCCATGTACGGCTCTCATCATTGCGGGGATATGATGTCATATAGACCGCGGTACCAGCAATAGGCCATGAACCTGTACCGCCACCCATACGGTCGCGGATCTCACCGCCGGTACCGGTTGATGCACCGTTGAACGGCTCAACTGTGGTGGGGAAGTTATGGGTTTCGGCCTTAAGTGAAATTACGGTTTCTATGTTCTTGATTATGAACCAATCGGATGTGGAGTGATCGGCCGGAGCGAACTGCTCTACAACGGGACCCTGTGCAAATGCTACGTTGTCCTTGTAGGCTGAAAGTATGCGGTTGGGATTCTCCTGTGTGGTCTTCTTGATAAGACTGAACAGGGATGACTCCATCTCCTTGCCGTCAATGATGAACTTACCTCCGAATATCTTATGACGACAGTGCTCAGAGTTGATCTGGGCGAATCCGAACACCTCGCTGTCGGTCAGCTTGCGTCCCAGCTCACCCTCCACCTTGTGCAGGTAATCAATCTCCTCCTTGGAGAGTGCCAAACCCTCCTGCTCGTTGTAAGAGTCCAGGTCATCGATAAACAGGATTGGCTGCGGCTTGATATCGACTGTGAATATCTTCTGGTCAAGTCCCTTGTACAGGCGCTGCAGCATGGGGTCGTAGTCGGCATCGGCACTGGCTACCGGGAAATACTCCTCAATACGGCTGATGCCCTTGAGCCCCATGTTCTGGGTTATCTCAACGGCGTTGGTGCTCCAGGGGGTAATCATCTCACGGCGCGGTCCCACAAAGAAACCTTCCAGTGATTCCTGATCCAGAGCGGTGGCATTTCCATAAAGCCAGCTCAGTTTCTTAACATCCTCTGCCTGCAGTTTTGAAGCAGTCTCAGTGGCAACAATCGTGCCCGTAGGGTTCTTGAAAAAGATAATCATTTCAGTTACAAAATTTTGATGTGCAAAATTAGTCATTTCCCTACACTTTTCAGCCACAGGTCTCTTCTATTTATCAACATATTTGGAAGCACCGCCGGACTATGGAGATGCGATCCATTTGTGTTCAGGGGTCGAATTGTTATTCGCAATATATGCGAGTTAATTTTGTCATTTATTCGCAAATACATATATTTGTTGCGAATTAAATTAAGAATCAACTATGTGGATATACGAAAGATACGATTGGATGAACTTCGACTGGGATAAAGACAAGATATCGGCACTTGTTGAAAAGGTCAGTTCCAGCATCGGTTTTCTTCATGGCCGGATTGCCTCTCTTGCGGAAGATGACCGGTCTGGCGCATCTATAGAGATTCTCACCCAGGACATCGTGTCCTCTTTCCGCATAGAAGGGATCAAACTGAATACAGACGATGTACGTTCTTCCATCGTGCGGCGCCTGGGTGTCACCAACATCCAGACCACAGGCACCACGACCCATTTTATGGAGGGTGTAGTGGATATGATGCTGGATGCAACGCGTAACTGCAACACCCCCCTTGACAGGGAACGCATCTTTGGGTGGCACAGCGCTCTATTCCCCACAGGGAAAAGCGGATCTTATCCGATTACAGTGGGAAACTACCGGAAAGGAGACGTTCAGGTAATATCCGGTTCCATGGGGCGTGAAAAAGTCCATTATATGGCACCACCCGCCTCTGACGTGAACGACTATATGGAAGAATTCATATACTGGTTCAACAACGAGACCGGAATCTCCAACATCATCAGGTCTGCCATAGCCCATCTTATATTCGTAAGCATACATCCTTTTGATGATGGCAACGGTCGTATAGGAAGGGCAATTGCAGATATGGCTCTGGCAGCGATAGGCGGAGGAAACGGACGTTTCTTCAGTATGTCACGAGAAATAGAAAAAGAGAAGAAAGACTATTATACCATTCTTGAGAAAACTCAGCGCTTCTCAAATGACGGAGTTATTACCCCCTGGCTGGAATGGTATGTCGCCTGCCTTGGCAGAGCTGTGGACAGTTCACTGGAAACACTGAGCGGAATCCTGAACAAATCGGTATTTTGGCGCGAATTCTCCGGGGTGGAACTGTCCCAAAGGCAAAGGAAAGTGCTGAACATTTTTCTAGACGGTAAGGAGGCAAAACTTACCGCGCAGAACTGGTCCCACCTGGGTACTGTCTCTCTTGATACCGCTTTAAGGGATATTGCCGACCTTGAAAAAAAAGGCGTCATATCGGCTTATCCCGGCAGAACGAGAAAAGTGGAATATGCCATCAATTATGTTAAGGCCGATGATTTTCTAGAGCATTTTCAGGACATTCACGTTGAACCGGGAGAAAGGGGCCGTTATCTCACTGCTGTATATGACGGAACAGATATTCGGGAACGGATATCCGATCTGGACTATGAACAGTTTGAATCAGGAAATATGTCTTACTCCGACCTGATTCACAAATATATGGCATATCTTTCGTCCCTGTAAATGCTGACGTTAAATGCTGCTCACTGACCACGAGCGCGCACATTTGTACTTTATTTTATCCAAAGATGAAAGATTTTGCAGCGATAGACTTTGAGACGGCTAACAGTGAGCGGAGTTCGGTTTGCTCAGTGGGTGTGGTGATTGTGCGCGGTGGTGAGATTGTGGACTCGTTCTACTCACTCATTAAGCCCGAGCCTGATTATTACAACTATTGGTGCCAGCGGGTGCATGGATTATGCAGCCGCGACACAGACGGTGCGCCCGTATTTCCCGATGTCTGGGCCAAGATTGAGCCGATGATTCAGGGACTGCCCCTCGTTGCGCATAACAGTCCGTTTGATGAAGGTTGCCTTAAGGCCGTGTTCCGCACATATCAGATGGATTATCCTGACTACGTGTTCTATGACACCCTTTGTTGCTCACGCCGCAAATTACCTTCTCTAAGAAACCATCAACTGCAAACGGTTGCCGCCGCTTGCGGTTATCAACTGGAGAATCATCACCACGCACTGGCCGATGCCGAGGCCTGCGCCTGGATCGCACTGAAAATCCTGTAAATGATACAAAAGGGGACAGTCCCCTTTTGTATCATTTTTGGCGGCTGTGGAGGCCGCACTCGCGTTTTTCGGGGTTCTCCCACCACCAGCGGCCGGCGCGGATGTCCTCGCCGGGGGTGATGGCACGTGTGCAGGGCTGGCATCCTATGCTGGGGTAGCCCTGCTCATGCATCTTGTTGTAAGGTACATTGTTGGATTTGACGTAATCAATCACTTCGGCCTCACTCCACAGCATGAGCGGATTGAGTTTGATTACGTCATCGGCGGTGTCATATTCTATTATCTGCATGTCGGTGCGGGTTACGGACTGAGAGCGGCGGAGTCCGGTAATCCATACATCCACACCCTTGAGGGCGCGTTTAAGCGGTTCTATCTTGCGTATGTCACAGCACAAGTGGCGCAGTTCCACGCTGTCATAGAACAGGTTGATTCCGTGCTCCCGGACCATCTCCTGCACCCTGGCGTAATCCGGAAAGAACACCTCGATGCGGATACCGTACCTGCGGTTGGTGCGGTCTATCAAGTCATATATCTGGGGGAACATACGACCGGTATCGAGGGTGAATATTCGGGCGCTCTCCTTGCCGTGACGGGCTATCATATCGGTCACGGCCTGGTCCTCATAACTGAGGCTGGTGGAGAGTGCGGCACGGAGGCCGAATGTTTCAACTGCCCACCGGACTGCTGCCTGGGCGCTCTCCAAGGCGCTCAGGCCCGCCCACTCGGCATTCTTCTCTGCCACAAGGGCAATCTTTTGTTCCTTAGTCATAACTCTCAACAATCATTCCGGCACCAACGGTGTCATTTGTCCCGTCAATAAATATAAGCGAACCCATGGTGCGGTTGTCGCGGTAGGGGTCGAACACAAGCGGAGCGGCGGTCTTAAGATGTACGCGCGCAATGTCATTGGCTGTAAGTTGCTCTATACCATAGACTTTCTCCTGCTTGTCTATATCCAGCTTGTACTCTATCTCCTTAACGATACCGGCCACCTCCTGCGTAGCGTGACGTATGGTGTAACGCTTGCCGCACACCAGCGGTGATGTACGCAGCCAGCACACATCCAGCACAAAGTCATTGCTCATGGACGGCTTTACGCCGCTGTCCGATGCAATCACGTCGCCGCGACTTATGTCGATATCATCCTTGACGGTGATGCAGACCGATTCGCCCGCAACCGCCTGCTCCTTCTTCTTCTCACCCAGCCAAATGCCTGTAACGGTACTCTTTGAACCCGATGGCAACACCTCGACACTGTCACCCACGCGGATGGCACCCTGGGCGATGCGGCCGCCGTATCCCCTGAAATCGGGGAACTGCCGTGATATGGGCCTTATGACATACTGCACCGGGAAACGCATGCTGTCAGCATCACCGGCCGGAATCTCTATCTCCTCCAGCAGCTCCAGCAGTGACGGTCCATCGTACCATGACATACGCTCTGATCGTGACACCACATTGTCGCCATCCTTGGCGCACATAGGTATGAATATCACATCCCTGAATTCCAGTCCGTTCTTCCCGATCATGGCAGTGTAGGCGGTGCGGATATCATCAAACACCTTGCCGTCAAACTCCACTAGATCCATCTTGTTTACAGCCACTACAACCTTGGGGATACGCAGCAGCGATGCAATGCAGGAGTGCCTTACGGTCTGCTCCATTATCCCGTGACGGGCATCCACCAGAATCACAGCCAGATCGGCTGTCGATGCACCCGTAACCATGTTGCGAGTGTATTGTATGTGTCCCGGGGTATCGGCTATTATGAACTTGCGCTTTGGGGTGGCAAAGTATCGGTAGGCCACATCTATGGTTATGCCCTGCTCACGCTCGGCACGCAGGCCGTCGGTAAGCAGCGCCAGGTTGACCTCCTCGTTGCCGCGGCTGCGCGAAGCCTCCTCGACAGCCTCCAGCTGATCCTCAAAGATTGACTTTGAATCATACAGCAGACGGCCTATGAGCGTACTCTTTCCGTCATCCACACTGCCGGCGGTAGTGAACCGCAGCAGTTTCATCTCAAGATATCCATTGTTCTTCATAGACCTTTCCGATTAGAAGTAACCCTGTTTCTTTCTGTCCTCCATTGCCGTCTCGGAGCGTTTGTCGTCGGCACGGCCGCCACGCTCTGTAACGCGGGTGGATGCAATCTCGTCAATTATCTCCTCAAGTGAATGGGCGTGCGACAGCGTAAGTCCGGTGCAGGTGACATCGCCTATGGTACGGCAACGCACCTCACGCTCCTCGACCACCTCCTCGGGGCGGCGGGGTATGAAACCGGGATCGGCGGCAAGCCACTGCCCGTCGCGGAAGAAACACTTGCGCGTATGCGTATAGTACAGACTGGGCAGCTCTATATTCTCCTGATAGATGTACTGCCAAACGTCCATCTCGGTCCAGTTGCTGATGGGAAATGCCCTGAAATGCTCGCCCGGCTCTTTCCTGGCGTTGAATATGTTCCAAAGCTCAGGGCGCTGGTTCTTGGGGTTCCACTGTCCGAACTCGTCGCGGTGTGAGAATATGCGCTCCTTGGCACGGGCCTTCTCCTCATCACGGCGGGCACCTCCGCAGGCACAGTCAAACTTGTGCTCCGCCAGTGTATCCAGCAGGGTCACAGTCTGCAGTTTGTTGCGGCTGGCGTTGAATCCCTTCTCCTCCACAACCTTGCCCTCATCGATGGACTTCTGGACCGAACCTACCACCAGGTCGGCTCCCAGACGTTTTACAAGTTCATTACGATAGACCAGCGTCTCGGGGAAATTGTGTCCTGTATCTATATGTACAAGCGGGAACGGTATCTTAGCGGGAAAGAAGGCCTTGTATGCCAGATAAGTGAGGACAATGGAGTCCTTGCCTCCCGAGAACAGTATGCACGGCTTTTCAAACTGTGCGGCCACCTCTCTCAAGATGAATATGGACTCGGCCTCAAGTTCGTTTAAGTGAGTAAGCTGATTTGAACTCATATCATTGTGTTTCAACTGAATAATCCGGAAAGGTATCTCTTGGTAAGCTCATTCTGCGGTGATTTGAACACCTGCGATGCGGGCCCCTCCTCAACCACCTCTCCAAGATAGATGAACACCGCATGATCGGCAATGCGCAGAGCCTGCGGCAGGGTATGTGTCACCATAATGATCGTATATTTCTCCTTGAGCCTTACAAACAGTTCCTCGATGGTCTTGCTCGATATCGGGTCAAGGGCGCTGGTAGCCTCATCGGCCAGTATGAAATCGGGCTCCACGGCAAGGCTGCGGGCCAGGCACAGGCGCTGCTGCTGGCCTATTGACAGGCGGGCAGCCGGACGGCGCAGACGGTCTTTTACCTCATCCCATAGTCCCACCTCACTCAGGTATTTCTCTACTGTCTCGTCCATCTCCTGCCTGCGCCGGTGCATTCCGTGGATACGGCATCCGTAGGCCACATTATCATATATGGACATGGGCAGCGGACAAGGACGCTGAGGCACCAGGCCCACGTGACGGCGCAACTCTATCAGCTGCTCGTCATCGGCGGTAACGATATCCTGACCGTCTATGAGTACGCGGCCGTCTATGCTAAACCCGTCAATATTTTCGGTCAGACGGTTAAGGCAGCGTAGCAGCGTACTCTTGCCGCACCCTGACGGACCTACTATGCAGGTTATCCTGTTGACAGGAAATGATACGTTTATGTCTTTCAGAATAGGCTGACCCTCTATGGATACGTTGAGTCTTTCAACCACCAGCGATTCGGATTTGTTTTCTGTCATGATGTTTATTTATTAAGACGGGTAATTCTGCGTGTAATAACTCTGCTTACTATGCTCAGTACCAGCACCAGTATTGTCAGCACCAATGCGGCGGCGTAAGCACGGCCGGGGAACGGATCGGGCATGCCTATCCAGTTGAATACGGCAAGCGGCAGCGTGGCGGTGGGGTCCGAAAGTGAACGGGCCGGCTGGTCCGAGAATCCGGCGGTGAACATAACCGCAGCGGCATCACCGATGGCCCTGCCCACTGCCAGCAAGAATGCGGTGAGCATGCCAGGCAGGATATGCTTGAGCACCACCCATACCGTCTCCCACTTGGTAGCGCCAAGCGAATAGATGGCATCCACCATCTCATCGGGCACGGTCTTGGCTATCTCGTCACCGGAGCGTATCATCATGGGCACAATGAGCAGGACCGTTACCATGATACCGCCCAGGACCGATGCCCTCATGCCCACGCCCACCATGACCAGGAATGCGAATGCGCCATATACGATGGGGGGAATTCCGTACAGTACATCGAATGCCAGACGGATCATGTACGATACTCCAGTGCTCCTGCGCTTATACATTGTTATATAGAATACTATAGGAATGCTGATGCACGCACCTATCACCGCTGCCGGCACCACCACATAGAGTGATCCCAGTATGGCGTTCAGGAATCCGCCGTCGGGGGCGGTGTTCCACTCCTTGCCCGGGAACCTGGAAACCATATCCCACGAGAGCGCCTTGCTGCCCCTTATCAATATGGTAGCCAATATGCTTACAACCGCTCCAAGAACAATGAGAGTGGCCGCCAGCATCACGCCCCGCATCACTTTCTCTTCTATCTGTATTTTACGTATATGATTCATATCAACTGTTTTTCTCTATTCTGTAAAGGATTACACGCGACAATATGTTGAACAGCAGCACCAGCAGGAGGAGCAGCAGCGCTGCAAACATGATGGCAGACTCGTACAGAGGGATAGATGCCATCTCACCGTAGTTATTGCCTATCAGGGCCGGCAGGGTATAGAACGGATCCAGCAGCGAACCGCGCAGACGCGGCAGGCATCCGCACACCATCATCACGGCAATGGTCTCGCCTATGCATTTGGACAGGGCCAGCACCACAGCCGCGAATATACCGGGCAGGGATTTACGGAGCACCACCTTGCGTGTGGTCTGCCAGCGTGTGGCACCAAGTGCGAATGATGACTCCCTCATGTCGTCCGGCACAGTTGCGAATATCTCACAGAACAGGCTCACCATAATAGGCAGCACCATAACTCCCAACACCAGTGAAGCCGTCAGCAACGAATAGCCGAACTTGGGGATAAGAGTCAGCACACCCCAGAGACCGAAAATAACCGACGGAAGCGATGCCAATATATCCAAAGCCGGATTGACTATATGCTTGAGGAAACGCGGAGCATACTCGGTGATGAACACTGCCGTAAGCAGCGACAGCGGCAGCGAGAAGCAGATGCTCAGCAGCGTGACAGCCAGCGTACCGTGTATGAACGGCCTGAATCCGAACAGTCCCTGCGACGGTTTCCACTGCGTACCGGTAAGCAGTTCACCCAAGGTGCTCTTGTCAAACATGGGAGCCGCCTTACCCCATAGTGCAGCCAGCAGAGCTATCAGCAGCGCCACCGATGAGAATGAGAGTATCACCATCATGGTCTCCGACATCCTCTGGCGGAAGACTCTGCGTTTGGAACGGGACCGAAGCAGCAACTGAACCCCTGCGGTCATGAACAGCAGCACCACCACAATACCGGCCAGCAGGGTCATCAGTCGCGTGTTGTCACGCCGCAGACCTACACCCTTACGACCGCCGTTAAGCTTGCGCATTGACTCACGGGCCGATGCATTAGATATGCGCACGTAACCGTTGGGCTCGTTGAACTCCTGACCCTCGGATATCACGAACTTGAGGAATTCCAGCGATGCGGTATCGGCCGGGACACCTTTTGTAACCAGATAAAGGTTACGTGACGGGGGTGCCGGGAAGCGGCCCTCCTCTATGGCTTTGGCTATGCTGGAACGGGTGTCATAAAGTTTCTCATCGTCACTTACGCTTTTGTTCCCGTCAATGTCCAATGGCAGGACGGAAAGGCCCTCCTGCATGTTCAGGGTCTCGGAGTCATAGGCGTATGCCATGTTGTTGAAACCTATACCAAGCGGATCGTCTATCACCGCCTTGGATATTCCGGGGTCTCCATAGACAGCGGTACCGCCCAAGTCCTCCTGCACCGCATCAAACCAGGCGGCAAACGTCTGGGCTGCGCCGCATGCATCGGAGCGGGTATATACATGGATAGGATTGTTATCGGAGGTGCCCAGCAGCTGCCCCCAGGTTGTATATTCTCCTGTTACCCATATCTTGCGGGCGTCATCAGCGGTTATACCGTGCTCCAGTATCTTGTCACGTAAAGGATTGGACGAACTGAAGACCGGCAGCACCGCATCCTTGGCGACGGTAAAGTCAATTGCGCCTTTCTCACGCTCCTCATCATGCGGCTCACGTGACAGCATGGCAAAATCAACCATTCCGTTAATAACATCGGTCATACCCTTACCGGCGCCGCCCGATGACAGGTCTATACGCACGGCCGGATGCCGGGCAGAGAACTCGTTGGTCCACTCCACTGCCATTGGATAGAGTGCGAATGCGCCTGATATTGAGATGCTTCCCTGAAGATTGTCCGTCTCTACATTATCCGTTTCCCTGTGTTGGCATGATGAAATGAGCAGATATGCCGCCAGCAGGGGCGTAAAGGATTTCAGATTGCAATTTTTAAAGTACATAGATTTGATGTAGTATTACGGAGCACAAAACTACACCATTATAATGTACTATCAAAGGAAATCAAACAAAATCTTCAAGGGTACGTGAAGAAAGATTGGCGTGAATAATCTGTTGGATATCACCGAACATATCCCTGATGCGGCATTTCTCCCTGTCAAGACCGAACTCACATTCAAACGAGTTGCCGCATATATCCAGACAGGATATCATTCCCACCTTCTCACCCATGGCCAGGATAACGTCAAGAACCTTGATTTCACGGGGAGGCCTGGCCAGACGGTAACCGCCGCTCACTCCACGCTCGCTGACAAGCATTCCCTCATTACGCAACTGAAGGAATATACCCTCCAGAAAACGGATAGGCACATTCTGTTCCTCTGAAATCCGGCTCATCGGAACTGCGGCCTGACCATATTCCCTGGCCAGTATTGTCAGAGCCATGATAGCGTATCGTGTCTTGCGTGAGAACATATTGAAGCATTCTGATTTGCTCCGTAAAGTTACTGTTTTTTTTCGGTTATTTTCGGTAATTTTGCAGGCCGTTTACAAAGAAAGGTTGAGTAGGATAACAATGTACGGTTATCCCGGAACAAGAATGAACAGAATAATCAGGACAATCATTTTTATGACCCTTCTGCCGCATACTCTGATTGTAATGGGGCAGGAGGACACCATCTACTCTACCATTCCGGAGGTTACCCTCATAGAACACCGCAACCTGTCGGCCATAAGCGGCACAATGGCTTCCGGTCTGCGCATTGATGCAAAACTCATGGAGACTTATCCCAGGATGTTCGGCTATACGGACCCGATACTCTACCTTCAGTCACTGCCAGGAGTATCCACTAACTCCGAGCAATCGGGAGGACTCCATGTGCAGGGTGGTGAAACATCGCATAATATCATCACAGTGTCAGACATCCCGGTCTACGGAAACATGAATTTTACCGGTCTGTTCTCTCTTTTCAATCAGGACCATTTACCTAAAGTGGAGTTCAGCACGTCAACCAGAACACCTCATATCGGTGCCTATCTGTCACTTGACCATGTTGACACCATTCCGGCACGCCTGTCTGGAACCGCATCGCTGGGACTAATATCCGGACAGGGTACACTGCATGCCCCTCTGTCGGCCGATACATACCTGACCCTCTCTGTCAGACGCTCATTCATCAATGCCATTTACGGACCGTTGCTTGAGTATGACGGCAATCCATTAAGATACGGGTTCACCGATGCCAACGTAACTCTGTTACACCGGATAGACTCGCGCAACACTATAGATCTCAACGCCTTATGGAGTCATGATATTGGAAAGACCACATACGGTATTGCAAAGATTGACATGAATTGCTATTGGGGTAACACGCTGGCATCACTCAGATGGAGGCACCAGGGCAGGACAGTCAAATCAAAGACTTCAGTCTTTCTTTCCAGATACAACTTCCTGGGCGACATACGTAATGAAATAATAAATGGTGACATGAACGCCCATATAACCAATACCGGAGTAAGCACTGCCATCAACCTGCCGCACAATTACAACCTTGATGCCGACCTGAGCCTGTTCCACATACTGCCTCAGGATCCGCATGTTACTGACAATAAGGTAATAATGCCCTCCCAGCCCGTCCAGAAATCATTCCTGGGCAATCTGGCTATCAACCGACAGTTCAAAGCCGGGAGTAGTTGGGGTTTTACTCCGCATCTGCTCCTGTCTGCATACAATGTGAATGAAGGATATGAGTGCGTAAACCTGGACCCTGCGCTCACAATAGGACTCAACCTGTACAGATACGGTTCGTTCACTGCCGAGTCCGGCATTAAACACCAGTATCTGAGCCAGACAGGCATGACAAGCGCAGGGATGCCTAATGAGTTCTGGCTATCCGCAGGCCGTTATTACAAACCTCAGCAATCAGTTTTCGGAACCCTTACATATGACCTGGACCTAAAGCAGTCCATGTATGCGCTCTCAGTCCAGTTATACGGCAAGCTACTTACCAACCAACTTGAATATACCGGATTCATATTTGACATCCTAACCCATCCATACAGGCTTGAGGACAACCTACTGATATGCTCAGGATACAATTACGGCATAAACCTGATGATTGCCAAGCAGGCCGGCAAGGTTACAGGATGGATAAGTTACTCATATGGCCAATCTATCCGTCGGGGTGACGGAGAGTTGTTCCCCTCCTACTTCCACTCATCCCACGAGCGGGCGCATGAACTCAACTCCGTTTTTTCATATAAGATAGGCAAATTTGATCTGGGTGGCAATCTGACAATGGCATCGGGCAACCCATATACTCCGCCCAAGAACCTTTATCTGCTCTCCAACTCATTGTTAATCTATTATGATGATTACAACTCTGCCCGACTCCCCATGTATATGCGCCTGGACCTTTCGGCTACATACAACCTGCCACGCCGCCGTAACCTGGAGCAGAGCATCAACCTGTCGGTATTCAACGCCACTGCCCACAAGAACTACAACATGGGATACATAAGAGCCGATGAGGACGAGTTGACCATACGCTACAAACTGGCAAAACTTGTAATCCCCGTGATACCATCAATAAGTTATTCATGCAGATTCTGAGATGAAGAAATTCAGATACATATTGGCTATACTGCTTCTGACAGTCTCATGCACGCCAGAGCTTGCCGATTCACCCGAAATGATTGTCGTTGAGGGATGGATAGAAAGCGGCAGTGCCCCCACAGTGTTCATAACATCATCCGTATCCGTCAACTATGACAAAAAGAAGATGACAGACCTTATCGGTCATGTAGCCCTGAACGCAAACGTTACGGTAACACACAATGACCGGACATACACACTCCTGCCTAGTCTTAAAGATGAATACCTGCTGAAATTATGCTATACCACAGATGCTCTTAAAGGTGAACCGGGAGGAACATACCGGCTCCAAGTTGATTGGAAAGGCCTTTATGCCGAGGCCGTAACCACAATCCCCCAGCCCGGAAGCATAGATTCGATAGCTGTAGAGAGACACAGTTCCGCAGATACCCTGTATCTGGTCAAGGCGCACGTGGTTCCACATCCAGATGTCAGATACTATCGCTTCTTCAGCATGGACGTAGAGCGTGACAACACATACCTGGCTTCATATTTGGGCACTTATGACAGCCGTCTCAACAATGACATGGCGGTCGTCAACCGTGGGAATTCAGATCCCATAGTTATGCCTGACTATTTTTACCACCTTGGTGACAGCGTCAGTTTCAAGCTGGCATCTATGGACTCCGTAGCATACCGGTTCTGGAGCAAACATGATGAGACAGTCATGTTCAGCCATGTGGCATTGTTGCCCTACTCCAGCAATATGACAGGCAATATTGAGGGCGGGCTGGGATACTGGTTCGGTTACGGAGTGAGTACATACGGGCTCCGCATCGCACAATAAAACCATAAGACTTTCAGTATGATGAGTGATAATAATTCCATAAGGGTAAAAGGCGCAAGGGTAAACAACCTCAAGAACGTGAGCGTGGAGATACCGCGCGATAAGTTCGTAGTCATTACCGGCCTGTCAGGATCGGGCAAGTCATCACTTGCTTTCGACACGCTGTATGCTGAGGGCCAGCGCCGGTATGTGGAGTCACTCTCATCATACGCACGCCAGTTCCTGGGCCGAATGAAAAAGCCCGAGTGCGATTTCATTGAAGGTCTGCCGCCTACAATCGCCATCGAGCAGCGCTCCGGCAACCGTAATCCGCGTTCAACCGTAGGTACACAGACTGAGATTTACGAGTATCTTAAGTTGCTGTTTGCGCGTATCGGCCACACAATATCACCCGTAAGCGGCAAGGAGGTGCGCAAGCACAGCGTTGAGGATGTGGTAAGTTTCATGCTATCACAGCCCAAGGGAGTCCGCTTTACCGTTCTGGCGCCGATGCCCATGCGCGGAGGTCGTGATTTGGAGGAGCAACTGCGCACATCGCTCAAGGAGGGATTCACACGAATTGAGTACAAGGCCGATATGATCCGCATTGAGGATCTCCTGGCAGACAGCAAGCAGTTGGCAGAACTCTCCAAGCACACCAAGGAGATTTACCTGCTCATTGACCGCCTCACAACCGATGACTCCAAGGAGACTCTGAGCCGGTTCACAGACTCTGTGGAGACTGCGTTCTTTGAGGGAGGCGGCCAGTGCGCCCTGCGTTTTTACGATACCCACGATACATCACTACATAAGTTCAGCAACCGGTTTGAGGCTGACGGCATAAAGTTTGAGGAGCCTACCGACAACCTGTTCTCGTTCAACTCACCCGTTGGGGCTTGCCCCAAGTGCGAGGGATTCGGACGTATTATAGGCATTGACGAGTCACTGGTCATTCCCAACCGCGCACTGAGCGTTTATGACGGTGCGGTGGTGTGCTGGCGCGGTGACGTAATGACCGGATGGAAGGATGACTTTATCCTTCACGCACAGGAGCACGATTTCCCGATATTCACACCATATTACCAGCTTACACAGGAGCAGAAGGATTACCTGTGGCACGGAAGTGGCCGCGGACGGGATGAACGGGGATGGGAGGAGACCTGCATTGACACCTTCTTCCGTATGCTTGAAAAGAGCCAGTACAAGATCCAGTACCGCGTAATGCTGGCCCGATACCGCGGCAAGACCATCTGCCCCGAGTGTCACGGAACGCGCCTGCGCAAGGAGGCCGGTTACGTACAGGTGGGCGGCAAGTCCATCAACCAGCTGGTTGAGATGCCCATATCGGAACTCAAGAAATTCTTTGATACGCTCACTCTGCCTGAGCATGAGGCTAAGGCAGCCAAGCGTCTGCTCATAGAGATAAACAGCCGCATACAGTTCATGTTGGACGTTGGTCTGGAGTATCTTACTCTGAACCGTGCCAGCGCAACGTTGTCTGGAGGTGAGAGCCAGCGCATCAATCTGGTTACATCGCTGGGTAGCAGTCTGATGGGATCGCTCTACGTGCTTGACGAGCCCAGCATCGGCCTGCACAGCCGCGATACCGACAAGCTTATCAAGGTATTGCGTCAGCTGCAGGAGATAGGCAACACCGTTGTGGTGGTGGAGCACGACGAGGAGATTATCCGCGCATCGGACTATATCATTGATGTGGGGCCGGAGGCCGGACGTCACGGCGGTAAGATAATCTATCAGGGACCCACCAGCCAGTTGGAGAAGAATTCGGATAGCTGGACCGTAAAATATCTGACCGGCGAGGAATGCATACCTGTTCCGCAGTCACGCCGCCCGTGGAACAATTATATAAAGGTGGTGGGTGCTCGCCAGAACAATCTGGACGGCATTGACGTAAAGTTCCCGCTCAACGTAATGACCGTAGTAACGGGCGTGAGCGGATCGGGCAAGAGCACCCTGGTGCGTGATGTACTTTACCGCCACCTCAAGAATATATACAGTGAGTCAACCGAGCGTCCGGGCGAGTGCATGGGCATTGAGGGCGATACCGGCATGGTAAGGGCCGTGGAGTTTGTGGATCAGGACCCCATAGGCAAGACAACCCGTTCCAACCCCGTTACCTACGTCAAGGCTTACGATGAGATTCGCAAACTCTTTGCTGACCAGCCGCTGTCGCATCAGATGGGATATCGGCCCACACATTTCTCATTCAACTCCGAGGGCGGACGCTGCGAGGAGTGCAAGGGCGAGGGTGTTGTAACCGTATCCATGCAGTTCATGTCGGACCTGCAGATGGTATGCGAGAGCTGTCACGGCCGCCGTTTCAAGAACGATGTCCTGGAGGTAACCTATAAGGGCAAGAACATCTGGGACGTACTGGAGATGACAGTAAACCAGGCTGTCGAGTTCTTCTCGTCCGATGACCCCACGGAGCGCCGCATTGTCAAGAAACTGGAGCCGCTGCGCCAGGTAGGACTGGGCTACGTTAAACTTGGACAGTCATCATCCACCCTGTCGGGCGGTGAGAGCCAGCGCGTGAAACTGGCCTATTTCCTGAGCCTGGAGAAGGCCGATCCCACCATATTCATATTCGATGAACCCACTACCGGCCTGCATTTCCACGACATACGCAAGTTGCTGGAATCATTCGACGCCCTGATACGCCGCGGTCACACCGTAATAATAATAGAGCACAACATGGACGTGATAAAGTGTGCCGACCACGTGATTGACCTGGGTCCCGAGGGCGGCGAGCGCGGAGGTCATCTGGTGGTATGCGGCACCCCCGAAGACGTCGCCGCCTGCCCCGAATCCTACACCGGCCGCTTCCTCAAAGCCAAACTCTAAAAATGATACAAAAGGGGACAGTCCCCTTTTGTACTATTTTTGAAATTTTGACTACATTTGTCCTCTGACTAACAATTAATTGCTATGGCAGATAAAAAGGAAGGCAAGCTCAAGGCACTGATAAACCGCATAACCGTATTCGTAACCAAGGATATCTGGTCGTTTGAGCTGTATCAGAAAGGGCCGCTGCGCCGCGCAATAGCCAATACGGTAAAGGTCGTTGTGATAGCCGTACGCACATTCCTTGACGACAAGGTCATGACACGTGCAGCAGCACTCACCTACTCCACGCTGTTTGCCATAGTGCCTATCCTGGCGCTTATTTTCGCTGTTGCCCGCGGATTCGGATTCGAAAACATCGTAACCGGACTTCTCAAGAACGGTATCATTGGTGAGAATGAATCCTTGAATTCCGTAATGCAGTTCATTGACGGCTACATGCAGTACGTATCCAGCGGTGCATTCATCGGTATCGGCCTCTTGTTCCTGCTCTTCTCGGTCTATTCTCTGGCCGATGGTATCGAAGCCAACCTCAACTCCATCTGGCACGTTAAAAAATCACGCCGCATGGGCCGCAAGATAACCGATTATTTCTCATTGATTCTGCTTATTCCCATTGGAATAATCTGTCTTTGCGGTATGTCAGCACTGGCATCAAGCGTACTGTCGCATATGGAAGGATTCCAGCTTCTGGGAGGATTCGCCAAATTCATCATAGAGGATGCCCTGCCGTATGTAGTTGCAGGATTGATACTTACCGGTTTCTACATATTCATGCCCAACACCAAGGTCAGGTTCAAGTATGCCATCATTCCGGGAATCATTGCAGGATGCCTCTTCCAGGCTCTCCAGAACCTCTACTTCAACGGACAGTTCTCACTCTCCAGCTACAACGCCATCTACGGAGGTTTCGCAGCCCTGCCGCTGTTCCTCCTTTGGCTCAACGTATCCTGGGCCATAATACTGTTCGGATGTGAGTTGGCATATGTAAGCCAGAACAATGACAATTTCAACTATTTCAAGGAACCCGAAAAGATAAGCCGTCGGCACGAGGATTTCTACAGTCTGATGGTGATGGCATGCATCTGCAAACGGTTCAACAGGCACGAGACAGCCCTGACCCGTAAGGAGTTGGCCGATGAGCTGCACATTCCTCTGCGCTACGTAGTGTCTGCACTTGATACCCTGACTGATTCCAACCTGTTGGAGACCGTACTCCAGAACGATGAACGCGAGCCCGCATACGTACCTGCCACTGATACCAAGCAACTCACAGTGGTTAAGGTTCTATCATCAATCAACAACTGCGGCTACTGTGATCTGGACCATGCTCTGGACAGCAGCATACGTGAGGCTCTGCTCAAGATAGACAATGAGCGCAAGAGTCTGAGTGGTGACATTTGGTCCACTCCGCTGGTTGACCTTTGACAGCTTGTCATACAATATTATATATAGCATGACAAATTGTCATGCTATATTTGTTGGCATCGGATTTGTCTCTTATACTGCGAAGGCGCCCCGAAAGGGAGCTGGATAAAACAGAATGTTTAACAATTAAAGTATAGGAGGTTACAACTATGTTACTCGCAAGAAGAAATCAGAATTACAATCAGAATTGGTTACCCAGTCTGTTCAACGATTTTATGAATGATGATTGGTTCACAACCCGCACCGCTGCCAGCGTACCGGCTCTGAACGTAATCGAGAATGAGAAGAACTACGAACTTGAGTTCGCTGTTCCGGGTCTCAAGAAAGAGGAACTGAACCTGCAGGTTGATGCCGACGGCGTAATGTCAATCTCTATGGTTCACAAGAACGAGGAAAACAAGGAGGACAAGAAACGCAACTACATCCGTCGTGAGTTCTCTTATCAGGAGTTCAACCAGAGCTACATCCTGCCCGATGATGCTGACCGCGAGAAGATCTCGGCCAAAGTTGAGAACGGTGTACTCACAATCAACGTACCCAAGCTGCCTGCCGAAAAGCAAGCCCAGACCGTTCAGAGCATCGCAATCTCATAAAAAAAGTACAAAAGGGGACAATCCCCTTTTGTGCTTTTTGGCAGAATGATACAATTGGGGACTGTCCCCTTTTGTATCATTTTTTATTTAATCACTTTCTTGCCGTTGATGATGTAGATGCCTGACGGAAGCTCATCGAAAGATTCAGCCTGAATGCGCATACCCACCAAATTGAATACGCCCTTAGACAGATCAATGGAAGAATCCTGCTTGACATCATTGACTTCCGATAAAACACCACCCAGTCCGCGAACGAAGCCTGCATATGCATGTTTTCGGTAACCGTTGATATCCCAGATACCCACGGGCTCTCCGCCACGCCATCCGCCGTTGGCATCCTGGGTACACCATTGACATATACCCCACTGCTGTTCGGGCGGGATGACACGCAGATACTCCTTTATGATCCACTCATAGAAATCGGCCATCTTCTTGTGTTCAGATTCTGTCAGCTGATCGGTTTTGGTACCGCTTGCCCATTTATTGGAACCACGCACATAACCCATATCCATCTCGCTCACACGGCAATACTTTCCACTCGCGGCAATAATCTGGAACATTTTGGTAATGTGCTCCTTGTTGCTTTTCTGCAGATTAGCGTCCTCGTAGCAGCTGATATGCATCTGTGTTCCGATACCGTCTATCCTGGTTACTCCGTCTGCCTCCCACTTCTTGATCCAGTTGACCAGACTCTTAACCTTCTTGTTATCATCCCAGTCTGATTCCAGATTGTAGTCATTGATAAAGAGGACAATATCATCGGGCCCATACTTACGGGCCAGACGGCAAGCCTGACGCACATACTCCAGGTCGCCCATGTAGTCCTGCCAATAAAAAGCGTCACCGCCCACATCCCAGGTACCGCTGTTATACCCTTCGGAATGCTGCAGCGTATAGTTACCGCTGCCGTCATTGCCACCGCCGGAGATTGCCTCATTGACAAGATCCCAAGCCTTGACCTTACCGTCACAGGCTTCCATCATGCCTTTGATCCACTTATCCATAGCATAAACCAAGGTATCATGACGCTCCTGGGCTGTCTGGGGAACAGTCTTGACCTTATTACCCTCAAACTTTATGTTCCTGATATAAATATCACCTACATAATCGCCGCACTGGAGCATATAGAAGTTATTTGCCATAGAAGCGGTGTAATTGAACACCACATCCTGCCATTCTGTTGAGAAAGAGATATTGGAAGTTGCACCTCCGTTCCAATCTCCTAGCTTGGTATGGAGCACTCCCGCAACAGTCCCCTTGACGGTCATCGTCATCTTATAAGTCTTACCGGACTCAAGAGCGATATTCTCCATTGCAAGGAACTGCACATCCCATGAGTTTGTATTTTTCTTGGTGCAAGTAAGCTTGAGGCCGTCGGTTGAATCGAACACATACGAATATCCGTAATTGTTCGTGTCAGAATGCCAGCCGATACTCTTGCTGGTGCGGAAATCCTTGCTTGCCACCACCGTGTATTCAGTACCGCCGTTGGGATCAGGCTTATCGGCCAGAAGCTTGAGCAGCCAGCCTTTAGGCTGCTGAGAGTGCCAGGCCAGGGTGTGACCGTAGACGTTGATTCCGGCAGATGTTGCCGTATTGACATAATTCTTGACTGTGCCGAAATTCATTTTTCCGTTACTGTCTACACAGCTGGCCATCTTCATCGCGTTACCGGCAACAGTCTCGGTAAAGTTGCTGTTGATCATTTTCCTGTAGGTCTGATTATTGAGATAATCATTCACTGTGGTTCCGGCACCCAGCTTGAAATTGGGATATTTGGAGTAGTCGATGTAATCTTTCAGGGCATCATAATCATCCAGATAACGGTAAGTATCATTGCCGGGGTTGCCCTGCTCGAATTTCTCCTGGGCGAAAGCCTGTGTTGACAGAGTAGCCAGAAGCAGAAATAAGTAGAATTTTTTCATAGGCAAATGCGTATCCTTATATAAATATGCCGCAAATATACGTAAAAAAGAGCGTCCGACAGAAACCGGACGCCCTTTTAACCATAAAATGATACAAAAGGGGACAGACCCCTTTTGTATCATTGGCTTTACTCTCACTCAGCAGACCAGTTCTCCTGAGTCTTGCGGATGTAGCTCTGATAGCGGAGCTTGGCCATACGCTGAGCCTCAGCAAAGAGCTCCTCGGCCTCATTGGGATATGCCTTCTTGACTGAGAGGTAACGGACCTCACCCATCAGGAAGTCATGGAAGTTCTCCCAGTTAGGCTCCTTTGAGTCGAGTGAGAACGGATTCTTACCCTCCTCGGCAAGAGCGGGATTGTAACGCCACAAGTGCCAGTAACCGCACTCGACAGCCTTCTTCTCCTCGGCCTGGCTCTTACCCATGCCACCCTTGGCCTTAAGACCGTGGTTGATACAGGGAGCGTAAGCTATTACGATTGAAGGACCGTGCCAAGCCTCTGCCTCGCGGATAGCCTTGAGGCACTGTGCGTGATCGGCACCCATTGCAATCTGAGCAACATATACATAACCGTAAGTGGTGGCAATCATACCCAGATCCTTCTTGCGGATACGCTTACCCTGAGCGGCAAACTGAGCGATAGCACCCAGAGGAGTAGCCTTGGAGGCCTGACCGCCGGTATTTGAGTAAACCTCGGTATCCAGAACCAGGATGTTAACGTCCTCACCGCTGGCAATTACGTGGTCAAGACCGCCGTAACCTATATCGTATGATGCACCGTCACCACCGATGATCCACTGCGAACGCTTAACCAGGTAGTGGTCAAGAGTCTTGAGCTCAGTGCATACGGGGCAACCCTTGGCAGCACCCTCTGCGATGCATGCGCGCAGCTTGGGAGCAATCTCCTTGGTCTTGTCGGCATCCTCCTTGTTGGCAATCCACTCGGCAGCAAGTTCCTTGTACTCGGCGCTGGTCTTGTCAGAATCAATCATCTCCTGGAGCAGCTTGGTTACACGCTCTTTCATCTTCTTGTTACCCAGAGCCATACCCAGACCGAACTCGCAGAAGTCCTCAAACAGTGAGTTGTTGAATACAGGACCCTGACCCTTCTCGTTCTTGGTGTAAGGAGTTGAAGGTATTGAAGCAGAATAGATTGATGAGCAACCGGTAGCGTTGGCAATCATCTGACGGTCACCAAAGAGCTGTGAGAGCAGCTTCACATACGGAGTCTCACCGCAACCTGAGCAAGCACCTGAGAACTCAAACAGAGGCTGAGCGAACTGTGAGTTCTTGACGTTACTCTTGATATCAACCAGATCCTGCTTTGAGGGAACCTTAACAAGCTTGTCCCAATCGGCAGCCATTTTTTTCATATCGGCTGCATCGGGGTTGAACGGAACCATCGTGAGGGCCTTGCCCAGCTTGGGGTTACCCGGGCAGATGTCGGCGCAGTTGCCGCAGCCAAGGCAGTCCAGAACTGAGGGCTCGATGATGAAGTGCATGCCCTTCATAGCGGCAGGAGCCTTCATCTCGATGGTATCAAGGTTATCAAAGCCCTTGAGCTCGTCATCAGTCAGGACGAACGGACGGATGGCAGCGTGAGGACAGATGTATGCGCACTGGTTGCACTGGATACAGTTGTCTTTGTTCCATGCGGGAACGAAAGCCTCAACACCACGCTTCTCGTAAGCGGCGGTGCCAACCATCCATGAACCGTCGGCAGTACCATGCTTTGTAAAGTCAGAAACCTTGAGCAGGTCACCGGCCTGGGCGTTGATAGGACGAACCAGCTCCTTAACGAATGCTGGAGCGTTATCGGCCTTAGGCTCATCATCGGGCAGGTTAGCCCACTCGGGCTTAACGGTAAGCTGCTTGTACTCACCTCCACGGTCAATAGCGGCGTAGTTCAGATCAACAACATCCTGACCCTTTGCTCCGTAAGACTTCAGGGCGGCAGCCTTCATCTTCTCAACTGCAAGCTCTACAGGAATAACGCCTGTGATGCGGAAGAATGCAGACTGAAGGATGGTGTTGGTACGGTTACCCAGACCTATCTCCTGAGCAATCTTGGTAGCGTTGATGGTATAAACAGTGATATTGTTCTTGGCAAAATAACGCTTTACCTTGTTAGGCATGAACTTCTCCAGCTCCTCACCCTCAAAGATGGTGTTGAGCAGGAACTGACCGTTCTTCTGCAGACCGCGTGTAACATCGTACATGTGCAGGTAAGCCTGAACGTGGCATGCAACGAAGTTAGGTGTGGTTACCAGATATGTGCTGCGGATAGGTGTGTCACCAAAACGCAGGTGTGAGCAGGTAAAGCCGCCTGACTTCTTTGAGTCATAGCTGAAATATGCCTGGCAATACTTATCGGTGTTGTCGCCGATGATCTTGACCGAGTTCTTGTTGGCACCTACGGTACCGTCGGCACCAAGACCGTAGAACTTGGCCTGGAACATGCCGGCACCGCCAAGAGCTATCTCCTCAACCTCGGGCAGTGATGTGAATGTAACATCATCAACAATACCGATGGTGAAGTGGTTCTTGGGCTCGGGCATAGCCAGGTTGTTGAATACGCTGATAATCTGAGCGGGAGTGGTATCGTGTGAGCCCAGACCGTAACGGCCTCCAACGATGAGAGGACGATCCTGAACATCGTAGAAAGCATCCTTAACATCCAGATACAGAGGCTCGCCGTTTGCGCCGGGCTCCTTGGTACGATCCAGGACAGCAATGCGCTTAACAGTCTTGGGAACTGAAGCAAGCAGATGCTTTACTGAGAACGGACGATACAGATGAACTGAGATCATACCTACCTTCTGGCCGTTGGCGTTCAGGTAGTCGATTGCCTCGCGGGCTGCATCGGTAGCAGAACCCATCAGGATAACCATGCGGTCTGCATCCTTGGCTCCGTAATATGAGAACAGATGATACTCACGGCCGGTGATCTTGGAGAGCTCACCCAGATACTTCTCAACTACATCGGGCACTGCATCGTAGTAAGGATTGCTGGCCTCACGGTGTGTGAAGAATGTCTCGGGGTTCTCGGCAGTACCACGGGTGATAGGACGCTCAGGTGACATAGCGCGGTCACGGAAGCGCTTGATATACTCCTCCTTAACCAGAGGACGTACATCCTCCTGATCCAGAAGCTCAATCTTGTGATACTCGTGTGATGTGCGGAAACCGTCAAAGAAGTTTACGAACGGAACGCAGGTCTCAAGTGAAGCAAGGTGAGCGGCAGCAGTCATATCCATAACCTCCTGAACAGAACCCTCGCAAAGCATTGCGAAACCTGTCTGGCGGCATGCCATAACATCCTGATGGTCACCGAATATGCACAGGGCGTGAGATGCCAGAGTACGTGCCGATACATCGAACACGCAGGGAATCAGCTCACCTGCAATCTTGTACATGTTAGGAATCATCAGCAGAAGACCCTGAGAAGCGGTGAAAGTGGTTGTCAGAGCACCGGCCTGAAGTGAACCGTGCACTGCACCTGCGGCACCGGCCTCAGACTGCATTTCCTGAACTGTGACGGTCTGGCCCCAGAGGTTCTTTCTGCCACGGGCGGCCCACTCGTCAACGTGCTCCGCCATAGGTGATGACGGGGTGATGGGGTAGATAGCAGCTACCTCCGAGAACATATAGCTCACGTGAGCTGCAGCCTCGTTACCATCACAAGTGATAAATTTCTTTGCCATAATTTGAAATATGTTTTTGAAAATCTTGTGTCAATCAATAAAGCATTCCGAACATCCACAACGGAATCACGTTGTCATGTCCAGCATCCAGTCCGTCAACGGCATAGAACGAATCCTGCTGCTGGCGTGTCTTGCCCTCGGTAGTGGAAACCTTAAAGTTAACGTTTCCGTCAACCAGGAACGACCATCCCTTGGCACCCTTGTGCACCACATGGTCCTTCCACATGGAGTTGACAAAGAAGGTGTCAATCACATCCTGCCGGTCCTGACGCGGCGGATAGATGGTATAGATAAGGTTGGAGTTATGCATCAGCACGCGGCACGGTTTCTTTGGGAAGCTGTCACCCTTGGCATAAACCATATTGATGAGTCGGGCATCGGCCAGATACTTGATATAGTTCATTACCGTGGCGCGTGACGTATCGGTCTCAATAGCCAGCTGGCTTACGTTGGGGGCCGATGTACCCTGCACCGCCATCATGTAGAACAGTTTCTTGATCTTGGCCAGGTACTTAAGATCTATCTGCTTGATAAGCAGTATATCAACCTCCATCATCATGTTCATGGTCTTGAGCAGATTCTCGGAGTAGTTGCGCTGCTGCAGGAAGAACGGATAGAACCCGTGATGCAGATAATCCTGGAAATAATCCAGCGGATTTACCTGCTGCAGCACCTCCTGTGCTATCTGAACATGATTCCTGAGTATGTCATCCAAACGGCGTGCCTTGAACTGCGTGCCGGCTTTGAGATTCAGGAACTCACGGAAAGAGAAACCGCGAAGGTTGTATGAACTTACAATGCCGTTAAGTTCCGGGTTCTCCTCCTTAAGACGCATCACCGATGATCCCGTAAAGATGATTTTAAGGTCCGGGTACATATCGTAACACTTGCGCAGTTCCCTGCTCCAGTCCGGATGCTTGAACACCTGGTCTATCAGGAGCACCTTACCGCCCATCTTATGGAAATTGCCCGCAAACTCGGCAATGCCGTGACCCTGGAAATAGAAGTTGTTCATGTTTATATACAGACATGAACGGTCACGTCCGAATTTCTCCTTGGCGTACTGCAGAAGGAACGTGGTCTTGCCCACACCGCGCGTGCCCTTGATGCCGATCATGCGGCTGGACCAGTCAATCTCATCCATGAGGTCACGCCTTACAGATGCCTGCAAGTGCTCCACCAGATAGTCATGTGTCCTGAAAAACTGCTCCATATATATCACGCGGCCGCGCACTCGTGTGCACGGACCGCAAAGTTAATATAAATACTCCACATTTTGCAAAGTGGAGTTAGCAATTTAATGCTTTTTATTACTCCCTTTTAATTTGCCCAGGTAAGAGAGAATCATCTCTACAGCCTGGTCCTCGGTAATATAATCCATAGCACAAAAGTATCGCTTTTCCCTATGTCATTAACAATGAAGGACAGATGAGCATTCCCGCTCACCGGTCCTTCATTATAGTATTATTAGTTTTGTACATATTAGTTTTGTACAATGAAAGTGATTATAATAATATAGTTTCACAAATCTTTAAGACAGTAGTTCTTTGAGTACTTGTATTTTGTCTTTATAATTCTCTATTATACTGACTTGTTTTCTAGTTAGTCCCTTAATATTTCTACCGCACATCGTACAGTATGTCTCATCACGGTCGTTCTTTTGCCCACATTCGCAAATGTACTTTTCGGAATCTTTTGAAAACACTCCACCTTTAACCATTTCTATTTTACCTGTATTGGGTAAGTTATTAAGTGCTTCCTCAAGAGTAATCATATCTTTCAAATCATTCTCAGTATATGATGGTTGCGTACCTTCAAGTAAACTAACAGCTTTTGATAAATCTCCTTCATTTAACAAATTAAGAATACTTGGAGCATCAAAGAAACCATCATTAATTATATTTATTGCAATGGTGTTTTGTTTACTATTTTTGAAACCATCATAAAAGCTTTTGACAATTAGCTTTCGGTCCGCCATTTTTGCAAAAGTGGTGAATTTGCTTCTGAAATCAGAAGCTTTTTCTGCGTCATATCCATAACTTGAGGATAGTGTGTCATAGAATAGATTAACTAAGGGTTGGATGTAATCATTATCAGGCTTTTTGTAAATAGTGGCCCATTCTTCTTGTGATGTAATTAATATGTTTTGCTCCATCAGTTTCAGTATGTTTTGTTTCTGAATGGCGTTTTGTAATACATCAATAGAAATACTGTCATTATTTACAATAGTTGTTTTTTGTTCATCAAATTGTGCATTTACAGCAGTACCTACTGCAGTTATCATAAACATTGACATGTTTTTACCAGATATGTTATCAAAGTCAATATGCAATCCAATAATACCATTGGCACCTAATAAGTTTGCTTTGTGACATAACTCATCAATGGCTTCATCATATAAGCTATTGAGCTGATTTCTATATGAACCAGATCTTCCACCAAAGAAATCAGATAAGCTGGCAGCAAAGTCGGAAAAAAAACCGGTTCCAGCAACAATGTGTGATGAAACTATGCCACAATAGTTTAATATCTTAGCATTTTCAATACCATTTGTTGTTGTAATAAAAAGTCGTTTCATAATAATGTCAATTTGTTATATTATGCATATCTAATGCCTATTAGTCCTTATTCTTACTATTCCTTAATTCATCCAGGTAACTCGCAGTAATAACTCCTGAAGGTAACGCTATAATAGCCACTCCAAATAGTGAGGAAATCATACTGATAAGTCGTCCAATATTTGTGACAGGAATAACATCACCATATCCTACGGTTGTCAGGGTTACTGTTGCCCAATATAGAGCATCAAAGAATGTTTCAAACGTAGCAACTCCTGTATCTGGATTGATGCGTGGTTCGGCATTAAACATTATTAGTGCCGTAAGAAAAACATAAAAAACAGCTATTACAAATACAGTCCACAAAATAGTCTTCTCTTTATTAATTACTTTGCCCAGGACCTGTATCTTGTCAGAATATCTTATGAACTTGAACAGTCTCAATATCCTGAGAAGTCGCGTTATCCTAAGTATTTTAAAGCCATTTCCAAGTATATGTAATCCAGGTAGTATGGAAAGCAAATCAATAATAGCCCATACTGTAAAAGGATACATTAGGAAAGAAATCTTTTGCTTACCACACCTATAGTCAGCTGTAATCCATCTTAAAAGGTAATCAATTATAAAGATGGTAACTGTGGTCTGTTCTATTGTCTTAAACCATGCATGCCTTTCTGCAAACATCAGCGGGATTATGCTGACTGTTATAGAAAGAAGCATAACGGCATCATAGATATAGCTTATCCAATCATTATCTTTCCCCTGTTCGATTATTTCATATATCCGTTTACGCATAATCCATAAATCATAAACTCAATTTCCGATATAAATTACAGAACTCCCAAGACAATTGATAGCAATCCTCTTATAATGCCAATTATAGATTCAATAATCATTCCAATAAATTAAAAGAGATTATTGACAAATTGAAGCTGCGATAATTAATTAAATAATGATGTCGTTGCTAACATCATCATCATCCAATTTTAAAAGTGACATCAAGTATTCCTTTTCTGAGATTGATACCGTCCCATCAACATTAGAGACAGCATCAAACAAGAAATACAAGCACTTCCTATAGGATATTTCAGCTTTTGGATTGACATCCTGTAGCAAAACTGAAATGATGCTTTCTTCTTGTTCCATCTTTATTTCATCAGAACATGCAGCTATATATGGCACAATGCCATCCAAATCAATAATGTCAGATGGTATCTCTTTCAGTCCTTCGTATGAAATATAGAAGTCAGGGCGGAACAACTTTACCAGCAATAACAAAAGAGCTATTCCCTCCGGAGTCTGTAAACTGGTACTGTGGTCTAATCCTTCATATGCCCGGATAACATCTACCATTAGAATCAGTTTCAGATCATCGTAATTTTTACGGCGGTGTGTGTTGAATAACCCATGTAAGGCCTGGTGCATCTTTGGGTCAGCTATATAATTCTCGTAAAATGAAACTAGTATGGAACTATAATAATCAATCTTATTATAGTAATCCAGCGTTATCTCTTCGTTTGATATATCAACTGTGATAACGTCATATTCAATATCCTCACTATCAATGGGCTTCTCCGGGATTTTTGTCAGAGATTCCATCCTTTCATAAAAATCAATAAAGCTCTCCATATCCTACTTCCATTTATCCCAATCACATTGGGCTTCAACATTATCTTCAATCTTATTATCAAGGTTTGTAAACAGATCAAATCCAACAAGTGCCTCCACATCATTAACTGATACCACAGCATCTTTTAGAGCTTGCTTGCTGGATTTGTTTTCAAACACAAAAGCTATTGAATGCCAGTCATTGCCATCTTTCCTCAATACAGCCTTAAAAAAACCATCCGGCACAACGACCTTCTGATTTCCTATAGTGCCATAGAGATTTCCTACAACATATGGTCCGCATACGACCCAGACCTTGCCATATTTCTGTGCCCAGTCTCGCACTTTCTTTTCAAGAGTTTGCCAGTCTTTCCCGTTAAGATCATGGTTCTGAGGGCAGATATTGGTCAAATAAAAGCTTTCCCTCATGGCTGTCTCGGACCATTTCATATCGGCAGCTGGGGCCAAGTGTCCCTTGTCCCATCCACTGTTACTATAGTCTTCGCGCATAGCCTGGCGGTCTTTGTAATCTAGATCCATACTGAATCCATTTGCTCTAGGAACTTCGCCTGCGGTTTCTTCTGCAGTCAACTCATATGCCACCCAATTCGGTATCAGCCATTCATTATTGTAATTGACGGTAAAGGCATTATAGACAAGTATAATATCGGAATTACCAAAGGCCGGTAATTCCATCAGTTTTTTATCAAGCTTGGGCTCGTTAGCGCCTCTGTGTCCTTGTGCGTTAACCCAAAAAGGAAATGAAACAATAATCCCTGATAATATGAGAGTCCTTAGTTTCATGGCCGTCACTTTTTCTGGGAATCCTGCAACTTACGTATCTCATCGGTAAGCAGGTCTATTTTTTCATTCAGTTGTTTTACCTCGTCTTCCAGCTCATCATTGTTATCGCTAACCATAGCGTCAACAAAGATAGAGTTCACAAGAGATAATCCTATAATTCCACCAAGAATAAGGATTAAGACAAAGTAAATTCTCACACCGGCTATCTGTCCTGCAGATAAACTGACAGATAGAGAATCTGGAATCTCATACCAACCTTCAGTTGTGCATAGTCTGAATGTAGAGTATATAGAATCCCATGGCGTTCCGAAATACTCAGGAGATATCTCCTTGAATAAAGCACAGTTGAATAACGATACAACCAAAATGAGTATCAGGAAACCGGCAAAAATAGGAAGGGAATCTTTCAGAGCTTTACCCAGCCCCTTCATTGTATTACCTATGTTAGGGAATATATGTACCAACCTGAATAGTCTGAAGACTCGCAGTATTCTTAATATTAAGAGTATTGACAGGTCTAAGAGATGTGCCGGGACAAAATATGAAATCAACGATGGTATTGAAAGAATAACCAATACTCCATCCATTCTATTCCACCATGAAGACCAGTATCCTGCAAAACCTAATTCACGGTGCTTCAGGGTCATCTCAATTATGAAAAAGAGCGTACAAAGAGCATCAATAATATTAAGCGCCGACGCATGTATTTCACTTTCCTGAAGGAACAACACAACAGAGTTGATTAGTATAACCAACAGTACAGTCCTTTCTGATGTAAATATGTTCCTTTTCATAACAAGGTATTGTTAATTGAGAATAGAAACCTCCTTGGGTGCCACACCTTTAAGCTGTAACAGAGTCAACTTGAAAGGTGAGTCAGTCATATGACTCTGTGGCTTATTTGTAAAGTTCTGGTTGCAGGCATCTTCCCAGGTTACGCGATCTTGTTCCTGCTCTGCATAAAGAAACATCATTTTGCAGTATGTATTAATGGCATCATCATTAATAGGAGCAGGATTCAACCTGACAAAAGGAGTGGATTTATAGTCCATTTGACGTAACAAAGAATTGATATCCGTAAAGTCATTTCCAACATATGGGTATTTCTTTGTTTTGGTCACATAATTGAAAACCGAGAAATCCTTTATAGCATCAAATAACAGTGAAACCAGCTTCTTTTTGAGGCCATTTTTGAACTTTACAACTTCCTCTTCCTGGACATTATACTTGTCCTTAAACATTTTGCTCAGTTCTATTCCTTCAGTTATCTTTTCTTTTTTCTGCTCAAAGAATTTATCCAAGCGTTCATTTGATAATAGCGTCAGGAATGGGTCTCTGCTGATTGGTGACGTCATAAGAGAATTATTCTCCTGTTCACGCCATATTTTCAGATTTCCCACATATGAGCGTATTCCATTATACTTGGTATGCAGGTTTCTGCTTAACTTGTATAGTGAATCTATGAACATGCCGGCTAAGTGAGTCTTCAGGTGCGTTATTTCTTTTTCCCGTTCCCTCTTTGATATTTCCTGGGCTAAGTGTTCAATCTGGTCCTTATAATCCAAATCCATTTCTTGTCTGTTGTGCCTTCTGCGCCACATTGTCAACCAGAAAAATACTCCAGCTATTGCTGCCAAAACATATAGGGATATACTAAACTTGCTGATAAAAGGTCGCAAAGACCCTGAAACAACACAAGCAATGATTAGGCCGAGGAAGAAAGCTGCCATAATTCCCCAGAACCACCATTTTATTTTATTGCTTATTTTGTCATAACTCTCAAGTTCACGTTGGCGTTCTTGCTGGATTTCTTCCTTTCTGAGCAGAATGTTTCTGCATTCCCAGTCCAAGCGTTCCTTGGTTCCATCGCACAATGTTTCACGAATACCATTATTGCCCAGTTGCTGGAATAATTCATTAAATACGCGGCTTCTCTCATTGAGCTCTTTGCTCAATTTATCCAGTTTAATCTTCTCTTCCCTTATCAGGTTGGTTAAGATTTCAGATTTGATATTGGAGTCTGTAAGGTCAAATGATACTATTGTTTTTTGGTCACTGCCCTTTACTTGCAGGTTCGTATCGCTTATTTCAGTCACGATACAAGCACTATTAAGCAGTGTTTCATCTTGAATATAGCCGTAAGGTATGTAGCAATAGCCTTTATCTCCAAACTTTTTTCCCCAAGAGTTTCGTACTACAAAGAAATGAGTTTCATCGTTATAGCCACATATCACCATTGCGTGATTACCTGATCTCTCATTTTGTATCTCACTCTCCGTCGGTATTCTAATAAAGCCATTTAGGGGGTTGAATGAGTTGTAAATCTTCAGTGAGATGGCTACAGGATAACCCTCTGATACTGCCGATTTAATATCATGGAGGTCTTTCTTTACATTTTTAGCCTTTACCAGTTTTCTGGTTTGAGCATCCTTAATAGCTTCTACAGGTGGTTCCTGTGATATTTTTTCCGGGTTATAAGGAAATAAACGCTCCAGACAAACTCCATCATTCATTAAGGTCTGCACAACGCTATACAAAGAACTACCGACATCCACTTTTGCAGCACCTGCAGACTTTCTGGCATTGTAATAAACAAACTGCTCACTCAAGTCTATATCAGGTCTCCTGTTCTTTTTCAATATATATTCAAATATACTGACCAATGCAAAGGCAGTACAAGCACCCATATCGCCTTGGTCTTTGATTGGAGTAAATTCTTTGCGCAGATCAACGGATGATTCAAGTGTCGTTAAAGGTTGATATTCATCTTCTAGGTCTATCTCATTAGTGTCACCTTGCAGTTTATAGGTATGCCCTTCAAATACAAAACCTTCATTTGTTAAACGCTTGAAGCTTTCCTTATGGTCTTTACGCTGAATATCCAATCCTTCCAACTCTACTATTTTTTGACGTATGTAGTTGGTGGATTCCCTCATTGCAACTTTTGTAGCCTTCAGTTCATCCAGAAGTTCACTTGCTGTCCTTGCGGGTTCTGCAGTCTGAGAAAGAGCGGCATAATCCTTGATTCTTAGAACCTCCAGTCTTCTGCGTTCATTTTCCTCTTTGTCCTCTTCAGTTATTTCGGGTATCTCAATGGGCTCTATAGCACATATTGCATTGTGGGCTTCCACGAACATATCTAATACCTCTCTGCTACAATCGTCAATAACCAACTGCCGTTTATTGAACATGTAACCTATCAGCAGGTCATCATCTTCTCCTAGCAACTGTGCTAACGTCGCTTTTTTCTCCGGAATTGAGAGTTCAGGATTATCTATGTATGCTTGGAACTCCTGTGTAAGTCTTACTATCTCTTGGTTCAGTGCAGGTCCAATCTGGCTGATGATAACGGCATGATCCAAATTGTTGTTCAGCCTGGGCGAAATCTCCTTATCGTAGAATTTGGTGAAGAAATCAATGTTTTGACTTAAAATACCCTGAACAATTTGAGATACTTTGTTCACCTCAACTTCTGTTTGTGTAACTTTCTCTCTATCCAGTATATGGGCGTATGCACGGTGCAGTAAATACTGTACAAAATAATACTTATCAAAACTCAGTACGGAAATACCCAGAGCATGGATGGGTCGGTCGGGGTCTTGTGCTGATGGTTGGTACATCTCCCTGTAGTGTTTCACTGAGAGTAGTGCATATTCTCCAGTAATCCTTACAAATGAATCCTCATCCAATCCTAACGCATTACCTTCAGAATTACAATTCTGCAACAACACCAGTGAACCCAGTTTTGAGAACTTCTTCTTGGCACCAAGAATAGCTTCTAAAACCTCTTTTGATGTTTTTGAGAAAGCAGCATACTTTTCCGGAAGTTTTTCCTTTTCATCCTCACACAGAAATGCTGTATCATAGGGCAGCAAAAACAAGTCCACGTTATAACTCTGGTGCAATGCTTCAATTGCAGTCAGAAACTCTTCTGTTACAGCCCAATACTCCTTCCGGTAAAGTGGCACATACACACAAAGGTTCAGTGTAGAACTATCTCCGGGTCGGTTAATAGTGATACTCTCGTCATATAGACTCCTGAAGAATCCTTTTATATAGTCTAGCCTGTTCCCAGGTAAAACTCTATATGGATTACCTAATTGTACATCGTACATCTCATCAATACCTGCCACAAACACATTTTCGTCTGCTGCAACAGGCAAAGCGCTTTGAAAACAGGCTTCAGCCGTTGTATTCAGTTGGTCAAATAAGTATGCCTTGAAATAGTTATTTAACTCTTCGTCTCCATACTTTATGACATATTGCCTGATATTTTTCAGTATGGACGCAGATTCTGCGCCCAACATGATGTGCGATGTATGCCTCATTTTGACTTACAGCTGTTTAACGTGATTCAATTCGCTGGTAATAAGTTCGCGTATCTTCTCAAATCCCTTTTTCTTGACCTCATCTTTGGTCATATTGATTTGAGAATATTTGTCGTAGTATTTTGCCTTAGCGTCATCAATTATTTCCTTGATGGCAGTTGCTCCCATACTTGTTACCTTGTTGTCGATAATCTCAGTAAACTCCTTACGTACAGAAGACTTGTATGTACGGAACTGATCAAAAGCCTCATCACGGTATTCGCCCAGTTTTACCCAATAATCATCAAGGGCATCACCGTTATCTTGGCTCTGGAAATAGTACTCACCGTTTTCATTCTTCACAAGTCCGAATATAAATCCTTTCACCCACAAATCAAGCAGGTCTTCATCGCTGGCTTTCTTTGGCTTAACGCTGAAATCCTCTCTCTTCATACGGGTTTCAAGATTTGCGTCGTAATGGCAATCCACCCGGCACTGCTCGTACTCTTTCTGATAATCAGGGAGCGAAGTGATAGTATAGGCCGGTACTACACCTACTTGGCGGTATATGATAATGCGGTCATTTACACCAATACTGGCAAAATCCACATCCATCGTGCCGGTCAACTGACTCTTGAAATAGTCATTCTTGTACAAGCGGTTGCTTTTCTTGTTAGGCACACCTACAAAGAAACTGTCTTGCGGGCGCTCCTTTGGCATATGGCCGCGATAATCAAAGCGGAATAAAGGCATGGCCTTCTCTATGGCCATCTTGGTAATACGCTCAAATTCATCAGAATCCATCTTATCCATGATATCGTCAATTCCGGTATCCCTCCATACTTTTGCGGTATGTAACTTTTTGGTATATTTCAAAATTGCGGCTTCTATCTCATCATTGGACAGTTCAGTAAAACCATAAACCTTTCCTTCAAGTTTAAGCCCTTTGACAAATTCAGGTATCTGAATCTCATCCGGTTCAAGTACAACAGAATTAAGTGAATTCTGGGCTAAATCTATCTGGAATGTAGCGGGTGCCTTCCCAATGTTATTCTGGATGCGTGCCAGTTGCGTGTCAAGGTCACGCCTTACGGCCAACAAGCTCTCTGAGATAAGACTGATTTTGCGCTTTGCCTCAGCAAGTATGCCCTTAATGTTATTAAAGACGGTAATAGCCGCAGTCCTCCTGGTTATCTCAAGTTTGCAAGTACCCAGAGCCCTGCATGCATCTGAAACATCGTTTGCAAGATCTTCAATTTTGCTCTTACTCTTAAAGAATTTACCATCATATTCACTTAAGTCAGCACAAGCGGTATCAAGTGCAGACTGGAGCATAGGCTCGCGTGAAAGGAAATCCTCTTTTTCCTTATTCATTTCACCAAGGTAAATATCAACCTGGTCATCAATAGCGTCAAGGACATTCTTGGCTGTAGACACACCACACTCCTGATTGATTTGTTCTTGTATGAGGCTCCGCAATTCAGTACGTACACGGGATACAAGATTATTAATCTTATCAGTAATTTCTTCGTCCTTGATTTTGTTGATATTCAAATTCTGCTCAACTTCAGGTTTTGGATTGCCAAAATCATTAACAGTAAGTTCATACTTGGGTGTCTTGTCACAGATGTAATCAATCACGTGATCGTAGTTATTGTTCTCACGGATATTTACATTGGGACTGTCTATCCAGTTGTTTGCAATCAGGTTAGCATCCTGGCAACTATTAAAGAAGCGCTCAATCATATTGATAGCTGATTTAATAGCGTATATATCACTCAGGTCTTGTCCCCTATAAATAATCTCGCAAACGCCCATGCCGGCAGCCCACGCTTTCTTGTTCTCAATATCCATCGCACCCTCGCGGATGTTCTTCTCTATGTTGTCGCTAACGCTTGCCGATGCAGATGACAGTTCTCCAGCAGATGTAACCAGTGCCAGACTTATCATTTCTGACAATTCGTCAACATGAGTATAAGTGTCGCCACGGTCATTCTTGTTATCAATGAATATAACTGAGTTAAATGGACGGTCTTTAATTTCGTAAGTCTCATTGATGTAGTCTAGTTTCACAGGCTTGCTGCCTATACCCATATGCATCAAATAGTCAAGATCTTCAATTGCGCCATAAGCATTCGGAGCAACTTTAGCCATTCCTGAATTTGACATGTGTTTAAACACGTCCGGTAATACAGCATATCCAGTCAATTTGCACATGGGTGCCTTTTCACGCAGCAAGTATGCCATATTGATGAATGTTCCGCAACCCGTACCACCACACACCGAAAATACCATATGAATCTCAGTATTGGCTCCCAGCAGTTCATACTTGTCGTTGTTTATTATATGGGCATTGGTAATCTGAGCCAGGGTCGTTTCAACCTTGCGCGTCAAATCATCATAATTAACCGTGAAAGCAAATCGTCCGTTTGTCCTAACCTGTCCAGCGCCGAGTTCCATTGAAGTCAGGGCATACAGGTTCTCCTCAGAAATCCAGGAAAAAGCCTCTTTGTTCACATCATATATGGGGCGTGCCTTCTTCACAAGAATCGGGAGCTGCTCTGTCGGATCAAGAATTATTTCATCTCCTTTATTTGAACGGAGTGATTTCTTATAAGCACCTCCATCGGTATCAATCCCAAGGAAACCAATCATTGGGGGTACTTCACCATAGGTGTCAATAAACATCTTCTTGGTGTGCAGAAGGGCATTCATACCTGTACCGCCTAATCCAACGTACAGGCAGCGTTTAATTTTTGTTGCCATAGTTTGTTATAGTATTTTGATTGTTGTCTTTATTCCAGTTGTCATGTTTTGAATGGTATAATCTACATTCTTCTTTAAAACACGGGCATCCGCCATGTATTCTTTGGGGCAACGTAAACGTACACCATTTCTGTCTTTCGGCTCAATGGTGACACTGCTTGCCCACAATTCGTTAACTTCATATAGAATCTTTCCTGTAAACAGTCTGTTAAAGAAACTCTGTTTCTGAATCTTGTTGGTCAGAATGAGCTGTCTGTACCCGCGCAGTCGCTTAAGGCTATTATACGGAGCAGGGTCTGATAACTGTATTTTGCCGACACGGAAAGTCGGGAAAAATATAGCTTTCAAAATAAGCATCCATATCAAGAAAGCTGCCAATAGGACAATGCCCGCTAATGTTAGTCCTTCAGCCAGCGGGTTCCACACTTTATGTTTCTCAGCTTCAATATCCAGCAGTGACGCATTATCCGCATTATAAGTATCAGGATCCATATCATTTATACGTTCCAACCCGCCATCATCTACGGCACGGAAGAACCAGTGGTGTACTTTGTTTTCTGCCTCAGGCTTAAATACTATACCAACCTTAAGTTGGTCAGTTCCCGGTGATACATCGATGATATTACCTTGACATTTGTTGCCATCAACAAAAACCTCAATTTCCTTATCGGTAACAGGAAGCATTTTTCCGCTGTCAGTTTTCTTATAGAGTCCCAAACGTAAAGGTCTATCCATATAATTTCTGGCATCCTGATTAAACTCAAATTCAATATTTCTGTAAAGAGTATCAGGTATGTGTTTCTTCCATAGGAACTTGTTGTAGTAATTCTCTTTGCCCCAACGTGTAGGGGCATTACTATTTACGGTAGCCTTGTCACATGAAGCAAGTATCAACAAAGGGCAGAGAACTGCCAATAATATATATCTTTTAGAGCACATGGAACTTCACGTTTTTTTCGGGTTTATTAATCATCTCAACCGATGTCGGTGTATCCAGGATTCGGGTCATTGCATAAGGGAGCTGGTCCATACCATCGGCTGGCTCCGTATGTAGGAACTCCTTTTCATTATTATCAATGGGCAGAGAGCTCATCATTTCAGATTGACTCTTCAAGTATTGAGCTTTGACCGTCACAGTATAGTCTTCCGTTAGCTCCACCACTTGATCAATGCGCAGATATTCATTTTCTTCAGAATACACATGCACTTTATATCCCGGTTGATATTTGCCACTACCATTGTGGGCAAACTTGATGGTTATATCCTTACCATAATCCTCCCGTACGTTCATCGCAATGTTGGGTTGTGGCGTAAGCATCATAATAGAAACGTCCTGACCACCTAATTCAGCTACGTCAATGGCATCAAAACGACAGGGATTAATCTTCTCTAATACAGTCCTTCCGGCAACAGCCTGTGAGGTCAGCATTATATAAAAACCAAAAGCATCTTTCTCCTTGGCAATCTGACACCAGCGGCTGAGTAAGTCCTCGTATTCTGCCTGGTGTTCATCTGGAATGCCATCAGTCATTAATTTGAGAACGTCCACTTTATCGGGATTCAAAACTTTATCAACAACATACTGAAGTGGTTCATAAAGACATGTCATTGTGGTCATTCTGCCATCAAAATTATGAAGCGGTATCTTATAATCTTTTATCTTTGCAACAAGTTTAGTTTTTCCAGCAGCGGTTGCAGGTTCTCTCCATTCATCGAGTGCCTTATGTTGGAACGGTATAACTACAATCTCAGTGCGGTCATCACTAATCTGTTGTATGTCTGTAATTATAGCTTCCTTAACTTGTTTCCATATATCAGGTGAACCAGGAGCTTTACCTTGCATTGACAATGTAACATCCCATAGATAGGTTTGACGCACATCCTTTATGTTTCCACTTTGAGCGAAAGTAATTAGGGATAAACTAAAGGCAACAACAGTTAGAATAATCCTCTTCATCTTTACCAGGTCGTCAGTGGCTCTATGACGAGGTTAGTTACCTAAAACAGAAAGTGTGAGCCAACTTAGTCTCATCCTACCAAGAGGCTCTGGACTGCCATGTGTGGGGATAAGGGATCGTAACTGCTCACACTTGCTATAATGTGAGCATTAGCCCTACACATAGCCTGTGTAAGCGAATAAACAATATCCCACCACACATGAATTGTCCAGATTCCTTGGTATGGAATGATGCTAAACGCTTTCTATAAAAACATCGGATAAGTTTATCCGCCCGATGCCAAAGGCAAATATAGCACAAATAGATTTTGTATGAGAATTTATTTAAAAAAAACTGCTACAGCTACAGTTGCTACAATTTGATTCGGTTTCCATCTGCGGTGCTAAAAAAAAAACGGGCGAGCCAAGAAATCTCAGCCCGCCCGATAATGAAAAGATATTTGATATCGATTTTTCCCTTACACTTAAAGACCAATTTCTCTGAAACAGATTCTTAATCCATATCTTTCAGATCAAAATACAGTAGGCGTGTTTTATCCCCAATATCATCATTCAACGGTACAAAACCATTCTTTAGGTAGAAAGGGATCGCATCATTGTAAGCATCAACTGTCAGGAACCTGCATCCGGTTTTGTTTTCTTCCACAAAGAAATGCTTAATGAAATCAAGCAGAACAGTACCGATGTTCTTTCCCTTCATAGAACTTTTTACCCCAAAGCGTCCTATCTTGGCTGCAGGATAGCTTTTTAGTCTTTTGGGGTTAGCAAATCTCCTACTAAATCTGTTATAACGAGATTTGCTGTCAAAATCCGTCAATGAAATGCGGTCATTAGCCAAACAGAAGAATGCAGCAATGTCACTGCTGTTTTCTTTGTTCACATAAACGTAGGTGACAGCCAGTTTTTCTTTTCTATATAATGTGGCATCATTAATAATGAAATCATTCAAATCCACGTCACCGCAGTCGAATGATTTCACCCGTTCCGTACCGCTCAGTTTATATATTTGGTACTGAGCTCTAATTTCCTGTAGCGTCATTTCTCAGAAGTTTGCCGTTGCTCTTAGAATTTTATAATTCTCTTCCATTCTGGCCCTTTCTTCTGCCGAAATGTGCCTGTGTTCCTGCATACGCGCCAAAAAGCGTCTTGCGTCCTCACCATAGAGGATCGGTGTTTCTTTAATTGGTCTTGCCATAATTTTAAGTTTTAAAGTATTAGTAAAAATGGTTTTTCAATTGCAAACATACAGATTTAGAAGAATATGGCCAAACCTTCCGCCCGATAAATTCACTTGCCCAGATAAGAGAGTATCATAGCAACCGCCTGGTCCTCGGTGATGTAATCCATGTTGAGCACAATATGGTAGTTGCGGGCGTCGTAACGGCTCTGGCCGGTATAACGCTTAACGTAGTTGTCACGTGCCTTATCGACGCTGTCTATCACCTCCTCCGCCTTCTGACGGGAAAGGTTCTGCTTGTCCATGATGCGGGCAATGCGCTTATCGCGAGATGCGGTGATAAGGATATCCACCTTGTTGGGGCGGCCCTTGAGCACAAAGAAACCTGAGCGGCCGGCAATCACGCACGATCCCTCATCGGCAATACCGTTAAGTATCTCCCTCTCTGCCTCAAAGACATCATTTACAGAGAGTGACAGGTTATACTCGCTTATGTAATCGCTGTCGCCGTCCACCAGCATGCCGCTCATGGGCACCGGAGCCACCATCTGGATAAAATCATCCAGCCAACGCTTTTTCTTGCCCTTAAGCTCTTCAATGCTGTCTGCAGTCAGATTGAGTTTCTTCTGAAGCGCAGCAATCAGGTCCTTGTCACTGAAACGCACACCAAGTTTTGCGGCCAGTTTACGGCCGATAGTCCTGCCGCCGGAGCCAACCTCGCGGCTGATGGTTATAACAAACGGTTCTTTCATTTTTCAGCTATATTTTGTTTGTCAAAACGACTTTTCCAAGTAAGATAAATAGCCAGGAACGCCAATGCCGTTACGCCGGCAATGATGTAGGCAATCCACGGAGCCAGACGGAATCCCTCGGGCGCCATAAAGATGTAGGTCACTGTTACCAAGGTCATGAATATGGCCGGGATAAGTGTTACCAATACGTTCTTGCGGTGTTTGGTCAGATATACGGTCACAGCCCACAGCGTGAATACTGCAAGCGTCTGGTTGGACCACGCAAAGTAACGCCAGATTATATTGAATCCCTCCTTGTCACGCAGGCTGTAGAACAGCGCAAAGAATGTGACCACAAACAGCGGGATGCTGATGGCCAGACGGCTGCCAATGGACTTCTGCCTGATCTTGAAGAAATCGGCCACAATAAGACGTGCCGAACGCAGAGCGGTATCGCCCGATGAGATAGGCGCAGCGACCACACCCACAACAGCCAGGATGCCGCCTACCTTACCCAGCCAGGTCTTGGAAATGTCAAGCACAATCTGAGCGGCGGTATAGTCCGTTCCGTGCTCGCCAAAATAAGCCGTTGCGGCGGCCGCCCAGATAAGGGCCACGATACCCTCGGATACCATTGCGCCGTAGAACACAACCCTGCCCTTGCCTTCATCGGTAATGCATCGGGCCATAAGGGGCGACTGCGTTGCGTGGAATCCGCTTATGGCACCGCAGGCAATGGATATGAACATCATGGGGAATATGGGGTTCTTGTCATACTTGACTCCGAATCCCTTCCACATCTCCGGGAGCGGCGGATTGTTCACGAACAGCGCAATCATGATTCCGATAGCCATAAACAGCAGCGCTGCACCGAATATGGGATAGAAACGGCCAATGATCTTGTCAATGGGGAAGAGTGTGGCCAGCAGATAATAGACAAAAATGATTGCAATCCAGGTATTTATACCCATAGCGCCGCCTGTAAGACGCACCAGTATATCGGCCGGCTGCGATACGAACACCGCACCCACCAGCACGAGCAGTATCATGGAGAACACCATGAACACCTTCTGGACCGATGTCCCTAAATAGCGGCCCACCAGCTGCGGCAGGCTCTCTCCGCCGTGCCTCAATGAAATCATTCCCGACAGATAGTCATGCACGCTACCCGCAAAGATGGTTCCGAAAACAATCCACAGGTATGATGCCGTACCGAACTTGGCACCCATGATGGCGCCGAATATCGGACCCAGACCCGCAATGTTCAGGAACTGGATCATATAGGCCTTCCACGTGGGCATAGCAATGTAATCCACGCCGTCGGCCATAGCCTTAGCCGGCACCTCACGCTTGGGATCGGCCCCAAACAGACGCTCAATGAATTTTCCGTAGAACACATAGCCCAGCACCAGGACTATCAAAGCTATCGTAAATGTTACCATTATTGTATTTAAAACTACATCCTTACCGTTACGCGCACAAAAATACAAAATTATCCCCTCTATTGCTTTTTATGAATAGAAAGGATTTTTGTTTCAAAGAAAAAAGCTAGAATTATTTGGTAGTCTTGAATATTATGTCTTTATTTGCATTGTCAGATTGTCGTCAGAGGGCGCGAAACCTACTGCTTTCGTAGCAATTTTTCAAGCTGGACCTTTCTGACCACCATACTAGGACATAGCACGCAAGGCTATGTCCTTAGTTTTTCTACCACATCGCTGATAAGCCGTTTAATTGTTTCCCCATCTTTTGCCTTAAATACATCGGACTTAACGACCACAGCTTTGTTGTTATGAACCAAATAACATTCTTCAAGATATCCCTCACTGAAATCATCATGGCGACCGAACAGGCCAGACACTATTCTCTTAGTCTTTAAACAGCATTCAGACATGTGCATGTCAAAGTCAAGGACAACCACTTTGCAGCCTTGTTGCTTTGCCTTACGAAAAGCCGATTTGACACCGTTTTCACTTTCCACACCCTTTCTGTCTCCTGTTTTCCCATTGATGGTATATTCCGGGTTCTTATGACCTATTACTAACAGATGTTCATTTATACGGATACACAAGTCATCAAAGCAGCGCAACAGCACCCTTGCCACACGAATATTATCATTTAACTCAATTAGGTCTGAATGTACACTGATCAGCAAACGTTCCCCGTATATATTATCTACTAAAAATAACATATCTGCTTTACAAGGCAGAAAGAATTTGTTTCTCATATACTGGCATTATATCTAATATGAATGAATGTGTTGATATTACCTCGTCTTCAAAGACAAAGCAAAGATAATGAATAGTCAAGAAAAAACAGTAATATCCGACAACAATTCGTACGTTTCTCTGATCATCCTAAGGTTACTTCTTATGTCACTCCGCTTACCTTCAACGGCAGCGAGGAACGCCCGGATCTCATTGAAATAGCCTTGTGTAAAGACCTGATTGTTCACAGAAGCACTTGTGAAACGGTTACTTTGGTACAGGGTCTCAACAACTGTTCTGCTCGAAAAGATTTTTTCAGTCGGTATTGAGAACAGTTTAACGGGAAAAGGCCGGTATTGCAAACTTTCCATATCAACAAGACTATATATGCCTGAACCGGTGCGGACTGCAAGGGATTCTACCGCATCGGTCCATACGTAGTCTGTGGAAAGTTCAACAGTACCTACGGTATTCCCGTGGCTGAGCATCAGTATATAAGAATTAGACGCCACCGGCCGAAATGCCATTATTTCAGCTCTGCCAAAAAGGTAAGTCAACATATCCAAAGGGTGTATATACAGGTCAAGCAAGGCATTTCCCTCGGGATAAGCACCTGTACAATAGTGCAGGTCATAGTTCGTTACACTTTCCTTTTCCAGCCGTTTCCTAAGCACCTCCAACGCCGGCGCATATCTCTTCTGCATTCCAACCATAACCACAGGAGAGCCATTTATTTCCTGCAACTCTATCAGCATATCCAGTTCCTCCAATGTGCTGCAAACCGGTTTCTCTATAAACAAGGACTTGCCGCTATGCAAGACCTTTGATGCTAATTTGAAATGCGCGGCAGGTGAAGCACATACAAACACCCCGGAAATATCCCCATCGTTAAGTATTTCATCAATAAATACAGTCACTCTTACACCAGGAAAACGTTCCTCTATGAGCCGTGCCTTACGCTCAGACGTAACGCAGATATATTTCAGCCTTACCCCAAGATGCTGCAGCACAGGATACAAGTTGCATATTGAATGTTGTCCCATTCCCACAAATGCGTATTGGCCTCTGTACTTTTGTGCCAGATAATGCTCTGTCCGTATCCTCTTATACCGGCTAATTATCTTATCAATCATTGTCCTTTCCCTTTCAGGTATTGTTCGTATGTAATCTTGTCATCCTTGGTCCACTGATAATGTCCGAAGATTTTTTCAATCAGCCATTTAGGCATTATCCGCTCAAGGTTACGCATTAGTATAATGTCATACTTCCGGTGGAAATTGATCCAACATCCGTTACAATCGCATGAGTATCGGCACTGCGTCTTGCATGATGGTTCACCGTTGAATATCTCATCAAGCGTCTGATTGTGGATATTTCCCAGTATAACATCAAGGTTCTGGCACAGCGGCACATCACCATTGCTGTGTATTACCAGGCTGCTCATTATACTCTGGCAACGCAGACGCAGGTTCCCGTTGCGCCACTCGTCGTAAAGCGCCAAAAAGTCAAAGTTCTCGCTCGTTTCGTGAATCGTCTGCGGAATCTGTTTCAGGAAGTCATCTGCAGCCAGCAGCCCGCTTGTGGTATCAAAGAAAGCCAACGTACCGTATATCCCAATACGCACATCAACACCATACCTTTTAGCCACGTCAATCACAAACTCCATGTCATCAAACGTGTTCCAGGGCGACAGGCAGAACATCAGCGAAAGCGGCACCTCATCCTTCAGTGCCTCCACTACCCTGATGACCCGGTCATAACCGTCTCGCCCGCGCATTCGCCGGTATGTCTCGCGATTACCGTCAAGCGACACGTACAGGTGTCTGGGCTTGTGACGCCGTACGGCGTTAATCACTTTACCTGCAGCAAGGCAGTTGGACAGCAGCGTATAATTGGGATGGTTATCCCTGAACCAGGCCATTATCTCATCGGCCTGAGGGTGCAGTATGAACTCACCGCCTTCCAGCCCCACGGTAGTATGTCTGGTCACGCACCGGCTCTGCATGATCCTTATTATGTCATCAAGCAACAGGTGTTCTACCTCCTTCTTCCATATATTGCAGTGCCTGCATCTGGACTGGCATGCCGTGGTGGAATAGATCATCAGCTGTGAAAGCTGCTTGTGTCGTGGTCTAAGAATATTGTTCAGATAGAGAATCCCATTATGGGCATAGTCATAGATAGAATACATAAAAAATCGTTACAGTTAGGATTAGTGAAAAAACTTGATGCTATCCTTCCGGAAGTTCTGATAGCACGCTCCGAACGGAGCTTCTTCACTTATAAAGTCCTAAACTGCAACGAACTACTGCACGGAAAAATGATTATTTCTTCAGTTTTCCAGCTTTTTCAAGATAATTCAGGAATGTCTCCCACTGTGATGCGCGTCTGGTCCTGTTGGCCTGCACTCTCTCATCCTCAATGTACTGCAAGGGGTAGCAGTCATAAAGATAATACTTGCCGTCATCAACAACCTCTCCGTCCATCTTTCCGTAGCAGAGCACCAGGTCATCAAACACCTGACTGCATTCCAGTCCTACAAACGTACTCCCGGTAAACAACACAGAGTCACCCAGACGGAACTCAACACCTGACAGCAGGCTCAGCCTCTCTTTAAGGGGTGTCTCCATACCGCTGAAACAAAGTTCACGTGTGTTCACGTCAAACCACTCAATCTCATGCTCCGTAAATAATATATTGTCGGCAGCCTTTGTTTCCGGTGAACCTATGCCACATACGTAAAGCTTTGTCGCTCCCTCAACAGGGTCGGTAGTAAAAGGTTTCTCCGGCTCGCTGCTGTCAAGGCTGCAGGCCGTCACAGACATCAGAACGCTGGTCATGGCTATCACCATGGTCCACACACGGGTTTCAAACACTTTCTTCATAATTCCTTTTGTCAAACTAATGCAAAAATAAACTTTTTGGATTCACTCTCTATCCATATAGTCCCCCATGTGTCAGAAAGACTGCACTTCCAGACAAAAGAAATATTATCACCATGTGAATCTCAAGCCCACAGGCAGTGTTAATGAGAACGGATGTTCCGTGCGGTAAGTCTCAACCTTGCTGTCTGTTGGTATGAAGTATTGCAGGCTCGGCTCTGTAAACAGTCCTATGCTCGGTGTTATGTTATAATGCAGGCCTACACCCAGCATGCCGGAGAACTGCCATGGAGCACTTATGACCGTCTCTTCACTTGCCTTGTACTGTCCATCCAGATAGTAGTTGGAACGTATCTGTGAGTAAACCGGTATCTCAGTCGTCAATCCTAGACCTCCGTACAGGCTCCAGTGCTTCTTTTCAATCAGGTTGTAGAGACCCTTAACCGGCACACCTATATAATGGATAGTCTGGTGCTCGTTTATCATATTGCCACCTGTGCCCATTTCAAAATCAGACTTGAGACAGCTGTAGCTCAATCCCGTCTCTATGCCCCAACGGTCATCAAGCCTGTACTTCAAGGAAACAGACCAAGTTACCGGCATACTGTGGTGGCTGTCACGTCTTATCCTGTCCTCCTCGCTGCCGGGGATGTTGGAGTTCCTTATGGCAATCTGCATCACACTGCTTCGGGTTTGTGCACTGACTGCCCCCGGGTTATTGGCCAGATAATCCGCATAGTCGCTCCAGTTCTCTATACTGCTCGGAATGGTTGAACTATGACCGCCCGGATCCTGCCACATGGCATTCCGTTCCGGTTTGATGCTGTAAGGCTGATTCAACCTGTCAAGATTGTCAAACCCTCCGGAGTAGGCAAGCAGCATTGTCCATCTCTTATTTTCTGTGGTTTTGACATCCTTATACCGGAATGTCAATTGTACGGTTTCATCCTTTGGATTGTCTGTTATCCTCAAAACAGATTGTACGGTATCTTCCTGCTCTTCAGTAGCAGCAAGGACATTAACCGTTTCAAGTGGCGTGTCATTATCATTATTCAGGTCAGAAGGAGTCTGCAGGGTGTCATCTGCAATAGTCGCCAGTTGTACCGGAGTACGCACAACCCTCGGTCCCTCATTCTCCTCAGGCACAGCAGGCTGCCGAATCTCGCCGTCTTGTCTTTCTGTTCCAGGCTTCTCCTCATCCAGGACAGGATTGTCTTTTTTGAGCATAAAGAACGTGATGTTGGCTATCAGCGCCAACAGCAGGATCCAATACTTTGACATCAGTGAGCGGAGCATCTTCTTGGCACGTGCCAGCTGTGATGATGAGGAATGAGGCTCAATGCCAAGAGAATGTGCAATCTCCTTATGGGTCATCCCCTTGAACACAGAAAGACGGAACACTTTCCCGTAGCCGTTAGGCAGGCTGTCTATCAGTCGCATCACCTCCATCAGCGGGACCCCGCGCACTCCGTTCTGTTCGTCATCCGCTGCAAGTGTTTCCGCCTCGGCCGTCTCTTCCAGCATCACGGTAGGTCTTGCCTTCTGCCTGTCTTTGTATTTTGACGCCACATTCCTTACAATGGCCATCATCCACGATTCCGCTTTCTCCGTATCATTCAGTTTGTCAAATGATGTAAGTATAATAATGAAAGCGTCATGCAGCACATCCTCAACCGTAGGCTCGTCCGGAAAATAACGTCGGCATACGCTCTTCATCCTCGGAGCGTATGCCTTATAAAGTTCGCTAAGGGCATCTTCATCCCCTTGTCTGCACCGTTCAATCAGCCGTGTTATCTCCATCGCAAGCATACAATGCCTTTCTTTGATATAGTCCGTCAATCAAAGAAAAGACTGCATGCAGATAATCAAAAAGACAATTACTTTATCATAGCCTTGCTGGAGCGGCCGTCAATGCAGATTTCAAGTTCGCGGTCAAACCTTACGTGACGCAGGAACTCTGTCTCCTCAATGGCGGGCAGTTTTTCCAGCACATCATAATCAAATGTATCGCCCCGGCCGGAGTACGGATCTACGTTTATGTAGCCGGCGTTGAACGATGTCAGGTTCTGGAAGAAATGGGTGCCCTGGCTGGGATCCACACGGAAATCCTCCAGGCTGCACTCCACTATCACCTTTGCTTCCGAAATATCGCCCCACTGCACGGGAACGCCTAATGACGGTATGCTGGAGCCCCAGCGGCCGTAGCCTATGAGCACGTAATTGCGGCCCTCATTACGCATGCGGCTGTTCATGGCCGTCAGTTCACGGGCCATCTGGACGGTCTTCTGGGTATCGAACGCATCCATCTTGAGGTATATCACATCGGTCAGGCCCTTTATCCAGCCTGTGCCCAATGCACTGTCGGACTGAAGGATTGCGCCTCTGGTATCAATCTCATCCCAGTCAACGTCAACGTTACGGCTATCAACCGATATGGGGCGTATCTGCAGCACGTTGAACTTGGGCAGCTTGTTCTTGTCGCCGCCGCGGTCTATATCAGCCGCAAACTCTATCTCAACGCCGCATTTCATCTCACGGCGGGCTATGTCAAGCAGCTCATCCACAATCTCGGCCAGCGGGAATGTCTTGTACTTGAGCATCTGGGCAAAAGTGACGAACCTGGGGCCTGTGGGATATGCCGAATCCACCATACGCTGGTTCTCAAGGTCAAAGGTGCTGACCACATGCTTAAGGTTGCGGAACTTCTCGCAATCGGCAATGGGTATGCGCTCCAGGTTTACGGCATCATCGATTGATGTGGTGAACTTCTCTGGCTTGAGGTTGAGCGCAAACATGGACTTCTGGGTCTCGGTCATGGTCTGCTCCACGGTCGATGTCTGCAGCACGTGCTTGGGGTACTTGGGTGAGAAACGGAGTACCTGGTCTCCGTCAACCACCGCCTTACCCAGACCGAATGCCACCTTCACGATTCCGTCCTCGGCTTTCTCATGCCCTATGGGGTAGAAGTTGACCGAACGGGCCACACCTGACAGCGTGGGGAAGAAATATCCCTGGTCGCTGCTGCCGCATATCTCCTGCAGGATGATGGCCATCTTCTCCTCGGATATCACATTGGCCGTAGCGGTTATGTAACTACGGGACGAAGCGTAGAAGATAGATGCATATACGCTCTTGATGGCCTTGGAGAGCAGACGCAACTGCTGGTCCTCATTATCGGTGCGCGGAATCATGTATGTTGAATAGACTCCGGCAAAGGGCTGATAATAAGAGTCCTCCAGCTTGGAAGACGAACGCACGGCCAGCGGCTTACGGATATTGTGTATGAATACCTTGAGGTTGTCAATCAGATCCCGCGGCAGTGTCGATGCCACGAACTCCGCCAGTATCTCATCGTCCGATATGTCCGAGTTGATGACATACTGCAGGCCGTTGTCTATGATGAAACGGTCAAAATACTCGGTTGTTATTACAAGCGTACGGGGTGTTGTTACACGCACATCCTCATACTTGTCATACATATCGTACTTGACCAGGATATGGTTGAGGAATGCCAGACCGCGGGCCTTTCCGCCCAACGAGCCGTTACCCAGACGGGCAAACCTTATGGTATCGTTATATGTGGCCGGTTCAAACTTGGCCACCACACCTACGCCCTGACTGATACGGAAATCATGTATCATCTCCAGGTTGATGCGCCGTATCTCCGGCAGCTCGGCATCATTATGGATGGTGAGCGGACGCAGCTCCTTACCCAGCGCAAACAGACCGCGTGCAAACAACCATCGGGATATGTAGTTCTTGTCACTCAGACGGCGGAAATCGCGGTCCGATATGTTCTTGACTATCTTCTCGAATCCGTACAGGTCACTTGCGCGGAGCAGTTCCTCGCCCGTATTGGGGTCAGTCACCACAAAATCGCCGAACCCAAACTCGCGGCCTATGTATTCCGACAGGTCATGGGTAAGGGTCTTGGAGGTCTTTACAACAAAGCCCACGCCCAGCTGACTTGCCACCTCACGCATACTCTCCTGCGATGACTGCATCAGTATGGGCATGGTAGGGTTATCGGCATGGATATGGTTTACCAGGTCTATGCCTGCATCCAGTTTCTCGGTCTCGGGGGCATCGCCCTTATGGATTACGAATCCTATGTCCGATATCACTCCCAGTATGTTCTGCTTGTAGCGCTCGTAAAGCTCTACGGCCTCATCGTAACAGGTGGCCATGAGTATTTTGGGACGCGAGCGCTTGCGCAGGGTCTGCTGTTTCTCGTTCAGGGTGTCGCGGATGGCCTCTATGTTCTGCTGCAGCACCAGCTTGTAGAGCACAGGCAGATAGGTTGAATAGTAGCGCACCGAGTCCTCTATCAGAAGTATGGCGCGCACGCCCTCCTCCAGTATGTCGTGCTCGGCATTCATGCGGTCCTCAAGCAGCTTGATGATGGCAATCATCAGGTCGGTTGAGTTGTTCCAGCAGAAGAACCAGTCTATGGCACTGCCCGTGCGGTCCTGCATGCGGTTGAATATCTCGCGTGAGAATGTGGCCAGCAGCACTATGGGTGTATCGGGAGCTATCTCCTTCATGCGCTTGGAGAATTCAAACACATCAACCTCGCCCACGTTGTACATGGTTATGACCAGATCGAACGATGTATCGGTCCTGGCCAGCGCCAATGCCTCAACGGTTGTCTCCACGCGGATAATGTCAGGCGGATTACTCAGGTTGAGTTCGGCATAGTCCTGTGCAATCTGCGCCTCAATATGGCCGTCCTCCTCAAGTGAGTAGCTGTCATAATTGTTGCATACCAGCAGTATCCGGCGGATACGGCGGGCCATGAGTTCGGTATGATGATTGTCTTTCTCCTCCATCTGTCTTATAAAAAATTGGGCCGGCTTTTGCTAAGCCAGCCCAAAATTATCAATTTGTTAGGATTATACCAAACCCTGCTCACACATTGCGTTGGCAACCTTGATGAAGCCTGCAATGTTGGCGCCCTTGACGTAGTTGATGTAGCCGTCCTCCTCGGTACCGTACTTGACGCAGGCAGCGTGGATATCTGACATGATGCGATGCAGCTTCTCATCAACCTCCTCGGCTGTCCATTTAAGACGCATTGAGTTCTGTGACATCTCAAGACCTGATGTTGATACACCACCGGCGTTCGAAGCCTTACCGGGAGAGTACAGCATCTTGTTCTTCTGGAACAGAGCGATTGCATCAGGGGTGGTAGGCATGTTGGCACCCTCGGTTACGCAGTAGCAACCGTTGGCAACCAGCTTCTCGGCATCCTTGAGCTCGATCTCGTTCTGGGTAGCGCAAGGCATAGCGATGTCGCACTTAACGCCCCAAGGACGCTCGCCCTCAAAGTACTTGGCGTTAGGATACTGCTTTACATACTCCTTGATACGGCCACGGATAACGTTCTTGAGGTTCTTTACATAAGCGATCTTCTCCTCGGTCATGCCCTCGGGATCGTAGATGTAACCGTTTGAATCAGAGAAAGTAACGACCTTGGCACCCAGACGCATTGCCTTCTCGGCAGCATACTGGGCAACGTTACCTGAACCAGAGATAACTACTGTCTGGCCCTCAAAGCTCTTGCCGCGTGTGGCAAGCATATCCTGTGCAAAGTAGCATGCACCGTAACCGGTTGCCTCAGGACGCAGCAGGCTACCGCCCCAGCACTGACCCTTACCTGTATATGTACCGGTCCACTCGTTCTTGAGCTTCTTGTACTGACCGAACATGAAACCAACCTCACGGCCGCCTACACCTATATCACCTGCGGGAACGTCGGTGTCAGGACCGATATGACGATAAAGCTCGTTGATGAAACTCTGGCAGAAACGCATTACCTCGGCATCGGACTTGCCGCGCGGGCTGAAGTCTGAACCACCCTTGGCACCGCCCATAGGAAGTGTGGTAAGGCTGTTCTTGAAGGTCTGCTCAAAAGCAAGGAACTTCATGATGCTCAGGTTAACGCTTGAGTGGAAACGGACGCCGCCTTTGTACGGGCCGATGGCGCTGTTCATCTGTACACGGAAACCGCGGTTTACATGGATCTCACCTTTGTCATCCATCCAGGGAACACGGAACATTATAACTCTCTCGGGCTCAACCATACGCTCCATGATCTTCTGATCCAGGAGGTAAGGGTTCTGAAGGATATAGGGAGCAACGCTCTCTACAACCTCACTAACTGCCTGATGGAATTCCTTCTCACCGGGATTCTTGGCTATAAGCTCAGCCATGAACTTGTCAACGTAATTCTTTACTTGCTTATCCATAATGCAATATTTTGTATATTTTGTGAATTTGTCATCAAAATCGCTTGCAAAGTTACCATTTGTCATCAAAACCAGCAAAGATTACGCAAATTTTTTCATGTTAATAATGCAAAAAATCCAAAATGATATGCATATTGTCAATAAATCAGTCATTTTTATATCATTTTGAGCATAAATATGCACCATTTCAATCCGCTAGTATTCATTTTGTCACAGAGCACAAAAAGGACGGTTCTATCCGGACCCTTATCCAAGAGAACTTTTGGGCCATCAGTATCAGAATACTGAGAACACCGCCGGACTATGGGTTTGGGGAGACAACGCTCCGAGGCTACGCTGCGCGTAGCCCAGCCTTATTTTATTTTGCTACGCAAAAGGCCTCCCTTCCGGACCCTAAACGCCGAACGCCTCCCTTTCCAGTTGAAATCCAACTATTTTGGAGTTTTTTTTCAAATTATTTTTTTGCTTATGTGCCACATTACAAAAGGATTAAGAAATTAAATCATTAGTAATGAGCGCATAAGCATTTGTCGGCCCTCAAAAAAGGGTCGAAAAATCCTTTGGTAAACAGCCTTTCCACAGCACACATCAAAGAGATGACGCAGATTCCTTTATTAGTT
>JAZSKJ010000027.1:0-4907 GCA_045534785.1 Bacteroidaceae bacterium | reverse complement strand
TGGCGTTTTAGCTCCTTGTTCTCGTCTGACTTGTCAATATTTGCCATATTTTCCGATGATTAATAACTATATAAAGTTACTAATAATCAACAATATAAACAAATATTTAAGCCGATAATTTCATCGTTTTTGTAAAAAATATTTAGATGAAATTACCAGCAAAATAAAAGAAAAAGATAATTGTTAACTTAACATCCTAGGTCTGTCCCCTTTTGTACCGCTACTGTCTGAGCAGAACTTTGAGGAACGGTTCCGGGAGATAGATGTTGGGCATACTGAGAGCAGGACGGAAAAATGGTGCTATATCATCTGCACGGTAGCCTGCTATGCCGCAGCCTATGGGTGTTACCAGGAACGTGTATTCCAGATGCTGACTGGCGTACTGGATGAAGCGGCTGGCAGCAGCGGGGATGCGGTCAAGGCCTTCCATTGTAGGGATGGCGTATGACTGGCCCTGGAGGCCTTCACCCTGCCCCCAGATGGCACCGAAACGGTCAACAGCGAATCGGGCGGCACCACCGGCGTGCATGCCGAGGGTGTTGCTGCCAAAGACAAATATCTGGCCCGGCTGGAGAGTTGATATGCGTTCTGGGATTATGCGGTAGTTTTCCATATTGAGTGTGGATTGATAGGCAAAGATAAGAGTTTTACTTAACTTTGGCGATGGAAGTGTTATGACGCAAATATGATTAAGATAGTGACATTCAGCGAGCGGTACAGGGAGGATTTCATCAGGCTGAATACGGAATGGATTGAGACATACTTCAGGATTGAGGAGACTGACCGCAGGACGTTTGCCAACATTGACAGTTATATACTGGAGGGCGGCGGGCAGATATTCCGGGCTGTGGATGAGAGCACGGGCGAGGCCGTGGGATGCTGCGCACTGATAAACCATCCGGAGAAAGGTGCATACGAGCTGGCCAAGATGGCGGTTAGTCCAAAGGCACAGGGACAGCACATAGGCCATAAGCTGGCCGGGGCGCTGATTGAGTATGCCCGCAAGAAAGGGGCACGACGTCTGTTCCTGGAGGGCAACACAAAACTGGAGGCATCAATACACCTGTACAGGAGCCTGGGATTCAGGGAGGTGAAGCTGGAGGGCAGCAGTTATGAGCGCTGCAACATTATTATGGAGATGATGCTTTGAGACTATTCTTGTAATCATAATGAACTGTATGAAAAAGATTCTGTATATACTGATGATTGTGCTGGTGGCGGGATGTGCAAAGGATTCCGTCAGGATTAGCATTGAGAACCAACTTAAGGAGTTCCCGCAGTCACGGGTTCAGGATATTTACAAGAGTTTCTGTCAGGATAATCTTGGGCCTGAACACCTTATTCCCAACCCCGATGCAGCCAGGAATTATCTGACAAGGGAGCTTGAGGTGTACAAGCATGATCTGGCGGCAGGACTGTACACCAAACCTACCCTAAGTTACTTCACTGTAGGTGATGAAGGCAACTATGTGAGAGTTGACCTGAGCGTTATACTGGACGGGGCTATGAGTACGGAGGATTACCTGGATGCTTTTGTGCGCAGTGCTAACAGCGGCGTGAAAAAGAGCCATGAACAGTGGAAACGGAAATGGGCCGATGTGGAGCGTTGCATAAGGAAACAATATCACTATATACCCGATGCGGAGAAGGATCTGGCCGCAATTGATGAACTGGTAAAGGATGACAACCTGATTGTGCACCACAGCGAAACCTTTACTGAAACATATAATCCACATTACAGGATTATTGCCAGAGAGATATTTGAAAGCGAGATACGGCCACTGTTAAAATGATACAGTGACCGGAGGGAAGCGGTCCTACTGTGTCCAGGAGATAAAGGCAGAAGCCAGCTCCGGCAAGAAGGCAGAAGAGGAAGGTGGACATGACAAGAAGCGGAAGCATGGGGTCGAGGGTCCTGCCGCTTCGCGGCCATACTCCTCTGAGGTGGATGATGTAAAGGGGAAGCGTGATGACAAACAGCCAGTGGCGCCAGTCGGGCCAGCTCAGGAGGCAGAACACTACCATGCACACCCAGCCAAGGCCGATAAGGATGCTCTGGTAAACCTTTGCGTTCTTCTCTCCAAGCCTGATGGCTACGGTGACGCGGTTCGCCGCATCGGTTTTCATGTCCCGGATGTTGTTCACGTTCAGGACCCCCACGCTGAAAAAGCCCACGGCGGCACCGGGCAGGAGAAGCTTCAGGTTCACGTCTCCTCCAGTACACACAAAGTAAGCTCCCACTACTGCCACAAAGCCGAAGAACAGGAACACGTAGATATCACCCTTTGCCCTGTAACCGTATGGATTGGGGCCGAGGGTGTATTTCATTGCAGCAGCCGTGGCGCCCTCCACCTGCACACCCGTAATCAGGGACGGGGCATCTTCCTGGTCGGTAGTCTCCGTGATGTTCACGCTATAGCCCTTCACTTTCTGCTGTCCCTTCTGACGGTATTCCGCCTCAGGGTCATTTGGGTTCTGGACACTGTCTGCGGCGATGGCCTTCTTGGCGCGGGGCGTCACCTGGCCATGCTCAACGATGAACTGTCCGTCGAACACCTGTTTAAGAAGTCCGTCCTTGGCCTTCACCCGTACCAGTACGGCGTAGATGATGCTCCCGAGTTCACCAAGGCGTTGCAGGATGGTCTCGGAGTTGCTCCGGTAAACGGCCTGCTTCGCATTCTCTTCCAACCACGGTTGGACCTTCTTCCGCAGAGAAGGGTTCAGGCGGCTCATGTACTGCCCAATCTCCTGAAGGAAGGTCTTGTGGATAAGCTCGTTGGTGAGGGGATGTTGACTTTTTAAAGTGGACTCATCTTTTCATAATCAATAAATTACTGCGTTTGGGACAAAAAAGAGAACATTTTGTGGTAATTCCAAATATTTGACAGCAAAACCCATGGCATATTGGTATTATTTGCTATTTTTGAAAAAAAAAAGGATATGAAACGGATTCTCAGCATTTTGGCACTGCTTGCAGTTTGCATGCAGGCCGTAGCATACGGCCCGGAAAGTACGGCGTCAGTTTACTTAAAAGCAGGTATGGGTACACGTTTGGGGAAACCCGGAGGAAGCACAGAACTCGACCGTCAGCATTCTCAGAAACTGGCTTCGGGTTTTTCCACACAGTTGGAGCTGGTACTGAACAGGCCTTCCATTCTCACCGTCGGCACAATCTTGAACGATTTTCACTCTTCCGCCACGGACAGAGTGGTGGTCACTTACACGGACGGCAGCCAAAAGACCGGTGATATGATTGACGTGATGGATATTTGGTTATTCGCCGCAGCCACCTACCTCCGCGGAGCCGCTCTTGACGGACGTCTGGTATACTCCCTTGCTGTGGGAACAGGGCCGATGGGACTCCGTGACAAAGGCACGCTCATTGATTCTGCCGTCCTGAAGACCGGCTGGGGTTTCGGCGGCGTGACGGGAGCCAACCTGGAGTATTACCTGACTCCAGCGCTTTCCATCGGTCTTACCACAAATCTTGCCGTTGGCAACCTCACTTCATACAAGACCCGGAATCTCTCTACAGGCAGCGTCCAGACAACTTCAAACATCAGCGAGCCAATCAGCCACGTGGACGCAATGCTGTCCATCGGCTTTTCCTTCTAAGAAGCCGCTTTGCCGTCACCGGGCACCACAGCGCCTCTCCCGGTGCCCGTTGTGCCGTTTCGCCCTCCCCGGACACCCCAGCAATCTTTCAAATGCGGCGAAATACAAAATTGGCCCCCAATATGTATTTCGCGGCATGAAATGGACTGTTATTGACCAAATCGATGCCGCGAAGTACAAATATGGGCTCTTAGATGTACTTCATGGCAAACCTTGACGGAGAAGAACTCTGCGTTGTTGGCACGGACAGGAATAGGGACTCCACCCCATTCAGAAATACGGGGTTTTGCATCTGAGCCCCAGTTTCTGACTTCGACACCCTCGGCGGGGGCGTTTTGTAACTAACTGATAATCAATCCCTCCAAAAATCGTTCGGTGACGCGGGTGACGCAAGCCTCAAAAATGGCTATATTTGGGGCATGTTTGTCCGTAAAAAGCGCAATCGGAGCGGCACAACGAGCGTGTCTGTAGTCTTCAAAAGTGGCGGAACCTTCAAGGAGGTTCACCACTTCGGTTCATCGTCGGATCCGGTAGAGATACAGCGGATGTATACCGAAGGCTGTGAGTGGATAGCCCTGTACGGCGGTCAGCAACTGATTGACTTTGATGAGCAGTCGCGGAAGGAACAGGCTGAAGCAGAGGCGACAGCACAAGCCATCGCAGGCTTCAAGGAAGCTCTATCTATCCCATGTCGAACGTACAACGTTGGACGCTCCGCAGATCATCTTGAACCGTGTATATGACCGTATCGGCTTCAACGCGATTAAGGACGATATTCTCCGTCATCTTGCCATTGCCCGTGTGTGCCAGCCGATGAGCAAGGCGGCGACGGTAGAGTACCTCAAGTCGTACTTCGATGAAGACCTGCAGCTCCATAAGATCTACCGGTACATGGACAAGTTGCATAACAAGACGTATCGTGAGGTCGGCCGATTCGTATCTGCGGCTTAAAAGCATCGACAGCGATGTACGGTTCGATGTTGTCGCCGTAGTAGCGGAGAACGGGGATTTCAGGATAGAACATATAAAGGAGGCGTTCTACCCTCCTGTTGAATGATGAAAGAGAGGAAAATAAAGTGGCACAGGTCGGAGAGTATCGGCTCTACGAACAGTTATCTGAAGGAACTTCGCGGCGGGGATTCCCGTTTTGATTACAAAAGGGGTCTGTCCTAGGGTGTTAAGTTAACAATTATCTTTTTCTTTTATTTTGCTGGTAATTTCATCTAATTATTTTTTACAAAAACGATGAAATTATCGGCTTAAATATTTGTTTATATTGTTGATTATTAGTA
>JAZSKJ010000023.1:0-170871 GCA_045534785.1 Bacteroidaceae bacterium | reverse complement strand
CTCAATCTCCACAAACCGAGCCTCAATCGTCATATCCCGGTAAATATCAACGCTAGTCTCCCGGCCGGAATCAGACCAATATCTGCTGTGCCATCCGGCAAACCGCCATCCCTCAGCAGGCGTAGCAACCAAATCCACACGCTCATCCATGTGATACTCCTCCTTCAGCGGGCTCACCGTAACCGTGCCGCCCTCCTCAGGATCCGCATACACTTCCAGCGTGTAGGTCTCGTCACTCTCGCATACCGGGTAGATATCCCAGTCAAAGTTCTCGGTCATCACAAACCGGCGTACAGGATTGGTGTTGGCCATGTCATCACTCCAGCCCACAAAGTGGAAACCGTTGTCAGGCGTAACCGTAACCTCAATCTCATCGCCGTAGTGGAGCTCCGTGCCGTTGCCCTCAATAGAGCAGCGCCGCTCCTCAAGCCAGAACTCCTCAGTCCTTACAGAGTGGAATATAGCCGTCAGCTCAAACTGCTTCACCACCACAATCGTCCTCGGGTTCTCGGTGCGTCCGTCGCTCCAGCGTACAAACTCATAGCCCTGGAACGGCACAGCCTCAATCTCGCACTCCTCGCCGTGATCAAAGGTCACATAACCGGTATCCGGCTCCACACGGCCATAGTCCTCGTCATTCACGCCCAGATGGCACTCATATGATGACTGTATACGTGTAAACACAGCCGTCAGGTTCACGTCACCCTGAACCATCACGCTGCGCAAGGCCTCCGTGTTCTCCACATCATCCTGCCAGTGGTCAAACCGCCATCCGCTGTTAGGCTCAGCCTCCAGCTCCACAGTTTGTCCAGGCCTGTAACTGCCGCCACCATTCACCGTGCCGGCACCGGTAGGACTAACCGTACCACGCACAGTAAAGTGCTGGTCAAACACAAAGATAGGCTCAATCGTATAGTCACGGTCCATCCTGATCGTCCTCGGGTTCAGGCTGACGCCGTCACTCCAGCGCAAGAATGCATAGTTCTGCCTGGCCGTTGCCTGGACAACAACCTGCGTCCCTTCAGCATACTCAGCTGAGCCCGCATGTGTAACGCTGCCCTGGTTATCATCCGGAGCAATCACATTCAAGTTATACATGATCGGACTGCCGGCATCATAGAACGCCTGAATAAGCTGCTCACCGCTCTTCTCTCCAGTACTGGGATTAACGTAGAAGTACCTAAGGAAAACCTTAGGCTTCCCCGCATTAGGCATCCCAAACTTACCGGCATAAGCCTGCAGCAAATTAACAGCCCCAACAGCAGGTACCAAAGGCTCACAGAAAGTACTCCCGCGGCCCACACCGGTAACAGTGCCCACGGTCTGAGGCCCCGTGGCCATAACCACCAGCCGCAGCCCTGCAGCCCCCTCCGGAACGCTACCCAGTCGGAACATAAAGCTGCCGTCACTGATAGCCGCCGCAGCCACAGCCGGCTGCTCAATACCAGTCAGAGTAGGAGGCAAGCTAAGCGGCTGCCCGCCGCAGCGCACCACCCAGAAATTCAATCTCAAAAACAAATTGGAACCTGTCAGCTGAGCCTTCTGTCCCAGAACCCTACGGCCGCTCTGCGTCTTGGCCGCCTGGTTCCAAGCCTGGATCTGCTCAGCACTCAAGTTCTTCCAGCTCTGCGTCAGCAGCCGGAAGATACTCTTTATAACAGACTGGTCCGCGGTACGCTTCTTGGTACCGTGCCCCCGGGTGCGAATAAAAATCGCACCCTTATTACTGGATGCCGTCACGCCCTTAGCGCTTCCGGACATCCTGTCAAATGCAATAGATGGTTTGTATCTCATAATAGTAAGTATTAGTAGTGAAACAAAAATCCCCGGCAGGGACTCATCTCTGCCGAGGACTTTCCCCTAAAGGGTTACTTAGGTTTGCCTTGTGGGCTTAATCACCGTTGCCCTCATCAAAGGGATCATTGGTTGCGCCCAGCTCCACCTCGCGGAGGATGTCGGCAGACTTCTCACCGGTCACCGCGTTGACAAAGAAGTAGCGGAGGAACACCTTGGTGCGACCTGCACTGGGAGCTCCGTACTTGTTGTCATAAGCAGCCTTGATGTCCATAGCCCCAGCCACCACGCTGAACGGGTCAGCAAAGGCACTTGCCTTGTCAAAGGCATTGCTCACACCACGGCTGGTAGGAGCTGATGCCTCAATAACCAGACGCAGATTAGCCACGTTCTCAGGAATGCTGATAAGTCCGAACTTGAACTCCTGCTCAGTCAGCTGAACAGTGCAGGCAGCCGGAGCATCCACGCCCACCAGGGCAGGAGGATTAGCCACAGCATTGCCGCCGCAGCGTATAATCCAGAAGTTCAGCCTCTGGTAAAGGTTAAGACCGCTAATCTTGGCAGCATTACCCAGAATAGAGCGGCCGGCCTGACTCTGAGCCAGGTTGTTCCAGGCACTGATCTGAGCAGTAGTCAGGTTCTTCCAGCTCTGGGAGAGCTGCTTAAAGATACCCTTAACGGTTGATTGACTGGCGGTGCTGGTCTTCTTGCCATAACCGCGGTTACGGAGATACTTGCGGCCCTTGGCCTTAGCAGCGGTCACGCCCTTGGCGGAACCTGACATCTCCTCGAATGCAATAGAAGGTGCGTACTTCATAGTTGTAAATGTTTTAGATGGTTGATTAATTAGTTTGTTTTTCTCTTGGTATATCTTGAGCTCATAATACCCATATTTATAAATCACATTGACATATTCTGTCATCGCACCTGGTAGTTCCGGCCAATCCCGTAGCCACACTCATCCAGCTGGTCTCAACAAAATACTTCAGCCCAGGCGTGGGCTTAACAGTAAGGCGGTCAGTATAGACTTTGGTAACATCAGCAAAGTTTTGCTCCGGGATAAACCCCGCATCCACCAGAACCGGCAGCCCACCGCCGTAAGTCTTACCGGCACTTGCTGCAGCACTCATCCGCACCGCCAGCCTATAACCGGCACCCGGGTTAACAAGACGGCTGAACTGAATCAGTCCAGGAGTAACAATGATATTGCTGTACTCCACCTCCGGGATAGCCGGAATCTCCGTAGGGGGCACCGCCAGCATCTCCAGTCCCAGCAGCACACGGTTGCAGTTCAGCGTAACGTAAGCATTAACTGCCGGATTCTGAGTCCGCATGCGGCCCCCAAAGGCATGGGCTGCAGCAAACGCAGCCCACGCCTCAGCCTGCTCCTGAGTAAGGCGCTTAAAGCTCCTGCCCACACGGGCAAACAGAGCACGACTGTTTTTCTGATTGGGAGTAACACGTCCCGGCTGATGGCAGCGTCCGCTCAGTATGGTTCCGAATCTCGTGCTGCGGGCAGTAACTATACCCGCGCTGCCGGACATCCCGCCAAAGGGAACAGAAGGTTGTGTTTTCATGGTATCAGATCCTGTTGTGACCTTAATTTGCTACACAAAAATATACACTAAAAATCCCTTTTGCAACTATTCTGAGCACTATTTTACACATAAAAAGGGGGCTTGTGCAACTTTGTTCTTCGTTGGTCTTTAATTAGTTCTTATTGGTCAATACTCGTTGTAAATTTGCACTGATATTTGATTGAAATTTATGGACTCAACCTACCGAATCACTCCGGAACGCATCAGTTCCCTCCTTCCCGGACAGATTTTTGTCTTTGGTTCCAACCATTTTGGTCACCACGCAGGCGGCGCAGCCCGCTTCGCCCTAGACCATTTCGCAGCAGAGTGGGGTAACGGTGAAGGCCTCCAAGGCCAAAGCTACGCCATCCCCACCATGGAAGGCCTCCCCAGCACCCGCCAAGCCGTAGAGCGTTTCATCACCTTCGCCCGTCAGCACCAGCAATACACCTTCCTCGTAACCCCCATAGGCTGCGGCATAGCCGGCTACACCGCCCAAGAAATCGCCCCCTTCTTTGCCCATGCCAAAGACCTCCCCAACGTCTACCTTCCCGAGTCCTTTCTAAAGGTATTGCTCCGCAAATAACAGATTATCAAAAAATACCTATATTTGAAAGCACAAACAATCATTCACAATGTCGGTACTAATTTTCATAGGCGCCATTATTTGGATTTGTGGCGAGATATTTGGCTACTTTAGAAAAGGAAAGTAGTATCTTTGTCCCAGCATCAAGAGCAGGAGCCCCATGGGGCCCACCGCACCAACCGAGCAACTTAGGATGCCACGGTGGTCAAGGAACGATGTGGAAGCATTTTATTAACTTCAAAACAAGATCCTAATTATGAGTACAGAATCTCACAACAAGTACTATCACGAGTACGCTGCATGTTTCGTTGCAGCATCCAATCAGAGTTTAATAGAGTCGTTTAATAGGGAGGTCGGTGTTCGAGGCTGGACATCGATGCGTGCCTTCTTCATTGCGGCACTTATCGATGAGTTCCGGAATCGGGGTATTGACATATCGGCCATAAATGATGGCCGTAGCACAGATTTCAATCATCATGTCCGTTTGGATGAGACCGTAAATCGCCTTATCCTAATCGACTGAATCATAATAACCCCGCTACCGTCTGCTCTTGGTGGCATCTTTGGGGTTAGATAGAGAAAGCGTATAACCTTTGTAATAAAGATCAATTCACTCTTTACAAGGTGTCCTTACCGTTTTTTAATCTATGAAGTTACCGATCGTTTTCTTTTATGATCCAAAATAAATTGATTTAATTTGTGTCATCAAACAAGTAGATCAAACAACAATAGAGAGTCGATTACGCATAATGAGTGGAAAGAAAAAATTGTTATTTGGGCTGGTTGATGCAGACATGATTGATAATGGCACCAGACATCCAAATTTGGCGCTATTGAAGATTGCAGGTTATTTGCGCGATCATAAAATTCAATATCGCCTTATTACAGACACCAATGCGGACATAACTCCATTTGATCATATATATTTATCAAGAGTTTTCAGTTTTACTCAACTTCCTAAATTCTACATTAATTATCTAAAATCTCCATCAGATTATAAACCAAATCTTTTTTTGTGCGGTGGTACAGGATGGTATGCAACTGAAACTGACACAGAAGTGTTCCTAAAAAAAAGGAATGAGGATTTCTACAGATTAGAAAAAGATCCATTATTGCCTGGTATCAATATGAAAAAACAGATGCCAGACTACGATTTGTATAAATCATATGTAGAAGAACAAATTGCTAAAGGCAGGGATAGAGTTTACTATAAAGATTATTTGGATTATTCTATCGGCTTCTTGACAAGGGGCTGTTTTAGACACTGTTCTTTTTGTGTAAACAGACTTGAAAAAAGGGTGTTTCCTCATTCAGAGTTAGCAGATTTTGTTGATAAGGATAGGCCATATATCTACTTATGGGATGATAATTTTTTTGCAGCGCCACATAAGTTTGTTATTGAGAAACTTAACGAACTTATAGCTACAAAAAAACCTTTTCAATTCCGACAGGGGTTGGACATCAGGCTGGTGGATGAAGAAAAGGCTAAATTGCTTAATGTCGCTCGTTATCATGGTGATATGATATTCGCTTTTGACAATTGGTCTGATCGTGATATCATTACAGCAAAATTGAAGATTTGGAAGCGATATTGCCCACAAAAGACCACCAAATTCTATTTGTTCTGTGGCTTCAGACTTACTCCTACGAGTGATAAAGAACTATTTCAAGATATTTGTGAGTTGTTCTGGAGAATTAAAATCTTGATGAGTTATGGATGCTTAGGGTATGTAATGCGCCATGAGGATTATAAAAAACATCCTCTTGGTAACATCTACACTCAAATTGCAAGATGGTGTAATCAGCCTCAATTCTATAAGAAGATGTCTTTTCATGAGTTCATTGATCGCAATCAATATTATGTTCCAGACAAGACTCATAAATGTATGTCATTACGAACATACGAAGCGTTTATGGAAAAATTTGCTGATAAAAAGGATGTGTTAGATGAATTATTTGATAATATTAAGTTTACATCTTTAATAAATCCTGATCTTTGGGAAGAAAAGAAGGACTAAAACAATAGCATATGGAATCGACTTATCAAGAATTGGATATCAATTTAGTTATCCTTGACCACAACAATCCAAGAATTAAAATGTTTTTGGAGATGTATGGTGAAAACATTTCAGCAGAAGCTATAGCGTTGGCTCTTAATAGTAGTGCCACAGATGGTGCCACCTCATTTGCATCATTGAAGGAATCTATAAGAGTTAATGGCGGTATTATCAATCCAATTATAGTAAATCACACTTTGGATGGTAAATATGTGGTTATTGAAGGTAATACTCGACTTCAGATATATAGAGATTTCGCTTCAAAGAATAGTAGTGGCAACTGGAATAAAATACGGGCTATTGTTTATGAGAACTTGACGGATGAGGAAATTCACTCCATAAGATTACAGTCGCATTTGGTCGGCCCGAGAGATTGGGATCCATATTCAAAGGCAAAATATCTTTATCACTTATGTTATGATGAGAAACTTCCAATGACAACGATCATTTCATATTGTGGTGGTAAAAAGAGTGAAATACTAAAGTTGATAGATGCTTATGACACGATGCAAAAGTATTATGTGCCAAAAGTGAAGGAAATGGGAGGCGAACTTGACATACGTGAGTTTTCAAAGTTCGCTGAATTTAAAAACAAGTCTATAACGGATGCTTTGTTATTTAATCATTATGAAGCATCAGATTTTGCAGAATGGGTAATAAATGGCAATGTTGATAAGGCACAAAATGTTAGACAATTACCACAGGTTCTTAAAGAGCCTGAGGCAAAAAAGGAGTTTTTAAAGACTAATCTAACAAATGCCATCAAAAAATTAAACACAACAGTTTCATCTACAATAGATCTTTCATCTGTCAGTTATGATGAAGTGGGTGGTGCTTTCTTGACTAAACTTAGAAACATTTCATACGCCGAATCCAAAAGCCTAAAGAAAAAGGAAACTAAGGAGTATGAGGATAAGATGACTCTTCTTATAGACATCTTTACTGAACTTGAAGGAATGCTTGAAGATTTAAATGCTGAATAAAAAATGGCAGAATCTGCAGAACATATGAAGTATGTATCATTGATTAAGGAGTATGCAAAGAGCCTGCTCCCTAGTCAAGAACATATACATATGATTGCAGATACACCGTTTGAGCGTGAAACACCTCCTCATGTTGAAAACAATTATCGACCAGATTTTTATTACTGTCATAATTTTCAATTAATAATTGGAGAAGCAAAGACTGATGATGATTTTAATCGTCAGCATAGTTTAGATCAGTACTTATCATATCTCCAAGAGTGTCAGAGATTTTTGGGAGATTCAACACTGATATTATCTGGCTCTTGGCGTATTTCTGCCTCATTTGCAAACTTAATACGTAATTTGCAGAGACAGAATGATATAAAAGTACACGTTGTAATTATAAACGAATTGGGGTTATACAGGGAATATCAGTAATGGGTAAAATAATACAACAATATACGGTAAATTTGTCTGCATTACACGAGGCTTTTCCCTATCAGCATGAGGCCTTCGAGGCAATTAAAGACTTACCATATTCTGCTATTTTTCATGAACAGGGTCTAGGCAAGACCAAAATAGCAATAGACCTTCTTCTCTATTGGTTGGAGAAGAAAGATATAGATACCGTTATTGTCGTAACCAAGAAGCAACTTGTACAAAACTGGTATAATGAGTTTCATACTCACACTCATTTACAACCCAAGGTTTTGTCTTCAAATAAAAAAGACAACTATCTTGTTTTAAACAGCCCTTCAAGAGTATTACTTGCCAACTTTGAATTGTTTAGTACAGAACAAGAAAGATTGACTCTTTTTCTTAAAGCGCGGAATACTGCAGTTATAGTTGATGAGTCAACAAAAATAAAGAATCCGGAATCTAAATTGGCCCAATCTTTCTTTGATCTCGCGCCATTGTTCAAGATTAGGACAATAATGACAGGGACACCTGTTGCTAATCGCCCTTATGATATATGGGCGCAGATCTATTTCCTTGACTTTGGAATGAGTCTTGGATGTGACTACAAAGCTTTCAAACAGAGTACAGATCTAAGTAACGATCTTTCAGATAATACAATGAAGAGAAGTTTCTTTGAGTCATCAGTCTCAGAGATATTTGATAAGATTAAGGCTTTTACTGTACGTGAAACGAAAAATAGTGGCATCATTTCGTTGCCAGCAAAAAAATATATGTCAATCTGGTGTGAGTTTGAAAAGCGCCAGTTTGAGATGTATGAATCTGTAAGAAATGACCTGCAAATATTAGTCCAGAAAGGTGACACAACTATATTGGATGAATCTGAGGCTTCATTAAAGCGACTTTTAAGGCTAGTACAGATTGCTTCTAATCCAAGACTGATTGATGACTTTTATGTGAATTTCTCGGGCAAGGAAAAAGCGTTAGATAAGCTTTTAAGTGAGATTATCTCACGTAATGAAAAAGTGATTGTATGGAGTTCTTTTATTGAAAATATCGACTATTTCTACAAAAAGTATAAAGATTTACAACCTACCAAAATACATGGTAGAATGAACATTGAGGATAGAAACCGTTCAGTAGTTATTTTCAAAAGCGGAAAAAGCAATGTGTTATTTGCTACTCCGCAATCTGCGAAAGAAGGTCTTACACTTACAATAGCTAACAATGTGATCTTTTATGATCGCGGCTTTAATCTTGATGATTATCTACAAGCACAAGACCGTATTCACAGAATATCTCAAACTAAGGATTGTAACATTTACAATTTGATGATAAAGGATAGCATTGATAAGTGGATTGATGTTTTATTGCAAGCAAAACAAAACGCTGCTTTCCTTGCTCAGGGTGATTATAAGTTGTCAAAGTATCAAGAGAATATGGATTATAGCTTTGGCGACTTAGTTAAAGATATACTCAATATCAACGATAATAGCCAGGGATTATGACAGAAGAGACATTAACTATTGGAAAAAAAGTCTTTGACGTTAAAATTGGTGAGCTCAATCAAGCTGACTTAAAGTTTTATGTGGATAACCCACGTGTTTACAGCGTGTTGCGTTCTCAAAGTGAAATTCCCTCACAGGAAGAGATTGAGGAACTAATGACAGGTATGGAGCATGTGAAGCAATTAAAACTATCCATTGAAGAAAATGGTGGTTTAATTGATCCATTAATAGTCAGAGATGAAGATTTTGTTGTTCTTGAGGGAAATAGTCGTTTGGCGGCATATCGTCTATTATGTAGGATCGATCCTGTAAAATGGGGTAAGGTTAAATGCACAATACTACCTGCAGACATTGATGATTCTGCTATATTCACTCTCTTAGGACAATATCATATTGTCGGGAGAAAAGATTGGAGTCCATTTGAACAGGCTGGCTATTTATATCGTAGAAAACGAGATACCAGATATCCTGTTGAAGCTATGGCAAAAGAATTGGGTATCACTAGTGGGGTTGCTCAGAACTACATTAAGGTGTATGAATTCATGTTAGAAAATAATGAGCTATCTTCAGATAAGTGGAGTTATTGGGAGGAATATCTTAAAAACCGTGCTGTTAAAAAATACAGAGAAGAGGATAAGGAGCTTGACAAGGTTGTTGTTGAGGCAGTTAGAACTGGCCAGATTACTCAAGCTATGGAAATGCGCAAACTTGGAGAAATACTAGCTTCACCTTCAAAAACTGCAAAGAAGACAGTAGAGCGGATTAAAAATAAAGAAATAACCGTAAGTGATGCATATGAGGTCCTTCAAGACTCTGGCCAAATAAACGAGGTAATCAAAAAACTGGATAGATTCCGTGATTTGATTAATGAAACAAATTTCGAAAAAACTCTTTTGGAAAGCAACGACGAAATAAAGGATAAGGCGAGATATACCTTAAACAAGATCTATAAAAGACTTGATGGTATTTTGAAGAAAATAAAATGACAGACTTCGATAAATTGTTATTATCGTTCTTCTCTAAACAATATGAGAACGAAATTAATGAATCGTTGTTTATTCGAAGCTATAGGATGAACGATGATGAAATTAGGTCTTATATTCAGGGCTTAATTCAGATTCCTATGTCTAAATATATTGAGTATGTAATTAGTAATTGCTCAGCTAGTTATATTACTTATCAGGATGTTGTTCAATATAGCTCATTTGAAGACGCATCTACTGGCATTTGTAAGATCTTGTCGTCAGATGATAATGATGGCTTAACAAATATTGAAGTTGGTTCGGCTCTTTTGAATGATGGCAAAGTCAGAAAAGATGGTGCTTTAAGAAAGTACGGAGAAAATCATGCGAAAACAGGAATGGAGTTGGGATTGGTCCAAAATTGTTACAGCCGTTACTATCTTACCTGTTTGGGCATGATATTTAATCAATTAGATGACTCAAATAAAATAGAATTGATTAGACGTACAATCTTGAGAAATAGATTCTTTCAGAAAATTATTAAGAAGTCACAACTCGGACCTGTTTCATTGATCAAAGAGATGTCATTCTTATCTGATTCAACAGCAAAGAGAAGGATGCCTAATGTTAGGAATCTTTATACAATGATATATGGTACTGAGCAGGATGTGCACTATTATTTGAGGAATGTGTTTATTAATGATATTCCTCAAATAATAGCACAGTAGTTTATATATGGGTCACACACCTTCCGTCGCCCCAAGACACACCGTTCCAATCACAAATCATTTCATCGCTTATTGTTGACTGGCCAGCTGCTGCCGTGCTGGTTGGTGGTCGTTGTGCGCCGCCATCGTCCAACGGTTATCCAAGCCGAGCACGCGAGTGTGGGCTTTCCATTTGGGATTGGGGTTGCGGCTGCAGGTGGCTTGTTTGGGTGTGTGTGCCAGGGGTGGCCCGGTATCGACCATCTAAGTGAGTGGGGTTGGCCCGGCAGTTTCCAAAAGGGTGAAAGAAACCGCACGACAAACGTCATGCAGTCAAAAAGCCCTTCGGTACATCGAGAAACCTCGTTCAGTTTGAGCTGACATGCCGATGCCGTGCGGAAGGGAATATGTAAAACCCTTTTTGGGTTGCATATACACCTTACGCAGACATTCGGCTCTTGTTTCAACTCCTGAACGCTATAAAATTTCGATGTTTTAAAGGGCTGGCCGAAACTCAAGCAGAAATCTACTCTTCGTTTTGCTCCCCGGCTTTCGGGCCTTGGAGCAGTGCAAAGGTAATCTTTTATTTTTGATCTATGTCTCAAGCGCATCATTTTCCGGTTTGTTCTCAGGCTGTTCATCTACTCCTCATTCTTTACCTTGGTGTACAGTCCGTAGGTCTTCCTCTCCACGTCACCGTTCTGGGTGTAATGAGCCATATATCTTTCGGCGGTGCGTTTAGATACTCCTATGCTGGCGGCAGTCACAAACAGTGTGTCGCGGTCAAACTCTTCGGGTAGTATCTGCAGTAGCTTCTTCCTTACCATGTTCTTATCCTCCAGCATCGTTGAGTCTATATTACACAGTTCGGCAAACACGTATTTGGTGTGCTCAATTATGGCTTTCACTATCTCCATCGTGCTGTCAAAGTCCAAGTCAGAGCATACCAGGTTAGAGTACATGTCACCGGTTTCCATTATCCTCAGCGCAGTAAGTATCATCGTGATCCTGAAGAATATCAGACCCATTCTCCTCACGCTGGGCACAATGTCATCGCCATACAGGTAAAAGAGCTCCTGCTGCAGTGAGTGGAAATATGCGTTGAACTTGTCCGCCTGCCACTTCGTAAGGCAGTGCCGCAGGGCCGGTGCCTCCATCAGCTTCTCATGGAATCCGGCAAAGTACCTGCCCAGTTCCTCAAACTCCACGTTCAGGCTCCGGCCGGTCGGTACGGCAAACACATCCTTCCAGGTCAGTCCGCTGTTCAGGCGGTAAAATATGAACCTACTGAAAAGTCCGTTTTCCGCATCCTTCACCAGGCTCCGTAGCTGCTCAGGCGTGCCGCTCAGTACCGCGCTCAGCTGCGGGTGCTTTATGTCCACATGTTCATCATCCTTGCGCCTGTGGTAGCTGATAGACTCATGATGAAAAGCCTTCCTGAATCCGTCACTGAAGTTCCCAAAATCGCTGGCAAATGAGTAGGCAAGTGTATCACCCTCCGTCTCAAAAATCAGTCCCCGCTCATTGCTCTCTCCCAGTATCTGATAGACCGATGTCGCACTGCTGTTGGCCGGTATAAAGAGCATGTTCTTCACCGGTGGCGTGGGCTTCGGTATGCCGGGAGTCTTGCTGCTTTCATACTCTTTCCTCTTCATCTCATATTCCTCCTTCTCCAGCCGGTACAGCTCAAACAACCGTTCATGGATTCCCTCCACCAGCAGCTTGCACAGGTTCAACCGTCCCTTGCCGCTGCTGGCCCTTGCCGTCAAGAAGAAATACAGATTGGGATATACCTCCACTTCATCATAAAGCCCACTCACGTTCGGTAGGCAGGCCGACAGTGTCACAATACTCCCCAGTATCAGCACGTCCTTCTCCTGTAGGGTCTTTCCGTGGCTGGCCACACTCTGCAGGAATGCCGGCAACTGTCCCTCAACCAAACCTGAGAAAGTGGGCAACTCATCCAATCTTCCGCCGCTTCCGCCACATTGGCGCATTGGCGGAACTGACGTTTTTGGCGCAGTTTGCGTCACTTCCGCCATTTCCGCCACTTCCGCCACCCCCTTGTTTGTGGCGGAACCTCCGTTTTTCCCATTAGTAGTAACCATCGTTCTTGTAGGTATAATAAAGTTTCTGGTCCTTATATCAATCCCCGCATCCTTCGCCTTCTGGAAGAAAGTCCTAATCGTAATCCCGCTCTTGCGCCCCTTCAGGCATTGATTGTACTGCTTGTCCGTCTCTGACCTCTTATACCTGGGGTAGAACTGGCTCACCCGGTGGTAATACTTCCGTCCCGCTTCACCCATACCCTCCGCCAAAGCAAACCCGATGTCTCTCCAGCTGTCATAAGCAGCCGTAATATCAAGCCCACGGGTCTCAATCCTGCGCACCACCGTTTCCACGTCATCCGTAAGGTCGGCCGGTGCCTTGCTCGGTGCGGCCGCTGCAGGCCGTGACTCCTCTTCCTTGTCACGGCCCGCTTTCAGCCACAACCCAACATCAAACTCCTTCGTTGACATTATCCTACATGTAATTGGGATTCAGATAAACCTCAGGGTCCCACGGCAGCAGGCATCCGTGTGACATAGGCCTGGCCGTCATATCCACCTCAATCTTGCAGGTATCCCTAAGGAAATTGCTCACGGCCGAGTAGAAGTCCACATGGCTGAACAGCGTCCTGTTGTTCAGCACCCACTTCACTCCGTGACCTGATGGGCTGGTAAACATCAGCACCGTCTCAAACTGCTCAAGTCCCATAAGCACATCCTTGGTCTGCTGTATAGGCACATGGTCTATGTCTATGCACACATACCCCGATGGCTTCACCAGACCGGCATCGCACTTGTGGCTGTACACCCCGCTGAATACCGCCGTCTCAAACTCACTCTGCTTGTACTTCTTGAACTCGGCCGCATCCAGAATCCCTCTCAGCCGTTCCGTCTGGTACCGTGATATGCCATCCCTTATGTAAGTATAGACAGCGTAAGGATCCATCACTCCCTTCGGCTCCGTAGTCGTAACCCCTTTATCAAACACAGAAAATGTCATCGGTTCCGGCTTCCAGAACTCTCTCTTCTTATTGTTACCGTTCTGTTCCATATCACCAGATAGTCTTATAGGGTTTCTTAGCTTTGAACAGCGCTCTCGCATACTCCACGTCAACCACAATCTTGCGGCCCGTCTGGCTTACCGCCTCCTTGATCACCGTTGCCTTCAGGCTCTGGGCCGTTGACCGGCAGCAGTGAAACAGCTCCATGATACCAGGAATTCCATATACATAAGTATGGGGCTTCTCTTCCTCTTTGTTCTTGTCAGCCCCCATGTCACTCATAACCTGCTTGAACTCACCCACTGTCAGGGTGGCAAGTATTCTAGCATTCTCAATTTCCATAATCGTAATGGTTCTAATTAAGGTTTAACAATCAGTGTGCTGTCACTCATAAGGCCTAATTGAGTTGTCACGGCACAAAGTTGTCAAGTATAGTTTGTTGGGGATTGTACAGTACATGTACACAAATTGTATGGCAGTATCTATACACAAGACAACCCCTCACAGAGGGGCTGTCACATTGAAAAGGAAACTATTGTATATCTCAGATATAGCAAAACTATACACCCGCTATCCTCTAAACTTCACCTTGTATTCAGGGTAGAGCATGTCAATCTCAGCGTCAAGACCCTTGCCGTTACGGCCCGCCCAAGCCTGGGCCAGTCCCGTCACACCCCAATACTTCTCAAAGTAAATCCACTTCTTGCTGTCCGGAATTTCCAAAAGCCCGCTCAGCACATGGGCCACCTGGCAGATGAACGCCTTCTTCACCTCCTTCACCCATCGCCCGTTCCTGCAGTACTCCGGGCTCAGTCGCGCCAGCAGCTTCTGCGCCTGCTCCGTGCGGAATATCCTGTTCACGCACTCATGCTCAGGCACCAGCCGCACATCACCGTTTGCACTGATGGTAAACGTGCAAATCTCCTCCAGATCCCAGATAATCTGCTCGCACAAATCCTTGAAAGGGCACCCACCGTCCCAACACTCCACGTACTGTTCATGGTCCAAGCCAATCAGATAGTACCGGTAATGGCAAAGGCAAGCCTTCACGGCAACAATGCGGTCTTTCACTTCCCTGATCTTCACTAGCAGTTTTCGCAAACACTCGGCCTTGAATCCGGCCGTAATCTTCTCCCAGTCCAGGTCCCAAAGCACATCAACCTTATGTTCGTTGATCAGCTCCGCAACACCCGGCTCAGAATCCCATACGGGTTTCTTTTCCATCTTAAGTCAGTTACAGGTTAATAATAAGGTTAAATACTTCTCGATGTTTTAAGGGCTTATTATCAAACAAGGACAACCTCAACTATTGTCGGTCGCAAATATACCAACCCCCGTCCCTAACAATTTTAGTTTTAACCAACTTTTACCGCCCCGTTACGCCAAATGTCACGCTTTTCAAGAAAACCGTAACGCCGCGTTACGTAACACAAACCAAAAACAGCCATAATGGGAAAAGAAAAAATATTTCCATTTGCTTGCGATAATACACAAATTATGTGTAGTTTTGCAAGTGAATAGAATACTAAGGCTTTAATCATGAGTTTAGCAGACTGGATAGACATACAGGCGCCAAGCGGACGTTACACGTTCTCTCGGGATGATGTCATGCGGGCTTTTCCGGATATGACAAGTCATTCCATAGACATAGCCGTGCAGCGTGCAATTGGCAAGGGTCGTCTGTTCTCGCCCAGCCGCGGCTTCTACGTCATAGTCCCTGAGGAGTATCGGCTCTGGAAAGCAGTTCCACAGGACGTGTACCTGGACCGCATGATGCAGTATCTGGGCCGTCGCTACTATGTATCCCTGCTCAGTGCCGCCGAACGTCACGGTGCCGCCCATCAGGCCCCCATGGGTTGCCAGGTCATGGTAGAGCCGCCGGTACTGCGTGACAGAGTCCGTGACGGCTACGCCCTCCGTTATGCCGAGCGCCGTGCCATCCCCATGGGCTATGTGCAGCGCCTTGAAGTACCTTCGGGGTGGCTCAACATCTCCGGTCCCGAACTCACCGCCATTGACCTTGTAGTATATCAAGACCATGTAGGCGGCCTTACCAGGGCAGCAACAGTACTTGAGGAACTGGCCATGAAACTTGATTTCAGCCATCTGGGCACAGACTTTGCAAAAGTAGCGTCAGTCCCGGCATTCCAGCGTCTGGGCTATCTGCTTGATCAGGTACTTCAAGAGACCTCCGTAGCCGACGGCCTCATGGAACTCATCAAACACGCAGACCTCAAGTTCAAGACCGTGCCACTCAAATCAGGTGCTCCAACAGATGACAGTCCCATCTGTGAGCGCTGGAAAGTGATAGTTAATCAGCAAATAGAAACAGACGATTTATAGACCATTTATGATTCAGAGAGCATTTATCACCCAGTGGGGAACAGTAGTACCATGGAGTTCTCCCAGACTTGTAGAGCAGGATCTCATAATCTGCCGTGCACTGGTGTCAATATACACCGATGAATTCCTGGCCAGCCACCTGGCTTTCCGTGGAGGCACAGCACTTCATAAGCTATATCTAAGCCCACAGCCTCGGTACTCCGAGGATATTGACCTGGTACAGGTCCAAGCGCAACCCATACGTGAGACAATAGACCACCTGCGTGATGCCCTCTCATGGCTTGGTGAACCAGTAGTAAAGCAGAAGAAACACAACAACACACTGGTATTCCGCGTACAGCCCACCGATGCCGGTGCCGGTGAGATACACCTCAAGGTCGAGATAAATTGCAAGGAGCACTTCAGCGTGCAGCCCATGGTCCACGTCCCGTTCTCCGTCCGGAATGACTGGTTCAGTGGCCAGTGCCAGATACTCACTTATGAGTTTGATGAACTGGTAGGAACAAAAGTAAGAGCCCTGTATCAGAGACTCAAAGGCCGTGACTTGTTTGATGTCTATACCGCACTCTGTTCAAACCGCCTGGATCCCGAAAAAGTGATGGCATCTTATGACCGCTACCTGCGTTTTGTAGCATCGCATGCGCCTACATATAAGGAGTACGTCCTAAATATGGAAGAGAAAATGCAGAATCCCGAATTCCTGGGCGATACCACCGGCCTCCTGCGCCCCGGCCTGGATTTTGACCCCAAAGCCGCCTGGCAGAAAGTCCATGATGACCTCATAGTACGCCTCCGCAAGGAGAAAGACCTTAAGCCCTGACCATCACTTGAAGTAATCATACTGCAGCACCAGCTTCTGAGCCACCTCCAGCTTATCTGCCCTGATGTACTTCTCCAGAGTGGTAACGCTCTTGTGTCCCGTCACCTTCATGATATCATAAATGGCAATACCATCCAGATACATCAAAGTGGCACCGGTACGCCTGGCCGTATGAGTGCAAATCAACTCGTATTTCTTGTAGTACTCCTTAATCACCTGGCCACCGCGGCTACCCTTAACCTCAACCACCTCATCAATCCCCGCCATCTTGCCAATCTGCTTAATGTACATATTAATCTTCTGGTCGCTCAAGTGGGGCAGGCCCTTTGGGTACTTATTCAGGATAGCACGGACCTTAGCATTACAAGGAATCTCAACCAGTCGGCCGGTCTTCTGCTGGTGAATGGAGATATACGTCATAGGGGTGCCATTGTTGTCCACCTCTTTAATATTCTCAGGCTTAAGATTGTTGTAGTCAGATACACGCTGCGCAGTCCAAACACCCACCAAAAAGATGTCACGCGCCAGCTCCAGGTTCTTTCCGTCCTCCTTCTTAGTAAGGTTCACCTTCTCAAACCGCTCCAGTTCCTCACGCGTCAGGTAGATGGTATCCGCTTCCACCGAAGGCTGCGCCTTGAACTCTGTGCTCCTGTAAGCCGGATTCACCGGATATCCGCGGCTATCCGCAGCACGCAATACAGACTTCAACTTCTTTATGAAGCCACCAATAGTGCTGTCTGCATAATGAACCGGAACATGATTCTTATCCGTATCATCCTTATTAATATCCTGAGCCATCAACCAAGCCTTATACTTGGCATAGCAATCCAGATCTACATCCTGAAAGTCGTATGTAATCCCAGTATCCTTCATGAACTCTTTAAAGTGCCCCAGAGAGTTTGTCAAATGAAAGCGAGACCCCTGCACAAACGTCCTTCCATGCGCCAAAGTAGTCCTCTTTCCATCCTTCACATCCTGAATATACTGGTCAATGAACTTCGTGAGCGTCATTTTATTCTTCCTCTTCTTTTCCTCCTGCATCTCTTCCTCCTCCCGTTTTTTCTCCTCCTCAATCTTCTTCAGCGCCTCATTCTCCTTTTCATTCACCACTTCAGTAATAATATCACGGAGTTTCTGGGCATCAAGATCATACCCAGCCAAATCGACACGGGACCTTATAGAGTCTAGCATCGTAAGGCCCATATCAAATAATTCGTTATCCTTCCGAAACTCCTTCCGCAAATTCTCATTCCTATAGGCATGGTACTTGTTCCAGTCCGCCTCCGTAATCTTAAGATGCGGAATGAGCTGCCTCTGGTTAACTACTTCATGGGGTACACCGTCAATTAAACGCTTAATTCTGACGCGAATCTTAACCGTTCCGTCTTTGTCAAAGAGAAATTTGCAAGGCATATCAAGGACACAATAAAATTAAAAATAGGTAAAAACAAGGTCACAAGTATCTCTGCACAAAGATAATCATTATTTAAACAGTGTACCACTTTTGTACCACTTTTTTCAATCACCAATAATTTTTAATCTCTCCCAATAGTCGCTATCTCTCTATATATCAGACTTCTAACCAAATTCACTAACCATCTAAAACCGCCGTTACTAATCCCAACGGAATCACCCTAAAACCGCCTCAGATATACGTCTGAGGCGGTTACTTTTTTACAGTCTTAACTTCTTGTGTCGTTTTTTTCCGAAATCAAGTGGGAGTATCCAACCTATTTTCAAAGATACGGTCGTAAGGTTGGCTTTTGGAACACCTGTACCCGTTTTGAACAAGCTGTTAATCTGAGCGCTGACTTCATCCTCAATATAGATATTGGCTAATCTGAAACCAAATACACCATGTCCGTACCACTGCAAGTTGTTGGTCTTATAGTCTAGAGTCTGCAATGATGAATCAAATGAATAACGCATGTTGAAACCTGCGCCAAAGTAAAAGCCGAAAGCCTCTTGGCGGTTACCGTGATACATAAATGTCACAGGTATGTTAACAACAGATTGGCGGAATGAGAAATCTGACCCAAAAGGGTTAATCTGATCAATTACGAATGATTTGTTCAGTTCATATGAAAGACCGGTTCTGAGCCCCCAGGCGTTTTTGTTGAATTGGGCTCTGAAACCTGCATTCCAACCTATGCCATTGCCAGTTGAAACATGGGTATCAGGATAAAGGATACCTGCTGAGGTAGTACCTAAGTTTACAGAGAACTCAAAAGGCTGATAGTAACGATAATCTCCCTTATGGCTAGAACCTGGTTCAAGGACTATTTCACAATCAGCTCCTCCTTTTGAGACAGCATCTACAGTCTGGGCATTAACAAAGGAACATGCCGTCATTAATGCAATTAGTAACAAGGTTTTTCTCATATAAAAAACAGTTTTAAAGTTGGTGATGGTCTTTTTGTTGAACAAAAATAGGAATGTACCTACTCTGTCACATTATCATCTGCGTTAAACAGAGTGTATCTTATTCAAAATTGTCAAATAGCGTAATTAATATAACAAGGCTTAACTTACTTATTATTCCTTACCTTTGCGTCAATCAATAAACCTAATGAATTCCAATATGAAGAAACGCCTGTTAATCCCAATATACATCATCCTGTTCAGTTTGCTGATAGGTTGCATCAACCAGTCAAGTAACACTAAAGCTCCCATATTCAGCGCAGCAGAGCTGCAGCAGGCAGAACAGATACGCAACAACCTTTTCACCCCTGGCTCAGTAACAATACGCGGCACCATAAAAGGATACAACAGTAAACTCGGTGTCAAGACCTACCAGTTGTACTATTGCAATTATTTTGATGATATACATAACTCAAAGACACTTGACATTGACTCTCTTGGTCACTTTGAGGTATCATTTGATGTTCCCTTTACCATAGGCGGCTGCATAGTTGACAGCCGTGACAAATGGCATAATTTCATTGCCCAGGCTGGCGATACGCTGCTTGCCGAGTTCAGCTTGCTGGGAAACTGTACTTTCTCCCTGTCTGATGGCCGCCCGTATCTTCTGGAACATATTGACCAGGTGTCCCGCAGCGGACTTAAGTTTGATAACAGCATGTTCCGTTATGATGACTCCCACAACATAACTCAGGTAGTGGAGTATGCACGTCAGTGTAAGGAGCAATGCCGTGAAATCTTACAAATGGGCCTTGTTCAACAGGTACAAGTATGATCCGGTTTATTATAGGGATTCTGTCTCAAGAGTGTGGAATAATGACCGTGTGATATACGCCAACACCACCTGCGGACCTTGTATCTCAGGAATCAAGAATACCTTCAATAACCGCCATTATATAATGACCCGGAAATATGATAATTTCGTTATGGTCTTTATAACCGATGATTCTCAAAGCCGGTATGAACCATTCCGCAAAGAGTGGCTTGAAGGTGCGGAATCATATCGTATATCAACCGATGTTGGAAGTTGATCCCAATAACCCTGACCCCAACCAGAAGTAAGGCCGATGCCCTCACGTCCGATACATAACGCCGCGTTACATTTTTGCTACCTACATCCGATTCCATCCCAGGGCTCCAATTATCCCTAAATAAGTTTGACTACACTGAAACCAGAAGCATCAAGTCTCGCCAGGCAAAAGAACTTATATCATCCGTTGAAACCAAGATTGCTTCTGCCGATGTTCCCAAGAAAGCAGCCAATCCAATGCAGATACAATATGAATGGTCTTGCCCTCAACATCAACCTCACGTGTATCGGAGAAAGCTATAAGGGTAAGGTTCTTGCATGACAGAGCATCCGATGCTTTTACCAAAGATGAAGTCTCACGCTCAAACGCTTTCGGGCTGTCAATCTCATATGCCACCTGTATAAGCTCCACCGCTTTATTCTGGTCGCAGACCACAAAGTCAATCTCTTTGGCTCTTGGGGTAGGCTTATAATAATACACATCCTGATATTCGTGAGCGCATTGCCTCAGTAATTCAATGTAAACCACATTCTCAAGCCTCCAACCTATATTTTCGGGAGCCAGGGCATTATCCCTATTACCCTGCAGGCCCGAATCTACTATATATGCCTTCTGGTTGCGTATGCGCTCCTTGCTTTTGAATGAATGACGTGTAAGCAGTTGGATCAGAAAAGCCTGGCTCAGATAATCCACATATTTCTTTGCAGTTTTATCGGCAATGCCAAGTATTCCCGATAACTCATCATACTTTACCTCCTGGCATGCATTGTTTATCAGATGATGTGCCAGTTTGCGCAGAGACTCTATGTTGCGTATCTTGAAACGCTTCTGTATGTCCTTACGCAATATGGCCTCAATCAGACTCTGTACGTACGCCTTCTTGTTGCGCAGCCCCTGCATCTCAGGGAACCCGCCGTCATGAATATAGTCCATAAAGGCACGCTTGCGTTCGGCGTCGGCCTTGGTAGTTATACTCTCAGTATCAATCTCGTGATAGCGGCAATATTCAGAGAATGAGAAAGGATACAGGTGAATCTCATTGTAACGGCCGGTCAGATGTGTAGCAAGTTCACCGCTCAACAGCTTGGCGTTGCTGCCTGTTACAAAAATCTTAAGGTTTGTACGTAACAGGCGGTTCACAAACAGATACCACCCATCTACATCCTGAATCTCATCAAGTACCAGATAGGGTATGTCCGTTCCGTAAATCTGATAGACACAAGAGAGCATGGTATTCAGATCCTCTACTTGCATGTTAGCCAGACGGTCGTCATCAAGGTTTACATATCCGTATTTGATGCCGCGCTCCAGCAACACCTTATGACAGATGGTTGATTTTCCACTTCGGCGTACACCAATAACCACTTGGGCCATATTGGTGTCAAACTCAAATAATGACTCCTCCTTGCGAGTGACCCATTTCTGTGGCTTGTAACCCTTTATTTCCTCCTTCTGCTCAGCCAGGACCTGGAGAATTACTTTTTCATCTATCATAATTATAAGAGCATTTTATTCCGACCGCTAAGGTAACAATAAACGCCTGAATTCCGATAAAATGCACAAATATCTTTCATTAATTCCGATAAAATGCACAAAATTGGGCTCTGAAATACGATAAATTCAAATGGAAAAATAAAGACACGTCCCGTAATCATCACCTTTCACGAAAGCCGATAATTACGGGGCGGCTTAATTAATGCCGCAGTGCCCAGATTAGAGTTTGTAAAACGGTATTTTATTTCCACAATCTTCTTAAATTACATCCTATCGGATGTATTTACCGCTCTTTCTGAATTTTTATATCCGATATGATGTAATTTTGTTTTTATTGCATATATTTGCATCCGATCGGATGTAATTATGGATAATATGGTCATTTCATCAACATTGAAATCCCTGCGTAAAGAGCACAGAATGACGCAGGTTGATTTGGCAATGAAATCCGGTGTGGGCCTCAACTTTGTACGCCAGTTGGAGCAGGGCAAAACCACAGTCCGGATGGATAAAGTTGTGCAGGTATTTGATTTGTTCGGTTATGAACTGGTTCCTCAAAAGAAACTTAAATGAAAACTGCATTAATTCAATATAAAGGTAAGGATGCCGGAATCCTTAAAGAGACCGATGAGGGCTATGAGTTCCAGTATAATGAGGGGTATCTCTCTGATACAGCATCCAAGCCCGTAAGTCTTACGCTTCCGTTAACGGATAAGCCATTCAAGTCAAGTGTCCTTTTCCCGTTCTTTGACGGGCTTATTCCTGAGGGCTGGCTTTTGGATGTTGCCCTGCGTAATACTGATATCAGTGAACTGGACAGATTCTCTCTGCTTATACTCTGTTGTAAGGACTGTATAGGTGCAGTCAGTGTTATTCCATTAAAAGAGGATAGTAATGAGTAAGTGTTTATACTGTTATAAGGAACTCCAGCCCGGTGAGGTTGATTTCCATAAATCCTGCTGCCGTAAGTTCTTTGGAACAGGAACAGCCCCATTGTTGGATTACACTCGTGGTGAGATGGATAAATTGGCTGCACAGGTTATACAATCACAGACTACTTTGACAGGTGTCCAGCCTAAGTTATCCTTGAATCTGGATAAGCATAAGGATTCCCAAAAGCTTACCATCGTAGGCTTATGGGGTGGCTATATCTTCAAACCTCAAACGGAACGCTTTGCCATGTTGCCTGAGAATGAAGATCTGACTATGCATCTGGCAGAGATAGCAAAAATAAAAGTTGTACCACATACCCTCATCCGGATGAAAGACGGCAGCATCGGCTACCTAACCAAACGTATAGACCGCACCGATAATGGTGAGAAGATAGCTATGGAAGATATGTGTCAGCTTACGGAACGTCAGACTGAACACAAATACCGCAGTTCATATGAGCAGATAGGAAAGGCTATCCGTAAATACTCAGCTAGTGCCCAACTGGATATGGTAGATTATCTGGAGTTGTTGTATTTCTCATGGCTTACCGGGAATAACGATATGCATCTTAAAAACTTCTCTCTGTATTCACCTGATGGAGAACCTGTACTCACTCCGGCTTATGACCTGTTGAATGTTGTCATAAGCAATCCTGCCGACGATGAAGAGTTGGCTCTTAATCTGAACGGGAAAAAGAAGAGAATAAAGGATGCAGATTTTAAGGCTGCATTCAAGACCTGTGGCGTTCCTGAAATAGTATTTGACAGAATTAAGAAAAAGTATTCAGATCTTCTACCTAAGTTTGAAGAAGAAATCCGGAAATCATTCCTCTCTCAGGAACTCAAGACCTCTTATTTAGACTTACTACAAAGAAGGTTGAACCGATAATTCAGAGCTCCGCACTTTTCCGTCCCGTAATCATCGCATTTCACGAAAGCCGATAATTACGGGGCGGTCTGCAAATGGCCCCGGCTCTTTGATGTAACAGCAGTAACATAAAACAAGGGAACTAACCAAACAGCCAGTTCCCTTATCTTTTATTTTGTAATACCGATGCAAGATGCGCACATATATGGGCATAAGGTGTTCAGATAATGTAATAGTCTTCAATGTCCCAAGTCAGGGCACAGAAGACTATCAAGTCCACCTCCGCTACCGCCTGATAGATGTAATAACGGGCTATCGTAATAACTGGTTAAGGATTCAGTCTATTACCAATGTTATTCTTTAGGGGTATTGTCTAAGAATGGGCCAAATCAATAAAAAGAACATCGTTTTGGCCCACAGTTGAACTATTTCATCAAATCAAACATTGATACTATTTGTGTAAAGAATGATGAATGTTTGTTTTTCTTAAGGCCATAAGTAGTAATAAGTGTAGGTATTACACCGTATCTTGTGCCGGTCTCTTTTTTGAATCTGGTTATGCGGTTCGCTATTTTTAACCGTTCATCAGAATCCAATTCATACTCTTCGTCAGATAAGTATTTTATTTCACAGAGATTGATAATACGGTCATCGCGTTCAATAATAAGATCCACCTGAGCACCTCTTTCATTCTTTTTCCCATCACTATCTTTCTTGCTTCTCCATGAATAATACTCAGTATGTACAGACTCTACACCAAGAGCTGAGAGTATTTGGGGAATATGAGCCATACATAGGCGTTCGTACGCAAGCCCCCACCATGTACTCTGTTTATGGGATTTGATCAGTTTAGTCCAATATGCAGTATCTGTCGTATTGATTTTGCCAAATTCATGATAATAAATGGAATAGAAATCTGTAAGTTGGAACAAACCGCCAGTGCTGCTTATTTTCTTGTTCTTCACATTGTATAGTCTTAAAAAATCACAGTTTATCAGATCCTCCAAACGTTCAGATAAATGACCACTGCTTTCCTTCCCAAGTGCCTTGGTTATCTCTTTTCTGGTCAGACCTTTATTATTTGACGCAAGCAGTTCAATTATGGACATATACTTGTCTGGGGTCTTGAACAAGGAATTATAAAGACGGTTATACTCCATCTTGAGTTCTGCATTGGGTGTAAAAAATAGTTTATCTACATTCTGCGATATTTCCCCAAAGATACTGCAAAAAGCCCCAACTTCGGGCCAAAACGGTCATTTTTTTATCGATTTGGCCCCAAGTTGCGTAATTTTATATGTTTAGTCCCATACACACCGCAAAAAAGCCGCCAATAGCGGCTTTTTTTGTGGTGCGTATTCTCTTGCAAAATCCAATCATAATTCCTTAATTTGCAGAAACCAATCCTTTTCTAAAAGTTATGAAATCTGATTTAAAAAGAGACATTTACATGATAAGTATCATCGGGCTGGTTGTTGCTGCCGGCATTTTCCTTGTTGCCCTGGCCTCACATAGAGCTAAGCTTGTTGCTTTGCCCTGTGGTATTATGGCCGTAGCAAGCATTGTCTGGATGATTGTTTTTAATCCCAGCAACAGACTGGATTCATTGAAGCCATCAACAAAAAAATCAGTCTACAGAGCCAGCTTCTTCTGCATGATTGCTTCTTTTGTGGGCTTGATTGCTGCCATACGTTACTCATACATGTTGGACACGGATATTGTAGCCCAGATATTCAGTGTCTTATTTATTATCAGCGCAGTAATACTGGGTTTCTTCCGCCGCTACAAAAGCCAGTGGACAGATAAAAAGTGACACAAAAAGATGTATTGCCCTGATTTGGTTGACAGATATATAGTTGCTATTATTGCGAAAATTTTTTTCATTTTCATTTAAAAAAAGTGCCGGATTATTCGATGACCGCATAGTTGGGATCATATATTCGCAGTGTCAACAAAAGGGCAGAAAATAGTCTCGCTAACTAGCGCGTAAAATCTCGCTAACTAGGGAGTAAATTTTCCCAAACTGGAGCTGATGGCCAAAGGTGAAAGGAAAGGTGCCAGCCATGAACCTTGCGTCAAACTGAAAATTTTTTACACGACACGTGGGGAAGTCTCCCTGTGTCATTCTGCAATCAGCGAGCGGGAAGCCAGGAGGACATCATTGTAGGTTTGCTCAAAATCGCCGGTGTACCAGGGGTCGGCTACATCGCGGTCTATACCGGCAAATGACATCATGAGACGGATTTTGTGGGCGGGATCATCGGGGATGATGTATCTCATCCAGCGCAGGTTCATCCGGTCCATGCATATAATCAGGTCAAACCGGTCATAATCGGCTCGGGTTATCTGTCGGGCGGTCTTGCTCTTGTCAAAGGGGATTCCGTGGGCGTTCAGACAGCGTTTGGCGGGCGGATAGATGGAATTGCCTATCTCTTCGGTCGATACAGCTGCCGATTCTACGTAAAATTGGTTCTCCAAGCCTTGTGAGCGTATCAAATCCTTGAATATGAACTCTGCCATAGGTGAACGGCAGATGTTCCCGTGGCATACAAAAAGTATCTTTTTCATTGGTTCATACAGTTGCGGTAAAAGAATCGGAATACCCGTTTGTTGATGTACTCACCGCCCAGGTCATGAGTGTGTCCGGGCAGGTAAAGCTGCTCAAAGTCCTTGCCGTGTTTGACAAGTTCCGATACTACCTGGAGCGTTGAGGCGGGGTCAACGTTGTCATCCATCTCGCCGTTTATAAGGAACAGTTTGCCTTCCATACGCCAGGCGTTGTCAACGTTTGAGTTCTCTGAGTACCAGGGACCTATGGGCCATCCCATCCATTGCTCGTTCCACCAGATCTTGTCCATCCGGTTGTCATGACAGCCGCAAAGGGCTACTGACACCTTGTAGAAATCATTGTACCACAGAAGGGCGGACAGGGCGTTCTGACCGCCTGCAGAGTAACCGTAGATGGCCATGTTTGATATGTCCATATAGGGGTATTTCTTCTGGGCTGCCTTGATCCAGAGTATACGGTCCGGGAATCCTGCGTCCTTGAGATTGCGGAACGATACATCCTGAAAGCTCTTGGAGCGGTTGTCGGTGCCCATTCCGTCAATTGTCACTACTATGAATCCCATCTCGACAAGGTAGCTGAACCTGTCCCAGGTGCTGAAATCCTTGGATACGAATGAGTCATGCGGGCCGGAATAGATATATTCCACTACGGGGTATTTCTTTTTGGGGTCCAGATTCATGGGACGATATATGTTGCCCCAGATTTCGGTCTTGCCGTCACGCCCTTTTGCATGGAATACTTCGGGAATGATGTAGCCGGTTTTAAGCGTACCTGAGATATCCTGTTTCTGTAGCCTGAGAAGTACCTTGCCGTCGGTTGTGCTGCGTACCACGCTTTCATAGGGCTTGTCCGGGCGTGACCAGTTGTCCACAAATGCGGTCCAGTCACGGTTGGGATGCACCTGGTGGTTGCCGTCATCGGGTGTGAGGTCTGTCACTTTAAGGCTTTTCAGGTCAAGCTTTAACAGATGCTTGTTATACGGGTCCTCGCCCTTGGAGGCGCGGTAGCCGTTGGCGTAGAACAGTATGAATCCATGCTCCTGGTCAATATGCTGTATCTCGCGCACATTCCATTCGCCCTTGGTGAGCTGCTGTATGCTGCCGTCTGTGGCGTCTATCATATAGAGGTGGCGCCAGTTGTCGCGTTCCGATATCCAGAGTATATGCTGTCCGTCATCCATCCAGTGACGATACAGGTCGTTGTAATAGACGAATGTGGCTGATTCCTCCTGCGCAAGAGTACGTGAAGTGCCATCGGTGTTTATGGCTACCAGTTGGTAGAGCTGATGTCCGCGCCTGTTATATTCGAACGTAAAGAACCTGGAGTCCGGTGACCATCGGCCCAATGTAAGATCATACTGGTTCTGCCAAGGGGTGGCGTCTATGGGTATCTGTTTAAGCTGAGTTACATCAAACAGTGCAGGCACTGCCTGGGGCAGCGGGTCACCTGGTTTGTCGTAGTCCAGCCAACGGTAGGTGGGCTGTACCTGGTCTTCGGGACGGGAGTTTCGCAGCAGTATCTGGCGCTCCTTATGTTCCTGTTTGCGCAGGGCCGATATGTACTTGGAGTCCGGAGACCAGATGTATTGCGTGTAGTTGTCCTGCTCGTTGCCGTCAAAACTGAGCTGGGTGAGTTCATTGCTCTCTATATTGCGTACCCATATGTTATGGTCGCGTACCAGGCATTCCCAGTTGCCGTCGGGCGATCTCTGGCCGGCTTGGGCCCTGCCCGGGAAACCTGTTCCGGCCGGGAACGGGCCTCCAGCGCCCCAGATACCGCGTTGTCGCTCGGGGGTACGATATGAATCAAGGGTGTCTTTTGGAACCTGTGTGCGTTTGAGTTCCTTCAGGTCAACCTTATAGTATTCTGTACTGTCTTGTCCGGCGGTCTGGTAACAGAATGTGTAGGAGTTTTTCCATTGCGGTGTCACGGGACCGTATTTTTCCTTGTGCAGGTAAGACATGACGCGGTCTTTGGCCTGGGTGTAGAGTTCTTCGAATGCGTCTGTCTGAGCATGAACCGTTACGCTTATAAGGGCGGTAAGGCAACATACGGGTATTGTCATTACTCTCATTCTCTCCTTGTTGAATAAATTTTCCCTGCAAAGTTAATCAATTCAGAAATAACCTTATATTTGCTGTATAAATAACCAATTAAAGCAATAAGTATGAACATAAACAACATTATGGCTGACCTGGAGCGCAAGCATCCGGGTGAGAAAGAGTATCTGCAGGCTGTGCGTGAGGTGCTTATAAGTGTTGAACCCATCTATAACCAGCATCCCGAGTTTGAGGATGCCAAGATTGTTGAACGTATGGTTGAGCCAGACCGAATCTTTACTTTCAAGGTGCCATGGACCGATGACAACGGCCAGATTCATGTGAATACGGGCTATCGCGTGCAGTTCAACAACGCTATCGGACCGTATAAGGGAGGCCTGAGGTTCCACGCATCGGTCAACCTGTCTATACTTAAGTTCCTGGGATTCGAGCAGACTTTCAAGAACGCTCTGACCACTCTGCCTATGGGCGGCGGCAAGGGCGGATCCGATTTCTCCGCACGTGGCAGGTCGGCAGCAGAGATTGAGCGTTTCTGCCACAGTTTCATGCTTGAACTCTGGCGTAACATAGGCCCCGATACGGATGTCCCGGCCGGCGATATAGGCGTGGGTGCCCGTGAGATAGGCTATCTGTACGGTATGTACAAGAAGCTGGCACGTGAGAATACGGGTGTGCTTACCGGAAAGGGCCTCACGTTTGGCGGCTCCAAGATACGTCCCGAGGCTACAGGTTTCGGTGCCCTTTATTTCCTGCGCCAGATGCTGGCCGACCGGGGAGATACGCTTGAGGGCAAGACCATCGGCCTGAGCGGATTCGGTAATGTGGCCTGGGGTGCCGCCAAGAAAGCTACACAGCTGGGAGCAAAGGTTGTCACGCTGTCCGGTCCCGACGGCTATGTCTATGACAAGGATGGCCTGAACGATGAGAAGATTGCCTATATGCTGCAGCTGCGAGCCACAAACAACGATGTGATAGAACCCTATGCCAAGAAATTCGGTGCCGAGTTCTATGCAGGACGAAAGCCTTGGGAGTGCAAGGTTGACATTGCAATGCCTTGTGCCACCCAGAACGAACTGAACGGCGATGATGCCGCCCAGCTGATAAAGAATGGAGTCAGGTATGTGGCCGAGGTCTCCAATATGGGCTGCACTCCCGAGGCCATTGACGCTTTCATAGCTGCTCGAGTGCTCTACGGACCGGGCAAGGCCGTAAATGCCGGCGGTGTGGCAACATCGGGCCTGGAGATGACCCAGAACGCTATGCATATATCCTGGTCGGCCGATGAGGTTGACGCCCGTCTGCATACTATAATGAGCGATATCCATGAGCAGTGCGTCAAGTACGGTACCGAGCCCGACGGTTATGTGAACTATATGAAGGGCGCTAACATTGCGGGTTTCATGAAAGTTGCTCAGGCTATGCTTGAACAGGGATTCCTGGGATAATATCCGTTTGTTATGGGGATTTGTTACTTTTGCGGAAGTATGATTAATAATAGGATAGCAGAACTCCGTAAAAAGATGGCGGAGTGGGGATGGGATGCTGCCGTAACGGTGGGCGAGGATCCTCATAACAGTGAGTATACTCCCAAACGCTGGTGTCAGCGCGAGTTCATAAGCGGATTCACGGGATCGGCCGGAGTTGTGGTGGTGACTGCCAGTCACGCCGGATTATGGACGGATTCCCGTTACTGGATCCAGGCCGCACGTGAACTTGAAGGCAGCGGGATTGAACTCCACAAGATGGTATCGGTGGAGGACAAGGACTGGATACACTGGATTACCGGTCAGGTTCCTCAGGGTGGAAAGGTGGGCATAGACGGCCTTTGCATGAGCATGAATGAGGCTCTGAAGCTGGATGGCGCAATTGCCGCCAAGGGTGCGTCTGTGGTCTCAAGGCCGGATTATCTGGAGTCGTTGTGGCCTGACCGTCCGCTTCTGCCACAGGGAAAGGTGTGGCTGCATCCGGATGAGTATGCCGGCCGTAGCAGGGCGGAGAAACTTGCCTGGCTGCGCGGTGAGCTTGAGCGTAAGGGCTGCAGTTATATGTTCATGAACTGTCTGGACCAGATAGCCTGGCTTCTCAACATAAGGTCTGATGATGTTGAGTACTGTCCGTTTGTGATATCATTCGCATTAGTGGCTCCCGGTAGTGTTGAACTGTTTGCAGATACTTCAAAATTTGACCCCTCGGTACTGTCCGAACTGAAAAAATCGAATGTCAGCGTGCATCCTTATGCCCGGGTTGGTGAGTTCATTGGCAATTTCAGTGCTGACGGCAAGATCCTGATTGACGGCGCATCTCTCAACTATGAGACCGGTAAGGCTATTGCCGATGCATTCGGAAAGGAAAATACGGTAGAGGGGAATTCGCCCGTTGAATTGGCCAAATCCGTCAAGAATGAGGTGGAGATTGAGGGATTCCGCAAGGCCTACATTCAGGACGGAATAGTTCAGACCAGGTTTTTCAAGTGGCTTGAGGAAACGGTAGCTGCAGGAACCAAGGTTTCGGAATCCGATGCAAGCGACAAGTTGCATGAGTTGCGAGCCTCTATGCCCGATTTCCTGGACGAGAGCTTTGAGACCATATCGGCCTATGGGCAGAACGCAGCGTTGCCGCATTACACTACCGTAAGGGGACAGGATGCTTTGCTTGAACCGCGCGGACTCTATCTGAATGACAGCGGAGCACATTACCGTTACGGCACTACCGATATTACACGTACCGTACCGTTGGGCCCGCTTACCGATCTTGAGCGCGAAGACTATACGCTTGATATGATGGCAATGATAGACCTTGCAATGGCTGTATTCCCCGAAGGAACGCCGGGTTGCAGGATAGATGCCATTGCCCGACGTCCGTTGTGGCAGGCAATGCGTAACTTCGGTCATGGGACCGGACACGGAGTGGGGAATGTGCTCTCTGTACATGAAGGCCCGCAGTCAATCCGCCAGAACCTGAAGGACCAGCCTATGTTGCCGGGAATGATTACATCCGATGAGCCCGGAATATACCGCGAGGGCTGTCACGGAATACGTCATGAGAATATGATCCTGTGCGTGAACAAGGGTGAGAATGAGTTCGGCCGCTGGCTTGGATTTGAGACTCTCACCATGACTTATCTGGATATGGCACCGCTCATTCTTTCATTGATGGACAGCCGTGAAATTGATTGGCTGAATAGTTTCAATCAGTCAGTATATGACGGAATATCGCCTTATCTGACCGATGATGAGAAAGCTTGGCTTAAGAATAAGACTAAATCAATCTAGTGAATATTCTTCTGATAATAAGCAAGTTAAATATTTTCTAAACTTTTCAGAATAATTTTTTTGAATAATTTTAAGCTGGAATTGAATAATTCTGGCTTCCTTTGCAGTGCAATTCCAAACCATACCGTTATCAGATGAATATCCAGTCTTTTTTTCTTATGGTTCCTTGCATTGCCGGATTCTTCTGGCTGATTGCATACCTGTTGTTTGCACGAAAGGGAATAGCTTCACGTAAAATATCCTGTTTCCTTGCATTCTTTTCTTTTTTCCTTCTGTTTGTTCTGCTTACGATTGATGAGAACCGCAGGATGTATCTGCAATTAACACTCTTCAAGCAAGTAAGTTCCCTTATGCTGATTCCTGCTTTCCTGGCATATGCAAATTCTCTGCTGGGTAGAAAGTCAATGGGGCCTGTCTATATGATATTGTATTTATTACCTATACTTCATTTTGTGGTAGGTGTAGTATCTGTTTATTCTGCGGGTTATTACGATGCACTCAAAATACTTATAGACTCTTTCACATTCCAGGGACCCATGGTTCCGTTTCTTGACGGAAATGATCAGGTTCTCTTTTATGTGACCTACACTTATGTCTACAGGTCCTTCCTTCTTTTTGATTTCCTGATATTCTCAATCAATATGATGTCGTGCGCCATAAGCGGTGTATGTAATATAAAAGGGGTGCTTTCGTTCTTCTTTGCAGGCGCCAAGGCGCCTCTCAGGCCTATTCAGTTCTTTCTTGCACTCTTGCTGTTCCTTATTATGGTGCCTGCGCTGATTCTGGGCAAATACAGCTATTTGAACATAATTCCGCTGGTAATAATAGGCTCGCTGCTCATTGCCGTAATAATATCATTCATTGCTTTTGTGGGTGCTGCGGCCACCAGGGGACGCCGGTCAATCACTGATATTCTCACAACCGTAAGGTTTGGCGGAATTCCTGATGAGGATTATGTTACTCAGGAGGACGATACAGCAGAAACCGTTTCGCAGGATTCATCGGACCAAATCCAGCCGGTTCCTGTTCCTGTGGTACATGCCGCTAATGAAGAAGACCTTAGCCGGTTGAGGCAGGATATAGAGAAAAAGCTTGAGGATACGGTGGTCTCGAAAGAACTGTTCCTTAAGCGTGATTTGACACAGACTGCGGTATCGGATGCCCTGGGTGTATTTAAGGAAGATTTGTCTGACTACCTTGATTACAAATACGGTTTGTCGTTCCAGAATTACATCAATATGCTCAGGATTAAATATGCCGAGCAGTATATACTGACCCATGATGACATAACCCAGAAAGAAATTGCCCTTGCCTGCGGTTTTTCGGGTGCTTCATCGTTCAATTCGGCATTCAGCAAGCAGAACGGGGTTACTCCAAAGATCTGGAAGGACCGTCATATTGAGTCTGAAAGAAAGGCTTGAGACCTGATTATAAAACGATTAAACAAAACAAGAGACTCGCTGCACAGCGGGTCTCTCGTTCTCAATAGTCCTTTTCCAATAATTGAAATTTTAGATGAACCGGTTTCACAACCAATCTTCTCTCTCCTTGTTTGCGCTACAAACATAACTCTTTTTTTTTAATCTGTCATCAAAAACATAAAAAAATTAGAGTTTTTATAATATTTTTTGTGATTTGCTCTTCCTGCGTTTCAGAATAGTGATAAAAAAGCAGGGAGCTTATAAATAAAGCTCCGCTTCTAAAAGCAGGGAGCTTATAAATAAAGCTCCGCTTCTCTACTAAAAGCAGGGAAGCGGGACTTCACAGTTCCGCTTCCCTTAAAATAAAATCTAATACCATGAAAAACACGTAGCAAAGATATGTCCCTAATTCGGTATTTCCAAGAGATATGAAGTTTTTTTCATAATTTTGTATCGTAAATGTGATGCAGAGATACTTTCAGCACTGATATGGGGACCAAAAGACTATATACTGCCGATAATATTAAATCATACAAGGTAACCGAAGAGACTACTCTTCTGCCGTTCCTGATCAAGTCCTTGTCCAATCTGAGCCGTACCGAGGTCAAGTCCATGCTCAAATACAAGCATGTGGCAGTAAAGGGAACCGCGGTGACTCAGTTTGACACTCCGCTTATGCCGGGAGATACTGTCGATGTCAATTTCGGCCGTTCGTTCTACAAGTTCAACAATCCTCAGGTAAATGTCCTGTATGAGGACAAGTGGCTGATTGTGATAGAGAAGGCTTCAGGTTTGCTGTCGGTTGCAAACGATAATGCCCGTGAAAAGAATGCATTCCATATCATGCGGGATTATGTGCGTCACACCAATCCCGAGGCTGAATTGTATGTCTGCCATCGTCTGGACCAATATACATCTGGTATACTTATGTTCTCAAAGGATCAGGAGATGATGCTTGAGATGCGTTCCAACTGGGATTTCTATGTAAAAGAGCGCAAATATATCTGTGTGACCGAGAATATCCCGGCCAAACAGGAGGATACCATTGAGAGCCTGCTTACCCAGAATGACCGAATGCAGGTTTTTTCCACATCCGATGAGGAGAAGGGACGTCTGGCTGTAACACATTACAGAGTGCTTCAGACACGCGGCCGTTATGCGCTGGTAGATGTTGAGATTTTTACAGGTAAGAAAAATCAGATAAGGGTGCATATGTCAGAGATGGGATGCCCCATTGCAGGCGATATAAAATACGGTGCCGAGACCAATCCGGCCCGCCGCCTCATGCTGCACAACTACCGCCTTTCATTCATACATCCGGTTACGGGCGAACTGATGCGTTTCTCATTGCCTACACCCACTGTATTCCGAAAACTAACACAACCCGATAGATGAAAAAGAGTTTCAAACCGGGTACTATGATTTACCCTCTGCCTGCACTTCTGGTAAGCTGTGGAGCAACTCCTGAGGAGTATAACGTTATGACTGCATCATGGACCGGAACCGTTTGCAGCAATCCTCCCATGTGTTACGTCTCCATACGCCCGGAGCGTTATTCATATGACATAATCAAACGTAACGGATGCTTTGTGCTGAATCTCACCACAAAGGACCTGGCCAGAGCTACGGATCTGTGCGGAGTACGTTCAGGCCGCGATATCGACAAGTTCAAGCTGGCCGGTATAACACCCGGTAAGGCTGAGGTTGTGACTGCTCCCACGGTGGAGGAATCACCTGTGTCCATAGAGTGCAGGGTGGTTGAAGTGAAGCCCCTTGGCTCTCACGATATGTTCCTTGCGGAGGTTGTGAACGTTCTTGTAGATGACAGATACATCGATGAAAACGACAAACTCGATATGGCTGCAATGAACTTGATTGCCTACACTCACGGCGAGTATTTTGACGTGAACAATCCAGCCGGCTTCTTCGGGTGGTCAGTACGGCGTAAGAAGGTTATCAAACGTGAGAAAAAGTAAACCTTCAGTATTCAGTCAGGAACTTACAGAACTTTTCCGGATCGGGATCAAACGTATAAGGTCCTGAGATAAGCTTTCCCTTTGAGTCTGTGATTACGTAGAAGGGCTGGGCGTTGGCTCCGAACTTGTAGCGCTGCAGCAGACTCCATTTGTCACCAACGGTACGGACCTTGACGTTCGTGCCGTTTTCCGTTATGGTGACAGTCTCCCTGAGAGGGCTCTTGTCATCTACGTACAGGGATACAAGAATGTAATTATTTTTTATCACATCAGCTACTCTCGGGTCAGTCCAGACCGATGCCTCCATCTTGCGGCAGTTTACGCATCCGTATCCTGTAAAGTCAATCAGTATGGGCTTGCCTGTTATCTGCGATGCTCTGACAGCTTCGTTGTAGTCGGTATACTGGGCCTCTACAGTCTGGGTGTTGTGGCCCAGCTTCTGGGTGCTCATGGGCGGAGTGAAGGCGCTGATGGCTTTGAGCGGCGCTCCCCAGAGTCCCGGTACCAGCCAGGCGGCAAAGGCCAATGAAGCGATACCTGCAATTATTCCGGGGACGGTATGTTTCTTGCTGCCCTTACGGAAAACACCCAGGAGATAGAGTCCCAGGAAGAGTGCCATAAGGAGCCAGAGCAGCACAAAGAGGTCACGAGGCAGGATTCCCCAGCCGTATGCCATATCGGCCACGGATAGGAACTTGAGCGAGAAGGCCAGTTCTATGACTCCCAGAGTTACCTTTACCCTGTCCATCCAGCCGCCGGATTTGGGCATTGACTGCAGCCAGCCGGGGAACATTGCGAACAGTGTGAACGGAATGGCCATAGCCACAGAGAATCCCAGCATTCCCACGGTGGGCGCCAGAATGCTGCCTGTAGAGGCGGCATCAACCAGCAGGAATCCTATTATAGGTCCGGTGCATGAGAAAGATACTATGGTAAGTGTAAGTGCCATGAAGAATATGCCTCCCAGTCCTGCTGCCGATGATTTGCGGTCAGTACCTGTGCTCCAACCCGAAGGAAGCGTTATCTCAAACAGGCCGAAGAAGGAGAGTGCGAACACTACCAGTATCACAAAGAACAGTATGTTGACTATGGCATTGGTGGCCAGTGCATTAAGGGCGTTGGCCCCGAAGGCGAGCGTTATTATCAGGCCCAGTGCCACATATACGGCTACTATGGATAATCCGTATAGGATTGCGTCCCGGACAGCCTTGCGGCGGGTTGACGAGCGCTTCAGGAAGAAACTGACTGTCATTGGTATGACTGGCCAGACACAAGGCGTGAGCAAAGCTATCAGACCGCCAATGAAACTGGTAAGGAATAGTCCCCAAAGGCCTCGGCCACTCTCTGTGGTCTGTGCCGAACTGTAGGTTACCGGTGCCCAGAGCTGAGAGTCATAACCTTCAATCATCTCTATGCCTGAGCTTTTGTCCTGATCCGGAACAGCGGCAGCTGTGAGTGAAGGATCCTTATGACTGAACTCAACCTTCTGGGGCGGCAGGCAACTCTCGTCATCGCAAGCTCCGTAGGTTAGGGCTCCCTCCATAAACCAACCTTCCGAGATTCTGAAATCCTGACGGAAAGTGACCTTCTTCTCAAAATATCGGACTCTCATACGGAATACGGCATCCTCCTTGTCTATTTCATCGCCTGTAAAGAGCAGGCCGGTAACCGGCTGCGCTCCGTAAACCGAGTCGAATTCAAGCTCTGCGCTTATGGGGCCGCCTGCTGGCAGTGATGTGGAATAAACGTGCCATCCGTTGGCTATGGTAAGGTCAAAACTGAGCCGAACGGTATCGGCCGATATCTGTTCTATGCGGTGTGATGCGGTGACGGGTTTCTGGCTGATACCGAACGGTGCGGCCAGCAGAACGGCAAGTATAGATGTCAGGAATGCTGTCATTTTTTTGTTGTTTGCGCGAAGATAATCAAAAAACACTTATCGGTTTGTCAGGAATTAGTGTATATTCGCAATTAAAATGGATTGAAATATGAACAAAAGACGTTTCGCTGCACTAATCGTACTGATTGCGGCAGTTGTTGCTATCGTGTTGTGTATGAAGACCAAGAGAGAAGACAGTAAGGTAAACATAGGCAGGAGCGATATCCGCATAGAGGACGGTGTGCTCACTCCCGAGGTGCTGTGGTCCATGGGAAGGATAGGAGGTGTTGCTGTTTCGCCCGACGGTGCCAGGATAGCATATCAGGTTTCATATTACAGTGTAGAGGAGAATGCCAGCCACACGGTAATCTATGTGATGAACGATGACGGCAGTAACGTAAAGCTTCTTACCGGTACGGCCAAATCGGAGCACAGCCCAGCGTGGATAGATAATGACCATATTGCATTCCTCACGGTCAAGGACGGAGTGCAGCAGATATTCAGCATGGATGCCGGCGGTAAGCACCGCAAGCAGCTCTCGTTTGCCGATAAGGATGTGGAGGGCTTCCTTTTCTCGCCCGACATGAAGAACGTGCTGATGGTTATGAGCGTGCCTAATCCGCTGGTCAAGGAGCAGCAGTACGCAGACCTGCCCAAGGCAAGCGGTATGATTGCCGATGACCTTATGTTCCGTCATTGGGATACTTGGGTTACATCGCTGCCGCATCCATTCCTGGCTGCTTTTGACGGTAAGGTATCGGCCAAGACGGTAGACCTGCTTGAAGGCGAGCCGTTTGAGAGCCCCATGCTTCCGTTCGGCGGAATAGAGCAGTTTGCCTGGAGCCCGGACGGCAGGAGTTTGGCTTACACTTGCCGCAAGAAAGCCGGAACGGAATATACCAGGAGCACTGATTCGGATATATACCTTTATAATATAGACAACGGTTCGGTAAAAAATCTCTGTAAGCTTCCGGGTGCCGATGACCTTAACATGGGCTATGACATCAATCCCAAGTTCAGTTCAGACGGAAAGTATATAGCCTGGCAGAGTATGGAGCGTGACGGTTACGAGAGTGATATCAACCGTCTGTACGTGATGGAACTGGGGAGCGGCCGCAAGTGGAACGTTTCCCAAGCCTTTGACAGCAATGTGGATGATTTCATTTGGGCCGATGACAAGGATTATTTCTATTTCATAGGTTCGTGGCAGGGCTGCATGTCGCTTTTCACCGTTGATCTGGAAGGCAATGTAATGCCTGTGAACAATGAGGCCTGTGACTATAACTCGCTGGCATTGGGACGTAACCGCAGGCTGATTGTAACCCGCCAGTCCATGAGGTCTGCAACAGAGATATTTGCAGTTGACGTGAGGCGCGGTCTGGCCGAGAAACTGTCACATGAGAACGACCATATTTTCAGTCAGCTGCCCAATATAAAGGTAGAGGCCCGTGCGGTAAAGACCACCGACGGCAAGGATATGCTGACTTGGGTGGTGTTCCCGCCAAACTTTGACGAAAGCAAGAAATATCCTACGATACTGTTCTGTGAGGGCGGTCCTCAGAGTATGGTGTCGCAATTCTGGAGCTATCGGTGGAATTTCCGTATTATGGCTGCCCAAGGTTATATAGTAGTGGCTCCCAACCGCCGCGGCCTGCCCGGATTCGGCAAGAAATGGCTGGAGGACATAAGCGGAGATTACGGCGGGCAGTGCATGAAGGACTTGCTTTCGGCAATAGACGATGTGGCTAAGGAACCTTACGTGGACAAGGACCGTCTGGGCTGCGTAGGCGCAAGCTTCGGAGGCTATTCGGTCTACTGGCTGGCAGGTCATCATGAGGGCCGTTTCAAGTGCTTCATTGCGCATGACGGCATATTCAACCTGGAGCAGCAGTATGTGGAGACAGAGGAGATGTGGTTCCCGCAGTGGGATCTGGGTGGTCCGTACTGGGAAAAGAACAAGGTTACCGAGAGTACATATGCCACATCACCGCATCTGTTTGCCGACAAGTGGGATACTCCTATACTTTGTATTCACGGCGAGAAGGACTACCGCATACTCTACTCGCAGGCGGTATCGGCATTCCAGGCCGCAAGGCTTCGCGGTGTTCCCGCCGAGCTGCTGCTGTTCCCTGATGAAAACCATTGGGTGCTGAAACCGCAGAACGGCATACTGTGGCAGAGAACCTATTTCGGCTGGCTTGACAAGTGGCTTAAAAGATGACTTATATACTTTTCTCGATACCAGGCCTGGCAATTCTGATAGCGGTCCTGATACTGAACATAAAAGGAAAATGCTCAGTCAGGATAATGCGCTCCATGTCGGCGATGCTCGTTGTGGTGGCGCTGAGCATGCTCTGCTATGCCCAATCCTATAATGCAGGTCTGGCGGCGAGATATTCGTGGGGTTTTGATTTCATCTACCGTTTCATCACTCCTTTCTGTGCACCGCTTTATTACCTTTTTGTAAACTGTCTGACAGATATAAAGAGGCGTCCGGTCATAAATGTCCTTATGTTCCTTCCGGCCATTATTTACGGGGTATTCCTGATTTCGGTCCAGCTTGTCCTTACCGGTCCTGAAAGGCATGCTTACATATGCAACGAGATTCTTGGACAGAATATACAGATGGAGGCATCGGCGGCATATAACTGGATGGTAATGGTGGGCAAGAGTTTCTTTAATGTGTTCATGCCGGCTCAGGGTATTCTGGTGATGATATACGGAGAGTTCCGCCTTAATACCTACATAAAGATCCTGGATGAGTATGCAACCAATTATAAGACCGGCAAGACCATGAAGATGCGTGGAATTCACGTCCTGACGATACTGATTGTGGTTACCGGACTGATAATGTCATCCATACCCATTTATGAAAGCGACAATCAGATTGTGCTGATTTCAATTGCCGTGATAGGTCAGTGTGTTATGGTGTGGCTGATTGTGCATTATGTGATGCAGCTGGAACTTTCTGCCGAAGACATACACGTAATGACCGAAGAGCCTGAAAGGACCATAAGTCTTACCCAGACACAAAAACCTATTGAAACGGTAAGGACTCCTCTGCCTGTCCCGCATCGTGAACCGGTTTATAATGAGGACTCTCAACTTACGCTGATTGAAAGGATTGATTCCGTAATGGAGAAAGAAAAGCTCTACCTTAATGCAGATTTGTCTATTGTCTCACTGTCGGAGAAGATAGGTACCAACAGGACCTATGTGTCAAAAGCCATCAAGGATGCCAAAGGGTGCAACTTCTCGGATTATGTCAACCAATACAGGCTTGAATATGCGGTTGAGATCATGAAACAGACTCCCAAGGAGGAGATGGTAGTGCAGAACATTGCGCTGCAGTGCGGATTCGGTTCACTGCAGACATTCTACCGTTATTTCAAGCTGTTCTTCAACGAAACCCCTTCGCAATGGGTTGAAAGGAACAAATAAACTGTTCCTTATCTCTTCTGCTGTTGCTTCTGCAGGCGTTCCTGCTCCTTCTGGAGAGCTTCCAGACGGGCCATCATGTTGTTGCCGCCGGTCTTACGCTTGTTGGGATCGTTACGGCTGGCCTCATAATCTGCTTCCAGCTTGGCCAGGATGGCCTTGTCATCGGTTGACCGACGCAGCCATATCATGGTTATGATACCAACCAGACCGGATATGAAGTAGTAGTAGCACAGACCCGATGAGTAGTTGTTGAATGAGAAGAAGAATATTACCGGCATTGCGTACATCATCCAGCGCATCATCTTCATGCTGTCCTCCTGACCGGGAGCCATCTGCTGCTGTTGCATGGAGTAGATGGTGTTGATGATATTGGTGGCGCAGAACAGCAGACAGAAAATGCTCAGGTGGTTACCTATAAGCGGAATATTTGTGTTCCATCTTATCAGCTCATCAAAACCTGTAAGGTCTGTGGCCCAGAGGAAACTCTGCTGACGCAATTCTATGGCGTTGGGCACAAAGAAGAAGAAAGCCATCCATACAGGCATCTGTACCAACGAGGGCAGACAGCCTCCCATGGGGCTTACTCCGTATTTGCTGTATACGGCCATCGTTTCCTGCTGTTTCTTCATGGCGTCCTCAGGTTTGGGATATTTGGCGTTGACCTCATCAACATAAGGCTTGAGGGCACGCATCTTGGCCGATGACATATAACTCTTTACCTGTGCGGGGAATACCAGTATCTTTACGATGAGAGTCATGAGAAGTATCACTATACCCATATTGAGGTTCCACTTGGAAAGCAGGGTGAACAGCGGTATGATGAGGAAACGGTTAACCTCGCGGACAACGGGCCAACCCAGGTCAATCACGCGGTTGAGACGAATCTTCCGGTCACCGTGTGCAAGCTTGCTGTTCTGCTTGAGTATCTTGTAGTCATTTGGACCGAAATAGAACTGGAACTGTGTGGGTGAGTTTCCTTCGGGGTCAAAACCTACCATTGATTTGGTCATGAGTTTCTTCATGTATCCCTGACCTTTAAGATATGATACGCCCGACAGCTGTGCGTTCTCAGCATAGGTATCGGAAGCTATCATGATGCATGAGAAGAACTGGTTCTTGTATGCAACCCAGTCCAGAGGCTCCTCAATTGTCTTGTTGGAGGCTCTGCGTGACTTAGTTGTGGCCGGTGCCACGTTCATCACCTTGGCCTTGACCTTGTCGGCACGCTTATAGGTGAGGGTGGTGTAGCGCTGCTCGAACTCGAATCCCTTCTCCTGCTGGCGCAGGTTCTGTATCCAGTCAACTGCAAGTGTGTTGAGGTTTGAAGAGAAGAAGTTGTCCATGCCTGTGGCCTTGATGTTAAGGTTGAGCATATAGCTTTCAGGAAGCAGGGTGTAGTTGAGGTCCAGATGACCGTAGCCGTTTGTGTTGAGGCGCATGGTCACGGAGTTCTGTCCGTTCTTTATGGTCTCAAAATAGAGCCCCTTGCTCTGGATGTTCTGGTTCTTTCCGTCTATCTTGAAGTTGAGACTTATCTCGTTCTGGCTGAAGAGTATTACATCCTGACCCTGCTGGTCCTTGTAACCACTCAGTTGTGCAAAACAGGGAGCTGCACCCTTGGATGAGATTCCTATCTTTACCAGTCCGTTGTCAAGGATTGTGGTGCTCTCTGTGCCGTTCATGGCGGGGAAAAGGGGAGAAAGGGAATCCTGCTGTGACTCGGTCACTATGACTGTAGCCTCCTCCTGTGCCAGCTCAACGGATTCCTCCTTTGCGGTACCGGTCTGAATTTTCTGCTCATACTGAGCCTTGGCGGCTGCGTTTTTCTTCTGGCTGTTGTTTGACCAGAACAGTGCGAGTACCAATACCAGAGTGATGAGCGTTATGCCAAAAAATGTTCTTCTATCCACTGTAAAATTGTTATTATTTGTTCACGGACTGCGAAATTACATAAAAAAGAGACACCTTATTAAAGGTGGATGTATATATGAATGGTTTTTATTGTATTTTTGCACTTGTACCTTACACGGAGGCTATGAAAAAACTTGTTGTGATAGCCGCTTTGATGTTGGTGTCAATTACGACCATTGCTCAGGAAGTCCGCGATTCATCCCTGCGGATGCTTCCCGATACGATTGTGATTTCCCAAAAGCTTAAAGCACGTCTGGATTCGCTGTCCATGGAATTCGGTACCGAAGTCAATCCCGAGGATGTGACTTTTGAGGATATCTCTGACAACCCTCTCTATTACAAGCTTTTCATGCCGCTTGTCCTCTACGGGTCGGCCGTATCGGACGCAATAACCCCTGAACGGAAAGAGCCGGTAACCGAAGATGAACTGTTGCCGCTGGAGCCCCTCGAGACGGGCAACGAGCATACCCTTTCAAAGATGATAGATGAAGCTCTTGTAAGGATTTATCTTGAGCATCCCGAGCTGGTGAGAATGACCGAGGCGGAGCTGATGGATGTTCCCGGTATAATTCCCATATCAGAGGACATGATGAGCGGAATCCGCATAAAAGATCCGGGTGCCGGCAGACGAAAACCGTCCGAGGAGAATAATCCCGAGAGGGTGCGTTCCAAGCAGCGTTATTGGAAGACGTTCGGAAATTTCCAGGGTAAATATACGCAGAGCTACTATTCGGAAAACTGGTATAAGGGTGGTGAGAGCAACCATTCCATATTGGGACAGATAAACCTTGAGGCGGACTATGCCAAGAAGCAGACCACATGGGACAACAAACTGGAACTCAAACTTGGTTATTATACCACAGAGATTAATGGTGAGAACACTTTCCGTACCAATGAGGACCTTATCCGTTATACCTCAAAGTACGGTCTGAAAGCTTTTGAGAACTGGTATTATTCATCACAGTTCCAGGGATATACGCAGTTCATGCCTGTGTTTGACACCAAGGTTCCCACCAAGCTCAAGTCCAAGTTTTTTGCTCCGGCTTACGGAAACCTTTCGGTTGGTATGGATTACAAGCCCAAGTTCAAGAACAAGAACATCACGCTTTCCGTGCTGTTGTCACCGCTCTCCTATAACTGCCGGTATGTGAGTGTGGACAGCATTGCCACCAACTTCGGTATAGATAAGGGAAAGAATTTCAAATACACCATAGGTTCGCGTCTTGACGCCAATGTCAAATGGAAGTTCCTTACTGATTTCACCTGGACTTCGAAGGCACAGTACTATACCAGCTATGAGAGCGTGGAGGTCAACCTGGAGAATACCATTGACTACAAGCTCTCCAAGTATCTGTCACTGCAGTTCTTCTGTCACTGGCGTTTTGATGACAGCGTAAAGCGTAAAAAAGACAAGAACGGCAACCTGATGGGTTACGGTCAGTTCAAGGAGTTTTTTACCCTTAACTTTAATTACGCCTGGTGATTGCGGCGCTCGCGCATTATGTCGCGGCGGCGTTTGAACGGCGATTCGGGCTCACGTGCCATATACCAGTATTCCATATGGTCTGTGGTGATGGGGAACAGCCTGGTCAGTAGAAGCAGAAGTTTACCGGTAAATGTAAGTGTGGCGCGGCGGGAACGCTTGCGTATGTGGTTGAGCATTATCATGCCCACTTTCTCCGATGTCATCATTTTTCCTTCCTCACGCGGGGTGTCGCCCTGTACGCTTCCATCGGCCATGAGAGCTGTCTTGCGTATGTTTGATGCGGTGAATCCGGGGGCGTATATCATTACGTGCAGACCGTCATAGAGGTGCTCCGAACGCAGCGTGTCCAGGAATCCGTTGATGGCGAATTTTGATGCCGAGTAGCCTGTACGGCCGGGCAGTCCCTTGTAGCCTGCGGTTGAGATGACTCCAATGACAGAGCCTTTGGACTCAAGCAGGTAGGGCAGAGCGTACTTGGTACAATATACGGTTCCCCAGAAGTTGACATCCATCAGACGGCGTATCACGTTCAGGTCCAGATCCTTGAACATGGCTCTCATGGAGATGCCGGCGTTGTTTATGAGTATGTCTATGCGGCCGAATTGTTTTACGGTCTGCTCAATGAGGTTGCGGCAATCGGCCTCGACTGAGACATCGGTCCGAACGCTAATTACCTGCGAATACTGGGAGAGTTCCTGACGGAGGGCTTCCAACTTATCCTCCGAACGTGCTGCCAGGACTACTTTTGCCTGGAATTTGGCAAGCAAGGTGGCTGTGGCGAGTCCTATGCCGGAACTTGCACCTGTGACAATTGCAACCTTGTCCTTGAAGTATCTCTGATTGTTCATCTATTCCAAACTATTGTGCCGTAAAGATAAGGTTTTTTTGTCATTTGACGCCTCTTGATGCGTTTTCGTGCCCTTTTTGAGCATTAATTGCGCCATTTTGTGTATTTTCGCGCCTTGAAAAACAGATAGACAATGACCGTAACACTTCTATTGCACTGCCCCGACAGACCGGGAATCATTGCGGATATTACCAATTTCATAACCGAAAACCGCGGAAATGTGGTATATCTGGCTCAGTTCGTGGATCATGTGGAGAACGTGTTCAATATGCGTATTGAGTGGAATATAGACGAGTTCCTGATACCTAAGGAGAAGATATCCGATTACTTCGGCACGCTCTATGCCAAGAAGTACGATATGAAGTTCCGTCTCTACTTCAGCGATAACAAACCCAGGATGGCCATATTCGTCTCCAAGATGTCGCACTGTCTGTTTGACCTGCTTGCCCGCTACAGCGCAGGTGAGTGGAACGTGGAGATACCGCTTATTGTAAGCAACCATCCCGATATGCAGCATGTGGCCGATATGTTCGGCATACCTTATTATGTCTATCCTATAAACAAGGAAAATAAGCTTGAGCAGGAGACCGCTATGCTGGAATTGCTTAAGGAGAACAATATTGATTTCATTGTGCTGGCCCGTTACATGCAGATAATAGGTGACCGCATGATAGCGGCATATCCCAACAAGATAATCAATATCCACCATTCGTTCCTGCCGGCATTCGTGGGTGCCAAGCCTTATCAGGCCGCATTTGACCGTGGTGTCAAGATAATCGGAGCCACCAGTCACTATGTTACCGCCGAACTTGATGCCGGTCCTATCATCTGTCAGGATGTGGTCCGTATATCACACAAGGATATGCCCAAGGACCTGATGAACAAGGGAAAGGACCTGGAGAAGATAGTCCTGTCGCACGCGGTCCAGAAACACATAGAACACAAGATTCTGGTCTATAAGAACAAGACTGTGGTATTCAGTTAAGATTTTTTGAGAGCCTCGAGCTTGAACATCTCGTCGCGATATTGAGCGGCCTCCATGAAGTCCATTCTGGAGGCTGCTTCGTTCATAAGGCGGCGGGTTCGGGCTATTGCCTTGTCAAGCTGCTGCGGCGTCATTGTGGCTATTACCGGATCGGCCACAGCTCTGGTGCGGTCCTCTATCGCATAAGGCTTGGGCTCAGTCTCCTGGCTGCTCTGTATCAGCAGGGATGTGTTCAGAGCCTTCTCAATCTGTTTGGGGGTGATGCCGTTCTCTGCGTTGTAGCGCATCTGTTTCTCGCGGCGGCGGTTGGTCTCGTTCATGGTAAGACGCATGCTCTCCGTAATCTTGTCGGCATAGAGAATCACCTTACCGTTCACGTTACGTGCGGCTCGGCCCGCAGTCTGGGTGAGTGAGCGGTGGTCGCGCAGGAATCCCTCCTTATCGGCATCAAGTATGGCCACCAGTGATACTTCGGGCAAGTCAAGGCCTTCACGCAACAGGTTTACTCCCACAAGCACGTCATAGAGACCTTTGCGCAGGTCTGTCATTATCTGGATGCGTTCCAGTGTGTCTACATCGCTGTGAATGTAGTTGGTCCGGACTCCGTTCTTGAGCAGATATTCGTTAAGCTCTTCGGCCATACGTTTGGTAAGCGTGGTCACCAGAACCCGTTCGTCACGCTCCGAGCGGACTGCAATCTCCTCGAGCAGGTCATCTATCTGATTCTTGCTTGGACGCACCTCAATCTCCGGGTCAAGCAGACCAGTGGGTCGTATTACCTGGTCCACTACAACGCCTTCACTCTCGGCCAGTTCATAATCGGCGGGCGTGGCGCTTACGTATATGGTCTGACCTGTAAGTTCTTTGAACTCCTCAAACTTGAGCGGACGGTTGTCAAGTGCTGCGGGCAGACGGAATCCGTACTCCACAAGGTTTATCTTGCGGGCGCGGTCACCTCCGTACATAGCGTGAAGCTGCGGGACGCTCACGTGGCTCTCGTCAATAACCAGCAGGAAATCCTTGGGGAAGAAATCCAGCAGGCAGTAGGGACGGGTGCCTGCAGCGCGGCCGTCAAAGTATCGGGAGTAGTTCTCTATGCCGCTGCAATGACCAAGTTCACGTATCATCTCAATGTCATATTCCACACGCTCCTTGAGACGTTTTGCCTCCAGCGGCTTGCCTATCTCCTGGAAATATTCCACGCGTTCCACAAGGTCATCCTGGATGGCGCGGATGGCGCGCTCCTGACTCTCCTTGGTGGTCATGAAAAGGTTAGCGGGGTAGATCCTGTAGAAATCGTAGTTCTCTATGCGTTCTCCAGTAAGTACATCGAATTCTTCTATGGAATCTATCTCATCGTCCCAGAACTGGATGCGTACCGCGGTGTCGTTGTAGGCCAGATTGATATCCACGTTTTCACCTTTTACGCGGAAACAGCCGCGTCCCAGTTCAATGTCATTTCGGGTGTAGAGTGAATCCACCAGCTTGCGCAGCAATACATTGCGGTCTATGCGGTCTCCTTTGCGCAGCTCTATCACGTTGTTGTAGAAATCTGCCGGGTTGCCCATGCCGTATATGCATGATACCGATGAGACCACAATCACGTCATTGCGTCCTGAAAGCAGGGCCGACGTAGCCGACAGACGCAGCTTGTCAATTTCGTCGTTGATGGCCAGATCCTTTTCTATATAGGTATCTGTGGCGGGAAGGTATGCTTCCGGCTGGTAATAATCGTAGTAAGAAACATAGTATTCAACGGCGTTTTCGGGAAAGAAAGCCTTGAACTCGCTGTAGAGCTGGGCGGCCAGAGTCTTGTTGTGGCTCAGAACCAGGGTGGGGCGTCCTACGTTCTTTATTACATTGGCTATGGTGAATGTCTTGCCCGATCCGGTAACACCCAGCAGGGTCTGTGCACGGGTTCCGCTCAGCAACCCCTCTGTGAGCTGCTGAATGGCCTGCGGCTGGTCGCCGGTGGGCTTGAATGGTGAAACTAGCTTGAATTCCATTGTTTCAATCGGCGCGAATTGCAAAGGTAGGGTATTTTTTGTAATTTTGAACCTCTGTAATTCTTTTGATATGACAGTTGAAGATAGAGAACAGAAAGCCGGTGAATTATTTAAGGCTGGATATAACTGCTGCCAGGCGGTGGCTATGACTTTTGCCGATGTTATAGGTTTGCCCGAAGATGAGATTGCACGGCTTACCAGCGGATTCGGCGGTGGAATGGGCCGGATGCGTGAGGTTTGCGGTACCGTATCGGCTATGACGATGGTGGCCGGAGCTATGATTCCTGCAAATGATGTGAGCAACAAGGAGGCCAAGACCGCAAACTACGCCCTGGTGCAGGAGATGGCAGGTGAGTTCAGACAGATGAACGGCAGCATAATATGCCGTGAGCTGTTGGGCCTGAGTAAGCCTGAGGGTACGCCTGTACCGTCTGACCGTACCCCCGAATATTATAAGAAACGTCCATGCGGTGAGCTTTGTGCAATAGCAGCAGGGATTATATCACGTAAACTTGATAACAAATAAAACTGAAATAATGAAGAGATTTATTCTGACCATTGCGTCAATGTTTGGAGTAGCCGGAGCATTTGCCTGCACAAACCTGATAGTGACCAAGGGGGCATCGGCCAACGGATCCAATATGTGTACCTATGCAGCCGATTCTCATCAGCTGTACGGAACGCTGCATCATAGCGCAGCCGCCGATTTCCCGGCCGGTGCCATGAGGGAGATAATTGACTGGGACAGCGGCAGGAAGCTGGGTGAGATTCCGCAGGCCGCTCACGTCTATTCAGTGATAGGTAACATGAACGAGCACCAGCTGGTGATAGGTGAGACTACCTATGGCGGACGCGAGTTCATAGACACTACGGCTATTATGGATTACGGCTCGCTGATCTATGTGGCGTTGGAGCGCTGCAAGACCGCCCGTGAGGCTATACTGCTGATAGATAAGCTTATGCAGCAGTACGGATATGCATCTGAAGGCGAGTCTTTCACACTCTGTGACCCTAATGAGATATGGATAATGGAGATAATCGGCAAGAACCCCAAGTTTGACAAGAAGGGCCGTAACGTGAACCGTGGCGCAGTCTGGGTGGCCAAGCGCATTCCTGACGGCTACATATCCGGTCATGCCAACCAGTCACGTATCACTACTATCGATTTCAATGATCCGGATAACTGCCTTTATGCCAAGGATGTGATAAAGCACGCCCGTGAGCAGGGCATCTTCAGCGGAAAGGATGAGGAGTTCAGTTTCTGCGATGTATATAATCCTCTGGACTTTGGTGCCGCCCGCGGATGTGAGGCCCGCGTATGGTCATTCTTTAACCGTTTTGCCGATGGAATGGACGAATATCTGGATTACGCAATGGGATATGACCTTAAGAAGCATATGCCGCTATATGTTAAGCCGAATAAAAAAATATCAACAAAAGAACTGGCCGACATGATGCGTGACCATTTTGAGGGAACACCTATGGACATGACAACCGATATAGGTGCCGGAGGCAGCCGTCTGCCTTACCGCTGGCGTCCTATGGAGTTTGAGTACCAGGGCTGGGAGTATGTGAACGAGCGTGCCATAGCCACCCAGCAGACCGGCTGGTGGTATGTGGCCCAGGCGCGTCCGGACAGGAAGAACGGAATCTTCTGGTTTGGTGTGGATGATGCCGGCACATCTCCGCTTATGCCTTTCTTCAGCTGCACGAACAGCGTTCCTGAATGCCTCAGGGAAGGAAACGGCTCTCTTATAGAGTATTCCGAGACATCCATGTACTGGGCTGTAAGCCGCATAGCACAGTTTGCATATCTGCGTTATGACAAGATAGGTGCCGAGGTTCGTGGTATCATTGATGATTATGAGAAGGAAATGATTGCCAAGGCCGATGCCCGGAGTGACTCGGAGTCTGTACAATCCTTGTCTGCATTCGGAGTGGACAATGCCAATGCACTGTTCAGGAAATGGCAAGATCTGGATAAGTATCTTCTGGTAAAATATATTGACGGAAATATTAAGCGTCAGAATGAGGACGGTTCTTTCATGAATAACGGATTTGACAAATCCATTCCCGAATTCCCCATACAGGAGGATTACTCAGACAAGTGGAAGGAGAGCGTGGTCCGCGATCACGGTGACGTGTTGCGCATACGTAAATAATATTAAATAACTCTCCTAAGTTTGTTATGTTCACCCAAAATAGATAATTTTGCGGGTTGAAAATTGAATGCATGCGTAAGACTCTATCCATAGTTCTGTTCTCTTTGCTGGCTGTGGCCGTTCTGTCCGGCTGTTCAGGGTATAACAAGATCCTGAAGGCATCGGACTATAACACCAAGTACAGCCTTGCCAAGACATACTTCCTGGAGGGGCGTTACACCACATGCAGTTCCATCCTGGAGGAGTGCGTAGCTTATCAGCGCGGTACGGCTCAGGCCGAGGAATCCATGTATCTGCTTGCCAGTTGCTATTACAATCTTCAAGATTATCTGTCAGCATCTCAGTATTACCTGGCCTGCTACAGGGCATACCCCAACAGCACATACTCCGAGAACTGTCTGTATTGGTCGGGCAAGAGCCTGTTCCTGGATACTCCCGATCCGCGTCTGGACCCCACCAGCACGGAGAATGCCATAATACAGCTGCAGCGTTTTGTGGAGACGTTCCCCACAAGCAAGTACCGTCCGGAGGCCGAGAATATGATTTACGTAATGTATGACCGTCTGGTAGAGAAGGAGCTTAAAACTGCAGACCTGTATTATAATATGGGTAACTATCTGGGCAACAACTACCGCTCATGCATCATCGTTGCCCAGAACGCATTGCGTGACTTCCCGTATACCAAGTACCGCGAGGACCTCTCCATCCTGGTGCTTAAGGCCAAGTTCCAGATGGCGCAGGAGAGTGTGCTGGACAAGAGGGATGAGCGTTACCGCGACGCCATTGATGAATATTACGCATTCAAGAACGAATTCCCCGAGAGTTCATTCATGAAGGAGGCCGACAAGATGTTCCGTACCTCCACCAAGAATTTAGGAAACAAGAATCAAATAATAGAAGAAGATTAAAATGGATTTCAAGAAGACAAATGCTCCGACCAACACCGTAACCCGTGACCTGGTCGATTTTGTAAAGGACACCGGCAACATCTATGAGAGTGTAGCTATCATGGGTAAGCGCGCCAACCAGATTGCAGTTGAGATGAAGGATGAGCTCAAGTCAAAGCTTGAGGAGTTCAGCTCAACCACCGATAACCTGGAGGAGATGTTTGAGAACAGGGAGCAGATAGAGATTTCACGCTACTATGAGCGTCTTCCCAAACCCACTCTGATTGCAGCTCAGGAGTTTGAGGAGGGTAAGATCTATTTCCGTAATCCCGCTAAGGAGAAAGAGAATCTTTGATGAAGATAGAATTCTACCTGCATCAGGTATGGCTGGCTCTCATCTGTATATTGATGTTTGCCGGCCTTCTTCTTCCCATAGGCCAGTTGGTTGATGCCCAGGGAGCATCGGCAGAGCTTACCAATTTCCGCCTGAATTACATTGAAGGAGACAGCAGCGGTGCCTTGTGGGCTCTGGGTACTATCATGATAATCATACTGGCAGTGGGCGTGTTTGAACTTCTGCTGTCAGGGTTCCGTAACTTTGTGCTCCAGAAACGCCTTCTGGTGTTCATGATGCTGCTTACAGTAGGCTATTACATCCTGTTTGTGATTTATGTGCTTCTGCTTAAAGGTGATGCATCATTCGGACCCCGTATCGCTGCTGCGTTTCCGCTCGTGAGCCTGGTGCTGGAATATATGTCAATCCACGGCGTATCCAAGGCCGAGGCAACTATTATTGCCCGCGCAAGCGGTTTTCGTCTCAGGGATTAGAAAAGGTTGAAGCTGTAGGTGGCGCGGACTGATATGGTACTGTTGGCGCATCGGCCAAAATAGTCCTTCTTGGTGATGCCGTAGATATTGCCCAGTCCGAAATAGTACCGCCCTTCAAGACCGAAATTTCCCGAACCCGTACGCATTTCTATACCCAAGCTGGCTGTGATACCATAGTCCAGCTTGTTTTCTATTGCCTTGCCGTACTGTTCGGTCACCTGATTTGGTCGGTTGCTGGTATCCCAAGGCTTCTGACCGCCGTAAATCTCCCTCTCGTTTAAGAGGTAACCCACCTGCGGGCCCATGTTTATGTGTCCCTGGAAACCGCGGAATTCACGGCCGAATCCCAGATGCGCCAGGAACGGTATCTCCACGTAGTTGGCTACTCGGGTGTATTCATTGCCCGATCCGTCCTCTATAAGCTCCGTCCATCCGCGGCTGGCTATATTACACTCAAGTTGGGTGCCGCATATCAGGAAGAAGTATTTCTCGGATATATGCCTTACCGATACGCCGAATGTGGGTCCCAGGCTCAATGTCTGCTTGATTGACGGAATGAATGAGACCTGGCTTGTGCCCATTCCGCCGCTTACTCCCAGAGAGAGTGTGTTACGTCGGTCACCAACCTGGGCTGTGGCGGTGGTGACGGCAAATGCAGCCGTAAGTATTATAAATAGGAGACGTCTCATTTATCAAAGTCTATCTTCTCCACCTTGTATTCATTGGAGAAATGAACAAAGAACACCTTGCGGTTTATGAAACCGCCCCAGTTGTTTGTCCTCTCAAACTTGAATCCGGTATGAACGGGGTTGGTATCAATCTCATTCAGATGATTCTCAAGGTCCTTGCCATACATGGAGAGTCCCTTAAGGAAATAATAGCCTGTATCATAGCCGTAGGGGGCAAAGCTGGGATAGCTTATCATCATCTGGCGGCTGAATGAGCGGCGGAACAGGTTGTTGAAATCAACGGATTCCTTGAGCATATTATTGGTGTAGAACCAGCTGAAGAACCAGGTGTCTACCTCATAGAACTCTTCAAGATGGTCCGGGGCATATATCTGGTACTCCGGATAACCGAACAGATGGGTCTCTATGTCAGGTGATTTGGTGCGTGTTATGAGCTGAAGCACCGGCAACATGGTGTTGAGCGGCTCGCTGCTGTTTGAGTTGATTATGAATATGTTCTGCTTGCCGGGCACTAACATATCAAGAATGGCCTGATAGGCAGTATCAACCATAACGGTGGCGGTAGGTATGTCATTGTCGGAAAGGACATTCTTAAGACCGTCTATGAAATCGTTCCTCTTGTACTCATCGGCATCCAGAATAATAACATTGGGCCTTTTGAACTGCTTGAGGAAATGGTTGTAGACCTCCTGGTTGAAGTATGACAACGGGGTGTTGAGATGGTAGACGTAGGGATTGTTGTAGACATCGTCAGCATCGCGGTTCATGGGGTTGACCATAGGAATCTGATGCTCAGCAGCCCATTTGGCAACTTCAGTGATATGTCTGGTCCATCGGGGACCGAATATAATGTCGGCATCGTCCAGCTTTCCGCTTTCAAGCAGCGGGGTGAGGGATTTGTCCTCGCCTTCGGAGTCAAACAGCTTGAGGTTGACCGATACGCCCTCGTTCTTGAGCTTGTCAAGTGCCAGCAGCATGCCCTGATAGAATTCCACCATCTGTTTCTGCAGCGTGGTGGTGGAGTCGTTCAGGGAGAACGGAAGTATCAGAGCGGCGGTTATGATGCCGTCATCCTCCTTTTCCCTCGGCTCGTTCATAAGGAACAGAGTGCTGTCGGATATGGACTCCATCCTGTTGCGGGCCTCGCTGAGAAGCTTGTTGCGTTGTTCTATCTCTGCGCGGGTGAACGGTATGTTGACTACGGCTCCCTGACGCAGTTTGGTATGCCTGTACTCCGGGTTAGCCTCAAGGAACTCCTCCTGCGTTATACCATAGTTGCGGCTTATGCGGAAAACGTTCTCGCGTCTTTTTACCGTATGTGTGGTCTTGTACTTGACGGTATCGGACTTGATGGTCTGTACATCGGCCATTATCTCACGTGGTGTGGCGGCTCCGGCGTTCTCGAGTGTGGATTGCAGCGGGTCTTCATCCGATGGGGCGGGTATGGTTATTACCTGACCAATCTTGAAGTTGCTTGCGGACAGACCGGGATTGGCGTCACATAACTCCTTGACCGATATGCGGTTCTCTACCGACAGACGGTACAGAGTCTCACCCTTCTGGATGGTGTGGAACTTTCCGGTGCTGGGTTTCTTGACGTTGGGAATACGCAGTTCCTGTCCCACCTTTATGACTTTCTCGCTGCCGGGATTGAGTTTGATTATATCTTCCTCTGTAACGCCGTACATTCTTGAGATGGAGTATAAACCCTGTCCCTGGGTTACGGTATGCAGGAAATAATCCTGTGCTCCGGCGCTGATGCAGGCAAGCATCAGGAGCAGTACCGCGAATATGGTTTTTCTGAGATTCATTGCCATTGGAAAACTTTAATGGTACAAAAGTACAAAAAAGCGTTTAATCTACGTTTATATATATTATTCATAAGTTCTACATATGTTAGAACGAGAGGATTAATTTAGTACTTTTGCGTTTTGAAACGAGACTGTATGAAAAAGAGCGTTTTCCATAGGTTTTTCCTTGCCGCCGCGATGACGGTTATAGGTTGTTTCAGTGCTTTTGCAGGCATCCCTCAGGTGCAGGTGAAAGTGATTCTCATATCCGTTTCGGGCGATTCGACGGTACTTACGCCTTCGGATCCGAACGCCCCTGACGAACTTACAGCTCCGGTAAGGGCGGAGTTCATATCGGAACTTGTAACTGATGACGGCAAGGATTACGTGATGTTTCCGCAGTGGACTATTACGCGTGAATATATCAAGGGGGGAGAGACTCATCTAAGTGACTACCTCAAGCGCCAGGAGGCTGTGACTACATATGAGTTTACGGACAACGGCAAGTTCTCTGTAAAATTTGAGTGGTCATACAGAGAGAAAGATTCTGTTGAGACCATTCCCGGGACTGATGTGGCAGCTATGTATTTTACTGTCGATGATTCCGAGTTAACGCTGTACAACGCCTTTTCACCGAATGATGACGGAATCAATGACGTTTACAAGATATACGCAAAATCTATTGTGAACATCAAGATAGCCATATTCAACCGCTGGGGACAGACCATCAAGACCATACAGGGCAGGATGGAGGATATCCTGCCGTCCGATGCGGAGCCGGATAACGAAGGCGGATACCTTTTTGAGATATGGGACGGCCGTTTCAACGGCGATGTGGTGAATGACGGAGTCTATTTCATCAACGTCCAGGCAACCGGTGCCGGCGGAAAGAAATATGATGAGAAATCAGATATCAATGTGCTAAAAGGAACAGGGATAGGGAACTGACGGGTAATGGAGAAGAGTAAGATAGTTGTAACGGGAGCAAGGTCCAACAACCTTAAGAACATAGATGTGGAGATTCCGCACAAGTCACTGACTGTGGTGACCGGACTGAGCGGAAGCGGCAAGTCATCACTGGCTTTCGATACCATCTATGCCGAGGGCCAGCGCCGTTACATTGAGACTTTCTCCGCTTATGCACGTAATTTCCTGGGAAACCTGCAGCGTCCCGATGTGGACCGGATAACAGGTTTGAGTCCTGTCATATCCATTGAGCAGAAGACCACCAATCGCAACCCGCGCTCAACCGTAGGTACGGTGACTGAGGTATATGACTATCTGCGTCTTCTGTTTGCACGAGCAGGTGAGGCTTTCTCATACCTGACCGGCGAGAAGATGGTCAAGTTTACCGAGGAGCAGATTGTGGAGCGCATAGTATCGGACTATGAGGGACAGCGAATCTACGTGCTGGCTCCGCTGGTGCGTAACCGCAAGGGTCATTACAAGGAACTGTTTGAGAGTATCCGCCGCAAGGGATACATCAATGTACGTGTGGACGGCGAGATGCGTGAGGTAAAGCCCGGCATGAAACTGGACCGTTACCGCAACCACGATATAGAGGTGGTGATTGAAAAACTGGTGGTGAATGAGAAATACCGTCACCGTCTGGCCGACAGCGTGGCTCTGGCCATGAAGCAGGGCGACGGCATGATGATGGTGCTCTCCATGCCTCAGGAGACCATTCCCGGGCGTGCAGAGCAGGGAGTTCTTAAACATTACAGCAAGCGTCTGATGTGTCCTACTACAGGTATATCGTACCGTGATCCCGCACCGCATAACTTCTCGTTCAACTCGCCTCAGGGATTCTGCCCCAAGTGCAAGGGATTGGGATATATATCGGCCGTCGATGAGGACAAGGTGCTTCCGGACCGTTCGCTGTCTGTCAGGAAGGGTGCCATAGCTCCGCTTGGGCCGTTCAAGAATACGCTTATATTCAGGCAGATAACCGCTCTGCTTAACAAATATGACTATACGTTGGACACTCCCATATCGGAGATGACCAATGATGTGGTCGATGAGTTGCTGAACGGATGCGACGATCGCATAAAAGTGCAGATAACCGGCATAAACAGTGAGGCCGATGCTGTTTTTATGGAGTATGAGGGCGTGGTCAAGTACGTACGTTCGCTCCAGCAGCAGACTGACCTTACCGCTGCCGAGCAGAAGTGGGCCGATCAGTTTGCGGTAACGCGAGTGTGCCCTGAGTGCGGCGGTGCCCGATTGAACAAGGAGGCTCTGAACTTCCGTATTGACGGCAAGAACATATATGAGCTGGCTTCGATGGACATTCAGGACCTCTATGAATGGTGCTGTAATGTGGAGCCTCGTTTGAGCGATCGTCAGCGTACCATTGCATCCGAGATTCTCAAGGAGATACGCACCCGCCTGGGATTCATGCTCGAGGTGGGGCTGGACTATTTGTCGCTCAACCGCCCCGCTGAATCGCTGTCGGGCGGTGAGGAACAGCGAATCCGTCTGGCTACTCAGATAGGCTCCAAACTGGTCAATGTGCTCTATATACTTGATGAGCCGAGCATCGGACTCCATCAGCGTGACAATGTTCGCCTGATTGAGTCATTGAAACAGTTGCGTGACAGCGGAAACACCGTTCTTGTTGTTGAGCATGACCGCGATATGATGCTGGCGGCCGACTGGATAATAGACCTGGGTCCGCGTGCCGGACGTAAGGGTGGTGAGGTTGTTTTCCAAGGTACTGTTGATGATATGCTCAAGACCGAAACCCTTACCGCAGGATACCTGAACGGCAAGCTTGATACCTTTGAGGGTGTGCTGTCTGAGCGTCGGGAGGGCAACGGAGAGAGCATTGTACTGCGTGGATGCCGGGGCAATAACCTTAAGGGCATCGATGTGGAGTTCCCGTTGGGCAAACTCATCTGCGTGACGGGTGTATCGGGCAGCGGCAAGTCAACTCTGGTAAATGAGACGCTTCAGCCCATACTGTCGCAGAAGTTCTACAGATCTCTTAAAGAGCCTCTGGCATATGACTCGATTGAGGGTATTGACCTGATAGACAAGGTGGTGGATGTGGACCAGTCGCCCATCGGCCGTTCTCCGCGTTCCAATCCTGCCACCTATACGGGCGTTTTCAGTGATATTCGCCAGCTTTTTGTGGAGTTGCCGGAGTCTAAGATTCGGGCCTACAAACCGGGCCGGTTCTCTTTTAATGTTTCTGGCGGCCGGTGCGAGGCCTGTGGCGGTAACGGCTACAAGACCATAGAAATGAATTTTCTGCCTGATGTGATGGTGCCCTGCGAGGTCTGCCACGGCAAGCGTTACAACCGCGAGACCCTTGAGGTGCGTTATAAGGGCAAGTCCATAGCCGATATTCTGGATATGACCATCAATATGGCGGTGGAGTTCTTTGAGAACGTACCCACCATACTCAACAAGATAAAGGTGCTGCAGGATGTAGGCTTGGGTTATCTCAAACTCGGCCAGCCCTCAACCACCATATCGGGCGGTGAGAGCCAGCGCGTCAAGCTGGCCACCGAACTTGCCAAACGCGATACCGGCAAGACTCTCTACATACTTGACGAGCCTACCACTGGTCTGCATTTTGAGGATATCCGCGTGCTTATGAACGTGCTTAACCGCCTGGTTGACAAGGGCAATACGGTAATCGTAATTGAGCACAACATGGACGTTATCAAACAGGCCGACTGGATCATCGACATCGGCCCCGAAGGCGGTCGCGGCGGCGGTATGATCGTTGCCCAGGGCACTCCCGAGCAGGTAGCCGCCTCCGGCAAAGGCTACACCTCCCGCTTCCTCTCCGAAGAGCTCTCCCGCTAAAATGATACAAAAGGGGTCTGTCCCCAATTGTATCATTTTGTGCTGTACCAGGATTGGAGGATGTAGAAGGCCTTCTTTTTCTCGCCCTTGTCAGAGTAGAGGCCTTTGCGGTTGTAGTAGTCCTGGATGCCGTCTAGTACGCGGCGCGGTGAGCGGAAATCTTTCATGATCCAGGGGGTTGTGCCTACCAGACCCTCTATCTTGTCCAGCATGGCCAGGTTCTCAATGTAGAGGTTCTCCTGGAACTCCTCGGTCCAGCGCTCGTTCTTATCGCCGTGCAGGCCATATCGGGCGCCTCCTCCGAACTCGCTTACTATCACCGGTTTGTCATACGGGATTTCCCATTCCATCTTGGGCGCGTCATTGACATCCCTGTACCAGCCGATGTACTGGTTGAACGATATCACATCTACGTACTCGTTCATGTTGTCCTGCAGGCGGTTCTTGTAGTTTGAGGCCGATGTCACCTCCATAGCCATCGATATGAGACGGGTGTCATCCAGGCTGCGTGCGGTCTTGGCCAGGCTGCTCAGGAACTTGTCACGCTCGGGGCTGTGGGGAGTCTCATTGGCTACGCTCCAGATGATTACGTTGGCGCGGTTCTGGTCGCGGCGTATCATATCGGTAAGCTGGCGCTCGGCATTGGCGTAGGTATCGGGATTGGTCCAGGTTATTGTCCAATAGACCGGAATCTCGGACCAGACAAGTATGCCCATCTTCTCGGCTTCACGTACCATATACTCGTTGTGCGGGTAGTGGGCCAGACGTACGTAGTTGCAGCCCAGTTCTTTGGCCCAGGAGAGCAGGGTGCAGGCATCGTCAACGCAGTTGGTGCGGCCTCCGCCGTTGGGCTTCTCGTCATGGATGCTAATACCCTTCAGGAATATGGGCTTGCCGTTAAGAAGCAGCTGTTTGCCTTTGGTCTCGATGGTGCGGAAACCTATCCGGTCCTTGAGGGTCTCATCGGCCAGGGTTATCTCCACATCGTAGAGTTTGGGGTTATCGGGAGACCAGAGCTGCAGTTTCCTGGCTTTGAACTGTACCTGGGCGGTTCCGCTGTCATCGGTCACTAATTTCTTGGTGATCTTGAGTTCCGGAATGTTGAGCGTTACCTGCTGGCCGGCCAGCTTCTCATTCAGATTGACGTTGAAACTTATCTGGTCCGCGGCCGATTTGTCCAGGCAGAGCTTGTAGTTCTCAATATAGACGGGTGCCACATCGATAAGCAAAACGTCACGTGTTATGCCACCGTAGTTCCACCAGTCAAATATCTGGGTGGGGACATTCTCGGCCTTGCGCTTGTTATCTACCTTGACAATCACAAAGTTATCGCCATCGGTAAGCAGGTCAGTAATGTCCATGTTGAACGGGGTGAATCCGCCCACATGATAGCCGGCGCTCCTGCCGTTCACCCACACGCGGGCCTCGTAATTGACTGCGCCAAAGTAGAGTATAGTCCTGTGATCATCGGCCTTACGGTGCCACTCAAACGAGCGCTTGAACCAGATGGTCCCCTCATAGAAGAACAGCTGCTCATTCTGGGTATTCCAGTCGCCGGGTATGTTCATGACTGCGGCCTTGTCAAAGTCATATTCTATAAGGTCCTCGGGGCGCTGGGGCTTGGAGTTCATGAAGAATCCCCATGCGGTGGGGTTCATTCGGTAGTCATAGTAGCCTTCCTCCTGTACATCGATTATGTAATTCCACTCTCCGTTGAGCGATGTAACGTTACGTGCCCGGACGTTGGCCAGTTGCGGCACCTCTACTGCCGTTGCATTGGTGGCTGCGAGGCAAATGGTTAGTAGTGCGATAATTCCCTTTTTCATTTGAGCAAAGTTTTTTGCAAACATACAAATAATTGGTAAAATGATACAAAAGGGGACTGTCCCCTTTTGTACTATTTTGATGGGCGGTGGAGGGACATGAAGATGACGGCGGCAAGGCAGAGGGTTATGCCGATGACCATGCGCGGGGTGATGGGCTCCAAGAAGAGCAGTGTGCCGATGAGTATGGCGGTTATGGGCTCAAACACTCCCAGGATGGCGGTTCGGGTGGGGCCGATGTGACGGGTGGCTATGGCAAGGGTGAGCAGGGAAATCATGGTGGGGAATATGGCCAGGCCGGTCAGGTTGATTACGGATTTCCACGAGTTTATACCATTCATGAATGATACATCGCTGGTGGGCTGGTAACAGATGAACAGCACGGTTCCAACGGTCAGAGCATAGAATGTCAGGGTGTGATTGGATATGTGGCTGATGCGTGTGGAGCGGTTTACTATGACCAGATATAAAGCGTAACTCAGGGCTGACAAGGCTGCCAGAATCATTCCGCCTGCATGGAGTGACAGTTTGCCGGACGGCAGGCTCAGAAGAATCACGCCTGCAAACGTTACGGCAATTGCAATCCAGGTCTGCCAGGTGGGGTAAGACTTGAGCACCACCATTATCAGCGCCACAAAAATGGGGTAGAGATAGACCAGAGTGGTGGCCAGCCCGGACGGAATGAACCTGTATGATTCAAACAGGAACAGGCTGCTCAGGGAGAACAGCACTCCCAGTACCACCAGCAGCCTGAACTCATTGGCCTTGACGCGGAAGGTCTCACCTTTAAGTTTCATCCACACTGCCATAATGATTACCGATATCGCGTATCGGAAAAACAGCATAGTGGGTATGGAGACACCATCGGCCAGCAACGGCTTGGCAAACAGCGGGTTCATTCCGTATGACACTCCGGCCGCTATTCCGGCTGCCAAACCAATCAGACTGTTACGCTCTTGTTTCATCGGGGTGCAAAGATACAACACTTTGCCCAAGGATGTAGAGTATTACTCGCTCTTGATTACGTCGGCAGGGTTCTCTACCATTGCCCGGCGGATGTTGCCGAAAACGGTGATACCTATTACCAACAGCATACACATCAGTACCGACAGGTAAACCCACGCTGTCATAGGAGTTTGCCTTACATAATGAGAGAGCCAGCGGTGCATTATGATCGTTCCTGCTGAAAATGCAACCACGGCGCTGAAAATGATTATCGGCAGATAATCTTTAAGGAACATCTTGAGGATATCATCCATCCTTGCGCCGTTTATCTTACGGATGGCTATCTCCTTGCGGCGCTTCTGACACAGTAGAGATACAATGCTGTACAGGCCGCTTATTGCTATAATCACGCATATCAGGGTAATAATCCTGAATAGTTTGCATAGCGTGTTCTCAGACTTTATGAACTCCATATAGTCTGTTTCCATATCGATGATGTTTCCGGCGGGATTCGGTCTGATTTCAGTTGCCAGATCCAATATCTTTTTATGCAGGTCATTCCATTTTACACCCTCCTTATATGTAAAAATGAAATAATTCGGGTCCATAAGACCTGCCACGTTGCTCTCTTTCTTGAAATAGAAAGCAAATGGAAGAGCCTCTTTCTTGGGATCAAAAAAGCATATGTCCTTTATTACACCTTTGATTGTCATAGGGTGTCCGCCATAATACGGATAACCGTAATAATCTAATTCCTCACCTATAACCTGGTCAGGACCCCCAAACTGATTTGCCATTGTCTCATTTATTATCACGGCGTTATCGGACTCATTTTCACTGAACAGTTCACCAGCTATAAGTTCCACTTCAATCAAATCCAGGTATTCCCTGTTAGCTGGAGCTACAGCTGCATCGGCTGAATTCCTATTGTAATAAACAGACCATACCGGAACATGAACAAAATAATTTGTGGGGTAATAACCGAACACAACGTTATCCAACTCCGGCAACATCATGAGTTTATCGCGTACAGCCATCACCTCTGATTCCGTAATGTCAACCAGGAACATAGCTCCCACATTGTGTTTCCTGTATCCCATATCCGATGACAGCAGAAGGTGGTTTATCTGTCGGCTTATCACCACCGAACAGAATATGGCGCAGATACTTACAGCCAGCTGGAAACCGATGCTTATCTTATAACCCAAATTCCCGGCCGATTGCTTGCGGCCTGTCAGGGAAATGATGACCAATGCAATGAGTGTTGAAATAAGACCGATGACCGATGCATACAGCAGATAACTGAGTATAAGGACTACCGTGCTTTTGTCAATTACACTCAGTTCCTTATAGTATGGCATTGTGAATGAACAGATAACCGCACCTGCCATCAGTGAGAGCAGAAGTATCATGGCTATTTCCGTGCAGAACAGCATCAGGATCTGACCCGTTCCGGCGCCGTTGGCATACCGTAATGATATTTCCCTCATTCTCATCCTCATTTTTGTAATAAACAGTGTAAAGTAGTTTGTAAGGGAGCATACTATCAGCACAATGCCCAGCAACATCAGAATGTATATGTAATATAACGTGATATTTATTTTTTGATTTGTAAAAATGCTATCCTGGAAATATTGTTCCAGGATTCCATCAGTTCTGATTTTGGTTAAAGGCACCAACTTGAAATTTTGGGTATAGTCGTGTATATACGTTGCTTCCTTTCCGTCAGGACGAATGTCGGTTGTTTCATAAACGAGTGAATCATATTCAATATCTTGGGCCAACTGCTCAAGGTTATCATGGTTTACTCTTATGAATAAACGTGCGTCGACTCTCCTCTGCTCAGTCTGCCATTCCAAATCAAATCCTTTCAGGAAATCATATGGTAATGAGGTGGGCTTCCCGGGGTCCTCAACTACGGCTTTGATAGTGTAAACATCAAAGTTCAGATGCAGCGTATCACCAACTGCGGTCCGGCCTTCAAATAATTTATCGGCCTGTGTCCTTGTAAGGGCAATCTCATCTTTGGCAAGATTAAGATAGGGATCACCCTCCAGGACCTTCACGTCAAAGAATGACCGGAAGTTTTCATCGATTGTAAGTCCTATCAGTGAGGCAACATAACTTCCGTCACGTAAAACGTAGTAAGTTGATTGATACGAACATCTGGCATATTCTTCAATACAGGGATACTTTTCAGCCAGATACGGTCCTTTGGAGAATTCAGTAGCCGGATAGAAATCATCTGTCTTAGAATTCGCCAGTTTTCCCATTACAAGATAAATGTCATCGGCATCCCTGTGGAATGAATCGTAACTGCGCTCATACCTTATCCACATAAGGGTAAGTGAACAGAAAACCATTCCCAGGGCGATGGACAATATTACTATGATGCTCTGGATCTTGAATCTGGATATATTACGGAATGCCGTTTTAAGATAATGCAGGAACATAGTCAGGACTCTTTTTTCAGGCCCAAAATTACCCTTTACATGTTCCCGTCCCTAATAAAAAACTCAAAATCGTTCAATTTGCCTCAAAATCGTCTAATTTTTTGACACTATACAAAGATAGAATGGTTTTTGCCAAAGTGTCCCACAATGACCCCGCTCATAACGCTTGTGGGGCACATCGGTGTGGGACATACCCTTTGTATGAGGGTGTGTAACACAGCGAGGGGCGCCAGGAGGCTCACAGGGCCGATGAGTGTGGGACACTTTGGCGAGCGTGGGAGACTTTGGCGAGCGTGGGAGTCAGGATTTACGCAGGTCCAGGAGGAAGCGGCGGGAGTCGCTGAGGGTGGTGGCTATGAGGTAGCGGGGGCCTCCGTCGCGGAGTTTCAGGCGCTGTTGCAGTTGAGGGGCTGACTCGGGGAAGTTCCTTACTGATAGGTTGGCTTGGGTCTTGATCAATGCAGACAGGGACCTTTTGTCAAAGGGGATGATTCCTTCCAGTTGGAATGTGCGGCCGGGGAATTTCTCCGGCTTTTCTTTGCTCCAGAAGAGGTGGGTGTCGGGGTGGAGTAGGGCGGTGCCGGTACGGGCAGCTATGGTGCGGAATAGGGCGCTTTTCATGTAGGGGGCCGATGGCTCGCTGATGTAGGTGCCGGGCTTTAACTGCAGCGGGTCTGTAATGGGCAGGGGCAGAGCGGCATCAATGCTTTTGGCCGATGTGACCGCGGGCTGTGGCATTCCGTCTGAGTTTATGTCCACTGCGGTAATGGTGGGCTTGGCTCTGAGACCGCGCTGCAAGAGCAGGGTGATCTCCTTGCATTCCCCCTCCAATCCTATGATGAAGACGCGACTTACGTGCTTGAGTTCCGTGAGCGCGCGGCTTATGTCCAGCATGGGTGAGAGCTTGACCATCACGTTAGGAGCTATGCGCAGCAGGTCATCCTGAAGCGCTACGGTATCAGGTTGGCAGTCACTGATGGAAACCAGTTTGCGTCCGGCATCACCTCGGCGGGCGGGGTCCAGATAGATAAGGTCCAAACTATCAGGAGTCAGGCTCGCAATAAAATCCTCGGCAGTACTACAATTAATCTCAATCTCCGGCCGTCCCAGAGCCTTGAAGTTTGCACGGGCGCAGTCGCAGAGTTCGGCCGACATCTCATTGTATTGAACCTGTGAGGCTGAACGGGAGATGAAGAAACAATCCACACCGAATCCACCGGTGATATCGGCCATTTTGAATCCGGAGCCAAGCAGGCCTTCGATGAAAGATGCCTTATACTGAGCGATGTATTGTGATGTGCACTGCTCCAGAGACAGATGCTTAGGATAGACAATATCTTCTGTAGCAGCCCAGAGCGGCACTTTCAGGAGTGCGGCCTGCCACCCGGAAATCTGCGTCAGGGCATACTGCATGTCCACTCCGTCCGGATGACTGCCCAATGCTAAGGTGAGGACATCGGCCGTAAGATTATTGCGGATAAACTGCTCAGTGAGGTTGTTTGCCATATTAAGTTCAAAATTAGAAAGATTTTATTACTTTCACGGCATCAAACCAAATGCTTTATGAAGAAACTGTTTTTTGCTTTGGCCGGCATGCTGGCTCTTGTGGCATGCGGCACTCAGGACGGTGGCCCCGTGCTCACCATTGAGGGTGGACAGATACAGGGCGTTCCTACTGATATTAAGGGTGTTACCGTTTACCGCGGAATCCCGTTTGCTGCACCTCCTACGGGCCAGAACCGCTGGAAGGCTCCGCAGCCCGTCATTCCATGGGAAGGAGTAAAACTGTGTGACAAATTCGGACATCCGCCATTCCAGGCAGCCCATTATCCCGGCGGTTACACAACCGAGTGGGGTTACGGCGATGAGGCTCCTTACAGCGAGGACTGCCTCTATCTGAATGTATGGACCAAGAAACCGGGTCAGACCGATGCCAAGCTGCCTGTTGCCATCTGGATATTCGGCGGCGGCATGCGCGAGGGCTGGGGCTCGGAGCCTGAGTTTGACGGTCAGGAGTGGGCTAACAAGGATGTTGTGCTGGTATCGTTCAACTACCGTGTAGGTCCGTTCGGATTCTTTGCACATCCTGAGCTTTCGGCCGAGGATCCCGAGCATGCAACCGGCAACTGGGGTACTCTGGACCAGATTGAGGCTATGAAATGGGTCAAGAAGAACATCGCCCAGTTTGGCGGTGACCCCGATAACGTGATGATATTCGGACAGAGCGCCGGATCACGCAGCGTCAAGTTCCTGAGCGCATCACCCCTGACCAAGGGCCTGTTCAACAAGGCTGTGATAATGAGCGGAAGCGGACTGGTTAAGCCACGTCCCCAGACCGCAGCAGCACCTGCAGGTCGCGGAATGGGTATGGGAATGGGCATGGGTATGCCCCAGCAGGGTATGACCACACTGGCCGAGGCTGAGGCATCGACCAAGGAGGTATGCGACTGGGCTAACCTGACCACACTGCGTCAGTTGCGCGGTGCCAGCACCGAGACCATATTCGCTCTGGGCGGCCTCTACACCAACGTAACCGGAAAGCGCAGCATACTTACCGCATCGCCCATATCACCTTATATAGACGGATATGTTCTGACCGAATCATTCGATGATGCCTGCCTGGACGGTTCTCTGGCTCAGGTTCCGTACCTTATTGGCTACACGCTGAACGATGCCGGCAATATGGGTACACAGATTGTGGACTTCTGCCTTAACCGTGAAGAGACGGGCGGCAAGGCATACGCCTATCAGTTTGCACGTCCGCTGCCCGGTGAGAATCCTCTGGTAACCAACAGACTGCGTGGTGCTTTCCACTCATCGGACCTGTGGTTTGTGTTCAAGTCACTGAAGCACTGCTGGCGTCCCTGGACCCAGGGTGACTGGGATCTGTCGGAGAAGATGCTTACAGCCTGGTCAAACTTTGCCAAGTACGGTGATCCCTGCGGTCCCGACGGCGGTGACTGGAAACCGCTTACCAAGGACAACCAGCAGTTTATGATATTCAAGCTGGACGAGAATGACGTAGAGGCATCGGAACTGGGTAATCCGCTGGCCAGATAAGATAAGGCTGATAAAAGCCTGAATAACTGTAAAGATTAAAGACGGACTGCTCCTGTCCAGTCGGATGGGGATTTGCCGGTGATGTTCCTGAAGTTTCGGCGGAAGGATTCTTCGCTGGCAAATCCAGACATCTCGGCCACCTGGGCGATGGACAGTTTTCCGTCTTTTTCCATTATTGTCTTGGCGTACTCCACTCTGTAGGTATTGACGAACAGGGCGAATGACTTGCCGCTGTGGGTGTTGATGCTGGTGGATACATAAGTGCGGTTGCTGCCTATTGATTTGGCCAGGTCCACAACCGATAAGCCCGGCTGCAGGAACACCATCTCTTTTTCCATCTTTTCCACAATGATATTGAAAAGGGATGAGTCTTCGGCTACCTTGTCGGTGGGAATGATATCCTCCTTAAGTTCATTCTCCATCTGGAATGCCCCGAACCTGTATCGGAATCCCACGTATGCTATTGCATAAATGGTAGCGGCAAACAATACGGACGGCACTGCGAGCACGGCTTTTCCTGTAAAGTAACGCTGCCCCAGAAAGCTCAGCACCACGGTACAGATTGCTGCTGTGAACTGTACGCCAACCAGAATCATTACAGGTTTTGCAGTCTTTCCTTCAACCTCTGAATATGAGTCATAGACGCTCCGGTCAAATGCCTTGAGCATTATCAGACTCATCACTGACACTAAGATAGCCTGTATAGGTCGGATTATTGAAATAAAAAGATCCGGAACTTCCTGCCTGATTCCGAACATGAGCACGGAAATTCTTGCTGCTGCGGCTATAAGGCCCGGGCTGAACAACAAGGCAATCAGGCCTTTGCCAGGTTTGTGATTGTCTGTTATAGCCTTGATATAGAGGTAGTATAACGGATATGTGGTTAATGTTGCCCAAGAGTATATTACGTTCAAAACGTTATATTTATCTGCCGCAGAGTTGTTACTGTAATAAACTGCATGATAGAGAAACAGTAACATTGAAACAAGCAGGAACTGGCCAAGATAACGCTGTGCTCTGTTCAACTCCCTGAAACTGAATCCGGCATGGACCGTCCAGAACAGACAGACCATGAAAGGAAGCATAGGAATGAGGTTTTCTATAAATACCATATTGGACGGCAAATATAGTGTTTTGTACGATATGACCGATTTTTTTCTGATTTGAATGCTCATTAAGCAGTAAAAATACCACTTTAGCAAATCAATCAAAAAATTAGAAAATGAGAAAAATCCTGTTTTTTGCCATTGCTTCAGCTATGCTGGGCTTGACATTCACATCATGTGAAGAAGAGAAAGAAGATTCCAATAGCACCATTTCACTCGACGGACGTTGGGACGGCGTGCCTGAAGGTACGCAAGTGGGGATAGGTGAGCAACGCATTACTCTCATATTCAGCGGCAACAAAGTTGATGTTTATATCGTTGCCTGGGGAGATCACCTAAAAGGAACGTTCAAATATGAGAACGACAAGCTTGATTTCTCATTCAAGAATGAAGACGCTTTTGATGCACTTATTGTAGAAGATACCTATAAGGGCTGGAGTATGTCTGACGGAGCGTTGGATCCCGAGACATTCGAACTCAAATATACCGATGAACTGCCATATCGCTGGTATCAGATGGATCCGGAGCAGTTTGAAATGGATGTTAACTTCCTTAAAGACTTTACTTTCAAGATGGTTGACGGAAAGAAAGCCGTAGGCGGCCCGATGAATCTGGAATTCATAAAGAGGTAAATCATAAACAAAACCATAATATGAAATCAATTATTCGTTTTATCTGTGCCGCTGTTGCAATCAGCCTGGCATTTACATCCTGTGATAAGGATGACAAGAATGAAAGTAGTGAAAAGACCGCCTTGGAGGGTAAATGGGTACATTCCGAAAGGGATGAATATGACAACAACGGTTATGCTGACCGCGTGGAGAGTTTTACCTTTAAGGGTAATACATACATTCTTGAGTGCTCAGAAACAGGTAGGAATCCACAGGGAGGATTATGGGGATACGGTCATAAATTGACTGGTACCTTTACCTGTACCGGATCTACATTCACAATCAAGGTTGAAAAGTTCTACGGTTTCAACAACGGAGATGTTCAATTTGACTGGCATGAGTATGATGATGGAACAGAAGGTAAGAGCTTTACTTTCAGTTATCAGATAGAGGACGGACATTCATTGGGTGTTACCGCACCGGATGAATTTGCACTAGGCGCCGGTTCATATCTGGGTGCAGACCAGGCCTGGTATGCAAAGGAATGATCCGATAAGCGAATGGCTTCAAGCTTATTCAATCAAATAATCTGACGGCATCCCAGCCAAAATCCTTGTAGTAACGGACATTAAGGCTACGGCTTTTTACATACTCTCCCAGTTGCTCCCGGCGTACAGCCTCACGGACATCCTGGTTTGAGTGAATGTTACTGAAGACATCATAATGGGAACCGAAAATCTGACGGGCGCTGGCATCATTGCCGGCGCCGTCTGTTGTCTGGTCAAATGAAGTAACTTGGAGCGCTCCGTTCCGGCTTACTACAGTCATGACTCCCGAATGGTTTCCGCCCGATACGGTCTTGAGCGTATCGCCAGACTGGTTGTACCACCATATCCAGAAATCGCCCCAGACGCGAGCCTTGTCAGCGTCTGTCTCCTGGGCCGATACAATCATCAGGGTAGGGATACAGAACTGCCCCCGCTTGTACTGTACACCAATCTCCTTTATCAGATAATCGCTTATGGCATCGCGCAGAGCCTGCTCCTTGCGGTTGTTGGCAATATAGTTTATGCAGTCCTGCTTATGACCGTCAAAGTCACTCATGAGCCACACTCCGTCAACCTTCTGCATAGAGAGCTGATGCTCCTCAATGTCACTGTCAGGGTCAAAAGAGCCGTCCTCCCATTTCTGGCGCACACTGACGTTTGCCGTAGCGTGAGTGGCATCGGTCTTAGTTACACCGGTCACGGTGAAATCGGCAATGGTGCCGCCGTTGCCGGTCACAAAGTAGTAGAGCCATTCGTGGTCCATCGCCTCATGCTCCGGCAGCTGGTAGAACATAGTGTCCAGAACGGCATAGAAATCGGCCGTCATAAAATCCCTGGACTTTTCGAGTAACTCATGGTCGGGGATGTAGCGGCACAGCTCATCGGCCCGGGTCATCAGCTTTTTCTGACTGTCTGAGCAGGCTGATAACAGCACTGCGGATATGATTATCACTAATGCCTTTTTCATACTGATGGTTTATTCGTTATGCTCCTTTCCGCAGAACGCAGCAAAGTCGCAGTATTTACAGTTGTTGTCATCGGTGGTGGCTGTGAACGGGTCGTCAGGGTTGTAGAGCTGGCTTATAAGCTCCTGCAGCTGGCTCTCGTACAGGTCATTCAGCTGGGTGCCGAAATCGTATATGTAATCATTGCCTACCTTGTAATACAGATCCTCCTTGGTAGGGCAGGAAGACTCGCGTGAATAGATGAGCACCGGAGCCAGCTTGATCCTTCGGCCCTCGAGCTCCATGCATTTGCTCACCACATAGGCGTAGAACATTATCTGGAAGGCCTGCTCGTTGCGCTTGTTCACAGAGAACATCTGGTCCACGGATTTGGGGTATTCATGCCTGGATCCGGTCTTGTAATCCACAATTCGCGTTATCCCGTCCTTGCTGTCCATACGGTCTATGGCACCCTTAAGGATAACCTCAAACTCCAGACCTTGGGGAGTGGTGACTTTCATGGGATATCTGAAATCCTTTTTCTCACTTCCTATATATCTGAACGGGGCATAAAGATCGGCATCCATCCGCAGAATCTGGCTCAGGTACATCTTTATCACATCGTAGTTGATGGACTGGATGCCGCTGTAATCCTTGGTGTCGGTGGTACCCTTCTTGAAATATTCGGTGTCAAAAGCCCTTTTTATGATATCCTCCAGATGCTTTTGGTCAGAGAGTAATCGGATAATCATCTCCTTGGTAATGTTGCCGTTATCCTTTGCGGCCAACTCGTTGTAAGCCAACTCGGCGCTCTTGTGGAACAGGGTACCGAATACGGCGTTGTCAATCTGAGTATCGGTGTCATCGGGCTTTCGCAGCTCTGCAATCTGGTCAAGATAGTACTTGAGCTTGCACTTCATGAACTCGTTCAGGGCCGATGGTGCCAGACCGCGCATACCTCTTTTGCGCAGACGCTCCATAACATCGGGAGTCTTTTGGACGGTTAAGGGCTGCAATGCTCCGGTATCGGTCCTGTCGGTCTTGAGTATCACACGCCTCACATCGCGGCCGCTCACAATAAGCTGCAGCAGGTAGCGCGACATCTGCCCTTTGGCCAGTCCGGGAGCATCGGCATTACCGTTATATACCATCGTGACATTTTGGGCGCGCTGTATCAGGTGGTGGAAATTGTACGATGAAACGGCGCTTTTGTCCTGCATGGTGGTAAGACCGAATGCCAGACGGATATTATAAGGTATGAACGATGCATTCTGGCCGGACTTGGGCAGCGTGCCCTCCTGGGCCGACAGCAACAGCACGTTACTGAAATCCAGGTTTCGGGTCTCAATCAGACCCATAATCTGCATTCCAACAGCAGGTTCGCCGTGGAACGGGACAGTGGTCGAAGACAGGATGGAGCGGATAAGACGGCACAGCGTCTCGGTCTGCAGCTCCATTTTTCCGGATTCCATCAGTGAATTCAGGCGGTTTATCTGCGTGTAGATGCGGTAAAGAGCCTCCTGGTTGAGCGGCTGGAAAAGAGTGTCATCATCCCTGTGCCGAATAACCGGAACCAGCGCCTTGAGTGCTTGGAGCAGGTATTGCAGCAACTGCCGGTTATCTGTGGCAGGGGTAAAGAGCACCGCAAGCTGTGGGTTTGCCGTAAGTGCCTGAGTATCGGGGAACATGCGGCGGGAGCGCCTGAGCTCCTCCAACAGGGCTGGGGCTTGCGGATCAAGCGCCGCAGTCATGGGGTTACCAAGTACGCGGCTCAGAGTCTGGATGCTGAAACGGCCTTTGTTGCGGGCAGCCAGACGCTGCATATCAAGCAGGGCCGATACCAGACTGAAGAGTGAAGTATCGGTCAGGCTGTAACCCATAGTGACGTTCACATTGGCAATCTTATCCTGCGGAATACTGTGCAGAACTGGCTGCAGCAGGGATTCATCGGCCAGTACAATGGCGGTCTCTCGTCCGGCCTTACCCTCAAGCCGGAGCGAATCCAGCCACTGTGGGATAAATCGGGCCTGGGCGTTATCGGTCGATGTCTCAACTATGCTAAGTGTAGCTTTGGGCAGGTTGTCGAAAGCCTGAGCCGGCAACTCGTTGGGGAATTCCCTCAGGTTGTCACGCAGGAACCGGCCGGCTTCGTGCTGCAGGCTGCCTTCTGTGTAAGCCGGATCATAATCCCAGTAGAACATAGCCTTACCCGTGCCCTGAATGGCCTTGAAGAGCGCACGCTCCGCCTTATCCAGACTGTTGAATCCCACAAAGACATAACGGCGGGCGGTAAGACGGCTGGTATCGAGGCTCTCAATCACGCGGCGCTGAATCATGCCGTTGTAACCCAATCCTCTGTCTGACAGCAGTTTGGTAAACCTGTCGTATATGTTTCCAAGAACGCTCCAGATAGCAATGTGGCGGTCACGCAGGCGGGTGGGCTTGCTCTTGTTCCAATCCTGGAAATACTGGGCCAGAGCCTCGCGCTGCCTGTCGGTAAGGAAAGAATCATCGGTAAGCTCGCGTTGGTCACGCAACAGGCCGAAAAGCTGTCCTGCGGGTGCCAGGTTGCGGTCTACGTCGTCAAAATCGGCCAACATCAGCTCTCCCCAGGACCAGAAACTGTCCAGAGACTCATCGGACTTTAGTTCCTGGGTGTAGATCTGGTGGAGCAGGGTGACCATCTCTATGCGGTCGGCCGGCTTAAGGTCTGACTGCGAGTGGAATAGCTCCTCGATGGTGGTATACTGCGGCGACCATATGGGCTGGGTGCTGCAGGCAGCTATGCAGTCATCAAAGAACAGGCGTGCGCGGCGGTTGGGGAAAACCACAGTCACGTCGGCCAGTCCCGATTTGCTGTCGGCACACTTGGCGTACAGGTCCTTAGCTACCAGATTGAGGAAAGTTTCCATACTATCTGCGAATTTAGCTAAAAATCGCGCATCAGTAGCTCTCCTCTACATCAAAATCATCGGGCAGGGAGGCGCCGATGCGTTTCTGCGACATCCGGCCCGTAAAACGTATGTTGCCGTCACTGAGCCTGTGCATTCCTGAAACAGAAGACGGATGTAGGAACGGCTTCCGCCCGGTCAGGTCCAGCGGCGATCCGTCAAGCTTGTGGTAGTACCTTATTACGGTGCGCGATGAGTCGTCCGGATGGGGCTGAAGCAAGTAACCGTTTTGGGCAAGACGGTCTGTAGAGTAGGACTTGAGGAAATGCCGGCTGGAGTTGTAATAGACCTCGCGGCGGTTCTTTTCATACTTTTTCCGGTCTGTGCGGTAAGGCATGTAGAAGAAATACCCCAGAATGTCACAGGCCGCATTTCCGTCAATGCGCTCAATGGTGAAACCAATCAGGTTTACATACAGCTCATATCCCAGCAACGGCATATCAATCATCAGAGGCTCATTGGCCCAGGCCTTGAACAGCGTCTTGTCGGCCGATATGTCAAACAGCAGCGCGTCGGGGTTCCTGATAATAGCGCGCCGACCCCATCGGTCATCGCCCAGGAACATGCTTCTGAAATACTCCAGGTATTGCTGGCGCTCGTTACTGTCGGTAATGGTAACCTCGGGCAGGTTATCGGCCGGCTGGAGCTCAATCATAAGGCTGCCCGGGTTGCTGCTTATTTCCCGGATTTGGGTCTTGTAACCTACGAAACTGAATACCGCTTTTACCGGAAACGATACGTTCCTGAGCTCAAAACGCCCCTCGCTGTCCGTGATTGTGCCTTGCGTGGTGCCGTTCAGGTAAACCGTAGCATAGGGCAACGGCTCGTGCGTCCGGCCGTCGGCCACTACGCCCGATATAATATCCTGCGCCCATAGCATTGAAGGCAGGATCAGCAGCAACAGTAAAACTCTCCTCATCAAGGCAAAAGTAGCAAAATAGTACAAAAGGGGACTGTCCCCTTTTGTATCATTTTTTGTATGTTTGCTGATAATATATTTCGTTGGCATATGAAAAAGGTCTTTATTGCGCTGATTGTGTTGTTATGGCCAGTTGTGAATGCGGTATCGCAGAGTATGATTCTGGGTGGTGAGTTGAGCAACTCGGCAGCCACATCGGTCCATGATATAGATGAGGTCCTGCCGCGCATGAAATCATTGGGTCTGAACACAGTGCTGGTACCCGCTTATTGGGAGCTGCTGGAACCTGTTGAGGGCAAGTTTGACTTTACGCTCATTGACCGGACAATCGACGTGGCACGCAGCCAGGACCTTAAGATAGTGTTCCTCTGGTTCGGGGCGTGGAAAAACTCAATGTCCTGTTATGCTCCGGGATGGTTCAAGCAGGACACCAAGCGCTTTCCCAGGGCCGAAACAGCTGCCGGAAAGCCGCTTGAGATAGCCAGTTGTTTCAGTGACAACGTTCTCAAGGCCGATCTCAAGGCATTCAGCGCCCTGATGGAACGCATTGGTCAGAAAGATCCGCAGCACCAGGTAGTCAGGATGATGCAGATTGAGAATGAGATAGGTATGCTGGAATCGGCCCGCGACCACTCCAGGCTTGCAGAGAAGGCATACATCGGCCAGGTCCCTGAAGTGTTGCTCAAGAAACTGGGCATAAAGAAAGGAGGCACCTGGGCGCAGGTATTTGGAGCCGATGAATATGCCGATGAAAAATTCATGGCCTACCATTACGCCTGCTATGTGGAACAGCTGGCTCTTGCGGCGCGCTCCATCCACGACATGCCGCTTTTTGTGAATGCCGCCATGAACAGCCGCGGCCGCAAGCCGGGTGATTATCCATCGGCCGGTCCTTTGGCGCACCTGATAGATTTCTGGAACGCAGGTGCTCCCAGCATTGATTTCCTGGCTCCCGATATTTACGATACCGGGTTCAGAATGTGGGCCGGGAGGTATGCCATTCCCGCACGTCCGCAGGATGGCGTTGTTGTCAGGAACAGGTTGTTCATCCCCGAGACCCGATGCTGCAGGGATTGCGGAGTGAGGGCGATGTATGCGTTCGGCGAGCATGATGCATTGGGTTTTTCGCCGTTTGCCATAGACCAGTCATCGGCCGATGAGACCGATAACATCACAAAAGCCTACAATCTGTTAGGACAGATTTCAAATCTTGATCCGGCCAATAAGAAGAACTCATGGGGACTGCTCTTTGACCAGGAGGATACAGAGCGGATTATCGATGATGAAGGCACAGTAATGACCTGCCGTCACTATTATACTCTGCCTTGGGACCCGCGTGCCACCGACGGAACGCAATGGCCCGAGGGTGGCGCCATGCTGATAAAAGTGGGTCGATATGACTATCTGCTGGCCGGTTGCGGAGTTGTGGTTGATTTCAAGACCCGCACCGAAAAGGAACAGGAGCAGAATAAGACGTTGGGTGAAGATGGATTTGCCCAATCCGGAACTGATTCAGATGCACGCACCGACAGGTTCAGGGGAAAACGCCTGGGACTGTTGTCGGTCGATGAGGTACAGATTGCACCGGATGGCCAGCTGATATATCTGCGGCGCGAAAACGGAGATCAGAGCCATCAGGGACGGCACGCACGCATCAGTACCGATGACTGGAAGATCCTGCACATCAGACTCTACGAATATTAACCTCGTGACGCAAAATGACGCAAAGGGGTATTTCTTTTAGTCGCTTCGCTTGGTAAAAGCGTCCCTTCGGGCCGAGCGCGTTTTGCGTCATTGTCACAATTCATCCAGCAGTTGAAGGTCCGCCGGCAGCCAGTTGACGCTGTCCAGTTGCTGGGCCGATAACCAGCGCGCCGCCTCGTGCTCCTTAAGCGTAAGAGCACCGCTCTCCACGCGGCACCAGAAGCAGTGCATGACCAAATGAAAAGCAGGGTAGTCCCATTCAATGGTCTTGACAAACCGCTCAATCACAATGCGCGTCTCCAGCTCCTCCCAAATCTCACGCTTCAATGCCTCCTCCGGACTTTCGCCCGGCTCCATCTTGCCGCCGGGAAACTCCCAGAAATCCTTGAAATCACCATACCCGCGCTGGGTTGCAAAAATGCGCCCATCGGCATCGTGAATTATTGCGGCTACTACCTCGATCTGTTTCATATTTCCGACAAAAGTAGCAAAAATGATACAAAAGGGGTCTGTCCCCTTTTGTACTGTGTCAAATAGTTGCTTTCCAATAGCCAGTCTTGTTACTGCCAACACGGACAATAAGCCCCACTTGTTTCAGTTTGGTAATATAAGTCTTGACTTTTGCCTATTTGAAAAAATCAATTAGTTCTGAAAAAAGTTTACCATTTATTTGTAGACCGCAATACTGGCGTTATATATTTGCCGTGTCAACGGACTGAAGGAGAAAATTGCCTCTCTAACTAGCGAAAAAAATTTCTCTAACTAGCGAGATAAATTTTGAGTTCAGGAAAAGACGGCTTAGGGTAGAGGGAAAGGCGCAGCCCCAAACCATGAGTCTGATTGAAAAACATTTACAAACTATTAAACACAAACAAACTATGGCACTTAAAGTAAAAGCAAAAGAGAGTCTGATCAAGATTGGCGAGCACGCTACCCCAGAAGCACCCGTTTCAGGACCCAGAACAGAAGCAAAAACGCCAAGAGCCAACATAATCAGAAGCACAATAGCAACGATAGCCAGAATCACTCCCAGGCAGCCCCATTTGCGCTCGCCGTCCGGCAGCTTGTCAAACAAAAGTGTAATGATAAGGCCAATCAGCGGTGTGGTCAGGATTGAGAGCAGATATGCCCACCCAAATCCAATCCGTCTCCTTGCGCCCAGCAAGCCAACCAGTACCGATACAAGTGAACTGGTTATTAATCCGTATAAAATCAGTGTCGCTGTCATAAATCAATATAGATAGTCCGATGACAAATGTACTCGTTTTTTGAAAATGACGCAAAGGGGTCGTTTCTGATGAGTCGGTTTTTGGGGGCCGATGTTAGCACAAAAAATGATACGTAGGGAAGCAGACCCCAATTGTATCATTTTGGGTGGTGGGCTGCCCAGAAGTCAGCAGCAGCCTGCATACAATCACATAACGACTTATCTACCTCCTCCCAGTTATCATCATTGATCTCGATGGTAGGGTGCTCAGGTGTGCCGCCACCAGCCTGTATGACGCAGAAATCCGTGCGGCCATCGGCATAAACCACATATTCCTGCCGCTTGTTGAGCTCCGCCATAATCTCTTCCTTCCGATCCGGAGGGGTAGGGATAACCTGGCAGTTCATCCAAGGATACTCATTGGCCGTTAGCAGCGGGTATTTGTTGCCGTATTGACCTGTGATTTGGGTTATGGTGAAGGTGTATTTGGGCATGTTTATGCGAATTTAAGCAAGTTGGTGCTTAAGGAATGCTCAACTTGATGATTATGTTTATTCCAGACCTTCAATAAACTTGTCAAAGTCTGACATTATGGTCTTGTCCTGGATACGGCGGAACTTCTCATATTCTGCCAGAGCCTTGGCCTCAGCTTCTTCATGTGAAATCTTTCCCGTTCCAGAAATGATATCGTAATCGCTGATAGTCAGATATTTTTCAAGAACAGCCGTCCAGTCTTTCATTGTGGTGATTATGTGCCTGCGTGCCCGGTCTTCGGCAACATCAAGGAAGGCGGTAGTCAGCAGGTTCAGGCTATCCACCTCCTTTTCAGACAGATAGTTCTTTGCTATGGTGACATCACTCTTGACCACACGTCCGTCTGGAGCGTTCTTCCAGGTCATAAGACCCATATACGGCTTGTTAGCATCGGCTCGGTTATGGATAATTTCAGCCGCAGTCTGATGTGTCACCGCATAGTGCATCATGTTCTGGACTGTGCTGTAGAAAGTTTTGGTGACATCGGCCTTGGGGTCATAGTCACTGCTGCATTCTGCATAGATATCGGTAATCTTCTGATAGTACCGGCGTTCCGATGTGCGGATTTCACGTATGCGTTCAAGCAGTTCCTCAAAGTAGTCAGCTCCGAACGGGTCTTTACCCTTAAGCCGCTCATCGTCCAGCACAAATCCCTTGATGATGTACTGCTTCAAGACCTCTCTAGCCCACCGGCGGAATTGTGTGGCCTCATAGCTGTTTACACGGTAGCCAACAGCTATGATTGCGTCCAGATTATACATCAGGATGGGGCTCTCGTCGCAATGGTCCGATGGAATTCGAATTTTTCGAATAGCTGTGGACAATTGCAATTCTCCGCTTCTGTCAATTTCTGAGAGGTGGTAGTTTATGGTTGAAACAGCAGCGTTAAAAAGCTCTGCCATACGTTTCTGTGACAGCCAGAACGTCTCGTTGCTGAACAAAACGGTAACATTAACCTTACCGGTAGTGGAACGGTACATCAGCACATTACCCTCAATGCTTCTAGCCAGTTCTGTCGATGTCATGTTATCCGTATAATACTCAATGGCAGCCTTGACCAGCGGCTTTTTACGGTCGGCATTCATGACAATGACGGTGCAGGCCGTCCTTGATAACAGAACAGACGTTACATTCCTGTAACCGCTGTTGTGCAGATGTGCCATCTCATCAATTGGCACAATGTGTTCCTTCAAGTCAAGTCCTTTCTCCTTTTGCAGGAAAGGCGTGACCTTATCAATCAGCCGCTCAAAATTCCAGTATTTCTGATATCCGAGCAGCCTGGCCAGTTTGCGGGAGTTCCACCACTCACGTCCCTCCTTATCAGTCTCCTTAATGGCATCAAAGGGAGACTGGAGGTTGGATATATCTTCTTTATTCATATTTTTGCAAAGGCATAAATACTTATTAGATTTTGAATCCATGATTCTGCAATTGTTTATTTATATAGGATAGTTCTGCTGCCCTGAATTGTGAAATGTAACCATCCTTCAGTGATTGTTGTATGATTTTAAACTGCCAACCCTCAAGAATGACAGGTGTCTTTTCCCATGTCAACATCTTTATTATCTGCTCTTTTGAAATTGAATCATCATTTGTGCCTTTTATGATTTCTTCTTCAAATATATCATAGTTGTTGCGACACACAATTTCGTAAATCAGAAGACCTTTTACAATTTCACGATTATTCAACTCATATTCAAATTTTGCTTTATGTGCAAGATTTCTTGCAGTATTCTGTTCTGGTAAAGACAAGCAGCCAGAGTCCCTCCCCCAATCTGCAACTTTAATCCAGGTTTCACTAGAAATTTCAGAAACAAGTTGTCTATGAATAGCATTCATTTCTGTATCTGAAGAATCTTTATCAGCATAGCGTTGGTCGATTGCCTCTTTACTGCAAATATCATTCTTTATACAATTGGTATCAGGAATCTCAAATTTCATTTTAACCGTTCTCCAGCAATCTTCTTTTGTGCCCCACTCAATAATATTTGACCTTGGAGAATTGTCTTTGAGGAATTGATTCAATTGAACCATAAGATTATACATATAATCAGATAGTTCTGGAGAAATCTTTTGGTTTTTCCAAATCTTTCCCAAATCAAGACAGCCTTTCGTCGCAATCTGTAGGAGAGCAATGCTATAAGGTACCATTACTTGCTTCATATCGCCAATAGGAGGTGTCTTACTACGTTTTGTACCATGCCTTTTGTCAACTTCCTTAAACAAAATCGCTTTGGCAATCAGATCTTCAAAGAACACATTGTTAATGTTAAGATTTGGCATTACGTTGTCACGAAAAGCTCTGAAGTTAACCTCGTTGCCATCAACAACGCAATGTGGACCTACAATGATTTTTCCACCAACTTCAAGTTCATAATATGAATTATAATATTTTGCCAATTCGTATTTGGTAAACTTACATTGCTTGGGATATTTCAAGAGAAAAGCCTTCTTACTTGTCTTAGTTTTCGAATTCTGGGTGAGCAGATTATCGTATTGCCGACTAATGCGATCAAAGAACCAATAATGTTGTTGATTAGAATCAATAGTTATAGGCGTAAGCATATAGCGTGATAATTTCTCAATTTCAACAAGAATAGGATCGTTAGTTGACAAATCTGCATCGTTAATCTTGTTCTGTGTATTTGCATACTTTGAGATGTATTTCACAATCTCATAAGAATTTTCCACATTTTTGATAACAGAAATCTTCATTGGGACAAGAACCTTGTCCAGATTCTCTTTGGCATCTTTAGAAGTATAAAAGAGGGTGGCTGTTGTTTGACCTCCATTAACAATTTGTAGATTGTTTATTTTAAGTATGGTGGAGTTGGATGCATCTAAAACAATGGCATCAGCTGTTGCAGAGATACCATTGTTGTAAGCGAAGAACATATTAGGCTTTTTGAGGACTGTCTCCTTTATTCCCCGGTTAATTCCTCCCTTGAATTGTAGGAATGATCTTACATTCTGTTCAAGGAGTTTAAAACCATATTGTTCATAGAGAGACGCAAGAAACTTTCCTGGCAAGTAAGTCAAATAGCCATCATATTGTTCTGATTCTGTCGGTATTTGCAAACAATGAGCTTTTATATTATGTTCTTTTAAATCCAACTGAATGGGCAAGCGTGACTGGGCGGACATACTATACAACTTGTCGATATCAATGATATTTATAAATATCTTTTGCCCAAAAACATCTTTAGGAACAGGAATTTCTCCCTTAAAACGTGCGTTCGTAAGAATGAATGCATTGACTCTTATTAAGTTCTTACGAATTTCTGTCGAACTTGCTAATTGGTGGGAGAATTCAAATATTGATGATGTCTCTGCCAAATCCCTATCGTAATGGTTAAAATATGCCTTATCAAAGAAATTTATAATACGAGTGCAAGCGCGGTCAATACTTTGCTTGTCTATAATTTCGATAGAATCAGAGGGCTTATATAAAGAAATAAACAAGTCTATAGTATCACATGTTTCTGATACTGCATAACCATTAATTTTATGCTGATTCTTTGTACCAAGAGCTTTCTCGTCAAAAGCCACGACTGCATTATCTGTTTCGTTTGCTTGTGTAAGCATATCCAAACAGATTCTCGTGAAAGACTGTTCCTGAAATTCGCCGTTTTCCTCTGCAAATTGCAATGAAGATATTTCTTTCTTAAATGATTTATAAAACTTTTCTATTTCAGTCATTACTTAAACATTTGGTAAGGACTTTCTGTTCGGTTACTCTGTATGATTCAAATGAAGAAATGCTGATGGTGTATTTCACGTTGCCTACACCATCCCTCAGTTCTTTTTCTCTAATACGAGGAAACTTGTCTTTTACATGGAAGAAATCTTCCTTGCGTATATGATAGCACCTATTATTATATAAATGCTCTTGAGTATCTATATAGCCTGCTTCAAATAGCTTAGCGTTAAATAAAGAGTGTGCTGCAACATCATCCTTCAATAAATTCCTAATACTCTTGACCATTTCAGGCAACGTCTCACCTGTTTTTTCCGAAACTTCAACAGAGCAATGATACAAGAATAAATGGTCTATCATTGAATCATCTAATTGTCTCTCTCCATTTATAGTTAATGTTTGGGGATTATTCGTTGAAGTCGTTTTCACTTCTACAGCCCATGCTTTTCCCTGAAAATCTCTCAGATTCCTATTTGTGCCAACATAATTCCGAACAATGTCATAATATGAGTCGGATGCTGATATAAGACACTTCTTCAAGAAACGCAATTCACCATATAAACCCTGTTGTTCTTCTTGTGAAAGCCCCGTATGACGAACACACTCAAAGAGATTTTTCCATCTTAAGAGAGCGTTTCCAAATGTCTTGACAGCATCTGTAATTGTCTTTTCCAGGAGAATAGTTTGTATTACATTTTCGCATAAGTACGAAAACTCATTTATTTTATCATAACTCTTTATTTTAGCGCAAAGGAGCATAGAGTCTAAAAAACTGCTGTCTTCATAAATATCAATAATAGGTTCAGAAACTGATGCAAAAGGGGCGAGATTAAACCTGATTGATTTGGGAAATGACAAGGCAATGCCATAGTATTCTTCAGGATTTTGATACACACAATACACGTTTATCTTGGAGTCTGCTGAATACAGACGTTTAACCAAACCTGCTCGCTTCTCATTCTTTAAGATAGCCCAAATATCGAGTACTTTATTATTCATCTGGATACTGGTTGTCATTTGTCTTCTCAAAATTAATTTCTGTTTCAATTATATCATTAACCTCATTTACCTTATATTTAACCCCCTTTGAGTTCTTGCTATTAGGGAATACAATAGCGAAAGCAATAAACGGTGTGTCATTCTGTTTGTAACACTCAACGTTTTGTTTTATTTTTCCGTCAAATCCAATTACATTTGCTTTTGCAGGATTAAGTGGATAGATGATGAGAAGAGGATTATTTGAAGGTCTATACTTTTGACGTACAAGAGTTGGGGATGGATATTTTTCTTTCCATTCTTTTATGATAGGATTCTTTGCATGTTGTTCCTTCTTCATCATAATGGTTTCGTTTAGTGCTTCTGTAAGATCTTCTTCCAAGATATCCATATCTAAGAACTCGTCTTTAGGACCAGAGATAAGGTGATAATTTCTTAAGTTGTAAACATTATCATCTTGCTCAGGTATGCCAACACGAGTGCGGTTCGTACAGATTCCGTGTAATGTACCATCAGCTAAACAATAAATAGATTTATCACAATTGTTATAATTGTCATCATTTATCTCTTGATTTCTCAGGATGATGCGCCATGATAACAATTCGCCATATTCATTTACACAGGACTTGATGTATTGAGACATCTTATCAAGATTCATTTTTATTCTTGATGTTTCTGCAATCTCAAAATGCTCAATAAAGTCACATACTTTTCTATAATTTACGTCAATCCATAAATATCCACGAGGATCATCCTCACCATTATTATTGTATCTGTATCCAAGTCCTTGTATAAAGTTAGAAGTTAGTTGGAAGTTCCTTTCAACAGATTCTTTAGAGCGTCTTAATGAATATGTTTCAACAAGAGTAGCGGCCCAAGAAACCTGAACATCTTTTGTTGAGAACATTTTCAAAGGAGATGTAATCAAAAGCCCCGGACTTGTTCTAACTTTCAAGGCAAATTGTTGAGGACTACCTTTGCTCTCCCACAGGTAGTCAAAATCTTCCCTGAGTTCATTATTAGCAATAGTAATATTTTTGAACCAATAATTTATTTCCTCACTTATGAATAGTCGACAAACATCTACATATTGAGGGCGATAGCCAAACCAGCGTCCCATCTGCATAAGTGTGTCATACATTTTAGAAGCACGCAGGAAATAGCTAATTGTTAATCCCTCCAATGTTAGACCACGAGAAAGTTTGTCTCCACCAATAGCTATAACATAATAACCATCCTCCTGATGATCTTCGTATGCTAAATAATCTGTTGATGCCCCGTTTAAGGCTTTTACTTCGATTTTTGAAATAACATAATATAGTTGGTCTTTTACATCATCCCATTTTACGTGGGCTATCTCTTCTTTTATAGAAGCATATTGAGAATCAATAACCTCAGATGTTGTTTGAACAAACGATTTGTATTCCATCTGAGTGTTACCTCTTCCACAGATATAATTCTCTTCAAAATCTTTCTTTAATTGGTTATATATGTGTGCATCATCGGCAAGGATCTCACTCTTGTAGAACTTAAAAAGTCTCTCAATAAGGAGTTTAATTTCATTCTGCCATGCCTGATAACGAGATAAGTGTATTAGCATTGAGTTGTGTTTCCTGGCTTGACCTCGGACACAACGAATTGCACATGCCAAAATGAAACATCTCACAGCATATTTCAAACTTTCTGGAATGTTTTGATAATACAACGTATCGCGTTCTCCCAGTTTATGCTTGTCTGGAACAAAGTTTTGATAGTCTTTTACTATGTTTACGATAGGCAATGGCTGTTCACATCCGGTATCTAATCCAAACACCTTCTCTGGACTTAGATAAGTTGGAGGGGTTGGCAGATTCACAATGAAATGGCGAGGGAACAAATCATTCTCATCAGTCCTGTCAATAAAGATATTAGCATAAGGTGTGGCTGTATAGCCCACATAGGCATTGCGACGGAATAGAGTTAAAATGTCTCTAATCTTACTATTTATAGAAGATGCTTTCTCTTTATTTTTTGATGTATTTACAGATGCATTATCTGCTTCATCATCAATAAACAAGACTGATTTGCCGTCTAAATCTTTTTTTGACAACCATTTTTTTAGATTGGCCAAAATTCTACCGTTCTTTTTTACGACAAACAAGATAGGATCTTTTGTTTGAAAATTAGTTCCTAATGAGTTTACTGTTGATTCTCTGAAATCGGAGACGATGGTAGTAAAAGCATGTGCAATTGGCTTGTTATCAATCAATCCCACACCAATGCCGACCTTCTCATAGTCTTGTATGTGCTTAATATCCTTGGTGGTAAAGCCTAAGAAACATTTTTCCAAACGATTTTGAGTTTGAGTCCTCAAATCATCAAGGATACCAGCAAACACAATGACTACATTGAAGCCTGCGTCTACGGCCTTACAAATAAGTCCTGTAAAATTGGATGTTTTACCAGATTGTACCTGTCCAACAACAAGACCTTTTTTTGAGAAATTAATATCAACCAATGCGGGATCATAAAGGTTGTCCAGTATTTCATTTGTCAACCGATCTAACTGAAAGATGACTCCTGGTTGGTATTTTTCTTTTTCTCTAAGGAACTTTTGATATCTATTCCAGAACCCCCATTCAATTTCTAATTGTCTAGCATAATTATTTTTACTTAACCAACCTGCACCAGGGTTGTTGCTGTCAAGAAGCGTTTTATATGGTGCTATTGGAAGTGTATATAGGGACATGAGACGTTTTTTTACCTCAAGTTTGTCTATTAGTGGGAACATCCATGCAAACTGATTTACAGCCTCATCAATCTTTTTGTCTGTAGCTGTAAAAGTGTCCCCAATGAAAAGACGGCAATAATCTATGTATTTGTCTAAATCTTGTTGCATCAAAGTGAGTCTATTATATCTTCGTAATAATTAAACGGTTCAATAATCTTGAGTAAAGCCTTTGCTTGCAAAGAACTTTTACCTTGATTGATAAATGAGTCATACAATGCTTTTGATGTTTGCTTAATGGTTGTCTCATCAAGTATTTTATTAGCGTCATGCCTATCTTCATCCTTTGCCTCATTGATAAAAATTGTTTTAACCGGAACACATGATTCAATCAACAAAAGCATTTGATTAATTGCCTCCGATGCCCCTGTTTCAGCTATTTTCTTGAGGTGTACAATAAGAGGATTTTCCCTGTTTATCACATATGACCAATTAGAATCCTTCTTCTTCTCCAACCACAATGGATGAAACTGCTGACCAGCACGTTGCTTCAAAATTTTTCCTCTATGCCTAAAGACCTCCTCAGCTGCTGAACGCACTTTCTTAGAGTATTGCTCTATCTGCTCTCTGCAATATGTAGGGGGATAAGCTTTGGACTTTTTTATATCTATTTGCCATTTTGCGTCCTGGCTATTTGGTAAATCTATGGCTATTCGTGCTAGTTTGTAGCATTCTTCTTTCCTGAATAATCCCAACCAATCTCCTGATAGTAGAAGTCTTTTACCGCGATAAACATAGAATCCTTGTTGTCCACTCCATCCATTTGGACCTTCAGCTATATGAAATGCAGTTTCATTAGAGAAATTTAATTTGTGTGGCAAAACGAATCCTGTCAATGTTACTCCTCCAGGAAGATAATCAATGGGGAAGGGCTGACGTTTGTTTTCAGTCGGACAGAATGGATTCCATGGTGAGATTTCATGGCTGCCCCATACTATTGATATTTGTTTGTCTTCAATAAATCTGTGAAAAGTCATTGACAAATGAATTCTGACCTTATCCAAGGCTCTGGAGAATTTTTCTTTTACGACTTCATTAGTACTATCTGTATTTGTTGGAATAATCCTATCCAACTCCGACCAGATGACTATAGTACCAGATGTTACATCATTCAAGGCGTCTTTGAAAGCATCGGGACACCAGCGTATCAAATTCCATTTTTTACACTCTGCCACAAAATCCAAATCCCATGTCCAGTATGAAGTTGTCTCGTTCTTCTTGCTAATAACCGTCAGTTTTCTACATTGAGAAAATGAGGCAGTTTTAAGGCCAAGACCAAAACGTCCAAGATCTTTTTCATCACGCTCTGCCAATGGGTTTTGAGCACCTGGACGCATAGCAAGAATTAACTCATCGTTAGTCATGCCTAAGCCATCATCCTTTATTGCGATAAAGGACTTTCCACCATTCCAATAGCGTTGTATGGTTATATGTTTAGCGCATGCAGTTATAGAATTGTCTATAATATCAGCTATCGCGGTTTCTAAACTATAACCTATAGCCCTGAATGTCTCAATCATCGAAGCAGCTTCAGGGATGGCTTCTTGTGTTTCATACTCTTCGTACATAAGAGTTGTTAAAGTTGCTTAAAGATATGTTTTAATAAAATAGTTACGACATTTATTTCCCATCCATTGCCAGCACGTTCGCCGAGTTCTTGATAACTCAGATTCTCTGGGTAGATTATTTCTCTTTTTTTCCCATTTATTTTGAATCCCATTAATCTAAAATGTTCATCCACTGATAATTTTCTAAATCTATCCATACCATTTATTGGTGGCTCGACAATTCTAACCACATTATGATTTGGAGGGGTTATTGTCATACAGATTCTGTCTGTGCGGATCTTTCTGTTGTAATAGTCATAACACAATCTTTCTGTTACATGAAAAAAATCATGGGGCTTATTATGAATATTTATAATATGGTCGATTTGAGCCTGTGTCCTATATAGTTCTTCATTAGGATGTTCATCTAAAAAATCCTCAATAAAATGTTTAAGAGGTTTGATTCTTGGTTTCATCGCAAACCCATCTGGTAGTCCGCCAGCATCTTTTCTTTTCCCAAAGAACCATAATCTTTGCCTGTTTTGGGGTATTCCATAGTCTGAAGAATTAAGAATTGCTGTTTGAACATCATAGCCAATCGCATCAAAAATATCCAAAATAGCCTCGTAAGTTGGTCTAAATTTCCCTCTGCATAGATTAACAACATTTTCCAGGAACAGATATTTTGGTTTTTTTTCTCGACATATTCGAACAATGTCAGCAAACAAAGAACCACGTGGGTCTATTTCTCCTTTGCAATCTCCAGCAGTAGAGAAAGGCTGGCATGGGAAACCGCCTGTAAACATATCGAAATCGGGGAGCTCAAATTCATTAATTTCGGTGATGTCTCCCCAATTCTTTATGGCTTCTCCATTTCTTTGCTTATGGTTTGCATTGTACAAGTCGATAGCAGATTGACAGATTTCTGAGTAGCCTATTACTTGGAATCTAATACTCGCTGATGATTTGTTGATTCGTCTCATGGCATAAGAGGCTCCACCATAACCGGCGAAGCCTTCAAACACCCTTATCGTTTCTTTTTTACAGCTCATTAATCGTTATCAGAATTACTTTACGCCAATCTATTCTTATCGCAGTTCGTCTCATATAGACAAATGTTATATCAATAATCTTACTTTTTTATTTCGTAAATCTTTCAAAATGCATAGCTAACAAATCCCTGTCAGGCAAAAAACGTTTTGGCATTATCAGTTTTCTATGATTAATACTCTTTATATACTCCTTTGTAGAAGAATCAACACTATCTAATTTCGCTCCAAAGAATTTATCTGAGACAAAAATCTCATAATCAGGCGAGATACCAATTAGGTTGTCATCATAAGCTTTGTGGAATAGTACGTTTAGGCATAATCCGTTCTGTGGATTAGTCCTATTTGCCTCATCTTCATTCCACCCCACGATATGACAGGCGTGAAGTAATTTAGCGTTGTTTATTCCTGTAATACAACATCTGTTTTCATATGAGGACAATACCGTATCCCTGAAAAAGTTTTGATTGATTCTCCGTTTGACTTCTTGGGTACGCTCAGAACCTTTGGGCAAGTCATGAATATCAATATTCAGAGAATCTTCAAGTTTCTTACTCCTTAGATTTGCCAATAATACTTCTGCATCATAGGCTAGTTGATTCCAATGACCAAAATACTTATTCCAAACCAGCTCATCAAGTTTCCCTGTATGACCAAGCCCCCAAACACCTCTTGCTTTCATCTGAGGGTCATAACTGGCAAGATTCCCAACCTTCCGAACAATAGCTGCTGGCGAACGCCCCAACAACTGCCCTAATTCCTTAACGAACTGTTTAGTTGCTGAGAATTGGCCAAAAGGATTCCGACAATACTCATAAAGCACTACCGTAATCTGCTCTTCTGTCCAGATATCTCTTGTCATATCTTTATCAAGTTCCTAATTCAGATTGGCTTTCAAAAAAATGCTCAGCGGCACCAGATACTCAGAATCCAGATTCCAGTGAGCCGCGTTCTCATATTTGCGCTCCTGTTCCTTGATGAGTTTCTTCTGGCTCTTGGATTTGCCTAGAAGGGTTTCAAGATAGGCGTATATCTTGGTTTTCTTGGCGGGAATGGTTAGAGTGGGGGGCTCTTTGGTTGGGATCCTCACTTTGCCCAGTTCTCCTTCATACGTGTCCCAACAGTCCATTACTGGTTGGTTGTTGGGATTGATTATATTTTCAAGCAGGTCCTCAAGAGCACCAGCGTCTTTGTTGTTGGGCAGTAGGAACAGTTCAAAGTCCACTCCCATCTCATTTTTTATACTCAACAACCTGGCGCGTCTTGACTCAAAGTCCTCATCGGCATCAAATATGACCAGGTTCACTCCTCCTTGGTCGGTGTTGTTGCGCATCTGTTGAATATTAACCTCACGGCTTAACTTCTCTATACCGCCTGTTTCGTCATCGGACAGATCGCCAGTATGGATTATGCTGTTGGCTGGAATGGATTCATTAAACAGGTGATGGTAGTAGTCTCTGATGAACTTCTTGTCTGCCTCGCCTTCTACTATAATCAGGAAACGTTTTTTCATTGTACTATGCTTCTTAATTCTATGTTGTTTTCACAGGCGTCTTTAAGGCCCTGGTATGTGTACTTGTATGCTTGCAAACCTTTCAGTCTGGTGTTCTCTAATGTGTATAGACGGAGTTGGTCCTGATATTGAGCCGCATTCTCAAGGACGGAGTTCAGGCTGTTTAATGTCTCTTGGCTATGGGTTGTTACAAAAATCTGCTTGTCCGTGTTCAGCGCCAGTGCAAATATTGCGCTCCATAGTTTTGTGTATGCGGAGTAGTGTATGCCATTGTCAATCTCGTCAATGAGAATCATGTTGTTCAATGGATTTGCAGCCGCTGCTACAATGTTAAGGTAGCGGCGCAATCCATCGCCGGCCATGCCGGATGGCAACATTTCTGAGAGTCCTTCAAACCCTATATAGACATCGTCCTTAAGTATCTCTATGCCGTTTATCCTGCTGTCAAACAGTTTTAGCAGAGCCAGAACAGAGTCTTTGTTGTTGCGTTTGAACAGTTCTGTCAGGTCATTTACCAGATTGCTCGACATAAGATCGGCCGATATGAGAAATGCCCTATCCTGCTCCAGATAGCCATCGGCATATTTCCTGTTTACAACTATTCCCGATGGGTTTACCCGCAACCAGCTTTTGTAGCTCTGGATTGAATTGTTCTTTTTTACATCAAAGCTCAATTCTAACGTGTTGACATATCTTACTGTTGCTCCAGCCTGCTGTATAGGCTCCTTGTCTGGTTCAGCTTTTTCATCAAATACGTATGTCAATCCCATCCTGAGGCTTCTGCCTGTACTGTCAGAATGAGTGGCGTTCAGCTGCGGCGCCAATGACACATCCAGATTGCGGAAAAAATATTTAATGTCAATGAAGTTGCTGAATGGCTTTCTTGCTCTGCTTGCATTCAGCAGTTGCGGGACATCGGGGTTGGACATGGACATAAGCATGGCGATTGATTCAAGCACAGTACTTTTGCCGGAATTGTTCTGCCCAAGCAGTACGTTTACTCGTGCCAGATCATCAATCTTAAGGTGCTCAATGCCTCTGAAATTGCTGATTTCTATATCTTTAATTCCTCTCATTCTCTGTTAAACATGTTGTAGCAGGTTGGAGAAAATTGAATTGGATGAGCAATAATATCCCAACCTTAGTTAAAAATTATGGTAAAAATAGGTGAAATCTGTAACTTTTGCAAGTTTCAGAAACAAATGTGCAATGGTTTGCAAGCTATTGGAGGGCTCGCAAAAAATGTTGAACGGTATCCGCTTATGATTTTTGGGGAAGAGGTTGTCTTTATGGATGTTGGAATTTTTTTACATTTTCAATTACATCATCCATACTGTCCGTAATCAAATCAAACATCTTATACATCAGCTCCGGATCCTCCTTATCGGGGATATAGACAATGACCTTCTTGCCGGCACCGGCCATCCAGCCGGCCTCGGTGTGGGCGGATCGGCCGCAGGGGAGTACCAGGACGCAGACATCGGCCCAGCGCATGGCGTCAAAATCGCGCTGGAATCCGTATCGGGCCCATTCGTGGTCCAGGTGGCTTATGTAGTCCTGGGTGGTCCAATTCTCCCAATCAGGATCCACATCTTTCCAGAAGAAGCCGCCGCGGCCGTCGGGCGGGTTGCGGAAATCAAACACTTGGTGTCCCTGCTCGCGGAGCTTGTTTACCACTTGGGGCTGGTAGGGGTTTTTCCAGCTGGAGGCTACGTAGATTTTTGCCATGTTGGTTTGAGGCTTGAATTATTTATATACAAATATATGCATTGTTGCTGAAATCGCTGCATTAGGGTATTTCTTTCAGTCGCTTCGCTTGGTGAAAGCGTCCCTTCGGGCCGAGCGCGTTTTGCGTCACTTTTCTTTACCTTTTAAAATAATATGGCAAATGTTTGGGTATAAAAAATTATACCTACATTTGCCTGGTAATGGAACTCATTACGAAACTCTGGTTCGCCGAAGGCAGGATTTATATCCTGACCGACAAGGGCAATACCTACAGCCGCCCGCTGGAGGCATTTCCTCTGTTGCTTGAGGCTACGCCGGAGCAACGCCAGCGGTTTGTCATCGGCCTTGACGGAGAGGATATACGTTGGGAGGAGATTGATGAGGATATCCACATCAGCAGTTTCTATAATACTGAGGAGCCCAATCCGGACAATGTTATTGCCGATGTATTCCGTCGGTTCCCGCAGCTGAATGTCTCGGAAGTGGCCCGATACATAGGCATCAACAAAAGTCTACTGTCCCGTTACATCTACGGAATCAAAAAGCCATCCCAGCAGCGCGCGGACCAGATTCTTGAGGCTATCCGCCAGCTGGGGCGCGAGATGTCGAAGATTTGAAATTAACGCAAAGGGGTATTTCTTTCAGTCGCTTCGCTTGGTAAAAGCGTCCCTTCGGGCCGAGCGCGTTTTGCGTCACTTTGTTTTTGTTGATTATTTCTTTGCAAATGTGGTACTAAATTTAGTACCTTTGCCATTGTAATTTTTAAGACCATGAGTTCAATTGAAAAACTATTGGAGAGGTTTAAGAAGAAACCTAAAGACTTTACTTATGAGGAGACCGTGAGACTGCTTTCGTATCTGGGCTATGAAGTACACAACAAAGGAGCAACATCGGGCTCTCGTGTGAGGTTTAAGAATGAGGCGACGGGTGAGTATATTGATATTCATCGGCCCCATCCGGGAAGTGTTATGAAAGAGTGGATGTTGAACGCTGTTTATCAGCACCTAAAGAGTAAGAACTTATTATGAACGAGGATATGGATTATTTGGAATACAAGGGCTATAAGGGCAGTGTGGAATACAGCAAGGAGGATGACTGCCTGTGTGGTAAGGTTCAGGGCCTGAATAAGGTGCTGATCCTTTATGAGGGCCAGACTCTTGCGGAGCTGCGCAAGGATTTTGAGGATGGTATTGACAGCTATATCGAGGGCTGCAGAGCCGATGGTGTGGAACCGGCCAAACCTTTCAGCGGAAAGCTAAATCTCAGAATGTCATCGGAGCTTCATTCGCGCGTTGCTGCGGCTGCGTCTTCATCGGACACTACCATTAATGACTTTATAAACAAAGCGATAAAGAATGCCCTGAAGCATGCATCGGTGCTTTAGTGTCTCATTAGGAAAAATAGTACAAAAGGGGTCTGTCCCCAATTGTATCATTTTAGCAGTGGGTGATGCGGTTGGAGTAGACGTACCAGATGTGGCCTTCTACCTGGGTGTGACCCATTTTGCGGAGCAGGTCCATGTATTCCTGGACCTGGTGGAGGTAGTCTTCCGATTCGCGGCCGAACTTGAAGTCTACTATGATGGCGCGGCCGCTCGGGGTTATCATTACGCGGTCGGGGCGGCGGGTCTGGAGTATGCCTCCGTCGCGGTAGATTATTGAAGCCTCGTTAAAGAGGGTGTAGTTGCCGCTGAACCACTCGCTTGCGCCCGGAGTGGCGGCTATGTGGGCTCGGATGTCCTGCTTGAGCTTTTGGGCTTTGAGGGCGGATTCCAGCAGGCCGTTGCGCAGCATCTGGTCCACCTGCGGGTCTATATCGGCCTCAGTGCGGATGGTGGCAAAAAGGCTGTGCATGAGCCGTCCGGTCTCTATGTACTCCTCCTGGCGGCTTCCTTCGGGGCTGTCACTGTGGACAAAGCGTGTGGATTCGCCCGATTGGCGGAACCTGGCGTTGATGGGGTAGGTCTGCATGCGGAGCTGGCTTACGGCAGGCTGTGCATCGAACGGATTCCGGCTGTCGGTATTGACGCGCTCTGTGTGTGGGCAGATCCGGCCGGTCTGATAGGTTATGGTGTCATCATCGACATCGCTCTTGAATGCCGATGCCAGGCTGGCTTCCAGTATATCAAATATGGAGCCGTTGTTGTGCGGGCGGCTGCCCAGTATTATCAGGTTGCTTATGGCGCGGGTCAGAGCTACGTAGAGCAGGTTGAGGCTGTCTACTGTCTGCAGTCCGGCTTCGGCCTTGTAATGCTCCTCAAAGGCCGAATTGGCCAGGCTTCCGTTGAATCCTACCGGGATGAACGGAAGGCTGTCAAACGGCTCCTGCCCGGGCTTGATCCAGAGGCGTTTTTCCTTTAATCCGTTGTTTTCTATTATGGGCCAGTTGCAGAACGGCACTATCACGGTGTGAAACTCCAGGCCTTTGGATTTGTGTATGGTGAGCAGACGTATTCCGTTTATGTCGGGGGCTGGGATAGGGGTCTTATGGAGCTGGTCATCCCAATCGGTGATGAACTGGGCCATATCGGCCGGGTTTCGGCTCAGCCACTGGCAGACGGTATCCTGGAAGGCCATTATGTATTGGTCCTGACCTTGCGCGCGTTCCAGCTCAAGTATGGTGTAGAGCTTCTCTGTGAGCTCGTAAAGGGGTAGGTGGCGCAGCATATCGGCCTGCCGGGTGAGCGCTGGGGGCAGGATGTTATCAAATCCGTTTGCCTGGACGCTTTCAAACGGGATGTCGGTCCCTTTTACGGTCTGGGCGTACTCCCAGGCCAGCTGAGCCAGCGCAATGAGGTCTGTGCTGTCAGTGAGCCAGCGCAGGGCGTTTACCAGCATCCTTACTGCTGCCGATGAGTCCAGCTGGAAGGCTTCGCCCGATATCATGTTGTAGTCCGGACGGTTCTGGGCAAACCACGCGGCGATATCGGCTATCTGGTTTTTCTTGCGGCAGAGTATGGCTATATCGGTGGGCAGGACTCCGGCTGCGGTTAGCTGGTCCAGTTGGCCTGCTATGATGGGGCAGATGGTGTCGACCAGGTCTTTGGCCTTTACCTCGCGGGTTAAGAGGCGAGCGTAGACGTAGCCTGTTCCGTCGCGGTTTATGCACTCCTGCTCAACGCCGTTGTAGGCTTTCTGCAAGTTGGGGTATTCCAGGCCGGTCTGCTCCCTGTAGAACTGGGCCGTGAGCTCTACGGCATTGGGGAACAGCGTGTTGTTGAAGTCTATCACCTGCTGGCGGCTGCGGCGGTTCTGCTTCATGGTGACCACATTGGGGTTGTAGCGGGCGAATTCCTGCTCTATGCCTGTGTTGAGTATGTTCCAGTCGCTGTTGCGCCAGCGGTATATGGACTGCTTTACATCGCCTACAACCAGGCAATCCTGGCCTATTGAGAGGCATTCGTTGAGCAGCAGCGCCAGATTGCGCCACTGAAGGTCGGATGTGTCCTGGAACTCATCAATCATTACGTGGCGGGTAAAGTTTCCGGTCTTTTCATATACGAATGATGTGTCGCCTTCCTCCATCTGATGCAGCAGCTGAGGTGTGTCGGCCAGCAGGAAACGGCCCTGCTCGCGGCTCTGGGCGTCTATCTGGCGGCGTATGCTCAGAAGCAGGCTCAGCTCGTGCAGGTATTTGAGTGCGGCGTCAAAAGTGTTGCTCACACGGATGTAATCATTGTAGATTTTCTCCACTTGAGCAAACATGGGCATCAATGTGTCGCGGGCCAGAGTTTCCAGACCGGGATACTTTCTTGTTGCGGTCTTTGTAAATATTTTTTCGTGGTTCGATGCACAGTTGCCCAGGGTTTTCCCCGGTGTGCTCTCCAATAATGTGCCGTCGGCTATTCTGGATACCAGCGTCTTGGCGTTTTTTTCCAGCTGGTCAAACGATGAGCCTATGATGCTGAGCATCTGCTGCCCCAAATCCCTTATCTGCTGCTCCATCGGAGGGAGCGCCTTGTCCCGGGCATTGAGCAGGTTCTCCTTGTAGTCGGTTACAGCGTCGGGGTTATCGGTCATAATCCGGCGCAGCTCCCGTCCGTTTTCCATGAATATCTCGCTGAAAAGCTCCTTGGAGAACTTCTTGATGGTCTGGTCTATTGCCCAGCTGCGGTTGTTCTCTATGTTGCTCTCCACAAACTTCATGATGTTGCGCTTATCGGGCGTATCGGGCTGGACATCGGCCAGGAATGCGTCCACAGCCTCGTCTATGGCGGTTTCTATGTCAAGCTCCAGGGTCAGGTTACCGCCTATGCCCAACTCGCGGGCCAATCCGCGCAGCACGGTCTGGAAGAAACTGTCTATGGTCTCCACACGGAAACTGCCGTAGTCCTGAAGTATCATGTCCAGGGCCAGAAGGGCGTTGTGGCGGATGGTCTGTTCTGTCAGCGGGACGGCTTTCCTTACCTCTTCAAAGTATGCCTGCGAGCTCTGCAGATTGTGGCCTATCCCATAGAGCTGTGACATTATGCGCTGTTTCATCTCGGCCGTAGCTTTGTTGGTAAAAGTTACTGCCAGGATGTTGCGGTACCCTTCGGGATTGTTTACCAGCATGGTGATATACTGCACCGCCAGCCGGAAGGTTTTGCCCGATCCGGCCGATGCTTTATACACAGTTAGCGGAGAATTGTTACCCATAGGAGTTTAAACTATCCAAATTTAGTGATTCCTTTTTATAAAAGAGTTATCTTCGCGGTCCAATTAATAAACACGTGATATTATGGGATACATTACCGAAGACAAACGTAAGGTTACCACACAGCGTCTCAGAGAGATGAAACAGCGTGGCGAGAAGATTGCAATGCTTACCGCTTATGATTACACTATGGCCAAGATGGTAGACGGAGCGGGCATTGACGTTATTCTGGTGGGCGATTCGGCATCGAACGTGATGGCCGGAAACCAGACCACACTGCCTATAACTCTGGACCAGATGATTTATCACGCCAAGTCTGTGGTTCGCGGCGTGCAGCGCGCCCTGGTGGTGGTTGATATGCCGTTCGGAACTTATCAGATCAATGACTCCGAGGCCGTGACCAACGCCATCAAGATAATGAAGATTTCACATGCCGATGCCCTTAAGCTGGAAGGCGGCGAGGAGATACTGCCTCAGGTGCGTCATATCATAGAGGTGGGTATTCCCGTAATGGGACATCTGGGCCTTACTCCCCAATCCATCAATAAATTCGGCACATACGCCGTCCGCGCCAAGGAGGAGGCCGAGGCCGAGAAACTCATATCCGATGCCCACAAGCTTGAGGAGGTAGGCTGCTTCTCTATCGTTTTGGAGAAGATTCCTGCCGCTCTGGCTGAGCGCGTAGCCAAGGAGGTATCGGTTCCCATTATCGGTATCGGTGCCGGCGGCGGAGTGGACGGTCAGGTCCTGGTTTGTGCCGATATGCTGGGCATGAACAACGATTTCAGCCCGCGTTTCCTGCGCCGTTACGCCAATCTCTACGAGACCATCACCAGCGCGGTGGGTCACTACGTTGAAGACGTCAAGAACTCTGACTTCCCCAACGAGAAAGAGCAGTACTAAAATGATACAAAAGGGGACTGTCCCCTTTTGTATCATTTTTTGCGATGGAAGAATCGGCCCTTGCCTTTGTGCTGGGGCTTTTTGCGTTCTGCGGCGTACTCCGGAGCTTCGCCTAGATCGGAGGGGATGGGCACTTTGTAGACGTCTTTGCCCAGGAAACGCTCTATCTGGCGGAACTTGGGCTGGTCATCAAGGCCGATGAATGTGATGGCGCAGCCTTCGGCGCCGGCGCGTGCGGTTCGGCCTATGCGGTGGACGTAATCCTCGGGATCGTGAGGAACGTCATAGTTGATTACCAGGTCTATATCGTCGATGTCTATCCCGCGCGATACTATATCGGTGGCTACCAGTATGTTGATGTGGCCGTTGCGGAACTTATGCATTATGTCGTCGCGCTCTGCCTGGGTCAGGTCGGAGTGCATCTCGCCTACGTTCAGTCCAAGGCGACGCAATGATTTGGTTATCTCCTTTACCTTGAGCTTGGACGATGCGAACGCTATTACCCTCTTGGGTGCGTTGGCGCTGAAGAGGCTCTGTATGATGGGTAGCTTCTGGGCCTCGTAGCAAACGTAGGCGGCCTGTAGTATCTTGTCGGCGGGCTTGGAGACGGCCAGCTTGACCTCGACGGGGTTATGCAGGATGGTGCGGGCCATACGCTGGATTTCATCGGGCATGGTGGCCGAGAAGAGCATGTTCTGGCGTTTGGCGGGCAGCTGCTTTACAATCTGCATTATATCATCATAGAATCCCATATCGAGCATGCGGTCGGCCTCATCAAGTATAAAGAACGATACCTTGGAGAGATCGATATTGCCCAGGCTGATGTGGCTGATAAGGCGGCCGGGTGTGGCTACAACTATATCGGTGCCCATTGAGAAGCCGCGCTTTTCCTGCTCAAAACGGATGCCGTCATTGCCTCCATAGACTGCGGTCCCGGATATGTTGGTAAAGTACGAGAACCCTTCTATCTGCTGGTCTATCTGCTGTGCAAGCTCGCGGGTGGGCACCATAATCAGGCAATTGACTGCGTCCTGTGGGTAACCGCCATCCGACAGTTTGTCCAGTACGGGCAGCAGATAAGCGGCAGTCTTTCCGGTTCCGGTCTGGGCTATGCCTATAAGGTCATGCCCTTCAAGCAGTACGGGTATGGCTTTCTCCTGAATGGGAGTGCACTCGCGGAAATTCATTGCATCTATGGCGTCCAGCAACGCGGGCTGGAAATCAAACTCGTCAAATCTCATGGTGAGAAGGTTATTTCGGTGCTTTTATATATAGGAATATAGCTATCGGTATGAATACGAAATTGGGTAGCCACTCGGCCCAGAATGCGGTCATGGAGCCTGTTACGGCAAAGTTGGCCGCCACGCTCTGGAACAGTATGTAACCAAAACTGAGTCCGAGTCCTATTCCCAGATGGAGTCCCATGCCTCCCTTGCGCTTACGGCTTGAAAGGGATACGCCTATTATGGTGAGTATGAATGCGGCGAACGACATTGAGAAGCGTTTGTGGTACTCTATCTCAAACTCCTGCGTGTTGCCGAATCCGCGCTGTTTCTGGCGGGTTATGTACTCATAGAGTTCGCCCGATGACATAGTCTCCTGCTGTCCTTTCTCTACCAGGAAATCGGCCGGCTCAAAACGGATTACGGTGTCCATTTCGGTGCCCTGACTTATTGTCTCTACCATACCGGACATATCGCGTATCATGAAGTTCTTGGCTTTCCAGTGATACTTCTCGGTTGATAGGGTATCGTATGTTACGCTGCGGGCGGTCATATGTGATACCAGTTTCTTGCCCTCGAACTTATCGAGCGCAAAGCGGTAGCCGGTCTTGTTGAAGTCCTGATAGCTTTCCATATAGGCTATCACGCCGTCCTCTACCTCGAGCTGTATGTTATAGGTGCCGTCTGAGTTGTCGCGGTTATAGTGGCTCAGCTTGTAGCGCTGCTCAAAATTGAGTCTTACCACATTGCCCTTGGGGATTACCTGCGAACCCAGATACAGAGTGAGACCGGCGATGAATGCGGCCGACAGCAGGTAGGGGATCATCATTCTCCTGAAACTCATTCCCGTGGAGAACATTGCTATTATCTCGGAGTTCTCGGCCAACTTGGAGGTGAAGAAGATTATGGCAATGAACACGAACAGCGGACTGAACATGTTTACAAAGTAGGGTACGAAATTGAGGTAGTAGTCAAATATGATCTCTTTGGCCGTTGCCTGGTTGAGCTTGTCTATATGCTCGTTGAAATCAAACACCACCATGATGATTATTATCAGGATGATGGTAAAGAAGTATGTGCCCAGGAACTTCTTTATGATGTACCAGTCAAGCCTTTTGAGCAGTCTATGTCTGAACAGGTTCTTCTTCATCAGAGGCGTTGCATTACTCGTTTTACCATTACGTCTTTCCAGGTGTGATAGTCATCGGCCAGGATGTGCTTGCGGGCTTCGCCTACCAGCCACAGGTAGAAGGCCAGATTGTGGACCGATGCAATCATGAGCGCCAGATACTCCTGCGCCTTGAACAGGTGGTGCAGATAGGCTTTGGTGTAGAGCGTGTCCACACGTGATGCGCCGCAGGCCTCGATGGGCTCAAACACATCCTCCCATTTCTTGTTGCGGATGTTTATGATGCCGTCCTTGGTGAAGAGCATTGCGTTGCGGCCGTTGCGGGTGGGCATCACACAGTCAAACATATCCACGCCTAACGCTATGGCTTCCAGTATGTTGGCGGGAGTGCCTACGCCCATAAGGTAACGGGGTCTGTCTTGCGGCAGGATGCCGTGAACCAGGTCTATCATCTCATACATCACTTCGGTGGGCTCTCCTACTGCAAGTCCGCCTATGGCGTTGCCTTCGGCTCCCTTGGATGCTATGTATTCGGCCGATTTGGCTCTCAAATCCTTGTAGACGCAACCCTGAACGATGGGGAACAGAGCCTGATGGTAGCCGTACTTGGGCTCAGTTTCATCAAAACGCTGTATGCATCGGTCCAGCCAGCGGTGCGTGCGCTCCATTGACTGCTTGGCGTACTTGTATTCGGCTGTTCCGGGGCAGCACTCATCGAAGGCCATCATGATGTCGGCTCCTATGGTGCGCTCTATGTCCATCACCCGTTCGGGGGTGAAGAGGTGGCGCGATCCGTCTATATGCGACTGGAAGGTTACGCCCTCTTCGGTCATCTTCCTGAGGCCGGTCAGCGAGAATACCTGGAAGCCGCCGCTGTCGGTCAGCATGGGGCGGTCAAATCCGTTGAACTTGTGCAGTCCGCCGGCTTTTTCCAGTACCTCCAGTCCGGGACGCAGGTAGAGGTGATAGGTGTTGCCCAGTATTATCTGAGCCTTTATGTCATCCTTGAGCTCGGGCAGATGTACGGCTTTTACGGAGCCTACGGTACCCACAGGCATGAATATGGGGGTCTCTATGACTCCGTGACCGGTGGTTATGCGTCCGGCTCTTGCGTGACTGGTGCCGTCGGTGTGCTCAAGTTTGAATGTCAATCCTTCCACAGGCAGGGCTTATTTTGCAGGGTCCTTAATGGGGATTATCTCCTGTGCATCGGAAACCTTCTCGTCAAGGAGGGCCAGTTTCCATACCTCACTAATGTTGTTCACGTAGTGGAACTCCAGGCCTTTCAGGTAATCGGCCGGGATTTCCTCTATGTCGCGGCGGTTCTCGGCGCAGAGTATGATATCGGTTATTCCGGCACGCTTGGCTGCCAGGATCTTCTCGCGGATGCCGCCTACGGGCAGCACTTTTCCGCGCAGCGTTATCTCGCCTGTCATAGCCAGGTTGGCGCGTACCTTGCGCTGGGTAAAGGCCGATGCAATCGATGTGGCCATAGTGATGCCTGCCGACGGGCCGTCCTTGGGGATTGCGCCCTCGGGTACGTGGATATGTACGTTCCAGGAGTTGAATACGGCGGGGTCAAGGTCAAGCAGCTTGGTATGTGAGCGGATATACTCCATTGCCAGCATGGCCGACTCTTTCATTACGTCACCCAGATTTCCGGTAAGGGTGAGCTTGCCCTCCTTGCCGCGGCTCAGGCTGGTCTCCACAAAGAGTATCTCACCGCCTACAGCGGTCCAGGCCAGACCGGTTACCACGCCGGCGTAGTCATTGCCCTGATACTTGTCGCGGGTGTAGGGTTTGGTGCCCAGCAACTCCTTGAGGTCGGCAGGCTTTACGGTCATCCGGCCAAAGTCTCCGTCGTTGGCGTAACGGCAGGCGGCCTTGCGGCATACCTTGCCTATCTTCTTTTCCAGCTCACGCACACCCGATTCGCGAGTGTAGTTCTCGATGATAGCTTCGATGGCGGGTTTTGAGATGCTGAGCGAACCTTTCTTAAGGCCGTTTGCCTCCATCTCCTTAGGGATGAGGTGGCGCTTGGCAATCTCTATCTTTTCCTCAGTGATATAACCGCTTACCTCAATTATCTCCATGCGGTCCAGCAGAGGAGCGGGTATGGTATTGAGGTTATTTGCGGTAGCGATGAACATAACCTTGGAGAGGTCATAGTCAATATCAAGATAGTTGTCATGGAAGGCGCTGTTCTGCTCAGGGTCCAGGACCTCCAGCATTGCCGATGACGGATCGCCCTGATTGGTCATCTGGCTTACTTTGTCAATCTCATCCAGAATGAACACGGGGTTGGACGATCCGGCTTTGGCCAGGCCTTTTATGATGCGTCCCGGCATGGCTCCGATGTACGTCTTGCGGTGGCCGCGTATTTCGGCCTCATCATGCAGACCGCCCAGTGAGATACGCACGTACTTGCGCTTAAGGGCGTTGGCAATTGAAAGGCCCAACGATGTCTTGCCCACACCGGGAGGGCCGTAAAGACATAGGATGGGGGATTTGAAATCACCGCGCAGTTTCATTACCGCCAGATGCTCCAGGATGCGCTCCTTGACTTTCTCAAGACCGTAGTGGTCCTTGTCCAGAGCCTTGCGGGCATTGTCCATGTCAAGGTTATCCTTGGTGTATTCGCCCCATGGAAGGCTCAATACCGTCTGCAGATACGATAGCTGAACGTTGTAGTCCGGCGACTGTGAGTTTGTGCGCTCCAGCTTGAGCAGTTCCTTATCGAATATCTTGCGCACATCGTCACTCCATTTTTTCTGGTTAGCCTTGAGACGCATCTCCTCTATGTCCTGGTCCTGGACGCTTCCGCCCAGCTCGTCCTGTATGTTCTTGAGCTCCTGTTGCAGGAAATACTCTTTCTGCTGCTTGTCTATATCCTCATGGGTGCGGCGCTGGATGCTCATTTTGAGCTCGGCCAGCTGGATTTCGCGGTTAAGCAGCGAGAGTAGGGTGAGCGCGCGGCTTGAACAGGTTCCTTCACGCAGCAGACGGGCCTTGTCCTTTATGTCAAAGGGCAGGTTGGCGCATATGAAGTTTATCAGGAACAGTCCGTTGGATATGTTCTTGAGCGCAAAGGCGGCATCGGGCTGGATGTTTTCGGACAGCTTAACGTATTTGATGGCAGCGTCCTTGCATGAGTCAACTATCGCCTTGAACTCCTTGCTGCGGGTAGGTGGCAGCACTTCGGGAAAGAGGTCGGCCGTACCGATGAGATAGGGCTGGTCATCCAGAACGCTACGCAGCTTGATGCGCTGCATTCCCTGAAGCACCACTGTGGTGGTCTGGTCGGGCATATCGAACACACGTATTACCTTGGCCAGCACGCCTACGGCATAGAGGTCATTGAAGCCTGGGTTTTCGGTATCAGGGTCTTTCTGGCAAAATACCGCTATCTGCTTGCTTTCGGCTGATGCGTTCTGTATTAGTTTGAGTGACGATTTGCGGCCAACGGTCACGGGCATCACAACAGTGGGGAACAACACCATGTTCCTAAGCGGAAGTATGGGTACTATCTCATCCATCTGTGAGTCAAAAAGACCGCTTTCATTGCCGTCAAAATCGGCTATCATGGAGAAAGCCGGATTTGATTCGTCAAAAGATTCTTCTGGTTGTTTCTTGGTCCACATAAATAATTCTGCAAATAATCTGCAAATTTAGATAATTGCGCGCACGTAACGGCAATTTGGGCGGCCAAAAGCGGTGAATAAAACAAAAAAAGTACATTTGCACTCTGTAAAACAAGTTGGGGTAATGTCAAACGAGTGGTTCAGATTCAAGCGTTTCATGGTTAACCAGGAGGATTGCGCCATGAAGGTAGGGACCGACGGCGTGCTGCTTGGCGCTTGGTTTCCTGCCTGTCCCGGGATGAGGGTGCTTGATATAGGCACCGGAACGGGGCTGATTGCACTTATGGCTGCCCAGCGGGGAGCGGAGAGCATTACCGCAGTCGAGATAGACCCTTCTGCAGCCGCCCAGGCAGCCCGTAACGCAGCCCAGTCAGAATGGGCCGACAGGATTGATGTGGTGGCCTGTGATGTGGCTGATTATGACACTGATATAAAGTTTGACAGGATTTTGTCCAACCCTCCGTATTTCCGTGATTCGCTGCGTTCTCCCAGCGCCGGCCGTAATGCCGCACGCCATAATGACTCGCTCAGCTACGAGGTGCTGACTGAATGCTCGGTCAGGATGCTTGCGCCGGGCGGACTGCTCTGCGTGGTGTTGCCTTATGATGCGGCAAACGGTTTTGTAAGGTGTGCTCAGACATCGGGGTTATACCTTTCCAGGCGGACAGATGTGGTTACTGCCGCAGGGCGTGAGCCCAAGCGTTCGCTGATGTCTTTTTCGTCAGTCTGTACAAACCCTGTGTCCGATGTGATTTACCTGCGTGACGAGAGCGGGAACGAATCGGCCGAATACATTGAACTTGTAAGGGATTTTTACCTTAAATACTGATCAGATTCCGCGCCGTTTGTCGGGTATGAGGACCTTGATTCCGTGGGGGACCATCTCTATGTTTATCTCCTTGCCCAGCTGTATGGGATCGCCGTCATAGTGGGCGGGACCATCTTCCTGTCGGGTGATGGTGAGACGGCTGCATTTGCGTATGGTCACCTTCTCGTTGCGGTCAAGCTGGCGGTTGAAAAGCTGGAATGCCAGGACGGGTGCATCGAGCGGAGTGAACGGACGTATCACTACTACGTCCATAAGACCGTCCTGCAGCGATGCGGTGGGCGCAATGAAAGCGTTGTTGCCCCATTGGTCGGCATTGGCGCAGGTCACTATGAAGCATTCGAATGTCTCGCTGGAGTTATCGAAAGAGAGCTTGTAGAGCTTGTCCTTATAAGTGGCTATGTTGAGCAGCACGTTCTCGGTATAGGTCAGTACGCCGCGGGTTCTGGCTTTTGAGAAAGAGTCACTTACGGTGGCATCGAATCCTACTCCGCAGGTGCAGAAGAAGGGGCGTCCGTTTATGGTGCCGTAGTCTATCTCGGTAAAGACAGATTTGTCCAACCATTTTACTGCCTTAAAGGGGTCAATGGGGATGCCCAGATGACGGGCAAGTCCGTTGCCCGAACCGCAGGGTATTATTCCCATTGCGGTGCCTGTGCCGATGAGTCCGCAGCCTACCTCGTTCACCGTTCCGTCTCCGCCTACGGCAATGACGGCATCGTAGTGCATATGGGCATACTTTCGGGCCAACTCGGTGGCGTGTCCTTTGTGCTTTGTGGTTATAATGCTGTAGTCATAGAGGTCTTTGTTTACGAACCTCTCTATGATAGGAACTACCGGGATGAGCTTGCGGCTTCCGGAGATGGGGTTATATAGAAAGACTATTTTCCTTTTTACATTCATATTCCGGACGCGAAGATAGCAAAAAGGATTGCAGCATCCGTCAAAATGACTAATTTTGCGCCGTTATGAGCAAACTTAGCGAAAGATGTGCACAATACACTCTCCCTCAGGAGGGTAAAGCACAGGGCATTTATCCGTATCACAGGTGTATATCGAGCCAGCAGGATACTGAGGTTATAATGGAGGGACGCAAGGTCCTGATGTTCGGTTCCAACTCTTATCTTGGCCTTACCAATCACCCTAAAGTCATTGAGGCCGCTGTCGAGGCTGCAAAGAAATACGGTACGGGCTGCGCCGGCTCCCGTTACCTGAACGGTACGCTTGACCTTCATAAGGTGTTTGAGGCCGAGCTTGCCGAGTTCGTGGGCAAGGAGGATGCCATGATTTTCAGCACAGGTTTTCAGACCAATCTGGGTACCATATCCTGTCTGATGGGACGTGATGACTATGTTATCTGCGATGACCTGGACCACGCATCGATTGTGGACGGCCGACGTCTGTCGTTTGCCAAGCCGCTCAAGTTCAAGCATAACGATATGACATCGCTGGAGAAGACCCTGAACCGTTGCGAGCCCGATTCGCTCAAGCTGGTTGTGGTGGACGGCGTGTTCAGCATGGAGGGCGATTTGGCCGACCTGCCTGGAATTGTAGCGCTCAAGGACAAGTACAACTGCGCCATAATGGTGGACGAGGCTCACGGACTGGGCGTTATGGGCGACCACGGACGTGGAGTCTGCAACCACTTCGGCCTTACCGACCAGGTGGATATAATAATGGGAACGTTCAGCAAATCACTTGCTGCCATAGGCGGTTTCATAGCTGCCGATGCTTCTGTCATTAACTGGGTCCGTCACCACTCGCGCTCTTATATATTCAGCGCCAGCAACACCCCGGCCGCAACAGCAGCCGCCCGTGCAGCACTTCAGATCATGAAGAACGAGCCGGAGCGCATCGCTCACTTGTGGGAGCTTACGAATTACGCACTTAATAACTTCCGCCAGCTGGGATTTGAGATAGGCAAGACATCGACACCTATAATTCCTCTATATATAAGGGATTTCTACAAGACATTCTTCATCACCAAGATGCTGTTTGAGGAGGGCGTATTCGTGAATCCGGTCATTCCGCCTGCCTGCGCCCCCGAGGATACGCTGATCCGCTTCTCGCTCATGGCCACCCACACCAAGGAGCAGATAGACATTGCTACCGAGAAACTGGTCAAGTGCTTCAAGGCGTATGAAATCTTGAAATAATATCAAAGATTCCATCCTGGAAACGAGCGAAGCGAGGGCGCTCGGAGAGCGCTTTTTCGCGTTAGCGTAATAAAAAACATCCTTTCGTCCCGACAAAAAAAGAGGCTCAACGGCCTCTTTTTTTGTCGGGATGAAAGGATTCGAACCTTCGACCACCTGGTCCCAAACCAGGCATTCTAACCGGACTGAACTACATCCCGAAAGCTTCCCTATTCTGAAAGCGGTGCAAAGATAATGCATTTTTTATAAAAAAGGTTGGGTGGTAATAAAAAAGCAGTAACTTTGCGGTCAGGAAAGCAGAATGGATTGAATCAGAGTTTTCCTATTATTGAGTTGTGCGCATAACGCACATTGTGTACGGTAACGTACCCCTTTTTTTAAAGTTGGTTACTTTATAACCGCCCGACTTGGAAAACGGTCAATAAGAAGAGTAGTAAAAGTATTTGTTTACTATATAGACTCTGATTTGAAAGTACTGGAAGGCATTACTGCCCAAGTACCGAAGACGTAAACAAGAGAGGTTTTATTGTTTATGTCTTTTTTTTGTCTCCTCACGCTGAGGGTCAGGAAAAAGGCTGGATGGTTGAACTTTTAAAACGTTTTTGAGTAGATGGATCAGCGAAAAGCTCCCGTTTATGAAGCTCTGCAGGAGTTCCGCAGGAACAGAGTGGTACCTTTCGATGTACCCGGTCACAAAAGAGGTAGGGGCAACCCCGAACTCGTTTCGCTGCTGGGAAAGCAGTGCGTTGAGTTGGATGTAAACTCAATGAAACCCCTGGACAATCTCTGTCACCCCATTTCAGTAATCAAAGAGGCCGAAGAACTGGCCGCCGAGGCATTCGGCGCCGCACACGCATTCCTGATGGTGGGCGGTACCACATCGGCCGTACAGACTATGGTGCTGACCGCATGCAAGAGCGGTGAGAAGATAATCCTGCCGCGTAACGTGCACCGCAGCGTCATCAATGCGCTGGTTGTGAACGGCGCAACTCCCATTTATGTAAATCCCGATACTGACAGCCGCTTAGGTATAGCCCTGGGTATGAAGATATCACAGGTGGAGCGCGCCATCGAGGAGAACCCCGAGGCAAAGGCCATCCTGGTGAACAACCCCACATACTACGGCATCTGCTCCAATCTTAAGAAGATAGTTGAGCTGGCTCACGAGCACGGAATGCTGGTGCTGGTGGATGAGGCTCACGGAACACACTTCTATTTTGGCGAGGATATGCCTCTTACAGCCATGGCCGCTGGGGCCGATATGTCATCGGTCTCGATGCACAAATCGGGCGGAAGCCTTACTCAGAGCTCATTCCTGCTTACTGGCCCGGGCGTGAGCGCCGGTTATGTGCGTCAGGTGATTAACCTCACACAGACCACAAGCGCATCTTATCTGCTCATTTCAAGTCTTGACATATCACGCCGTAACCTGGCCCTGCGTGGCAAGGAGCTCTTCAGGGAGGTTATGCGCATTGCCAATTACGCCCGCACCGAGATCAACAAGATTGGCGGCTACTACGCTTACGGTAAGGAGCTGATAAACGGTGACAGCGTGTTTGATTTCGATCCCACGAAACTTACCGTTTACACCCTTGATATCGGTCTGGCAGGCATTGAGGTTTATGACCTGCTTCGCGATGAGTATGATATCCAGCTGGAGCTGGGTGATATGGGTAACGTGCTGGCATACATATCGATAGGTGACCGTATGCGTGAGGTTGAGCGCCTGGTGAGCGCGCTGGTCGATGTTAAGCGCCGTTACTGCAAGGACCGTACCGGTCTGTTCGATCATGAGTACATCAACCCGTCGGTGGTCATGACTCCGCAGGAGGCTTTCTACGCTCCCAAGGAGGAGATGATTCCCATCCGTGAGACCAACGGGCGTATATGTACGGAGTTCGTTATGTGCTATCCTCCCGGAATTCCTATCCTGGCCCCGGGTGAGCGCATCACGCAGGAAATCATCGACTACATACTCTACGCAAAGGAGAAGGGCTGCCAGCTGACCGGTCCCGAGGATGAAAAGGTGGAGCGTCTGAATGTGATTAAGGAAAGTACAACATATTGATTCTTCAGGGCAATGGAATTTTGGTTTTCTGAGTTTCATACTCCAAACGTAAAGTTCTCGGTAAAGGTCGATAAGCACCTTTATACTTCAGAGAATGACTTGGGTAGGGTGGATATCTTTGAATCCCCCGAGTTTGGCCGGTTCCTGGCCGTTGACGGCTATATCATCTTTACCCAGAGGGATGAGTTCATCTATGATGAGATGCTGTCACACATTCCTATGGCCGTTCATCCCACAGCCCAGAAGATTCTGGTGTTCGGTTCCGGCGACGGAGGTGTGGTACGTGAGCTGCTCAAATACAAGTCCATCCAGCAGATTGACCTGATTGAGATAAATGAGGGTGTGGTTCAGGCCTGCCGTGAGTATTTCCCCGAGATGGCTGAGTCACTGGATGACCCGCGCGTTACCATATACACGGAGAATGCCCTGCGCTACATACGCCACATTGAAAATGAGTATGACGTGATTGTGGTTGACTCGGCCGGATTCTATGGTCCGGGAGAGAGCCTGCTTACCCGTGAGTTCTACGGCAGCTGCTACAAGGCACTCAAGGCCGATGGCATCATGGTGAACCAGCATCAGAGTCCCTTCTATGAGGAGGACCGCTTAGAGACCCAGAAGGCTCACATGCGTATCGTGAACAGGTTCCCCATAAGCCGCGTGTATCAGGCACATATCCCCACATATCCTTCCGGTTACTGGCTCTTTGGATTCGCATCCAAGAAGTACCGTCCGGTGCTTGACCTGGATGCCGATGCCTGGAACAAGCTGGGAATCAAGACCAACTATTACACTACAAACCTGCACAAAGGCTGCTTTGCCCTGCCCGCGTATGTGGAGCGCATGCTTGCTGATGTGGAAAGAATAAAGGACTGATGCTGAACAGAAACGTTGAGACATTCATAGGCTGTGATGCCGATTATGCCGATGCCCGCATAGTGATGTTTGGAGCACCATTTGATTCCACCACGTCATTCCGCCCCGGCACAAGGTTTGCCCCGCACGCCATCCGCAGCGAGTCATACGGCCTGGAGACCTACAGCCCGTGGCTGGACCGCGACCTGGAAGACATCAGCGTGTTTGACAGCGGTGACATAGAGCTCTGCATAGGCAGCGCCCAGAAGGCCCTTGACCAGTTGTCGGAGCGTACCGCCGTGATCCTTGCCGACGGCAAGATTCCCTTTATGATAGGAGGCGAGCATCTGGTAACGCTTGGCGCCTTCCGTGAGGTATTCAAGAAATACCCCGATGTGCACATCATCCACTTTGACGCCCACACCGACCTGCGAGACCAATACCTTGACGTAAAGCTGTCGCACGCCTGCGTAATCCGCCGCTGCCACGACCTTGTAGGTGACAACCGAATCCACCAGTTCGGAATCCGCTCCGGAGAGCGCCCCGAATGGCAATGGGCCCGCGCCGGCCACACCGACCTGCACCCCTTCAACTTTGAAGGCCTTAAGGATACTGTTGCCGCATTGGGTCAGGCACCAGTCTATTTCACCATAGACCTGGACGTAATGGACCCATCCGTATTCCCCGGAACCGGAACTCCGGAATACGGTGGAGTTACTTTCATGCAATTGATAGAAGCAATATATACAGTCTGCAATTCCTGCAACATTGTAGGCCTTGACGTAAACGAGCTCTGCCCGCCCTACGATCAAACTGGAGCATCAACTGCAGCGGCCTGCAAGATTGTTCGCGAATTACTTTTAAATTTGTGAGATTATGAAGTGGTATTATTATCTTTTCTTTTTGTCTGTCTTATCTCTATTTAGTTGTTTGGGACAACAAACAGACGATAAAACCAAGGAACAAAGAGAATTACTTAAAGAGTATTTTCTTTGTGAGTGTATTACTGAAGGATTTGATGATAAAAACATTCAAGAAGACGATATTTCTCAAAGTGTGTTATTTGACATACTCAATTATAGTCCTGATGCTATTCAAGAAGTAAAAGAGTATGCTAAATCTTTTGTTCAAACTATAGATCCTTCTCCGATAGAGGATTTAGGCAATAGAAAAGCAATTATACTTAATAGTATTGAGAAATATAAAAGTCAAGAATTGGATGATTTCATCAAATCCTTGGATAGATATTTATTGAATGATTAATTTATAAAAATGGGAAAGGTTTTGGTTATTGGCTGCGGTGGTGTAGCCCAAGTTGCGATTCAGAAGTGCGCTCAGAATGACGCAGTGTTCAGCGAGATTTGCATTGCAAGCCGCACGGTAAGCAAGTGTGACGACCTCAAGAAGAAGATTGAGGCCCAGGGCAAGAGCCGCTCCAAGATAACCACCGCCAAGGTGAACGCCGACAGCGTGGACGAGCTGATAGCCCTGATCAAGAGCGTTAAGCCCGATGTCGTGCTCAATCTTGCTCTGCCGTATCAGGATCTGACCATCATGGACGCCTGCCTTGCATGCGGCGTACATTACGTTGATTCAGCAAACTACGAGCCCGAGGACACCGAGGATCCCAAGTGGCGCGCCATTTATGAGAAGCGCTGCAAGGAGCAGGGCTTTACCGCATACTTTGATTATTCATGGCAGTGGGCTTATCAGAAGAAGTACAAGGATGCCGGTATTACCGCTATCCTTGGCACCGGCTTTGATCCGGGCGTAACCAGCGTATTCTCAGCATACGCGCTCAAGCACTATTTTGACCAGATAGACACCATCGATATTCTGGACTGCAACGGCGGTGACCACGGTTATCCCTTTGCCACCAACTTCAACCCCGAGATTAACCTCAGGGAGGTATCGGCCAACGGATCATACTGGGAGAACGGCCACTGGGTAGAGACCAAGCCCATGGAGATAAAGCGCGAGTACAACTTTGAGCAGGTGGGCATGAAGGATATGTATCTGCTTCATCATGAGGAGATTGAGTCACTCGCCAAGAACATCCCGGGCGTAAAGAGAATCCGCTTCTTCATGACATTCGGCCAGAGCTATCTGACTCACATGAAGTGTCTTGAGAACGTAGGTATGCTGCGCACCGATCCCGTTATGTTTGAGGGCAAGGAGATAGTTCCCATCCAGTTCCTCAAGGCTCTGCTGCCCGATCCCGCATCACTGGGCCCGCGCACAGTAGGCAAGACCAATATCGGCTGCATTTATACCGGCACCAAGGACGGCAAGAAGCGTGCCATCAAGATTTACAACGTGTGCGACCATCAGGAGTGCTACAAGGAGGTGGGCTCACAGGCCATCTCTTACACCACCGGCGTTCCCGCAATGATTGGCACCATGATGGTCATGACCGGCCAGTGGAAGGGCGCAGGCGTGTTCAACGTTGAGGAGTTTGATCCCGATCCATACATGGATGCCCTGAACAAGTGGGGTCTGCCTTGGGTTGTGGATGAGAACCCCGTAATGGTTGACTGATTTATAAGAGGCCGATGACCGCAGAGCAGCTGCATACCCCGTGTTACGTCATTGACCGCGATCGCCTGGAGGAGAATCTACGGGTGCTGCGCGGCGTGATGGACCGAACCGGATGCCGTATTCTGCTGGCGCAGAAGGCGTTCAGTTGCTATGCCGTCTATCCGCTTATATCACAATATCTCTGTGGCGCTACAGCAAGCGGGCTCTTTGAGGCCCGCCTGTGCCACGAGGAGATGCCCGGCCGTGAGAACCACGTTTTCTCTCCTGCGTTCCGTGAGGAGGATATGCCGGAGATTCTATCCATCTGCGACCATATAGTTTTCAATTCCATACGTCAACTGGAACTTTTTGGCGTGCGCGCCAAAAATGCCGGTATGCAGGTGGGCTTGCGCATAAACCCACAGATTTCAACACAACCCTCTGAGCACGCAATTTATGATCCCTGCGCTCCCGGCAGCAGGTTAGGGGTGACACTTGATGAGTTCCGCAAGGCACCTGCTGATTTGATTGCTTTGCTTGACGGATTACACTTCCACACTCTCTGCGAGCAGAACTCCGACGACCTGGAGACCACCCTGAACGGCTTTGAGGAGCAGTTCCGTGAGTGGCTGCCCAAAATGAAATGGGTGAATTTTGGCGGCGGACATCACATCACCCGCGCTGATTACGTTATACCGCGTCTGGAGCGCTGCATCGATCGTATGTCTAAAGGTTACGGCCTTACTGTCTATCTGGAGCCCGGTGAGGCAATCGCCCTCAATGCCGGCTATCTTCACACCCAGGTGCTCGAGGTTCAGCACCACGAGGGAGCAATGGATATCGCCATCCTTGATACATCGGCCGCCTGCCACATGCCCGATGTGATAGAGATGCCTTATAGGCCCCCGCTAAGAGACAGCGGACAGCCCCAGGAAAAGAAATACACCTACCGTTTGGGCGGCCCCACATGCCTATCGGGCGATATAATAGGGGAGTACTCCTTTGACACCCCCATAAAAGAAGGCCAGACCCTCATATTCGAGGATATGGCCATCTACTCCATGGTCAAGAACAACACCTTCAACGGCATGCCCCTGCCGTCAATCTACCTCAAGCAGGGCTCCGACTACACTTTAATTAAGTCTTTCGGTTACGCCGACTTTAAGAGCAGACTCTAAATTCTTGGTTTTTGGGCGATGCTGATGAACAGCGAAATCAGGTAGGTTATCACACCTATGATTGCCACGCCGAAAACCGGTTTCATGCCTATGCTTATATATACGTTGTTCCAATCAAACTCACGTCCTCCCATTTTTTGGAAGCAGTCGCATATCTGCATGATTCCGACTATAAGATTGAATGCAACGACAAACATTGTCAATCGGCCTATAGGTCTTACCCAACGCGGAGCTTTCCATGCAGCCATGCACAATCCGACAATAAGAAGAATCAGAATAATGGTATAAGGCAGGGCTACAGGACTGAATATTGCCTTGAAAAAGGTTGAAAATCCTATAAATCCATAACTATATCCGTTATTTATCATTTCCATCATTGTATTTTCCATAACAGTAAAGTTTTAAAGGTTTGACAAGAATCATTTTCCTGAAGTCTGTAACATTCTGATTATAACCGATATCAGATACACAATCACACCATATGATGTTGTAATAAGCGTAACTTTGATACCACCACATAAGACAGTACCATCAATGTCTCCGGTTAAGATAATGTCAGTGCATGCCTGGTAACAACCAGCCAGTGATCCGAGTAATCCCAAAGCCAGACCTATAAGTCCGAATTCTTTAACCCAGTTGGGCGCTTTCCACATTGATATAAGCACCGCAACCAATGCAAGAGTAACAAGTGTCATCCAACCTACACTGCCCTCAACAAACAATCTGAATAATCCATTCATATAAAAAACGTTTTAAAGGTTGAACAAAAAAATGCTTTCGACTGCATAGTTACGCCTAAAAGCAGTCGCCTCCAAATTTAAAACCCCTTGAAAGGTCCGCAAAACCCATTCAAAGGGGTTACTGAAAGACAACAGAGGGTTTTGTGATTCATTTTTCATTAACTTTGGCAGTAGAGATGAAACAGAAGGTTATCATAATTGCATATTGGGCACTCATGGTGCTACTCACGGCATTTATGCTGTGCAGCCTTTCATATTCATTCCGAGAATCCTGCTTATTGAGTTGTCTGCTGCTTCCGGGTGGAATCGTAATAAAGTTCATGCTGCCCAAGATACTCTTGCAGCCCCCAAAGACCAGAATCAGGAATCTTCTGCTTCTGGTGCTGACAGCTCTCATCATTGAGGTTCTACTTACATTTGTGGGACACGGAATTCTGTTGAATCTTAGAAATGAATGGAGAGACTATTATTACAGTACTGATCCGGAACCGTTCATGTCAGGCCTGTTGGTCAATCCGGTATTCCTGATTATACTGCTTGTTCTTTTTTCAGGAGGCGACTATCTGCTCACGGATTATCTGCGCAAACATCTCAGACAGGCTCCGCCAAGCATTACATTCACCAGTGACCGCAAGCCGGTAAGTCTTCTTTATTCCGATATATTGTATGTGGAAAGCAATGACACCGAGGTTTGGATACATTCTACCGACGGTCAGAAATACCGCAACAAGACTCCCATCTCCCAATGGGAGAACCTGCTGGGTATAGAATTCGTGCGCATTCACCGCTCTTTCCTGGTGAGTCGATCCCAAATCACAAAAACCGATTCCGATTCACTGACCCTCACCGACGGCCAGACACTTCCCATCTCCCGCAAGTATCGGGAACAATTCTAGCAAAATGACACAGAAGGATCAGTTCCCTGTGTCAAATATCAAAGAGACTTAACCTCCCACCATCCATCACGCTTACCATTCTTTCTGACAAGGAAGCCTTTCTCAGTGAGCCGCACAGTCATAGTTTTAACTGTTCGCGTAGACCGGTTGATGTTTTTGGCTATCATTTCTTGAGTCGCCTTGGGATTCTCTTTTAAGAATTGAAGGAGGGCCGATTCCTCCAAAGTGCAATTCAAAGTGCAATTCAAAGTGCAATTTTTGCACTTTGAATCATTCTCCATTTCACTTTGAGCGCTTATATGAAGATTGCGGTTCCTAAGTTCATTCTGCTCACCCAGAACAAGGTTTCTCAAGAATTGTAAAAGGTATGTAAGATCAGGAGAAACACCTTTCTCCCTGTTTGTGTAGTTTGCTCTAACCAAAGCATTGCGGAAATACCACGAGTGGGCAGCAAACATGTCATTTGAGACAGAGAAACCAAAAGAACGCAAATACTTAATAAGGAAAACCGCTGTAGTACGGGTGTTACCCTCACCAAAAGGATGTATCTGCCACAGACCTGCTGTAAACACTGCGATATGAACTATAGACTCATCAATTGATGCAGCACTGTAATTGAACTTATGCTCCTGTGCAAAATCATATTCAAGTGTTTCAGACAGATTCTCAAAAGGATTGTATAAGACCGATGCGCCATCAAGCACCCATTCCTGCTTGGAAATGTTATAAGTCCTGTACTTACCGGCAAACTTGAAAATCCCTTCAAACAGACGGCGATGAATTCGCTGAAACTCCAAAGGATTGCAGGCAAAAGTATCTTCTTCAAGCAGCTCTGTTATCCTGGCAGATACTTTATCGGCCTCTTCTGTGCGTTCCTTTTCAGATAACAACCGGCCTTCTTTAGACTTGTAATAGGTGTCAATAAGTCCCTTGACCTGCTCAATTGTTATATCACCCTCAATATGACGCTTTGCGGTATCAAGCAGATAAGCCGATGGCTTGAGGCCATCCACATCCTGTAATCCGATGGCTGTTTGCCAGGCTTGAGCCTTTACTTTAGCCCCAGGCTCACCCTGTCTGATATACTCGTCAAAATCGCTCATACACTTTCACAAAAATAACAAAAAAAAGGCAGAATGCAAAATCTAACATGTCACAATAGTATCGCTTCCCTGTGCCGTCACTTTGCAATGGGATCGCTGCAGAACTTCTTTCGTCCGCAGTTTTTGCACTGGATTCCGGCCCAGACTGAATCCAGCTGATTCATGGCTTGTTCTACCAGGGTGGGGTCATCGGTCAGTATTCCGGCCTCAAAGTTGCGGGTTTGGGGGCTTTTCATGCCTATTCCGGCGCCGGTCAGATTGGCGGAGCCGATGTACGCTAACCTGTGGTCAAATATGATTATCTTGAAATGTACCCTGGGGCAGAGAACCCGTTCCAGTCCGTCAAACAGAATAGGGTACCGGTCAAAGTCCTGGCGGAAGTTAGGGCCGGGCTCCTTGGCGTGAACCAGACGCACTTCACGCCCTTTCTTAAGCAGGTCGGCCAGCACGCCCAGGAACGGCCGCTCGCCAACATAGAGGTCTTTTATATCGGCCGTACCTATCCAGAGTGATTCCTTTACGTTGGGAACCCGCTCAATTACCTCCTTGAAGTGGGCTTGGTCTGCGATGTACTGTATCATACATACAATTGTCTGAATACAAATATACTCAAAAATGATACAAAAGGGGACTGTCCCCTTTTGTACTATTTTCAAAATAGCAAGATTTGGGTATTACCCACGCAAAATCGCGGCAGTACCTTTGCGGCTGTAAAAGCAATGGTTATGATAGCGATGATAATTGGAATATGTTTTGGTTTGTGTGGTAGAGGAAAGGGGGCCAACTCCGCTCCCGAAAGTGAGATTGAACAATAACAGGAAGGGTCTGCATTGCGGACTCTTCTTTCTTTTATTAAGGAATTATTCTTTTTTGCAATGAGAATGGCTTAAACTCAGTACAACTTTTAATCAAATAATTAATACAGTTATGAAACCTATTTTTAAAGTTATCCTTTTGGCAATCGCATATCTTGCCACATTCTTTCTTGGTGCATCAACCGGTATCATTCATCCTGCTTGCTACGCATACGTAGGTGCACTGCTGCCGTTTATCACAGCCTTCATCTACAAGGCTATGGTCAAGCAGGTTCCGGGATTCGGCGCTGCAAGTATCATGAACGGACTGGTTTTAATTCTGTTCCTCATAGCAGGTGAGGCCGATACCGTATGCGTAATAGGACTGATATTCCTGGCAGCTCTCTCTGAGTTCCTCAAGATAAAGTTCCAGTCAAACCCCGTAAAGAGCCTGCGCTGGGGATTCGTGCCGATGGCATTCTCGTTCTTTACCTACACTGCTCACTGGTGGACCGACACCGAGGGCTCCCTGGCCGCTGCCGTAGAAGAGATGCGTCCCGGCTACGACCAACTGATGATTCCCGTCATAGACAACGTTCCGGTTCTGATTATTGTCTATCTCATCACCATTCCCATTGCAATTCTGGCAATCAGATTGGCAACTAATAAAAAATGATACAAAAGGGGACAGTCCCCTTTTGTACTATTTTTAGAGGCGGGGCAGGCGGATGATGCAGGTGATGCTGTTGATGAGGTAGGTGAAACCTCCCAGGCAGACTGACGCGACGGCACCTGCCATATCTTCCATCATCAACGGTCTGAAATCACGATTTATCAGTTTGTAGATATCGGGATTTGTCCTTAAAAGATCACTGAACTCGCGGCTGCTGCTACCTATCGCCATATAAGTGGGATCTTTTATTGCAATGTCCTGCAGGAAGACGTACGCATTATGCAGGAAACAGAATATGCATAACATTAATGCTATCTTTCCGATGGTTCTTATCCAGCCGGGAGCCTTCCATGCGGCTGCGAATGTGGCCATCAGCATAATGACGTAAACTGTGATATCAAATGCGGGGCACGATGAAAACAGATACTGTGCGGTGCCTATAAAGAATTCTTTCATAATGTCAGTTTTGTACGGTTAGACAATCAGTTGCGTGACTTCTGAATAAGGTACACGATGCGTGAAATGATGAATACCAATACTCCATATAGAAGGAGCAGCGTAAACCTTGTCATTCCTAGATAGTATACCGTAGGAGAAATTTTGTAGTCAACCAAAAGCGCATCTTCACGGAAAGTGCTCAGGAATGGCCAGGTGATGGTAATAAGGGCAATTGACAGTGCAATCGAGCCTATAGGCTTGATCCATCTGGGAGCCTTCCAGGCGCACAGAAACACAAATAACAGCATCAGTGTTATCAGACACATTGAAATAGGTGGCATCGTGGGCAGTGTCCTGGTGAAAAATACCTCAAGGGCACTGGGAGCTTCTTCAATGATTTCCATTAATTCTTCTTCCATAATCGCGTGGGTTTGAGTTTTGTTCAATGCAAAGATATGATGTTTGATCGGCCCCTTTTAATTTTTGGAGTGTTGTATCCCCCTGTCTGCGACCTGCTGTCATGTCAAATCCTACTGTTTGCATACAAATCCGTTTTGAGGGGGATTTGACTGCTGTTTTATTGTAGGATTGAAAGATGATTCACTAACTTCGTGCACAGAACCACAAACGTTGACTGTTTATGAAAACAACCGTTACCATTGCTTATTGGGTTTTATCTGTGCTTTTAGTGGCACTGATAATTATGTTTGCGTCCGATACCCAATTCTTCCGTGCCTTATTTATTGGTCTGATGTTCGTTCCCGGAGCTGTTGCAGCCAAGAAAATGCTGCCAACCGTATCGTTCAAGAAAAGGAGTGAGGGCATACGTAACGTTATTTATATATGCCTGGCTATTTTGGTTATGGAATATCTGATTCTGGTTGCCTCCTATAGCTTTATCCTTAGTCCGGGAATCCAGAATATCAATGGCGTAAATATACATAATCCTTTATGGTTCCCACATAATTCCGTAGGCTTGATGCATCCGTTGGTAATAACAGTTATTGTATCGGCTCTGGCGATAGGAGGTTCACTTATAACCAGATGGCTTAACAAGGACAACCATGAGATGTATGACCCCATCACGTTCTGCTCGGACCGGAAGCGGGTATCGCTTCTTCCCAGCCAGATGCTTTATATTGAGTCCTGTGACACCGAGGTCTATATCCATACCACCGATGGCCGCAAACTGCGCAACAAGACCGGAATCACCCAGTGGGAATCGGTCTTGGGATACCCGTTTGTGCGTATCCACAGGGCCTTCCTGGTCAACTGCAACCACGTGGAATCGTACAGCCAGGACACCGTCAAGGTGGGAGAGGAGTCACTGCCCGTCTCCCGCAAATACCAGAAAGGCCTGAAAGAAATTCTTTGCTGACCCAAAAACAGTACAAAAGGGGACAGTCCCCTTTTGTACCATTTTGTGCTGTTTTTTCAGATGCGGGGGGTGCGGATTATGTAGAGGATGCGGGATATTGTGTAGTCAAACGTGCTCCATAATAGAATGGCACAGCATTTGGATACTGGTGAACAGATATACTTCCAGATGCTTTCAACTGAATAGAAATCCTCTCTGGTTATTATTTCTCCCGACATCATCTTGTCCCAGACGAAAATCTGATAGCTGCAGTCGGGATAATTAAACATCAGTTCGTCATACACCTGAAACAATGTCAACGAGAAACACAAAAGCCCGAATACCATTGTCAACGTTCCAATAGAATGTAATTTGGCAGGACACTTTACGGCAACAAATATGATGGCTGCCAACAGTAATACAAAAGATATTAAGGTGAACGGAGTGGTGGATTGGAATATGTATCCGATATTTGAAATAAACATAGTGCTTACGTTTTAATTGTTTGTTAATGACCGGGTTTCCGGATGAAACTGATTACGTGTGACACAAAGTAGATTAATAATCCGTAAACTATGAACCAGTTCCAGATCTTTAATCCACCAAGCATAACGGTGGGACTTATTTCCTGGGCTCTGTTGATATCGTATAGTCCCATAAATAAACTGAAAATATAGGATAGGGCGCAGAAGCCTAATGCGATGGAGCCGATGGGGCGGACCCAGCGGGGAGCTTTCCAGGCGCTGAGTAATATCAGCACCAGCAGAATTGTAAGGATAGCCAGATTGACTCCTGGCAGTTGTAAGATGATTCGTTGCATAGCGTTTGTTGTTAAATGTTTGACGCAAAGTTAACGGCCGTTGCAAAAACGCTCCCCATGTTTTGCCATTCAAATCCCAAATGTCGGTTTTGGAACCGATGTCAAATCCCACGTTTAGGCCCCAAATCCCAAATGTCGGGCATTTGGGCGGTGTTTTGCTGGGATTATCGGGAGTGTTTTCATATCTTCGTAAGCGATATGAGAACGCTTGTTACCATACTCTATTGGATGCTGTCGGTGGTGATAGCGGCGCTGGTCGTTTCCAGTGCAGGCTACACATTTCAGGAGTCTATCCTTATGGGCACAATGTTCCTGCCGGGTGCGCTCGCAGCCAAATATTTTTTTCCAAAGGTATCTTTCAAGAAACGCAGTGAAGGTGTCCTGAATGTCATATACATTGTTCTGGCTATCCTGGTCCTTGAATATCTGCTCATTTTCGCAACAAACATATTTATCCATAATCAGCGTCTGGGATTAAGATTCGGTAGTGGAAATGATTATTATCTGAATCATCATAATAATATGCCCTCTCCGGGGATAATAGCCAATCCTGTATTCATATCGATATTAATCTCAATCCTGGCCATAGGCGGCTCCCTGATAGACCGATGGCTCACCGTCAAGCATCCGGAGATAGAGACTCCCGTCACATTCTGTTCCATGCGCAAGAAAGTCACGCTGCTTCCCAGTGAGATAGTCTATGTGGAATCATGTGACACCGAAGTAATTGTCCATGCGTCCGATGGTCGGGCCCTGCATAACCGCACCCCAATTTCCCAATGGGAGGCGTTGCTTGGCCCCGGATTCATCCGTATTCATCGGGCCTTCCTTGTAAACGGCAGGTACGCCAAACTGGAATCGCAGGACACAGTATCTGTGGCCGATACCAAACTCCCCGTCTCCCGCAAATACCAGAAGCATCTCAAAGAATTGCAACGGGAATGCAACGCAATTTTGTTGTCTTGATGATTTATTATGGTTTACATTTGTGCCGTAATCATCAAAACCAACGTATATGAAAAAAATATTAGTCCTCATGTCAATTCTTCTGTTGGAAACGACAGCAGTATCCTTGTTCGCTCAGAAAGCTGGTGATATCATTTCGGGTGTTGTCTTTGACGATGACGGCCCGATGATGATGGTAAACGTGACTGAAAGGGATTCCAAAGACCGTATAATGGCGCATGCCATTACCGATATGGAAGGTAATTTCTCTTTCAAGTTAGTGGATCCCAAGGATAGGCTTGAGATAACTTATGTAGGTTATGAGACTGTTGATATTCCCATTGACAAACTATATTTTGGGATAAAGATGAAGAATATGCCTATGGTTGAGACTGTCGTACATCCCCGAGACCGCAAGATAATAGGAGCTAATACATCACGGATGAAACAGTTGCAGGAATATGCTCCGGAAGGTTACGTATGTGGTTATATCATAACAAACGGATGGGATAAAGTGTTATGGAGCCTGTTTCTTGTTAATGCAGAAGGCAAATACAGCCTGAAATACAAAAAAGGCGATGCTACAGAGACCAGAAGCATTGAATCTGATCTGGCCAAGGATCTGGAATCGGCAGTCAAAAACCAGATCTCAGATATTGAATATGCAATAAACAACCCTGATACCGTTCTTGTTCCAGGTGGGATTCCTCTGGTGAATATGATATATGACGGAGATATAGCCTATGCAATTACTCCTGATAAGGCGGCTTCTTGTTGGACCTGGTATGAATGGCCTGAAAAGATGCCGGACGGAGTCTGGAAGCAGGAATCCCTCAAGTTTATTCAGAAATGACGCAAAATAATTCCTAAATTCGCGGTATGTATGATTTTGATGAGATAGTGGAGCGTCGGGGGACCGGAAGCTTCAAACATGACAATCTTAAGGAATTCTTTGGGCGTGACAATCTTGTGCCGCTCTGGGTGGCCGATATGGATTTCCGTACGCCCGATTTCATAATCGATGCGCTCCGGAAGCGCCTGGAGCATCCGGTGCTGGGTTATACCATGATACCACCCGATTATTTCAGCACAATATCCGGTTGGGTTGAATCGCTGCACGGATGGAAAGTCAATCCTGACCATATACGTTTTATCCCCGGGATAGTCAAGGGAATCTGGCTGGCAATTGACTGTTTTCTCAAGCCCGATGAGAAGGTTGTCATTCAGACACCGGTCTATCATCCGTTCCGCCTTGTGCCGACCGAAATGGGACATAAAGTGCTGTATAACCCGCTGATTCCTGTCTATGAGGACGGTCCGGGGCATATTGACTATATGCACACTCTGGATGCTGACCGCCGTCTTACCGGTTATGAGATGGATCTGGACAAACTTGATGAGCAGTTGTCTGATCCCAAGGTCCGTATGCTGGTGCTTTGCAATCCGCAGAACCCGTCAGGCATCTGCTGGGACCGCAAGACTCTTGATTGCGTTGCCATGCTTGCAGTAAAGCACAACGTCATAGTGGTGTCTGATGAGATTCATGCTGAGATGGCACTCCTGGGGCATCATCATACGCCGTTTGCATCGGTATCGGACGCGGCGGCATCGTGCTCCATCACATTCATGGCACCATCCAAGACATTCAATATAGCGGGTGTGGTGACATCATACACCATCGTTCCAAATGACAGCCTTCGCCGCAGGTTTTTCCATTTTCTGGAGACGGGCGAGCATGACAGCCCCAATATATTCTCGGCTGTAGCCACGATGGCTGCTTACAGACAGGGCGCGCAGTGGCGCAGCGAGATGCTCAGTTATGTGCAGCAGAACATAGACTTTGTGGATTGCTGGCTGAAAGAGCATATCCCTGCCATTCGATGCCTCAAACCCCAGGCATCTTTCCTGATGTGGCTGGATTGCCGCTCATTAGGACTCAGTCAGAACCGCTTGGTGGAGCTGTTCGTTGAAAAGGCCGGATTGGCATTGAATGATGGCACCATATTCAGTAGCGTTATGCCCGACGGCAGCCCTGGCCCCGAAGGCCGCGGATTCATGCGGCTGAACGGGGGCTGTCCACGCAGTGTCCTCCAAACCGCTCTAGTACAATTGGTTCAGACCCCTTACTAGGCAGGACGGGCTCGACCTTAAGGGACGCTTTCACCAAGCGAAGCGACTGAAAGAAATACCCCTTTGCGTCACTTTTTAGATTATGGAGAATTTTGAGACAGAGAGATTAAAGTTCAGGGAATGGAGGGAGTCCGATGCGGAGGATCTGTTCGTGTGTGCATCGGACCCTGATATTGGCGAGCGTGCTGGCTGGCCTCCGCATAAGACGGTTGATGACAGCCTGATGGTGATTAAGAATATCTTTTCAAACGGACATACCTGGGCGCTGGAGCTTAAGGAGACCGGCCATGTGATAGGGTGTATGGGCTATTATCCGCATGGCGAGAGCAATATTGAGATAGGTGAGCATGACGTTGAGGTGGGCTACTGGATAGGTAAGCCGTACTGGAACAAGGGGCTTTGCACCGAGGCCCTGCGTGCCATGATTGACTACTGTTTCCGCAGGAGAGGGTACAACAACATCTGGGCCGATTACTTTGTGGATAATCCTGCATCGGGCCGTGTGATGGAGAAATGTGGGTTCCGCGATACCGGCCGCACCAACATCCTGAGCAAACTGTATCACAGCGAATCCCGTCCCGTCAAAATAATGAAACTTACAAAGTGATGCAAAACGTTATCTTTGCGTAAGGAAAAGGTTCCTTTATGTCACTGTTTTAATTTCTTTATCTCAGCATCAATTACGTAAAGGTCACCATCAGAGTCTTGTAATACATTACGTGGTACAATATCCCATACAATGTATGATTCGTTAGTGTATCTGCCTGTAGCAGATTGTTTTATGAATCCTAAAGCAGCCATATAAGTATCAATGACAACTTGAGAAGCTGGTTGTGCATTGCATATCCTGTCTTGTTGAAGAACAGGCATAACACTACGCCCGTCATAACCGGCAAAGCCATAAAAGCTATAAGATGTGTTGGGGAATATTAGATTGTGAAGAATAACCTTTTCCAATAACTTTACAATACTGCCGCTATTAAATAGGTTGTTGACTTTAAAGATGGTATTATCAGAAACATACGTATCATTCTCGTTGCCGCTTGGACCAGGAATACCCAAGTCGAACAATGAATCCATCGGAATCCAAATATTGTGAGATTTTGCGTATTGTTCAGTAACACGCTGTTCTATTTCGAGGCTGCTTCCATTTTTTTTGCAGTTTCCAGATTCTTCTTCATGTAGGCGGCAAAGTCGATTGAGTTCATCGGCGATTTCTTGGATTCTGCGATTTTCCTCATCGTGCGCTCCGTAGCCTCCTTGTGGAATTGATTGAAGAATGTCATGACTCATATTGCCTTTGTTTCAGTTACAAACATACAAAAAAGTGCTTGTAGTGCAAATTGTTTTTTATTTAGGAGATAAAAATATACTTTTGGATTGATGAATAATTATTTTGTAGAGCAGGGGAGCGGATACCCGTTGATACTGTTGCACGGCAACGGTGAGGACAGCAGCTATTTTGTGCATCCAGAAAGTGCCCGTGAGGAGGGCAAGCCGATAGTGCTGTTGCTGCCCGGGCTGGGGGTGTCTTATGAGATATTCCTGCCGCTGCCCCGTTGGTTGGAGGGACCTCTGCGATATTACCAGAGCTTTAACTTGTGGACCTGCTATCACTGGACTGGGTTCTGGCGTTTTGTGTTCCACTCACACTACTTTGACGTGCTGCTTGACGAGTGCCGCAAGGTCTTCCCGTTTGGTGGACGGAGGTCTGTGCTGGACGGTTACAAAAGGGTATGAATCACGGCCAGTTGCTGGTGGACCATCCCGATGAGGTTGCCCGCCGCATTAAAAACGACGCAAAATGCGCTCGACCCGAAGGGACGCTTTGACTTTCCCCCTCCGGGGCCGTCGAGCTAAACCTTCACCAAGCGAAGCGACTGAAAGAAATACCCCTTTGCGTCATTGCATAAATCCCGGAAAACGTCTATCTTTACTATTTTATTAATCAAAACCAATTAATGAGGACTATGAAGATTAAAGCAGTAAAGTTCCGTAAAGATGGGTTCTACAGCCAGCCGTTTGCTTTTGGCGGCGAGGATGGCCCGCAGAATTATGACATCAATATCCGTTATCGCGGCAGTTTGCAGAATTACCTTATAGATACAGGCACCGAGGTGATACTGGTTGATACCGGACTCCCCGCAGGAACGCCTATGGAGGTGCCCGATGCCAAATCACTTGCCTTTACTGGAGTAGATATATGCAGTTATATGGATGCCTTCAAGGCTTTGGGATACAAGCCGGAGCAGGTGACCAAGATCCTGCTTACGCATAAGCATTCCGACCATTCGGGCGAGCTCCGCTCATTCCCCAACGCTAAGATTTTTGTCAATGCCGATGAGTTATCGGCCGCAGAACTACAGGGGATTGTCAATATAGTTCCTGTAGATTTCACGGACGGAGCGTACAAGAACTTCCCGGACAGCCAGAAGATTGCCGACGGCATCTACCTTATCAAGGCTAAGGGCCATACCAACGGCAACAGCATTGTGATTGTGGAGAATGCGGGCAAGTACTATATGATTCACGGCGATATCACATACGTGGATGAGGCTCTGTATGAGAACAAGCTTTCAGTTGTGTATGATGACCTGCCCGCTGCCCGTGAGACCTTGGACCGCATACGCGAGTTTATCCGCCATAACCCCACGGTATATCTCTCCACCCACACGCCCCAGGGCTATGAGAATCTGGAGGCAGACCGCATAATGGACCTGGACAATCCCGTAGAGACCATATTGGCAGAGGTGGATTTCGGTAGCGTGGAGGCATCGGGCAAATATGTATGCTCCGTGTGCGGCTACGTCTATGATCCGGCCGAGCACGACGGCGTACCGTTTGACCAGCTGCCCGACGATTGGCGCTGCCCGCGCTGCAAACAACCCAAGGAGAAGTTCAACAAAGCCTGAAAAAAGTACAATAGGGGACGGTACCAAACTGATATGAACCCCAAAAGTTTTGTGTCTAACTTTTGGGGTTCATATCAAAACGACCCTTTTGCGTCACTGCTGTCTGTATTGTTTGGGCGATACCCCCCTGAGGCGGTAGAAAAACCTGCTGAAAGCAGCCTGGTCAGAAAAATTCAGGCGGTCAGAGATTTCGGCAATACTAAGTTTTGATGTCCTTAAGAGAAATGTTGCTTCAATAATCAGATATTGGTTCACATAATCAATGACCGTACGGCCCGAAATCTGCCGGACTACTCGTGATAGGTAGGTGGTGGATACATTGAGCAGACCGGCATAAAAGCCTATGTCATGGTGCCGGACAAAGTTTTGTGGCAACATGCGCATAAAGCCTATGAATATTTCCTCGGTACGTTTATGAAGGCTTTCTGTGGGGGCGGTCAAATTTAAGGCGCTTTGCAGGTCAAGCAGGAACAGTGCATAGAGATGCTGCATGATAATCTCTTTGTTGCCGTTGTCGGACTTGAGATAGTAGATGAATTCTTTCATCCTGTTGGCCAGTCTTACGGCCAAATCCTTAGGGATGGCTATTACCGGCTCACTCAGACGTATAATCGGGAGATATGCAATCCGGATCATATTCCTGACAGTGTCTGTGTCCAGTGCCTGATGCTCATCCACCAATAGACAGATGCCCCGATAGTTTTCCGAAGCGGAAAGGATTGTGACCTGCATACCGGGGGAATATACGTAGAGAGTGTCTTGATTCAGTGTTATTTCCCTTCCGTTGTAATTGATGGTGAGCTGGCCTTCAAGGACCAGTGTAAATGTATAGGCCAATAAGAACCCCTGTGTCATGTTGGTCCTGAATGTTAAGGCTGCATCAGTCTGCACACAGCACACTCTGCCGTTCCATCCATCAAACGGAACAGTCCCGCTTATCTTTATCCAAGCTTCCTTAAGACTGTACATATAGTGCAAAGATATTGACTTGTTTCGTTTGGAACAAATTTTTGACCCTTTGGGATATGGCAACAAGGATATGGCTGGATTACTTTTGCGGAAAAATATAAATATACGTTTGATATTCACTTAACAAATAATTTGATTATGACTAAAGAAGAAGCATTGAAGAGTTTTGCCCAGCTTGGCGCTGTATGGTTTGGTAACAGTAAGCAGCATTTTGCATTCTCGGCCTACTGCCGTCTGCAGGGCTGGAACAAGCTGGCAGACAAGTGGAAGGAGGAAGCCGAAGAGGAGTGGGATGAGGCCGAGGAGGTACTCCAGCGCCTTGTAGAGCTTGGCTGCAAGCCCGCAGACCTGCAGGAGGCCATGAAGACTCAGGAATTCCCGTTCTACGATGACCCCAAAAAGCAGATAGAGACAGACTATCAGCCGAATGCCGTTAAGGAGTTGAGCGAACTGGCCGAGGCATTCAATGATGACTATCCCACCAAGAAACTGATTCTTAAATGGATAGACGGCGAAAAGGACCACATGGCCTGGGAGTGTCAATACCTTAACTATATTGAGAAACTGGGATATGAGAATTTCCTGACAGCAATGATGTAATCGGAAGTAGGCAAGGCTCTGGTTGACAAGATGCCAGTGCTTAAGCCCGCCCTTGGCGAGAATGGTGAGAATGGCGTGATGTATTATCTCAAGGACGCCAAGGCAGATTTCTTCAAGATGATGGAGCTTGCAGAGACTATCAGATTCTGATTGCAGTTTCTATTAACCCAAAACAATTCAGTCTATGGATAAGATGGTATGCCCGTGCAGGTATGTTTACGACCCTGAAGTAGGGGATCCCAAACAGGGAATACCTCCAGGAATCAGGTTTGAAGACCTGCCGGACACCTGGCGCTGCCCTCGCTGCAAGCGCAAGAAGGAAAAGTTCAGCAAGGCCTGAAAAACAGTACAATTGGGGGTAGTAGCTTATTCCAAAGGAATCTCGGGGTGCTGGACAGCCAGTGGCAGGCCTTCCTGCGAAAGGTAGAACATGTAGAGTATGACTGGCTTGGTGCCTCGGTTCTCGCCGTGGTGGATGGTGTTTACCATCTCAACAACAGCCTCGCCTTCATGCACGGTTTTCTCCTTGCCATCCTGTCCGATGATGGTCAGCTCGCCCTGTATCAGCACGCCGTAGTTCATGACGGGGTGGTGGTGCCAGCCTAGTTTCTGGCCGGCCGGGAACACGTACTTGACGGCCACCAGTTCAGGGCTGCCCTGTAAATAGTCCGGCAGCTCCACACCGTCCCAGCTCTCCGATGTGCGTATAAGCTCCTCGCTGGTTACCTGTTGTACGGTGATGCTCTCCTGAGGCTTTGACTCCTTACATGCAGTCATTACAGCCGTTGTGCCGCAGAATGTCAGGATTGCGGCCAGTGTCCATAGCTTACTGTGCTTCATTTCTTAAGTTTTAGTCCGTCCTTGAAAGCGTTTCCAACCCGCCCTGCAACTAAGTAGTAGCCGTGGGTGTAAGGATCAAAGGTGATAGCCTTCAGGGCATCAATATCTACCTTGCCGTCCTTTATCTTGTCAGATTCTACCGATGTCTGCAGAACCTTGCCTATTACACCTATTCCGGTCTCGTCATTCTGATACTCTATGAACTCACACTCCATTGCTATAGGTAACTCGTTGATAACAGGAGCGTTGACCAACTTTGACGGGGTGGCGGTAAGTCCGCTGTTCAGGAACTTGTCTTTCTCCTTGTGGCCTGATACCACTCCAAAATAATCGGCCTCTACCACATGGGCGGCATCGGCAATATGTATCACAAAACCTTTGGTGCGCTTGATGTTCTCAACAGTCTTGTGGGTCTCGGTCAGGTTCAGAGCCACACGGTCGCGCTCCAGCATGGTGCCCCAGGCTGCGTTCATTACATCGATAGTGCCGTCCTCATTGTAAGTGGCAATAAGCAGAACCGGCATGGGGAATATAGCCTCAGTAGTCTTGATGGGTTGTTTCATAATGTTGTCCTTTATAATAAGTACTGCAAATTTACAAAAAATCCACTGTCAGTGATGTATTGTTCGCTCTGACGCATTGTTCGCTCGGTCCGAAGGGACGCTTTTACAAAGCGAAGCGACTAAAAGAAACGACCCCTTTGCGGCGTTTTTCACCATCTGATTAAAAAATTGGGGTTTGATGCCCCAGGCGGGGGCAATCAGTAGGGATTTGGGAGTCTCGGAGACAAAGCGGTCATAGAAGAGGTCCCGGCGCGCTCTCTTAATGAAGGCCGATACTACTGCGGCGTATTCTTGCGGAGTTTCAAACAGTCTTATGCTTGTGTGGTCCTGCTCATACATTTGTGCCAGCGCAGTGCCTTTTACCACCTGTAGCTGATGTAGTTTTAGAGTCTTGATGGGTAGGGCCGATATGCGGTCGGCGTGAGTCATCCAGTCCTGCTCTGTCTCGCCTGGCAGGCCTAGGATCAGATGTGCTCCGGTATCAATTCCGCGCTCGTAAAGGTCATTAATACAGTCCGATGCACACTGGAATGTATGGTGTCGGTTGATGAGTTGCAGAGTGCGGTCCAGAGTGGATTCAATGCCAATCTCAACAAGCAGATGCGGATGACCGGAAGGCGCCTTGCGTCCAAATCTCAGCTCAAACCAATCGGTCAGATCGGGTTTGATACAATCTGGACGTGTGGCAATGACCAACCCCTTTACTCCGGGAAACCTCAGCGCCTCCTCATAGAGCTCAATCAACCGTTCGGTGGGTCCGTAAGTATTGGTATATGATTGGAAGTATGCCAGATACCCGTAACATTCACCCTTGCGTCTGTTGAACGCAACGCCATTCTCCAACTGTGCGGTAATACTTCCGGACAAATCATTTGCAGCATATGACGGATTGAATGACAGGTTGTTGCAGTATATGCATCCGTCATGGCCCAGAGTGCCGTCACGATTGGGGCATCCCAGCCCCGCATTTACCGCAATCTTGATTACCCGCCCGGGAAACACCCCGCTCAGATAATCGTTCATGGTCCTGTATTGCATCGGTAAAAGGCTCTTAATTAGAGAGTTTCTTCATCTCGTAGCCCAGGCGGTGCAGTTCAATTGCGGCGCCGATGGAGAACATAACCTGGACGGCGCGGGCATACACATAGAAAGCACGCTTGCTCTGAGGCTCAATACGCTCCTGGCTGATGAACGTCACTGCAGTCTGTGCGCAACTCTGCATCACAGCGGTTATCTGCTGCGCCTGCTTGCCACCCGGCAGTAGTCCCAGTATGTCTTTCATGATGTGATCATCCATATCATCAAATCCGTTGGGGCCAAGCAGTACGCTGTAGGGCTGGCTTTTAAGCTTGTTCCAGTCACGGTTCCACCAGCAGGCCACAGCCAGACCTATGTAACCTGCCCAGGCAACAGAAACGGTAGGGTATGCTGCAATCTCCTTAACGCCATCGGCAATATACTCCGGCGCTAGTTCCTTCCATTTAAGGTCGATGTCATCGGACCGGAGCAATATGCCCTCCAGCATCCCGGCATCAGTGCAAATCTTGAGCATCTCCTTGCAAAGCCTGTCCTCAAACATTGTATAGTAAAGCTGATCTTCCATCAGTAAATCAGTATATGAGTTTGGTGATAAGGGTGGCTACGATGGTGCTGGTAATCACGCTCACCAGTCCGGGCATCATAAACGAGTGGTTGAGCAGGTATTTGCCTATCCTGGTGGTGCCGGAGCGGTCAAAGGTTACCGTTGCGATATCGGACGGATAGTTGGGGATGAAGAAATATCCGTAGACCGATGGCAACACGCCCAGAAGCACCGGGCCGGGAATGCCCAGGGAGTAGGCCAGAGGCAGCATGGCAACCACAACGGCACCTTGGCTGTTGACCAGTACGGATACCGCAAAGAATACCAATGATATGGCCCATGGATATTTGCTTACCAGACCTTCCAGGCTGGACTGCATCTGGGGCAGATAGTTGCCGAAATATGTATCGGCCAGCCATGCAATTCCGTAAATGGCTATTACGGCAACCATGCCAGACTGCCATACGTTGCCAATTACTGCCTGGCGCGGATTGGCCTTGGCAAATATGATCATGAATGCGGCGGCCGATATCATCACAATCTGGATGATGATGTTCATGCCTATGGGCTTGCCGTTTACCGTGGGACGGATATCGTGGCCTATTATCTGGAAGAATGAGTAAAGCGTGATGACCAGAAGCGCGCCCAGAAAGATGTAAACTGATATCTTGGCGCTCTTGGTAACCTCCTTGTCAAGCACGGATGCGGTCTCGCCGTACATGTACTTGTACATCTTGGGGTTGGCCTTGCGCTCCTGGAATACGGGATCCTTGTCCAGGTCCTTGCCGCGTTTGTAAGAGCAGAGTGCGGCAGCCATCAGTCCGCACAAGCATGCCGGGATGGTAACTGCAATTACCTGTAAGTTATTAATATCAAATCCGTTACTGTTACTTATTATTACGAACGATGCCACAGCGGCGGCTATCGGCGAGCAGGTTATACCCACCTGTGATGCGACCGATGCCACACCGCAGGGACGCTCCGGACGTATGCCTTTTTTCAAGGAAATATCGCAGATGATAGGCATCAGGGTATAGACCACATGGCCCGTTCCAACCAGAACCGTAAGGAAGAATGTGCACAGCGGTGCCAGGAAGGTGATGTGCTCGGGATGCTTTCTCAACAGCTTCTCGGCAATCTGTATGAGCAAGTCCATACCGCCTGCGGCCTGCATGATTCCGGCGCAGGTGACGGCTGCGATAATTATGTAAATGACATCGGTAGGCGGATTGCCAGGTTTCATGCCGAAACCCAGAACCAGAATGGCCAGACCAATTCCCGATATGGCACCCAGTGCAAGACTGCCGTAGCGTGAACCTACATAAAGCGCTGCCAGGACTATAAGCAGCTGCAAGATCATAACAAAAGTCATAAGCAGGATTTTTTTATTTAATACCTAACATTCTATGGACGATGGGACGGATTGGGGGAACAGGTTCTCCCATCATCTTCTCAACACAGAGTATTCGCAGCATGGCGTAGGGGAGTATCTGCCCGTTGAACTGCTCAACATCTGTATCGGGTCCCATATAGTTTTTAATGAAAAGGTTCCAGAACGGGACAGATATATCCTTGGTGATATGGTAGAGTTCCATCTCAACTTCATTGGGAATGAAACAGCACTGCAGATAGATAATACCCAGGTCAAACATCGGGCTTCCGGTACTGAATTCACTCAGGTCGATAAGGTATTTGCGGCCTTCCTCATCAAAAATCACGTTGCCTATATGCAGGTCGCCGTGAAGGGCGGTATCGGCATCGGGCAGGGAGTCGATGAAATGTATCATACCATTCCTCTCTTCATCAGTCAGGAACGGATTCTCCCTAATGTATTGCCTGCTCTGGTCCTTGAATGTGGGGAAGAGTCCGGGCGGGGGTGTGGTGGAATGGAGTTTCTTGCAGATGGCGGCAAATTCTGCGGCATACTGCTCCATCCGTTCGGGGTGGATACTCAACGCGCGAGCGTAGGACAGTTTGCCGTGAATACGCTTGAACTGGATGCCTACGCGGTTATCGGCCGTACGTACCACCTGGCCGGGTTCGGGGCAGGGCAGTCCCAAATTGTATACTTTACATGCCTTTTCAAACTCGTCAAGCCCCATCTTCTCCAACTCAGTTGTGTATAGTTTGAGCAGGATATCGGGGTCGTCCTTCTTGATATAACTCTCACCGAGCTTTCCGCCTCCGGATAGCTCATAGTCCTTTAGGTCAATTATTACCGGTTTCATATTACAAATATAGTGAAAACTAATTCATTATTTCACCATAATAGGAATGGAGGCGGTCTTGAGGCCCTTGCCCTGGACTTTCAGGGTGGCTGTGCCGCTTTCCTGGATTGACTTGGCTTCGACTACTACCACCAGTTTGCCGTGAAATGCCTTCATTGTGGGTTTGGTGAATGTCTCAATGGAGGTGGCGTCGCCATTGCAGGCAGAATTGAATCTGGCGGCACCGCTCACGCTGAAAGTGAGCTGATTGTCTGCATCGGGACACAGGTTACCATCCTTATCCACAACTGATACTGTTACGAATGCCAGATCAGGTGAATCTGTAGGATAGCCGTCCTTGACAGGGGTGGCGGTAAGCTCATTCCTGTCGGCCTCCAGTACAAGATGGTGGGGCTTTCCGGCAGTCCTTATGACCTGTTCTTGGGCCGGGTTCCCGTTTTGGTCATATGCAACGACCTTTATTTCGCCCGGTTCATACTTGACATCCATCCAGCGCAGACGGTACCGGTCCAGACGGTTCTTACCTTGGGGTGCATCGGGGTCGGCGAATTTTGACATATCGCCCCAGGGCATGCGGGCATCAATGCGGTTGTCACGATAATCATCCAGCGACATGTCTATGTGACGGCGACGGCCCTGTGACTTGCCGTTGACAAACAGCTCAGCCTCAGGATATGTTGTATAGCAGAAGACAGGAGTTTCCTGACCTTCACGTCCGGGGAATGTCCAATGTGGGAGTACGTGGAGGGTTTTCTCCTGCGGAGCCCAATGCACACGATACAGATATGCGCGGTCTTTGGGCAGTCCGGCCAGGTCATAAATGCCGAAATAACTGCTTCGGGAGGGCCAATACTCATCGTATGGAGTGGGCTCACCCAGATAGTCGAATCCGGTCCAGACGAACTCGCCAGTTACCCACGGTGCCTTGTCCTGCCATATCCAGTCATCATCGGGAAGGTTGCTCCAGATGCAACTCTCCAGGTCATAACTGGAAATCTGACCGTCATCATATGCATCGCCGTGATTCTCCTGGACAGGGAACTTATATACGCCACGGCTTGAGATTGTGGATGCGGTCTCAGTGCCCAGTACCAGTCCGCTGGGCGAATTCTCATGCCCCTTGTCATAGACATGCAGGCGGTAGTTGTAACCCGGTACATCTGTAGCCTGGAATACTCCCGATGCAATGCACTGGTCACCGCGGTCCAGTCCCTGAGTGCAGGGGCGGGTGCCGTCAAGCGAATGGATCAGGTCCTGGATAAGGCGGGTGTATTTCAATCCTACGCTGCTACCCTGGTCCGGAATCTCATTGCCTATGCTCCACATCACGATGCTGGGATGATTGCGGTTTACCACAACAAGGTTCTCCACATCGCGCTGCCACCACGGGCGGCCGTCGGCGTTGGGCGACTGGTCATCGACCTTATCGAAAAAGAGTGAGTAGCCGTTCTTGCACTTGGCGCTTACCCACATGTCAAATGATTCGGCCATGACAAGCATACCCATCTCGTCACAGATATCCATCTGCCAGGGTGCCGGTATGTTATGCGATGTGCGGATGGCATTGCAGCCAATCTCTTTGAGGAGTCTCACCTGACGGCGGAAAGCCGCTTTGTTGAACGCTGTGCCTACTGGGCCCAGATCGTGGTGCAGACATACGCCGCGGAACTTTGTGAGCTTGCCGTTCAGACGGAATCCGTCACCGCCGTAACTTATGCTCCTGATACCTATGTTGGTGTGCTGTACATCAACCGTTCTGCCATTGGCCAGTATTCTGGTTTCAAGCGAGTAGAGCACCGGATTCTCAGGTGACCAGAGCTTGGGATTGTTCACCTCAAGTACCTGAATGGTCTCGTCACCCGAAAGGGAAGCTTCGGTGCGGGCCACCTCCACACCGTCTGATAACAGTGAGTGCTGCACCCTGATATTACGGCTGTTTGCAGTACGCAATGGGGTGCTCACGGTAATTCTGGCCGATTGGGCCTGAGTACCGTCGGCATTGATACCCTCTATACCGGTAGTTCTGGCAAAAATCCCGAATGTCTTGACGGCCACATCCTGTGACAGCGCCAGCCTGACGGGACGATACAGACCTGCACCGGGATACCAGCGGTTGGATTCCTCCCTGTTGAGCAGGTGTACTGCCAATGAGTACTCTCCCTGCACTATCTTGCCGTCCTGATGAGGCAGAAATGGTGTTATGTCAAGTGAGAATGTGGTATAGCCGTATGCCCAGAATCCCACTTTCTGACCCTCTATATAGACAGTGGGCTCAGACATGGCACCGTCAAATATCAGTTCGGCATGACTGAAACCGTCCGGGATGACTATTCTGTTCCTGTACCAGCCCTCTCCAATCCAGGGCAATGATCCGGTACGTCCGGTCTTCTCGGTTGCAGCGCGCTCTCCGTTCTGGATTATGGCAACTACCTGTTTGTCAATATCCTTGTCAAAGGGACCGCTTATGGCCCAGTCATGCGGGATTGTTACATCCTGCCATTTTGAATCGTCAAAACCGGGCTCCTCAGCACCTTCATGACTGCCTTTCTCAAACTTCCAACCGCCAAGAAGAAGCCGCTCCTCACTCTGGGCAAGCAGCGACGCGGTAGTTAGCACCATTATTGATTGAAACAGCAGGATTTTCCTTAAGACTGACAGAACAGGATTATTATTCATACCATTATTTGATTAGTTTGGCAAAAGTGAGAAAAAACCTCTGAATTTCAAAATCAGTTTTTTGTCTGTTTATTTGAAAGGTTTGTTCTATTTTTGTGTATCGAAAACAATTACAACCGGATATGAAGAATTACTCCATCCTTATTGCCGCCGGACTGATACTGGCCGGTTGCACAGGCAAGGTTAAGGGTCCCTGCGACATCTATGAGAAGTTTGGAACCGAGTGTGTGGCAGCACATAGTACCACCCGCAAACTCTATTCAAAGTATGACGGACCGCTCTATCAGGTGGTACGAGACTCTGACGGCAAGACGCTGGATATAGGCACCGTAGATGGTGGTTATGCTGATGCTGCCGCACAGGATGCTTTCCTGGAGGGCACTATAGGTTACATAAGTATTATATATGACCAGACCGGTCACGGCAATGACCTGATGCAGGCTGCGCCCGGTACGTTCAACGGTCCGGCCAAGGGTGAATTCAACACTTTGCCCATAGCTGATATGGCTCCGGCGGTGCTGAACGGCCACAAGGTTTACGGCGCATACTTTATGCCCGGCATGGGTATGAGAAACAACAACGCATCATATCTGGCCATCAATGATGAGCCCGAGGGAATCTACTACGTTGTAGACGGTACTCATTTTGACAGCGGCTGCTGCTTTGACTACGGCAATTCATCAACCAACGGACGTGCTGTGGGTCGCGGCACAATGGAGACCACATATTTTGGCACATCCACCAACTGGGGCAGCGGCAATGGCGACGGTCCCTGGATCATGGCCGATATGGAGGCAGGCCTGTTTTCAGGTTTCAACGCCAAGAAGAATGACGTTCCTTCAATTACCGACTGGAAGTTTGTATCGGCTTACGTGAACGGCGGAGGCGGAAACAAATGGGACCTTCGCGGCGGTGACGCCACCAAGCCCGATGTGGTTACCTTCTATGAGGGTGAGCGCCCTGTATCACCCGATCCAAACGAGGGCTACTATCCCATGAGCAAGAAGGGCGGCCTGCTGCTGGCCAACGGCGGCGACAACGGCAACGGATCGGCCGGAACGTTCTTTGAGGGTGCAATGACCGTGGGTTATCCATCGTTTGAGGCTGTCAAGGCAGTCCAGGCAAATATCGCTGCGGCAAAGTATTCAGAGCCTACACTCAAGGCTACCAGACTGCTCACTTTCCGCAAGGGTGAGCCGCAGAGCCTGGTAGTGACATTCCGCAATACAACCAATGCTCCCATAGAGAACCTGGGTATAGGGATTGAGATGGACGGCGGTTGGAGAACAGAGGTGGAATACTCCGATGCCAATGAGAAGATTATGCCGGGCGCCACTGCCAGCACCAAGTTCCGTATAACCGGTCCTGACAAAGACTACTCAGGATTTGCCAGAATCACTGCCGATTGGAAAGACGGCGGTCATGAATCGGCCCAATTGAGGATACGCAGTGCTGCCTCTGTAAGTATCAATGAGATAAGCCTGGGCAGTGAGCAGTTTGTGGAACTGTACAATTCATCAGATGAGCCTGTTGACCTGTCCGGTTGGGAACTTGAGATTACCCGCAGCGGATGGGCTCCGGTACGTGCTGCCAGACTGCCTGCCGGTACTGTAATCAAGCCCAAGGATTATCTTGTGCTGCGTCCCAATTCCGATGCGCTCAGGTTTGACGCTGCTCCGCTGACCAAGATATTCATTCCGGTATCTACCGATGCCAGACGCGTGTTCAAGGCCGGAAGTACCAATCTTCCTGTAGCATCAACCGCAGGACTTGAGGTAGGGCAGAAGATCGGTATTGACCTGGGCGGCAGGTATGAGGAGGTGACTCTGACCAAAGTGGGAACTCCCGGAACCCTGACCACTCTTGCAGGACCGGCCAAGGCTGGTGACAAGACCCTGAACCTGGAGGTTACTGCCCATCTGAGCGAGGGCATGGAGATAACCATAAGCACTGGCCAGCGCAAGGAGGTGCGTAAGATTACCAAGGTAATAAAGGTATCGGAGGCTCCGCAGCCCAGACGTTTCGGACAGCAGGGGCAGCCTCATGAGCCGGGCGTGGTTGAGATAGACCGCCCGCTCACCATGGACCAGATTGCAAGTGTGGATGTATGGGCTCCAGGTTCAGGAATTGATTTTACGCCAGCACTCAAATACGATCACATGAGCGGCGATGCGATTTCGGCTCCGGCAGTACCCATAGCACGTGACGGCAGTTACAGTTACACATATTCTACCCGTGCAGGTGCAATTGCGCTCTACCACGGCAACGTTCCGGTGGATGCTGTGATCTACGGCTCCAAGCAGAGCAACTCAAGTGCCAACGGTACTATATGCAGGCCCGATCTGGCTGTGCTTGAAGGCGAGCAGACCCAGGGCGGATGTCTGGCCGAGGTCCCGCAGATGCGTATGCCGCGTGGAATGAATCAGGGGCAGGCATCGGCACCGGCTTACTCACTTGTAAGACTGCCCGACGGCAATGACCGCGACGCCCTGTGTGAGATCCAGTACACCCAGAATCCTACCCCCGGCGCTGCAAACATAAATAAGTGACGCAAAGGGGTCGTTTGCAAATGCGTCAAACGACCCTAATGAGTTGTTTTTATAGCATTATCTTGATACGGAAGCCTCGGGTGGTGGGTTCCTGGATTATGTCCTTTGCCTGAGCGCGGATGGAATCGGGGAACTGGCCGGTTGGGAACGGAGATTCAGTCATGCCTTCTACCATGAAATCCAGGGCGGTCTCACCGGTAAGTTCGGTGTATGTGAGCCTGAATGTGAGCGGACGGAAGGATGCCATGTGATTCTGTATCATGTCATCGGCTATGGATATTGCTTGTGAGGCTTTATCGGCAATGTTGTACTTGATACAGAATGCGTTGATTCCGGAATGCATGTCAAGCCGGTCAAAGTCATCACTGCCTATCTCATAAACCAGTTTCTGAATGCGGTTGACGAATGCTTTGGTTACGCTGTGAACGGGATGCTCAAATATCTGTTCGGGTGTTCCGTCCTCATAGATAATGCCGTCGTACATAAAGAATATGCGGGTGCTCACGTCACGGGCAAACCGCATCTCATGGGTCACAATCAGCATAGTCATACCCTCGGATGCCAACTGACGTATAACACTCAGAACCTCACCAACCATTGTGGGGTCAAGGGCCGATGTGGGCTCGTCAAACAGTATCACCTCGGGGTGCATGGCCAGTGAGCGGGCTATGGCCACACGCTGCTTCTGACCGCCGGAGAGTGATGACGGATAGACATCGGCCTTTTGTGCCATTCCCACTTTCCTGAGCAGGTTCATTGCCTCGGCACGGGCATCGGACTCGCTGATACCTAACAGACGCATGGGAGCGTAGATTATGTTCTCAATGACAGTCATGTGCTCAAACAGATTGAAACTCTGGAATACCATACCCATACGTCGGCGCAGGGCATCCAGACGGTATCCCTTGGCTGTTATATCCTGTCCGTCAACCAGAATCTCTCCGCTGGTGGGAGGCTCCAGCATATTGAGCGCCCTGAGCAACGTGCTCTTGCCTGTCCCTGAGGGACCGATGATGCTTATTACCTCACCCTTGTCAATATCGCAGTTCACATCCTTGAGAACGGTAACAACGCTGCCGTCCGGATTATGGAAAGTCTTACTTAAGTGTCTGATGCTTATCATATTACTTTCTGATTAAGAGGAGGTTCAACAATTTGCGTATCAACCACGCCAGCACAAAATAGATTATGGTGATAAGCAGCAGCGGGATGAGTGCATCAAACGTGCGGCTGCGTATAAGGTCACTGGCACGGGTCAGGTCCTGAATTGCCACGTAACCCACTATTGATGTGCTCTGAAGCAGTTTGACGCATTCGCCTGCATACAGCGGCAGTCCCTTGTGGAGCGCCTGCGGCAGCACTATTCCGGTAAAGGTCCTGAGCGGTGTGAATCCCAGGCTCAATCCGGCTTCGGTCTGCCCGGGCGGAACAGATGATATGGATGTGTTAAAGATGTTACCGGCCGATGAGGCAAACCCGAGAGCAAAAGTAATGATGGCCACCAGCGATGGACTCATACCGGATCCGGCAAATACCACGTAGAACATGATGAGCAGCAGCACAAGAGTGGGGGTGCCCTGAATGAATGAACCGTACAGACCGGCTACGGAGCGAATCCAACTGCGGCGGCTGCGCATGGCAGCGCATACACCTGTCCCTAATACAGAACCTATCAGTATGGCCAGCAGGGTTATCTTTATGGTCTCTGCCAGACCATGTGTTATAAGTTTCCAGCGTTCCTCCCTGATAAGGTTCATTCTGATGCGTTCACCCAGTCCTATGCGGGCCTTGCTGTCATGGTCTAACACTAAGAATATAGGATGGCAGATGTAGTAGGGATCGGTAAAGTCCATGAATGTCTTTCTCTCCTCTGTCACAAAGATATTGCCGGCCAGAAAATCCGCCTGTCCGGTCTGAATGGCTGTGACAGCCGAACCCAGGTCCTGGAACTTTATCTCTATGGGACGTCCCAGATAATTGGCAAACCGGCTCAGTATGTCGGGATCCATACCCATCCATTTTCCTCCCTCACCAACATAACAGACTGGTTCAAGGTTGTTGCAAGTCACACATCGTATGGGCTCGGAACTAACCCTGTGTCCAATGTTGGGATCGGGAATCTCGGGACCGTCTTTAGTCCAGTGGTTGATGATGTCCTCAACGGGGATGGTAGCCAGGAATGCATTGAACTGCTCAAGCAACCCGGTGTTGCCTTTTTTGATTCCGTAAGCAACCTCAAAGGCATCCTGGCCGTACAGTGCCACCTTGACTCCCAGACGTTTGCGGGTGGACTCTGTCACTTCAACCTCATCGGCCACAAACACATCGACTATTCCCTGACGGACAGCCTGCAGCGCATCGGCCTGTGTGGCGCACGCAAAAACCTTTACGTCCGGGCGTGCCGAATACTTTTGCTCATAGTAGTTTCCGGCGCCGCAACTGATGGTAAGACCGGCCAGATCGGCCTCGGATTCCAGTTTTATGGTCTTGCTCTTGCCTGCGGAGCATGAAGCAGCGATTGCAAGAACCAGGATTCCTGCAATCAGTTGTAGTGTTTTAGTCCTTTTTGCCATTCCCGTTTTAGTTGTTCAGTTGTTCCAACTGCAGTTATTTGATTGTGTATTGTATCTTCTTGAGGGCTGCCATGTCCGATGAGGCTCCGTACAGTATGTTGTACTGTCCAGGCATGGTGGCCATGACGTTGTGACCCGTATCGAACCACTCGAATGACTCGGGGGTGAGTTCAAACTCCACCTTTACGGTCTTGCCTTTGGGAATTGATACGCGCCTGAATGCACGCAGGGCGTGACTGGGACCCTCTGTATCACCGGGACGGCTTACATAAAGCTGTACCACCTCCTGACCGTCAATCTTTGACTTGTTCTTGACCTTTACCGATACATATACCTTGTCACCGTCCTTGCGGATCTTGGCCTTGCCGTACTTGAATGTGCTGTAGCTCAAGCCGTAACCGAAGGGGTAGAGGGGCTTATCTGTCATATAGCGGTAGGTGCGGCCCTTCATTGAGTAGTCCTCAAAATCGGGGAGCTGGTCTGTTGACTTGTAGAATGTCACCGGCAGACGTCCTGCGGGGTTATAAGTACCGTACAGTACCGATGCAATTGCGTTGCCACCCTCCTCGCCGGGATACCAGGCCTGAAGGATAGCATCGCAGGCAGGCTCAACATCGGTCAGTCCCATTGCGGAACCGCTGAAGTTAACGAACACAACCTTCTTGCCGGCAGCCTTGAGAGCCTTGACAAGCTCTGTCTGTGCTGTGGGCAGCTCTATCTTGGTACGGTCACCGCCACGGAATCCCTCAATGCTTACAGGCATCTCCTCGCCCTCAAGTGAGGGAGATATACCACCGGCAAAGATAATCACGTCGGCATCGGCACAAGCGGCCACGGTCTTATCGACGCTTACCTCCTCCTCATAACCCAGGTCAAAGGAGAGAGCGGCCAGACCGCTGCGGCAACTGTAGTTGATGGTTATCTCATAGTCCTGACCAGCTTTGGCATCCAGGGTATAGACCTTGCGGGGCTCATTACCGTTGCGTCCTGTGGCCACGCGGCGGCCGTCAACGCTGATTGATGCCTGACCCTGGTTCTGCATGTAGAATGCCACCTGACCGTCTTCGGTTGCATGGAAGGTCGATGTATATACGGCTGCAAAGTTCTCCAGATTTACGTTGGGAGCGAATACTGTGGCACCGCCGGTTGAGAAACGCAGCGGGGTGGCGTTGTGGCGCAGTACATCGGGCTCACCCTCGGCGCGGGCGTTGTTCCAGTACTTGGCGTCAAATCCCTGCTGACCGCTGGCCTTGCACTGGCTGAACAGGCTTATCAAAGCCAATGAGTTTGATGCGTAGTCACATCCGCGCATATACTCCACCTGTGCGCCTGTGGCCTGGATACCGGCCAGCATGGTTACGGTGCGTGACGGGGTTCCGTTGTAGTTACCCCACTGCATTACGGAGTCATTGGCGTTGGGTCCCATAACCACCACTTTCTTGCTTGAGTTGAGCGGCAGGATGCCGTTGTTCTTGAGCAGAACCATGCTCTCCTGGGCCATCTTGAGCGCCAGGGCGCGGTGCTCCTTGCTGTCAACCACGCTGTACGGAATCTTGTTCCATTCAACCTGGCTGGGGTCATCCATCTCGCCCAGTTCAAAACGGGCGGTCATCAGACGGGTTATTGAAACGTCTATATCGGACTCCTTGATCAGACCATCCTTTACAGCCTGGACCAGCTGTGCGTAAGAGCTGCCGCACTCCAGGTCAGTTCCGGTCAGTACGGCCTTGGCTGTGGCGTGCTTGGCATCGGGCTCGGTATTGTGATGACCCTGGGTAAAGAAGTCGTTGATGGCCCAGCAGTCCGATACCACTATGCCCTTGTAACCCCATTCGTTGCGCAGTATCTGCTGGAGCAGACGGTCGCTGCCGCAGCAGGGATCATCCTCGTAACGGTTGTAGGCGCACATCACCTCTTTGACATCGGCCTCCTGGACCAGTGCCTTGAAGGCGGGCAGGTAGGTCTCGCGCAGGTCACGTGCGGCTATGTTCTCGGCATTGAACTCGTGGCGGTTCCACTCCGGACCGCTGTGCACGGCAAAATGCTTGGCGCAGGCGTGCAGCTTGTCATATTTGGCATCGGCCGGGCCCTGGAGTCCGTTCACTACCGATACACCCATCCTGGATGTCAGATAGGGATCCTCTCCGTAGGTCTCCTGACCGCGGCCCCAGCGGGGATCACGGAATATGTTTATGTTGGGAGTCCAGAACGTAAGACCCTGATAGCGGCGCAGACCGCCGTTCTCGCTGTACTGGGTTGATTTGGCGCGGGCCTCATCGCTTACCGCTGTGAATACGTCAAGCAGCAGAGCATCATCGAATGATGCGGCCATACCTATGGCCTGCGGAAATACCGTAGCCAGACCGGCGCGACCAACTCCGTGAAGGGCCTCGTTCCACCAGTCGTAGGCTTTGATTCCAAACTCGGGGATAGCCGGTGAACCGTTCTGCATCAGGGCAACCTTCTGCTCAAGTGTTAGACGGCTTACCAGATCGGCGGCACGCTGGGCGGCAGGCAGACTGGCATTCCTGTAGGGCTGTGCATAACAAATGACTCCAACTAATGAGCCGATAATAGAAAATAATATTCTCTTCATGTCTTTATATTTGGTTAATGGCTACAAATATAGTATTTATTTTGCAGCTCAGAAACATACCTGATATTGATGAACATCATTGGCAAGACCGATTTTTTTGTATTTTTGATGACGCAAATGAAAGGTAAGGGAACATACGGATTGTTGGTTACTGTGATGCTGTTGCTTATGACGGTGGCATGCACTCAGACTCCTGTTGAATATACACCAGGAATGGTGATTCCCGAACGGGAGTTGGCCAAGCTTGACGTTGACTCCTTCTTTGTGTGCCGGGAGATACCGGATGAAATATTTGACTTTATGCAGGGACGTTCCTATAAGGAGGGTTGCAATGTGCCCCGTGAGGATTTGCGTTACCTGCTTATCCTGCATCGTAACATAGAGGGGCAGGTCATAGTGGGTGAACTTGTTGTAAACAAAGCGATATCGGCCGATATCCTTGAGATAATGCGTCAGCTTTTTGAGGAATCTTATCCGATAGAGCGTGTCAGGCTGATTGACTATTTTGATGCCGATGACAGGATAGCTATGGAAGCCAACAACACTTCATGTTTCAATTGGCGTGCCCAGACCGGATCGCCGGCTTTCTCAAAACACGCTATGGGAATGGCCATAGACATCAATCCCTTGTATAATCCGTATTATAAGTTCCCCTATGTCAATCAGACCATCGAGCCGGCAATAGGTGAACCTTATATGGACAGGATGTGGGAATTCCCATACAAGATTGAGGAGGATGATGCCTGTTGCCGTCTGTTTACTGAACACGGTTTCAAGTGGGGAGGTAACTGGAACTCTCTGAGAGACTATCAGCACTTTGAGAAATGAGATGCCCCAAAGAGCTGTTCCTAATTGAACTGTCAGATAAAAATGCACTATGACTAAAACTGAATTTGTATTGGGCTGGTTGGAGGAGCACGGTATAGAGTATCAGGTTCACTATCATCCGCCGTTGCCTACTATCGAAGAGGCTTTGGCTTATTGGAAGAACATTGACTCAACCCACTGCAAGAACCTGTTCTTCCGCAACCACAAGGGCAACCGCCACTATATGGCCAGTTTTGAGTGCCACAAGAATCTGGACATTCATGGGCTGGAGCATATAGTAAAGCAGGGGAAGCTGAGTTTTGCCAGCCCGGAGCGTATGGACCGATGCTTGGGAGTGGCTCCCGGATCGGTTTGCGCATACGGTCTAATAAACGACATGAATCTGGCGGAGCATCCCGCCATTAAGGCAGCCGATGGTACGCGTGATTTCGGCTGGGTCAAGGAGGGCGTGAACCCCAAGGAACTCTTTGACAACGGCCACCGCGTAAAGTACTTCCTGGATGCAGACCTTAAGGACGCAGAGCGCGTATCGTTCCACCCCTGCGAAAACACCGCAAGCGTTGTGGTATCTAACGCAGGCTTCCTTCGTTTCCTGGAACTCTGGGGCGGTGAGGTAGAGTGGATTACCGTAGAGTAAATTTTATTATTTTTGAGGCTGTATGAATGAGGTTGAACTGATGTCGGCGGACCTTACGCACACGCTGAGTCTCCCGTTTGCCAACGGGGGCATAAAGGCGGGATTTCCCAGCCCTGCGCAGGACTATCTGGAGGAGGCTCTTGATCTTAATCAGGAGCTGATATCCAATCCTATGGCCACGTTTTACGGGCGTGTAAAAGGTGATTCCATGATCGATGCCGGCGTGGAGGACGGTGACATACTGGTGATAGACCGCTCCATCGAGGCTCAGAGCGGTGATATGGTGGTGGGCTATCTGGACGGAGAGTTCACGCTCAAATATGTGGACCTGTCACTCAAGGATACCGGAGTGATCTGGCTGGTACCCGCCAACAAGAGCTATCCCCGCATCAAGATTACCCCCGAGACCGATTTCCGCATCTGGGGTGTGGTAAGCTACACCATCAAGAAGAGGGTCAATCATATCTGACCTCTATAATTATAAAAGGAGTTTCCCATGTACGCCCTTATTGATTGCGACAACTGTTTTGTAAGCTGCGAGCGCGTGTTCCGGCCTGACCTTGAGGGCAAGCCGGTAGTGGTGCTCAGCAACAACGACGGTTGCGTGGTGGCCCGCAGCAACGAGGCCAAGCAGTTGGGCATAAAGGAGGGTACTCCGTTCTTTAAGCTGGCCGATGAGTTCCCGGGCGTAAAGATCGAGGCGCTGTCGAGCAACTACACCCTGTACGGCGATATGTCGGCCCGCATAATGGCGATAGTACGTATGTACGCCCCTAAGGTGGAGGTCTATTCCATAGATGAGTGTTTCTGTGACCTTACCGGAATGGAGCAGACCTTTGACCTAAAGCAGTGGGGTGAGGACCTGGCTGCCCGCATAAAGAAGTGGGTGGGCATGCCCGTAAGCATAGGGATTGGACCTACCAAGACCCTGGCCAAGGTGGCCAGCCGATATGCCAAGACATACGCCGGCTACAACAAATGCTGTGTAATAGATACCGACAGCAAACGCCGCAAGGCTCTGGCCGGAATACCGCCCGGAAAGGTGTGGGGAATAGGCCGCGCATACATATCCAAACTGGAGTCATATGGCTGCCGCACGGCCCTTGATGTGGCCGATAAGCCGCAGGGATGGATCCGTATGCTCTTCCCGCTGCCGTTTGAGAACACCTGGCGCGAACTTAACGGAGTAAGCTGCATAGATACCGCCGAGGTCCGTGACAAGAAGAGCATCTGCACCAGCCGCAGTTTTCCGGGTATGATAACCGACCGCGAGGCGCTGCGCACGCACATATCAAACTACGCCAGCCGCTGTGCCGAGAAACTGCGCCGTCAGCACAGCGTGTGCAACATAATGACGGTATTCATTGCCACCAACTGGTTCCGCAAGGACCTGGAGTGGTATCAGGGCATGATGAACGTAACGTTGCGTACCGCATCCAGCAATACCACTGAACTTGTGGCGGCGGCATCGGGCGCATTGGACCGATTGTACCATCAGGGATTGAGCTACAAGCGTGCCGGCGTGATAGTATCGGGCATAACCCCGGACAATGCCGTGCAGCTGGATGTGTTTGAATCGGATGTTGAGCGCCGCAAGCGTCTGGACAACATATCACGCACGGCCGACAGCATAAACCGCCGCATGGGAACAGAGACCGTGGTGCTGGCCGCCCAGCAGTATCCCGCCGACCCTAAGACAGGAAAGGCACCCCATTTCAAGGACGCCATACTGCACAATCTGCGCACACCCTGCTACACCACCAATCTTCACGACATAATAACGGTGGATTAGCGGATTATGCTGCGAATCTCATCCTCAGGCACGGAAAGTGTGGTTATTCCTGTGGAGTAGGGAGCTATGTCGTACTGGTTGTAGATGAAATCTATGGTATCCTGCCGTATCTCGAAGTTGTCCGATATAAACATGGGCTCATTGCTGAAATAGCCGTGATCATCAAGTTCATCACGGCTGCTGCATTCGGCATACTCCAGAAGCTTACGCTCCAGTACGGGCAGAAGCACTTTCTCATAGTCAGGCTTGAAATAATCGTCAAGCGTTACCACACTGCCGTCCTCCAGACGCAAGTTACGGCAGGTTATGAATGTTCCGCCGTGCGCACCGCCGGTATATTGGTAGTATTTTATGAAGTGTCCTATTATATCACGGTTGTTCCCGTAGTGAACCTCGGTGTTGAGTATAAACTCATAGTCTATGTCTCTAGGTTCATATCCTTCATGCTGTGCGTAATCTATCTGCTCTTTGTTGTCCTTCTTGAACTCAGTTATGATAGAGTCTATGAAAGATATCATTGCACCTCTGACATCGGTAGTGCGTTTGCCGAACATGAAATATGAAATGTCCAGGTTGAATGCATCGGCAAATAAGGTGTCTGTGCCGTGAGCCTTGAGCACGTTGAGGTCAAAGGTACATGACGGATGATCCTGTCCCTGTTTGTAGGGTAGGGTCTCCTTGAAGGTTACATACTGGAACGCATATTTATCACCTTTCTCTGTGCAGGCGGTAACGGCAATTATCGCAACCAGAGCTATAATTATCTTACCTCTTTTCATTTTATCATGTTTTCTGCGAAAATACACAAGAAAAATGGATTCTGAGTGTTGTTTTGTCGCGAAATGTTCCTATCTTTGCACCGCTTTAACGGAAAAGCGGTATATGGTGCCCGTAGTTCAGTTGGTTAGAGCGTCAGATTGTGGTTCTGAATGTCGTGGGTTCGAGTCCCACCGGGCACCCCTTTTTGGACTGAGATTGATTTGTTGAGTCAATCTCAGTTTTTTTTTGTTGTAACTGATTGGTATTTTGAAATATATATTCTAACATTTTGTTGAAGGAGTTGGTTCGATAATTTTCGCCATCAAATTCAATTTTCTCAGGAAATATCGAACCAAGCAGTTTTATACGTACTTCCATAGGTGCTTGCTCAAAGAATTTGCCCATATTGGCAATGATGTTTATTGAATAATCAATCTTCTCCTTGAATGATGGATTGTTGATTAGTCGTTGTTCTTCTATTTGGGTTTCCAAGGATTTCATTTCTTTTGTTATACGTTCAATCGTACTCTCCTTTTCTTCTTTTGAAATTTGCCCGTCATAAAACAAATCTCTTACTCTATTTGCTCTCTGTTTTAGTTTCTCCAATTCTGATTCTAACTTGTTTATCTGTCTCTCGCGCTCCTTAAGATTGTCACTTCTGACATCATCTAAAATTTCGTTGTATAGTGCTAATACATCCTTGTTGGGTTCAAGACTTGAAATGTAATTTATGAACCCTTCATTCACCTTCTCGGCTCTGATGTTTAAGTGCTTATGTTCATGGTTACAGAAATAGTATGGGTAACGTCCGCCGTTGCCCTTACTGAAGGCACCTGTAAGAATGTGCCCGCATACAGGGCATACTAAGAACTTGCGTAAATAGAGTTCAGGGGCAGATGTTTTTGTCAACTTTGGTTGTCCTTTCCTCTTTCCTTTTAATATATCCTGAACGCAGTTGAATGTTTGCTCATCAATGATGGCATCATGCTGTCCTGTAATATATCTTTCCTCAAAACCATCATAGGCAGGGATATAAATCTCACCTATGTAGAATCTGTTGGTTAGTATTCTGTAGAAGGTTGTTTTGGAGAGGCTCGGATATAGTCTTTTCCTGATTAAATTGGGGGCTTCCACTCCTTTTGCCACCTCCTTGAATAACTCTTTTACTTTCTCGGCTTCGGCGTTATCTACTATAACCCAACAATCGTTTTTTACTCGCATATTCTTGTATCCTTTGGGCGCTTTACCCATCAACTTTCCTTTTAAGCGAGAGCCTTGCATGCCATCCTTAGTTCTTCTTGAAATCTTTTCATCTTCGGTGTGGGCTACGCCGCAATATAATGGCATTAGAGTACTCCACTCTGGAGTGGAGAAGTCAATAGGGTTTTCTATAGCATTGATTTCAACTCCCAATTCATCATAGAATTTCCTTTTGAATGTCATTCCGAATTCAACATTCCTTGTAAACCTGTCCCAACGTAGGAATAGGATTTTATCCACTTCATTTCTGTGCTTTTTGCAGTACTCATAAATGATTTTCATCTTAGGGCGTTTGAGCGTATAATCCTTTGCGGAATAATCTTCCCTATATGTGTCTATCACATAATAATTAAGTCTTGAGCAATAATCCTTAAGACGTTTCTCCTGCACATCCAATGAGCAACCTTCGGTTTGCTCTTCAGTGCTCACTCTACAATACAATATTACATTCATACCTCTTTTTCTTTAGTCCCATTATTCTTCTTTTCACTCTCCATCTGAAGTGTTGCCATCAGGTAAAGATAGTTTCTCAATTGCTTGATTTCTTCGCTACTTAAGTTCTTGTGGTTTGATAAAATTTGTTTGCATCTTTCAATTGTTAGCATTAAGGTTCATATTTTTTACGCTTTATTTTTGCCTGTCACGGCAAGAGTGAAGTTTAGCCCACTCTCATATAAAACATAATGCTAACTGAAAAAAAGTCAAGCCCCGATAGCCACCTTTTTTATTCGCCTTAGAGTGTTGATGCTTGTTCCTGTAATAGCCGATACATTTCTAAGGGATAGGTTCTTCTTCATCAAAGATATTTCCTTAGCGTACTGGGTCTTGTAGGTGTCGATGGATTTACGATATGTGCTGGGTCTCCCCATTTTGACACCCTCTTTCCTGCATCTTGCTATATACTGGTTACGCCCGCTGGTCATACGCTCTTTGATGGTAAGGCGCTCCATGCTGGCTATCTCCAAAAGAATGGTACAGATGAGGCTGGCTACTGGATTAACCTTGCCATCAGGATTGAGTGTTTCAAGGTTGTAGTTCTTAACGAAAAGACTGACGCCATTCTCGTTCAGGCACTGGATAACCCTAAGGGCTTCAAGTGTATTCCTGCCAAGTCTGTCTATTGACAGGCAAACAACGCGGCTAATCTGATGCGTCTTAACGAACTGGAGCAGTTCCTGAATCTCTGTTCTTTCCTCGATGCTCTTAGCCCCGCTAATCTTGTTACAGAATGTTGCCTTGACATTCCACCCAACGCCGTTGCAATAGTCGTTCAATTCGTTCAACTGACGCTGGTACTCTTGCTTGTCTGTGCTTACTCTTGCTAATATTACTACCTGTTCCATACCGCAACTATTATAGAACAAATATAATGCTAATATTTAATATATGCAACTTATTGAACGAAAATTTTGAATTGCGGTTTCATGTGGTTACCTTTGATGAATGGAAAAGCAGGAAAGAACGATTGTCCATCTTGAACTTGATGGCAAGCACTACTATTATGGCAATCTTAAAGCGCTTTGTGATAACTGGGATAAGGATGCCATTGGAGTTTCATATAACTATCTGAAGAACTATGTGATTACAGAAGATAAGCCCTTCATCGGGAAGAAATGCACTATCCGTAAGGGCATCATAATCACATCTCCACATAAAGTGGTTGAATGACAATTCTATATCAAACAATTATCACTATATTTGCCGAAAAGATTGAGGGCTATGAAATCAAAAGGTATTAGGCATTTGCTGGTATTGGCGGTATGTTCCGTTTTTTCTGTATGCTCATTGGAGAGTTGCAGTAAAAGCAGTGAAATGTTTATCGATTTTTCTAATAAGACGTCGGACACAGTTGTAGTGACTCAGGTTGATGTGATGATGATTGACACCATATATCGTATGAAACCGTTATCTATACCTCCTCTCGGGTATAGAGTGATTATCTCAGACTATAATCCCAGTAACCATATTCCATATAGTGATGTTACTAAATATATGAGAAGATATTTTCCTTATGGGCTAAATATCAAATTTCAGAGCGGAAAGTCTATTACTTATTACCCCGATTCTATTGAGACAGAGCCAAATTCTCCTTATGATGAGAATTCTTTCATTTTTGATAACCCTAGAGAATATCCCCCATTTTTAGTTGGTGGGAAATCAGATTTCATGGCCCAATATAATATAAAAGATAATGACGAGAACGATTGATGTTTCCTTTTAAAACAAAGTTATAAGGTGATACGCTGGCCGCTGGCGTATCACCCTTTTTTTAATCTTAAATTGATACATAGTGGTTTTTGATACTATTGCAGTTTGTCAATGAGGCTGGAGTATGTATCATTATCATCTTGATTCATGGCATCAAGCGCCTCCCTATATGGTTTCATTACATTCGAGAATTTTGTACCATGTCTGTATAATTCTCTCATTCGTGCCTCAACCTTGGCTAAGTCATAATCACAATCCTTGAGCACAAGCGAGATAAAATAGCTCTTCCTGTCGTTGTATAGAACTGGCTCCGATGGGGGTGATACGGCTTCAGTAATAAAACTGGCAATGGGATTGGCATCGGATTCAAGAACGGAAGATAGGGTGTTGTCTGTTATCCCCAACGATTCCCGAATCTGATGCTTGGAATTCAGATTCATTTCAAGTCGGCACACATTGTCAAACATACCTTCTAACCCATACTCTTGAACAAATTTGCGGTTCTCGGCGCTGGACATCTCTCTCCCTTTATCATATATAATCATACGCTTCTTAAATTTTCTTGTCAGTACATTTCTTTCAATGGTAACATTGCCGCAACGCTCTTTACAATTGAATTGCTGATAGTTTTTGATATGCCCTCTGATATATGCCGATAATCGGCTGATATCGTGACATTCAATATCCTTGGTGACATCGCAAGTAACAACCTGTGAATTCATCATTGCCTCTATGTTAATCTTACAGATACCGAGATTGTTTATGTTCTCGAAGCATTGTTTTATTGTATCTGATGAAATGAGTTTGGGGTAATCAGCACCAAGTACCTTACCTGTAAACTCCAAAACAAATTCATCCTCTGTATAATCAATCTTTATCCTTAATAGATATGGGTACTCCTGTTGAAATGACAGGGATTTAACTCTACCATTCTTTTCTTTTTTCTCAAAGGCATTTACATTGTTAATAGTGATGTTCTCTATGGCTGAAACTATTTTAAGTTTATCAAAAGTAATCACGTGTGCGTTTCATTATCATGCATTATTTTTTCCTTCAACTTCCCCTTGCTAAGTGGGGAATAATCAATAGGTGTCCGATGTCTGCTCGGTGTCACAAAATGGATTGTCGGGCGTGGGCTTCATTGGCAGTGACTTCCAATAATCAGTCATTGATTGGGATATCTTGTCCTTGGTGGACTGCAAAAGGGTACGCCCTCTTAATTTCTGCGATATGGCTTGCTTCTGCTGGTCGCTCATATCATTCCTGAATTGTCTTTTAGCTGGTATCATATCATTATTGTTTTTCTATATAAATAGTTGGTTAAGTAAAAAAAGCAGGTATAGTTCAATTATTTTTTTCAGCACTACATGAAAAATTGACGGAAGCGACAGAGTGCGCCCTATTTTATAAGCCCACACCGCCAAATTAATTAGTAGGTTTAGGCGGTGTAACAGATACTCTAAGTATATGTGATTAGCCCCTTTGTAGTATCTTAGAAGCACATCAACACCACATTATAATTATCAAATTTCATATAGAGTTTGAATGTACCAAATAGCGTATTTATTCTTATATAACTTGTATACATGAGGGTCGCTATGTGCCCTAAAAAACTCATATTAATGTGCTTCATGAGGAATGGGAATATAATACCTTAACTCCCAAATCTTATCTAAGTCCTCTAAAAATCGGTTCGAGAATGTTCCGTTTGGCACCCAAAAAGAGACCGGCTAAAAATGCTTTTTAGTCGGCCTCTTTTCTTTTACAGGCGTTCGCCGCAGTGCTTGCAGTAGTTGGCGTTCAGGTCCGTCTTCTCGTTGCAGCGGGGGCATCGGCCGTCCTTGCCTTTTTTCTTGGTGGTGTCAATCATTGTGGCCGATACTATACCGGTGGGAACAGCTATGATGGTGTAACCTAGGATCATCACTATTCCGGACAGGAACTTGCCCAATGCGGTAACAGGCGTGATATCGCCGTATCCCACTGTGGTAAGAGTGACTATTGCCCAATATATACTGGTGGGAATGCTGGTAAACAGAGTATCGGGAGTACCGCTCTCAACAATATACATTATGGTGCCCAGAATGCATACCAGCACTACTACGAACATGAAGTAGACCAGAATCTTAATGAGGCTCTTGCGTATGCTCTCCAGCAGCAGGTATCCCTCGTTAATGAATGAGAACAGCTTAAGGACCCTGAATATGCGGAACAGGCGGAAAGTTCGCATCAGCGACAGGTATCTTAAAGGCGGGAAGAATACGCTGAGCAGCTGAGGCAGGGTGGCCAGAAGGTCTATGATACCAAAGAAACTGAGTACATACTCGCGCTTGACCGGTGAGCAATAGACTCTGAGTATGTATTCAATGGTAAAGAGTATGCTCAATACATATTCAAGGACAATAATTGATGCCTTTAGTATTCCGATGCCGTTCAGTTCCAGGTTGACGAGTGTCCGGAATGAGAAGTCATCGACCTTTACGACGCTCTCTAATGATGCCATCACTATACAGAGAGCGATGGCAATCATTATCGCTATGTCAACCGGCTTGGAAAGCGGATCCGTTCCCTCAAACAGTATCCTGTGCAGTCTCTCCTTGTCCTTGATTATGGATATGAGTCTTTTCATTTATTTGTACGGGTCTTTTGAACCGGGTTTCCATGTGCAGCCGCCTGCAAGAATTGGGTAGACTACAGACGGGAAACAGAGACTCTGGTAGATTGTGTATTCGTTGTTCTGATAGTTGTCAAGAACGTCGATATAAGCACGCTCACGCGGAGTGGTGTTACGGCTGATGGCCGGATAGCTGGGATAGTTGCGTACATAGTTGCCGGCACCGAATACCAGGATTCCGGGACGCGGACCCCAGCCCTGCTCAATGGTGTAGGCGCTCTCGCGGTCATGCGGCCAGTGAACCTGGTTGAATCCCAGGGTGGTCATGTAGCACTTCCCCAATGGGTTGAGTCCCAGAGCGTAGTCCATCATCTGGCTTACTACGTCGATGTACTCCTGATTACCGGTGAGTTTCCACATAAGCACTATTGGGAATGTGTACTGTCCCTGAGCTACGTTGCTGCCCCACCAGTTTACGTTCATGGGTGCACCGTTGGGGTAGGCGTTCTCGGCGAATGCCGCAATCTGCTTGTCCACTACGGCCTGCAGGGCATCCTTGAATACTTTTACGGTGGCAGCATCGGTCTTGCTGGCCGGAGCCAGAATGTAACTGAAGAAATATGATGTCAGCCAGCCGCGCTCTGCGAATATCTCGCTTCCCTGATTGTAGGTGGTGAGTATCTGCTCGGCATCATGGGCGTGTTCCTTGATGTAATTGTGGCATTCGGCATTGCCGGTCATAAGGTATTTCTCCACATTATAATACATCTGGAACGTGGCGGGCATCTGGCGGTTACGCTCGCCGTACACGCGGACCGATGCGTTGTATGCACGTTCTGCGCGCTCAGCGTATTCCTTGCTCTTGGCCTCGTCATACGGTTTGATTATGCGGGCAAAGTGATAGAACAGTCCCGATGCCCAGCTTGATGTACGCGGGTCAAGAACTTCAGACCCGAACAGATGGTCCTCAAAATCGTATGTGGTAAAGGGTGAGTAGCCGTTGGTCTCGGTACCCCATGGAATCTGACCGTCCTCCTCCTGGAAGTATTTCCAGAACATCACGCCCCATTCGGCCTCGTCAAGGATATCGGGAATTCCGTTGCCCTTGCCCAGTATGTTGAACTGCTCATCAAACTTGTCGGGGATATTGAACTGGTCATCGGTAAAGAGGCTGGGGAATGCCTCGAATGTGGTGAGCAGAGTGCTGGGTACGTCCATGTGGTAGGTGCGGCGGTCGGCATCGCCTGCATCGTGGTAGCCGCCCCATGCCTGGATGGTGGGCTCGTCGCCCTTGACTATCAGGCTGGCTTCATTGATGCGGTAATAGGTCTGGTAGATGGTCTCGTGACAGCGCTTGGTGCGGTAACTGAAATCGGAGTAGGGCTCAATGATCTGGATTCCGCAACGCTGGTTAAAGAGAGAACGGAAACTTACGTATGAGAGTTTCTGTGAGAACTGGCCGCCTACACCGAAGGGGTAGGATGAGCCGTATCCGTCTACAACAATCTTGTAAGGACCGCCCTCAGGAACCTGTGAAAGGTCGATGCGGTATACATAGTCGCCCGATGAACGGTCATCGCCTATTTCTTTAAGCTGGCCTGATGTGACTTTCTTGCCTATCTTGTTTTTCTTTAACTTATATACGGTGTAACCCGGTAGATCACCCTCAATCTTTTTTACACCGCCGTCGCCCAGATAGATGGCAAAGTTGGCAAAACGCTTGGTGGACAGGGCACTGTATGCCACCTGGTTGGTCTTGATAGCCTCGCAGTAAATCTTCTTGGGATCAAACTTGAATCTGTATGAACCGTATGGGGTCTCAATGCTGTACTTCTGGCCGCTCTTGAGGGTGGGCACGGTAAGGTAAATGAAATGGTCGCACTGATCGGCTGCAGCGGCGGTACGGTTCACTGCCAGGACTGGGGTCCCGTTTACCTTCCACTGGGCGGGATTGGAAATATCGACCTCATTGACATCAAGAGTGTCGCTGATGTAGAACAGTTCAATGACGTTGTTTGATGCTGTACGTATCTGCTGGAAGGTAAGTCTGGCACTTGCGGATACGGATAGCAAAAGAATTAAAGCAAAGGATAGAAGATTTCTCATATTTGATCAGTTTTTTGCAAATATACATAATAGGTGTATTTGTTGCTGTGTTTTGGGATTATTTGTGAACAATGGGGAGAATGAGTCATTTTTTTTTGAGATATTTGCTTCAGAATAATTGTAAACCTTATTAACCTCTAAAACTATGTTTGCAAATCAGGAAAAAAATTATGGGAAACTGTTAGCCTTTGTACTTGGGTTTCTGATCGTTTCAGTTTCCGCAAATGCCCAGTTCAACTCCCTCATAGGCGAGAAGTCGTTTTCCAAATGGTCAGAGATTACCTCAAATGAGTTTAAGGTAATATACCCGTCCGGTATGGACAGTCTGGGTTATAAGTATCTAAAGAATCTGGAGGCTTACAGAAAGAAAGTAGGTAATACGTTAGGTTTCATGCCCAACCAGAGATTTGACATGTTGCTTCCTGTTGTGCTCCATCCATATATGGCAACTACAAACGGTTTGACTACACTTGCTCCCAGCAGGTTGGAGCTCTTTACATTTCCGGATGCGTATTCCCTGTTGCCTCCTGTTCCATTGGATAAATTACTTTCAATCCATGAGATCCGTCATTCCGCTCAGACTCAGTTTGCGTCATACGGATTCTGGCGCGCATTCCCGAGCGTGTTCGGCGAGGCAGCACCACTGGTGGTTGAGGGCTTGTATCTGAATGTGGCGCTTGCCGAGGGTGATGCCGTTGTGGCGGAGACGGCTTTTACCAACTCCGGCCGCGGCCGTACCGCAGGTTTCCTCTCATATTACAGAATGGCTTTTGACAATGGCGATAAGCGTAACTGGTTCAGATGGCGTTACGGCTCGCAACGTTATTATACACCTGACTATTATACTATTGGTTATATGACGGTTGCCGGAGCGCGTTATCTTTATGATGACCCCATGTTCATGAATGAATACCTGTACAGGAGCCTGAACCCCTTCCATTTCAACTCTATGGGATGGCTATTGAGGAGTTACTCCGGAAAAGGCATCAATAGGACCTGGTATGATATAGCCGACCAGTTTGCCGCAATCTGGGCTGATGACGATAAGTCCAGAGGCCCGTTTCAGGAGATTGAACCTATGCTCACTGACAAGAAAAGGTATTTCCAGGTATACTCGGGCTCGGTGGAGACCCGTGACGGACGTCTGCTGACAGTGCATTCCGGGCTGGACCGTGCGACAGAGCTTGCCGAGGTGATGCCTAACGGAACTGTCAGGTCTTTGCGTCCGTTCAATGCAGACAGCAAGATTGTCTATTCGGCATTTACAGACTGCATTTACTGGACTGAAGCCATATCGGATGTGCGTTGGGAATTATATCAGCAGTCCAGGATAAGGTTTATGAAGGTGGGAGAGACGTCAATCCGTGATTTTACTGATCAAGGCATGTACGCAAACCCGTCCATATCGGATGACGGAAAGAAAATGGCTGTCGTATCTTATACTCCCGAAGGTGACAGCAGGATAGTCCTGTTCAGTCTTGAGGACGGCTCAGTCATCAAGTCCGTAAACAGTCTTGGCGGAGTAACCTTGCAAGAGGTGGCTTTCTGTGGCGACAAGGTTGTAATGACCGGATTGAGCGATCCGGGAGTAGGATTGTATATAACTGATTTTGAGTCAGTAAAAGTGCTGGAGAACCCGGTTCCTTTCAAGGTGTTTGACCTTATCTCAAAAGACGGCACCATCTATTTTACATCCGATAAGAACGGCACGAATGAAATATATTCCTATACCGTGAATGCATCGGGCGTGGCTGGTATACTCAGGCAGATTACCAATACCAAATACGGGGTTTCTGATCCCTTCTTCCATGACGGCAAGCTATGTTTCAGTGCATTGCAGCCAGAAGGAAAGGTTCTGGCAGGAGCGGACAACCTGTTGGACCGTGAGGTGAAATACAGCGAACGGGCCGAATATCCCATTGCCGATAAGTTATCCCAGCAGGAGCAGAAAATTTACACTGAAGAATCCAAGTTCATAACATATAATCCTACCGCACATCGTAAGGGCCTGCTGGGATTGAGAGTACATTCATGGGTTCCAATGTACATTAACCAGAGCGGTAATACCGCTTCGGCATCCGAATATACCTATGAGAGGGCATCATTAGGCTTTACATTGTATTTTCAGGACTTTCCAACCACACTGCAGGGATCTGTAGGATTCTCATTCCATGAAAGGAATTATGCTGAACTTGAAGATGCTTCCATAACAGGCGGATTCCATACCAGATTGGTTTATACAGGACTGTTTCCTCAGTTCAGCCTGGCATTGGACATAGGAGACCGCAAACCTTCAAACAGCGTCAAGGGTGAGTCCTATGACTCTACAATAGGTGAGTTTGAAGCGGTGAGCAGTGAACTGGATGACAGCAGACACAAGACGTTCATGGGCGGAAGTCTTGTAACATCGATACCTCTTAACTTCTCATCCGGAGGTTGGTACAGGAGCCTGAATCCGTTCGTGGGCGTGATGGGCAGCACCGACAGATGGAGTGACACATACTGTGATTTGGGCTATTCCGATGACAATGGGAGATATAGCATCAACGGACCTCAGGTAGAGTTGCAATACTACCCGGTTTTCAGCCTGGTGGCCGGATTGACAGGTGGAATCGAGACGGGGACAGCTGTATCCGGCATTTATCCCAGATTGGGTTTCGGCGGCGGCATAAAGTATTCGCGTAACACATTCTCCAACACCCTGTACTCCACTGCTTACGGTTATCTGCCCGGCTTGACTTCGGTACAAGGTCTCAAACTGTCAGCTTCTATGCAGCTCGTAGAATCAGCGTCAGGCTCCATACAGGCCGATATCTGGGGAATTGACGCCCAGAGTATGGCACCAAGAGGGTATGATGAGACATCGGCCGATTTCTTCCTGATATCACGTTTCTATGACAGTTATAAGGTAAGTGTGGATTATGCTATGCCAATACTGCCGGTGGATCTGGCATTGGGACAGTTTGTATACCTGCGCAACCTGGAGCTGCTGCCGTTCTTTGATTATACATGGGCAATGGGTGACGGCAGGAATGATGAGATGTTCAGTGCAGGCGCTGACCTGATGTTCAGGTTTGAGAAATTCCTGATTAACTCAAATACCCAGAAGGTGGGATTCAGGTTCTCATATAACCGATCAACCCTGGATAATATATTAGGTGTAAACGATCCCTTCTTTGTGGGGGCAGTAGCCGGAATCAGTTTCTGATCCCTACAGTCAATTATCGGGAGAGACTAAAAACCCGGGACGGATTGTGCGGTTGGGATGGAGATCGTAACTGCTCATGCGGGTTTGAAACATGTTTTTCTTAAGACGCAGGGTAACAGCCAGACCTTGATAGGTGTGTGGGGCGGTCATGTTTGAGATGTAGTTGCCTAAGGACCAGACTGTCAGGTGACGCGAAGGACGACTGCGATAGTCGGGAAGGGTACGCACGGGCTGAACTACGTGCGGATGGCTGCCTATTATATGGTCAACTCCGTGGGCATAGAGCCAGTCTTCAAGCTTCTTCTGCGACACGTCAGGCTGAGTCTTGTATTCGGTTCCCCAATGCATGCAGGCTATAATGCAGTCTGCTTTCATATCTCTTGCGCGCATCAGGTCTTTTCTTATAACTGCCGTGTCTATGTAGTTGACTATGCAAGGTTTGGCTACCGGTATGCCGTTAGTGTCATAAGTGTAGTTGAGCAGGGCTATGCGTATGCCGTTCCGTTCAATCATATATGGATATAGTGAATCCCTTTCGGCCTGGTTGCGATATGTTCCCAAATGGCAAATACCCAGACTGTCAAGTACATCGAGTGTGCGTAACAGACCGCTGGTACGGCGGTCCATACAGTGGTTGTTGGCAGTTAGGAATATGTCAAATCCTGCATCTCTGACAGCCTCAGCATACGAATCGGGTGAGCAGAACTGGGGATAGCCGGAGTAGGGCACTCCGCCCAATGTTGTCTCAAAATTGCAGACAGCAATATCGGCTGCCTCAATCTGGGGCTTTACCAGAGTGAAACAGCCGTTATAGTTATATGTTCCGTCAGGTTGTAATGCCGCATCCAACTGGGCCTTATGCTGCATCATATCTCCTGCAAAATAGAGGGAGATACTGTCAGGGGTTTGGGCCGATGCGCATAATGTGCAAACCAGCCATATCCCTATGAATATGGCAGATCTGGTCACGGATTAATCGTAAATGCACTTCTGACCTGCAAGCAGGGTGTTCTTCATAAGCGAGCAGATGGTCATGGGACCAACGCCGCCGGGAACGGGAGTAATATAACTGCACTTGGGTGCTACCTCGTCAAACTGAACGTCACCGCACAGGCGGAATCCGCTCTTCTTTGTGGCGTCCGGAACGCGTGTGGTGCCTACGTCTATGATAACGGCGCCCTCTTTGACCATATCGGCCTTTACAAAACCGGGCTGGCCAAGTGCTGCTACTATGATATCGGCCTGGAGGCACTCCTCCTTTATGTTTGCAGTGTGGCTGTGGCAGACGGTTACGGTGCAGTCACCCGGGTTGGATTTCTGCATCAGCAGGCTGGCCATGGGCTTGCCCACTATGTTGCTGCGGCCCAGCACAACGGCTTTCTTGCCGCGGGTCTCGATGTTGTAGCGCTTAAGCAGTTCCATGATGCCGTTGGGAGTTGCAGAGATGAAGCAGGGCAGACCTATGCTCATGCGGCCTACGTTGATGGGATGGAATCCGTCCACATCCTTGCGGTAATCTATGGCCTCTATTACATGCTGCTCGTTGATATGCTTGGGGAGGGGGAGCTGTACTATGAAACCGTCAACGTCGGGGTCATTGTTGAGTTCTGCAACCTTATTGAGTAGGGTTTCCTCAGTTATGTCGCTTTCAAAGCGAATGAGGGTTGACTTGAATCCGCATACCTCGCAGGCCTTAACCTTGGCTGCTACGTATGTTTCGGAGCCTCCGTCGTGACCTACCAGTATAGCAGCCAGATGGGGCCGCTTTTCACCTCTCTCTACCATTGCGGCCACCTGGGCTGCAATCTCCTGTTTTACCTGTTCGGCTACTGCTTTTCCGTCTATTAAAGTCATATGGTGTCTTGTTTTATCTTCTCATCATCGGTCCGATGTTGGGCAGTTTGGCTCCGGCTACGTTTTTCATAAGCTTGCGTGTCTGCTCAAACTGCTTGAGCATGCGGTTGAGTTCGGCCATCGGAACGCCGCTGCCTTTTGATATGCGGTTACGGCGTGACTGGCTCTTGTCAAGAAGCTCCGGGTTGGCTCGTTCCTGCGGGGTCATGGAATGTATCATTGCCTCAATGCTCTTGAAAGCGTTGTCGTCAATGTCTATATCCTTTATAGCTTTGCCTACACCGGGTATCATGCCCATGATCTCTTTCATGTTACCCATCTTCTTGATCTGTCCTATCTGCTCCAGGAAATCGTCAAAGTCAAACTTGCCCTTGCCCATCTTCTTCTGGAGACGTTTGGCCTGCTCGGCGTCAAAGTTCTCCTGGGCACGCTCCACGAACGATACTATGTCGCCCATTCCCAAAATGCGGTCGGCCATACGGTCGGGATGGAACACATCGAATGCTTCCATCTTCTCGCCGGTTCCCACAAACTTGATGGGTTTGTTTACTACAGTACGGATTGAGAGAGCGGCACCGCCGCGGGTATCACCGTCCAGCTTGGTCAGTATCACACCGCTGAAGTCCAGACGTTCGTTGAACTCACGGGCTGTATTTACGGCATCCTGACCTGTCATGGAGTCTACCACAAAGAGTATTTCGTTGGGCGTAACGGCCTCCTTTATTGCGGTTATCTCCTGCATCATCATCTCATCAATAGCCAGACGGCCGGCGGTATCGATGATAACTACGTCATAACCTTTGGCGCGGGCCTCCTTTATGGCGTTCTGGGCTATCTCAACGGGTTTGTTGTTGCCCTCTTCGGTATAAACCGTAACGCCTATCTGCTCACCAAGCACCTTTAGCTGGTCAATGGCGGCGGGACGGTAAACATCGCAGGCGGCCAGCAACGGTTTCTTGGCTCTCTTGGTCTTGAGCAGATTAGCCAGCTTGGCACTGAATGTAGTCTTACCTGAACCCTGCAGACCGGCCATCAGGATAACTGCGGGATGTCCCTTTACGTCTATATCCACAGCCTCACCGCCCATAAGAGTGGCCAGTTCATCATGAACCACCTTGACCATCAGCTGTCCGGGGCGGATGGATGTGAGCACGTTCATGCCCAGGGCCTTCTCCTTGACGGTATCGGTGAACTGCTTGGCAACCTTGTAGTTTACATCGGCATCAAGAAGGGCCTTGCGTACATCCTTGAGGGTTTCGGCTACGTTTACCTCGGTGATTTTACCTTCACCTTTCAGTATCTTAAGTGACCTTTCAAGTCTTTCAGAGAGATTTTCAAACATAGAAGTATATTTTCAGCCCGCGAAATTAATAAAAAAATCACAAAGGAGGGAGAACTTTTTGGGGTATCAATATCTGAAACTACGCGCTTCGCGCTATCCCTCCCACGCCTGCGGCGAGGGCCCCTCCCGTTCACAGAACCACGGGCGGTTATGGTTTCTGATACCGATACCCCAAAAAGTCCTGTTCGTTTGGGAATCACCTGCCGGAAAGGTAGAGCATCTGATGTATTTCGTCGTTGAATTTGCGTGCTTTGAGTAATTTCTCTATTGTAAGGTGCATTCGGTAGTGCCAGTAGTTGTCGGGATCGGCCGGGACATTTATGCGTTCGGCGGCAGGATCCTTGTAGCGGAGCGATGAACTCATGGAGAGCCAATCCTGGAGGGGGAATATGGCCAGTATGGATGGCGATGCCAGATGAGCCGATATTACGCTGGTACAGGCTGCCGTGGTGGCTTTTCTGGTGGTAATGACGTGGTTGGGCTCCATCTCGTCCTCAATCCAGGTGCGCAGCACACTCATATCGTGAGTAGATGTGGTGCAGACCGACATGTATGGATATGTGGCAGGGTCCGATACACTGACTCCCATGTTCTTGGGCATGCGCTGAACCTCTAGCGCCAGAATGCGCAGACGGTCCATGACATCAGGAACACATGCGGGAATCATACCCAGGTCCTCGCCGCATACAAGCATATCTGTGGCATCTATCAGAGACGGCAGCTTGGACATAGCGGAGTCATACCAGAACTGATTGTTGCGATTGTAATAGAAGTCGTCATGGAGGTTGCGGAAAGCGTTCTGTTCATTTTCTTTCAGTTGCCTGAACATGTCTGTATCAAAGGCGTTGATACGCGGATGATAGGTACCTGGACGATGCATATCCTCAAGGAACAGGACATTGGTCTCCGGGGTTCCGGCGGGTGCCGAAGCATGCAGCGCGGGGTTGAACGGGAATCCTCTGTCCCACATCTCCTGCGGGGTGTAGGTGAGGGCGGGATTGAATCGGCCCATAAGTCCGCTTTGATATTGGAGCGGTACTTCCCAGATTCTGAAAAAACCCAACAGATGATCTATGCGGTAGGCATCAAAGTAATCGGCCATCTTGCGGAACCTGGCTACAAACCAGGCATAGCTGTCACGGGCCATATTGTTCCAGTTGTATGTGGGCATACCCCATTTCTGTCCGTCTACGGCAAAGGCATCGGGTGGCGCCCCCGCCTGACAGTCAGTGTGGAACAGTTCCGGATGTATCCACACGTCCGCACTGTGGCGGTTTACTCCGATTGGAATGTCTCCCTTGAGCAGAATGCCCTTGCGGTTGGCATATCTCTTTACCTCAGAAAGCTGCTTGTGCAGGTGGTATTGGATGAAGTAATGCTTGCGTATCTCGCGATAGCGGTCGTTGCCGGGAGTGCAGAAACGGTCCAGGAGGTCAGGACTGTAGCTGGCTTCCTTCCATTGGTGGAAATCGGCCGTACCGTACTTGTCACGCAGGTAACAGTACAGTGCATACGGCTCCAGCCAGTTGCGGTTGGCGGCAAAGAATGACTTGTACTCCCTGCTTCTCATACATTGTTCCCCAAACTCGGCATACAGATGGTCCAGATACTCTGTCTTGAGCCTGAAAACACTTTCGTAATCTATTGCCGGAAGGGCGTTGAGGAGCCTGCGCTCCCTCTCGGCTCTTTTGAGAAATATCTTGTCATTAAGGGCACCAACCATCTCCAGGTCAATGTATATGGGATTGAGCGCGAAAGATGAATTTGCACTGTAAGGGTAAGAGTCACGCCAGGTTCCGGTCATTGTGGTGTCATTGACCGGGAGAGTCTGTATGACGCTTTGTCCGGTGGATGCAGCCCAATCAACAAGCAGCTTGAGGTCTGTGAACTGTCCTATTCCGAAATCCCTTTCGCTGCGGAGTGAGAAAACAGGTATCGCAGTGCCTGCTCCTTTCCAGCGCGGGCGGTTGTTCAGGTGTACGTAAGGTATGGCTACGGTGCGCTGTTCCATCTCGCTGCCGTTGTAGTCTTTCCATCGGTCGGACAATACAAGACGCTTGGCTTGGGTGTAGGGGATAGAGTGCAACGAGCCCTCTTCGCGGCGGGTGATGGCGCCGTCGGTCTGGACCATATAGCTGTATGTTATATCGCCTGCCGTAACCTCATCGTCATCAATCTCATAGTCCGTGAACCATGTGCCGGCACCGTTGTTGGCCATTTCAATGCACAGTTGGGAACCGTCGGCCATATTCAGGCACAGGAACAGGTTCTCACCCCAACGGGTTATATATTCTATCTGAAAGTGTATCTGCATATTTGAATGTTGAAAATCCCGATGCACAAATATAGTCAATAATCCCATAATCCGTCAGGTGTTCCGGATGATTTCCAAGTTTTCAACCGTGGGCCGAAAGTTATCAACAATTACCAAAATTCCGTGAAAATTCCTTTTACAATAAGGCACGCGAAATTATTTTTGCTAACACATAAAAACAAAAGTAAACAAATCATAACCAAATCAATTATCAATCATGGATTTAAAACAGGAAGGCATTTATGATGCCAGTACCCTTGGTGGTGGTAAAATGTTTGTGCTTGGTTGCCAGCACATGTTCGCTATGTTTGGCGCAACCGTTCTGGTTCCGCTTCTTACCGGTCTTTCAGTATCGGCTACCCTGCTGTTCGCAGGTATCGGCACGCTGATTTTCCATCTGATCACAAAGATGAAGGTTCCCGCATTCCTGGGTTCTTCATTCGCATTCCTGGGCGGATATGCAGCAGTAAAGGAATTCGGTGTGGGTCTTGGCCTGACTGAGGGCGTAGCTCTTACTTATGCATGTGTCGGAGTTTTCTTTGCAGGTCTTCTTTATTTCGTTCTGGCAGCCCTGTTCAAGTTCTACGGCGTACGTCGCACAATGCGTTTCTTCCCGCCTGTAGTAACCGGTCCTATCATCATCTCTATCGGTCTGATCCTTTCATCGAGTGCCATCAACAACTGCCAGAACAACTGGTGGATTGCTCTGCTAGCTATCGTGATCATTGTGATCTGCAATATCTTCGGTAAGGGTATGATCAAGATTATCCCCATCATCCTGGGTGTTATCGGTTCATATATCGTAGCAGCCTGCTTTGGCCAGGTAGACTTCTCGGCCGTTAAGGAAGCCGCTTGGTTCGGAATGCCTTTCGCATGGGAGAACACCGCTTTTGCAGTTCTCAAGAATCCGGATTGGTCATTTATGTGGACTGCCATCATCGCAATCGTGCCTATTGCATTTGCAACCATGATTGAGCATATAGGCGATGTATGCGCCATCTCATCAACATGTAACCGTAACTTTATTGCCGATCCCGGTCTGCACCGTACTCTTATGGGTGACGGCGCCGCAACCGCTCTGGCAGCCCTGTTCGGTGCTCCCGCCAACACTACATACGGTGAGAATACAGGCGTGCTCAACCTGACCAAGGTGTTTGATCCCAAGGTTGTACGTATTGCAGCATGTCTGGCTATCGTATTCGCATTCTGCCCCAAGTTTGCCCAGATTATCTATGCAATGCCTGTTGCAACGGTAGGTGGTGTATCTCTGGTGCTTTACGGTATGATTTCGGCAGTAGGTGTACGTAACCTGGTTGAGAACAAGGTTGACTTTACCAACAACCGCAACGTGCTCATCGCCGCTCTGATCCTGGTGCTTGCCATCGGTATCAACTTTGGTCCCGGCAGCATCTCATTCGGTAAGATTTCTCTGTCAGGTCTGGCTGTTGCCGCTCTGGTAGGTATCATCCTGAATGCTGTTCTTCCCGGCAACGATTTCCACTTTACAAGTGATTACGCCAGCGGTAAGCGTGCTACCGCCGAGGGTCAGGATCTGCCCGAGGATTTCAAGAAGCCTCTGCATGACGATCCCAAGTACAACGGATAATTATTACACTAAACAATATTCATTTATTAACTCTAAAAGTTTTGATATGAAAAAAATCGTGGCTTTTGCAGGTTTTGCCCTGCTTGCAGTAGGTGCTTTTGCACAGACCAACTTACAGGTATTTTACGATTTCGGTGAGAACCGTAAGCAGGTAACATCTACTCTTGAGATGTTCAAGGGTGATGATTGGGGTAACACATTCTTCTTTGTAGATTATGATCACACTTGGAAGAACGCTGATGACAAAATCATTGCTCCCGGATGTACTTACATGGAGATTGCACGTTGCTTCAACTTCTGGGGTGAGTCTTCACTTGCTCCTCTGAGTTTCCAGGTTGAGTATAACGGTGGTTTCGGTAAAGGATTCCCGATTGAGAAGGCATGGTTGTTTGGTGTTGACTATTTCCTGCACAACGATGATTTCAGCAATACATTCAATTTCAAGCTCCTCTATAAGCACTGGGCAGTAAATGAAGGTACTCCTCTGCAGTTTACATTTGTTTGGGGTATGCAGAATCTGTTTGGCGTAGAGGGCCTGCGTTTCTCAGGATTCGTTGATTTCTGGGGCCAGAAGCAGAATTATGAACAGGATGATCTTTCTATCAAGGAGAGAGGTTGGGTACTCCTTTCAGAGCCTCAGATTTGGTATAGCATAGGTTCACTCTTTGATTGCCCGAATCTTAATATCGGTGGTGAGGTTGAGCTTTCAAACAACTTTGCAAAGGAAGGATTTGCAGTTAATCCTTGCCTCGGTGTTAAGTGGGACTTCTAATAGATTAAGGTGTTAACTTATTAAAACTGAGATTATGTCATTCCTTAAAGTTTTAGGGTTTGATCCCGCCAAGCACAGTGTCAAGACTGAGATTGTGGCTGGTATCACCACTTTCCTGACAATGGCTTATATCCTTGCCGTGAACCCGGATATTTTCAGTGCACTGGAGGGTATGGGTATGCCTAAGGGCGCTGTGTTCACAGCAACCGCTTTGGCTGCCATTGTAGGTACTCTGGTTATGGCTATTTATGCCAAGAAGCCTTATGCACTTGCTCCCGGACTGGGTCTGAATGCATTCTTTGTTTACACTGTATGCTTAACTATGGGTTACAGCTGGCAGTTTGCATTGACCGCCGTCCTGATAGAGGGTATCATATTCATCATCCTTACCGTAACCAACATCCGTGAGGCTATCATCGATGCTATCCCGGCCGCAATGAAGAGCGCCGTGAGCGCCGGTATAGGTCTGTTCATAGCATTCATCGGTATGGTTAACGCCGGTATCATCGTTGATGACGGCGGTACAATCATCAGCCTTGGAACAATCACAAGCGGTACAGCTCTGCTGGCTCTGATAGGTCTGGTCATCACCTCAGTGATGATGATCCTCAAGGTGCCCGGTTCAATCCTGATCGGTATTATCGTTACCGCCATCATCGGTATACCTTTCGGTATCACCAAGTTTGACGGTGTGGTAAGTTCAGTGCCTTCAATCGCACCTATCTTCTGCAAGTTCGAGTGGCATAACATCTTCTCGATCGATATGCTGATTGTTGTGTTCACATTCCTCTTTATTGATATGTTTGACACAATCGGAACCGTTATCGGTGTATCAAAGAAGGCCAATGCCATCAACCCTGACGGTACCATTCCCGGTGTAAAGAAGGTCCTGATGGCCGATGCAGTTGCAACCGTAGCAGGTGCAGCTTTCGGTACCAGCACAACTACCACATATGTTGAGAGCGCATCCGGCGTTGCTTCCGGCGGACGTACAGGTCTTACCTCATTTACAGTAGCAATCTGCTTTGCAATAGCACTGTTCTTTGCTCCCGTATTCCTGGGTATTCCTTCTGCCGCTACTGCTCCGGCTCTGATACTGGTAGGTGTCATGATGATGTCATCAATCAAGGATGTAGACTTTGATGATTTCTCAGAGTGCGTTCCCGCATATATCACAATGATTGTTATGCCTCTGGCATACAGCATCTCCGATGGTATCATGCTGGGTCTTATCTCTTATGTTGTACTGAACGCCTTCAGCGGAAAGTTCAACAAGATAAGCATCATGATGTGGATTCTTGCAATCCTGTTCATACTGCGCTACTGTTTCCTGTAGCCTGTTGCTGGACATCAAAACAGATCCGGGCGACTCCAATCATGGGGCCGCCCGGATTCATTTTTCCTGGATCAGTCCAGTTATTCGTTTATGCTTTTAACGTTACCGGTGGTTGTGTCAAATACTATCCTGGAGTCAGCATGCTTGCCCATGATGGTTGAGGATACAACCTCAACCTTTCCGAACTGTGCTATCTGCATATCCTGTTCAAGGAACTGTGTGCGGTTGTTGTATATCCTGACGATAGCCCGTCCCGGTATCCGGTAGTATAGGAACGGAATCACTTTCTTGCCGGACTTGGCTTTTGTCTGCTCTGCATAGCCGTCGGTCATCTTACGGTCGGTAATGTCAATCCAGACAGGTTCGCCTGCCAGATTGTTTAAGGGCAGAACGCCAAGCTTGCCCGAGAACCTGAACAGTATCTGCTTGTTTAGGGGTTCATCGGGAGTTACGTTTATGGTAAAAGTATGTTCTTCGGTCTCTGTGGTTCCGCTGAACAGTGTGAGCAGCGCGCTCTCCTGAGCGCTGAGTGATTCGAGCATATATTTGAGAGACTCTCCATCTGACGGAATGAAATCAGCCTGACCACGTGTTATGGAATTGCGGCTCTCGCGTATACTATAGATTTCCTTTGCGGTGAGCTCGGCCATCTTGGCGGTTGATCCTGCCATGAGTATCTCCTCGGTCATGTAGTCCTGTGGGTTTACTTTCTTCTCTGTTTTACTGGCCGGTGAGGGAGCGGGTTGGGCGGGAGTCTCCTTGACCTGTACATTTACAGACTGGAGGATGCCGTCGGAGGTTAACTCAACATATGGCCTGTTGCCCTTGGCCGGAAATGCCAGAGTGTATAGATTCTCCTTGTCCGGGATTCCGGCAGCAGATATGGTGACATCCGTAATGGTCCAAACCTCTTCGGCCTTGTCACGGACATCGTTCAGACGCAGATAACGCTCTGCGTATCGGGAGAACTCTCCCGGCTTGAATATCTGTTTCTGAACCTTGACCTGAACGGTGATCTGGGTCTTGGGGAGCCAGTATGATACTGCATCCTGTGTAATTCCAGGCTGATACGGAGCTGATATGCCTTGGGCGCAGACAGGTGTCAACCCCATTGCCATAATGAACAGAAGTATTGAATTCCTTATCCTCATAGTAACATTGATTTTTCCATTTGTAGCCATACTTTTGGGAGAGAACCTGCTATATCGGCCGATGTCATAGCAGTCATGCCGAGTTCTGAAGCAGCTATGTCTCCTGCGAGTCCATGTATATATACCGCCATGTAGGCAGCCTGATCCTGGTTGTATCCCTGTGCAAGCAGAGCCAGAACTATGCCGGTAAGCACGTCACCCGATCCGCCTGTAGCCATACCGGGATTCCCGGTAGTGTTGACATAACATGTCCCGTCGGGAGTGACGGTTATGCTGGGTGCACCTTTTACAACTACGGTGATTCCATATTCCGATGCCAGGTTTGCAGCTCGTGATATAAGCTCTGTTTTTGGGGTTGCATCTCCGACCAGACGTTTCAGTTCTCCGGGGTGGGGAGTGATGACCGAACCTGCGGGTATGGCCTCAAGCAGCGATTTGTCCTGTGACATGATGTTCAGGGCATCGGCATCAAGTACCATAGGACACGATGCAGCTCTCATAAGCCGTCCGAGCATTGCTGTCTGTGCGGCTCCCTGTCGCAGGCCGGGACCGGCTCCGATGGCCTTGTATCGGTCCAGCAGGGGATTTGCGTACATGTCATCATCCGAAATGGTCATTGCCTCCGGTACTGAAATCTGGAGAATGCCATTGTTGCATGACGGGGTGCAGACTGTAAGCAGTCCGATTCCTGATCTGAGACATGCTCTTGCTGAAAGCACCGCTGCTCCGGCCATTCCCAGACTGCCGGCATAGAGGAGGGCGTGACCGTAGTCCCCTTTATGAGATTGGGGGGTGCGGCTTTTCAGAAGCGGCAGTAGGGCATTGTCGGTGACAGTCAAGACACTCTTAATTCCAGCCGTAGAGCGCAGTCCTTTAACACATTCCTCTATGAGATGTTTATCCATAGTTTGGCAATTGCACTTGGCAAATGTACGCTTATTTTGTTAAAAATGCGCCATTCTTGTCATGAGGGCTCATAAAAATGGGGGTTTTAACCTGAATACCGCACTTTTTTAAGTATATTCGCGTAATAATTTTTGACGTATTATGGGAACCATAAAGGTAAAGGACAGAGAGTTTGAAGTATTCCTCAAGGAGGAGGATATACAGAAGGAGATCAAGCGGGTGGCATCAGAGATAAACCGTGACTATAAGGATAAAGAACCCCTGTTCCTTTGTATCCTGAACGGTTCATTCATGTTCGCAGCCGATTTGCTTAAGGACGTCAGAATTCCATGTAATGTCTCATTTGTCAAAGTGGCTTCATATCAGGGAACAGACACCACCGGTAAGGTTAAGGAACTGATGGGGCTTCAGGAAGACGTCTCAGGCCGTCACGTTATCATTGTAGAGGATATCGTTGATACCGGATATACCATGCGTGATGTGTTGGAGTCACTGGCTGAGAAGAATGCGGCATCGGTCAATGTCTGTGCGCTGCTCTGCAAACCCGACAAACTCAAGGTTGACATAAACCTGAAATATCTGGCCATGAACATTCCCAACGGATTTATAGTAGGATACGGCCTCGATTATGACGGATTTGGCCGTAACTCTCGTGATATTTATAAGATTGTAAAGTAGATTCTTGTTTATTAGATGGATAACATAGTTATATTCGGAGCTCCCGGATCAGGAAAGGGAACATACAGTGCTGCCCTGGTGGAGAAGTTTGGATACAACCACATCTCAACAGGTGATGTGCTTCGTGCCGAGATAAAGGCCGGCACTGAGATTGGCAGGATAGCTGAAGGTTATATTGAAAAAGGCCAGCTCATACCCGATGACCTGATTATTGATATGCTTGCCAGTGTTTATGACACTATGCTTGACGGTCCAGGTGTAATATTTGACGGTTTTCCGCGTACCATAGTTCAGGCTAAAGCCCTCAAGGAGATGCTTGCAGAGCGTGGTGAGAAGATATCTGTCACCCTGAACCTGATTGTAAGCGAGGACGTGCTTATGGAGCGTCTGCTCAACCGCGCAAAGATTGAGGGCAGGGCCGATGACAACGAGGTTACCATTAAGAAACGTTTTAATGTCTATTACACCCAGACTCACCCACTCATTGAGTGGTTCAAGAAAGAGGGAGTCCTGTCTGAGTTTACCTTCAGGGGGGACAAGGACAAGATGATAGCTGAAATCATTGACAAGGTAGCCTCCATTTAAGCTACCTTTATTTATATATGGCAGAATCCAACTTTGTAGATTACGTAAAGATATTTTGTCGGTCCGGCAAGGGCGGCAGAGGGTCGGCGCATCTGCGTCATGACAAGTATATCCCCAACGGCGGCCCCGACGGTGGAGATGGAGGCAAGGGCGGCAGCGTTATACTGAAGGGTAACCGCAATTACTGGACGCTGCTGCATCTGCGTTATGAGCGTCATGCTTTTGCCGAGAACGGAGGTAACGGCGGCAGCAACAAGTGTTTTGGCAAGGACGGTAACAATGTTGTAATAGAGGTGCCTTGCGGAACGGTGGCTTACGATGCCGAGACCGGAGAGTATCTGTGCGATATAACCGATGACGGTCAGGAGGTAGTTCTGCTCAAGGGTGGCCGTGGAGGTCTGGGTAACTGGCATTTCCGTACAGCTACCCGTCAGGCACCCCGTTTTGCCCAACCGGGTGAACCGGCACAGGAACGTATGGTGGTGCTTGAGCTCAAACTGCTGGCCGACGTAGGTCTGGTGGGATTCCCCAATGCCGGTAAGTCAACTTTGCTTTCGGCCATCTCTGCAGCCAAGCCCAAGATAGCCAACTATCCTTTCACTACATTGGAGCCTAATCTTGGAATAGTGTCATACCGTGACGGAAAGTCTTTCGTTATGGCCGATATCCCGGGTATCATAGAGGGCGCCAGCGAGGGCAAGGGTCTCGGGCTAAGGTTCCTGCGTCATATAGAACGCAACTCCCTGCTGCTTTTTATGGTTCCCGGAGATACCGATGACATTAAGCGTGAATATGAAATCCTGCTTAACGAATTGGCGCAGTTCAACCCAGAGATGCTTGACAAGGAGCGTGTGCTTGCAATAACCAAATGTGACCTGATAGACGAGGAGCTGATGTCAATGTTGGAACCCAATCTGCCGGCCGATATACCGCATGTGTTCATTTCGGGAGTAAGCGGCCTGGGCTTACAGCAGCTTAAGGATATTCTGTGGAAGGAACTGAACAGCGAGAGCAATAAGCTGGACGCCACCTGGAAGACAGAGCATATAGTACACCGTTCAAAGGATGCCGGAGAGCTGCACAGCGAACTTGTGGCAGCCGGTGCCGATTTTGAATTTGATTTTGATGATCTGCCGGACGATGAACTTGAAGATGACCTTGAGGAGGTTGAGGTAGAACTGGATTAAAAAAAAATTATAAAAAAAGTCCTCTCCTTTTTTAACTTTCATTTTTACGGGATATATGATATTTGAATGAATTTGTTTTGACAATTCACCTTTTACTAATTAATAACTTAAAACAAACAGAAAATGAAAAAAATGTTTTTGGCAGCTGCCCTGATGGCAGTAGTTTCTCTGGCCAACGCTCAGGCTCCGGCCGATGCTCCTTTTGGCGTTAAGTCTGGTGTTTACACCATGTCAATGTCTTTCGGTGACAACGAGATGATCACTGAGTATTATTTTGACAACTACGGCCTCAAGACCGCTCAGGTATCTGAGGGTGGTGGCATGATGGGTATGGGCCCTCAGGGCAAGACCCGCACAATCACTGATAAGGACGGCGCTCAGATTCGTATCAACGAGGAGGAGAAGACCGCTACCAAGTTCCCCGCTGGTGGTCCGATGGGTGGTTTCGGCGGTGGCCGTGCCCAGATCAACTGGAACAAGCTTACTGATCAGGTTAAGAAGGATAACAACATTAAGGAACTCGGTAAGGAGACTATCGCCGGTAAGGAGTGCACCAAGTACTCAATGACTACCGAAGGTTTCCAGGGCCCGCAGGAGCAGACCGTATGGATCTACAAAGGCATCCAGCTTAAGAACGAGATGAGCTCAGACTTCGGTACTTTCGGCTCAACTTGCAAGAAGTTCGAGGAGAAGGACGTTCCCGCTTCAATGTTCGAGGTTCCCGCCGGCATCAAGGTTGAGGAGTTCGATATGTCACAGTTTGGCGGATTTGGAGGTTTCTAATCGAGCCTAAAAAAAAGAAAGGTCGCCCATATGATATGAACCCCGAAAGTTAGACAAAAAACTTTCGGGGTTTTATTATGTCAAAAACGCGCAAGAAACATTCAGTTGAGGATCGAATCAAGTACATAAAGATGCTTGAAGAAGGATCTAGTATTAATTCTATATGTAAGCG
>JAZSKJ010000030.1:0-5765 GCA_045534785.1 Bacteroidaceae bacterium | reverse complement strand
CAGGTCATAACGCCTGCGCCGGCGGTTCTCGTGATACAGGTAAATGAGTGAGAGCGCCAGAATGGCTACTGCAATTATTGAAAAGGTGAGGATCAGATAGCGTTTCTTTTCCTCTTTGTGAATCATCTCATACTTTTCAATGTTGTGCCTTAGCCTGAGTGTGGTTATGGAATTCTGGTTATAGCGCTCATGCTGGCGCTCAAGACATTCCCTGTATTTATCTATATAGTAGGCGGTTTTGTCATCATGGCCCAATATGAGCGAAAGTTCCGGAAGGCGGCTGTAGTTGTTGCTCTCAGTGCTGAGTTCAGTCTCACACTCAAGTGATTTGAGGTAATAATGGTAGGCCGAATCATACGCGCCTAAAGCATAGAATGCATCGGCCTTGATGCTGTAACCTGCCCCAGATTGAAAATCCACCTGATCTATGTAGCGGTTTATATACTGGAGCGCCTTGTCCGGGTTTTCATGATGGTGCAGCTGTATCTTGGAGAGTTGAAGATTAGTTTCTGTCCGTAATAGGTCAGGCAGGTAAGGATTCCCTGCAAGTTGAATAAAGGAAGATTGGGCCTTAGAGAAACGTTCCTGATACAGGTCTATAAGCGCAATATTGTATTTGGAGTAGGCGGCTGTTACATCATCGCCTATAGCCTGCGCATTCTTAAGGCTCAACTCAAGGATATCCAAAGCTTCGTCATACAGATGCCTAGCTAGATATTGCTTGCCCAGATTGTGCTCACAAATCACATAATAGCGGTTAAGAGTATCGGGAAACAGGTCACGGGCTGTAAGGTAGGATTCTATGGCACCAAGGTCATCGCCTGTAAGTGAGAGCACGCATCCGCGGCTGTACCAGGCCAAAGCAGCATGATAATTTCTTTTGTGGGTGCCGTAATAGTTGCAGGCCAAGGATATCAGGGCGTCATCAGGAATATCCCTGTAATTCTTGTAGTCAGCCTGAGTTTTGAGTATTACATACAAGGCCTGCATGCGCTTTCCTTCCGGTTGGCCGATGGTGGCGAGCAGGGAATCCGCCTGCGCGGGATTGGTTTCAAGCAACCTCTCCACCTGTGCCAGCTCACCGTAATGCCTGCCGCACGATACGGCAGCCAAAGCCGTCAGCCACAATATTATGATTCTAATCTTGTTCATGGCTTAACGTACCAAAGCTTTTGTTACTGTTCCGTCCTTATGCTTTATAATATGCAAGCCCGGTGCATCGGCCTGAATCCTGCGGCCTTCTATGCCATAGTGAACAGCTCCGTCTGTAACAGAATTGGGGTCTGTAGCCTGATGTGATTCTACCACTGTAGTTATGATTTGAAGGTCTGCTCCACAACCAATGAAAGCGGTCTCATCAATCATGGGATTTCCTTGTATAATTACTCGTTTAAGGCCACTGCAATAGGCAAATGCATACATGTCTATCAGTTCCACTCCCGCCGGGATTGTTATCTGGGTTAGGTTGGTACATCCACAGAAAGCGCTGTAACCTATTGTCGTTACTCCTTCCGGAATCTCCAAATTGCTCAAAGATGAACATTCGTAAAACAAAGCATTTGGTATCTTTGTTACACAAGAAGGAATATTCACTTCTCTTAAACCGCTACAACCGGCAAAACTGCCATAGCCAAGACTGCTTACGCTCTCAGGAATGTGAACAGATTCTATTTCCGTGCAACCTAAAAATGCATAGTAGTTTATTCCTGTTACGGCATAGGCAGTGTCATTTGTTGATACTGATTCCGGAACCACTATATTGCCGTGATATGTTGCATAATATGCTGAATCTGCAGATGCTTTTTCTGGCAGGTCTCTTATAGGCGCACGTGGTTGAAGTCCACCAGTATTGGGATCACGTGGAGTGAGAGGTCCGTCATAGCCGAAATAACGTTTGAAACTGGCTTTTCTTAAAGTCTTAGCTCCTAAAGAGATTCCGGTATCATGATATGTATAATACAAGTCATCCTTCTCCAATTCTGAATCATATCCTTGAGTATAAAGTGAACAGAAATAAGACCAAATATCAGAGGTTGCATATGCATCAAACGCATCTTCAGGTATGGAAAGTATAGCATGTTCATAGATTCCAGTGTTGAAAAGGTAGTCTGCGCTATAAATGGGAGGTTCTAATTTAAATCCAGCCGCAGGTGGAATTGAACTCTTAAAGATTATAGAGTCGATGCTCCAACATTCTCTAAAAGCACGTTCATAAATAGTTGGATGTCCTTCTATAACTATTTTTTCAAGATTGTGACAACCTATGAATGCACATATATCTATATACTCTACTTTTTTAGGAATAGTAATGGAAGTTAAATGTTCACAACCCCAAAAAGAGGAAGGTTCTATTTTTGTTATTTCATCACCTAAACAAATATATTTTAAACTCTGAGAGCAGTAAAGTGTTACTGTGTGAGGTGATATATCGGGAGTATTCCAAAAGATGGTATCTATATTATTACAGTTTTGAAAAGGTGCGGCACCAATTTCTGATACACTGTAAGGAACACTTAAAAGGGTTAATCCAGTACATTTGTCAAAAGCAAGACTGTCTATACATTCAACAGTATTAGGAATGTATAAAGACTTAAGTTTACTACATTCGGCGAAAGAAACAACTCCAATTTTCTTAAGGTTTTTAGGGAAAGATATGGATTCTAGGCTTGAACAATACCTGAACACTCCTCTTTCAATGACAGATATAAAAGGAGGTAATGTGATTTCTTTTAGATTAGAACAACTTTTGAAAGCCGAAAAACCAATATGTATTACAGAGTTGGGTATACTAACCTCATCCAGATCAGTGCATCCTAAAAAAGCGGCATTGTCTATGCCTGTCACATTATAGACAGTTCCATTATACATCACCGTTTCGGGAATTGTTATCACTCCATGGTATGAACTGTTTATAGCAACCTCAAAAGGTTTCAAAGTTTTTTGGGGGTCATACAAGAATTTCTCGGCAGAAACATAAACACCATTTTCGTGGATTGTATAGAATATACTGTCAACCTGAAAATCGGATTCATAGCCATCAGAATAGATTAACCCATTATACTTTATGGACGTTATCTCTTTGGCTGACAAACTTGTGGGCAGGATCATTGCCAGCAATTGAACAATAAACCTAACATGATTCTTCATAATAAAACTTTATGGGTTTAACACGTCGTAAAAATAGGTCTCTATTATGCAATTCTGTGTGCTTTCTTATGCTATTTCATTCCTATCGCATCAATCTGTGTTAAAACAAAGCATAAAGCAGATTTAGCACAAAAAAGCACACGATAAAAATAATCAATAAAATAAATTTGTGAATGCGTGTCCGGTTTAAATTCGGAGCACAAAAGTTTAAAAGTGTGCTTACCAGCTTTGACAAATATTAATTTATTAAACGACATTTATTTATGAAAAGGTTCTACGGGTCATTACGACCATTTATGCTTTTTTTGTTAGTGGCCATCTGTGCGGTTTCTATCCATGCTGACCGCATATTGTACAATTACGATGCTTCCGGTAACAGGGTGCTGAGCACTAGGGAGATAACATTCCGTTCTGATAGCCTTGCCCAGGATTCTGACCGCCTGCCCAGACATCATGAGCTAAGCCTCAACAGGATAACCGTCTATCCCAATCCCACAGAAGGCAGACTTGGCGTAGAGATAACTGGTCCGGAGTCACTGACAGGAGCCTCCATAACAGTCTATTCATCGTCGGGATCAGTTATATACAATGACCAAGAGATAGAGGAGATGAATGAGATTGACCTGACCTCATACCCTAACGGCATCTATATCCTGATTATAAGTATGCCTAATGACGAGGTGAGTAGCTGGAAGATAATCAAAATCTAATACGGCTATGAGACAGAGACTGTCATTTTCAGTATTGTGCCTGTTATGCGCCAGTACAATACTTACAGCCCAGACCACTGATGATTCATCGGAGAAGATCATCAAGCACACTTCACGCGAGGACTCCCTTTTCTATGCATCCCTTAGTGATACCATATTTCCGTCCCGCTCGGGTGTCATAGGTGATGTCATGCAGAACCCCATACAAATAGGAACCTTTTCCGACAGTTTCAGCTATACAGACACTCGGAACACATCAGCATCATACACTCATCAGTATGGCGACCTCAATACGGCTGATGTGTATTACCGTCTGGTGCTGACTGCGCCCATGAACGTAACGTTCACGCATGAGGATTCCGATGTTGACGATACACATATGTATCTGCTTGACTCCAATGGAAATCTCATTGAATTGAATGACGATTACATTGGTGACGGCCGTTGCTATTCTATGTATAATTCATACATCAACCGCCAGCTTGCTGCAGGCATTTATTATGTGGTTTCTAAGGGACGCTTCATCAACGGTCCTATTACCACCAACATAACAGGAAACACATCGTCTGGATATGGTTATCCTGTTATACCATCCTCATATAGTACAGAATCCCTCTCCGTAGGCGCCATGGGCGTACAGTTCGGTGTATCACCCATGGGAGGTGCCACATACAGCATACCCGTCGAGGTGCCGCCGGGGGTGAACGGCATGCAGCCCCATATTGCCATAACCTATAACAGCCAGGCGGGAAACGGACTCTGCGGTTACGGAGCCAGCCTGTCCGGATTATCAGCAATTACCCGCGGTCCCAAGGACATATACCATGACGGTGCCGCCTACGGCATGCAGTATTACGGCGATGACGCTTTCTACCTGGACGGCGTAAGGCTGATACTCAGTTCCGGCACTGCCGGTCAGGACGGCGCAGTCTATTATCCGGAGTCTGATCCATATACTAAGGTCCTACAGCACGGGACCTGCTACACCGGCACTAACTACATGTGGTTTGAGGTCACCGACAGGGCCGGCGTGACTTGTTGGTACGGCTATTCCACCGGCCGCCACAGCTACACCGTGTCCGGTAACCAGAAGACGCTGGGCTGGAACCTTATGTATATGGTTGACCCGTTCGGCAACGAACTGGCCTTTGACTATGAGACCGTGAACAATGTGATCTACCCTACCACTATCAGGTACGGCATGAACAACCGCTCGTACAACCCGTTGCAGAACTACGTGTATTTCAGCTATGAGACAAGGCCTGATTCCGTCACATCCAGATTTGATGGCGGTGTCTGTGCCGTGATGAACCGCAGGCTCGAGTCCATCACCACCCAGACCGGCACCAGCGTATACCGCCAGTACAAGCTGAGCTACAACGACACGGGCGACGGCACAGCCTGCAAGTTCTCACGTCTGGTGAGCGTGCAGGAGAAGAACGGACAGGACGAGGCTCTGCCGGCAACACTGTTTGAGTGGTCATATCTGCCGGAGGTCTCATATACTTCAAGCAGCCTCTCAGTTAATGAACCGGACAACCTGCCGCAGTCCGTCTCACTTGATTTCGGCGCACAGAATTATATAGCAGGAGACCTGAACGGTGATGCCATTCCGGAGATAATCGGGATAGGCCGTTCAGGTGACAACACTATTGCCGAAATATATTACGGGAGTATAGACCAGACCGGAAGCCTTGAATATAACACATCAGGCAATTATTACTATTTGCCCAATAGTGAATCGTTCCTAGACCAAGATGTGATTTTTACGTATATGAAAGAAAATTCCATTGCAGATATTGATGGCGACGGAATTAATGAACTGGTTGTCCCCTATTATGATGGGGTGGAAAATGATTATGGTAGTATGCACTTTTACATTATTGGAGAGAACTTTAATAATGAGTG
>JAZSKJ010000001.1:0-79062 GCA_045534785.1 Bacteroidaceae bacterium | reverse complement strand
GAACTTACCCGGAACCTCTACGGCTGCAATGTTGGTTCTCTCCTTGGCGGCCTTGGCCTGGTCCTTCAGGTTGGTATCATAACCAAAGTCCACGCGAAGCATGTTGCCGGTGTGCTGGATGCCGCCGATGGTTGACTTGGTAATTGAAATATTATCCAGGTCATACACAGTACTGTCACCACGGAATGATACGCGAAGGAAGAACTTGTTGGGCTGACGGATGATGTGAAGACTGTCAAAGCCGGCTGCTGTAACCTTCGGCCCCTTCCACTGCCAATAATCGCACCATGTGTCATGATACTGGTTGTAGTAGCAGAACTGCTCGGCTATCTCATTGGTCAGGAAGTATGACATGTATGTAATCTTCTCCCACTGTCCTTCTACAAAATCATCCTTGCTATAATAGAATGTGTTTGAAGATGATACATCCCTACCCATTGAGAAATTCTTCTCTGAAGAGAAATAACCACGCATCAACTCCGCACGGAAATTAGGTGCTGTGCCATTCGGTACATTACTTTCACTCAGTCTCTTAGTGGTTTTCATATACATTGTGACACGGTAAGACGAGTTTTCCTCGATAGCACCGGGGGTAAGACGAACAAAAAGGTTACGGCGATATTCAGGAACAGAACCTCCGGCAGCGTTCTTTACCTTTGATCCGTCACCTGCTGTAAAACGGAAATATTTTGATCCACCGTCTGTTCCATACTGGTCAAGAGCATTCTGACGGGTAGCATCGCCTGCAGCATCAGATACAATGGTATAAATATCTGCACTAACGAATGTTTCCGGCTTGGTGATATCACCTCCTTCAAAGTCTTGACTGTCATCAGACAACATTACACCATTTTTCAGGTATATAACTGTATCCCTGTGAATGAATCCTTTTTGATAATCCTTATTCTCCCAGATTTTAATACCAGCACCAGGATTATACTTACCATTTAAGAAATAATCCACGCCATTAATGGTATCAACGGGAGTCTCTGACCAAGCTGCCCAGTCACTCTCAAAAGTCTGTTCAAAAATGACCTTTGGATCAGTCTGGGGATCAAATGTAGGCTCTGTCTGAGCCAACAGCGGAAGCGAAAGAACCGCTCCTGCTAAAAACAAGTAAAATTTCCTCATAGAACTGTTGTTAATTAGGTTAAAAATATGTATCTCTTTATGTTTCAATTTGATATGTCCTTGTGATGTATTTGAAACAGCAAGGAATAATCAAATCCTAACGGCCAAAGATAAACATATAAAATCAAAACAACAACAAAAATTTAAACTTTTTTTAACGCAAGGTTTATTAAACCACAAAAAAACAAGGCCGGCGGAGAGCAATACTCCGCCGGCCTGTTATTAAGATTAGTATAAGTAATTAGCTTACTTGACCAGTATCTTCTGTACTATACGTGTACCATCAGACAGTGTGGTAACCTTGATATTAACGGCACCGTTAACAGGAGCATTAATCTTGACACCGTTGATGTTGTAGTACTCAACCTTTGCCTCTTCTGCCTTGGCAGCATTAACAAATGTCAGCGCACTGTTAAGGGCTGTCTGGGCTGCAGTTGCAGCTGCCTGATAGTTATAGTCATTGTCAGCCTTGAATACAACATAGAAGTTGTCAGCTACTGACCAGCCGCTACCTGATGTCAGGGTAAGATTTACACCCAGGCTGCCATCCTTGACAAGAATGCTGTCAATGAATGAGTCTGTTGTGTTGTTCTGGGCAATGGTCTTGGTATAGGTGGAATCAGTGGTAACACCAGTGAATACAGTACCTGTACCTGAATTGCTGATGAGCTGGAATCCAAGAGTGTAGTAACCGGCAGGCAGATCCTCAAGAGTTGTCTTCAAGTCAGCCTTACTGTTCCAGTCCATACCTATAACACCGTCGAATGCACTCAAGCCCTGCTCATAGCTGGTATAAACCTGGTTTCCTGTAGTTACCATAGAGTTACCCTGAGCATAAGCCCTTGCAGTCCAACCTGGGTACAGGTCTGTATAATCCTGGTTAAGAATCATAACCCAGATAGGCATGTTACCGCTATCATTCCACTGGTGTCTAGCATGCTGGATCTGAGCGCCGTTAGGATCCGGACCAAGCTGGTTGTTGTTGGCAGGAACCTGATACTCCATACGCTCTACTACCTTAGGAGTAGCAAACAGACCCGGGTTCTTGAAGAATGAAGTCAGAGGCAGGCTGTCAACTGTTTCACCGCCGGCAATCTTCTCATACAACTTAGCTGTAATGGCCTTCTTGTAGATATCAGCAAGCTCGTCATCAGACTCTGAAATCACGACGGCTCTTGCATATCTCTGATCTATACGCTCTGCATCAGCAGTCTGGAAGGTAACTCCAAGGGTATCAGCAAGGGCCTTGAGGCTCTTGACCTGCATTGGAGCGAAGACAATCTGAGCCTCCTTGTCTGCAATCTCTGAAATCTTGGAATAGATATAGTTGATCTTGGTTCTGAGCTGATCTGCGCTGAAATTCTGGCAGTTGATGGTCTTGAGCTCATCCAGTGCAGCGCCAAGGAACTTGACGTCATCCCAAACCTTGAATTCAGCCTTCTCGCCCTCAGTGTAGAGAGTGTAAGCAGACTCACCGGCCTCCTTAGCAGTTATAAGGAGAGAATCAACTACATTGAAACGTGCCTTATAACCGGCAACAGCAGCATTGATGTAGTTGGTTACATTTCTGTACTCACTGGGCTTGGTATCAGTAAAGTCTGCATACTTGTCGGCAACAAACTTGGCTGCGTTGTAATCGGCACCCTTATACTGGGCATTGGCATCAGCCTTTGCTATCTCAGCGTTAAGGTCAGCAAGAGCCTTCTTGTAGGTATTGATAGTCTTGTAACCAAGCCATGTGGGAGTTGTGGTCTTGACGTAGTACAGAACACGTCCGCCCGCATGAGAGCCACCATAAGTACCCTCGTTAGGCAGAGCGAATGTAGCGGTATAGGTACCTGCTGCAAAGTAAGCAGTGATGACACTTTCGTCAATAGCTGTTACCTCTGCACCCTCAGAAGGTATATTGTTGGAACCTTCCTCTTCATAACGGCCGATGACATTACCGTCAGCATCTTGAATAGTTACGACCATTTTACATGCGTCGTTATAAGATTGCTTATAGCAACCTGAAGTACCGAATGCAAAATTATATGAGCCTGGAGTCTCTACATCAAATGTGTACATCAACAATGCACAATTCTTAAGATTTGCATCAGGATTAGCACCAGTGTTAACTCTGTAGAGACCGAACATGAGGGCCTGGTCATAAAGACCACCGAACTCACCTACCTTAACGGCACACTTGCTGAGTGAGAATCCGGGGATTGCAATCTCCTGTGAGAACTCAGTACCAGGAGTCTCATCGTTGAAGTCAAGGCTTGTGAGCACTGTAGGCTCAAAGTCTGAACTGCCGAATGAATAATTAACAATAAGAGGATTACCCATGTTTGAATACTCGGTTGACTGACCCTTGAGCTGCAACAGACGGAACTCATAGTCACCAGAGAGAGGAGCAGTGTACTTGGCGGGACGCTCAAACACAAGGATTGAGTCATTGACACCGTACTTCTTTACAAACCATACCTCCTTTCTGGCACCGTCCTGGAACAGATGCAGAACTGCAAGGTTGGTAGACTCATCAGCATTCTGGTCAAACTCAACCTTACGTGAGAACTTGAATGCAAACTCGCGGAGGTTACCGTCAAGGTTGAATGAACCCTCCTCATACTGGCACTCCTGGAGAACAGGAGGCAGGTTCTTCATTGAGTAAACACCCTTACCTATGTTAGGATTCTTGGTTGAAGCCTCGTTGTGGAAATCGGGAACCTTCTTGCCAGCCTTGATCCAATCAATGTCAAGGGCCTTGGGGAACAGGGTTCCGGTATACTTAAGCATGAGTTCGGGATCATCCGGGTTGGTGAAGCTTACAAGAACTGAATCATAAGAGTCAAACTTTACAGGACGGTTGTTCCTGGCCTTGGTCCACATATACATGTAACCGTCGCCCTGGTACTCGGCAGAAGAAATCTCAACCTTTGACCATTTGTGTGAAGCTGAATCCATACCCCAAACCTCGAAGTACTGACCGGGAAGCTCAACGGCGGCAATCTTGTTCTTCTCCTTAGCGGCCTGAGCAAGAGCACCCAGGTTGGTCTCATAACCGAAGTTTACACGAATCATATCGCCTGAATGCTCAACACCGCCAATCCATGACTTGGTGAGTGACAGGTTATCGATATCATAAGTGGTACTGTCTGTCTCAAGAGCTATACGAACAAAGAACTTGTCCGGCTGCTTGATGTAATAGAGTGAATCATACTCCTTGGCAGGATCATCGGCTGCCACCTTATCACTCTTCTTGGGATCCCATCTCCAGTAGAAAGGAGCCTCAGCCCACCAGTAACCGTTTTGATAAACATAGTTTTCAGCGATAGAGTCGTTGAGATAATATGTCATAAGGGTTATCTTGGTCCACTCATCGTTCACAAAGTCACTCTTGGTAAGTGAGAACTCATTGTTGTACTTATAATTATTATTATCGGAAACATCACCCATGGTGAAAGGCTTCTCTGATGAGAAATAACCACGCATTACAGCTGCCCAGATCTGAGGCTCCGGATATGAAGCGATAGCCTTATGGGTCTTTACATACATGGTAAGACGATAAGATGTCTCAGGCTGGATAGCTCCGGGGGTAAGACGTACAAAAAGGTTACGTCTGTACTCAGGAACTCTCTTATTGTCTGTTGCATAGTTTGCAGCCTGTGAAGCGTTACCTGCTATATAACGGAACACATAACGGCCACCGTCAATACCATACTCATCAAATGCCTGAGAACGCTCGATTGACTCATCGACGACAGTGTAATACACATCCTCGCCAAATGCATTCTTGGCAATGTCATCAAGGTTGTCTGTAGGCACAACACCGTTATAGAGGTTAATAAGGGTATCCCTATGAAGGAAGCCCTCTGTCCATACAGAATTCCAATCTGTATTTGTGCGGACGTCAACGCTGTTGACATTGGTATTACCTGTCTTTCTGTAATAGTCAACGCCATTAATCTGATCTACGACCTCAGAGGACCAAGCGTCATAGTCTCCTTCAAAGTCCTGCGAGAAGATGACCTTTGAGTCCTGATCAGTACGGACAGGTCCATTCTGCTGAGCGCTCAACGGAGCAGCCATCAGAATGAGGCCGGCTAAAATTAAGTCTCGTTTTTTCATAAAGTTTTTGTTTAATGAATAAAAAGGTTAGAAAACTCTCAAATCAAATGTTTTAACTAAAATGTTAAAAGTGTTAATAATAAATTATTTATCTCGATGAATCCGTATGAAAGCCTTGTACGGCTCCCATACGGTTCATTTTAATCATTATTTGTTACCAGTCAGTCTCAAGAACCACTTGGCGTTATATGATGTACCGTCACCTAACAGGTCATCATACAAAGACGGATTGATAGGATCGGGGGTACCGCTCTTTGCTGTGAACGGATCCTTAAGGGTTGCAGTACCTCTTGATGCAACACGTTTGGCCAGGAAATCATTATCGGCAAAAGCTCCTTCGGCTATATCCTCAGCACGGTGCATTGAGATTCTGAGCAGGTCACCAAAACGGTTACCCTCAAAACATGTCTCCAATGCCATCTCGTCGATCAGATACTCCTCCACCGCACGGATTGAATCCGTGAGGGTAGCCGTAGCAACGTTGACACCCATTTCCTGCAGTTTCTTACCGATGGTGTAAGTGGTATCAAGTGCAGCGTCACCACTACCGCGTGAGTGGATACCGATGGTATTCCTGGGGCTGTTGGCTCCCGAAGAGAGGTAGTTGGTATAGTCTGTTGTATACTTGACTCCATCAAATTCGCGGGTTTCAGCTGTGGCGCTTACCTCTGCCTGACTGAACTTGTTCTCATCGAAGGAGTATACATTAGACATACCCAATGCAGCAGCCCTATCCTTCTCGGACCTACTGATAAGTGTGTCAATGACCTGCTTGCAAAGACCGTACTTGAGCACAGCAAAAGCTGATTGCGGCAGCTTGGCTCTGTTCAATGCCTCTGCAAGGCGCAAATATACTACATCGTCCCTGTATAAACAAATTTTTTCAGAATTAATTTTATTTAACGTTTGCCTCTTGCTACTCAGGCTCAAGGAACTGAACTCCTCCTCCTCAACATCCTTAAGCTCAAGGATGGACTGCAGACGCAGGTCACCTTTAAGCAGAACGTCATCCTGATTGTCCTTTTCCTGATATACAGGCTTGAAATAATCAGTACGTGTGTTGATGAAATGATAGCAATAGTTCTGGCGCGCGCTGAGCTGAGTCAGGGCCTGTGAACGGGTAAGCTGATACCAATAGTCATTTTTCTCGGTAGAGTTGAAGAGGTCAGGAAGCTCACTGATTGTGCCACTGTACTCTTCGGCCTCCATGGGGATGTAGCAGATAGGCTTGGCATTCTGTCCGAAAGTCCTGGCATAGGTGTCATCACCCAGATAGATGAACTCATAATCAAACCAGAGAATGCTGGAAGTGTTTGTAGGACGTGCTATCTCATTGTGTGACAGAAAATCATGATAATACATGGCGGCCCTGTCATACTTTCCGGCCCAGAGGCAGAGATCGCCCATGATAAGCCTTACAGGGATAAAGAGATCTGTTGATGCATGGGATTCTGCCTTACGGCCGTCACCGGTATCATAACCACCCAGGTTTCCATAGTTTGGAATATTCTCATCAATGTATTTCTCATCAAACTGGGCAAGAAGTGTATCGGCCAATGTCTTGATATCCATAAGAGCCCAAGACTGTTCGCCCATATCACCACTCAGCACGGGTTTGTCAATATAATAAACCTTACCGTAAATCTGGGCCAACTGCAGATATGTCCAAGCCCTGTATGAGAGAACGGTGATATACTCCCTGAGGAATACATTCTTGTGGTTACGCTCATAGGTTGTATCAGCATTAGCCAGGAAGAAGTTACAGTTATTGATTACAGCATAATAATCGGCGGGATTGTTATACTTGTTTGTAGCCCTCATGTTGGCAAAATTGTAACTATAGAGATCACGCAAATCATCGCTTGCATGATCGGAGATGGTAACCAGGTCGCCACGGAGTTCGCCCATGATGACTGAACGGTCAGCAATCTTCTGCAACTGCTTGATGATACCCATGACCGAATAAACGGTGTCAGTAGCATGATTCAGGGTATTCTGATAATCATACATCACAACCTTGGAGTCAACCTTAAGCATATCCTCGCAGGAGGTGACACCGGCCAGCATTATTGCTGCAAGCGCTACGGTTATAGTTGATTTTAGTTTCATGATTCCAATAATTAGAGGTTAATCTTGATTCCTAACGAGAAGTTGGCAGACTGAGGCAGGAGGCCACGGTCAATACCGCGTGTCAGGACATTGTTACTGGTAGAGAACTCAGGATCCGATCCAAGATACTTGGACAGGGTGAAGAGATTGTTGGCAGCTCCCCACAGGGTTACGCCCTGCAGATAGGTGCTCTTGATGGGGATGTTATAGCTCAATGTCACGTTCTTGAAACGCAGGTAAGAGCCATCCTCAATCCAACGGTCCGAGAAGCGTGAGTTCTGATGCGGATCATTGAATGTAGCCTTAGGAATATCGGTAACCTGACCTTCGGCTGTCCAGCGGTTGGTCATAGCTACAGTCTGGTTCATGAAACGTGAACCACTCTCCAGAAGCATTCTCTGATAGTTGTAGATATCACCACCCATTGAGTATGTGAAGGTAGCGCTCAGGCTGAAATTCTTGACTCTCAGGTTGGTGAATATACGTCCGTAGAAATCAGGATTGGGATCACCGATCTCGACCATATCCTTATTGTTGATGATACCGTTACCGTCCTGGTCAACGAATATCATGTCACCAGCCTCGAAATAGGTAGGAACACCTGTCTCTGAAAGCATGTGGAGTCCGGCTGCGTTAGCCTGCGCGTCATCCTTGAACACACCGTTGGTCTTGTAGCCCCAGAAAATTCCTACAGGGCTGCCAACCTGTGTCCTGACGGTAGCTCCGTAGGATTCGGTCTCATAATATTCGCTCGGCAGTTTGGTAACCTCATTCTTGTAGTGACCGATTCCGGCACCTGCCTCCCACTTGACCATACCGGTATTCAACAGCTTGGCTGTTAATGAAGCATCAAAACCTTTGTTGGAGATTGAACCTCCGTTACTCCATGAATCAGGCAGACCGGTTAGGAATGACAGAGAACTGATGGAGAGAAGGTTATCGGTATTGCTGCTGAAGATTCCTGCTGATAAACTGAGTTTGTTGTCAAACAGATTCATGTCAATGCCGGCTGAGAACTTCTTGGTGGTCTCCCACTGCAGAGAACTGTTACCGATGTTGGCAAGAGCAAGACCGTTCATACCCAGAATCTTGACAGGTGCGAAATAGGTCTTGGATGCTGAATCATCAAATCCGTCATTACCTGTAACGTCAAATGCGGCGGAAATCTTGAGGTAGTCAACAAATCCTATGTTGAACCAGGACTCGTTGGATGCTACCCAAGCACCGGAAACTGACGGGAACACGCCCCATGGAACACCCATGATACGAACTCCGTTGGATACATTGCCTCCAAATCTTGAAGATGCCGAGATACCTATGCTTGCGCCCAGATAATACTTCTCCATGTAGTTGTAGTTGGCAAGAGCCCACCATGTCAGGGAGATATCCTTGGTGTCAATACCGTCGGTATCCTTATACTTAAGGGATGAAGTCATGTTCGGGGTCTTGTCGTTACCTGAGTTGTAACCCGACATTGATGTCTGGTAGAAAGAATTGTTGGCATAACGGAGACCACCCTGCAGTACTAAGTCATGAGCCTTGAAACGACGGTCATAAGCCAGATATGTGTTACTCATGAAACCGTCCTGCTTGGCGTTCATGGCGGCCACCCTGTTCTCAACCATACCTATTCCGTCAATGTGGAAGTTGGGGGTTGCATTCAGAGGAATGTAATAGTTCTCATCAGAGTTGGCAAGCATATATGAGAAATGCTCGTTCAATGAGAAGTGGTTGGAAATCTCCCATTTGGGAGTAACAGCCAATGTGATAAGGCGGCTGCCGTAGTAGTTCTTGTTTATACCTTCACCGTTATCCAGGATGGAGAGCGGGTTGGCAAGAGATACATCCGGTCCCAATACCTCTTCAAGATAATCATCCTCATTGGCAATGAAGTCGGAAAGCTTTCCGAAATAGTCATATGCGTAAGGTGACAGGAACGGAGACTTGGCCAGGGCCAGGAAACCGGGAGCATTGATCATGGTGTTGTCAATGTTGTCTGTAGCACCGTCATCACGCATATCACGTGTTATGTCACTGTATGATGCATCAAAACGGAGTTTCAGCTTGTTACCCAGAATGATATCTGAGTTAAGACGCAGGCTGAATCTGCTGAAGTCATTGTCAACCAGAGTGGCGTCACCGAAAGCATAACCCACTGAAAGGTTACAGTTGGCAACGTCATCACCACCCTGTACACTTACGTTGTAGTTCTGAACGAAAGCGTCGCGATATGATACCTTTGACCAATCCGTATCATTGTGATACATCTTATAATAAAGGTAGTTGGGGTCATTCTGCAGGAACTTGAATGTATTCATCTTGGTTCCGGTTGAACCCAGCAACTCAGATGCGTATGCCCTATACTGAGCAGCATCCATCATCTTGGGCAGATTGGGCAGTGTCTGATAGTTTCCGGAGATGTTCACATCAATCTTGGTAGCCATGCTCTTGTTGCGCTTGGTATTGATGATGATGACACCGTTGGCACCCTTGGCACCATAGATACCGTAACCGTTCTTGAGAATCTTTACGGACTCTATGTCCTCGACAGGAATATTTGCCAGGATGTTGTTATAGAAACCATCGTGCAATGTGATGCGGTCAAGACCCATATCCATAATGATACCATCCAGTACGATCAGAGGCTGGGTGTTGATATTGAGTGAATTGATACCGTCCACCTGCATTACTGAACCAACGCCGAGCTGACCGGAACGGGTAACAGAAAGCACGTTGCCCAAAAGTGAGCTCTGAATCTGGTTATCAATACTCAGGTCGTCCGAAAGACTTGTAATGCCAGCCGTTGCCTCATCAAAGGCAATTGTCTTGGGCTGATAAATCTCGGAGAATGAATCCGAATACATCCTTACGTGAACCTCATCACCGTCACCTGAGATTGACTTTACGATAGTGTTGCAACCTTCCAGTGTGAAAGTGAGAGACGATACATATTCGGGAACCCTGATGGAGAATGAACCGTCAGCCTTGGTCATAGCTGAATGCAGGGCGTTGTTATAGGCTTGCACCTTGACACCGGGCATAGGGTCACCCAAGGCGGCATCGGTTACGACACCGGTCACGACAATCATGTTGTCGGATACCTCTCTCTGAGCAAAAGCCGGAGCTACTAAAAGCAGCATGGATACTGCCAGCCCCAAAGGTAAGAACCTTCTCTTTTCAAACATATTCATATAGTTCTGCTATTTTATCATTCAACAACCGGTTGCAGGATAATGCAGTCAAGCCACATGTCCTGAGCATAGAACTCGCTATCCCAGTCTGATACGGTATTCTCTATCCATACTTCAACTCTAGGAGTATTGGACTTATAGTTGCTGGTGGGGAATGTAACGTCACCAATCACTATAGTGTCAAACAGAGCGCCAGATGTGTAGTCATAGTGGTCATAATACTCGCCATACTCTTCATCATAATCCTGAGGATTGAGAAGCACTTCAGCTTTACTGTCCCTATAATAATATACTGATGTATGCATCTCATTGGGACGGGGATCAGTCTGATTCTGGAACACCACAAGCTTAAGTGTGTACTTGCCCTTGAGGTTATCGGCAATCATGTACTTGGCTGTCCAACCCAACTGATCCTTATGTATCTTCATCAAATGGTAATCAACCCTGTTGTCATTCTTATCATAGACGTAGAGAGTGTAAGGAGTGGTCTCAAATCCTGACAGACGTACATCCTCTGCCTCAACCTTGATGGTACGGAGGAATGTGAGTGTGTCTACAAACGGCCACTTATCCTTGATGTAGATTACACCGTTACTGCAATTGACGGAATCAATGCGGTCAGCAAAAAGGCCACCGGCTGCATTAGGATTCTGATATACATGATACGGGAGTTTCTCAGTCTTGCGCTCTGCCTTGGAGAAGAGGGTTGAAACAACGGAGTCACCCTTCTGAATGTTCATGTTGAAGAACATATCCGTAAGCATGGCGGACTGAGTCCAGAAGTTCTGCAATGAATCACGGTCTTTCTCAACGGTTCCATACTCGTAATAAGGCTTGATCTGCTCAAACTTCTGAGCCCAAAGCTCGGGAGTGGGCAGAACCACGGCATAGTTACTGTCCTCTACATTGATGTAACCGTACTTGTTCATGAGAATACTGGTCTTGATCATTACTGAATCCACGTATTCCATTTCACCGTCTTCATTGGCACCCTTCTCGACACTCTTCTTGGGATCGATTACCTCCTCGGTATATGATGCGAACCATTCACCCAGAACATCCTTGTATATGGGAGTTGTGGTAATGTATTCATAAAGGCTGGGGCGATAATCAACATATCCGTCCAGAAGATGGATGATACCGTTTGTGCAACGCAGGTTGGTTGAGTTGGCGGCAGCCTTGTAATGTATACCTCCCATATTGTCGGGATACGAACGGTACGCCTTGTCGCTCATCATAAGTATCTTCTCCTTGGTCTTGGAACCTACAGGATGACGGAAACGGGCAACGTGGTTAAGGATGAACTCCTTGCCTACCCTGAGGTGATCCTTGTCCTGTGCCTCGGCCATAGCCCAGATTGAATCGGGGACTGCATTGGCATCCGGAACCCATACAGTAAAGAACTGGTCACCGTTGAGCAGTTCCCAATATGTGATAGGAAGCTGCTTTTCTTCATTGTACATGAACGTAGTCTTGAGCACATCCACGAATCTTTTGGTACCGGGAAGACTTTCAATCGTCTCGGCAAGTGTCATGACCGAAGAGTTGCTATCCGTCTTGTAGCTGTAGTGGTCATTCCAGGTATCATTACATGATGCCATAACAACAACCGCCGAAACTACCCAAACGGATTTCATTAGTGAATTGAAATACTTTTTCATATCGGTTTTTTAATTAATAATCTATATTAGTGTTTGTCTTCATTGTTGTCATATACAGATTTGGGACACCATTCCATATAATCAAAGTTCATCTCTGCCTTGGGGTTATCCGAAACCAGCTTCATTCTGAGATAATAGTCCCTGTTGGCGTAGAAATAATCGGTTGTGATAATTCTGCGTGCAATCAGGTTATAGTCTCTGAACAACTCAGCACGGTCTGATGTGTAGTGCGAATCCGGACCTTTCATATATCCGCGGTTACGCATTGCCTTGTCATAGGCGTCTATGGCTGCCTGGTCCACCTCTCCGTCTGAATTCTTGAAAGTATCATCTTTCTTCCAACGGATATTCGGGTTGGCCTCGGCCGAAAGCCTCAGGTCTGTAGGTATACCGCAGGGTTTCAGGTTAGTGGGGTCATCACCTACATAGTTCTGGACCACTCCGCAACCTTCCGAACCGCGGTATGAGAGACGAAGCTCCCAGTTGCCGTCATAAGGTATGGGCGGAAGCTTGAGCATGATGTCATAGTTGCCCTGCAGGTCCACTCCGTCACCCTGATAACTGATGTTGGCCACAAATGCACTGCGAACCCACATTACATTATCGGAATTGTATGAGACAAAGTTCTGCGGCTGTTTGAAACCTACACCCTGATAGTTGTCTGCGGTCTGCTTCTGTCTGGCTCCCGATGTTAGGAAATCGGGTGAAAGAGTGCAGCAGTCAACTCTCATACGGCGGTTAAGCACATCCTCTCTGACAAAATCCGAGTAAGTCAGAATGTCATCGATATAATGCATATAACCGTTGCAACCCTCATATTCGGTGTTGTCATCCACCTTATTTACCTTTATGCCGCGTACAAAAGGCTGTCCGAGTTCACCATCTCCCTTGGCTCCTAAACCACGACGGTTGATGTAAACGCCGTTGTATGGACCGTCTGTATCCATTATACGCGAAACACGGATAAGTGAATGCGGCAGGGAGGTCTCAAAATAGTCCTCTGCATCAAGATACTCTGTCCTGCACTTGGCTTTAAGAATATCCTCACGGCAGTTGAAGCTATAGATAGACGGAATGCTGAACGGAAGGATGTGGTACTCTACAAAACGGCGCAACGGGTTACGCTGGTCTGACCATACGGTATCATATTTGCCTCCGTATGATTCATATTCAGTCTTGTAAGACTTATGATATACGCTGTCAGCATATGCAATCAGATCATCAAGGCTGTTGATACCGTGACTGCGATAGACCGAATCCGGTTCAACCAACATAGTGAATCCGTAATTGCGCTCAGGTACGTAGAATATCGTATAGGTAGAACCACCACCCTCACGCTTTATACCTACATAAGCTGAATCGTAATCAATAGTATATGAATGGTCATGCCATTTCTTGAGAGTATCCTCAAGGGCCACCAGATTCATGGCGGCGGCAAAGATCGAGGTGTTGGGGTTATTCTTTACGATATCATAAACGAAATCACCCGATACCTTGATTACGTTGTCTACCACCTGAACCACACCGTTCTCAACGGAGTCATCCTTATGGATTATACGTGTATCCCTGTTGATGGTAGGAACAGCTATCTGGATGCTGTCATCGTTCTTTACCAACACATAATCAACCGTCAGGAAACGGTTTAAAAGATTCACGTGCGGAAGAGCACCTGCAACCTGATCAGACATGTAGAATACCGATCTTATAAGGTGGTTCCAGGCAATGGTGTCACAATCTGCCTTTGAAAGGTCCTCAATGTTCTCCAATCCCTTATTCTGGAGATATGAGTCAAAGGCTTCGTTGACGGGAGCAAAACAGGTGAATGTACCGTATGTGTCAAGCTCGCCCCATATCTGGGCTTTCTTGAGCACATAGATGAACTTATCAAACCTGCCGGTAGGATCCTCCTCGAGGAAGTCCGCTACGGACTGCCCCGAAGAGATATAGTATGTACCGGGATGCTGTTCGTCAAAACAGGATACCACCGTCAGTGCGGACACTATTGTCAGCACCACCGGAATAAGAAGTCTGGATATGTTCCTGAAATGAGACATCAACAATATTCTTTATATTTATTACTTAGTAGCCTTCTCAATGAACTCGTCCTCGATATAAACGGGGTTCTGCTTAAGCTTGTCGTTAATCTTGATCTCATCCCTGCTGAGCGGGAAGAAGAGAGCGTCAAGTTCTGTCATCTTGATACGGACAGCACTCCTGTTTGACTCATCGTACTTCTTCTCAATCATGCTGAAGAGACGCTTGGTGTTGCCTTCACGCATTGCCATGCGAACCAGGTCAAACCAACGCTTGCCCTCGAACATCAACTCACGGCGACGCTCTGAAAGAACAAGGTCTTCCATAGTCCTGACTGATGAGTTGTAATCTGTAAACTTAAGTTCCTTGGCTGCATCCTGATAACGCTCCTTGCAGATAGCACGGCGGTTGACGGCATCAACAAGATTGAAAGCCTCCTGGAACAACGCCTGGATCTCGGTGTTCTGAGTTTCGGCGTTATATGCGCTTGCCATCATAACCTTGGCCTCAGCCTCCATAAGCAGCACGTCTGTATAGCGGTAAACTATCCAGTTGGGCTCAGTGTTCTCACGCCTTGTGGTCTTGAGTGTTCCGGTTACCATTCCGCTCTTAAGGTCATATTCAACCTTCTCAAGAACGTATTTCACGATACCGTAGTCACTGCTACCGCCATCAGCTATGTTCTGGTAGTAACGACCGTCTGTAGGCTGGATGAACACGCTGTTACCGTTACCCTGACCGAATCCGTTACCGATCTCAGGCAGAGCCTTGAGCTTTCCGGTCTTGGAGTTCTTGTCATTATAGTAACTGGAAACAAACGGGTTGGATGTGTTCTGGTCATACGGGAGCTCAAATATCACCTCAAAGGCATTGCCCTTACCGAATATCTCGTTGTAGGCATTACCGGCAGTGGTGGTAGTGGGAGTCTCAGTGATGAGAGGATATCCGTTGATCAGCTCAACGGTATTGCTCTTGCTGTTCTTTCTCTCCAGCTTCTGGTACTCCTCGATCTTGCGGGCGGTTATCCACTCGCAGTGCTCAACACACTTCTCATAATCTCCCTTCCAGAGGTACATATCGGCCAGCATAGCATGTATGGCGGCACGTGTAATACGTCCGGTATTGTGTGACTCAAGAGTGTAGCTGTTGTTAGCCCAGTTCTTTACACGCTCCAGGTCATAGATCAAAGAATCAAGAACATCATTGAAAGGTGTCTGACCGATAAAGAAATCGTGTGTGTCATCAATAGAGGGCATTGTAGTATAAGGTACATCCTTGTATGCACGGATCAGATACCAGTATGCAAGGCTACGGATTGCGATGGCCTCAGCCTCGTTACCCTGGAGCAGTGCACCGGTATAGTTAGGATCCTTCTCTGCTACAAGAGGTGCAAAATGCAGTACTGTGTTGGCGCGGTTGATTACGTCATAGAAGCACTTGTAATTTGCATATTGGTTGGTCTGGAGGATATTGTCCCTTGTTATCTGAAGGATATCATCCTGACCGTTGGAACCGTTGTTTCCCTGTGAAGACTGGTTACCGATGATATTATCGGAACGCATCTCACCCCAGATAGACATTCTGACCACACAGTCTGAAGACTCGAGGGCTGCATATGTACCCATAAGCACACTCTCAACATCAGACATATCAGTCCAGAAGTTCTCAAGAACAACTTCGTTCAAAGGCATAAGTGTAAGGAAATCCTTGCACGATGAGACTGACAGTCCCACCAACGCCATCATAACATATGATTTTATCTTTTTCATAATAATCTGTCTTTATGAATTAGAACTGAACTGAAACACCGAATGTGGCTTGTCTGGAACGAGGAGTCTGGCTGCTGTCCTTGGCAACGTTGCCGGCACCACCTGCACCAACCTCCGGATCCATACCGGTATACTTGGTCCAGCGCAACACATTGTTCAGGTTAAAGTTGAAAGAAACAGAACTTACGTGCAGTCTCTTTGTGATCTTGGGATCAAGGCTGTAGTTGAGAGCGGTATAGTTCCAACGCAGGAATGATCCGTCCTCTACGTAACGGTCAGAACCCAGGTAGTTGTAACCGTAGTTGTGGAGAGCACGAGGCATGATTGTCTCATCACCCTCAACACGCCAGCGCCAGTTGATGGCAGCCGATGTGTTATCGGTGTTGTACATACACTCGGCATTCATACGTGAAGCGTTCACGATACGGTTACCCCAACGGAAGTTGAACTGGTTGTTCCATGAGAGACGGCCCCATGACATGTTGATACCGAATCCACCGTTCAGCTTAGGAAGTGAGCTACCCAGATAAACGATATCAAGCTCGTTGATGTTACCATCGTTGTTGATATCCTCATAGATGGCGTCACCGCCTACGAACTCATACTCATTTGTGGTTCCGTATGAGTACATGACAGGCTTGGTCTTACCCTTCTGGTTAAGGATTGGAACACCGTCTGCATCCCTTACGATAGGTGAGTTAGGACCGGCTACACCGGGAATCTCCTTCTCCATCGGTCTGCCTTTGCTGTCCGGGAACAGAGGATTTCCGAATTCATCCAGATAGTTGCCGTCCTCATCGGTTACAAAGCCGCCCCAGTCACTGTACTGGTAAACGCCTTTATACTTGAAACCGTAGATTGAACCGAATGCGTTCTTGAGAGCAACGTATGACAGATAGCTACCGTTCTTGTAGTCAAAGTCACTGTTCATCTTCTCAAGCATTGTGGGGTTCATCTCAAGAATCTGGTTGGTGTTATCGGCAAAGTTGATGTTACCGCCTATGTGGAACTTCTGACCGAAGAGGTCTGCCTCATACAGACGGCTGGCGTTTACACTGAACTCCCAACCTTCATTCTTCATGGAGCCCTCGTTCACAACCTCAAGAGAGTTGAAACCTGATGATGCGGGGATTGAGAAACCACGGTTGATCATCTTCTCGGTGAGACGTGAGTAGAGGTCTATATCCATACTCAGCTTGTCGCGGAACAGACCGAAGTTGAAACCTAAGTTCCAGGATGTGGTCTCCTCCCACTGCATGGTGCTCAGACGGATGTTGTCAGGCTTGATGGATGACTCGCCCAGATAGGCGTTACCGCTTGAGTACTTGCTGTAGAACAGTCCGTCACTACCGGGAGCGTTACCCTGCAGACCCCAACTCATACGGGCTGAAAGCATGGTGAGTATGTTTCCGCGGCGGATATTCTCCATAAACGGCTCGTCAATGATGTTCCAACGTCCGGAAACTGCCGGGAATGTACCCCAACGCTTGGCATCACCGAAACGGGTGTTACCGTCAGAACGTGTGGTGACATCGACTGAGTACTTACTCTGATATGAATAGTGAGCCGAGAATGTCACGTTCATGCTGCGGCTGCGGCCGGCACTTGTTGTCATGTCGTTGACCTTACCGGGCAGACCGGTTGATTCAAACGGACCTGAAGGAAGACCTGACACACCTGAGTTCTGACCCTTGTTGTTGCTGGTGTTCAGCTGATACCTTACCATAGCCATGAATGAATGGTTGCGGTTCTTGATATGAGGTATATAGGTCAGGGTGTGTGTGGTACCTATTGATGAACTCTTGTTGGCGTTGGCGCTTACGGCGTTGGCGTTGCTGTCAGACCAACCTGTACGTGACAGGCTTGAAGGTGTGTAGTTGTCACCACCGCTGTTGGTTACACCGAATGTAACACGTGCATCGTAGGTAAGTTTTGTCTCTTCGTTCTCAAGACCCAGAAGGTTATATACGATCTGGAACTCAGGATTCACGTTGAGTGAAGTGCTGTACTGCTTCTTCTCTGCAGCCTCGGCAACAGGGTTGGTATTCTTGGGCAGCTCATCCGAAGCATCGGCCAGCATGTGATAGAACTCGCCTGTGGACTTGCCGTTGGCATCCTCATAATAGATGGCCAGGTTAGGCATCATCCTCATGGCGGTACCGATAGCGGCAGAGTTCTGCTTGTTCTTGCTGTAGGTCATTGAGAAGTTGGTAACAACCTTGATACGCTCTGATATGAAGTAGTCAAATGCCACACGGGTAGTGAAACGGTTCATGTGCTGACCTATGACTGAGTTGGTCTGGTCATCGAAACCTGCCGACATACGGAAGTGAGCCTTGTCACCACCACCCGATACAGATACGTTGTGTGACTGCTGGATACCAATCTGCTTTACTGCAGCAACCCAGTCAGTGTTGTTGTTATACATCTCATACTCTGAGAACTTGTCATCATAGTTGAGCTCAATGATATCGGCAGCCTCATCACTCAGTTCGGGGTTGAAGAATGACTCCTTCAGGAACATGGTGTACTGGTCACCGTTCAGGAGCTTGTAACCCTCGGGCTGCCAGTTGGCATTGAGACGGTATGAGTAGTTTACACGAGTCTTACCGCGTGAACCACGCTTGGTCTTGATTTCCATTACACCGTTAGCACCGCGTGATCCCCAAACGGCTGTTGCGGCAGCATCACGGAGGATCTGGATGGTTGCGATATCTTCAGGATTGATGTTCAGCAGCTCGGATACCTTCTCAGAGTTACTTGAATCATTCTGATAGTCAAAGTTGTTCTTAAGGTTACTGTCAACCTCCCAGATGTTGCCGTCCACGACAATCAGCGGGTTGGAGTCACCGGTCATGGTGGTCACACCACGAAGGTGCATGGTTGAACGTGAACCAAGGTCACCTGAGTTGAACACGATGTCAAGACCCGGAACACGTCCCTGAAGGGCCTCATCAACTGTTGTTATACCCAGACCTTCAAATTCTTCCATGTTAATGGTAGCTACGGCAGATGAAACCTCACGCAAAGGAATAGGAAGACCTGTTCCCTCCATGACCTTCTCGGCCACGATATCTACCTGCGGAAGATCCTGCTGATCCCTCATCTTGATCTCAAAGTAGAGCTTGTCAATGGGAATATCAACAGTCTCATAACCTACATAAGTGATCTGAATCCTGTCCTTAGGGTTCTGAAGACGGAATGAGAACTCACCGTTGATATCGGTAATGGCGTGAGCCACGATACGGTCGGCAGCATCCCTTTCAGTCACGTTTACCATCATCATCGGGCCTTCGCTATCTTCAATGACACCACTGATGATGTCGCCGGCCTTCTGAGCAAAAAGCAAACTGGGCAGAGAAGCCATTGCAAAGGCAACAACCACTCTCAATAATCTGTTATTGTATTTCATTGTCATTTGGTTTGCTGATTAGAATACTACATCACCATTGCACAAAGCATCGTCTATCTGATGGATAACAACATAAGAGGATGTCTCAAGCTGAGTGTCACCCACGTTGGTAACAGCGCTCTTGTTATACTCATACTCGCGGCACATGATGTTGAACAAAGGCTTGCCGGTAACACTTGTTGTCTTGAGAACGTTTCGGGTATTACCCATGATGTCCTTGACGGTTATATCGGTACCGCCCTTAACCTCCAGTTTTACGAACTGCTGGTTCTTGTTCATGTATGCGGTCTCATAATTGGCAATTGTTGCAGGATTACCATGCTCGTCATAACCGGCCTTGAACTCCGAGTTGCAATATACGGAGTTATCCTGGATATGATACCTTATGAAATTCTTGAGCTGGTCCTTGAGGCTGTCGGTCAAGTTAGACAACTTGAATGCACTGTCCTTAGCGGTAGGCTTTGAACCGACGGCAGCGTGACGCAGACTCATAGAAAGATGAATCAGGCTGTCCATATAGAGAGAATCACCCTTGTTCTGACCGTTTTCAGCACGCAACTTAAGCTGCAGGTCCTTATAGTTGTTGGTGATAGTATTGATAGCCTGAGGAGTAAGTATAACCTTTCTGGCAATCAAAGTATCTATTGCAGCATTGGTGGGCACATATATAGTATAATGATATGTGTTGAAAGTGGTTACAGCCTTACGTCCGCCAATCTCATGCTTATTGGTCTGTGAATCGAACAGAGGTTTGCCGTCTGAACCGGCAGCACTCTCCATCAGCTTGAAGAATGACCTGAACTCAGGATAGTTGATACTGTCTGAGAGGATATCATAGACACTCATCCTTGAAGTACCAAGAGGCTTGTCAATGATGTATGTCCTACCGTTACCGTTTGAAGAGCTCTTTCTGGAGAGGTCTATACGGTCAACGATATTGATCTTCTCGCCTGTCTCAATCTGCCAGCCACCGGCAACCTCCATCTTGGAGAGCAAATCCTTGTAAGCAGCCTCGTTTGTAGCATCAACAGCCGAGGGATTGTCAACACCCTTCTTGAAGCGAACCACGCCGCGACCCTTGGTCTTGAAGTATGCATAGCCGTTCTCATCCCAAGGAACAACCTGACCATCATTATCACCCTCTACATTGTCCAATATGATGTGATAATCCATGAGGTCCTCCAGACGGTCGCGGATGATTTCAGCGTCGGTGATGGTGGATCCCACCTTATTTAAGATAGTATTGGTTGAATCGTTGTAGTTGTAAACCTCGGCCTCAACCTTGAATGCATTTGAAGAACCGGCATTGTAGCTGAATACCATAGCCTTCAGATATTGGCCATCGGTTCCGGTTGCACCATATTTCTTGGTTCCGAATGAAACGGGGTCAATCCATATGAGCTTTCCGTTAAGGTTGGTCTCGGCGGTATCCTTAACCAGAGGAACGAAGAAGCTGTAGGTAGCTACCATCGAGTTCAGATAAGCACTGAATGAGAGAACCTCATCCTGGATGGCTGCATCTATGATCTTAAGCTTGGGGTTAACCAGAGCGGGATATGAAACCGAACGGTAAGCTGTAGGAGCATATACGGCTGTTGTAAAGTATATGGCACCGTTACAGCACATGACAACCGACTCAATTGTATTAGCTGCTGAATCGGGTTTGTCAAACATCGGGTCATTGGCATCATTCAAAACATTGCCGAACTTACTGGGAACAGAACCGGTGAGAGAGTTCAGCATGTTGTTGTTGACCAGCTTCACGATAACGCTACGGGGAATGTAGCTCATATCCTTGGCAACATCTTCAACACTCAGATTTGTTCCAGGCCACAGATCCGGATCGTGATACATCTCACGGAGAGCCTTACCGGCACCTGTAAGCCACCACAGTCTGAGAGTTGAATCGGTAGGAACCATCATCACACTCATGTTCTGCTGCATGGCCACGTTGGTGGTTGTGGTGCTCGAAGTCTGTGAGAAGAAGCCGTTCCATCCCGGGTCAAAGCGAAGCAGCTCGTCATCGGGAAGGGTATTCTTCTTATCTGATGTATAAAGGCCTGAAGGCAGCTTGTTGTTCTTATTGTCACCCTGTGAACGCTTGGCAAGATACATCTTTGTATATACAGAGTCCTTTGAAGCAGCCATAGCGGCAGTCAGTGCCGGACTTACTATTATACCTTCATTAAGAAGTCGCTTTACCTCATTCTTATGTGTCTCTGTAGGATAGAACGGAGCACTGAAACGGTCTACGATAGAACTGTAGATGGTTGCCTTGTTGGAACTCTCCAGATACTCAGCCATGTTGGGCAACAGATAGATAACATCTTCCATTACATGGATGAATCCGTTGAAGCACTTCTTGTTCTGGAACTCAATCCTCACACCGTTTACGGAAGCATCGGCAGCATTACGGGGAGCCTTCTTGCCGGTCTTGTCATAACGGCCCTGATTGAAAAGGAAATCGTAATCGTCGTCCGTCATCTTTCTTGAAGTGAGGAACTTGTTTACGAACAGAACCATAGGCCTGACGGTACCGTCCTGCATAATTGGAATACCGGTAGGCTTAACCTTGGCGTTCTTCCACAACTCCGAATACTTAGGCATGTCCTTGGGAAGGAGGACAGGCACCGTATCATATATAGATGATGACGTGAGCCTGCGCATGCAGTCACCGATTGTGGGACCCTCACTACTGGAGAGCATTGCCACCTGATACACGTTGTTAAGCATGGATCCCTTGAGGATCATCTGCTTCTGGGCCACACTCAAATCCTCGTACTTTTCAACGGGATCGCCATTAGCCTTCTTAAAGGGGCAGTTGGGGCCGAAGAAACGCTTAAAGGCATCATCGTCAGCTACGAAGAGCGTCTTACTACCGGTCTTGGCCAGAATCTTCTCCTGATCCAGGTCCTGGATGAGCCTTACAAAGTAAGTGAACTTGTAAACCTTACCGCTATCCCCTTCAAAACCCTCGTCAAGAGTCTCGAAAATACTTGTGCCGAGCCATTCGGGAAATCTCTTGTCAAGATCGAAATCCGGCTTACATGATGAAATGCCGAATGTCGTTACCAGAACAAAGAGAATGAATCCCATGAATCCTGAACGGTTGGCCAGAGAATTGGATTTTTTCATTTAACTGATTTTTTATTATAAATACATTTTCTATATAATCGGGATCAATCCATTCCTTCTATGGTCTTGATGTGGCCTTGAGCATCGTACTCTATCTCGCAGACCTTGAGGCTGCGGAGCCAAGACTTGCCTCCTGAAGGAACGCTGTCATGATGGAACAGGTACCACTTACCTTTATACTCTATGATGGAATGGTGTGTGGTCCAGCCTACAACCGGGGTAAGTATCACACCCTGATATGTGAAGGGACCGTAAGGATTGTCACCGGTAGCGTAGCACAGCAGATGGCTGTCACCGGTTGAATATGAGAAATAATATTTGCCTTTATACTTGTGCATCCATGAGGCCTCAAAGAAGCGGTGAGGATCATCGGCCTTGAGAGGGTTACCCTTTTCGTCAACCACCAGGATGGGACGCGGAGCCTCGGCAAAGTTCAGACCGTCCTTGGTAAGACGTACGCAACGGCTGGGCAGAGCATCCTCCTTGCCTTCCGGCAGGTACGGGGTCTCCAGATGGATATTGTCCTTATAACGCTGAAGCTGTCCGCCCCACAGACCGCCGAAGTATACGTAAACCTCACCGTCGGCATCATCGCGGAATGCGCACATGTCAATGCTGTAACTGCCTGCAACAGGGGCAGGATTGGGAATGAACGGACCCTCGGGACGCTGTGCGATGGCTGTACCCCAATGGAACACGTCATTGCGGTCCTTCATGGGGAAGTACATGATGTAGCGCTTTACTTTCTTGCTGAATCCCAGGCCCTGAGCCTGCTCCTCCGCATTGGTGGGAACCTCAATTTCATACTCCTGAACGTCACAGTCCCAAAGCTGACGACCGGCCCAAGGAATATCCTCAAGACCTATTACCTTGCCGTGGTCAACAACCTCACCGTTCATGATGTCATCTGTGGAAAGGACGTGATAATCCTTCATGACATACTGGTCACCGTTGTCGTTCTCGACATTCTCGCATTCCCAGTCATGTGAAGGATAGATGTAAACCCTGCCGTTGAATACGTGTACAGACGGATCTGCCATATAATCGGCCGGGAAAAGATAACGTTTCCTCATAAGCTTATTGGTTATTATTTATTATTTTAAAATTGAGCTAGCGGCAAAGTTAACTCTTTTTTGTCTTTTGAAACACATTTGGTGCTTTTTTTTTAAAAAAAAGATAATAAAATTTGCTCCAGGCCTTCAGGGTTGACTTTTAGGGATGTCCGGAAATGTTAAAACATAAAAAAGAGACCGCTTTGGAGCGGCCCCTTTTTTCAAGTCCCTGTCCTCATCTTCTCAGACCGGAGTCGGGACATCACGAAAGTCAATTACTAACCAAATATGTGCATGAAAACTTACGCCACAAAGATATGGCACGTTCTTGGATTAACCCCTCCAAAAACGTGCCATTGACATTAAGATTTGTTCCAAAATCGGTCTAAACCGTAAAAAACAGCTGTCGTACCCGGATTCGAACCAGGACAAACAGAACCAAAACCTGTTGTGCTACCATTACACCATACGACAATCGCCTATTCCCTTTCCGGTGTTGCAAAGGGCCTGCAAATATAGGGATTTTCCCTTATTCGGCTATCAGCAGATAGTAGTTTTTCTTACCTCTCTGCAGGACTATGTAACGTCCGTCCACCAGATCGGCCTCAGTGAAGATGCGGGAGTGGTCATAAGTCTTCTCCTTGTTGACCGAGACTCCTCCGCCCTGCATCATCTTGCGGGCCTCGCTCTTGCTGAAGAATACCGGGCAGACATCGGTCAGGAAGTCCGAAGCCTTTATCTCCTGCTTGAGGAGTTCACGGCTGAAACGGAACTGAGGTACGCCATCGAAAACCGAGAGAAGCATGGATTCATCTATGCTCCTGAGCTCATCCGTTCCGGCATTGTTGCCGAACAGTATCTCGGAAGCCTCGGCTGCGGCCTTGTAATCGGCCTCGCTGTGTACCATGCATGTAACATCCTTGGCCAGACGCTTCTGGACCAGACGCAGATGGGGTGCGGCATCATGCTCGGCTATCAGGGCCTCACACTCCTCCTTACCTATGTTGGTGAATATCTTGATGTAACGCTTGGCATCCTCATCGCTTACATTAAGCCAGAACTGATAGAACTTGTAGGGTGATGTATACTCAGGGTTCAGCCAAACGTTGCCGCCCTCGGTCTTGCCGAACTTGGTACCGTCGGACTTGGTTATGAGCGGACAGGTAAGGGCAAAGCATTCGGTTCCGTTTATGCGGCGTATGAGCTCAGCACCTGTGGTTATGTTACCCCACTGGTCAGCACCACCCATCTGAAGCTTGCAGTTCTTGTGCTCGTTCAAATAAAGGAAGTCATATCCCTGAAGCAGCTGGTATGTGAACTCGGTGAAGGAAAGACCGTCACGCGCCTCACCGTTAAGACGCTTCTTCACGGAATCCTTGGCCATCATGTAATTGACGGTTATGTGCTTGCCTATATCACGTGAGAAGTCAAGGAAAGTTACATTCTTGAGCCAGTCATAATTGTTTACAAGTTCTGCCTTATTGGGAGCATCGCTGTCAAAGTCCAGGAACTTGGACAACTGCTTGCGGATGCAATCTACGTTGTGCTTTAAGGTCTCCTCATTGAGCAGGTTGCGCTCCTGGGATTTTCCGCTGGGGTCACCTATCATTCCGGTAGCGCCGCCGATCAGTGCCAGAGGCTTATGGCCGCAACGCTGGAAATGACGAAGTATCATGATACTGCACAGATGCCCTATGTGAAGGGAATCTGCAGTAGGGTCAAAGCCCACATAGGCTGTAACCTGCTCCTTGCTCAGAAGTTCATCGGTACCGGGCATCATCTGATGGATCATGCCCCTCCAGGTAAGTTCTTCAACAAAATTTGTCATCGTATGATATGATTTTAGATTCCTGCAAATCAAAAGCCAGCAAATATACTGCTTTTTACCGAAAGCGCAATGACATTTTATTACAGGAAACGGTCTGTGTTGCAGGAAATCAGGAGTTCGACGGTTTCGGGAGTAGTGCCTCTGATATCTGCGGCCCTGAAAATGACATCATTTATTGTGCCTACTCCATCCGTTTCCAGGAAGAGACGGTCTGAAGGAATGGTTCTGAGTGATTCCGGGTTATGCTTGGGACCGAATGAGACGAGTATTCCCTGACTGTATAGCTGATTCATCTGCTCCGGGCCTCCACGGAAACCGTGAACCAACCATAGCTGGGTAGGCCTGAGTTGCTTGCGTAGTCTGATCACACTATCAAAATCTCTTACAACGTGAAGTATCATGGGTTTGGCATATCGCTCGGATAGAGCCACCTGATGGATGAACACCTGCTCCTGTAACTGGCGGGAAGGCCCCCGAAGGGTGTCGAAGCCACACTCTCCTACCGCCAGAACCTGGGGGTTCGCAGCCAGACAGTCCAACGGACGCAACTGATTGTCAATATCTTCCGAAATATCCCATGGATGTAGCCCCACACTGAACCAATTCCCGTCTCCCTGAGGCAAAGGACCGCATCCTGCACACACCAGAGCCGTTCCCGGTTCATCCGGCAAAACATGAGTATGTATATCCAGAATCCTCAATTTCCAAATACTCGATTATTCAGGGAACGGGATCGTATCCGGATCCTCCGCCCGGCCGACACCTCAACACCCGTTTTACGGCAAGCCATGTTCCCTTGAAAGGTCCGTGTTTGGTTATAGCCTCTATTGCGTATTGCGAGCAGGTAGGTGTAAACCTGCATGACGGCGGAGTAAGAGGTGAGATGAACTTACGGTAAAAACGGATTGGAAGCATTAGCAACCAGCCCAATGATTTGGTAAAAATATCCAACAATTCTCTCACTGTTCAGATAGTGCTTCCAACAATTTATCCAACGCCGGACCAAGGCGCTGGCCAAGCTTATCGGAGTCCCATAGCTTATTGTCATTGAAAAGGAAAGCCAAGGCCAGACCTTTACCTTTTAAAGCTACCGCCTCCTTGAGGGAAGATGATGAATTACGGTAGAACTCACGTATCTGGCGCTTTATACGGTTGCGGTCCACCGCATGGTGGAAATTGCGTTTGGGTGCGCTGATAAGTATCTGAACCCCGTCAATGTCATCGGTGAGGAGCCAAACCAGACGTATGGGGAAAACCGAAATCTGACGGTTTCCCTCAGCAAAAAGCCTGTCTATGAGTTTGCTGCTGCATAGGCGCTCTTCTTTCGGGAATGTGTTTGCTCCTTTTATCATAAAACAAAGACGGGCTCCGCATCAGGCATAATGCCACAATGAAAGGAACCCGTCAGTATAGTATTGTGTATTACTTCTTCTGGTTGGCTGCGAACCAGGCATCAATGGCGGCCGACATTGAGGTGATTCCGGGTACCGGAGCCTCTATGTCAAGACGCAAGCCTGCATCGCGGATAGCCTTTGCGGTGGTGCCGCCGAAACAGCCTATCACCTTGTCGCCCTGAACAAAATCAGGGGCGTTCTGCTTGAGCGACTCTATACCTGCCGGGCTGAAGAATACCAGCATATCAAAGTCATCCAGCTCACCTGCAGCGAACTCGTTGCTTACGGTACGGTACATGACGGCCTCTGTATGGGCAATCTTATTTGCATCGAGCAACTCCTTGAGCTCTCCCGTATGAACGTTTGACATGGGAATGAAATAACGCTCTGTCTTATGCTTGAGTATAGGAGTCAGAAGACTGTCTACCTTACCCGTGTTGCCGAAGAACACCTTGCGCTTGCGATACTGGACATACTTCTGTATGTAAAGGGATACGGTCTCGGTGATGCAGAAATACTTCATGTCCTCCGGGATATTCACTCTCATCTCGGCGCAAAGTTGGAAGAAATGATCTACAGCATGACGCGATGTGAAAACTACGGCAGTATGATCAAGGATATTGACGTGCTGCTGTCTGAACTCCTTGGCTGTGAGCGGTTCAACTCGGATAAAGGGCTTGAACACAAACTCAACACCATACTTCTCAGCCAGGTCAAAATAGGGAGACTTACCCGTTGTGGGCTGAGGCTGGGATATGAGAACCTTCTTAACTTTCAAGGCTGTACGGTTTAAATTAGACCAAATAATCTGCTCGTTAGCATGAACTCTAAAAGAATAGGTGCTAATTCGAACGCACAAAGGTACACAAAAAATCCTAAATTCGAACGCCGGCTCTTAAATAAGGTGGTTTTTATCTTGAAAATTCTGCCGGAAATGTTCAGGATTTGCATCAGGAATGCAAAAATAAACAGTGACAAAACGTGTATGTCAAGAAATACCACAACAAACGAAAAGGCCAGGATAAACAGGGAACCGACTGAAAAGGACATGACAAAAAAGCAATTCCAGCGGCCTGGCTTAAGCGTTATTACCTGCCGGTTGTAGAGAAACTTGTTGGTGACCGTATAAAGCGTCAGTTTTACAAGGAAACAAGCCAATACCAGCGATGAGTACCAGAGCAGGTGTCTGACTTGTGAGAATCCCTCCTCAGTAAGGTTTTGTGAATAGGCAACTGCCGCTATGCCTATGCTGATGCAGGAAAGTACAAAGACCGAAATGTTCCCCCATGTGGAAAGGAGCGGATAGCTGACGTCTCCGTCAGGACTCTTGAAACGGAACATTGACAGATAAGACCTGATATAGTCTTCCCGGAATGGCCCCATTACAATCAGCATGACCAGCAACGTGAGTATCATTGCCGACAGGAACCAGTCATTGACCTGACCGGAGATTACCAGAGCTGTTATGGGGAGGATTTTCATTTACCGGTATTGATTTTGCTTGTAACGTCACTCCAGTCAGGAAGCGTATCCACAAGGCTGATAGCCTGGCGGGGAGTATCGGCCACAGCCCACAGCTTACTGAACACGGGGTTCATGAAATGACGCTTGGCTGTCCGATCAAGCATTTCCAGCAGCGGGTCATAGTAATGGTCCGTATTGAGTATCACGACAGGCTTCACAAACAGACCCAGCATCTTCCAGGTTATGATCTCAAACAGTTCTTCAAAGGTTCCGGTCCCGCCGGGCAAAGCTATTACGGCATCGGCCATCAGGGACATCCGTTTTTTCCGCTCATGCATGGAAGGCGTTATTATGACCTGGGTCAACCTTTCGTGCAGCCAGCCGTTGTCTACCATGAACTGCGGAATGATTCCTATGGATTCTCCGCCGGCATCAAGCGCTCCGTTCTCGACAGCTGCCATCAGACCTGTGCTGCCGGCTCCGCTTACAAGCCTCTTGCCTGCGCGGGCTATCAACCCACCCAACTCATAAGCCGCATCCACGAAGACCTTCTCCGCCTCCGCGCTCGACGCTCCATATACAACTATAGTATCTCTCACCATTTGCATCAATACCTGTAATGCTCAGCCTTATACGGACCCTCCACAGGAACGCCGATATAGTCAGCCTGAGCCTGAGTAAGTTTTGAAAGATGTACGCCGATACGCTCCAGATGCAGACGGGCCACCTCTTCATCCAGATGCTTGGGAAGACGGTATACATCAACCGGATACTTCTTGTTGAAGAGTTCTATCTGGGCAAGCGTCTGGTTGGTGAAGCTGTTGCTCATCACAAAGCTGGGGTGACCTGTGGCGCAACCAAGGTTGACCAGTCGGCCGTCGGCCAGAAGGATGATGCTGTGACCGTCGGGGAAGAAGTATCGGTCCACCTGCGGCTTTACGTTCTGACACTTGATTCCGGGTATCTTCTTGAGTTTGTCCACCTGTATCTCGCTGTCAAAGTGGCCTATGTTGCAGACGATTGCCTGATCGGGCATTACCTTGAGGTGATCTGTGGTGATGACGTCTATATTGCCGGTTGTGGTCACGAATATGTTGCCCAGAGGAGCGGCCTCCTCCATAGTAACAACCTCATATCCTTCCATTGCAGCCTGAAGGGCGCAGATGGGATCAATCTCCGTTACAAGCACGCGGGCACCGTAAGAGCGCATGCTCTGGGCGCAGCCCTTGCCTACCTCGCCGTAACCGGCCACAACGCATACCTTTCCTGCTATCATGACATCGGTGGCGCGCTTTATTCCGTCGGCCAATGACTCACGGCAGCCGTAAAGGTTATCAAACTTGCTCTTGGTAACGGAGTCATTCACATTGAATGCGGGGAACAGGAGTTCGCCGTTCTGTTTCATACGGTACAGACGGTGAACGCCGGTAGTGGTCTCTTCACTCACGCCCTTTATGTTACCGGCAATGTTCTTCCAGTAGGTGTTACCCTTCACCTTGGCAACCTCCTTGAGTGCGGCCAGGAGTTCACGCTCATCGGCCGATCCGGCCTCATAGTCCAGAGCATTCGGGTCTTTCTCTCCCTTTACGCCCAGATGTATCATCAGGGTGGCGTCACCGCCGTCATCGACTATCATGTTGGGACCTCCATCCGGGAAATTCATGGCTTGAAGGGTGCACCACCAGTATTCCTGAGCGGTCTCGCCCTTCCAGGCAAATACGGCTGCACTGCCCGCTGCGGCAATGGCTGCGGCTGCATGATCCTGTGTGGAGTATATGTTGCATGAACACCAGCGGATATCGGCACCCAGTTCATGCAGGGTCTCAATAAGGACTGCCGTCTGGATGGTCATATGCAGGGAACCCATGATGCGGGCGCCCTTGAGCGGTTTTGAATCACGGTACTTGTCGCGGAGAGCCATCAGACCGGGCATCTCCTTCTCGGCCATCTCTATCTCCTTACGGCCGAAATCGGCCAGGTTGATGTCTGCCACCTTATAAGGCAGCGAAGTGTAAAGTTCGTTCATCGTTCGATTATTTGTGATTGCAAAGATAATGTTTTTTAACCGAGACACTGAGAATTTGTCCGCGTTAGAAAAAACCCTGAAGGAGAAAAATATTTTCCCAGATGGGAAATTTAAAAATCCCAGGTGGGAAAATAAAAAAAGAAGGGGTGAACGGTCGGTTCACCCCCTTCTTTCTACTTTCTAGCCTTACTTACGCAGACCGAGAGCCTTGACGATGGCGCGGTAGCGCTCGATGTCTCTCTCCTTGAGGTAGTTGAGCAGTCTCCTGCGCTTACCTACCAACTGGGTCAGTGCCCTTTCAGTGCTATAATCCTTACGGTTCTCCTTAAGATGTTCCGTCAAATGGGAAATACGGTATGAGAACAAGGCTATCTGGGCTTCAGGTGAGCCAGTATCCGTGTTGGACTTTCCGTATTGTCCAAAGATCTCTTGTTTTTTCTCTTTGTCTAAATACATTTTCTTAAAAATAATGTGAAAACTCGTTTAGCGGGCGCAAAGATAACGCTTGTTTTTTAACTGACAATGAATTTTCTGACAATTTTGCCGTAACTTTGCACCCTGAAAAACAAATATATATATGAACATACGCAATATTGCTATCATTGCCCACGTTGACCACGGCAAGACAACATTGGTTGACAAGATGATGCTGGCCGGACACCTGTTCCGCGACAATCAGGCCAAGGGAGAGCTTATGCTCGATAACAATGACCTGGAGCGCGAGCGCGGCATAACCATCCTGTCCAAGAACGTATCTATTACTTATAAGGATACCAAGATCAACATAATCGACACTCCGGGACACTCCGATTTCGGCGGTGAGGTGGAGCGCGTGCTCAATATGGCCGACGGCTGTATACTTTTGGTAGATGCTTTTGAAGGCCCCATGCCTCAGACACGTTTCGTGTTGCAGAAGGCATTGCAGATAGGACTTAAACCCATAGTTGTAGTAAATAAGGTAGATAAGCCCAACTGCCGTCCCGAGGAGGTTTACGAGATGGTATTCGACCTGATGTTCGCACTCGATGCGACAGAGGACCAGCTGGATTTCCCGGTACTGTACGGATCGGCCAAGCAGAACTGGATGAGTACAGACTGGAAACAGCCCACCGACAACATACTGCCTCTGCTGGATGCCATAATCGAGCATATCCCCGCTCCCAAGCAGGAGGAGGGCACCCTGCAGATGCTTATCACATCACTTGACTACTCATCATATACCGGACGTATCGCAGTGGGCCGCGTAAACCGTGGAACACTCAATGAAGGTATGACCTGCACGCTGGCACACCGTGACGGCAGCAAGGAAAAGGTCAAGATAAAGGAATTGCATACATTTGAGGGAATGGGGCGCAAGCGCGTACCCACAGTGGGCGCCGGCGACATCTGCGCCATAGTAGGTCTTGACAAGTTTGAGATAGGCGATACCATATGCGATGCCGAGAACCCTGATCCACTGCCCCCTATAGCAATCGATGAGCCTACCATGAGTATGCTCTTCTCTATAAATGATTCTCCTTTCTTTGGCAAGGAGGGTAAGTACGTTACATCACGTCACATTCAGGACCGCCTGAACCTGGAACTGGACAAGAACCTTGCCCTGCGCGTACGCCGCACCGAGGAGGACGGCAAGTGGATTGTTTCGGGCCGCGGAGTCCTGCACCTTTCCATACTTATCGAGACAATGCGCCGCGAGGGTTACGAGCTTCAGGTTGGCCAGCCTCAGGTTATCATGAAGGAGATTGACGGCCGCACCTGCGAGCCTATCGAGGAACTTACCATCAGCGTCCCTGAGGAGTTTGCCAGCAAGATGATTGACCTGGCCACCAAGCGCAAGGGCGAGATGACATCGATGGATACCCAGGGTGACCGCGTAGTTATTGTGTTCGATATCCCTTCACGCGGTATCATCGGCCTTAGGACCAATGTGCTTACCGCATCTCAGGGTGAGGCTGTAATGGCTCACCGCTTCAAGGAGTATCAGCCTTACAAGGGTGACATTGAACGCCGTACCAACGGATCGATGGTTGCAATGGAGACCGGTACCGTATTCGCATACGCGCTCGATAAACTGCAGGACCGCGGCAAGTTCTTTGTCAACCCGCAGGATCAGGTTTATGCAGGACAGGTGGTAGGTGAGCACGTTCACGAGAAGGATCTGGTCATCAACGTGACCAAGAGCAAGCAGCTTACCAACATGCGCGCCAGCGGTGCCGACGAGAAGGCTCACATAGCACCTCCCGTCATTTTCTCTCTTGAAGAGGCTCTAGAGTACATCAAAAACGATGAATACGTTGAGGTTACTCCCAAGAGCATGCGTATGCGTAAGATCATACTGAATGAGTTGGAGCGCAAACGTGCTGCAAAATAAGGAATCCTCCCGATGAGAACCAGAGTCTGTGCAATACTGACCATGCTTTTGCTGTTTGCCGTATCATGCGGCAGGCACAAGGATATGTTCATATTGCAGGGTTCGGTTCAGGATGGAACGGATTCCATTCTTGTAATAGGACTTGACTCCCGTTTTGAGAATGTGGATACCATTGTGTGCAATGACGGCCATTTCAGATGGGAGTTCCGTCCGGATACGGTAACCACACTGATACTTGTCCTGCCAGACGGCCGTAGGCATCCGGTATTTGCCGAAAAGGATGTAGAATCATCCATCACCATACCTTCTGATACAGGATTGTTCAATGTATCAGGCGGATACTGCAACGACTCCTACCAGTCTTTCTATATGTCGTCATTGAATGACTCCACTATGGATCAGACGGCGGCAAGGATAGACTCATTCATAACCAGGGATCCGTTCTCGGAGGTTACCCCCTATATTATCTATGACCTTATGGTCCAGCGGTTCCATGCAGACCAGGACCGGATAATGGCCTTGATAACAAGGATGAGCGGCAATATGCAGGATGCCCCGTATATAGTCTCCCTCAGGTCGGAATTCAAGGGCGATATACCCAACAACCAGTACATCAGTTCCCTGACTCTGCAGGATTCGGCAGGAGTGAGCTACCAGTTCTCCAATATCGGAGGACAGACCAATTACCTTCTGGTATGCGTATGGTCATCATGGAGCGGTGACAGCGCAAAAAGGGCCAGAATGGCACTGAAACCCCTGCTGGACAGGTTTGCCGGACGCAGCCTGGACGCAATAGACATATCGGTAGATGTAAACAAAGACCGTTGGATGGAAGTTATTTCGGCCGATACCGTAAACTGGAGGTCATATATTGACACCAAAGGATGGGAAAGCCGTATCATAAGGAACTCCAATGTGCAGAGTCTCCCCATATATCTGCTGTTCTCGAGCGTCAAGAGGGTGATGTACAAAGGATCGTCACTGGATGAACTCTGCAATGAACTGGAGAAGACCCTGCCCAAGCCCAAACCACAGGAAGAGAAGAAAACAACAACCACAAACAGAAACAGACAGACACAAAGAGAAAGAGAAATAAGAGAATTGAGATTGAAACCTTAAGGAACACCAACCATATACCATATCTAACTAACCATGCTTATTAAAGTTTCAGGTGCGGCTGTCCAAGGGATAGACGCATACATCGTGACCATTGAGGCGAGTACATCGCGCGGTATCAGATTCTTTCTTGTAGGACTGCCCGATAGTGCGGTCAAGGAGAGCCATGAGAGAATCATTTCGGCTCTCCAGGTAAACGGTTACAAATTCCCGTCCTGCCAGATCATAATCAACATGGCTCCTGCCGATATCCGGAAAGAGGGAGCTGCCTATGACCTGCCGCTTGCCATAGTTATTATGGCATCGGGGGGAGAAGTGGACACATCAATGCTTGACGATTACGTAATAATGGGCGAGATGAGTCTGGACGGTTCGCTGCTTCCTGTAAAGGGAGCTCTCTCCATGGCAATCAAAGCCAGGGCCGAAGGATTCAAAGGGATAATACTTCCTTTACAGAATGCAGCCGAAGCAGCCGTAATTGAGGGGCTCAAAGTATATGGGGCACAGAATCTGCGTGAGGTTGTTGACCTGTTGAACGACAGACCCGGCCACATTGCCCCGTTAGAGAAATGCACAACGTTCAACAACTCCCCTGCAAGTCAGTATAAGGCCGATTTTGCCGATGTAAAAGGACAGACCGCAGTGAAACGGGCCCTTGAAGTTGCGGCCAGCGGAGGTCATAACCTGATAATGATAGGTCCGCCCGGAAGCGGCAAGTCAATGATGGCAAGGGCGCTCCCGTCCATACTTCCGCCGTTGACGGAGGAGGAGAGCATTGAGACTACACGCATCCACTCGGTAGCCGGGTTCACCGGACATGGAGCCGCTCTGATTACTGAGCGTCCGTTCCGGCATCCGCATCACACCATAACCAATGTGGCTCTTACGGGCGGCGGCAGTATGGGCCAGCCGGGCGAGATTTCACTTGCACATAATGGCCTGCTCTATCTTGATGAACTGGCAGAATTCACAAGATCTGCCCTTGAGGTGCTTCGGCAGCCGCTCGAAGACAGGACCGTTGTCATTTCCAGGGCCAAGTACAGGGTTGAGTATCCGGCTTCATTCATGCTGGTTGCATCCATGAACCCTTGCCCATGCGGCTATTATAACCATCCCACCAAAGAATGTCACTGCACTCCTACTGTCATTGAGCGTTATCTTGGAAGAATCTCGGGTCCGCTCATGGACCGCTTTGACCTTCAGTGCGAGATACTTCCGGTTGGGTTTGACGATATGTCATCGGACACCAAAGGAGAGAGTAGCGCTGTAATAAGGGAGCGGGTTATAAGAACCAGAGAGGTTCAGGCCGAGAGATTCATTAATGAAAAAGGTGTATACTGCAACGCCCAGATGGATTCGCGCCTGTTGGGCAGATATGCTCAGGCCGAACCGGCCTCTATCCGTCTGCTGGGTGAGGCAATGAACCGTCTCAACCTGTCGGCTCGCGCATATGACCGCATACTCAAGGTCTCACGCACCATAGCCGATATGGATGGCTCCGTCACAATCCAGCCCCACCACATAGCCGAAGCCATAGGTTACCGCAGTCTTGATCGCGCATCGTGGGGTAAATGATACAATTGGGGACAGTCCCCTTTTGTATCATTTTTATTATCTTTGCAGGCTGAAAACAACTTAGATACAATATGAAAGATTACAAGAGGATTCTGGTTACATCGGCCCTGCCCTATGCCAACGGCCCGCTCCATATAGGCCATCTGGCAGGCGCATACGTTCCGGCCGATATTTATGTCCGTTACCAACGTCTCAAGAAGGTGGACGTGATGTTCATCGGAGGCAGCGACGAGCACGGAGTACCCATCACCATACGCGCCAAGAAAGAGGGCGTTACCCCTAAGGAGATCATAGACCGCTACCACTATCAGATGAAGGATACCTTCAAGGGTATGGGCATATCTTACGACATCTACGGTCGTACCAGTTCCCCCACTCACCATAAGGTTGCATCGGACTTTTTCCGCAAGCTTTATGATACCGGCAAGTTCATCCAGAAAACAAGTGAGCAGTACTACGACGAGGAGGCCCACATGTTCCTGGCCGACCGATACATTACCGGTGAATGCCCACACTGCCACTACGATCACGCCTATGGTGACCAGTGCGAGAAGTGCGGTACATCACTCTCTCCCACCGAGCTTATCAATCCGGTAAGCACCGTGAGCGGCAGCAAGCCCGTGATGAAAGAGACTACACACTGGTATCTGCCCCTGGAGCAGTATCAGGAGTGGCTTGAGAAGTGGATCCTGCAGGAGCACAAGGAGTGGCGTCCCAACGTATACGGTCAGTGTAAGAGTTGGCTCGATATGGGTCTGCAGCCCCGTGCCGTAAGCCGAGACCTGGATTGGGGAATTCCCGTTCCGGTTGAGGGAGCCGAGGGTAAGGTGCTCTATGTATGGTTCGATGCCCCCATCGGATACATAAGCAACACCAAGGAGTTCTGCGATGCACATCCCGAACGCGGCAGTTGGGAGACCTGGTGGAAGGATCCCGATACCCGCCTTATCCACTTTATAGGTAAGGACAACATTGTGTTCCACTGCATAGTATTCCCGTCAATGCTTAAGGCAGAGGGTACATTCATACTGCCCGACAACGTTCCCAGCAACGAGTTCCTGAACCTGGAGGATGACAAGATATCCACATCCCGCAACTGGGCAGTATGGGTACACGAGTATCTGGAGGATTTCCCCGGTAAAGCCGACGTGATGCGTTACGTGCTTACCGCCAATGCCCCCGAGACAAAGGACAACAACTTTACATGGAAGGATTTCCAGGCCCGTAACAACAACGAGCTGGTAGCCATATACGGTAACTTCGTGAACCGCGCCCTGGTACTGACACAGAAGTATTTTGACGGTGTGGTTCCTCCCTGCGGAGAACTGACTGACTATGACCGCGACACCCTTAAGGAGTTTGCCGATGTAAAGCAGCAGCTGGAGTCCCTGCTGGACAACTTCAAGTTCCGCGAAGCCCAGAAGGAGGCCATGAACCTGGCCCGCATAGGTAACAAGTACCTGGCCGATACCGAGCCCTGGAAACTGGCCAAGATCGATATGAAACGAGTGGAGACCATCCTTAACATATCACTCCAGCTGGTTGCCAACCTGGCCATAGCATTTGAGCCGTTCCTGCCGTTCTCAAGCGAGAAACTGCGCGGCATGATTGGCCTGGAGGGTGCGCAGTGGGATCGTCTGGGTGCCATTGACCTGCTGCCCGCCGGACATAAGCTGGGTAAGCCGGAACTCCTATTCGAGAAGATTGAGGATGATGCAATAGAGGCTCAGATACAGAAACTGCTCAAGCGCAAGGAGGAGAATGAGAAGGCCGCAGCTGCCGCAATGCCCGCCAAGCCCATAAAGGAGAACATCCAGTTCCCGGAATTTGAGAAACTGGATATCCGGGTGGGTACGGTATTGGAATGCATTAAGGTACCCAAGTCTGACAAGCTGCTCCAGTTTAAGATAGATGACGGTCTGGGTGGCCGCACAATACTTTCAGGCATAGCAAACTACTACAATCCTGAGGATCTGGTAGGCAAGCAGGTATGCTTCATTGCCAACCTGGCTCCCCGCAAGATATTGGGCCGCGAGAGTCAGGGTATGATACTGAGCGCTCTGGATGCAGACGGTACACTGGCTGTGACAACTGTTCAGCGTCCCGTAAAGCCGGGCAGCGAAGTTTGCTAAGAGACAAATAATGAATACAGTCGGAGTCATACTTGCAGCAGGCTCCGGTTCCAGGACCGGCCTTTCCACCCCTAAGCAGTTTCTGCCATTGGGTGGAAAGACTGTTTTGGAATACTCTGTACAGACTTTCCAAAACCATCCCGGAATTGACGAGGTGGTGATTGTTACCGCCAACGAATTCATCGGAAGGGTTCAGGAACTGGCCGTTGCAGACAATTGGACCAAGGTTACAGCCATTCTGCAGGGAGGAAAGGAGCGTTTCGACTCCAGCCTAGCAGCAGTACGCCATTATGCAGACCGTCCTGAGACCGTAATGCTGTTTCATGATGCTGCCCGCCCGCTGGTATCGGAACGTATCATAACCGATACGCTCAAGGCTATGGAGCAATACAATGCTGTGGATGTAGCAATTCCTGCAGTTGATACAATAGTGCAGTGCAACACGGAAGGAACAGTGATGGAATCTATCCAGGACCGCAGCCTGTTATGGCGCATGCAGACTCCGCAGGGATTCCGCCAGAAAACAATACAGGAGGCATACAGCATAGCCTTGAATGACCCTAAATTCACGGCTACCGATGACTGTGGCACAGTACTGCGCTACCTTCCCCGGGAGAAGGTAGGCATTGTTCGCGGGAGCGAACGTAACATCAAGCTGACTTACGCTGACGACCTCTCTTTATTAGAGTTCCTGCTATCAAACCCAGAACGGTAGCATACATTATCAAAATAAAGACAGAAGCAATGGTATTTCCCTTTCTGACACTGTCAGGACGGAATTCCATACGTATATCATGCTGACCTGCCGGGATATTCATGGCACGCAGCAGATAGTTGGCACGGAAAATCTCAGCCGGCTTGCCGTCTATGTATGCCTTCCAGCCGTACGGATAGTAAATCTCAGAGAAAACCACAGTGCCATCGGCCGATGACTGGGATTGGAAAGTAAGGGCATCGGGCAGATAGCTGGTCAGTTTGATGGTACTTCCCTGGGCGGCAGGTTTGAATCCCGAAACGTATTCCTTGAAATCATCGCCTACAACTATGGTGTTGGAAAGGTCTACCTTACCAAGTGCGGCACACTCCTCATTGGGATTCTTGGCCTGAAGAATGTTGGTGACATACCATGCGTTACCCAATGCATCAGGGTTACGCATGGGAACTGCGTTTCCATCCTCACCCTGAGTTATGATATACTTGCCGTTGAGCATACTCACTACTTTAAGGTCAACCTTGGACAGATAGACATCTATGATATCCTGATAACGGCGCAACTTGGCGGCACAGTAACCGCCCAGAGATTTGAGGTTGTATGATGTACGGGAATCATTGAAAGTGTTGACAGACAGGTTCAGGACCCTGAAATGAGGATCTGTATCTGCCATGATGGCTTTCTCATACGGCAAAGTAGTGAATCCGCTGTTGAACTGTTTGGGTGATACAAAGTTGCTGTCATTGAAAAAACGTTTGTCTACCGGCCACATATCGGCCACAACAATTACGCCGAGAGCAGCAATCATCCACTGTTTCTTGAGTTTGTCATTGGCAAACAGCCATATCACACCTGCCGACAAAGCAATGAACAGGAATGAGCGGAAGGAGTCACTGCGCAGGATTGAAGCACGCTCGGCAATTATAGCGGAGAAAGCCCAATCAGGAAGTTGCGCCTGTATGGAAGCATCGTTTGACGAAACGAATGACATCATGGAACCGCCGAACAGCGCCAGCAGAAGACACAATCCGCCGGTCACACCAAACGAGATGTAGATGGAACGGTTAAGCTCAGTACGTTCCACTTTACCGTCCATTATCTGCTTGATGGCCATGAATCCCAACAGAGGTACCGTCATTTCAGCCACAATCAATATGGACGATACCGAGCGGAACTTGCCGTACATAGGGAACCAGTTGTAGAAGAACTCCGTGAGCCACATCCAGTTCTTGCCCCACGACAGGGCGAACGAAAAGAACGTAGCTACAAGTATAGCCCATTTGTAAGGTCCCTTTACAAGCAACAGGCCGAGTATGAAAAGGAAGCAGACTGCCGCACCTGCATAAACAGGCCCCGCTGTGAAAGGCTGCTCTCCCCAATAAGTGGGAGCTGACTTGCAGAAATCCCTGGCCTGTGCCTTGGAAACGCCCTTGGAGGTCAGCTCTCTGTACAGTTCAGAATCCGTACCCACATCATATCCCGATGCATTACCCATGTATCCGGGAATAAGGAATGTGAGTGATTCATCTATGCCGTAACTCCACGCTGTCATATAATCAAGGCTCAATCCCTTGGACGAATCGGTAGATTCATCAGTGGTCAGGTCGGAATGGCCTCCGCGCATAGTTTCCTTTACATACTCCTTGTTGGCAAATATGTTTGAAACACCCGTACCCATACCTACTAGTACCGATGCCCCGAAAATGGCAGTTGATATGATAAGATCCCTGTATCTCTTTTCCTTAATATGGATATAAAGTTCTGCAATGTACAGAACACCGATGAGCATGAAAACGTAGTATGCCATCTGCGGATGGGGCGAGAATCCCATTGCAGTGAATATCATGGTGACTGCAACTCCCAGTCCGTATTTCTTGCGGAAAGTAAAGAAGAATCCTGCGATAACTACAGACATCAGGGCAATGGACCAGGCCTTGGTATGATGTCCGGCTGGCTCTATAATAAAGAAATAGGATGAGAAGCCTGTTGCCAAAGCACCCACTATTGCCAGCCACCTGTCTATGCCAACTGATCGGAACAGGACAAAGAAGCAGCAGAAATAGAGCATAAGCACCATGGGAAGCCTGGAATTATGTGACGGGTGCAATAACAACAGGAGCGGAGTCATCAGGTCATTTGATTTGTAATGGCCTCCTCCACTCTGAAAGTTGGGCATACCGGCAAACATCGAGCCGGTCCACCATGTATATTCGCCGGTATCCTCGTGATATTTCACGCTTTCATGAACCAGTTCCTTGAAACGGACGTTGTCACCGGCATATAGTTCCTTACCTTGAAACACCGGAGCGCAATAGATACATGAAAGTGCTGCAAACAACACTAAGGCCGCCACATAGGGCAGATACTTTTGAATCAGGTTCTTGTTCATGACAAAATCAGTTGTTTAGAATGCGAAAATACGATTTTTATCCCCATCTCAGCCATTCGGGCCGTTTTTTATGTAAGTTTGTGTTTGAATCACACTTATTGGATATGAAAATAGTGATATTAGGAACCGCTTGGCCATACCGTGGAGGACTGGCAGTCTACAATGAACGTCTGGCACGTCAGTTTGCCCGGGAGGGTGACGATGTGACAATCCATACTTTCACACTCCAGTATCCCTCATTCCTGTTTCCAGGCAAGACACAGTATTCTACCGAACCGGCACCCGATGACCTGAATATAACACGCAGCCTCAACTCCGTAAATCCGTTCAATTGGTTCAGGACCGGCCGTACCATCAGGAAACTTGCACCCGATATTCTGGTAATAAAGTTCTGGCTGCCGTTCATGGCGCCCGCTTTGGGAACTGTGGCCCGCATTGCAAGACGTAACCGCAAGACCAGGGTGGTTTCCATCCTTGACAACATAATTCCACACGAGCACCGCCCCGGCGACCGCCTTTTCGGAAAATACTTCACCCGTTCGGTTGACGGTTTTGTGGCTATGTCCGATTCAGTACTTGAAGATCTGGGCCAGTTTGACATCGTTAAGCCCAGGGTTTTCTGCCGTCATCCGCTATATGACAACTTCGGAGCCAAGACCACACGCGATGAGGCGCTGGGATTTCTTGGGCTGGATCCGGAACAGCGGTATATGCTGTTCTTTGGACTTATACGTGACTACAAGGGTCTGGACCTGATGCTCAAGGCATACGCCGACAGCCGTTTCCGCAAGATGAATGTAAAACTGATAGTGGCAGGTGAGTTCTACAGCGGATCGGAGAAATACTTCGAGCTGGAAAAAGAGCTGGGACTGGAGGGTATGGTAATCTGGAAGAGTGACTTTGTTCCCGACAGTGAAGTCCGTTACTATTTCGGTGCAGCCGATATAATTGTACAGCCATACAAATCGGCCACACAGAGCGGAGTGACCCAGATAGCCTATCATTTTGAGAAGCCCATGCTTGTAACAGACGTAGGCGGACTGGCCGAGATTGTTCCGGACGGAAAAGTGGGATATGTAGTAAAACCTGATGAGCATCAGATTGCCGACGCTTTGGTTGATTTCTTTGAAAACAGACGGCAGGACCAGTATTCCCAGGGTATCCTATCCGAGAAAAAGCAATATGACTGGTCAAATATGACAAGGTCTGTCAGGAAAGCCGCAGAGTAGGATTGGCTTTATTCCCAAATCAGGAAACGCATCCCGCAATTATCGGCAAAACTGCGGTCCGAAGGCTGGTCACCAATCATGAGTGACCTTTCCATCGATACATCCGGATAATCCAGCATGGCTTGTTTTGCCATACCGGTATTTGGTTTGCGCATAGGGTCACTCTCATCGGTTGCCGTACAGAGATAGATGCGGTCTATCCTTCCGCCAGCCCGGGCAATCTCCTCAAGCATACGGGTGTGTATCTGCTCAAGCTGCTCAAAAGTCATAATCCCCTTGCCCACGCCACGTTGGTTCGTTACAATGAAAACATGTTTGAAACGGTTTGAATATCGGCCGATGAAATCAAGGAATCCCTCATTGAAACGGAACTCATCCCAACTCTTAACGTAATCACCGGGAAGCCACACGTTGACCACTCCGTCCCTATCCAGGAACAGCGTGTCACACTCTTTGAGTATGGTTTCAGGAATAATCATAACTTTATATTGGCAGGCAGGAATGACTGGGCAAGAGCATAATCCTCCGGTATGCCTATATCTATGAAACTGCCGTCCGATACGAATCCCAAGAGATTACCAAGGATAGATTCCGGCTCGAGGACCTCTTTCTCAAAAGAGAATTTTTCCGGTTTGTCATCCAGCAGCCCACTAGTTCTGTCTATGCAGTAGATACCTCCGTTGATGAGTCCCTTCTCGCAGAAACGTTTCTCATTGAAAGAGCTGATGTGCCCGCTGGCATCGAGAGTGACAGAACCGTACCGTTCAAAACGCTCCATGGGTTTGAGAGCAATAGCCATAGGAGTTCCCGTCTGCTCACGGAAAGAGCACAGGTCATCAAGGTTAACATCAAAGAAGGTGTCACCGTTCAGTACAACGCATTGCGGAGCTGTCACCTTGGACAAAGCCAGTCTGATTCCGCCTCCGGTACCCAAAGGAGTATCCTCAATTACCCATTCTATGGGGATGGTATAATCTTTCATGGCAGTCTCCACCCAGTCTGTCACCACTTCCGACAGGTAACCCAGAGAGAGAATTATCTTACTGGGGCGAAAAGGCTCTATCCATGCCAGCATCCATTCCAGGAAGGGACGGCTTGCCACCGGAGCCATACACTTGGGCACATCGCTAACCACGCTGCGTAAGCGCGTTCCCAAACCGCCAGCCAGAATGATTACGTCAAACATCATTTCTTCCCGAACAGGTTCTCCTCAACAATAGCACAGATGATATGTCCTATAAGGATATGAGACTCCTGAATGCGTGGAGTGCAGTCTGAAGGAACTTTTATGCACAAGTCTGCCAGATCATCCATCTTGCAGGGTTTGCAGCCTGTAAAACCTATGGAAGTGATACCTTTGGCACGGCATGCCTTAAGCGCCTCTACAATATTCTCTGAGTTCCCCGATGTGGAAATACCGATGAAAACGTCTCCTTTTGATCCCTGAGCCTCAATCTGACGTGAAAACAGATATTTGTATCCTATGTCATTTCCTATGGCTGTCATCACCGATGTATCAGTACTCAAAGAATGGGCTGGAATACCAGGACGAGCAAAATAAAACTGATTGACGAGTTCGCCGGCCAGGTGTTGTGCGTCGGCTGCCGAACCTCCATTGCCTGCCAGCAGGGCGCTATGACCGTTTCGGTAGGCATCAGTCATAATCTGTGCAGCCTGCTCTATCTTGGCCAGGATCTCATCGTTGCCCAGTATAGCCTGTTTGGTTGCTATTGACTGGGCTATCTCTTCTCTTACGTTTTTCATATCTGTCTGGAACCTTGTTATTACTGCAAAATTATCATTTTTTTACCGCCCTGTCAAGCTCTTCGGTATAGAACCGTATCAGACGCTCCAGCGAGCGTTGGCATACTGGACAGAACTCAGGGTAAGTGTTGGTGTGCATACGGCAGTCAAACGATCCGCGCCAAACGCCCTTGGACATATAGCCACCGCCCTCATACAGACCTACCGGCGGCAGTTTGGATACCGCCTTACGTTGTTTTTCATCCATCCTGTCGCGCGGGTCATTAACCGGAACAGGGGTTGGCTGCTGTACCTTGGCGGGTATCATATCCTTCCATTTGGAGTCAAAATCCACCCTGGTGGTGAGATTGGGCTCCCATGGTTCGGTCTCAGAGTTATAATACTGCTCATACTGGTCATCGTAATAGTACTCGTCGGCCAGACCTCCAAAACTGTGTCCGAATTCATGTACAACCACAGGAGCGAACTGTGAATGATGCGCTGTGGTCAAGGTGTATGAGTTGAAGATTCCGCCCCCGCCATAGACATCGGTATTTGCCAGGATGATAATATGCTCATAGGGTACGCCCGCCAGTTTGTCATGCAACTGACGCAGCCGCAACGTGGTAAGGTATCGGTCCGAATAGAAGGTGCTGAAATGTGAACTCAATGCAGTCTCGGTCCACAGCCCCTTCAACGGAACGCTCACCTCTCCGTCCCTTGAAGCCAGTTCTACCGCCAGGATATTGAACCTTTCCTGAAACGCCTTGAAAGGCTCATGTGACAGAAGACTGTTCACCGCAATACCCGCATCCTTATAAAAAACATCCATTTCATCGGCCGTATAACCCTCAGGTACTATCACTACATCTATGCACTGCTCCGGACTTCCACCCTGATGAAGGTATTTCCATTTGGGAGGATTCAGGCCTATACGGCGTATGAGTATATCTTCAGGATCAACTGTGTGCTTGAGTGAAGCCACAACTTTATTATAATTGTCGGTAAGCTTTACCTCAACCACAGCTTTCCGGGTGGGCATAGGCAACAGGTAAACATTCTCAAAACTACGGTCCACCTGTGTTGCCTCCTCGGTATTCTGCCACTCCTGAAAGAGTGTGGAGAAAGCGTTTCGGTAAAGGGTATCGCCTGTCTGGGCATCGGTCATCATGATCTGGCCGTTTCCATCCAGATACAGGTCTTTCAAATTGACACGACGACCTGTCCAACCGTCAATTACGTTCAGGTCATCCAGGTATATACGGCTCTCCCTGCTGTTTCCGGAGAATGTGTAGTTTACCCTGAGCGTCTGCTCCTGAGCATTCGCTACACAGGCCAAAGCCAAAGCCAACGCCAACGTTATATTACTCCTCATTAGAAACCAACTCATAATCCATCTGTTTCTTTTCAAGGTTGCAGCGCACAACTTTCACTTTTACGTGGTCACCCAGGCGGTAACGCTTGCGGGTACGCTGACCTATGATACAATAATTTTTCTCATCAAACTCAAAATAATCGCCACCAAGGGAGCGTATACCTATCATACCCTCACACTTGTTTTCTATGATTTCAGCGTAGATTCCCCACTCTGTGACACCACTTATGACCGCATCGAACACCTGACCCATGCGCTCAGACATATACTCAACCTGTTTGTACTTGATGCTGGAACGCTCGGCCTGCTCGGCAAGTTGTTCCTGGGCGGAGCAATGCTCGCAATACTCCTCATACTTGGGCTGGCTTACACTGCGGCCACCACTCAGGTACCTGGTGAGCAGACGATGTACCATAAGATCCGGATAACGGCGTATGGGGGATGTAAAATGAGTGTAGTACTTGAATGCAAGACCATAGTGACCTATATTCTCAGTGGTATAGCAAGCTTTCTGCATGGAACGGATTGATATGGTCTCTATAAGTTCCTGCTCCTTTTTTCCCTTGACCTCAGCGAGCATCTTATTCATCGACTTGGCCATCTCGGCGGGATCACCGTTGGTCTTGAGTTTATAACCGAACTTGGCTACAAAGTTCTGCAGGTTCTCCATACGCTCGGGATCGGGTTCATCATGCACACGATAGACGAATGTTTTAGGATTGCCTCCCTTTACGGCACCTATGGATTCCGCCACCTTGCGGTTGGCCAGGAGCATGAACTCCTCCACCAGTTTGTTGGCATCTTTTGATTCCTTAAAGAACACGCTTATGGGTTTGCCAGTCTCGTCTATGTCAAAACGTACCTCCACGCGGTCAAAACTCAGGGCTCCGTCGGCCATACGCTTTTCACGCAGTATCTTGGCCAGGCTGTCAAGAGTCATTATCTCTGTCTTGAACTCATCGCCTGGAAGTGGCTCCTTTCCTCCCTGCTGCTCGCGCTCTATGATAGCCTGAACCTCCTCATAGGCAAAGCGGCGGTTGCTTCGGATTACGGTACGGGCAATGCGGGAACGTTTAACCACTGCTTTATCGGTCATTTCAAGTATGACTGAGTAGGTTAGCTTGTCCTCATCCTGACGCAGCGAGCAGAGATTGTTGCACAGTTTCTCCGGCAGCATAGGAATGGTACGGTCCACCAGATAGATAGATGTGGCCCTTTTATATGCCTCCTTATCTATGATACCGCCCTCCTGGACATAATAGCTTACATCGGCAATATGAACACCCACTTCCCAAAGTCCTTTCTTGATGGGACGGATGGAGAGAGCATCATCAAAATCCTTGGCATCACGGGGATCTATCGTGAACGTTACCACATCACGGAAATCCTCACGACCCGCCAATGCGGCATCCGATATTTCCGATGAAATCTGCTCTGCCGCCTGTTCAACATTCTCAGGATAACTATAAGGCAGTCCGTATTCAGCAAGTATGGCATGCATCTCGGTGTTGTTCTCACCGGCGGCACCAAGTATGTCTATAACTTTACCAACAGGATTGCGGTCCGGAGTATCGGGCCATTCCACCACCTTCACCACAGCTTTCTCTCCGTCACGGCCCTTCTTGAGACTAGCCAAAGGAATGTAAATATCCTTGTCTGATTTATCCGGCGTAATGAGATAGGCGAACTTTCCTTTGACCTGGAGCGTGCCTACGAATGTATCCTTGGCGCGCTTGATTATCTCGGTAACCTCACCTTCAAGTCCGGCATGTGGACGGCGGGCAAAGAGCACCACCTTTACGCGGTCACCGTTTACCGCACCGGCCGAGTTGCGCTCCGCCACGAATATGGGATCACCCCCGTCATCCGGAACAAGGAAGTTCTTTCCGCCTACACGACGCTGAAGCACACCCTCAACGAACTTGCTCTTCTGCATAAGGCTGAACTGGCCGTCTTTCTCCTTGAGGAATCCATCCTCTACCAGGTCCAGCACAATGTCCAGGCACATGCTGCGCATGGGATGAGTCTTGAGCTTAAGCTCATCATATAGACGTTTTACACTTATACTGCTCTCCTGATTATCACGGAACCAGTCAGTAACAAGGTCTGTCATTGTCCTGCGGTTAAGGCGGACACCCCCTTTATATGATCTTCCCATTTTGAGATTTTTTTGTTCTGTTTACGAAGATACAAATTAAAAATCGGAAGCAGTGCACTGCCTCCGATTTTTATTCAAAGCCCCAGGTCCGATGCCTTGAGCTGAAGTAGTTCCATCTTACGTTTTATTATAGGAACCTCATTTTCTATAAAGTCAACCCGCATCTTCTCCAACGCTATGGCTTTTGCGCCCTCGGCCACAAAGTAACCTATTCCGCGCTGGTTGTATATAATGCCGTCCATAGTAAGTTTCTCGTAACTGCGCATGGCCGTGTTGGGGTTCACTCCAAGCTCACCGCCCAGTTCGCGCACTGACAGTATCCTGTCACCCTCCTTCAGTTCGCCGCTCAGTATCTTTTCACTGATTCCATCGGCAATCTGGAGATATATCGGTTTATTCTGATTGAATTCCATAACAGTCCATTTTTAGTGTTTGATCTTTCTGACTCTGAAATATATGGCTACCGCAAGTCCGATATTGACAATCGAGTCGGAAATGCAATCCATCAGAACAGCATGCTTCACACTCCATGAGAGGAACGGGAACATATTGAACAGTTCCTCGGGAGTAATATTGCTGGCAGCGGCATCCTTGAATCTCTCCAATGCTCCGTGAGTTACGATGGGAGTTACAATCATGCTTACCGCTATGCTCAAAAGAATCAGGCAACCAAAGGTCTTGGCCGGTTTTGATGATTTGAACAACAGGGCACCCAGCAGGAAGGTAAGGAATCCTTGAGCCAAATCATCGGCATACAACCAGGGTGAAGTGAAAGATGAGTAGTCCGGAATAAGATTTCCAGACTCCAGGCTTGCTTTACGGAAAATCTCGTTAAGAATGGTTTGACCATTGTTGATTGCCACTATGATAGAGTCACCGCAACGGTTGTCAATCAGGCAGAGAATCTGATCCAATGACAAGTAAACTGCTAAGAATGCAAAAGGAACTACCACACAGCAGACAATTATCATTGACAGCGTCTTTTCCAGTGAGGAGGCGGGAATCATTAGGAACGATGATCCCTCTCTCTTATCGGTAATGAAACCGTATATCTTGGCGGGAGCCGATATTATAAGCACCAGTATGGTTATACCCATTATCACCGATCTGGGCGCAACTTCAATGCTATGCCAGCCTGCGCCTACAATCATAGTGAAGAATCCTATCAACAGGTATGCGGTAAGGCTGACTGTTGCCATTACGAGAAATGAAACACCGTATCTTGCAATTGCATTCTTTATATCGGTCACCAGATAACGACCCAAACGGTTCATATTCAAAACATCATTATTCATAACCGTAATCATTTACTTGTTGAACATTTCCTTTATCTCATTCTTATGGAGCAGGACAGCATTGAACAAAGCCTCAATGTTTACCTTGCTCTCAGCGCCGGTCTTGTTGACCAATACCTGGATGTTACCACCGGGCACCATCTCCTGATAGAGGGCATCGGAATCTGCCTCTGAAGTGTAATCAAAATAGAGTTTCTGAGCGATTTCATCGAGCGATGCGTTCAGGAGCACATCCCTGTGATCCAATATTATGATAGGATCGATGATAGCCTCCAGGTCACGTGCCTGATGGGTTGAGATCAGGAGTGTGGAGTTATCGGATGTGTACTTGGAGACAGCCTTGCGGAACTGGGCCTTTGACGGGATATCCAGTCCGTTGGTGGGCTCATCCATGAAAAGGTATTTGGTATTACAGGCCAGTGCAAAGCTTATCATGGTCTTCTTGAGCTGACCGTATGACATCTGGTCCATGCGCTGGTCCTGATCTGTATCGAACACCTTCATTATCTCCATGAACTTGTCAACACTGAAATTGGTCCAATACTGTCCGTGGTCAACGGCAAAATCAATTGCCTTGCGACGTAGCGTGGGAACTTCATCGGGCAGATAGAAGATTTTGGAAAGGAATGAAGGCTTGCGGTCAAACGGTTTCTGACCGTCAATTTCCAGAGTTCCGTCCTCCACTTTCTTGAGTCCGGCAAGCAAGGTAAGAAGAGTGGTCTTGCCCACTCCGTTTTCTCCCAGGAGTCCATAGATACGGCCCTCCTCCAGATTCATCGAAATGTCCTTCAGTACGACCAGATCACCGTAACTGAATCCTAATTTCTTGATTGTAATCATAGTTATATTGTTTGATGTTGTTTTGTTTATCGGTGTATTACTTCACTAAGACACTGCAAATTTAAGACGTATTTCTTTATGTGCTCTCTGATTAACACACTTTAACACAGCTCGCGCACGTACCTTGCTTTGTAGAAATGGCCACTTTAAGGTAATTATCCATATATTTGCAAGAAAAGAAACCTGATTGCTATACTATGAAAAAAGATCATCTCTTTGAACTGGCCGAGAGTTACATTTCCCAGACGGGAATATCGGTCTTTCTGACCGGCAGGGCCGGTACCGGAAAAACTACATTCCTAAAGTACATTGTAGAGAATACGCCCAAACGCTGCGTCGTGCTTGCTCCAACCGGTGTGGCCGCCATCAATGCGGGCGGCGTAACAATCCATTCATTTTTCCAACTCCCGTTGTGCCCTTATCTGCCCGATGTAAAGGAACTGGTAACAGAGTATCAGTTGCCCGAGGCAAGGCGCCAACTGCGCAAGGAGAAGGTCAAGATTATCAAGACACTGGACCTTCTGATAATAGATGAAATATCCATGGTTCGTGCTGACCTGTTGGATGCGGTTGATGCCGTGATGCGCCGATACAGACACAACAGCATGCCCTTTGGCGGGGTACAGTTACTCATGATAGGCGATGCCCACCAGCTTCCGCCGGTGGTGACCGAGCAGGATGAGCCCTGGCTCAAGAAAGTATATAAGTCACCGTTCTTCTTCCATTCCAAGGTAATGCAGCAACTCAAATACGTTACAATAGAGCTGCAAACGGTTTACCGCCAATCAGATACTTCATTCCTGAATGTCCTTAACAGTATCCGCGGCGGCGTAATGGACAATGCCACATACCGAATGCTGAACAACCGTCTGGACCCTCGTTTCAACCCCGATGATTCTGTTGCCGTATCGGGAGGCCGATGGATACGTCTTACCACTCACAACCGGCAGGCGGACAATATCAACCAAGAGAAAATGGATGCCCTTAAGACCAGGCTCCACACATTCTATGCTGAGATAGAGGGTACGTTCCCTGAGAATACATTACCGGCCGAAAAAGTGCTTCAGCTCAAGGAGGGTGCACAGGTAATGTTCCTTCGTAATGACTCCCGAGAGGGACGGTACTACAACGGTAAGATTGCCACCGTTACCTCCATAGACTATGATGACGGCATCATAGTGACCGATGAAAACGGCGAAGAAATAAATGTTCCTATCGAGAAATGGGAAAACATCCAGTATGAGATAGACAAGGACACCAAGGAGATTGTACCTAAAGTTGAGGGTACGTTTTCACAATATCCGCTGCGGGCCGCCTGGGCTGTTACAATCCATAAGAGCCAGGGCCTGACATTTGACCATGTAATCATTGATGCGGCATCGGCCTTCAGTTTCGGACAGGTCTATGTAGCGTTATCCCGTTGTCGGACCCTTGAAGGCATAGTCCTGAGCAGTCCGATATCCCAATCTTGCCTTTTCAACAACAGTGATGTATCAGGTTTTCATGAGCAGTTCCTGCCGGTTTCCGAGATGGAACGTCAATTGGAGGCATCGCGCGTGGAGTATTATATGAATACACTCAAGGAGTGTTTTACGTTCAATGAGCTTGAAAGGCTTACCGGATGGGTAGGCGGCATTTTCAATAACCATCTCAAGAGCACATATCCCGAGCAAACTGCCAGGATGGAGGAGAACCGCCGAAAAATCCGGGATGTAGAGAAAGTGGCCGAGGCTTTCCGCAGGGAACTGGAACGCATCGGCCTTACTGACAAGGCTCATCTTGATGAAAGAATTGGAAAAGCTGCTGGCTATTTCCTTCCGATACTGATTGAAGTGGCATCGGATGTAACTCCGATTATGTCCGTTTCCATCGACAATAAGGATGTAAAAAAGTCGCTTGCGGAGGCATCAGGCGAACTACTTCCGGAACTCTCCATGCATCTTCAGAGTCTGAGAGAGATACTTGAGAACGGATTCACAATCGAATCATATCTCCGGATCAGGAATGATGTCATGTTGTCATCCGGGTCCAAGGCATCACTCAAAAAGATAAAGGAGCCCAAACCGGCCAAAGAGAAGGTTATCAAGACAAAGCCTACCATAGAGGAAATCTACTCCGACAATCGCCACCCGGAACTTATCCAGCCTCTAATTGACTGGCGCACCGAGCAATACATATCCCAGAACATCCGCGCCTACTGGGTGCTCACCCAGCGCACCCTCCTGGAAATTGCCGATACCTGCCCATCCACCAAAGAGGAACTCCTGGCCGTAAGCGGATTCGGCCCCGCCAAATGGAAGCAGTACGGTCCCGAAATCCTTGAACTCATTGCAAAACACAGAAAATAGTACAATTGGGGACAGACCCCTTTTGTATCATTTTTCAAAAAAAAAGGCCGGAATCAGTCCGACCTTCCAAAATGATACAAAAGGGGTCTGTCCCCAATTGTACTAGAACTCGGCCAGGTGCATGTCGCCCTTCTCGGCCAGGGCCTTGTGCAGGGCAAAGGCTTTGTCAAGGGCGTGGCTGGTCTGACCCTTCTGGGCTATCTTAAGGTAATCCCACATGAGCTGCTTGTAATCCGGATGCACGCAGTTCTCGATGATACACTTGGCGCGCTCGGCGGGTGACTTGCCGCGAAGGTCGGCTATACCCTGCTCGGTGATGAGAACCTTTACGCTGTGCTCGTTGTGGTCCACGTGTGAGCACATGGGAACGATAGCACTTATCTTACCTCCCTTGGCTACCGACGGGCAACTGAATATTGATATGAATGCGTTGCGGGTGAAATCGGCTGATCCGCCCACGCCGTTCATCATCTTGACGCCGCTTACGTGGGTTGAGTTTACGTTGCCGTAGATATCGGCCTCAAGGGCGGTGTTCATTGCGATAAGACCCAGACGGCGGGCAACCTCTGGGCTGTTGGAGATCTCGGTGGGACGGAGCACCAGCTTGTCCTTGAAGAAATCCATATCATCGTAGATGCTCTGCAGTGTCTCGTTACTTACGCTCAATGATGAGCTGGAGCCGAACTTGCAGTGACCCTCGCGCATCAGGTTGATAACTGAATCCTGGATAACCTCGGTGTACATCTGGAATGCGGGAACCGACGGATCCTCACCCAGGGCACCCAGAACGGCGTTTGCCACATTACCTACACCGCTCTGCAGGGGCAGGAATGTTGAAGGAATAATGCCGCGCTTAAGGTCAGAGATAAGGAACTGGGCTACGTTGTGACCAATCTGGAGAGTGGTCTCATCGGGGGCGGTGAATCCGCGGGCCTCGTCGGGGATATTTACCTCAACTATGCCGATGATCTTGGCGGGATCTACCTGGATGTAGTCCTTGCCTATGTGGTCGCTGGGCTGATATACGGGAATCTCGCGGCGGTAAGGAGGATCGGCGGGCTCGTAGATATCGTGCAGGCCCTTAGCGCAACGGGCGTGGGCTGCATTGAGTTCGATGATGAGCTTATCGGCCAGACGGGCTACCGTAGGAGCTATACCGACACCGGCGGTTACCCAGATCTTTCCGTCTTCACTTACATCAAAGGCTTCCATGATGCCGATGTTGAGCTTGCCGTAGAATCCGTAACGGAGTTCCTGTGCCATCTGGCTCAGGTTGATATCATTGTAAGCGATTTCACCGTTGTTGACTGCTGTGCGGAAATCCTTGTTTGTGGTATAAGGGGCGCGGTAGCGGATAGCGTGCTCACGTGACAGGATGCCGTCGCATGAATCGCCGGTGGATGCACCGGTAAAAATGCTTATCTGGAACTCCTTACCCTGCTCATGAAGTTCATGGGCCATTAAACCTATCTCATGGGTGACAGCCTTAGGAGTACCGGCGGGTGTGAATCCGCTCAGACCTACGTTGTCTCCGTTCTTTACAAAGCGTGCTGCCTCGGCAGCTGTAATTCTCTTGAAAGCCATTATTGTATGTTTGTTTACTTGTTTGACGTCAAATCCTAAAAAAGACACGCAAAATTAACCATTACCTTAAATAAAAACAAGAGAGCACCCCCGGAATTCTGAGAGTTGCGGAAAATGAGTAAATTCGCAGCAGATTAGCGAAAGGGATATGGAAGAGAACAATAAGAAACTGTTCATTGAAACATACGGCTGCCAGATGAATGTGGCCGACAGTGAAGTCATAGCTTCTATCATGCGCATGGCCGGTTATGAACCCACCGACAACATCGATGAAGCCGATGCCATATTCCTTAACACCTGCTCCATCCGCGAGAATGCCGAACAGAAGATTTGGAATCGCCTGGAAGCCCTGAACGCCATGAAAAAGAAGAAAAAGAACCTTTTCATCGGAGTTATGGGCTGCATGGCTGAGCGTACCAAAGAGGACCTCACTGAAAACCATCACGTAGATGTGGTTTGTGGTCCCGATGCTTATCTCTCACTGCCAGACCTTATGGCTCAGGCGGAATTCGGTAACAAAGCGATGGATGTGGAACTCTCCACCACAGAGACATACCGCGACATAATACCAGAACGCATATGCGGCAATCATATAAGCGGATTCGTATCAATAATGCGCGGATGCAATAATTTCTGCCACTACTGTATAGTTCCTTATACCCGTGGACGTGAGCGTAGCCGTGACCCGCAGAGTATTTTGAACGAGGTGCTTGACCTTAAGAAAAAAGGTTACAAAGAGGTTACGCTGCTGGGACAGAACGTAAACTCATACAGGTTTGAGGACGATGAATCCACCGTAGGATTCCCGCAGTTGCTACGCATTGTTGCAGAGGCTGTCCCGGATATGAGAGTCAGGTTCACCACATCACACCCCAAGAACATGAGTGACGACACACTGCATGTGATTGCAGAGGTTCCCAATATCTGCCGTCACATACATCTGCCTGTACAGAGCGGCAGCTCCAGAATACTTAAACTGATGAACCGCAAATACACCCGCGAATGGTACTTGGAGCGTGTGGATTCCATCAGACGCATCATCCCCGACTGCGGTCTCACAACCGATATGTTCACCGGCTATCACTCTGAAACAGAAGAGGATCACCAGCAGAGTCTGTCTCTCATGCGTGAGTGCAGGTTTGACGCATCGTTCATGTTCCGCTACTCAGAGCGTCCCGGCACATATGCCAGCAAACACCTTCCTGACAACGTTCCGGAAGAGGTTAAGATACGCCGCCTAAACGAGATGATAGAACTGCAGAACCAGCTATCACTGGAGCGCAACCGCGAGTGCATCGGCCACGAGTATGAAGTCCTGGCCGAAGGATACTCCAAACGCTCCCGCCTGCAACTCTACGGCCGCACGGAGCAGAACCGCACCGTAGTGTTTGACAAAGGCACTCACAGACCAGGAGATTTCCTTACAGTCTACATAACTGACGCAACATCGGCCACCCTCATCGGAATTGAAAAATAACACAAAGGGGGCTGACCCTACTGTGTGGTTTTTCCAAAAAAATCCTTAAAACACTTGACAAGGGGTACCGCGGGGTATTATCTTTGCGGGACTTTTGCGCATACGCGTGCGCACATTTAAGATGACCTATCAGGATTTTGAACCTTGTCCGTTGTGTGGGGCACCTGGACCGATACCCTATGCCAACTGCACTGACTTTACCGTCAGCAAGGAGTCTTACACCCTGATGCGCTGTCCTTCATGCGGAGTGGTTTATACCCTTGATCCTCCGCAGGAACCGGACATGAGCAGGTATGACAAACTCAACCTCAAGCTAAAACTGGGAGACGCTCCAAAAGGACTGACGGCCCACTTGTACTATAGGGTCAGGTTCCTTATGCTCCGTAAAAAGGCCAGGATTGTAGAATCGCAGGCATATCGCACCGGCGGGTCACTGCTTAACTACGGAGCCAAGACAGGATTCTTTTCACACAAGATGGAGAGACGCGGATGGAAAGTTACTTCCGTAGAGAAATATCATGAGGAGAGACAGTTCTCACTCGAGATGTTTCACCACCGCATGATAGATGTTACCGATATGGACACGCTGCATGCCGGAACATTCGACGTGATAACCATGTGGCACGTATTCGAGCACTGCCATCATCCCAACCAGTTGCTGGACAGGTTTTATGAACTGCTGCGTCCGGGCGGCATCCTGATAATGGCTTGTCCTAACATCCGTTCCACCGATGCAATGCGCTACGGTCCTTATTGGGCAGCATATGACGTACCCAGACATCTGTGGCATTTTGAACCCAATTCCATAAGCAATCTTGCATACAGGCACGGGTTCACGCTTATGCACCACGAGAAGCTGCCGTTTGACAGTTTCTACATCTCTATACTGTCCGAAAGGCATCTCAGGCACAGGATGGCGTTCATCCGCGGTATGTTGGCAGGGTTGCATTCCTGGAAGGTATCACTGACTCATCGCGGAAAGAGCAGTTCGTTGGTCTACGTGTTCAGAAAAAGGCAAGAAGAAACAGAATAATATGGTCAAACAAAAGAAAAAGAGAAAGATAGACCTGCTGTTTATTACAGCATGCATCAGCACATCACTCGTGCTACTACTCATAGGTATAGTGTCATTACTGTTGCTCACGGCAAATGACCTTTCCAGGCACCTCAAACAGGAGATGACAATTGAAGTTATTCTCAAGGAAAGCATTACTGATGTACAATTCTCAACATTGAGGCGCAGCATAGAGGCATCACCCTATTGTGCAGTGTGCCAGTACATATCAAAAGAGGATGCCCTCAAGGATATGACCAAAGCCATGGGTACGGATCCGTCACAGTTCCTTGAATACAATCCTTTCTACGCATCACTGAATATACGTCTTGAGGCTGATTACGCCTGCAATGACAGTCTGAAAGTGATTGAAAGGAACCTTGCGGCAAAGGAAGGGGTGCGTGAGGTGACTTGGCAGAAGGACCTGCTTGATATCATCAACAGCAATATCCACAAGGTGGCAGGCATTCTTCTCATCCTGGCCGTGATACTATCACTGGTATCATTCACCCTGATAAACAACACCATAAAGCTTACCATCTATTCACAACGTTTCATACTTTATTCCATGAAACTGGTGGGAGCCAAATGGTCGTTTATACGGAAACCTTTCATAAGCAGGAACCTCTGTATTGGTCTTGTATCGGCCCTGCTGACATGTATCGCAATCTGGTACGGACTTAAATTGGGACTTAAATATGAGCCGTGGCTGATAATGCTGATTGAACCGCGCATAATCATTCCGGTATTCCTTACAGTCACACTGATAGGTATGCTCATTACAGGACTTTGCGCACTCCATTCCGTGAACCGTTTCCTCAGGATGAAATCCGGAGAACTCCATTACGTCTAACTATTACATTCTCAATATGGACAAGAAAAAATTCGCTTTCACCAAGACAAATTACATTCTGACCGCGGTCGGAATGGCAATCATCATCATCGGACTGCTCCTGATGACAGGTGCCAACTGCACAAACGAATACTTTGAACCCGGAATATTCAGTGTCCGCCGTATCAAAGTCGCTCCTATCGTGACACTCCTTGGTTTCATAACCGTTATTGTGGCCATTGCCTATAAACCCAAGGCCGAAAAAGAAGAAGACAAGGAATGAACTGGTTTGAATCACTGATTTTGGGATTGCTGCAGGGATTGACTGAATATCTGCCCATAAGCAGCAGCGGACATCTGGCTATAGCTTCATCACTGTTCGGAATAGATGGAGAACAGAATCTGGCATTCACGGTCATAGTACATGTGGCCACCGTATTGAGTACAGTGGTAATTCTGTGGAAAGAGATTGCATGGATATTCCGTGACCTGTTTACCCGCCAGAGCTGGAAGAGTTACAGCGGACTTAACGAAGGTACTCGCTACGCAATAAACATAATCATCTCCATGATCCCCGTAGGTATAGTGGGACTGTTCTTTAAGGACAGTATTGAAGAGATATTCGGCTCCGGAACTACCGTGGTAGGCTGCTGCCTGTTGGTAACCGCCGCCCTGCTCACATTCTCATACTATGCCAAACCGCGCCAGAGAGAACAGATTACAGGATGGCACGCCTTTGTGATAGGTATTGCACAGGCATTGGCTGTACTTCCGGGACTGTCACGCTCCGGATCAACCATAGCAACGGGTCTGCTGCTCGGAGACAAGAAGGAGAAACTGGCACAGTTCTCATTCCTTATGGTGATACCTCCCATTCTGGGTGAGGCACTGCTGGACATGAAGGATCTTGTTGAATCGGCCGGTGCAGGTGCTGCCGGAAGCGATACCGGAATAGGAGTCCTTATCATAGGTTTCCTGGCTGCTTTCCTTGCCGGATGCGCAGCCTGCAAATGGATGATATCAATCGTTCGCAAGGGAAAACTGATATGGTTTGGCGTCTATTGCGCCGTTGTAGGACTTATAACCCTGCTGTTCCTGTAAAAGATGAATTTTGAGGAAGGTGTAATACTGGCGTTTGACAAGCCGTACCGCTGGACATCATTTGATGTTGTAGGTAAGGTCCGATGGCTGATATGCCGCCGTCTTGGAGTAAAAAAGCTCAAAGTGGGACATGCCGGCACATTGGATCCATTGGCTACCGGGGTGCTAATAGTTTGCACCGGCAAGGCTACAAAGCGCATTGAAGAGTTGCAATCAGGAACAAAGGAGTATTACGCTACCATAAGACTAGGAGCTACAACCCCGTCTTATGACCTGGAAAAACCCATTGACGCAACCTATCCTACCGAACATATTACCCGGGAGATGGTGGAACAGGTACTGGAGCGTTTCAGAGGCACTATAGAGCAGGTGCCTCCCACATTCTCGGCCTGCAAGGTTGACGGCAAACGAGCCTATAAGATGGCCCGTAAAGGCGATGAAGTGGAACTCAAGCCCAAGACGCTGGTCATAGACGAGTTGGAGCTGACCCAGTGCAACCTGCCGGACATTACAATCCGCGTGGTTTGCAGCAAGGGCACATACATAAGGGCATTGGCCCGGGACATAGGTGAAGCATTGCAAAGCGGAGGACATCTTATCGCACTGAGACGCACCCGAGTGGGAGAGTTCAAGGCTGATAACTGTCTTAACCCGGAGAAATTCAGCGAATGGCTGGATTCGGCAGACATAGAGATGCCTCAAACTATTGAAAATTGAAGAATTAATAACATAACACAACAAAGGGAATGAAACTATCACAATTCAAATTCAAACTCCCCGAAGACAGGATTGCACAGTATCCTGTAGAACACCGCGACGAATCAAGACTGATGGTCGTGCACAAGAAATCGGATGAAATAGAACACGTGCTGTTCAAGGACATCCTGAACTATTTTGATGAAAAGGACGTTTTCGTATTCAACGACACACGCGTGTTCCCCGCCCGCATGTATGGCAACAAGGAGAAGACAGGTGCCCAGATTGAGGTTTTCCTGCTTCGTGAGCTCCGTGAGGAGAACCTGCTTTGGGACGTACAGGTGGACCCCGCCCGTAAGATCCGTATAGGAAACAAGCTATACTTTGGCGAGGACAACTCAATGGTGGCCGAGGTGATTGACAACACCACCTCACGCGGCCGAGTGCTCAGATTCCTGTATGACGGACCTCACGACGAATTCAAAAAAGCACTCTATGCTCTTGGCGAAGCTCCCATTCCCACTTACATGAAACGTAAGGCATGCGCATGGACTTACGATGATGAGGGAAAGGCTACTGCCAAACCTATGGCTCAGAAAGAGGATGGTGATTTCTGCGACGAGGACAGTTTCCAGACTATATTCGCAACCAATGAAGGTGCTGTAACCGCTCCAACCGCCGGCCTACATTTTAGCCGTGAGCTCATGAAGCGTATGGAGATAAAGGGTATTGACCGTGCTTTCATAACCATGCATTGCGGCTTGGGCAATTTCCGCGAGATTGATGTCGAGGACCTCACCAAGCACAAGATGGAATCCGAAGAAATGTACGTAACCGAAGAGTGCACACGCATAGTCAACAACGCAAAACTGGGCGGTCATAAGATATGTGCCATAGGCAATACCGTGAACCGCGCCCTTGAGACCGTTGTGGGCACTGATCATCTTATCAAGCCGTATGACGGCTGGACCAATAAGTTCATATTTCCGCCTTACACATTCAGCGTAGCAGACAGTATGGTAAGTAACTTCCAATTACCGGAGTCCATCCAGCTCATGCTCACTTGCGCATATGGCGGATATGAGAAGATTATGTCGGCATACAACCTGGCCGTCAAGGAGGGTTACCGATTTGGCTGCTACGGTGACGCGATGCTTATAACCGACTGATTTACGACAATGGCCGAACTGTACCTCTCATTAGGAACCAATCTGGGTGACAGGCGCTCCAATCTGGATACCGCCCTGAACCTGATTGCCCGTGAGGTAGGTATCATAAAGGCTCGGTCAAGCATTATAGAAACAGAGCCGTGGGGGTTTGACAGCCCGAACTGTTTTCTGAATATGGCAGTCCTGGTGCAAACAGAACTCAAACCGATGGAAGTACTAGACAAGACCCAAAAGATTGAGAAGGATATGGGGCGGATATCAAAAACCGGTACTGACGGTTACCACGACAGGATTATTGACATTGACATACTCATGTATGATGACCTGACACTGGAAACCCCAAGACTGACCCTACCACACCCTCGGATGTATCAGAGGAGATTTGTAATGGAGCCCTTGGCACAGATAGCTCCGCATTTTGTAAAGGATTTGTAATTATGGCTGACAATTATCTGGAGAAGCATTATGATGATTATCTCAAGCGCAAAGCCGCCTGGGAGAAATCACTGAGGCACGGAAAGCTTAAAACCAAGCCTGACGTTTCCAGACCTGATGATGAAGCATTGTAACAACTGTTATAAGCGTATTCCTATGAAAGAGATGACCCTCAAGGATATTCAGGAGGTATCACTCCGGATACTGAAGACTGTGCACGGTTTCTGTGTTGAGAACGGCATCAGATACTCATTGGCATATGGCACGCTTATAGGAGCCGTACGCCATAAGGGGTTTGTCCCATGGGACGATGACCTGGATATCATAATGCCAAGGCCTGACTATGACAGGTTCTGCAGCACATTCCGGGCCCAAGGGTATCAAGTGGTCTCCAGACAGAACCGCAAAGACTGCTTTATCCCGTTTGCCAGAGTCTGTGATACTGCATCTACATGCATAAAGACCATGGAACCATGGATCAGGCAGCAGGGTGACCTGGGAGTCTGGATAGACATATTTCCGGTTGATGCGGCTCCCGATGACTGGGATGCTTTCCACAATCTGTACCTCAAGGCAAGCCACCATCATGCCAAGTCCGTAATTGCACGCAGGGCATACAGGCCATTAACCGGCAATAAACCTTTGAAGTACAATCTAAACACTATTAAAAAGAGACTCTTTGCCCTATTCCGGCATTCACCGGGATATCATCTTGACGCAATGCAGCAGATCATAGACTTGACTCCATACGGGTCAACCAACCATCTGGCCCAATTTGCATATCCCGCCAAAGAGGAGTACTTTGACGCTAAGGTTATGGAAGGGTACCATCTTACGGTTTTTGAGGACTCACAGTTCTACATCATTGACAGATATGACGAATTGCTCACGATGGAGTACGGTGATTATATGATACTGCCCCCTTCAGAACAGCAGAAACCCCAACAGGATTACATAAGATTTTTTTGGAAGGACAAATAAAAAACATAATTAACTGACCTTATGAAAGCTATTATACTGAATTCAGGATTAGGACACAGGATGGGATCCATTACCGACACCCATCCCAAGTGTATGACTGAGATCTCATCGGACAACACAATCCTGAGCCGTCAGCTCAAGAAACTGGTGGCATTCGGAGTGGACAGGGTGATAATGACCACAGGTTACTACAACTCAATACTTGAGGAGTACTGCAAGGGCCTGCATCTGCCCATACAGTTCACTTTTGTCAACAATCCGGTATACGACAAGACCAATTACATATACAGTATCTACTGCGCCAGGGAATACCTCAAGGACGATGATGTGATACTGATGCATGGTGACCTGGTATTTGAACCGCTTGTTCTTGAGGCAATTCTGGACAGTAAAGTCAGTTGTATGGCCGTAAGCAGCACACTGTCGTTGCCGGATAAGGATTTCAAGGCTGTAATCAAAGACGGCCGGATAGAGAAAGTGGGCATTGAGTTCTTTGACAATGCAATGGCCGCCCAACCCCTCTACAAACTGCTTAGGGAAGACTGGCTAGTATGGCTTGAAGCAATAGAGCGTTTCTGTGAGAACGATGACCGAAAATGCTATGCCGAGAATGCTTTCAACCAGGTATCTGACCGATGCCGCATATATCCGGTGGATGTCAGAAATATGCTCTGCGCAGAGATTGACACCCCGCAGGATCTGGAGACTGTAAGCGCTCGCGTCAAGGAGGTCAATGAACGCACTGTCTATATGTGCTGCTCCACCGATTATATTCACAGCGGCCATATTGCCATAATCAACAAAGCGTGCCGTCTGGGCAGGCTTACCATCGGAGTCCTGTCCGATGAAGCCGTCGCCAGTTACAAACGTTATCCGCTGCTCCCGTTTGATGAACGCAAATCCCTGTTTGAGAACATAGCCGGAGTGGAGAAGGTGGTTGAACAGAAATCCCTGAGCTATGCAGATAATCTGAGGATGCTGAAACCTGATTATGTAGTTCATGGTGATGATTGGGTGGAGGGATTCCAGAAACCTATCCGCGAGGAGGTAATCGGAATACTAAAGGAGTACGGCGGGAAACTGGTTGAATACCCTTACTCATCGGACCCCAAATACAAACAGCTGGACTCCACCCTGCGTGCCGAATTGGCTATGCCCGATATGCGCAGAGGGAGACTTCGCAAGCTCATCAATATGAAGGGACTGGTAACCGCAATGGAAGCTCACAGCGGTATCACAGGTCTGATAGTTGAGAAGACTACCGTGCTTCAGGACGGCAAGACCTACCAGTTTGACGCCATGTGGATAAGTTCGCTGTGCGACTCCACCGCCAAGGGCAAACCCGATATTGAGCTTGTGGATATGACCAGCCGTTTCCGCACCATTGATGACATAATGGAGGTAACCACCAAGCCTATCATATTTGACGGTGATACCGGCGGATTGACCGAGCATTTTGTATATACGGTCCGTTCACTTGAACGCATGGGTGTATCTATGGTTATCATTGAGGACAAGACAGGACTCAAGAAGAACTCCCTGTTCGGCACTGAGGTCAAGCAGACTCAGGATACCATTGAGAACTTCTGCCAGAAGATAAAAGCCGGAAAACGTGCCCAGAAAACCAAGGAGTTCATGATATGCGCCCGCATAGAGAGCCTTATTCTGGAGCAGGGCATGGAGGATGCACTGAAACGTGCATTCGCGTTTACCGCCGCAGGGGCCGATGCCATCATGATACACTCCCGCAAAAAGGATCCCGCCGAGATATTTGAGTTTGTGGAGAAGTTCCGTAAGGAGAACAAGGTCACCCCGATTGTGGTGGTACCGACATCATTCAACACCGTGACAGAGGATGAGTTCAAACAGCGCGGAGTCAATGTGGTGATTTATGCCAACCAGCTGACCCGCACAGGATTCCCCGCCATGCAGGATGCGGCACGTACCATACTGGAGAACCACCGCGCCAAGGAGTGCGATGACAAGTGTATGTCAATCAAGGAGATAATAACACTTATTCCCGAAGAGTAAACCGATATGATAAGACCTGAATTCTTTATAGAGGCCCTCAGACAGAAAGGGATTGACTGTTTTGCCGGTGTGCCGGACAGCCTGCTCAAGAACATATGCGCCTACATAACAGACCACTTTGATGCCAGTCATAACATAATTGCTGCAAATGAAGGTGCTGCCGTAGGATTTGCCGCAGGTCACTATCTGGCAACAGGACAGCCGGCCTGCGTATATATGCAGAACAGCGGTGAGGGCAACATAATCAACCCTCTGGCATCACTTACAGACCGTGAAGTCTATAACATTCCGGTGCTGTTGCTTATCGGCTGGCGCGGTCGGCCCGGAGTCCATGACGAGCCCCAGCACGTAAAACAGGGTAAGGTTACAACCGGTCTGCTCAATGTAATGGGTGTCAACTACGAGGTCCTGAGCAAGGAAGAGGACAAGGCTGCCAAGCAGATAGAAAAGGCTGCATCGGCACTCCGTGACAACGAGGTCTTTGCCCTGGTGATAGAGAAGGATACGTTTGATGAGTACAAACTTCAGAACGTCAATGCCAATGACCTGACCATGACACGTGAGGAGGCTATACAGACTGTGGCTTCGGCCTTATCACCCAAAGACGTGATAGTAAGCACCACCGGTATGATAAGTCGTGAACTGTTTGAAGCACGTACTTCCTGGGGACAGGGTCACGAACGTGATTTCCTGACAGTAGGCTCAATGGGACATGCCAGCCAGATAGCATTGGGAATAGCCTTGGAGAAGACAGACCGTAGGATATGGTGTTTTGACGGTGACGGCGCCACGATAATGCACATGGGTTCAATGGCAATAGTGGCAAGCAAGAAACCGACCAACTACATACACGTGGTGTTCAACAACGGAGCCCATGACTCAGTAGGAGGTCAGCCCACGGTAGGACTTAAGATAGATCTTCCGGCAGTGGCTAAGGCTGTAGGTTATGCATCCGCGTTCAGTGTTGACAATAGGGAAGCTCTGAATGAAATTCTTAACAAGGCGAATGGTCTTGAAGGTCCGGTACTGATTGAAGTAAAGGTAAAGAAAGGTAACCGCAAGGATCTGGGCCGTCCCACCACTACGCCCATAGAGAACAGGGATGCTCTGATGCAGTTCCTTAAGAAATGACATTATGCAGAAGATAATACAAGGCATAGACAGACTGCAGGAGCTGATCACAACCATAGGGAGCCGTAAGCTGTTCATGGTCATAGACTCGTCATATCCGTTCCTTAACATAAAGGATAGGATTGAGGAGATAACCGTGCCTAAGGTCTGTTTTTCGGATTTCAGCCCCAACCCTCTATATGAAGACGTATGTAAGGGCATAGACCTGTTCCATAAGGAGAACTGCGATGCCATACTGGCCGTAGGCGGTGGCAGCTCCATTGATGTGGCCAAATGCATCAAACTGGCTGTTATAGCCCGTGAAGGACGTGAAGGACTTATCCCTCCGCTGGTATCAAAGCGTCTTGATATAGACGGATCACGTATTCCGTTAATTGCCATACCCACAACGGCCGGTACCGGCAGCGAGTCAACCCACAATGCAGTAATGTATTATCAGGGCTCAAAGCAGACCGTAACCAATGACGGCGTCCTGCCCGATTATGCCCTGCTTGAGCCAAAAGTCCTGGCCACACTGCCTCTCTACCAGAAAAAATGCACCATGATGGATGCCCTGTGTCAGGGTATTGAGAGCTGGTGGTCAGTAAACTCAACCGATGAGAGCAAGGGCTATGCCAAAATAGCAGTGGAACTCATTACCCAGTACTGGCGCAAGTACATATTTGACAATGATGCCGATGCTGCCGCAAACATAATGCTGGCTGCCAACTATGCAGGCCGGGCCATAAACATATCGGCTACAACCGCAGCCCACGCTATGAGCTACAAGATAACATCAATGTACAAACTTCCTCACGGACATGCCGTAGCCGTATGCCTGCCTGAAATCTGGGAGTACATGACCGCTCACCCGGAAGGTTGCATAGATTCCAGAGGAAAGGATTACATGACCGGATTATTTGACCTGATATCAAAAAGTCTGGGCACCAACAGCCCCAAGGAGGCCATCGCCCTATTCCGAAAGATGATGTCCGAGATGGATTTGCACAATCCCGTTGCCGCCAACAGGGAACAGGAGCTTGAAATGCTCTCCACATCAGTCAATCCGGTACGGTTAAAGAACAATCCGGTATCAATAGATGAAGCCACAGCATGGTTCATATATAATCTTGTTATTCATTAAATAATTGTCACTCATGCAAATCAGGTCTGTTTGGTCAGCGAAAAAGAAGAAAATGGGAGCAAAACTGAAAATTCTCATTTACACTCTTTATATGAGGTTCCGGAAACTGATCATATCAAAACACAGACCTTTCAGGGTAATGTTCTATGTAAACAACCTGTCCATGTGGAAAAGTGACAGATTGTTATTATTGCTTAAGGAAGACAATAGGTTTGAACCATTCGTCGTTTCGCATTTATACCTTAAGGACACAGACCAGATGAGGATGGAAATAGACAAGGATTTATCCAATCATTTCGGGGCATTAGGTATACATTTCGAAAAAGGATTTGATTATGAAAAGAAAGAACTGTATCCTGTTTCCAGATTTACGCCGGATATGGTTTTTTACCCGCAACCATATATCGACACTCTCCGTTTGATTCCTAAGGGAGTGCTACTTTCCTACATCCCCTATTGTTTTGAGATGGAAGATTATCCTCTATTCTATAATTCCATGTACCAAAACATTTGCTGGAAGTTATTTGTTCCTACAAAAATACAGAAAGACCTGAAAACAAAATACAATTACAATCATGGTGCAAACATTGTTGTTTCAGGCAACCCCTTGGCTGACTATTTCTTTGACGGACATACTCCCTCTGACAATATCTGGCCAATCAACAACAAGACGGTTAAACGATTCATTTGGGCTCCGCACCATTCAATTCTTCCGGATGATTGGCTGGACTATTCCAATTTTCTTGAAATAGCCGATATGATGGTTGATATAGCCCGTAAATACTGCGACAAGGCTCAATTCATATTCAAACCGCATCCCATGTTAAGAGAAAAGCTCTATAGGGTTTGGGGTATAGAAAGAACTGATGCATACTTTGGTATCTGGAAAGACATGCCAAACACCAATTATGCCAATAATAACTATGTAGACCTCTTTATGACATCCGATGCGCTGATACATGACTGTAGCTCCTTTACTGCAGAATACCTTTATGTAAACAAGCCTGTGATGTATCTTACCGGTAAAGAAAAGATAGAAACATTCAATTCCTTTGCCGACCAGTGTTTTCAGGTTCACTATCACGGAAATACTATTCCGGAGATAGAATCGTTCATTGAAAACGTTATTGATGGAATAGATCCCTTAGCTGAAAAAAGGACAGAATTCATTAAAGAAAATCTGATTCCGAAAGAAGGAGAAACTGTTGCCGAAACAATTTATAAGGAATTGTGTAAAATTTTTGACTAGATGGCTGAAAATCTCAAAACACAAACTGTCAGGGGTGTATGGTGGAGTCTTCTTGAAAGATACTCTACCCAGGGGGTTTCTTTCCTCATAACACTCATAATGGCCAGAATTCTTTCACCTGGCGAATACGGTTTGGTGGGAATGCTAGCCATCTTTATGTCGCTTGCACAAGTATTCATAGACGGAGGGTTTGCCAATGCGCTAATTCAGAAAGAAAAACGCACCGAAACGGATTTTTCTACAGTATTCTGGATAAACCTTGGTATTGGTCTTTTATGTTATATCATACTCTTTGCCTTTGCTCATGCAATAGCCTCATTATTCAATGAGGAGATACTGGTTCCAATAATCAGGATTTATGCACTTAATCTGCTTTTCTCTTCTCTATCCGCTGTAAACAAAGTTAAACTGACTATTGACATCAACTTCAAGACCCAATTGAAGATTTCACTGATTTCGGCTGTCACATCAGGTCTTACAGGTATAATATGTGCATTGAATGACTGCGGTGTTTGGTCAATTGTAGCCCAATCAAACGTGGCCGCCCTGATGACTGCCATACTCAGTTTCTTTTGGGTAAAATGGAAACCGTCATTAGTCTTCTCGATAGACTCCTTCCATTCTCTTTTCAGTTATGGTTCAAAACTACTGGTAGCACAATCAATCAGCACTTTATATGTATATCTCTATCATCTGGTTATAGGTATGAAATACACTAAAGCTGAACTTGGATTGTACACAAGAGCCACTCAGTTTGTACAAATAATCAGTACAAACATTACCTCATCCATGACAAGAGTATCATTCCCAGTATTGAGTAGAGTACAGAATGATGACAAAAAACTGATAGAGACATATAGGAAATTCATAGTTATGGTTGCGTTTATTGTCTTTCCGCTTGCCCTGGGACTGTGCGGTATTGCAAAACCTATGATTTCTTCCCTTCTTACCGATAAATGGTTGGGATGCGTCCCTTATCTCCAGATACTTACCCTTGCCTATCTTTGTGACGGTATTACCATCGTAAATCTTAATCTGCTTTATGTTAAAGGAAAATCCAATGTGGTTTTGCGCCTGGAAATCATAAAAAAATCAATTGCAATAACAATATTGTTCATTACACTCAGATACGGTGTCACTGCTATCTGCATAGGCCAGACCGTATATGCTTTCATCGCTTTGCTGTTCAACACAAGCAACACCAGAAAACTGTTGAATTACGGTTTTATTGACCAGATAAAGGATATCTTACCATATCTGTTGTGTTCTATCATACTATCAGCATCTGCGCTCGGCATAGATTTTCTTATAGACAACAATTGGATCGTTCTTGTTCTCTGTCTGATTGTATGTCCCTTCATTTATCTTTCTCTCTGCTATATTTTCAGACTCAGTGCATTGAAGGAAATGGCACAGATCATAGCGTCAAACGGTTATTGTCCAAATTGGTTAAAGAATCTGACAATCAAGCTTTTCCCTGAAATATCATGAATATTTATTTACTCATATTGTCTGTTCTTGTATTCATTGGCCTGAAAAAAAACAATGAACGGGAATTATGCCTTGCAAAAGAATATACTGATGCAATAAAGGGAATCTTTATCCTGATTGTATTCTATAGCCATATTCTTCCATATCTAACATCATCAGGAGTGGTTTTTTCACCTATTTGGGACAATCTCTCGAACAGATTGATACACAGGATAGGTCAGCTTATGGTCGTTATGTTCCTGTTCTATTCCGGATATGGCGTTATGGAATCCATCAGGAATAAGGGGGATGTGTATGTCAAGGCCATTCCTATTAAACGGGTTCTTTCTACTTTGGCCAATTATGCCATTGCTGTTACTGTATTTCTGGTAATGAACAAATTGCTTGGCATTAACTATTCATTCAAACAGTATATCCTGTCACTGGTGGCATGGGAGAGCATCGGTCAAAGTAACTGGTATATATTTGCCATTCTGTTCTGTTACATTTCCACTTACATATCTTTCTCTGTTTTCCGAAAAGTCAGATCAGCATTTTACGCCAATTGCTTGTTGATACTTTTATACATAGTAGTTTTATACCAATTTAAGGAGGAATGGTGGTACAATACCATTCCAGCATATGCAGCCGGAATGTTTGTATCCATTAATAGAGACAAGATTATTTCTCTATTAGACCGTTTATATCCAGTCTGTCTCATTGTCCTCATATTGGCATTTATACTGTGTTTCCATTTCAGGAGCATGACAATTATCTATCTGGTCCTATCGATAGTATTCGCTCTCCTGATGCTGACCATCACATACAGCTTTGTAATAAAAAGCCGTATTCTTGGCTGGTGCGGAAAGAACCTGTTTCAATTGTATATTTATCAAAGACTACCCATGGTTGCACTGTCAACCCTGTTTCCTCAGATGGTCAGATTACATCCATATCTCTATGTTTCAGCTTGTCTGGCCATTACCTTGCTTATCGCAGCTACAATAAAACCGTTTTCCATCAAAGCCAATAAAAAGTAGCATATGAATAACCCTATAATATCAGTAATCATAGCCATATTCAACGCAGAAAAGACGTTGCCCCGGCTGTTGGACAGCCTTAAGGCACAAACCATGCAGGAATTTGAGGCTTTGCTGATAGATGACGGCAGCACAGATGGCTCTGGTTCAGTGTGTGACCATTATGCCGCATTGGACTCCAGGTTCAAGGCTTTCCACAAGCCCAATGAAGGTATCGGCTCTACACGACAATTCGGAATAGAGCATGCCAGTGGAGAGTATACCATTCATGCAGATGCCGATGACTGGGTGGAGCCGGATTATCTGAAGGAGCTCTATGACAAGGCCGTTGAAACTGATGCCGATATGGTCATAAGTGATTTTTTTGTAGAGGACCGGAAAAGAACCATTTACAAGAAGCAAGAGCCTTCTTCATTAGACAGGGATTCAATTATAAACGACCTGTTATGCAAATTAAATGATGGACCTTGCAACAAACTCCTTAAACGAAAGACTTATCTGGAACAAAACATTTCGTTTATGAAAGAATTGAATTATGGTGAAGACCAGTTATTTAATCTGCAACTAATATGGCAAGGAGCATCTGTCTCTTACTTACCGAAAGCACTTTATCACTATGATGTTTCAGCCAATCCGGATTCTGCCGCACATGGCTATTCGCTCAAAAAAATACAAACCAGAGAAAAGTTCCTGATTGCACTCAACACTCTTCTGCCTGATAAATTTCAGAATGGTATTGACAATAAATACCTTGAGGTTGCTTATATGGCTGTGCAATCCAAGGAATTCACAAAAGCCCAATACCTAGAAAAGTACTCTTTCCTGTCGCGAGTAAAATTCTGGGATTACAAGAATAAGGCTTTTTCTATCAAACTTGTGACCTGGATATCAATTAATTGTTCCTATCGCCTGGCCATTTTCCTCTGTGACGTCAAAAAAGTGATACGTCGATTCCGGCGATAAACTATTATTTATAACTTTGGATATAAAATCTTTTTGAATGCAAGATATTTCTGTTTACAACAAGGAAGGTTCACCTTTACGCAAAGCCCAATTGGCTTCGCTTGATATTCTCATGGAAATAGATAGGGTGTGCAGGGAGAACAACCTGACTTATTGGATGGATTTCGGAACTCTTTTAGGGGCTATACGTCACAAAGGATTCGTGCCATGGGATGATGACATAGATATAACCATGCCTATCGATGATTTCAATGAATTTATCCGGATAGGTCAATCAAAACTAAAAAAAGGATTCTTTTTGCAGACAGAAAAGACAGATCCAGGTTCCAACATGGGTAAAGGTCTTTTCAAAGTACGCATGGACGGAACGTTGTTCATAAACGATTTTGACGATTTTTCAAAAAGTTACCATAAAGGCATTTCAATTGATGTTTTTGCCGAAGAACCATATCCCACTGTTTCTCCACGATTCCTGAACTTCATAAGAAAACGCATAAGCAAGGCTTTTGGCTTTTTTCATTATAACATAAAATTGAATTTCAAGAATATCGTCTCATACTTTTGCTTTCCAATTTCATATCTCTTTTTTAAAGGTCTGTGGATTGTTATCTGCGCTTTGAAAAAGACAGACCGTGAATTTGTCAAGATAGAACGGGTGACCTACGGATATCCTACCCTGAGGACCGACATGTTACCGGTAAGTCAAATAGAGTTTGAAGGACATATGTTCAATGCTCCAAAAGTTCCGGAAGCAAGACTCAAAAACATATACGGAGACTACATGACCATCCCTCCTGTCGAAAAACAACGGATTCACGCCAAATTCATAAGCACGGATATTACAGATAATTACGTGAATCTTGATTAAAACTTCTCTGTTATGAAGCAATACGACTATCTGATAATAGGAGCCGGCCTCTTTGGCAGCATGTTTGCATTCCGCGCACGCAAGGCCGGTAAAAAATGTCTTGTAATTGACCGCAACCCGCATATCGGAGGAGGATGTTACACTGAACAGATTAACGGTATCAATGTTCACAAATACGGTCCTCATATATTTCATACATCAAACAAACAGGTGTGGGATTTCATGAACGGTCTGGTTCCGTTCAATGATTTCATTAATTCCCCTATTGCCTGCTACAAGGGCAAGCGTTACAACCTGCCGTTCAATATGAACACTTTCCACCAGCTGTGGGGCGTGAATACTCCCGATGAGGCTAAGGCAATCATTGAAAGCCAAAGGGCCGAATATGCAGACATAGAGGAGCCTGCCAACCTTGAGGAACAGGCGCTCAAACTGGCCGGACGTGATATATATGAGACTCTTGTCAAGGGTTACTCCGAGAAGCAGTGGGGAATGAAAGCCACCGAGATACCTGCATTCGTCATCCGTAGGCTGCCTTTCAGATTCGAGTTCAACAACAACTACTTCAATGATACATATCAGGGCATCCCTATTGGCGGCTATACAAAAATCTTTGAGAAGTTGCTTGACGGGGCTGAAGTAAGGTTGGACACTGACTATTTCAGCAATAGGGAGTATTTTGACGGGTTGGCCCAGACTACCGTATATACCGGTCAGATCGATGCTTTCTACAATTACCGTTTTGGAGAATTGGATTTCCGTTCGCTCAGATTTGAGCACAAGGTTCTGGAAGGGATCAATGATTTCCAGGGCAATGCAGTGGTCAACTATACCGAGGCCGAAGTACCTTACACACGGTGTATAGAGCACAAGCATTTTGAATTCGGAAAACAGCCTGATACCGTTATCACATACGAGTATTCACGCAAATGGGAAAAGGGCGCCGCACCGTATTATCCAATCAATAACGACCGCAACAATTCTTTGTACGCCAAGTATGCCCAACTGGCCGAAAAAGAAAAGAACGTGATTTTTGGAGGACGCCTGGCCGAATACAGGTATTACGATATGCACCAGATCGTCGAGAATGTTTTGAAAATGACCATATGAGCAAACTCTTATCAATAATCATTCCCACTTACAACATGGAAGCCCTGCTCCCACGTTGTCTGGACTCACTGCTTGTTCCCGATGCATTGGAACGTTTGGAAGCAATCGTCGTGAATGACGGAAGTAAGGATGGTTCGCTGGCCATTGCCAACAGTTATAGGGAACGGTTCCCTGATACCGTTACCGTTATAGACAAGCCTAACGGCAACTACGGATCAACAATCAATGCCGCCCTGCCCGTAGCAAAAGGAAAATACGTTAAGGTACTGGATTCAGATGACTGGTTCAGATCAGATTCCCTCGTACTCTTCCTTGACTCTCTACAAGAAGTGGATGCCGATTTCATAGTGACTCACTTTACGGTAATCCATCCCGGCGGAAAGACGGAACTGGCCAAATACAATCTGTACGGCAAGGAGCCTTATGAATACGGTAAGGTTTATGACCTGAATCATGTTCTTGGCGGTGGGTATATACGTTTTTTCATGATGCACGCCATTGCTTACAGGACCGCCATGTTAAGGGAGAACGGCTATGTCCAGACAGAGGGTATATCATATACAGATCTTGAATGGGATACTTACCCTATGTTCTATGCGAAGGATGTGGTGTTCTTTGACATCGACCTCTATCAGTACAATATGGACCGTGAAGGACAGACCATGGATCCCAAGGTCCTGAACAAGAGCATTGCACAACAGGAAAAGATAACCGGGAAGATATTGGCTTTCCTTGAGAGCCGGGGACTTGATAATCTGGACAGTGACAGGCAGGCATTCTTGCGTCAGTATTATCTGAACCGACTCAGACTGATCTGCAAAAGCCATCTGTTTGATATCAACCGTAATGAATTCAACCCTGAGCATTTTGCCCAGTTGGAGGAGGGATACCAGAAGGTTTGTCAGCGTTTTGGACTGGGTGAGATAAGACTCTATCCCGAGAATAAGATAATCAGGTGCAATGCCATGAAATACTGGCACAAGCATCACAAGAGATGGCCGGCATGGTTTGAATCGTTCAACAGAGGTGTCAACGTAATTATGCGAACCCTTTATCTTAAACTGTTCCGATGAGTAAACTGCTGTTTATAAGATACAAGAAGACCGCCAATGTCTTTGAGGGCGGAGAACAGGGTTCACAGAAAAACTGGACCGTACTTACCGGACTGCTTGGCACTGAGAATGTCACTACATACTACATTCACGATGAGAGTCACAAACGTACCGTCGGTGAATATTTAAAAGGTGCTTTCTGGTTTCCCTTTGGGTATTTCTTCGGCATTACCCCTAAAAGAGTCCGGGAGATTGTGACCTTGGCCGCTGACTATGACTATGTGTTCATAGACCGCAGCCTGTTCGGCATCATAGCCAAGAAACTCAAAAGAAGCGGTTACAAGGGCCGTATCATAGCTTTCTTCCACAATGTGGAAAAACTCTACTTCCATGCCAAGCTGGGACGCCGACCGGGCAGTTTCATAGTTACTCGCTGCGCCTGGAAGAATGACGGATGGAGCTGTCGTTATGCAGACCGGATAATCGCTCTTAATCCGCGTGATGCGGGTGTAATTGAGAATATGTATTCACGCAAGGCCGATGCCTTGGTGCCTGTGGCTTTTACTGATAAATACAAGCAGGATTCCTATCCTCAAGACTTGACATCCAAGAAGCCGCTCTGCCTATTCCTGGGAGCATACTTCGGTCCTAACTGTGAAGGCATTGAATGGTTTGCCCGGAATGTTTATCCACACGTGGACATAGAAATGAGGATTGTGGGCAAGGGAATGTCACGTATAAGGGAGAACTATCAGATTCCTGATGAAGTGGAGGTTATCAGCGATGCCCCTGACCTTAAGCCCTATTTTGAGGAGGCCGATATCATGATTCTGCCCATTTTCAAGGGCAGCGGCATGAAGGTAAAGACCTGCGAAAGCCTGATGTACGGCAAGAACATAATAGGTACGGATGAGGCACTTGAAGGATATGAGCTTGACTATGACAGGATGGGTGGAAAGTGCAACACCGCACAGGAATTCATTCAGGCCATACGGTCCTTCATAGACAATCCGCGTCCCAGGTTCAACGGCTATTCACGCAGGATATTTCTGGAGAAATACTCTGCCGACAAGGTTGTTGACTCTTTCAGGAACGTTCTTGAAAGATAATCGCACAGTTTTTTGTTATTTTGCACACTGAAATCATACTCAACTATTTATGATAATCACAAAGACCCCTTTCCGTATATCGTTCTTTGGAGGAGGAACAGATATGCCGTCTTTCTTTAATGAACATGGCGGAGCTGTCATCTCCACGACATTTGACAAATACTGCTATCTGGTAGTTCGTCACCTGCCGCCATTCATGCCTTATTATTCAGAGTTGGTTTACAGCAAGATGGAAAGGGTAAACACTATTGATGAGATACAGCATCCCGCTATCCGTGAGGCAATGCGTTTGCTGGATATTCATGAGATACGTCTTTCTTATGAGGGAGACCTGCCTGCCCGCACAGGCCTTGGTACCAGCAGTACCTTTGCCGTGGGTATGCTTAACGCATTCTATGCCCTTAAAGGCAAGATGGTAGGTAAGCGCAAACTTGCCCAGGATGCCATCTATCTGGAACGTGAACTCTGTAAGGAGAGCGGCGGTTGGCAAGACCAGATTGCTGCCGCATTCGGAGGATTGAACCGCATTGATTTTGCCGACAACCAGTTCAATGTCACTCCCATCATCATACATCCGGAGCGCAAGGCTTTGCTCAACCAGAGCCTTCTGCTATTCTATACCGGTATCTCCCGCTATTCGGCCGAAGTCCAAAAGGACACCATGTCCAGACAGCAGGACAAGATAGCACAGTTCAAGGAGATGCTTCAGCTTGTAGATGAAGCACAGGCTATCCTTGAGAACAAGCACTCTGATTTCAATGATTTCGGACGGTTGCTTGACCACACCTGGAGACTAAAACGCAACACCGGAGGCAAGGTAAGCAACAGTTTTATCGATGATATTTACGACAAAGGTATCAAAGCCGGTGCATTGGGTGGCAAACTGCTGGGTGCAGGCGGAGGCGGTTTTCTGTTGTTCTATGTAGAACCAGATAAGCGTCAGAACGTATTGAACGCACTTGACAATCTGATGAACGTTCCTTTTGCTTTTGAGAACGAAGGCACAAACATTGCTTACTACAATCCCGAGACGTACATTCCCAGAAAGGAAATAACGATTGACTGACAATTGTTATTGATGAAAAGACAAGGTCTTCTATTCTATCATCTGTTGGCCACCCTGATAGTTACCGTTTGGGGTGTAACGTTCATCTCCACCAAGGTTTTGATCAATTCGGGCCTGACTCCCTCTCAGATCTTTACAATACGTTTTACAATAGCCTACATAGGAATCTGGGGAGTCTGTCTCATCAAGGGAGGAAGAGATAAGATGTTGTTTACCCGTTCACTCAAGGAAGAGTTGATGATGGTCTTTCTGGGTGTAACAGGCGGCTCTCTCTATTTCCTTACCGAAAACACGGCGTTGGCTCATACGCAGGCATCCAACGCAGCTTTCATAGTGTGCGTGGCCCCACTGCTTACCCTGCTGCTTACCCTACTGCTCAAACGGTTGTTCAAAGGCCCACTGATAGACGGACTTGAGAATGTAAGGCTGGGGTTCCCGCTAATTGGCGGCACAGTCCTGGCGCTTACCGGTATGTTCCTGGTGGTATTTAACGGATACACACTGCATATATCACCCAAGGGAGACCTGCTGGCTTTCGGTGCGGCTCTCTGCTGGGCTCTTTACAGCCAGTTCATGAGCCAGATGACAACACGTTACGGAACATTCTTTGCCACCAGAAAGGTTTTTGTTTACGGACTGCTTACAATTATCCCTGTAATACTGATGAGTGACAATTCCAATCTCAATAGCGTCAACTTCAGTGCCATCCAGGTCTGGGGTAATCTTTTGTTCCTGTCCATTCTGGCATCTCTTCTCTGTTTTATCGGATGGAACAGGGTAATGGCCGCTATCGGAAACGTCACATCAACAAATTATGTATATTTGAACCCTATTATTACGCTTATAGCTGCAATAATAATCCTAGAAGAGAGCATGACAGTTACCGCCGCCATCGGATCGGCTATGATCCTGGGAGGCGTCATACTGGCGGGCATACAAAAGGATCCAACATTAAAAACCAAATAGAACTGTTATGAAAAAGACTATTTTGACACTGGTATTGGTTTGTTCAATACTTACCGCCTGCGGAAACAGACAGGCACAAAACTGTGAGAACTGCTGCAAGGATTGTGAAAAATGCTGCAATGATGACAAATGCTGCGATATGGACGATTGTTCCGATAATGCCGTGATAAAGGCTATCATGGACCGCCGTTCAATACGTAAATACAAGGAGACAGCCGTGAGCAAGGAGCAGCTCCAGCTGATAGCTGAGTGCGGCATCAATGCACCCAATGCCGTAAATGCCCAGAACTGGGCAGTAAGGATAACCACTGACCGCAATCTCATAAACAGCATTCAGGGTACATATAATGCACCGGCACTGATCTTTGTGGCCGGAGCTACCGGTGTTGACTGCGGCCTGATGGGTGAGAACATGATGCTGGCAGCCCACTCCATGGGTCTGGGTACAGTATGTCTGGGTGGCCCTGTCAGAGCCATCAAGGCCGGCAATGCTCAGCTGTTGGAGAAACTTGAGATACCCGCCGGAATGGAACTCCAGTTCCTTGTAGCAGTGGGTTATCCCGATGAGCAACCTGCAGCCAAACCACGTAAGAAGGAGGTAATCAAATTTTTGGAATAACATAATATGAAAGGACTGACAAGAATCATGTTGATTGGAGGTGCGCTGGCCATAACAGCCGGATGCGGACAGAAAAAGAGTGATTTCAAGTATCTGCTTGATGAATTTGCCGACCTTAAGGTGATGCGTTACACCATCCCCGGATGGGAAGAGCTCACTCTGCAGCAGAAAGAGTATGCATACCATCTGGCCGAGGCTGCCAAATGGGGCCGCGACATCCATTGGGACCAGAACTGCAAGTACAACATCCCAATCCGCCATGTGGTGGAGAACATACTCAACAACTACAAGGGTGACCGCACCACAAAGGAGTTTGACCAGTTTACGGTATACGCCAAGCGCCTGTTCTTTGCAAACGGCATCCATCACCACTACGCCGAGGACAAGTTCTTCCCGGAGTGCCCAAAGACATACTTCCAGTCTCTCATGGAGGCAGTGGGTGACGGCGGCAAGTGTGCCGAACTGCTGGATGTAATATATAACCCCAACACCCTGCAGCAGCGCCGTTCAACATCAACTGACGGTGACATAGTGGTTCTGTCAGCCGGTAATTTCTATGAGGGCGTTACCCGCGATGAGGTTGAGAAATACTACGCATCAATCGAGGACAAGACCGATGAGACTCCCATAGCCTATGGTCTGAACACCAAGGTTACAAAGGATAAGGACGGCAACATAGTTGAGATTCCCTGGAAGATTGACGGCATGTACGGACCTGCAATCAAGAAGATATGCGAGGAACTCAAGCTGGCAGCAGCATGTGCCGAGAACGATATCCAGAAACGTGCCCTGGGTCTGCTCATCAAATATTATGAGACAGGTGACCTTAAGATTTGGGATGAGTTCAACATCGAATGGGTAAAGGATACCATCGGAACCGTGGATTTCATCAACGGATTCATTGAGGATTACAATGACCCGCTGGGCCGCAAGGGTGCCTGGGAAGGCTATGTGAACATCAAGGATCACAAGGCATCCGAGCGCTCCACCATACTGAGCGCCAACGCCCAGTGGTTTGAGGACCACTCACCGGTTGACCCCCGCTTTAAAAAGAAAGAGTGCAAGGGCATATCGGCCAAGGTAATCAACGCCGTCTGCCTGGCAGGTGACTCATATCCTTCAACACCTATCGGTATCAACCTGCCAAACGCCGACTGGATCCGCAAGATGTACGGCAGCAAGAGTGTGACCATCGCCAATATCACTCACGCGTATGATTACGCCGCACAGGAATCTCCCACCAGCACTCTGGATGAGTTTGCATGGGATGAGGCCGAGAAGGCATTCTACCGCGAGTGGGGTTCATGGGCCGATGAGATTCACACCGACCTCCATGAGTGCCTTGGTCACGGAAGCGGCCAGTTGCTGCCCGGTGTATCAACCACCGCTATGGGTGAGTATGCATCGGCCCTGGAGGAGGCCCGCGCCGACCTGTTCGGTCTCTACTTTACTGCCGATCCCAAAATGGTTGAGCTGGGTATCATGCCCAACAAGGATGCCTACAAGGCCGAGTATGCCAACTATATCCGCAACGGCCTGATGGTGCAGTTCACCCGCGTGGAACTGGGACGTCCCAACACCGAGGCCCACATGCAGAACCGCAAGCTCATTGCCGAGTGGTGCTATGAGAAGGGCCGTAAGGACAACGTCATTGAGAAGAAGGTTCGTGACGGCAAGACCTATTTTGTGGTCAACGACTACGAGAAACTGCGTGACCTCTTTGCCCAGTTGCTGGCCGAGATCCAGCGCATCAAGTCCGAGGGAGACTACGAGGCCGGCAAATATCTGATTGAGACCTACGCCGTCAACATTGACCCCACCCTGCACAAGGAGGTCAAGCAGCGTTACGAGGCCCTGAACCTGAAGCCCTACGGCGGTTTCATCAACCCCGACATCGTTCCGGTTGAAAAGAACGGCAAGATTGTTGACTACCAGGTTGTCTATAACGATGACTACCTGAAGCAGCAGCTTGACTACGGCCGCAAGTACGGCGCACTTTAAGAAACATTCTGTTTACTCCTGAAAAGTATCCTATACGCACAGAACTTTTTGGGGGTATCAGTATCGTAGTTTACCATTTGCAGAAGCAGAACTGTCAGTTTGGGGAGCATCGTGGAGAGGCGTTAAGCGGAGTGCCCACGGAGGATCCCGTTAAGAACGGCGCTTCGTTTAACGACTGTTAAGTCCCGAAGGGAATTAAAAGTTCCTATGTTTGAAATCCCAAAGAAATGTACAGCTCCTGCGTATGCAGACGGATGGACGCTCTCGGGGGTTTCGACCCCCGCCGCTATGGCAGCCCCTCGGTGTTTTTCATAGTATAAAAATAAGCTGTAGATA
>JAZSKJ010000021.1:0-84265 GCA_045534785.1 Bacteroidaceae bacterium | reverse complement strand
TGAGTTCTGCAACTACGTCGGCAACAGTTGCCTGATTGTCATTAACACTCTGAGCGTTTGCGTTGATTCCGAAGAACAGTGCTGCAGCTGCAGCGAAGAAAATCTTTTTCATAATTCTTATTTTTTTGTTTTACTTATTCGATTTTGTTTTCTCTCGAACCCGCTTTCTTGCGTCGTTCGAATATAAGAGTCAAAAAGTGAGTGAAGGTTAAGTGAGAAGTTAATTATTTATCCTTCGTTAACATAAAGATTAACAAATAACAATTGTTGAATATATGGTTAATATAAAGAAAATCAGCGATAAACATGATTTACCGCTGATTATCATTTTAATATTAAATTGCTATTTTATAAACTATGTTTATTTCTATGGGTCGGGTTTTTTCTCCCTGTCTGCAATAATAATAGTATATAAATAAGAAGATGTTAAATGAGTGCTTACAGATTTATCTTGCACTTGGCAGGGGCCGATTCTCGCTGAATGCGGTTTAGGGCGGTGACGACGTAGATATATTGGTTTGAGCCGTCGCGATAGGGAAGGTTTATGAATGAGCGGCGGGTTATGGCTATTATTTTATGTGGATCATCAATGTTTATTTCCTGTCCCTTCTCAAAGCGATATACTACATATTGGATTGCTTTGTCCAGTTCTTTTTTTGCTTTGGGGGCTGTCCAAAACAGTACGGGGCCGTCTTTGGTCTCAACACGCATTAGCTTGCGCACTTTGCCTGGGGTGTTGGACGGCAGGTATGGGGCCAACGGCTGAAGTGCCGGAGTCGTGTAATATTCTGAAGCCAGAATCGTGCGGTAGTCACGAGGATTGTCCACCACTGATTTGGCGGGCCAGAAACAGTTTCCCTGCAATCCGCTCAGAATGCGTTCCAGATTGAGCTTGTGACGTTGTTGATTGCTTTCGGGATGGCTTGGGTCAACACCGGTCAGGGTGCGTTCCACATCCTGTCCAAGATACATAAGACATCCGCCGGCGTTATCGGACCACCATTGGGCCAGTATTGCGTAATCGGCGGCTTTATATCCTGTATTCCAGTAAGTCTGAGGAATACAGTAGTCCATCCATCCATTCTCAATCCAATACAGGACATCGGCATAGAGTCCGCTGTAGTTCTCAAGCCCTGTGGTCTCGCTGCCCTGGGGATATTGTGCGGACTTATTACGATAGATGCCGAAAGGCGATATTCCGAACCTGACCCATGGCTTGATGTCCTTTACCGTATGGTAGAGCTGTTCAATAAACAGGTTTACATTGTCCCGTCGCCAGTCATCCTTGTTCTTGAACCCGCGCGGGTCTTTACGGAACGATGCGTCATCGTTGAATTTCCGATTTCCGTCAGGGTAGGGATAGAAATAGTCGTCAATGTGGAATCCGTCAATATCATAACGCGTTACGATATCTGCTGCCACTTTACATATATAGTCACGGTTCTCCTTAAGAGCCGGGTCAAACAGCGCAAGGTTACCATATCTTATAATACGTTCCGGATGAACTGTCATCTGATGATTGGGGGCGAACTCCGTGGTTGCGGCAGTCTTGGCGCGGAACGGGTTTATCCATGCGTGCAGTTCCATGCATCGGTCATGACACTGCTCGATCATAAACTGTAAGGGGTCCCAATCCTCATCAGGGGCTTCGCCCTGAAATCCGGTAAGGAAAGCGCTCCAAGGTTCAAGGTCGGATTTGTAAAGCGCATCGGCTTCAACGCGGACTTGAAACAGAATGGCATTTATGCCGCATGATTGCAATGAGTCAAGCTGACGGGAGAGTTCCGCCTTGAGCTCAACTGTAGGAATGCCTTCAAACTGGTGGTTGACAGCCTGGATCCAAGCTCCGCGGAACTCGCGTTTGGGTGCGGTGGCACTGCAGAATAGTGCCACCGACAGAGTCAGGAGCAGGGTGGCAAGCCTTTTCATTATTTCTTGGGCAGGCTGTTATACTCTTCAAGTGCCTCGGCTAACAGTTTGAGCGCATCTTTAAGGTCGTCTATATTGAGCACGTAGGCCAGACGTACCTGGTCGCGGCCGTACTGTGGGTCGGAGTAGAAACCTGTGCCTGGGGCCATCATGATGGTCTTGCCGTCACGGCGGAAATCGGTAAGACACCACTTGCAGAACTTCTCGCAGTCATCAATGGGTAACTTTGCCGTTGTGTAGAATGCGCCCATGGGGATGGGTGAATACACACCCGGTATCTTGTTAAGTCCGTCAATCAGGTATTTACGGCGGGTTATGAACTCCTCGTATGTGTTGGTCATGTACTCACGCGGTGCCGATATCGATGCCTCGGCGATGACCTGACCTATGAGCGGCGGGCACAGGCGGGCCTGGCAGAATTTCATTACGGCGTTGCGAACCTCCTGGTTCTTGGTGGCGATGGCGCCTATGCGGATTCCGCATTCGGAATAACGCTTTGATACAGAATCAATAAGAATTACATGATCTTCGATACCCTCCAGGTGACAGGCCGATATGTACGGTGAACCTGTGTATATGAACTCGCGGTAAACCTCATCCGAGAAAAGGTACAGGTCATACTTCTTGACCAGGTCTCGCAGCTGGAGCATCTCCTTGCGGGTATAAAGATAGCCCGTGGGGTTGTTTGGGTTGCAGATGAGGATACCCTTGGTACGCTCGGTTATGAGCTCCTCAAATTTCTCTACCGGGGGCAGTGCGAATCCGTCCTCAATTGTTGACACGATGGGCTTGATTACAGCGCCGGCCGATACTGCAAATGCCATGTAGTTGGCGTATGCAGGCTCTGGAACAATAATCTCATCACCTGGGTTCAGGCAGGTCATAAACGCAAACAGAACCGCCTCGGATCCTCCGCTGGTTACAATGATGTCATCAGGTTCAAACTTGATCTGATACTGTTCGTAATAGTCGCACAGTTTCTTTCTGAGGCTCAGGAATCCCTGTGAGGGGGTGTACTCCAGAACTTTGCGGTCAATCTTCTTGAGTGTGTCCAGACCTATCTGCGGTGTGGGCAGGTCAGGCTGACCGATGTTAAGGTGATAGACCTTGATGCCTTCGGACTCAATTTTCTGTGCTATGCCTGACAGTTTGCGGATAGGCGAACTGGGCATTATCTCAGCGCGGTTGGAGATTTTCATTTTACTGAATGTGTTCTGTTTGCTTTATTTAAAGTGCGAAGATACAACAAACCGCGGGCTTAACACCCACGGTTTGCTTATTATTTTATAATAAGGAGTGGATTAATGTATTCTCTTGCCCAGTTTCAGGTTGTCGCCAGATGCATCTACGGTCCATATCTCAGGCTTGCGGCCAGTACCGCCGTCGTGGTGAACCGAGTAGAGCAACTGACCCTCGAATGTCTTGAACAGCATGCCGTGACCGGAGTTGTCGCCCTTGAATGCAACCTCTTCCTGGATCCACGGACCCTTGATGCTACCGCTTGTTGACCAAGCTATGCCGTTGGCGTAGCGGTTCTCACCCCAACTTGACCAGAGCATACCCAGACGGCCGGTCTCGGTGCGGAACATCTGAGGACCATCGGTTACCCAGCCCGGCATCTTCATGCCGAATGTGGCCTCACCGATAGAGTTCATCTCCTTCGACCATGCGGCCTCGGATGCGCGGAATATTGTGGTGGGCTCGGCAAGACGATGTGTCAGGTCCTTGGACAGAGGCATGTATGCCATAGTTCCGTCAATGAGTTGAGTCCACTCATGCACGAATACCATATAGACTGTGTCATTCTCCTCGTAGAGTGTACCGTCAATTATATCCCAGTCAACCGGGCCAAGGCAGAATGTGGAGTCCTTTACAAGAGGCAGATACGGTCCGTCAACCTTGTCGGAAACCAAAAGCTGGGTTTGGTTGAGGGGAACGTTGTAACGACGAGGAACCTGTTCGATGCAAACGCCGTGGTTGTTCCATGTGCCGGCATAGTAGAACTTGCCGTTGAACTTGTGAATCTCGGCTGCAGCTACAAAGTTACCCTGCATCCAGGTGCCTGACAGGTCAATTACGCTATAAGGGCCTGTCCACATCTCCAGGTCAGTGCTTTTGTAGAGAGAACCGCCGGTACCGGTGAGCCAGTATGTCTTGGTCTCGGGGTCGGGGTAGATGAACGGATCACTCATTGAAAGCTCTTTGAGAGATACTGTACGAACCTGAGGTGCCGGGCGCTGCATACCCTGTGGCGGGCGCTGCATGTTTATTGGTGGGCGCTGAGTCTGTCCCTGCGGACGCGGGCGTGCTGTAGTGCCGGCGGGAGGAATCATTCCTCCAAAGTTCCTCTGGCCGGGATTTGCAGGAGGTGCCTGCTCGCCACGGGGTACGTTCGGGATAACTGTGCCGCCATTGGAACATGACTGGCAGTCGCTGCAGCAACTGCATGATGTGCAGTTGCAGTCCTGGCATTCGTCACCAGAACAGCATTTGTTGTTGCTTTTGCATGAGAATACCAGCATAAAGCTGATTGCTAAGGCAATAGATAGTCTGATTGCTTTCATTTTTATTAATTGGTTTGTTGTTTTTATGTTGTTTGATTACAAATATCACAATTATTTTTTTACAATCTGAATCAAATCAAAAAAATAGTTTATTTTTGCGTCATAAACAAAAGGACATTTAACACATTTTTATTATGAAAAAGGTTTTATCTATTATTCTTGCTGCAACATTGGTTTTCTCGGTTGCAGGTTGTTCATCATGGTCAAAGACAGCTAACGGCGGTCTCATCGGCGGTGGCGCAGGTGCTGCTATCGGTGCAGGTATCGGTGTGCTTCTGGGTGGAGATGCAGAGAGCGCTGCTATCGGCGCTGCTATCGGCGCAGGTGTAGGCGGTGGCGCAGGTGCCATCATCGGCAACCGTATGGACAAGAAGGCTGAAGAGCTTGCAGCTCTTGAGGCAGCCAAGGTTGAGACTATTGAAGATGTTAACGGTCTTGAGGGAATCAAGGTTACATTTGACAGCGGTATCCTGTTTGGCTTCAACAGCTCTAAACTGAGCGAGGAATCAAAAGAGACCCTGGCCAAATTCGCAGACGCAATGAAGGATATGGAGATGACTGACATTACAGTCTATGGCCATACTGACAATGTAGGTTCTGAGCAGGCTAACGAGAAGGTTTCAGCAAAGCGTGCTGATGCAGTTGCCGATTATCTCAAGAAGTGCGGAATGAGCAAGGATCGTCTCATTACAAAAGGTATGTCATTCACAATGCCGGTTGCCAGCAACGATACCGAGGAGGGTCGTGCCCAGAACCGTCGTGTTGAGATTTATATCACCGCTAATGAGCAGATGATCAAGGAGGCTGTTGAGTCAGCAAACTGATTTTCACTATCTGGTTTAAATGCAGGGTTCTTTCAGGACTCTGCATTTTTTTTGCAGACTTGATATGATGCCTTCTTTTTTGCCTTATTTTTGCATGTATTATCAGAATAATCACTAATTACCGATACGTTATGCTTAAGAAGTTATTATTTGTGTTTGTTATGCTGGCAACAGTTGCCTGCGGCTCACAAAACGGAACAAAGTCTACTCAGAAACCTGACAAGAATTTCTATATCTACTTGGCTTTCGGACAGTCAAATATGGAAGGTAATGCCCGCATTGAGGATCAGGACCGCGAGGGTATCAGTGACCGTTGGCAGATGATGGCTGCCGTCGATTTTGAGAAGATGGGTCGTAAAAAGGGTGAATGGTATACTGCTGTACCGCCTCTCTGCCGTGAAAGCAATGGTCTTACTCCTGTAGACTATTTTGGCCGTACAATGGTTGAAAATCTTCCCGAGAAAGTGCGCGTTGGTGTTATATGCGTGGCTGTTGGAGGTTGTAAGATTGAAGCATTCATGAAGGATCGCGCTCAGGAATATGGAGACAATGCCGCCATGTGGATGAAGAACTGGATTGCACCGTATGACAATAACTGCTACCAGCGTCTGGTAGAACTTGCAAAGGAGGCCCAGAAGGTAGGTGTGATCAAGGGGTTCCTCATGCACCAGGGTGAGTCTAATATCAATGAAGAGGATTGGCCTGAAAAGGTTAAGTATGTATATGAGACTCTTATTGAGGATTTGAATCTGGATCCTAAGAAAGTTCCATTGCTGGCTGGCGAGGTAGTTAATGCCGATGTTCAGGGCCGCAGCGCATCGATGAACGAGATTATTGCCAAGTTGCCAGAGACTCTTCCAAACTCATACGTAATCTCATCGGCCGGAGCAACGACGGGTTTTGATCACCTGCATTTTGACGCTGAGGGCTATCGCGAAATGGGACGCCGTTATGCTTATAAGACTCTTGAGTTGATGGGTATAACTCCCAAAAAGTAGAACCAGAAGGCTTTTATGGGCTTAAACACCTAAATATCAACCAATTAATGCTTGTTTAGCTGATTAACTTTGTTTTGATTGCTTTTAATTATTTTAAGCAACAACTTATTGAAAAAGTTCCGACCTTTGCGGTCGAAAACAAAGGATAATTCTCATAAGCATTAATTGGTTAGTAATTAGGTTAGTAATTAGGTTCGGACCCGAGAATTTGTGAAAATTGCAAGGTCCACTCCAAAGGGAAAAGGTCCCTGCGGAGGAAATTGAAAAAATTGAGTTCACGCGAGTGAATTCATTTTTTTTTGTCCCAATTCAATCAAATCTGTAACTTCGCGCAATCAAACCATACATCATTATGAAGATCACAATCATCGGCGCCGGAAACATGGGAGGCGCAATTGCCAGAGGTTTTGCTGCAAAGAAAGTATTCGCAGCCAAGGATATCACCTGCTGCGACCGTAGTGACGCAACACTTGACGCACTCAGGAAGGATGTTCCGGGCATCGGAATATCAAAGGAGAATGCAAGGGCCGTCAAGGGTGCCGACATTGTTCTTTTTGCAGTAAAGCCTTGGATATTGCCATCGGCCGTAGAGGAGGTCAAAGAGGCTCTTGACTACAAGAAACAGCTCATTATCTCTATTGCCGCCGGTGTAGGTCTTGACAGACTTGCCGAACTATTTGAGAAAGGCTCCGAGAAGGCACAGGTTGTTTACCTTATACCCAACATTGCTGTTGAGGTTGGTGCAGGCGTATTCTTCTACTGCTCAAACACCGCTACAAAGAAGAATCTGGACCTTATCCAGAAACTGTTCGGTCAGGTGGGTTTTGCCAAGCAGGTTGAGGAGAAGCAGATGACCGCAGGTACCGCACTTGCGTCTTGCGGCATAGCATATGTATTCCGTTATATCCGCGCCAACGTAGAGGGCGGCGTAGAGATGGGCTTCTATCCAAAGGACGCTCAGGAGATTGTTCTTGGTACCATCAAGGGTGCAGTTGAGCTGCTTCTGGCCCATGGTTCACATCCCGAGCAGGAGGTTGATAAGGTTACTACCCCCGGCGGCATAACTATCAAGGGTCTGAATGCTATGGAGGAGGCCGGATTCACCAACGCAGTCATCAAGGGCCTTAAGGCCGGCAAGTAATGAAGCTGGTATACTTTCACGGATTCATGTCATCGGGCGCAAGCGGCACGGTCGAGAGCCTGCGCCACATGCTTCCCGAGCTTGAGGTATGCGCTCCCGATATCCCCGTAGATCCCGCCGAGGCCCTGCCATATTTACGCCAGTACGTAGAGGAGCAAAAGCCCGATATAATAGTAGGCACATCCATGGGAGCTATGTACGCCCAGCAGATGTTCGGCTACAAGAAGATTTGCGTGAACCCGTCATTCAACATGTCCACCATGTCAAAGGTCATGAAGGCCAACACCACATATCCTTTCCAGAACGGACGTAAGGACGGAGCCAAAACATTCAAGATTACGGGGCAGATAATCAAGAACTTCAATATAATGGAACGTCAGCAGTTCAAGGGTATTACCGATTTTGACCTCGAGAATACCTATGGCCTGTTCGGCAACCACGACACCACAGTCAACTGCTACGACCTCTTCAAGAAGCACTACCCCAATGCCCAGCGCTTTGAGGGAGAGCACCGCCTCAACGACAAATCCCTCCGTACCGCCGTCGTTCCCCTGATCAAGCAAATCCTGGGAATCAGCAAATGATACAATTGGGGACAGACCCCTTTTGTACTATTTTCAGCCCAAGTTAGATTAGAATCAAAATGCAAATAGCCTCCAGAGCATAATCTAGAGGCTATTTTTACAAAATAGTACAAAAGGGGTCTGTCCCCAATTGTATCATTTATACAAGCCGCGCCGGATGCTGCGCTTGGGAGTCTTCTCGAACTCCTCGGTGCGGATCTCAAGCTTTGATACCTGTGAGTAGCCGGGAAGCATATCGTTTATCTTCTTGCGGTCATCCTCAAGGTGTGCCAGAACCTGCTGCTGGTTGAGACCTGCAGCCTTGCCGGCCTCATAATCGGGGAATACCAGAGCTACGAGTTTGCGCTCACGCTCTACCACCAGAACCTCAGATGCCAGCGGCAGATTCATGTACATATCCTCAATCTCCTCGGGATAGATGTTCTGACCTGAGGGACCCAGGATCATGTTCTTGCTGCGGCCCTTGATATAGATGTAACCCTGCTTGTCGATAGTACCCAGGTCACCGGTGTGGAACCAGCCCTCGGGGTCGATGACATCACGTGTGGCATTGGGGTTCTTGTAGTAACCCAGCATCACGTTGTCGCCCTTGACCAGCAGCTCACCCACATTTCCGGGAGCATCGCTGAATACCTGAACGGGGCAACCGGGAATAGCTATACCGCATGAGCCGGCCTTGTACTTCTCCCAGTCAACGTATGAGATAAGAGGAGCGCACTCGGTGCTGCCGTAACCTACGGTGTACGGGAAATGTATCTTGCGCAGAATCTTCTCAACATCGGCATTCAGTGCAGCGCCGCCTACGATGAGGCAATCCATCTCGCCACCGAAAGCATCGATAATCTTGGAGCGGATCTTGCCGCCGATAATGCGGTTGATGCCGGGAATAGCCATCAGGATCTTCATCATGGGCTTCTCCATAACTGGCTGTATCTTCTGCTTGATAACCTTCTCGATTACCAGAGGAACGGTGATGATGAGCTTGGGCTTCTCCTCGGCGAATGCATCGAACAGGATCTTGGGTGAAGGCATCTTGCCAAGATAGCAGATGCTGGCGCCCAGCAGCAACTCAAACATGAGCTGGAATGCCAGACCGAACATATGAGCCATGGGAAGTATAGAAACCACTGTCTCGCCCTTGGTAAGCGGAAGCACGCCGCATGCGAACTTGAGGTTTACAAGCATTGCACGGTAAGGAACCATAACACCCTTGGGGTCACCTGTTGTGCCCGATGTATAATTCAGCACGGCCAGATCATTGGTATCCTTCTCGGCCTCATACTTGATGTCATCCTTGGTGAATCCGTTGGGATATTTCTTGTCAAAGCAGTCATCGAGAGTAGCCATAGAGTTTTCAAGTTCCTTTGAACGGCAGGCCTTGAGAGACATGTCGTTGAGCAGTATCATACCCAGAATGTCGGGCATCTCATCGAATACCATACCTGCCAGTACCACATCACCCACCATAAGCAGTTTTGCCTCAGAGTGGTTGACCAGAGTGTGTACGTTACCGGGTTTGAAATCATTCAGGATAGGAACGGGAATTGCTCCGTATGTATAGACTCCGAAGAATGCCACGCCCCAGGCCAGGGTGTTCTTACCGCACAGGGCAACTTTGTCACCACGCTTGATGCCTGCGTTCTCAAGTAGTATATGTACGCGGGCAACGCGCTTGGCCAGTTCGGCGTAAGTGATTCTCTCGCCGCGGAAATCGGCCAGGGCCTCATTGTCCCAATGACGGCGGAAACTGTCTTCATACATTTTGATCACGCTTGTGGCATTCATGTCACAATCAGGAGTTCTGTAAATAAGTCTTGCCATAATAGTGTTTTTAATTGTGTTGCAAAGGTACCCTGATATTTCCTGCTTTTATAATAAATAGGTGTTTAAGGGGTGTCCGATCAGATTGATGTGGCGAATTGCCGACAAATGACAATTGGCCATTCGCCACATGTCAAGGATTTGGGTGGTTTGATAAAAATTCCTATCTTCGCAAAAACAACACAGGTTAGAGAGATGAACAAGCTACCCGATTATATGTTTACACGGAAGTTTCTCTTCCATACTGTGTTGTTCATCGTGGTGTTTTCCATTCTGTTCCTTCGTCTGTATTCTCCCTTCTCATCTACATTCTGGTTTACATTACATGAGAGTTACAAGATGTTGGGCACTGTAACAATGTATGCATTCTCAGTGCTTTTCCTTATTGCCAGTAAGGTGTTGCTTATGGACCTTAACCGTCGGTACGGGGTAGGGGGATTGGGACTGGTGCTCTATTCGTTGGCCGAGGTCCTGATAGTGTCGTTCATATATACGGCAATAACCCTCTTGGTGCGTCAGAACTTTGTCTCTATTGCTGACCTGTTACCCAGAGCTCTTTTCTGCATATTCCTTATCCTTATCATACCTTACACTATCGCTTACCTGTACGGATACGCACATGGTCTGAAAAATCAGGAGGGAAGCAGTCCTTCCAAGCCCAAGGGTGCCCTAATGGTATCCATTCATGATATAAAGGGCAATATCAAACTGTCGCTCAGAATAATGGATATTCTTTATGCCGTATCTGAGGATAATTATGTAAAGATTTTCTACGAGCAGGACGGTACGGTCAGGAATAGGATGATACGTACTACCGCAAAAAACATTGAGGACGACCTTGAGGGCCTGATAACCCGATGTCACCGTTCTTATATGATAAATATAGCAAGGGTTAAGTTTTTTAACAATGACCGTGACAACCTGTACGTAATACTGGATCAGGAAGGTATCAACCCTATACCCGTCTCCCGTTCCTATCGCGATACCATCGCCGCTCTTCTTTCAAAATAAAAAAGTATACTTCCTGAATATCTCCATACACAAAGAAGGCGCCCCAAAGGACGCCTTCTTTTGTGGGTGAAGATGGATTCGAACCACCGAAGTCGAGAGACAGCAGATTTACAGTCTGCCCCATTTGGCCACTCTGGAATTCACCCAGCCTGTGATCGTGTGTCTTTACTTGCTTGTAAGACGGGCGATGTACTTGTCAATTTCCTGACCCTCGGCAGACTCAGGATACTGGAGCTTTATCATGTTGTAGAGCTTGAGAGCCTGCTCGGTCTTATCAAGAGACTCATACATGAGACCGGCCTGGAAATAGTAATAGGGTGAGAGCAGGTTGTTGTCTGCCTTCTTTGCAGCCTTCTCAAAGGTGGTGGCTGCCTTGGCAACCTGACCGTTGGTGGCGTAGCAGTTGGCAAGTGCGCCAAGTGCTGCGGGAGCTACCATCTGATCCTTGCCGCTGAATTTCTCAAGATATTCCTGAGCGAGTTCCAAACTGTCAAGTTGAGCATAGCAGAGGCCTGCATAGAGGCCTGCAAGCTTACCAGCCTTGGTGCTCTTATACTGCTTGGAAAGTTCCTCAAAACCCTCAAAACCGTATGCGTCGCCGTTCAATGCGGTAGCATAGTCTCCATTCATGAAATATGTCTCACCGGGGAATATTGCCTCAGACGCCCTGATCTGACGGGGCTGGGCAACCTTGGCATTGTAAAGCATGCCGCCGGCGATAATTACTATAATTGCTATGAGACAACCGAAGATGGTCTTCTTGTTGTTCTCAAAAAACTGTTCAGACTTGCTCAGAGCCTCTTCAAGGCCTTTCTGTTCCTGCTTTGTAGCGGGTGTTACTGCTTTCTTTGCCATTTCGTCTTTTGTTAGCGGGTGCAAAAATAGTCATTTTTTACTATACGTGAACAAATTGAATCAAAAAAGAATTTATAAAAGGAAAAAGAAAACCAAGATTCTGGCCAATATTGGTACTTAAGAATATAATTGAGTACTTTTGTCTGCAAATAAAAAAGCCTATATGCAACTTGAGCACCTTTTTGTACAGGACTACCGTAACATAATTCAGGCCGATTTGGATTTTTCTCCCAAACTGAATTGTTTTGTAGGAAAGAACGGCATGGGTAAGACCAACCTGCTGGATGCGGTTTATTGTCTCTCTTTCTGCCGGAGCTCCATTAGTCAGACAGATCAGCTGACGGTCCGTCATGGGGCAGAGTGTTATCAGTTGCAGGGCTCATACCGTCTTCCTTCGGGCGGCAATACGGTGATAGGGTGTGTATACAGGCAAAAAGGGCACAAACAGATAAAACGGGACGGCAAGGAGTATCAGAGGTTCTCGGACCATATCGGGTATATTCCGCTGGTGATGGTCTCACCACAGGATACAGAACTGATATCGGGTGGAAGTGATGAACGCCGTAGGTTCATGGATATTATCATTTCCCAATATGATCAGGAGTATCTTAAACTGCTTATATCATACAATAAGGCGCTTCAGCAGCGTAACGCTCTCCTCAAAATGGAAGTGGAACCAGACCGCGAACTGTTTCTTATGTGGGAGCGGACCATGGCTGATACAGGACACCGGATTTATGAGAAACGTAAGGCTTTGACTGACCGCCTGGTGCCCTATTTCCAGGAGATGTATTCTCTTATAGGCGATGCTTCCGAGCAGGTATCACTGTTGTTTACATCACACGTGGAGCGAGGGGATCTGCTGGCTCAACTTGATGAGGGCCGTGTTCGCGACCGTGCTATAGGTTATTCGCTTACAGGTATCCATAAGGATGAACTGGAGATGAATATGGGCGGCTACCCAATAAAGCGCGAAGGCTCCCAGGGACAGAACAAAAGCTATCTTGTGGCGCTTAAACTGGCACAGTACCGTTTGCTCAGGGAGTCTTGCGGCAAATGTCCAATACTACTTCTGGACGATATTTTTGACCGTCTTGATGCAGTCAGAGTGGGCCGCATCATTTCGCTGGTGTCCGATGACCGTAAGTTCGGACAGGTGTTCATTACCGATGTGGACCGCAACCATATCGACGGTATTCTGGAGGGTACAGGTCAGGATTACAGGGTGTTTGTCATTCAGGATGGAGAAGTGATATGAAGAGAACAGATTCCGAACAGTTGGGGGGTGTGATATTGCAGTACCTCCGTGAGACAGGGCTTGAAACGCCGTTGAACGAGCATCGGCTCATACAGGCTTGGGATAAAGTGCTTGGACCTTCAGTCTCCAGATATACAAAGGAACTCCGTATTTATAATCAGGTGTTGTTCGTGACGGTGACATCGGCGGCACTGCGCAATGAACTGATGATGCGCCGTACTGAACTTGTGACACGCCTGAATACTCGGGTCGGTGCCCAGGTTATAACCCAGATAGTATTAAGGTAAGTTATTTGAGGACCTCAATCGCCTTGCTTACCGTGGGGTCTGTAAGGTTTATGAATGAAATGTAGTCCTGCATATCCAGTGCGTCATATATGATGTTGCCATAGAGTGCTGTGCGCATCTGCTTGCGGGCCGGTGTCGTAAGTGACTTGTCACGCTTGACTCCGTTCTTGGCGGCATAATCATAGAATTTGGTCAGTACATTGTCGGCATCAAGATACTCTTCCATTTCAGAGTATGCCTTGAATTTGGAGAATTCGGACCTTTTCCCATCAACATATTTGAATGAGAATTTGTTGATGAGGCTCTTGCGGACCACGTTGGAGTAGTAGTTTGAGTATCCGGTCGTATCTTGTGCCACGAACACATCGGGCATGATGCCTCCGCCTCCGTATACGGTGCGGCCTCCCTTGGTCTTATAGACTTCATCTTCGTTCTGCTTGATACTGTCTGCGTTGAAGAACTCACCGTGCTCGTAGCGTTTGACAATATCCATCGCATAGTCTTCGTCGGACTCTCCGTATGGTTTCTGGATGCAACGGCCGGAAGGTGTGTAATAGCGGGCTATTGTTATACGTATGCTTGATCCGTCTTCAAACTCAATGGGTTCCTGAACCAGTCCCTTACCGAATGATCGGCGTCCTACTACAGTACCGCGGTCGTTATCCTGAATTGCGCCGGTGAATATCTCGGCTGCCGAAGCCGATGACTCATCTATCATGACCACAAGTGGCAGAGTCTTGTAATGGCCTCGGCCGTCAGCAAACTGCTTGGCCATGGGATTGTGCGCACCTTGAGTATATACAATAAGGTCATTCTTGGGCAGAAATTCATTAACCATCTGGATGGCGGCGCCCAGATAGCCTCCGCTGTTTCCGCGAAGGTCAATGATGAGTTTCTTCATACCCTTGCTGGTGAGGTCTGCCAGACTTACCAGCATCTCGGAGAATGTAGTCTCACCAAACTTATTTATCATTAAATAGCCTATCTCATCCGTGATCATATAGGCTGCATCTATGCTTTTTACCGGTATGTCGCCGCGTTCAATGGTAAAATCCACAAGGTTAGGCTCGCCGTTGCGCATAACGCTTATCTTGACGGTGGTGCCTTTGGGGCCTTTAAGGTTCTTTACAATCTCATTGCTGGGTATTTTCTTTCCTGCAAACAGAGAATCGTTTATCAGTACAATGCGATCTCCCGCCAGCACTCCAACCTTCTCTGAGGGGCCTCCGTGAATTACGCTGTTGACCCTAACCGTGTCATCCTGGACGGAAAACTGTATGCCTATGCCTGAGAAACTGCCGTGCAGTTCATCATTACTTACCTGAGTCTCTTCGGCAGGATAATAAGCGGAGTGTGGATCAAGTTCTTCAAGTATGGTAGGAAGAACGCGGTCCATGATGGAATCCATATCCACAACATCCACGTATTTGCGGTCAATGGCCCGGATCAGAGTCTCAACTTTCTGTGAACCAGGAGTGCCTCCGCGTTCAAACTGGGGCTTGTGTCTGTTGAATATGCCTATCATTACTTCTATTCCAAGAAAGAAGCCCATGGTAAGCACGAATATAATCTGTATGATCTTTTTTATTATCTTCATTTTTCGGCGTTCAGATCAAGGTATACAACTTCTATTCCTGCACGTTTGAGCAGGTCCACTCCGTCCGTGAGTCTGTATTGCTCAGTGTAAATGACGCGCTTTATTCCTGATTGTATAATTAGTTTTGCGCATTCGATGCACGGTGATGCTGTGACGTAAAGTGTGGCGCCGTCACTGCTGTTTGATGAGCGTGCCAGCTTGGTTATTGCGTTGGCTTCGGCATGGAGCACGTATGGCTTTGAGGTGTTGTTCTCATCCTCGCATATGTTTTCGAATCCTGTGGGAGTTCCGTTGTAGCCGTCGGAAATGATCATGTTGTTCTTAACAACCAGAGCACCTACCTTGCGGCGTTCGCAATAGGAGTTCTCGGCCCAGATCAGGGCCATTCTTGCATATCGGCGGTCCAGAGCCGCTTTCTTGGTTTCATCCATAGTCAAACGAGATTTTCCAACGCGGGAATGAGTATCTCCTTGCGGCGAAGGGAAATGAGTCCTTCGGCCTCAAGTGAGTTCAGTTCACGCGATACGTTAAGTCTTGTGGCATCCATAAGGATTGCCAGGTCATTCATCTTGATGCACAGTTTCTTGCTTCCTGTCTGTATGTCTGACAGACCTTTTATGAAACGTATCATACGTCCCCTCAAGTCAGTGCCTTGAGATGTCCATAAATGACTGTCCAACTGCTGCACGCGGCCACTTAGGATATTGAGCAGGTTCATGCGGCATATGTTGTATTTGCCCAGTTCGGTATAGATGTACTGCTTGTCAATCATAAGGAAACTGCATGGCGTGAGTGCGGTGTAGGTGCGCTGGTATGACCCGGCGCGTCCGAACATTGAATACGGCTCTATAAGATAAGGTGCTGCAATCTGCTCTGAGAAGGTGAAATTCCCATCCATACCGTCACGTGAACTCTCTACGGTGCCGTTGATGAGAAAAGCGAAACACTTGCATCTTTCATCTGCGCTGATGATGGTGCTACCCTCATCGTACCTGACAAAATCCAGGCGTATCTTCTGCAACAGGCTGTTGAAATCGGCCTGACTCATGCCTTGAAAGAGGGGCAGGCTGAGCAGAGTATCATACATAGGTAGTTCCATTGCGCATTGGTTGATTGTAAAATCACGCAAAGTTACTTTTTTTTCTTTGTGGAGTATAAATTATCCGCAGGAATCACTATTTTTGTAGAAAAGTGGTCCTTTTTTAAGACCATGCATTGTTTAACTAAACCAATACTTGTTTTGCTATGATGGATTTTATGAATTCACTGGAACCGTTACAGAAGTTTTTCTGGATTGTGGCGTGCTGCGCTTCACTGGTTTTCATCATCCAGACCATAATGACGTTTATCGGTCTGGGTGCTGATGCCGATGTCGATGCCGGCCCGATGGACGGTGCTGTAGATTCCGTTGAGGACGGAGAGTTGAGTGGCGTTTTCTCATTCCGCAATCTGATCAATTTCCTGCTCGGCTACGGATGGACAGGCGTTCTGTTCTTTGATTCCATTGAGAAACGTTGGTTGCTGCAATTGCTGGCAATCGTTGTGGGTTTGCTGTTCGTGTTTGCTTTCGTATTGATGTTCCGTCAGATAATGAAGCTTTCACATGACGGCAGTTTCAAGATGAAAGAGGCCGTAGGGCTTAATGCCGATGTATATCTGCGTATTCCGGCTGCACGTTCCGGTCGTGGTAAGGTGCAGGTGAGCGTAAAGGGTTCCGTACATGAGATAGATGCCGTTACGGACAGTGACAAGGAGATTGAGACTGGCGGTCACGTCAAGATTATTGAGGTGCTTGGCGATGATCTCCTCCTGGTCAAGTGATATTGCTCTAGTAATAACCAACAATTAAATACAATTTAAAAAATGGACAACATTTCAATTCTTGTAGTAATAGGAGTAGTCCTCCTTTTCATTCTGTTTGCAACAATCATTCGTAGGTACAGACGTTGCCCTTCGGATAAGATTCTGGTAGTGTATGGCAAGACCGGCGGCGGATCGGCTAAATGTATCCACGGTGGCGGTAAGTTTGTATGGCCCGTTATCCAGGACTATGCTTATCTGAGCCTGACACCTATTTCCATAGATGCAAACCTGACCAATGCCCTGAGCCGTCAGAACATCCGCGTGGATGTGCCCTGCCGCTTTACAGTAGGTATATCAACAGAGCCCGACAGCATGAACAACGCCGCCGAGCGTCTGCTGGGCCTTACAGCCGATGAGATTCAGGAACTGGCCCGTGATATCCTGTTCGGTCAGTTGCGTCTGGTTATCGCTACCATGACCATTGAGGAGATCAACAGCGACCGCGACACATTCCTGGAGAATATCTCCAAGAACGTTGAGGTTGAGCTCAAGAAGATAGGTCTGCGTCTTATCAACGTGAACGTGACCGATATCAAGGATGAGTCAGGTTATATCCAGGCTCTGGGTAAGGAGGCTGCCGCCAAGGCCATCAACGAGGCTAAGGTTAGCGTGGCTGAGCAGGACAGAAACGGTGAAATCGGTAAGGCCGAGGCCGTTAAGGAGACACGTATCCGTACATCGCAGGCTAACGCCGTAGCCGTACAGGGTGAGAACAACGCCAAGGTAGAGATTGCCAATTCTGAGGCATTCCGCCGTGAGAAGGAGGCTGAGGCCAACCGTCTGGCTATCACCGCAGAGAAGGTTCAGCAGGCTAAGGCCCTGCAGGATGCCTATATCGCTGAGCGTGACGCCGAGAATGCCCGTGCCGAGCGTGAGCGTTCAACCCAGCAGGCTAACATCCTGGTTGCCCAGCAGGTTGAGAAGGACCGTATAATCATAGCCGCCGAGGCTGAGGCTGAGAAACTCCGCGTAAGCGCCAAGGGTGAGGCCGATGCCATATATGCCCGCATGGAGGCCGAGGCTAAGGGTTACTATGAGATCCTGACCAAGCAGGCTGCCGGTTATGACAAGATGGTACAGGCTGCCGGCGGTGATGCCGCAAAGGCATTCATGCTGCTCATGTCCGAGAAGATGCCGGAACTTGTCAAGACTCAGGTGGAGGCCATCAAGGGTATCAAGTTCGACAACGTTACCGTTTGGGATTCGGGCAACGGCGCCGACGGAAAGGGCTCTACTGCCAATTTCCTGAGCGGACTGCTCAAGTCTGTTCCTCCCATGTCTGACCTCTTCAACATGGCTGGTCTGAACCTGCCCGAGTACCTTGCCAAGAAGAAAGAGGCTGAGGATGCCCAGGTTGAGGAAGTCAAGGATGACAAGAAAAAGAAGTAACGCAATAGGAACAGTTCTGTTTGCGTAGAACCTTGAGAACTTTTTGGGGTATCAGTATCTGAAACTACGCGCTTCGCGCTATCCCTCCCACCGCTTCGCGGCGGGCCCCTCCCGTTCACAAGCCCACGGGCGGCCATGGTTTCCGATACCGATACCCCAAAAAGTTCTGCTCACCTTGAATCATTTTCAAGTACGCAAACAGAACTATCCCTATTGTGTTGTCAACATTTGCTAACTATAAATATGTGATTCTATGGTAGATTTCAATTATTATGCACCGACTGAGGTGGTTTTCGGAAAGGACTCTGAGGAGCAGGTTGCTGCATTTGTAAAGAAGTACGGAGGCAGCAAAGTGCTGGTTCATTACGGTGGCAAGAGCGCCATCAAGTCCGGTCTTTTAGAGAAGGTGGAGCGTCTGCTCAAGGAAGGAGGAGTGGAGTACGTAACTCTGGGTGGTGTAGTGCCCAACCCCAGACTCTCCAAAGTTCATGAGGGTATAGACCTGTGCCGTAAGGAGAAGGTTGACTTTATTCTTGCTGTAGGCGGAGGCAGTGTCATTGATTCATGCAAGGCCATTGCCTACGGTGTGGCTTATGCTGGTGACGTTTGGGATGTATATATGCGCAAGTACAATCCTGTGACCAGCCTTCCGGTGGCATCGGTCCTGACCATCCCCGCTGCCGGCAGTGAGATGAGTGACTCAAGCGTTATCACCAATGAGGACGGTGATATCAAAATAGGTTATTCCAACAACCTGTGCCGTCCTAAATTTGCCATCATGAATCCCGAACGCACCTATACGCTGCCTCCGTATCAGACAGCAGCCGGTATTACTGACATCATGATGCATACCATGGAGCGTTATTTCTCACATGATGAGGATATGAACATAACCGATGCTATTGCAGAAGGATTGCTCAAGACTATGATTGACGTCGCTCCTCAGGTGCTCAAGGATCCGGAGAACTATCGTTATCGTGCACAGGTTATGTGGGCCGGAAGTCTGGCTCATAATGACCTCACTGGTTGCGGCCGCATAGGTGACTGGGCAACTCATCAGCTGGAGCATGAACTTAGCGGAATGTTCGACGTAACCCACGGTGCCGGTCTGGCTGCCGTATGGCCCAGCTGGGCACGCTACGTAATGGGTTGCGGCATTAACCGTTTTGTGCGCTTTGCTGTCAACGTGATGGGTGTGGAGAATGATTATACCGATCCGGAAGGTACCGCTTTGCGCGGCATCGAGGCAATGGAGCGTTTCTACCACTCAATCGGTATGCCTGTCAACATTCATGAACTTATCGGCCGTGAGATTTCTGATGCTGAGATTCAGGAGATGGTCCGCAAGTGCAGTCATGACGGTCAGTTTACCCAGGGCCAGTTCAAAGTGCTAGCTCCGGCGGATATGGAAGCTATCTATAAGCTGGCAAAGTAATTATGCTTAGGGCGCAACAGTGGAATTCTCAGATATGGCTTTCCGGATGGTGGAAGGCGTCGGTCTCCAAAGGCGGTGATGCCAAGAGGGTGCTTCTAACCAAGGTCTTTACCCACAATCTGGACATTTTCCGCGATGGCGCCTACCGCACAGAGACAGACCGCGTAGTCACACTGCCCGTGAGCGGACAGTTCCTGGATGACGCCCAGATGTTCTCAGCGCCCATCAAACTCAAAAATGATACAAAAGGGGACAGTCCCCTTTTGTATCATTTTGACGTTTTGAATCAGGATTGCATCCTTGCTACGCGGGATCTGGTGGAGCAGGGGTACAATCCGGCTTTGCTCAATATGGCCAGCCTTTATCATCCCGGAGGCGGGGTGCTGCAGGGCTCCAGTGCCCAGGAGGAGGACCTTTGCCGTCGAAGCACGCTGGCAATATCGCTCTACCAGTTCTCTCTGCCGGGAGGCCGATACGGTGACCTGGCCGATATGGTGGGCGTAAAACGGCGTGCAGAGCGATACCCTATGGATAATACTTACGGCGGTATCTACAGTCCGGGAATCACGTTCTTTCGTGCCACGAAGGATGAGGGCTATGCTCTGCTGGACAATCCGTTCCAGGCTGCGGTGATATCGGTGGCATCACTTAATTACAATCCCAAGCACGGGCACAACTCATTGGATGCCAACGGCAATATTCCGGAGGCCGATAAGCCAGTGCTGAAAGAGAAGATACGCACCATACTGCGCATCGGCATACTGAAAGGTCATGACAGCCTGGTGCTGGGTGCCCTGGGTTGCGGGGCGTTCTGCACTCCGCCTGCTCAGATGGCGCGTCTGTTCCATCAGGTTCTGGATGAGGAAGAGTTCCGGGGCCGTTTCAGAAAGATTGTATTTGCAATCATAGACTCACCATCGAGCAATAATTTCAAGCCGTTCCAAAAAGAGTTTAAATCATGACTGTTTCTTCCTCAACCCAAGCCCAGCAGTTCCTTCCGGTAAAAGGTATTGTGAATGCCCGTGATTTGGGCGGTTATGTTACTGCCGATGGCCTCACCGTGCGCTCCGGCAGGCTGATCCGTGCTGCTTCTCTGGCCGATGCCACCGATGCCGACCTTAAGTACTTGCAGCAGATTCCGGTTACCAGGGTCATTGATTTCAGACAGGATTTTGAACTTTCGGGACGTGAGGACCGGATTATCGATGGCGCTGAGTATGTGCGCATTCCCATTAACAGCAACGGCAATGCAATGGATGATGAGGAGGCCTTGGGGATAAAGAAACAAAAGCAGTTCAATGTCAGGAAACTGATAATGATTGCTGCCTTCAACAAGAAGGCGCAGCAGGTGGCCCGCGACCTCTATCCCAATATGGTCACACTTGAATCATGTCAGAAGCGGTTTGCCAGGTTCCTGCGAATACTCATTGAAAATTCCGATGGCGGAGCCACCTTCTTTCACTGCACCCAGGGCAAGGACCGCACCGGTCTGGCATCGGCATACATTCTGGCGGCTCTCGGGGTGGACAGGGAGACGATAATCGCCGATTTTGACGCAACCAATGCGGTCTATGCCAAGGATGTAAGGCGTCTGTCACGCCGCGTCCGTTTCATGGGCGGCCGCGAGGATGAGCTGAGTGTGGTCCAGGCGTTCATCGGCGCCAATACCGGTAATTTTGTCAAGACACTGGACCTGATAGATGCTCAATACGGCTCGATGCAAAACTACCTGAAAGGTCCGCTTGGCCTCTCAGACACCAACATCGCCACCCTCCGGGAAAGATATTTAAAGTGACGCAAAACGAAACGACCCCTTTGCGTCATTTTTAGAGTATTTGTAATTATGGACTACGAGAAGATAAATCTAGAAGAGTATGTAAAGACCGGCGAGGGCGGTCAGGGCGTGGCTTATACCCACAAGACCGAAAAGCGCCTTGCCAAGTTGTACAATCCCGGTTTTGAGGCCGATGTAGCCGTGGAGGAGTTTGGGGCAGCGCAGGCCATGTATGATCTGGGAGTCCCCACGCCCCGTCCCTACAGGCTGGTAACCGATGGTGAGAGGGTAGGTGCCGAGTATGAGCTGATAGAAGGCAAGCGCTCGTTTGCCCGTATCATATCACAGGAGCCCGACAGGATGGAGGAGGTGAGCCTAACCTTTGCCCGTGTGGCCCGCGAGCTTCATGCCGTCAAGGCCGATACCACCAGACTGCCCTCCATGAAAAAGAGAATGCAGGATTTCTATCACAAGGATGGTGTTGTGCCCGCATTTCTAAGAGACAAGGTGCTGCCTATTCTGGATACCATACCTGATACTCCTTATTGTCTGCATGGTGACATGCAGATAGGTAATATAATTACCGACGGGCGCCGTAACCTGTGGATTGATATAGGTCAGGCTTCATATGGTACTCCCGAATGGGATATTAGCCTGTGCTGGCGTATCAGTCAGATTGCAGATCCGGTGCGCACAGACCAGCTATTCCATCTTTCACCTGAGCAGATGCAGCAGCACTGGAATATCTTTGCTCCGGCCTATTATGGCATCGCTCCACAGGAGATGGGCTTGATAATACGCAAACTCCTGCCTTTTGCCGCCATCAAATCGGCCTACATGTACTACCTGACATTTCATCAGCCCATGGCCGACGATATGGCTCACCGCCTGTCGGACTCAATGCTAATTTAATCAGTCTCCTCAAGCTCAAACAGGGCCTCGATGGTGACGCCGAACACGCGGGCCATCTTGAGTGCAAGCACGGTTGAGGGATTGAACTTGCCTTGCTCTATGGCCACGATAGTCTGGCGGGTGACGCCGGTCTTATCGGCCAGCTCCTGCTGCGTCATGCGCACGCGGGCGCGCTCCACCCTAAGGTTATTCTTCATCGTTCAACTCCCTGTTTTGTTTCCACAAAGATAACTTGAAAAACAGTACATAGTATCCTATGAATGCGGTCACACCTGTGGAATAATTAAGAATCCTGCTATATATAAACATAGAAACAGGTGAAAGCAATCTGGCCAGAAAAATATTCACTGTAAATTTTATGAATACCAGCACAATGAAAAATATAACTATCCTTGCCAATATCTGATGGCGGGTCTCCACAATTCTCTCATCCTCCAGTTTTTCCTGTGATAATGACATGAGGACAAATGATATAGGTATCAATAAGAAAACAATAGCAGTTGCCCATAAGTGACCAACGGGAGAATAATCAATTGGGGTACCTTCTCTAATCGGGAAGAGGTCAAAGATTATTGCTTCCCAAAACACCATACAAATTACAACACTGATAGCAAATAATGCAAATCCGATTTTTTGCCACTTGTGGTCAAGCAAACGATACTTCTTCATAATTACAGACAGTTTAATTTGTTATTGATGTTGCAAATGTAAATAATAGATTACATTGCGACAATAAAACAAGACATAAAGTATGTTAATGTAGACTTTTAGTGACGCAAAACGCGCTCGGCCCGAAGGGACGCTTTTACCAAGCGAAGCGACTAAAAGAAACGACCCCTTTGCGTCACTTTTACTAATTTTGCGGTATGGAAAGAACACTTGTAATACTTAAGCCCTGCACTGTGCAGCGCGGGCTCATCGGTGAGGTAATATCACGGTTTGAAAAACGCGGCCTCAAGCTTGTGGCCATGAAAATGCAGCAGCTTGATGCCGATATCCTGCGCCGTCATTATGCGCACATGGTGGAGAAACCATTTTATCCTATAATAGAGAAGTCGATGATGGCGGCACCCGTGGTTCTGTGCTGTTGGGAGGGCATCGACGCCGTAAGCGTGGTGCGCGAGATGGCCGGCGCCACCAATGGCCGAAAGCGCAGCCCGGCACTGTGCGCGGTGACCTGTGTGTAAGTCATCAGGAGAACATCATCCACGCATCGGACTCACTGGAGACCGCCCAAGCGGAGTTGGAGCGTTTCTTCAGTCCCAGTGACTACTGCGACTACCCGTCACCCCTGCTGGACTACCTCTACGCCCAGGATGAACTCTAAAATAGTACAATTGGGGACAGACCCCTTTTGTATCATTTTGGAAAAATAGTACAAAAGGGGTCTGTCCCCAATTGTTCTGTTTTTCAGATTGAGAGGACCGAGAGCACGTTGATGAGTTCCTCGCCGATGGGCTTGTCTTTCTTGACAGCCTGTGCTATGGGAATGTTGACCATCTTGTCGTTGACAACGCCTATCATGATGTTGCGCTGGCCCTCCTTGAGTGCCTCGATGGCGGCTACTCCCATGCGGCTGGCCAGGATGCGGTCCAGTGCGCTGGGACGTCCGCCGCGTTGCACGTAACCCAGTATGGATACACGCACATCAAACTGCGGATACTCGTTGTGCATACGCTCAGCGTAGTGCATTGCTCCGCCATCGGCCTCCGATACAATCACGATCGAACTGCGTTTGGACTTGCGGATGCCGCGTTCGATGTAGGCGGCCAGCTGGTCGATATCGGTAAACTTCTCGGGGATGATGGCGGCCTCGGCTCCGGCGGCTATGGCACTGTTCATTGCCAGGAAACCTGCGTCTCGGCCCATTACCTCTATAAAGAATATGCGGTTGTGCGAGTTGGCGGTGTCGTGAATCTTGTCCACGCACTCCACGATGGTGTTGAGCGCCGTATCGTATCCGATGGTGTTATCGGTCCCGTACAGGTCATTATCGATGGTTCCGGGCAGACCTATTACAGGAATGTCATATTCGGCCGACAACTCCTGTGCGCCGGACAGCGATCCGTTACCACCTATTACTATAAGGGCGTCAATTCCGAACTTCTTTATGGTCTCAAACGCCTGGGCGCGGCCCTCGACCGTGAGGAACCTCTTGCTGCGGGCTGTGCGCAGGATTGTGCCGCCCTCAAAGATTATGCCCGATACGCTCTCGGTGGTAAATTCCTTGACCTCGCCGTCAATCAGGCCCTCCCAGCCGCGATAGATACCGTAAACCTTCCAGCCTGCAAATATTGCCGAGCGCGTGACCGCACGGATTGCAGCGTTCATACCCGGGGCGTCACCGCCCGATGTCAGCACACCTATACTGTTAATCTTAGCCATAACTTCCAATTTTGCAGCAAAGTTAGCAAAATGATACAAAAGGGGACTGTCCCCAATTGTATCATTTTCAAAAAAAAACTGCAAAATGTTTGGAGGTTATTACAAAATGTAGTTTATTTGCAGCAGAGATTAGTTCGAAATTTTATAAAACCAGCTATATGAAAAAACTTACCGATAAGGAAATTGCAATCATGAACGTGCTCTGGGACGGAAAGCCCATGTCCATGCGTGACATTCTGGAGCGCCTGCCCGAGCCCCAGCCGCACTTCAACACAGTGGCCACATTTGTGCGCCGTTTGGAGAACAGCGGCATGATAACCCACAGGGAACTGGGTGCCAGATTCTTCCTGTACGAGCCGGCAGTGAGCCGCGAGAAATACGCCGAGATGGTAAACAAGGAGAGCGTCAATAAGTTTTTCGGCGGATCCTACATGGAGTTCATCTCCTGTCTGGTTGAACAGCAGGAGGTTAGCGTTGATGAGCTCAAGGAATTGATCAAAATGGTAGAAAAGAAGAAGTAATATGGGTAGCATAGTCCTTTATATAATAGAGTGGGCGTTTGCCCTGCTGGTGTTGTTGGCCATTTACAAGGCGGCGTTCAGCGGAACCACTTTGCACCGATTCAACCGGTTTTACCTGCTGGGAGCCACGTTGCTCTCGGCCCTTCTCCCCCTTGTGCACGTGACTATCACTGACAGCACTCCCGTGGCAGCCGGCCTCTCGATCGAGGAGACCTATTTTGCCCGGGAGCTGTCGGGGACATTCACGTTTGCAGATGAGCCCGTAACCATACAGGCCGATGAAACCGCCGATGCCCCGCAACCCGAACGCAGAACCAGCCTCTGGGCGGTCATGCTTATCGGCACATATTCAATCTATGTGCTTACCCTTATAATAGGCTGGAGCCGCGGAATAATCCGTGCCCGAAAGTTCCTGAAGGGCAAGCCCCGCCGCCGTCTGAGCCGGACCGTCTGGCTGGTCACCCACAGCGAGCAGTACGGCCCGTTCAGCTGGATGAACTACATAGTGATATCGGACTCCGAGAACGGATTCGCCCGTCGCGCCAGCCTGCGTCACGAGTACTCGCACGTAAAACTCTTACACTCAATAGACCTTATTGTATTGCTGGCCTGCACCATAGTAAACCCCGTGTGCTGGCTGGTACTCCAGGAGATAAAGATAGTCCACGAATATGAGGCCGATGACGAAGTGATCAACCGTTACGGTATCCGGGAACAGGACTATCAGAGACTTTTACTGATAAAAGCTGTCGGCGCAGAGGCCTATGCGCTTGCCAGCTCCTTTAACCTTAACATTAAAAAGCGAATCATTATGATGAACAAGAACAAAACCCGGAAAAGTCGCCTCATGTGGCTGCTTCTCCTGATTCCCATGCTGGGAATGACATCTGTCCTGTTTGCGCGTACAGAGAAGGCCGTAAATCTGGATGATAAACTGCGTTTCACGCAAAGTGATGTTGAAATGTCATACAGGTTACCTGAACCTGCAAGTAAATTCGTCGCCATGCCGTTTCCCCATATATTACGGGTCATCGGAGATGATGAAGTGATAAGTGATGAGGATAGGAAAGATGGGGAAATGATCATACGCCGAAGGAACCTCATGACTATACAGATCAACAGTAATAATGAGATATATGTAAAGAGCGGAATAATGGCAAGAACAGTTACAGTTGATGAACTAAAGGATCTTGCCAGGCAGTTCATTCAGAATCCGGATAATGACTCCAGACTCCCTGTTATAGAAGATTATGAAATTGAGGGGTATGGAACTGTTCAGACCACTGTGAAGCATGTATTCTCATTAGATTATGACCGTAGTGCATCATCTGCCGTTTTGAATGATGTAAGTTATGAGTTGCAGAAAGCATATAATGAACTGCGCGATGAACTGTGTGTGAGCAAATTCGGAAAGCATTATGACCAATGCACCGATAGTCAGCAGAAGTTTGCCCGTGCCGTGTATGCGAATAAAATAAGTGAGGCTCAACCCAGATCATATGATGCTGAAAGTAACCTCATCAAAAAAGAAGTCAGGTCAGCTGCCGCCAATCCCGAACTGGCAAAGACCAACAAAGTCAATAAGGATTTGCGTATCAGGGTTAACGGAAATCCCGCCATGTTATATGTATCAACGGTATTGTTTGATAATGAGAACGGCCAGGATCGTTTCAGGAGTGAGACCACCCCGAAACAAATCAGTCTGGATGGCCTTGATGATTACATAGACCAGGCAATATCAGACGGTATGAAGATCCGCAAAGTCCGCCTTTCAATGCACCCTGATGTTCCCATGGGACCAATCATTGACCTGAAAGAAACAATCCGCAACAGGATGCTGCTGAACCTTGTCATGGAAAGCTACAAGGAACCTGTGGAAGTTGTTCAAAACGGCTTCTCCAATTTAACTGATGCAAGAACCGGTACGTACAATTGGAATGAGTTCCAAATAATAATCCGGGCTCAAGGTATAATTGCGGATAAATACAAATGGTATCATGATTTGAATGGTAATGATGAGTGTTTGATTTTTATTGGACCGCGCCGTCTGGGGCTCGATGACCTCGATGAGCTTGAAGTTTTTCTGGATGCCCCGGATCTTGTCAAGGAAAATATCCAGAAAGTGACTGTCAAGGTTTTGCCCGATGCACCCGATGAAATCTTGAATGGGGTCAAAACAGTCCTCAGAAAGAAACAGTTACTCAATGTACAATATCTGAACCGAAATACTACAGGCTTCTTGGACTTACCTTCAACGCAGAAAACCGAAGAACCCAATTGGATTGGTGTAGAAATCATGAATCTTTCTGAGTCTGAGCAGTATGTGATATATACGTTTCACGGAAATGATGTCACAGACTCGGATATTGCAAATAATTTGAAATCGGCTGTCAAGGATCTGTTTAAAGGCAAAAGAAAAGCATTTGCTATTCCGTATTCGGAGGATAACTTTAATAGAGTGAAGGAAATCATCGCAAAGTATCCTGACAAGAAGGTAAACTGGATGTTATAAGTACAAATGGGGCCTTACCCCAGTTGCATGAAAAAGAGGTCGGACATCAAAATCCGCCCTCTTTTTTACTTAAACCACTTTATTTTACATTATAAATCAGATCCAGTCCCTGTTTCCTATAGAATTGAAATTTTCTGTCACGCACGGGTTACAACTTGAACTTAGGGTCGATAACAGTAAATGCGCCCTGATACCTACCCATTGCCTCCCAAGTACGATTACACCTTTTTTCAGTCTTCTCGGGAGTCTCAGATTTTTGTTCTGTTTCTTTTTTCATAATCATAATGTTTTTAAGTATTAGTAATTACATAGTCTTATATGGATTGCAAACCTATCCTGTAAAACCTATGTTCATCGGCAAAGATAGTCATTAATCTTGTTGATTATCAACAAAAGGCAAATAATTCTCAATTATTCTGTATGTTTATATTTACAACGAAAGTACAAATAATTGTCAAAATGTTTGGATGTTTTTACAAAATGTAATTTATTTGCATTGGAAGCTTGAAACAAAACATTATTGATATATGAAAAAACTGACAGATAAGGAACTTGCAATCATGAACGTACTCTGGGATAACGGGGCGCTGTCCATGAGGGATCTTTTGGAACGCATGCCCGAGCCTCAGCCCAATTTCAATACGCTGACTACGTTTGTGCGCCGCCTGGAGGCAAGCGGAATGATAAAGCATCAGGAGTTGGGAGCCCGGTTCTTCCTGTATGAGCCCGCAGTGGGCCGTGACAAATATGTTGAGTTGATGAACAAGGAGAGTGTGGCCCGGTTCTTTAACGGCTCATACAAGGATTTCATATCCTGTCTTGTGCAGCAGCAGGAGGTAAGCATCGATGATTTGAAAGACCTTATCCGCATGGCCGAAAATGCAAAATAAGAACAGTTATGGGTAGTATAGTCCTTTACATAATAGAATGGGCGTTTGCCCTGATAGTTCTGCTTACCATCTATAAGGCGGTATTCAGCGGAACCACATTATACCGTTTCAACCGGTTCTACCTGCTGGGAGCGACCTTACTCTCGACCCTTCTCCCCCTTGTGCATATTACCTTGCCTGAACAGACACCCGTAGTGAGTGACATGGCAATTGAGCGAATGGAGTTTGCCCATGAGCTTTCAGGAACATTTGTCTTTACGGCAGAGCCCGCGCCTGCCGTTACAGCCCCCGCCGACAAGTCAAGTATGTGGGCTGTGGTTCTGGTATGTATGTATTCGGCATATGTGCTGATGCTTTTGGTAGGTTGGAGCCGAAGCATAATCAGGGCAAGACGGTTCCTGCGCGGGAAACGCCGCCGCCGCGTAAGCCGTACGGTATGGCTTGTCACGCATGATGAGGATTTCGGCCCGTTCAGCTGGATGAACTACATTGTCATATCCGATAATGAGAACGGGTTTGCCCGCAGGGCATGTCTGAGGCATGAGTTTTCACACATCAGACTGCTGCATTCGGCGGACCTGGTGTTCCTGTTAGCCTGCACCGTCGTTAACCCGGTTTGCTGGCTTGTACTGCAAGAGATAAAGATAGTTCATGAGTTTGAGGCCGACAGCGAAGTGACTGGCCGCTACGGCATACGAAACAGTGACTATCAGAAACTGTTGATAATGCGGACTGTAGGCGCAGAGGCCTATGCGCTTGCCAGTTCCTTTAACCTAAACATTAAAAAGAGAATTATTATGTTGAACAAGAACAAAACCCGGAAGAGCCGCCTCATGTGGCTTCTGCTCCTTGTTCCCATGCTGGGAATGACATCTGTCCTGTTTGCCCGTACTGAAAAGAAGGCCGACATGATTGAACTGGAAAACATCTATCCTACTGATGCCGATCTGTCGGCCAAACTGGCCCAAGACGGCTATCTTATAGGAAAGGTTATTGACGATAACGGTCCTGTTGCCGAGGCACGGGTCAGCGTAATAAGCCTGAAGGGGATGGTATCCTATAGCAGCCTTACTGACCAGGACGGCAACTTTATTCTGAGAGAATACAATCCGGAACACATGATAAGAATCATAAAAACCGGGTATCAGGAATTCAAGGGTATTATCAATTCGGATAATCCGGTTATCTCTCTGACAAAACTGAAAGAAAACGGCTATGCAAGTAATACAGGTGATTCCCAACTGATTGAGGCTCCTGAAATGGAAGCTGATGAGTTACCGGAATTTCCTGGTGGTACAGCCTCTTTACTGGAGTATCTGAGAAAGACTATAAAGTATCCTGCTGTGTGCAGAGAAAACAACGTTCAGGGAAGAGTAGTGATTTCGTTCATTATAGATACGGACGGTTCGATAACCGAGGCAGAGGTAATAAAGTCTGTTGATCCGTTGCTCGATGCCGAAGCCCTGAGAACAATAAGTATGATGCCTGCATGGAAACCCGGCAGGAAGAATGGCAACATTGTAAAAGTAAAATACTCAGTTCCCATCAATTTCAGACTTGATTCTTCAACGGCAAGACCATCATCTCCACAATGGATTTATCTTTATGATATAACAGGATCAGACGAAGATGAAATCGGCAGGATAATGATGTCATTGTTGACATCGTCAATAAAAAATGAAGGACAGGACTTGAACCAGCCCCATCTGAATACGCCTGAATTCAGGAACCTGATGACCGCATACAGATCTGCCCAAGAAGAACTGCAATCTTTACAAAACAAGATGCAGGAAGAGATGCAGGCTCTAAACAATGATGTAACGAAAAAAAACGAGGATTATCTGAATCAGCGGGAGGAACTGACTGAAAGCATGCGTTCCAGCTATGAAAAGGAGTTGGCTGACGATCAGCAAAAGCTGACACAGAAATATCAGGAATTTCAGGAAACTTTGCGTAAGAGGAGCGATGAACTTATTGGCAGTATCCAGACAAGGATCAATGAAGCCTGGCGTTCCATCTCAAAGGACGGAGCATACGTTTGCTTAAACCGCACTGACGGCATGCCGCATGATGATGTCATTGTATCGCCCGATAATATGGAATCGGCCATAAAAGACCTCCTTGAGGGTCGCCGCAACGCAGTTGCTATTTCATTCTCAGCAATAATTTCACAGCAGGTCAAGCAACTGATATCAGACAAGTACGCCGACAAACCTGTGTTTTTCATAAGTTTATGATATTTGCCAAAATAGTACAATTGGGGACAGACCCCTTTTGTATCATTTTTGCCAAAGTGATACAAAAGGGGTCTGTCCCCAATTGTACTATTTTTGACTTCTGCAGAGTTGCATCGTATAAGAAGGTGAAATAACTTTGCAGTATGAATCTTAGGAGAGTCCTTTTGGCAGCGTTGATGCTGTTTACGATTAGTGTGAGTGCGCAGGATTGGAGCAGTCCGGAGACTGAGTCGATGCTGCGTACTTATGTCAAGCAGATATTCCAGGTGGAGGGAAAGGTGTACGGTGTGGATGATTACGAGCCGGAGCCTTATCCGTTGCAGGGTGCCAATATCCTGGTTACCTGCATGGGCGATACTACGGAGTTTGACGGCTCCATGGCCGATAAGGACGGCAGTTTCTGGACCTATATGTCACGCCGCGACCGTCTTAAGGATACCCGCCTGAGCATAAGGATATCCTATCTGGGAATGCAGACTCTGGATACCATTATAGATCCGCCCATGAAACGTGAGAGCGGAATCCACACCTACACCGTCCGTCTGGACTCCATCGTGCTGCGCAGCAACCCGCTTACCACCGAGGAGGTGGAGATTGTGGCCGAACTGCAGCGGATGTACCAGCGCGGAGATACCATAATATTCAATGCCGATGCATACGAGATGCCAACAGGCAGCGTACTGCTGGACCTGGTGCGCCGCCTGCCCGGACTCAAGTACCAGGACGGCAAGATGACCTATCTGGGGCGTGATATCAATGAGATACGCCTTAACGGAGACCAGTTCTTTAAGCGCGATATGAGCATAGCGCTCAATAATATGCCCACCGATAAACTGAAGAGCCTCAAGGTATATGAGGTGCCCGATGACACCCTGAACCGCATGAGTGACAACCACCTGGTAATGGACATGCAGACCAAGGAGCCTATGGACCGCACCGTTTTTGCCAGCGTGGAGGTTGGTACCACCGAGAACTTTGACAAGTATCGGGTATCGGTTGACGGATCCATGTGGAAGCAGGGCGGATCGGAGTTGTATGCATCTTATAACAGGAACACCATCCCATATGAGTATGCAACCCAGCTCAAGACCGAGAACTCAAACGGCAACATCTATTATAATAAGGAGTTCGACAAGGTTTCGGTAAATGCTCAGGTGGGATACGGTGACAGTTACAATGAGAATAAGTCAGAGTCATTCAACAAGATGTTCATGCCGGAGTTTACCCAGAATTCTTACACTGAGAATACCAGCTCCAACGGGGGGCACAACTGGAGCGGATCGGCCGGACTGAACGGACACATTGATGACAACACCTGGTATAACCTGAATCTGGACCTCTCCAGGAACTGGAGCAGTAACAGCAGCAGCTCGGTGGATTCAATCTCCAATGAGGGCGAAGGGCTTATCAGCTCAACGGTTCAGTCAAGCAAGGGTGATAACGTGGGTACTACATACAGCGTTTATGCAGGAATGGGCAAGTCGTTCGGTCAGGACGACAAGTATAACCTCAATATGAGCCTTAGAGCGGGACGGTCCGATAACGACGGCAGCAGCATTAATACCTCCGAGAGCCGTTTTGCCCAGCTGGGCGACAGTTTACGCAAGGTTAATCACCGCATATATACACCATCGGTCTCAGACAACTACAGTCTGAGCATGAGCCTTAACAGGCGGATGGGTGATGCTGGTTATCTGGGAGTGGGCTACAACCTTTCGTACGATAAAGGCAAGAGTATTCAGCAATATGAGGATATGGGTAGCGACGGATCTCTGACTGAGGTTGACTCTCTCTACTATGACAAGCGCAACAGCAATCTGAACAACTCTTTTGACCTGGATTACTTCTACTCCGACTCTGTCTACAGGATAAACCTGTCGTTGAATGCATCGCCTGTGGTAATGACTATAGACAACCTGAACAAGGTGCCCGGCAAAGATGATGAGCATATCCGATATGCAGGCATCCGATACTCGGCCAATGCCAATTTCAGAGTCAAGATATTCAGGAAGAGTCAGATAGGCATAGGCTATAACGGATCGAACGGATTGCCGGGCGTTCAGCAGCTCTCAATGGTGACCGATTACAGCGACCCGATGAATATACATGAGGGTAACAGCAAACTCAAGAACTCGTTCTCAAATAACGTTAATCTGGAGTTCCAGTTGCAGTCATGGATGCGCACCAGGGTAAGTTACGGAACCACGCTCAATGAAATAACCACACTGACACGCCTGGACCGAAAGACCGGCGCGCGTATCACATCGCCCCAGAATATCAACGGCAGCTGGAATGTAAGCGAGTATCTGTTCCTGACCTATCCGTTCCAGGACCTGTCGGTTAACTTTACCGCCAACCACTCGCTGCGTCATAACGTAGCATTCGTACAGTCATTTACCGATGCCGCCGCCAACAAGAGCGCTACGGACTATCATCAGGTGAGCCTTAATATGGAGGGTGCGTACTCTGACCAGTTCTGGATGATTCAGGGAAATGTGGGTTACACTATGGACCGCAGCAAGAGCGATTATCTGGACAAGGCCAGCGGCGGAAAACGGTTCAGAGCCGGTCTTCAGCTTTCATACCAGTCACCGATAGGATTGGGGGCATCAACCCAATGCAGCTATAACCGCCCGTTCGGTTATGAGATGAAACAGGCCAACCGTCCCGAGTGCCTGTGGAGCGTATCTGCCGAGTGGAGTTTCTTAAAGAACCGTCAGGCTACGCTGAGCGTTACATGGCGTGATATTCTCAAGCAGTACAACGGATTCTCGGCATCGGTATCGGGCACAAGCTGGAACGAGAGCCGCACGTTTGGCGACACATCGATGTTTGTGATTGCGTTCAGTTACCGCTTCAACAATTTCAGATAGCCTCCTGATGCGGATTGCTCTTGCGGAGGTTGTTGGGGCTGAGTCCTGACATCTTCTTTACGAATTTGCTGAACGAGGCCTGGTCGGGGAAATTGAGCTCATTTGAGATCTCCTGGATGGTCATATCAGTGGATATAAGCATGGAACGTGCTGTCGAGTAGAGCAATTCCGATATTATACCACTCAATGTCTTGCCTAGAACCTGAGTGGCTATCTGGTTGAGATACTGCGGCGTTAGGCACATCTGCTCAGAGTAGAACTTGGCCATGTGCTCCTTGCGGTAGTTGTTTACAATAAGCAGATACAACTTTTGTGCCAACATCTGTTGCCGGTTTAACGGCTGGTTGTAGTCTGTAGTGTCCTTAAGCCTGACCTGCATTATGTTGTCCAGTTCCACATGATGCCACTCTGTGGCAAGCCTGAGGAAAGTCTTCTTGTTGGGGCAGTCCTTGCGTAATATCTGCTCTTTGATCCGTTCAGTGCATTGACTCATGATACCGGCCTCCTCTGGGGTGAGCTTTATCACAGGGTTGAAATAATTTCTGGTCCAGCGCTCTGACTTTACCATGTAATTAAGATGTATTGACAGGTTGTGGGCATTAGAGTCAAGTAGCAGGAGACGCACGCTGTAATCCGAACTGCATTCTATGAGGCGGCATGAATGGGTCGGGGCTAATATGAATACGCTTCCGACATCTAGTGTGTACTTGTTGTTGCTTATTTCGGTGATGCTGTAACCCTTGGTGACATATCCGATTGCAAACGCATCTATTGAGAACAATTGCTTGGCTATATCAAAACCGAATATCTGTGTATCCAGAACAGCAACCTGGTCGTTGTAGATTGCAGGCGGACAGTCTTGTGGCAATCCAACAATGTCTTTTACGCTGTATCTTAGCATATAAAATGTTTTGTTTCAGTTTGGACAACTAAGATATTGAAAAAAACCCACTGTAGTTTCAAAATTAACAAGTTTATTTAATTAAAGGTGATAATTGTCCTGTTTTAAGTTATGATATTTGCATCGGAATCATGGGCTGTCGTGATGACATTCCTGGTTCTAAAAAGGCAATGTTGGAATGAAAAGGTGTCCGCAAGTGTATCCTGAGTTCTTTCCTTTTCAATACTCAGAATGCATGGACCCCGGATAAATGGCAGTCTTGTAAGGTTGGCTGCCATTTATTTTTTATCTTTGCACTATTGAATTATGAATATATAAACACGATTATGAAAAGAGTATTTTTGCTTTTAATTGTTTTGTGTGCAGCATCGGCCATGTTTGCACAAGATGCTTCCGACTTATTGGTTCAAACCCGGAATGAGACGAATGACGTAAAAGCCGGTTATATGAAGTATAACTGCTTTTTAAGTAAAATGACTATAAATGACAATATTATTGAAAAGCAGAATTACTATCGCTATTTTGATTCCGACGACCAGGAACTAATTACAAAAGGTAATAGCCTAGTGGATCTTGGCGGAAAATTTATTGGGGGCGGTGTAGGTTTTGCTTTAGGTTGGGGATTATCCTCAATGATTTTTCCGTCAAACAATAAGAATGGTGGAATAGACAACAATGTTATTTATGCCATTTGTGCAGGTGTTGCGGCTATTGGTATTCCAATCACTATTGCGGGCAATAAAAAGATGCAAACAGCTGTTCAGCACTACAATTCCAAAAATGGTTACGTACAATTCAGTCCCGAATTAAACTTTTTGGTTAATCCAGATGGATTTGGTCTGGCATTGAGATTCTGAGGTTCTCCTCTATGGACTGAAAAGAGCTTGGTACAGATTGTTGAAAACCATTTGACTGAATAGCGTATTGCTTGTGGCAAATACTCTATTTTTGTCATAAATGAATCTGTTAAATCTACCTGAGTCTGAAATCGTTGAAGATCGCAGGCTGGTGTTCTGGCTGGCGCTTGAGGAGTGGGCCGTTGAGCATGCTCCTGGCTCGTTTTTTGTGTGGAACGTGCACCCTACGGTCATATTCGGCCGCAACCAGGACATGGAGGCCGAAGTCAATGTGCCGTACTGTCTTGCGCATGGTATTGAAATGTACCGCCGCAAGAGTGGAGGAGGCTGTGTCTATGCCGATGAGGGCAACCTGATGCTCTCATACATTACAAAAGAGCCCGATGTGAACAAGGCGTTTGACGAATATCTGTCCCGTCTGGCAGATGCCCTTCGCGGAATGGGGCTTGATGCAGTCCGTACTGAGCATAATGATGTGCTTGTGGGCGGTCGCAAGGTATCGGGCAATGCATGTTATGCCACCAAGACCGGTTGTATAGTCCACGGAACACTTTTGTACGACACTGATTTTGCCGAAATGGAGCGTGCCATAACGCCATCGAAGGAGAAGCTTGACAGTAAGGGAATCAAGTCTGTAAGGCAGCGTGTAAACAATCTGAAAAATTGTGGATTACTTTTTGATTTTGATGTTTTGAAGTCCAAACTAATTAGTTATTTTTGTAAGGATATGCAGTTTTTAAGCACTGAACAGTTAGCCGAGGTGCTTAGGATTGAAGAAACCTATCTTGACGAAAATTTTATAAAGTATGGACGAAGAAATTAAAAAGACCTGTCTCCACGCCAGTCACGTAGCTCTGGGAGCTCAGATGAGCCCATTCGGAGGATTTGATATGCCCATCCAGTATGCGGGAATAACCCAGGAGCATCTGGCAGTCAGAAACAAGGTCGGTATTTTTGACGTTTCGCACATGGGCGAGATATTCATCAGCGGCCCTGATGCCGAGCGTTACGTGAACCATATATTCACAAACAATATAAGCGGTTACAACCCCGGCAAGATACTGTACGGAATGATGCTCTATCCAAACGGCGGATGCGTGGATGACCTGCTGGTTTACCGCGAGTTTGAGCCCGATCATTTCCTGCTTGTGGTGAACGCAGCCAATATAGCCAAGGACTACCAGTGGATGCTGGACCAGCAGAAAGGCTACGACGTCAAGATAGACAACCAGTCCGATATCTGGGGCCAGATAGCCATCCAGGGTCCCGAGGCCGAAAAGACCATCATCAGCCTCTTTGGTCTTGACTGCGCCAAGAACCTGAGCTTCTATGAGTACTGCAACTCAGAGTACAACGGCCACCGTCTCATTGTAAGCCGCACCGGCTACACAGGTGAGGACGGCTTTGAATTGTATGCAACTCTTGATGATACAGTAGAGATTTGGGACAAACTGATCAAAGCCGGAGTCCAGCCTTGCGGTCTGGGCTGCCGCGACACCCTGCGCTTTGAAGCCGGTATGCCTCTGTACGGAGATGAGCTGAGTGACGATATCAGTCCCATAGAAGCCGGTCTGGGAATGTTCTGCAAGCTGGACAAAGCCGAATTCATAGGTCGTGAAGCCCTGGTTACTCAAAAAGAGCTAGGAGTAGACAAAAAACTAGTCGGTATTGAGATCTTCGACCGAGCAATCCCCCGTCACGGATATCCAGTAGAACTGGAGGATGAAACCCAAGTAGGCGAGGTTACAACAGGTTATCATAGTATTTCATTAGACAAGAGTATATGCTTTGCTTTGGTAAAGCCTGAGTTCGCCGCCCTGGACACCCCACTGTGGATAAGAATCCGCAAAAAGGTCTTCCCCGGCAAAGTAATCAAGAAACGTTTCTATCAAACCAATTATAAAAAATAACTTCCTGTCCTGATTCCCCCTCAAAGTCAGCAGTTGAGAGAGGGAGGAATTAGGGTAAGGAAAACCGTGGCCACCCATGGCCTCGTAAATGGGAGGGGCCCGCTCCGTAGGAGTGGGAGGGATGAGCGAAGCGAAGTTTTATCTACCCTAATCCTTCCGAGACCAACGATCAAACAAAAAACGAACAAAAAATAAAAACAATGAGTAAAGTATTAGAAGGCTTAAAGTACAGCGATACCCATGAGTGGGTTAAGGTAGAAGGTGATATCGCTATTATCGGAGTAACGGATTTCGCCCAGAAGGAGATGGGTGAGATCACTTATGTGGATTGCCCCGATGTAGATGATGAAGTGGAGAAAGGCTCCGAGTTTGGTGCTCTGGAAAGCGTAAAGGCTGCCAGCGACCTCTTCAGCCCCGTAAGCGGCACAGTCACAGAGGTTAATGAAGAGGTGGTCGATGACCCCAAGCTGGTTAACGATGACGCTTTTGCAAACTGGATCATCAAAGTACAGATGAGCGATGCATCCGAGCTTGACAGCCTGATGGATGCAGCAGCTTACAAGGCATTTATCAAGGAGTGATGGCAGGTTTCCAGTATTTTCCGCATACAGACAGTGATATTCGCGCCATGCTTGACCGCATTGGCGTGAATAGTTTAGATGACCTGTATGCCGATGTTCCGCAGGACTGCCTCTATAAAGGAGAGTATGACCTGCCCGATGCAATGACCGAGCAGCAGGTCCGTGACTTCTTTGAAGGCCTGGCTGCAAAGAACCCTAAGCTCAAGGTATTTGCCGGAGCCGGTGCCTATGATCATTACACTCCCGCAGTAATCCCGTACATCACCCAGCGCAGCGAGTTCATAACCGCCTACACCCCGTACCAGTGCGAAATCTCACAGGGCACGCTCCGTTACATATTCGAGTACCAGAGCATGATCTGCACCCTGACCGGAATGGACGTAAGCAATGCCTCAATGTACGACGGCCCCACAGCTGCCGCCGAGTCAATGCGTATGATGGTAGCCCAGGCCAAGAAAAAGAATACGGTGCTGGTATCAAACACCCTCCTGCCGCAGGTAAGGGGCGTGATAGCCACATACGCCAAGTATGCCGAGATAACCATAAAGGAGATAGCACAGGAGAACGGCCAGACCAGCAAGGCATCACTTGAGGCCTTGATAGCTCAGGGTGATGTGGCAGGAGCAATCGTTCCATCGGTCAACAGATTCGGAATAATAGAGAATCTGGATGGAATGGCCGATGCCCTGCACGCCGACAAGGCAATGCTTACAGTCTACTGCGACCCGTCGGCCCTGGCAGTAGTAAAGACACCCGCCGAGTGGGGTGCCGATGTAGCCGTAGGTGACGGCCAGCCGCTGGGCATTCCGTTGTGCTACGGAGGCCCGTACGTGGGCTTCATGGCCTGCACCAAGGAGCATATGCGTAAACTGCCCGGCCGCATAGTAGGTGAGACAACCGATAAGGAGGGACGCCGCGCATTCGTGCTCACACTCCAGGCCCGCGAGCAGCATATCCGCCGCGAGAAAGCCACCAGCAACATCTGCTCGAACGAGAGCCTGATGGCACTCTGGGTAACCGTATATCTGTCACTGATGGGTCCCGAGGGCATGAAGCAGGTAAATGACTTGTGCTACCAGCGCGCCCATTACCTGTATGACAAGCTCCTTGCAACCGGACAGTTTGAGCCCGTATTCAAGGATGCCACCTTCCTGAAGGAGTTCGTCCTCAAGTCAAAGGCACCCGCCGCACAGGTACAGAAGAAACTGGCCGATGCCGGATTCTTCGGCGCCCTTGAGACCGAGGATGGCTACGTGAGTTTCTGCGTTACCGAAAAACGCAGTTATGCCGATATTGATGAACTTGTAAAAGCGCTCTGACTATGAAGTACTACGATAAACTGATATTCGAGTTAAGCAAGCGGGGCCGTACAGGTTACTCATTACCCCAGACCTGCAGCAAGTGCAAGGGCACAGAGGCAATACCCGCCGGACTGCTCCGTAGCAAAGCTCCCGAACTGCCCCAGGTAAGCGAGGTGGATGTAGTTCGTCACTACACCAACCTGAGTCAGATGAACTTTGGCGTTAACACCGGATTCTATCCGCTGGGCAGCTGCACAATGAAATACAATCCCAAGATTAACGAGGAGATTGCCGCAATGCCCGCATTCGCCGGACTGCATCCTCTGCAGAAAGACCTGAAGGGTGTCGATGCAATATACGAGGGTATGGACAAGGCATTGGCCGCCATAACCGGAATGAAGCACTTCACATTCAAGCCTTGCGCAGGTGCCCACGGTGAATTGACCGGACTTATGATAATACGCGAGTACCATATGTCACGCGGTGACACAAAGCGTACCCGTATAATCGTTCCTGACAGCGCACACGGAACCAATCCCGCCAGTGCGGCAGTATGCGGACTGGACGTTGTTGTGGTCAAGTCAAACGCCAACGGCCTGGTTGATGTCGAGGAACTCAAACCTCTGCTGGATGACACCATTGCCGGTATCATGATGACGAATCCCAACACCTTAGGATTGTTCGAGAAGGATATTCGCCAGATAGCCGAGTTGGTACATGCCGCAGGCGGTCTGCTCTACTATGACGGAGCCAACATGAACCCGCTCATCGGCACAGTACGTCCAGGTGATATGGGATTTGACGTGATGCATCTGAACCTGCACAAGTCATTCTCCACTCCTCACGGAGGCGGCGGCCCCGGAAGCGGTCCTGTAGGCGTATGCGAGAAGCTGGTTCCGTTCCTGGGCGTGAATGTATCGGGCTTTAACGGCAATTTCGGCGTGATACTGAGAGCCTATGCATATATTCTGATGCTGGGTCGCCAGAACGTGAAACTGTGCGGTAAACTGGCCACCCTGGGTGCCAACTACATCAAGGAGTCACTCAAGGACTGCTACAAACTGCCCATACCTACCGTCTGCAAGCATGAGTTTGTGTTTGACGGTCTCATTAACGACGGTGCACGCGAGGGCAAGGAGGGTGCTGCAACCCTGGATGTGGCCAAGCGTCTGCTTGACTTCGGGTTCCACGCACCTACAATTTATTTCCCGCTGCTGTTCCATCAGGCCATAATGATTGAGCCTACCGAGACAGAGTCAAAGGAGACTTTGGATGAGTTTATTGATGTGATGCGCAAGATTGCCGCCGAGGCAGCACAGGATTCCGATATCCTGCACGGTGCACCGCACAACACACCCATATCACGTCCCGATGAGACCACAGCGGCACGTAACCCCATTCTTAAAATTCAGGACGAATGCGCTTGCTGATAATAGGAGCAGGCCCGGGCGGCTATGAGACCGCGGTCGAGGCCGCAAAACGTGGAATGGAAGTAACCCTCATTTCGGAAGGGCCGCTGGGCGGTACCTGCCTGAATGAGGGGTGCATCCCCACCAAGACCATGTGCCATTATGCCGAGCTCATTGAGCAGAACATCAAGGCCGGCTTGGACTGCAAGCCTTCATTTGCTGCAGCTGCAGAGCGTAAGCAGGCAGTTGTGGAGCAGTTGCGCTCAGGAATAGACATCCTGCTAAAAAACGTGCAGGTGGTGCGCGGCCGGGCTGAGTTTAAGGACTCAAAGACAGTGCTGTGTAACGGCCAGGAATATACGGCCGACAAGATAATCATTGCTACTGGGTCCGTATCGGCCTCTTTGCCCATACCCGGAGCAGAGAGCTGTCTTACATCAAAGGAGATTCTGGACCTTACAGAGGTTCCCCAGAGCCTCTGCGTGATAGGCGGTGGTGTGATAGGACTGGAGTTCGCCTCCATATTCCACAGTTTCGGCACTGAGGTAACGGTGCTTGAGTATTGCCCCAATATACTGCCGCGCTTTGATGTTGACTTGGCCAAACGCCTAAAGCAGTTTCTCTCCAAGCGCGGCATCAACATTGAGGTGCAGGCTCAGGTTACGCGCATTGACGGTAATACGGTAACCTATATAAAGAAGGATAAGGAGTTTGCCGTACAGGCCGATAAGATTCTTATGGCAGTGGGCCGTCGTCCCAATACCGAAGGGCTGAACCTGGAGGCTGCCGGAATAGACTATACCCGCAAGGGCATTACCGTAAACGACCGTTTTGAGACATCGGTTCCCGGTATCTATGCTGTGGGCGATGTAACTGGTGGTATAATGTTGGCACATGCGGCAACATATCAGGGACTGCATGCTCTGAATAGCATCTGCGGTCAGGATGACAGCATACGTTTTGACCTTATTCCTGCAGCGGTTTTCACAATGCCGGAGGTGGCAACCGTAGGTCTGACCGAAGAGCAGTGCAAGGAGCAGGAATTCCAGGTAAGATGTCTCAAATCATTCTACCGCGCCAACGGAAAAGCAGTTTCGATGGATGAGAATGATGGTTACTGCAAACTGATTGTCTCAGAGAGCGGAGCAATCCTGGGAGCACATCTTATGGGCGCGCATGCATCGGACCTCATTCACGAGATAGCGACAGCAATGAATCTGGGTGCCACTCTGGATAAACTCCAATCCGTCATCCACGCACACCCCACACTAAGCGAAGTCTTGCAATCGGCAATACATCAATAAAAAAAGGCGACTTGTAAAAGCCGCCTTTTTTTATCTCGTCTTGGATTAGAAGCCTCCGAAACCGCCTCCAAAGCCGCCTCCGAAGCCGCCACCGAAACCGCCTCCGAAGTCGCCTCCAAAGTCACCCATCATCATCATTCCGCCTCCAAAGTTCATTTCGCTAACCTTGCAGCCTTTGGGGAGTGTAAAGAATGAGGGATCGACATCCTCGGCAATGAAGTTCTGAGCAGTCTGGCTTGTGGTAGCCCAGTCGCTCTCAGTTACGGTTGACAGAGGAATTCCCTCATATACACATACTGTGATGTTCTGAGTGAAACCCATCTGATTACTGGGGCTCATTGAATATTTCTTGCAAGTTACGCCTGCAACCTGCTCCTCACCCAATTCCTTGATCTTGTTACGACGGATGGTCTTCTTGTCCAGATTCATCCAATCGATTTCACCAAGCTGGCCAATCTGAGCACCGCCCATACCGAAACCTCCGCCGAAGCCGCCCATGCCGCCACGACCGCCACGTGCGCCGCCGAATATAGGCATTACGGTTGCAGTGTTTTCTTTTTCGTTGATTGTGTATGTGGAGTCACCTACAGATATTGTACGGGTAATGTTTTCTCCGTAAACTGTTATTCTTGCCGTCTTCTTTCCGTAATCATCAAAATAGATCTGCTCTCTCATGTCGCTTGAGTTGAAACTGTTCATCCTTGCAAGGAAGGTGCTGTCATTGAAAGCTGCTACACCGCCGCCACCTCCCATGGCAGCCATTTGTGAGAAATCAGGCATGTCGCCCATATCTGATGTTACGGTGATGACACCTGATTTTACACCAAACAGAACTTCCTTAACCTCTTTTTTCTTTGCGCCTGCTGTGAGGCATACTGCCATCATCAGGGCAGCCATCATGATTTTTTTCATTGTCCTTATATTGTTTATGTTACTGTTTCCGGTTGTCGTAAAGAATATACAGTACAACTGGAAAAGTTAAAATGAACAATATAATAATTGTCAGAATAGTTTTGATATCAGGTCTGTGCGCCCTATGCGTTTGAGTTCGGCAATGAGCCGATGACGCTGAGCGGGATCATACCAGAAAAAGAATTGACGCTGAGCCTGTTTCTCGCGGTCTGTTCGTGCGGTGTAGACTGGTTGCATCGTATAGGGATTTATGCCCGTGTAGAAAATCTCCGTACTCAGAGTCATGGGAGTGGGCGTAAAGTCCTGTATCTGCTCAAGTTTGAAGTTGAGCCGTTTGGTTATTATGGCCAGTTCAGCCATATCCTGCTCCGTACAACCTGGATGGCTGCTTATAAAGTAAGGAATGAGTTGCTGCCTGAGTCCGCACTCTTGGTTAACCTTGTCAAAAGTTTTCTTGAACTGCTCAAATTGCGTGAATGAAGGCTTTCGCATGAGTTCCAGCACCGTGTCAGATGTATGCTCGGGTGCAACCTTGAGCCTTCCACTCACGTGACGGCCTATGAGTTCCCGGGCATAATCCATATGTGATTTGTCGGTCTTAGGGTCAGGGTCGTGGTATTGCAGAATATCATAGCGTATGCCGCTTCCGATGCAGGTCTTCTTAATTCCGGGAACCTTGTCGGCTGCGCGGTAAAGGTCTGTCAGGGCCGACAGGTCAGTATTCAGGTTGGGGCAGACCTTGGGAGTAAGGCAGGTGGGGCGTTTGCAGCGCAGACATTTGTTTTTGTCACGTCCGCCTGTGCCGTACATGTTGGCCGAAGGCCCTCCCAAATCCGATACATATCCCTTGAAATCCTCCATCTGAGTAATCTGACGCAACTCCTTGAGTATGCTTTCACGGCTGCGGCTCACTATCTGCTTACCTTGGTGGGCAGATATCGTGCAGAACGAGCAACCACCGTAACAACCGCGGTGAATGGTCACCGAGTGGCGGATCATCTCATATGCCGGGATACGTTTGCCGTTGTAGCGCGGGTGGGGCAGACGGGTATACGGAAGGTCGTAAACTGCATCCAATTCCTGTGTGGTAAGAGGTGGATATGGAGGGTTGACAACCATATAACGCCTGCCAATAGGCTGTATGATACGATGCGCCTCAATCATGTTTGACTCCTCCTCTATGATACGGAAATTTGCAGCCTGACTGCGCTTATCGGCAAGACACTGCTCATGTGATGCCAGAACCTTGTCCTTGTCCGATATCCCACCGGGAACCTCCTTGGTCAAGAATGCCACCTGCGGTATAGCCAGAATCTCCTCAGGGCAGCCCCGGTTCAGGGCATCGGCCAAATCGATAGTGGCTTTCTCACCCATTCCGTAGGTGAGGTAATCTGCTCCGCTAAGCTCCATGATATTGGGCAGCAGCTTGTCTTGCCAGTAATCATAATGGGTAAAACGGCGCAGTGAGGCTTCAATTCCACCAATTACAACAGGTACATCAGGGAAGAGTTTCTTGAGGGCTTTTGTGTAAACTATGGACGGGTATTCCGGGCGACCGGTGTGTCGGCCGTCCGGTGTGTAGGCATCCTCGGAGCGTAGGCGCTTGCCAGCGGTGTAGCGATTCACCATAGAGTCCATTGCTCCTGCCGATACCCCAAAGAAAAGCCTTGGAGCGCCCAGTTTCCTGAAATCACGCAGGTCATCCTGCCAGTTGGGTTGTGGTACTATGGCCACCTTGTACCCGTGAGCCTCAAGAACCCTCCCTATTACGGCAGTGCCGAATGAGGGGTGATCAACGTAAGCATCACCGCTAAAGAGAATCACGTCCAGCCGGTCCCAGCCCAGATGTTCGCATTCCTTCTTGGTTGTAGGCAGCCATTGTGCCATAGTCACTCTGCGGGTACCGGCTCAGGGTTCTCAGAGTTCCACTTGTCATAAAGTACTATCAGGTTCTTGAGTCCGAAAGCCTTCATGTCGCGGTGATAAATGACGTCAATGCAGAGGTCAAGCAGAGCCTTGTCCGAACCCTGTGGCGTGGTAAGTAGGGAGCGAATGTTCAGCTTGAGTTTGTCAAGGGACTGTTCTGTTACTATTCCGCTGCTGTCAATAAGCAGCTGGAACAGTGAAAAACGGCGGATGGTTGCCAGATTCTCATCGGACACGCTAATGCTGCGTGTTCCGGATTCGTTAGCCTGGATGTTATACATAGTCATAATAATTATTTGTCAGTAAGATAAGTGATGGCCGATTTCATAATTCGGTCACGCTCCTTTTGGGATTTGACACTCTCAAAGGGGAATCCCAGAGTGAGGGTGGCTGAGGTGCGGTCCTTATAACCTACGCCGGCGGGGAGACGGCTTTCGGAATATGTGAACATGGTGGATGCCAGACCCACGGGACTGATTACATCGGGTTTGGTGACTCCGTAACCGTCTCTGTCAGCCTGCCTTCTAATATCGGTCTTGCTTCGCATTCCCTTCACCTGAGTATGAGTGGCCGAAGGTAGAGGTCCTTCCCAACGGTAGTGCAATACTTGGGACGTGAATGTCTCATCCCCCAGGTCCGATATCATATCGGCTCCCACATACGATCCGCTGCACAGCAATTTACCCCCTTTCTGCAGATAATTACGAATGGCACTCTGCATCTGGGTAGGGAACGTAGAGTAGTCCTTGTTACAGATGGTATCTTGGGCAGTACGTTTTTGGAGTCCAAGAATCAGGTCAACCAGGCGGTAATCGGTGAGACTCACCATCCCGTCCTGAACGGCCTCGCGGCTGCAGGATACGAATGACCAGCCCGCTTGGGCGATTGACTTGCCGTGTATCTCAGGATAATCAAATGTGTTGCCGGCCAGTAATGCGCCGTTCATACTGTCGTCACCAATACCCAGAGAGACCTCCTCTTCTGAATCAATGGAATCAATGCTGAAAATCTGTTGGACACCGCTAAGAATAGGTGAACGCATATACTGCACTCCCGGATCAGACAATATGTCAAATCCACGTGTGCTGTCCGTCTGTACTGTCTCGGGACCACTCAGGCGCTGGAATCCGTTTACTATAAGAGCTGTACCTTTACTTTCGGATGCCACATATGCGGCAAGGGTTTCGGACGGCATGCTCTCGCCTCCTTCATTTACGGCAGTAACCTTGAAACGGTACATATGGTCACGCTCGGCTGTAAAACGGTAACTGTTGTCGCTGGTGTAGGTGCCGTCGTCAAACCCGTTCTCGTCAACAGCTGAATAGACAATGTAACCACCAGGTATTGCTGTGGGCTCAAGAGTGTCTGTTACCGCTTTCCATGAGAGTGTCAGCGTGCCGCCCGATGCCTTGATGCTGAAATGATCCACAGGCAGGGGTTGAACAACATAGCTGCGGTCATGAAGAAAACAGATATACTTGAGCAGTGATTTGTATATGGAGCGTGATGCGGTAAAACGGAAATTCGGATTCAGGGCAAGGCATACATCTCGGAAATTCTGGTGTGAGAGAAGCTCAAGCAGCATGGCAAGTATCTGTGGCTCGCGGCTCTCGCAGTAATCCTTGTCCCAGATCCCGCGATATTCCCACTCGCGTCCTATAGCCGGCTTAAGGTCGCGTCGGAGTCCGGTCAGTACCATATCGGTCAGGTCACGGCTTATGTCACGGGTGTGTCCTTCACCCAGCAGGCCGTCATTGAAACGAGTGGTACAGATACCAAGTGAACCGTAAAGTGTGTCACCGTAAGTGTATCCCGCATCAGTGTGGAGTGCAAAATACAGTTCCAACGGAACACTGAGTCCCGGATTCGCCTTGTTGAATATTGAGCCTCCGGACAACCAGTTGGCCATATAAGGCCTGGTCCATATGTCCTCGCGGTATTCGTCCTTACCCTGATATTTGCTGTATATACTGTCCGGGGCGCCTGCAAACCTTGTGTAATAACGTGCGCCCATATTGTAACGCGGGGCGGTTATCTCAAGCCCGTGACTGACCTCTGTGTGGGTTCCACCGCCAAACCTTACCGCATCGGCATTTACCGTACCTGTCATCTCACTGCTGTTGTCCAGGCTTACCATCCCCTGCGGACTCTCTCCCTTCCTGAAATGGAATGTACCCAGATATACCCAGGTGCCGCCGCCTATCTGCTGATTTACCCGGAATGTTGTGGTGCCTCCCGTGTGGAAAACTATGTAACGGGCATCGTCAATGCTTGTGGAGTCGGTCCTGTACGTGATATAAACACCATAATCACCATCTTCCGGTATATCCGGAATCCAGAATGCTGTTGACAAAGGTATACCCGGACCATTGCCGGCATGAGCTGTGCTGGTGGTTACAGGTATGCTGTCGGGCAGTATACGGACCGAATCCTGGGAATAACCTCCGGACTTATGTCTGGACCAGACTCCATCTTCCCTGTAGCCGTCTTCTCCACATTTGACGGTCACGCTTGATGTCTGCCAGTCACGCTCTCTCGTCGTATATACCACAGCACCTGCATTTTCCAGCATCGGGATAATGTAGGGGTAGGCAAAAGACTGGGTGAGAAGGTCTTCGCGGGTACAGTAAAGCGGAGGCCGCTGCCATTCCCAAAGACTGTCCTCATTGTCATAATAGAGACCGTGACTGGGGGTTACAGCCATATGGATATTGGCAAGACCTTTCCTGGGAGTGTAGATGCGGCTTTCGTTGCTTACCCACGGCTTGCCTTCATACAGGGTCTCGTTCCAAAGGTTTTTCTGTGATATGGTGTTCCGGGCCCAGTTGGGAATGAGCTGCTCAATGGTCTTACCGTAGGAGTGAATCTCTATGTTGTAGCGACGTATATCCTGTGGTAGCGAACGGCGCAATCCTGCATAAATGGAGTCAATAAGCTCATAACGGAACAATTGGTAACTGAAATTCTGGTTCAGATATATGTCCAGCCGTTTGCCGTTACGGTTTATGTCGGTGCGCTCCACCTTTAGAGTCTTTAGGTCAAAATCACCCTTGTACTGCTCAAAGTAATTCTTTACCGCAGCGCGAATGGAGGCATTGTCCGTCTGTGCCGAAAGGATCTGGACGGATAGGACGACGGCCAGCGCCGTCAACAGAAACACGCGCCGGGACATGTAAGTGAGGATGTGGTTCCTTACTTCTTTAGTTTGGTCAGTTTGTCTATGACTTCGGTTATCTCGTTCTGGAAGTCCTTGACAAGAGTGCGATAGTACTCCTTGGCATTGCCCGGCTCGGTGTGGCTGATGCGGGCGTTGAAATCATTGTCAATGCGGAGAAGGTCAACAATAAGGGCGTCAACGGCCTCTTGATCTGTTCCGGGAACCAGCTCCTTGTATATAAGACACTCTGTAAAGATGTCACCAATAATGTAATTGATGTCCTTTTTGAGATTTCTGCGACTTGCCATAGTAGTACGGTTTAATGTTTATGCGAAGATAAGCATTATTTTGGAATAATGAAACTGATGGCGCCTGGAATGATATCTATGTGGAAATCATTTCCGGGCAGCATTTCGCCGTCCAGACAGAGCTCAATCTGTTCATCGGAGTGGATATCGATGGTTTTCGACTGGCGGTAGATGAAATGCTTGCTTGCCTTGGGGTTTTCCAGATGCTGTCCGGCGGTATAGATGGGGAGTAGCCTCAGAAACCCGATCAGTGTGGTAGCCTTGCAGTAGCCCACTTCAATCAGACCATCGTCGTTTTTGGATCGGGGCGAGCAGAAGAATTCGCCGCCCACATAACAGTTGTTGCCAAGGGTACACAGAAGCATTCGCTTGCCTCCATTGAGCAGTTCACCGTCGGCTTTGACCTGAATGCGGTTGAACCTGCCACAGAAAATGGCCTTGACTATACCCCAACGGTATGGACTCTTCCAACCCTTACGGCTAAGCCTGTTGGCACACGATGCCACCACAGCGTCAAAGCCGAAATTACAAACGTTTATTGAATATCGGTCTTGATTGACCTTGAGTATATCTATCTTATGCGGAGTTCCGTCAATAAGGCCCTGCACATTAAAAAAGTTCTTACCTTTATAGTATTTGATGAAGTCGTTGCCGCTCCCGTAAGCCAGAACAGCCAGATGCTTGTTTCTGGCTCCCATCATGCCTGTGGCAACTTCATTTATTGTACCGTCACCTCCGCAGGCTACAAAACATGTCTCCTCTTCCGGATGTTCCATGCAGTAGCTGTTTACAAATGTCGTGGCTGTCTTCTCAGCTGTAGTAAGGAATAATCCGTAATCGATGGGATTCTCCAGTTTATCAATGTCAGCTTGTATCCTGTCGGCATTGCCGGCCTTGCTGGGTTCAGCATTTATGATGAAACAATAATGCATGGTGTGCATAAATGATAGGTGGTAAAAAAGTTTGGCAAATATAATAAGAATCTCTTAAAAGTTGTAAAATACGACTCGAATTCATACCTTAGCGGTGTGAATAAAGCTTGTCTGATATGAAGAAAACTGTTCTTGTGTTTTTTTTCATGTTCTGCATTGCAGGTGCATTGCAGGCTAAACCTCTTAATACAGAGGGATTTGACATGTATAAAAACGGATTTAAGGTTGATCTTGTTTCAGTAGGTTATTTGTCACCTCAAGTGGTATGGGAACATTATACCGATACCCGATTCACATTCGGAGTATCAGCACAGACTCATTTTGTGAACCGGAGCACTTTTGTAAGGTCGCTGACCGAAGGTCAGGAGGTACCTACAACCGTAAAACTGGACGGGATAACGTATGATCTTGACTGGTCCGGCCATCCTTCAAAATGGTATGCCGATGTAGAAATGGAAGACGGAAAACATGAAGTGAAGTGGGACCGTAAATATGTGGGAGTAATGGTATGCCCCGAAGGTCGTATTTATTTAGGACGTAGACCGCACAGAGGTTTTTATGGCGTCTTAAGAACTGATATCGGCATTTTCCGTGAGACATTCGTGGTCTCCAGAACCAAACTGACATATGCCCAGGAGGATGCAATCATCCAGCAGAGAAAGGATGAGGCACAGGCTGCCGGACAAGACCCCAACTCTGTCTCGAAGACCATTGAAGACAGATGGCAAAGAGCCGGATATGAAAAAGGCGAGTTGTTCTGCGCGTTGGGTGGTGGTGCAGGATTCGGTTATCAGGGTTGGTTTAAGAAAAACTCCCATTGGGGCTTTGATGTGAACACTTTCCTAAAAAAAGACTTCAAGTTCTCAGAGGATGAGAATCAGTGGGAATGGTTATGGGGAGTAGGCTCATTCTTTGACCTGAATATGTCCCTCATCTATCGATTCTGAATCTGTCAAGGCTTTTTTAGCTGTAAATATTGCAAGGGTGCGTAAATTTGACGAAATTTGCGCATCCTTATTTTATATAGGTAACAATAACAAACATATATAATCACAATGAGTACAAAAAGCGCTTTACAGATTGCACGTGCCGCTTATCAGCCTAAACTTCCCAAGGCTCTTCGCGGTGCTTTGAAGGCTGTTGAGGGTGCTCCCACACAGTCAGTTGCAGACCAGGAAGAGGTCAAGAAGCTCTTCCCCAACACCTACGGTATGCCGTACCTCAAGTTTGAGCCGGCCGAAGGTGCTCCCGCCAAGAAAACAATCAACGCAGGCGTTATCCTGTCCGGTGGTCAGGCCCCCGGCGGTCACAACGTAATTGCCGGTCTTTTTGACGGACTCAAGAAGCTTAACCCAGCCAACAAGCTGTACGGATTCATCCTTGGCCCCGGCGGTCTGGTTGACCACAACTATATGGAACTCACTGCCGATATCATCGACGAGTACCGCAATACCGGCGGTTTCGATATCATCGGCTCCGGCCGTACCAAACTGGAGAAGAAGGATCAGTTCGATAAGGGTCTTGAGATTCTCAAGGCTCTTGACATCAAGGCTCTGGTAATCATCGGTGGTGATGATTCAAACACCAACGCTTGCGTTCTGGCCGAGTACTACAAGGCTATCGGCGCAGGTGTGCAGGTTATCGGCTGCCCCAAGACTATTGACGGAGACCTGAAGAACTCCGAGATTGAGACCTCATTCGGTTTTGATACAGCTACCAAGGTTTATTCAGAGATCATAGGTAACATTGAGCGTGACTGCAATTCAGCCCGCAAGTACTGGCACTTTATCAAGCTGATGGGCCGTTCAGCAAGCCATGTTACTCTGGAGTGCGCCCTGCAGACCCAGCCCAACATCACCCTTATCGGTGAGGAGGTTGAGGCTAAGAACCAGACCCTGGATGACATCGTAACTTATATCGCTCAGGTTGTTGCAGACCGTGCCGCCCGCGGCCTGAACTTCGGTACCGTTCTGGTTCCCGAGGGCCTGATTGAGTTCATCCCTGCTATAAAGAAGCTTATTGCCGAGCTTAATGACGTCCTTGCTGCCAATCAGGCTGAGTTCGACATGATTCAGGCCGACAAGAAGATCCAGTACATAGTAAGCAAACTCTCCAAGGAGAATGCCACAATATTCAAGAGCCTGCCCGAGAGCGTAAGCCGTCAGCTGGCTCTGGAGCGTGACCCTCACGGAAACGTACAGGTATCTTTGATTGAAACTGAGCAGCTTTTGGCCGATATGGTTGGCGTAAAGCTGGCTGAGTGGAAGAAGGAAGGCAAGTATCTTGGCAAGTATGCTACACAGCATCACTTCTGCGGTTACGAGGGCCGTTGCGCAGCTCCGTCAAACTTTGACGCCGACTACTGCTACAGTCTGGGTTACAACGCATCAATGCTGATCGCTGCCGGCAAGACCGGTTACATGTCATCAATCAAGAATACTGTGGCTCCTGCAGACCAGTGGATAGCAGGCGGTATTCCTATCACCATGATGATGAACATGGAGAAGCGTAACGGTGAGATGAAACCGGTTATCCGCAAGGCCCTGGTTGAATTGGACGGCGCTCCCTTCAAGGAGTTTATCAAGCATCGTGCAGAGTGGGCCCGTGAGACCAGTTTCGTATATCCCGGTCCTATCCAGTACTTCGGCCCCACCGAGGTATGTGACCAGCCTACCAAGACTCTCCAGCTGGAGCACAAATAATAAGCAGTCCTTACTAAGCTGCAATTATGCCGGCTAAAGGCACAAATAAGAAAAGAAGGGCTTCCGTTTCCAAGAAGGGACGGAAATCCTTCTTCTCTTTTCTGTCTGTAGGCCATAAGAAACCACGTAAGAACACATCCTCAAAAAGGTCTGCACCCAAGAAATCAGTTAAGGCTCCTGCATTGAATACCCGAAATTCCGCTTCCCTGATGCCGGACTGGGTACATTGGACCATTACGGTCATCCTGATAATTCTGGTATCCGCAGCTGCATATTACCTATTCCTGCGTCCATATTTCTACCGTTTGCGTCCATGCCGCGGAACCAGGGAGTACGGCGTATGCCTTCCATCGGGTTTTCTATGTTACGGAATAGATGTTTCGCATCATCAGGGCGATATAAGGTGGCGTGACGTTGCTCAGTCATCGGCTGAAAATGAAATCCCGTTACGGTTTGTAATAATGAAAGCCACCGAGGGAAGCACATTTACCGACCCCCGATATGCCGATAATATACGAGAGGCACGAAACGCTGGCTTTGTGTGCGGCGTGTACCATTTCTATGATCCGGGAAAGTCTCCTCAACAGCAGGCGGATCATTTTATAAACACGGTAAAACTGCAATCCGGTGACTTGGTTCCGGTTGTGGATGTGGAGCGTTCCGGACGCTCATCTGATGACCTTCAGCGTGAACTTCTGGTATTCCTCAAGGAACTGGAGGCACATTACGGTGTAAAGCCTATCATCTACTCGTCATCAAAGTTCCGCCGCAGACACCTTAACAATCCGGCTTTTGACAGCTATCCGTTCTGGGTGGCCCACTATTATGTGGTGCGTCCTGAGACGGACAAGCAGTGGCGTATCTGGCAGTTTACCGACCATGCCAGCATAGAAGGTATAGATGAGTATACCGATTTCAACGTTTTTCGCGGTACCGACACCGATTTCAACTCCCTCCGCATAAAATAGTACAAAAGGGGTCAGGCCCCAATTGTACTATTTTAGGGATTTTCCCCTTTACAATTAGGGAATTTCCGTGTTCCGGGTATTATTACCATATTATTTTTGCATTGGAAAGAAACCAATAAAACATACGGTTATGAAAAAGTCAGTATTGTTTATGGCATTGATGGCAGTCACAATGACAGCCGGTGCGCAGAGAAACGACTTGTATTCAACCGGCAAGAGTACCGGCAGTTCATCAAGTTCGTCAACGTCACAGAGCGCGACAATCACGCGTACCCCTTCTTATGCAGAGCCTGTTGCTCCAGTTGAGCAGGCAGCACCTGTAGTAAAGACAACGCCTCAGATCATAGTGGACCGTGATCCCGATGAGTATAACCGCCGTTATACCTACGGAACCAGCCAGATCCAGTATGAGGACGGTTCAATATTGGACGATGTTCCCACCGTATATATACATGACACTATCTACGTGATAGATCCCAACAGCGGAGAGAAGAGATATGTATATAACGATGACGGTTCATATGCCGAGGGTTACAACGATGCCGTTGAGGATTACTATCTGACCCGTCGTCTGTACCGTTTCCGTCATTATGGACGTCCGTACTTCTCATTCGTGGATGACCTTCTGTTTGATATAATCTACTGGGACCGTTATTTTGATGACCGTTACTGGTACTATTCAAACACATATTACTATGATCCCTGGTTCTATGATCCCTGGTATTACGATCCCTGGTATTACAGTTCATGGTACTATGAGCCTTATTATTACAGATCATACTATTATTATGGTCCCGCTTACTATCGCGGTAACACCTATATAATCAACAACAGGGTTGACCATTATGTAGGAAACCGTAGCGTGAACGGCGGTGGCTGGGATAGGAATCTGAGCCGTTCTACCACAGACCGGATGGCAATATCTGGTTCCAGCGCAAGCCGCACTGTAAGGACAGCTTCCGGTTCAGTCGCTTCCAGGTCAGTCAACAGCACTGCAGCCTCAACATCATCACCCAACCGCAGCGTGGCATCTTCAAGCTCTAACCGCAGTGTAGGCGCTTCGAACTCAAGCAGTAGCCGCAGCGTGGCAAGTTCAAGCACAAGCAGCAGCCGCAGCGTGGCAGGCAGCAGCTCAAGTCGCAGCGTAGGAACTACCAATTCGAGCAGCAGCCGTAGCGTGGCAGGTTCAAGCACAAGCAGTTCAAGCCGCAGTGTGGGAACTACAAGTTCAAGCTCAAGCCGCAGCGTAAGTTCACAGTCAAGCAGTTCGTCTGTCAGAAGTGTGGCTCCTGCAACATCAAGCCGTTCAAGTACTTCACGTTCAACACAGTCCGGTACTACATATGACCGCCCCAGCAGCACCAGCAGCTCAACCCGCAGCGTAGGCAGCAGCAGTTCAACCCGTAGTGTGGGCAGCAGCAGTTCAAGCTCAAGCCGTAGTGTAGGCAGCAGCTCTAGCTCAAGCCGCAGCGTAGGCAGCAGCAGTTCAAGCTCAAGCCGCAGCGTAGGCAGCAGTAGCTCCAGCTCAAGCCGTAGTGTGGGCAGCAGTTCATCAACAAGAAGTTCTGCAAATACCAGCAGCAGTTCAGTGACCCGTTCAAGTTCTGCCAGCAGTTCTTCACGCAGCTCCAGCAGTTCAAGCCGCAGTGTAGGCAGCATCAGTTCAAGCTCAGGCGGCAGTTACAGCTCAGGCAGCAGTTTCAGTTCAGGTGGCAGCAGTAGCTTCAGTTCAGGTTCCAGCGGCGGTGGCTCACATAGTGTTGCAGGCAGTTCATCACGCAGATGATAAGTACCGCAAAGCAATTACAGTATAAGAGTGAACTATATCCGATTCAGAAATACTATAAAACTTAAGCATATGAAAACTAACAGAATATCAATATCAGTCCTTGCAATGACAATCTCTCTGGCAGTTGGTGCTCAGACCTCTTTTGATGCCGCCAAGCTGTATGAGGAGGAACTGAACGGAACAGCACGCTACGTAGGTATGGGAGGCGCAATGAGTGCTCTTGGAAGTGATCCTTCGGTTATCAGTCATAACCCGGCCGGTATAGGTACATACCGCAAGAGTGACGTCAACTTCTCGGTTTCATTTTTTGGGACATCCATGAATATGGATCCTGTAGCCACAGCGGCCAGTCCTATTTCATCAAACGGCAGGACATTCTACTCAAAAGACAACAGGTCTGACGTGAATGTGGCGTTTGACAATTTCTCGGCCATATTCAGCGGCAGTGATAATGGTGATAATTATTTCAACTTCGGTATCTCATACCGCAAACTCCAGAATATGGACCGTAGTCTGGAATACATAGATAAGTTCTTTGTGAATGATGGGGATGACCCGACAAAGCAGTATGTGGTATATCGCGAGTTTCTGGATAACCAGCGTAACAAGGTTAACTCATATGATTTCAACCTCTCCTGCAACCTTTCGGATATGGTATATTTCGGTTGGACTGTAGGAATATTGTCAACCGATACTTGGTCAGAGGGTTACTTCTATGATTATTATCCCGATTACGGTTCGGCAACTGTTGAGGACAAGCCTTACGTGGTTCCAGCGTATGCCGATGACGGTCATGATTACACCGCCGTTGACAAGATGAACCAGTCAGAGGGCACAGGTTGGAATATGGCATTCGGTACAATAATCCGTCCGGTTCCTGCACTCAGGATAGGTGCGGCTATCAAGACTCCTACCTATTTCAGACAGACTCTTGAGTATGCCGATTACCTTTATGCTGTAATGGATACCCCTAAGGACGGTAGCAGATTCACAAATTCAGTTGATTACCAATTCTCATCTCCTTGGTCTCTTAATCTCAGCGCCGGTCTTACATTTGGCAAGACAGCCATCGGCGCTGAGTATGAGAAGCATTTCACACAGCGCTCATCGCTCTCCATAGGCAATACCAAGATGGTTGACCAGGGCGCAATAGATTATAAGGACTATTCCACTATCAAGGTTGGACTGGAGCAGAACATCAGCAACCTATCGCTCCGTCTGGGTTATAATCTGGTGGAGTCAATGTTTAAGGATAATGCAGCACCTTGGCTGGGTGATTCTGACTTCAACGGCTGGAAGTATGACGGAAACGGCAATGTATCGGAAGTAGGCCGTACCGATTTCCAGGTTGACCGTCTGGGCAAGACCCAGTACATGACAGCCGGATTGGGCTACTGTTCGGCTCCCGATCCTGACGGAACACAGTTCTACGTAGACTTGGCTTACCTGCACGGAATCCGTAACAGCACAGTCAATGTCAATGAGTACATTGAGGATGTTGATGTGAATTACAACTATAAGACAGACAAGGTGATGCTCACCATTGGCTGGAGCTTCTAAAAAATAACATTTGGTTTGACTTTGAGATAATTTAGGCAGATTCCGGCTGGTCTTGGTGATCGGCCGGAATCGTTTTTTTTCATGGAGTGACAGTCAGAATTTGCCCAGGATACGGTCCATCACCCAGTTGGTAGGGGTGGCGCTGAAACCGTCACAGGAGCAGACGGACTTGCCGTTGAGATGATCTACAACAGCCTGTACCAGCGGGAACTGAACGTGTTCTGGATTTGGGATATCAAACTCATGACGGCCGGTGCTGTCATGCAGGGCAATAGGCTGGAACGTAAAGATAGAGAAACAGATCATGCCCTTGTCACCGATAAGTTCTATGCGATCTTCCTTGGCGGACTCATCGGCCACAAAACACCAAGAACCGGAGCCCACCAGACCGTTTTCAAACTTGAAACAGGCACTTACGGTATCTTCGGCCTGATACAGACCGGCACGGTTGCTGCAAAGGCCGTAGGCATCGATTATGCAACCGCAAAGTTCCTGTACCATATCAATCTGATGGGGTGCCAGATCATAGAAATAACCGCCTCCCGATATATCCGGGATAACTCTCCAGGGAAGGTTGGTGCTGTTGTAGTCGAGTTCCTTAGGCGGCTGTGCAAAACGTATCTGCACGTTTATGAGTTTGCCTATCTGTGGTATAAGTTCCTTTACTTTCAGGAAGTAGGGGAGATAGCGCCTGTAATATGCCACAAAACAGGGAACTCCGGTCTCGCGTGAGACGCGGTTAATCCTCATGCATTCCTCGTAGCTTTGCGCCATAGGTTTCTCTATATATACCGGCTTGCCGGCTTTCATAGCCATTACGGCATATGTGGCATGCGAAGATGGCGGGGTTGCTATGTAGACAGCATTCACATTGGGATCTTCTATAAGCTCCATTGCATCAGTGTACCATTTGCGGATGTTATGCCTTTGTGCATAAGAGCTGGCTTTGGCCTTGTCACGGCTCATTACAGCCTCGATTGCAGAACCGTCGGCCTTGGCGAAAGCAGGACCGCTCTTATGCTCGGTCACCTGTCCGCATCCTATGAAACCCCATCTTATCATCTTGTGAGTAATACTATCGTATCAGTCAAACAGTGTCCAGCTAAGTCCGAACTTGAGCATTCCGGGATTGGCCGGATATCCCGGGACTATAAAAGAGTCGCGGTTGTTCATCTGCCCGTCATTGGCGTGGTAGTAGAGAATGTAGAATCTGACACCGCGCAGCTGACAGTTTACATAACCCGTGAGCAGAGGATAACCTCCCACCTGTTGGATGCAGTCTTCATTCTGCAGGTGATACATTCCAACTGCGGGGCAATAACCCGGAGCGCTGTATCTGGTAAAGAAGAGTGCGTTGGCACCCACCTCCAGATTCAGTCTCTTGTAATATACGAACTTAAAGTACAGGTCCGAGAAAACATTCAGGTCGGGCAGCGGAATGATTTTCTTATTGCCCGACAGCTGATACGTCACGTGGTTGTCCCAATGCAACGGACCCAGCTTGAAGTTCTGCTGCAGCGTGGCGCTCAGAATCTGTATTGAACCGTCATGCTGTGCGGCCGAAATAGAATAAGATGGTTGTGATACTCCGTCGGCATTGACATATTTACCTGCATCATTCTTAAGATAGACATAGTTAGCCACATTCTCAACATCAAGCTGGAAACGGGTACCTGTCATATCAAGATCGATGAATCCTCCGAAATGTGTCCTGAAAACCTTCTTGAAATCACCTTCCCACCAGGCATATGTGGAATGCATCTGGGCAAGGAAGAAGGGGGCGTCAAGGGCCGACATATTACCATATGCACCTATGCGGGCATCCTTGCCAAGGATGGGGTATTTAAGTTCCATCTCTCCATCCAGTTCAAAATCACCTATACTCTCACCCAACAGTACGGTTTCAAATCCGGCGCGGAAAGTCAGGTTGTCTCCCTGTGCTTTCTCCATCTGTCCTCCTACAAAGAACTTGCCCTCCTTGTATCGGCGCATATACTCGCCTGATCCGGGAATGGTATCGGGCATGGCATAGTTCTTGAACTCATACCGTATGAATGCCGACAGACCTGCAATAGCCCATCTGGTAGAACCTTCCAGCAGTGACAGTGACAGGGTATTGGTTACGTAGAAGTTCTTCATCAGGTCTACGGAGTCATTTTTGAGATAGGTGTCGGTATAGTATCCGGGACGCATATCGTAATAGATATAGCGTCTCTGAAGCTTGCCTATCTCAAACGTATGTGCCAGCTTTCCGAATTCAATGTCGCGCTTGAAAGTATATACCGTATCGCCAATGCTGTCAGTGCGGTAAGTGGTGGTTTTTATGTTCAGCTCCTGGTTGACGAGAGCTTGTGAGCGCTTTATGTTGTTCCAGTTGTAGTAGAGGCGGAAAGGTATGTCCTCGGGGGAGTACTGCTTGCGTCCTTCGGCCATAGCCTCGGGGTTCATCACGTACCTCAGGTCCTGGATACCGCCGTTCTCTGCTATCTTGATCTGATCTTTATTGGCTGTGGCATAAACCTGATATATGTCACCGCGGTAGTAGGTATACAGACGGGAATCAAAAGCTGATGTGGCCTGGTTCTCATATCTGCCTCGTCCCAACTGGTAATCCATATCAAAACCTATACCCACCTTGCGGTTGAAATTGGCGGCAAAATAGCCTTTTACATGCTCTTCGCCTGTACGTCTGTTGCCGCCTTTGTAATAGTCTATGCTTGTATGGGGCGTCTTGGTATCGGTAAAACGGAACTGATCCGGGTTCTTGATCCAGAAATCATATGGAGCGTCAAACACAAAATCACCGGGATCCTCACGTTCAAACCAAAGGCGTGAGAGCCTGGGTGAACCCATATTGCCCAGATGACTGTAAGTGCCGAACATACCTTCGGTTAGATGTACGTTGTGGAAAGAGTGGTGAAGTGTATCGGGCTCCACTATATCAGGCAGGCCTGTACGGGTATTTATGGTCCACTGGAAATAGTCGTGTGATACGGTTCGTTCCACAACGGTGGAATCCTTATCCGGGTCCATATTCATGAAACCGTCCATTGTCTCGCCATTGAAACCGTCCTGGTTCTGCGAGAGCGTGCTCTGAGCCTGTACATATTCAGGCAGCATCAGCAGAATGGATGCGGCAGCCAATCCAAGTAGCGATCTTACTGACAGGGTCCTTATGAACATCTTATGGAATCAGTCGGAGTATGTATTCGGATATCTTAAGAAGCAGGGAGATGCCGCAGGCAATATAGAACGGCATTGTGCTCAAATTACCGCTCATATGCAGTATGAACAGGACAGTGGTTACAGCAGCGCCTGCCAGGAACAGTGTGTTGAGCGTGTACCTAGCCTTCTCGACTCCGTCGGAGTGAGACGGACTGCGTCTTAGTTTACGGCTGTGGCGTACCTTCCCCTTTATGTCATACTCCGCCCGGCTGTCCATATCAGACAGAACGGTATATGCCTCCACAATGCGGGAATGGAGAGGAGTGCCTTCAGGATTATCGGCAATAAGATGCTCGTACGCGGTTTTTATTTCCGTTTCCGATGCCAGAGGATCCACCCCCAATATGCTATAGAGCTCTTTGTCTGATGACATTTGTTTCAGAGATTACCGGACAATGCTTCATTGGCTCTCTGGAACAGGATGTCCTTGAGGTCAATGGTCTTTACTCGGAACTTTCCGGTACTCTTGAGGAATTTGGTGCCCTTGCGGTTGTAGGCCTCCTTGTCTGTGATCCAGTCCTCGGCAGGGAATACCTTGCCGCCTCCTTCACGACCCTCCTCGTAACGGTATCTGATATCGGTCATCTTGAGTGTGTACGTCCCGTTCTTAACCGCAACAGAGAAGTTGTATGAGATGTTGGACTCATCGGCTACAAGAGCGCTGCTCTTGAAGGTAATCATCTGCTCTACATGGAATATGAAACGATGAGCTGAAGCATCCTCGTTAAGTATGCGCCCGGCCTGTGCATAGGGCTTGGCAAAACGTCCCTTTGCCCAGTTGAAAAGTATATCGTAGCACCTGTTTTCATCCATACCCTGAGGGATGGAACCCGTAAAGGTAAAACATACCATTCCGTTCTCATCAACAGGAACAGCACCCTTGCCATATTTGGGATTCTGTTCGTCCGATACTTTTGCCACCGCCAGTATGGTGATGAGTAGACCTGCTATTGTCAATAATGCTTTTTTCATCATAATGTGCACCTTATTTATATACAGCACAAAAATAGTCATTTTAGATGATAAATGAAAAATGCATATGTTATTATTGCCGAACACTTGCCGGAATTAACAACTAATGCAAGCCAGAAGCTATTATGAGGCCGTTTTTGCCTTGTTTAACCCACTATATAGGTTTTTTTGACATTTTTTTTAAAAAAAGATGTCCCAATTTTTGCAACTAATGGAATAAGTATTATTTTTGCGTCAGTATGTATTTATAATCAATCATTTCAATTCAATAACAAACAACTATGGAGAAAATTTTGAAAGAGGCTGCTGAGCTTTACGCAGCATTTGCAAAGGACGCATGCGCACAGGTAGAGAAAGGTAACAAGGCTGCTGGCACACGTGCCCGCAAGGCTTCTCTGGAGCTCGAGAAGCTGATGAAGGAGTTCCGTAAGGCTTCACTCGCAGCTGCTAAGTAATTATTTCCAGAACAAAAAGAAGGGTGCAATAAATAAATTGCACCCTTCTTTTTGTTGTAAGCGTTATCAGTTTGCAACTGCGAGTGAAGCCGGACCTCCGGGACGGAGGTCCCTTCCATTTTTTTAGTTTGCTCCGCAAACGCGCTCATTCCATTCGCTTGCCGGCCTTCCAGGCCGGGTAACGGCGTTCCGCCGTTACTATTACTGCAATTGGGTATTTATTCTCAATTTACTCCAGGTACTGCATGATGCGGCCGCTGATCTGGAGGAGTGAAATTTCGCAGACTTTGGTGTCATACTGGACCTGGAGCAGGCTCTCTTCGGCATCCAGGAGGGATTTCTGGGCCTCGCGCATCTCAAGGCCGGAGAGGTTGCCCAGCAGGTAGCGCTCCTGTGCAATGTCCATTGTCTCCTGTGCGGCCTTGAGGTTCTGCTCCTGTAGTTCCAGAAGCATCAGGTTATTCTGGTAAGCCTGCCAGAAATCCTCCAGATTGGCACGGAGTTGAAGTTCCAACTGCTCAACGGTGATATCGGCATTCATTTCGTCCAGAATGGCGTTACGCTCCTGTGTTCGCTGCTTGCCATTTATCAGATTCATGCCTATGGTGGCGCCGAAACTTGGACCCCAGTTCAAACGGTCGGTATATGTGCTGTTGCCGTAAAGGTTCTGGGTTATGCCGTATGATGCGTTAAGACGTAGGTAGGGGTAGTTGCGTGACTGAACAGTCTTGCGGTCCATCCTGGCAACTGAACGGTTGCTCTCGGCACGCAGCAGCGATGCGTTAACCTTCATCATGTCATCATAAAGAGACTGGAAGTCAAGCCCTGTAAGCAGAGTGATGGCGGTATCGGCTGCCACATGAACGGTCTTGAGGTCCTGGTTGGACATAAGACGGTTTATACGGATGTTGGCCGATGCCAGTGACTCGTGCTGCTTAAGGCTTTTGGCGCTGTCAGAGTTGAAATAGACCTGAGCCTGCTGCATGTCCAGGCGGGAATTGCCGCCCATATCATAACGCTCGCTGGTAATGCGCAGACGCTCCTTACTCAGAGCGGTGGCATATTCCAGATTCTTAAGATGCAGTGTCTGACGAACCAGGTTGTAATACTCGGTGGTAAGGCTTGCAATGTAATCCTCTATGCTTATGCGTGTCTGTATGGTGCCCTGGTTGTGGAGTTCCTGCATACGGTCACGGGTGGCCTGTATGCTGAATCCCTCAAATACGGTCCAATCGGCACGGATCTGAGCGTTCAGGGTCTGGTCAAATACTCCGCGGTTGGAAACTGTGGAACCATCGGATGCTAGTGTGGCGTCATTGCTGGCTATAGAGCCTGAATAACTACCCTGGATGCTTACGGTGGGCATTCCGCCTGCATAAGCCCAGGTGTCGTTGTTTGCCGCCTTCTCCTCGGAGATGTTGACCAGTTTTATCTGGTAACTTTCGCGGATGCCCTCCTCAAGGCAGTCCTTGAGAGTCATTATCTGTGCCCATGAACCCGAACAAAGGGTTATGGCCGCCATAGCCAATGTTATTCTGTATGGTTTCATTCCTTTTTCTTGCGTGTCTTACGGTCAGTTGAAATGTAACTGTAGATGGAGGGTACAATGTACATGGTGAAGAAGGTGGATATGAGCATACCGCCAACTACCGCAGTACCCATTGCAATACGTCCGGCGCTGCCCTCACCGTGTGCGAACATAAGCGGCAGCAGACCCAGCATTGTTGATGTAGATGTCATCAGGATAGGTCTCAAACGCTGTATGGATGCGTCACGTATTGCTATGAACTTGTCTATTCCGGCCTCCTGCTTCTGGTTGGCAAACTCCACAATCAGGATACCGTTCTTGGCCACAAGTCCTATAAGCATGATAATACCTATCTCACTGAAAATGTTCATGGTCTGGCCGCCGCCGCGCAGGAATACAAGTGCGCCGAACACAGCCAGAGGCACGGTAATCATAACTATGAGCGGATCCTTGAAACTCTCAAACTGGGCAGCCAGAATCAGGTAGATAAGCAGCAGTGCCAGTCCGAACGCGAACAGCAGGCTGTTGGAACTCTCGCGGAAGTCCTTGGACTCGCCGGTAAGTGCGGTGCGGAAGGTATCATCCAGAGTCTCCTTGGCAATCTTGTCCATCTCGTCAAGCGCCTGTCCCAGAGTATAGCCTTTTCCAAGTCCGGCCGATACTGTGGCCGATACAAATCGGTTGTAACGGTACAGACGGGGCGGAGCGATATCCTCCTTAAGGTCCACCAGGTTCTCCATCTGGATCATGTCGCCGCTTCCGCTGCGCATGTAGATTGATTTGAGCGCCTGTGTGGTGTTACGCTGCTGGCGGTTTATCTCACCAATAATATCATACTGCTTTCCGTTCATATAGAGGTAACCCATTCGCTGACCGCTCAGTCCCCACTGCAGGGTTTGGGCAATATCGCGGGTGCTCACACCCAGCAGGTTGGCTTTCTCGCGGTTGATCGATATGCGGACCTCGGGCTTGGAGAACTTGAGGTCGGCATCGGCCATCTGGAAGGCGGGGTTGTCATTTACTTTGGCCAGGAACTTGGGCAGCACATCCTGCAGTTTCTCAATGTTGGTGGCCTGCAGAACGTAACGAACAGGCATTCCGCCTCGGCCTCCTGCAAATGACGACTGCTGCTGCACGAACGCGCGGGCATCGTTCTCACGGCGTACGGCGGCACTTAGTTTTTCAAACACCTCCATCTGCGAGTAACTGCGCTCTTTTATGTCCTTAAGTGTAATCTGTATGTTGCCGCCGCCGCTCGATACTCGGGCGGTCACGAACTTGGCATCGGGCATAAGTGAATCAACCACATCGTTTATGCGCTCGGTGTAGTCACGCATGTACTCGTAGGTGACGCCCTCGGGGCCCTGGGTGCGCACTGTTACCTGAGAGCGGTCCTCCATAGGGGCCATCTCGGACGGGGTCTTGGTCCACATCCAGACTGCTGCGCCCAGTGCCAGCACCATTGTGGCAAGGGTTATCCAGCGGTTGCGCAGCACAAACTCAAGACTCTTGCTGTAGTACTTGTTAAGGCCATCAAAGAAAGGCTCGGACCATGCGTAGAATGCGTTTTTCTTTTCCCTGCGCACCAGAATCTTGGTGGAGAGCATGGGGGTGAAGGTAAGGGCCGCAAAGGTTGAAATCACTACGGCACCTGCAATCACGAACGCGAACTCGCGGAACAGTCGGCCCGTCTGGCCCTGCATGAACACTATGGGTACGAATACGCAGAGCAGCGTGATTGAGGTAGATATGATGGCAAACAGAATCTCACGCGAGCCGTCAATGCCGGCCTGTAGCGGAGTCATGCCCTTTTCTATACGGTTGTATATGTTCTCAGTCATTACAATGGCGTCATCCACCACAAGTCCCACCGACAACACCACCGCAAGCATCGAGAGCACGTTGATACTGAATCCCAGCAGATACATTACAAAGAATGAGCCGATGATTGATACCGGGATAACCAGCACGGGGATAAGGGTTACGCGCCAGTCACGCAGGAACAGGAATATGATGAATATAACCAGTATGAATGCCTCGTACAGGGTGGTCTTAACCTCGTTGATTGATGCGCGGATAAAGCGGGTGTTGTCAAAGCCGTACTCGTAACCTACGTCCTCGGGCAGGTCCTTCTCCATCAGCTTCATGCGGTCATAGACGGCGTTGGCTATGTTGATGTGGTTGGCGCCCGGCTGGGGAGTAACTGCCACACCAACCATCGGGATGCCGTTCATCTTCATGTAACTCTTTATGTCGCGCGGACTGAGTTCGGCCTGGCCTACGTCGCTGAAACGTATTACCTTGGTGCCGTCATGCTTGATTACCAGGTTGTTGAACTCCTCAGTAGTGTGCATCTGGCCGAGGGTGCGGATTTCAAGTTCAGTAGTATTACCCTCGATTGTTCCTGACGGCAGCTCTACGTTCTCCTTGTCAAGGGCGTTCTTGACGTCCATGGGGGTGATGCCGTAACCGGACATCTTTACGGGGTCCAGCCACAGGCGCATGCAGTAACGCTTTTCACCCCAGATCATTACGGAGCTTACGTCCTGGATGGTCTGGAGCTGCTCCTTTACCACGAGGTCGGCAATCTCACTGAGTTCCAGCAGGGAGCGCTTATCGGAATGCAGTGCAACCATAAGGATAGGCATTGCGTCGGCGTCGGCCTTGGATACGGTGGGGGGATCGCAGTCGCGCGGGAGCATTCGCTGGGCACGAGATACCTTGTCACGCACGTCGTTGGCGGCGGTCTCAAGATCGACCGAGAGCTCAAACTCTACGGTTATACGGCTGTTTCCGTACTGGCTTACCGATGAGAGCGAGCGGATGCCGGGGATACCGTTAATCTGCTGCTCCAGCGGCTCTGTTATCTGATTCTCAATTACTTCGGCGTTGGCTCCGGGGTAGGAGGCCGATACAGAGATTATAGGGTTGTCCACCGACGGGTATTCGCGCACGCCCAGACTAGTGTAACCTACGATACCGAACAGTATTATTATGAGCACCAGCACTGTTGCAAGCACCGGGCGTCTTATACTAAGTTCTGAAATGTTCATCTGGGTGCCGGATTATTTCAGTTCAACTCTCATTCCGGTACGCAGCTGCATGGTGCCGCTGGTAATTACTGTGTCACCTACGTTCAGGCCGCTAAGCACCTGTACCATTGCATCGGTCCTTAAGCCTTTGGTTATCTCCTGGGGAATGGCCTTGCCGCCTTTGTAGAGGAATACCTTGTCTATGCCCATCTCGGAGATGACTGCTTCGCTGGGTACAGCCAGAGCGTTGGGGAATGTGCGGGTATTCAGGCTTACGCTTACGTATCGGCCGGGTACCAGCTTGCCGTCCTTGTTGTCGTAGATGGCGCGGACCAGATAGGTGCGGGTGCCCTGATCCACCTTTGAGTTGGTTGCGTAGACCTGAGCGTTGTGTATATCGTCGCTACCCTCGACAGTGAATGTCAGCTTGGCTCCGTTCTGCAGTACGCCGGCGTAACGCTCGGGGATGGCGAATTCAACTTTCAGTTTTTCTGTATTTGTCAGGGTGGCAACGTTGGTGTTGGGCGATGCATAGGCGCCTACGCTTACCTGGCGCAGACCGATGATTCCGTCAAACGGAGCTTTCAGCTCTGTCTGATCCAGCTTGGCGCGGCACTCCTCTATGTCGGCCTGGAGTTTGTTGAAATCGGCCTCGGCAGTCTGGAAAGCCTCTTTACTTACGGCCTCCTTCTCATAAAGGGCTTTCTGGCGGGCCAGGCGGTCCTCGGTTGACTGATACTGGGCCTCCAGTTTCTTGAGCTGGGCCTGCAGGGGAGCGTCGTTGATCTTGGCCAACACCTGACCTTTGCGGACCTTGGTGCCCTCCTCAAAGAAGATGTCGGTAATCTTGCCGGATGTCTCGAAAGAGAGGTTTACCTCCTCGTTGGGAATCAGGCTTCCGCTTATGTTGATGCCGTCCACAAGCTCGGTGGGCTGCATCACCACGTGACGTACTAATAAAGTCTGGCCGCCGCGTCCTATCGGCGCACCTGCTGCGGGCATCGGGCCCGGACCTGCTGGAATGTCTTTGTTGGATTTCGGTTTAAAACGGTATATGCCTAAAACGGCCAGTCCTATCACGATGACTGATACCAGCACCCATTTGGTAGTCTTGCTCATAAAGTTAAGGTTATATCTTAAGATGCAAATTTACTGATTAGACACCTTTTTTACATACGCGTATATAGGGCTTAACAATTTTTAATTAATAAGAATCGCATGTCAACACTTACTCTCTGCCGGGAGCGCAGATTTTCTCCAGGTGGAGAAATAAAAAAATCCCAGGTGGGAAAATATATTTTTCCAGGTGGGAAATTGTTTTTCTTAATCTGTCCTTTTTTAAAATGTATTAGGGAAAGTCCCTATCGAGCTATTTTTATATATTTGGGGCAGAAATAAACCAATTCTGATTATGAAGAGAGTCTTTTTACTGGCAGTGTTTGCTGTTTCATTCCTTTGCCAAATCAGTGCACAGTCCGATATTTATGAGGTAAAATCACCTGACAAGACAATCAGCTTGCAAATCAGATCTGTATCAACATCATTGGAATATCGTGTGAGTATTGCAGATAAAACTGTGATCGATTGGTCTGATTTTGGATTTGTTTTTGGTGAACAGGAGAGTTCTTTTAAGATTAAGAACCCCCTTAACAAGTTCAAAACGGGACTCACTAATAAGAATTGGAAACCTCTGTGGGGTAAAAGATCAAATGTTCAGGATCTTTACAGCAGTAGCGTTATTAATGTTTCCGTGGATAATTCCATCAATGCACCCCTTCAGTACGAGATAGAGGCCAGAGTATACAATAACGGCGTCGCTTTCAGATTTGATGCGGGGCTTTATCCGACTGATCTTTTGTTTCCTGATCAAGATCCATTTCCTGTATTGACAGAATGCACTGAGTTCAACTTTGCTGACGATTTTACCGCGTGGTACTACAACGGCGAGCGCCATAACATAGGCCCCGAAAAGTTGTCCGATGCAGGTGGCGAGCGTCTGCCCATTATGATTATTAAGGCGGCCGATGACCTGTACCTGGGTTTGCACGAGGCCGATCTCAGAGCGGACGGATGGCCCATGAGACTGCGTTCGGAGCAGGGCTCTACCAGGTTTTCTGTAATTCCTGAAAAGATTGTGGGTGACAGAGACTGGTATACCGGTGCCTGGCGAGTGCTGATGGTTGGCCGTACCCCCGGCGACCTGGTGGACTCACACCTGTTGGAACTGCTCAACCCAGAGCCGGAGGGTGATTTCAGCTGGGTCCGTCCCGGCGTCTATCTCTGGGACTGGCGCATAGACGGCGCAGTTTGGGAGGGCTACCGCTACGGCATGAACTACGAGTCTTGGGTCAAAATGATTGATTTTGCATCGGCTCAAGGTTTCCAGGGACTGGTGCTGGATGCCAACTGGTACGGCCCCGAGTTTGAGAAGGACTCCGATCCCACCAAGGGTGACAAGGCACGCGATGTTCAGCGCATAATTAAATACGGTAAGGACAAGGGAGTGGGCGTGTGGCTCTACCTGAACGATGTGGCCGGCACCAACTATCCCATTGAGGAGACTCTTGCGCAGTATGAGGAGTGGGGAGCAAGCGGCGTAAAATACGGATTCATGAATGGTAATCCGCAGGAGAAGAACCGCAAGACACAGGAGATTACCGCCCTGTGCGCCAAGCATCACCTGATGGTTGATTATCACGACTACCCCGTGCATCCGTTCGGTCAGATGCGCACCTGGCCCAACGCCGTAACCCGTGAGTACTGCAAGGCTCAGCTGGACGGCCGACAGATATTCCAGCCCAAGACTTTTGTGACATCGGCCTTTGTGAATATGGTGGCTGGCCCCATTGACCAGAACAACGGTTTCCTGGAACTGCATCAGGGCCGCACCACACGTAAGGACAACAATCAGGAGGTGCCCACAACCGTAACCGGTGAGATAGCACGTACTCTGATTACATGGTCGGGCGCAACGGTAATTCCCGATATCCCCGAGTATTATCAGAAATATCCCACGCTGCTGGAGTTCCTCAGTGCCGAGAAACAGCCTTGGCACGAGAGTATCACTCTGGCCGGTGAGATAGGCGAGTACATTGTGATGGCCCGCCAGAATAAGGACGGCGACTGGCTCATCGGAGCCGCAACCAATGAGGATGCCCGCACTCTGAGCATCCCCCTGGATTTCCTTGGCAAGGGTAAGTATACCGCAACCGTCACCACTGATGCCGAAGATACTCACTACCGCACCAACCGCGAGACCCTATCGGCCGGAGAGCCTCAGACCGTAACGCGCAAATCGGCCCTGACAATTAATCTTGCGCCCGGCGGCGGAGCCTGCATCCTGATCCGCAAATAAAAAAAACGACGCATTTGGATCGTTTCCAAATGCGTCGTTCCTTTTAATGTTTTGGGTTATTCCAGCTTACCTCCCATAGAGAGTACAATCTGCTGCATGGCGGCCTTAACGGCTACCTTGTCCTGGCCTTTGTACTCGGCCGTGTTGTCCTGGGTTACGGTCTTGTCTTTTACTGACCACAATTTGGCCTCATCCTTTTCCAAATCGGCTATCTGCTCGCGGTAGTACTGGGTTGCCAGTTCCGGAGTCTGGAAAGTGTACATCATCTTGGAATCGTTGCACTCATCGCCTTTGAATTTGGCAAGCCATTCCAGCTTGAATGATACGTAATCCCATGTGAGCAGGACCTCATTGCCCTTGTCCTCATATGTGGGAGCGGCAACGCCCATGAGCTGCATATATGAGCCCATAAGTCCCTGAAGTCCGGCTCCGCCTGTCTGAGCCTCTATTTCGGCATTTGCAGCACGCAATGAGTCGTTGTAGCGGTTGATTTCGTTGGTGGTTGCATTGAGCTCATTCAGACCTTTGTCAATCTGAGCTTCAACTGCTTTCTCGGCAGAATTGAGGGCTTTTTCGGTAGCCTTTTCTGTGGTTTTCTCAACAGATTTCTCTACGGCTCTGGTTACACCACGCTCGGCAGCCTTTACGGCTTTGTCTGTAAGACGGTTGAGAAGCTGTGCCTGAGCAGGAACTGCAAACAGTGCAGCTGCAAATAACAAAAGGAATGTTTTTTTCATAATTGATTAAACAATAGTTAGTAGCTACAAAAGTATATATATTTTTTTAGCATTTGTTAGCCAAATGGTTTATTTTTGCAAATACAGTTGTCAAAAAATGAGATTAAAGACATTTGCAATATTCCTGAATTTGTGCCTATTATGTCTTGAGGCATATCCACAGGGCTATTTCTGCAATAAGCAGGGTACTGTCCTGGAGTATGTCCGAAAGGAGACTGACGGCAGTTTTGTCTGGCGTCTCAGAGGTACCGTAGTCAAGGTGACGGATATGGGCAGCTATGATGAGTGCTCCACGGAGAGTGAGTTTACAAGACAGAACGGCAAGCCTCTCTATAAATCAAAGGTATTGCAGACGGTTACCATAGACCATGAGAGCGGAGAAGTGGGTGTTGATGTGGCCGGTGCGATGTCATCTTTTATAAAAGCCAGGGTTGGCTTGAACGCCAACTGTACCCGGACTCTTTCTTCGCTGCCAGCCGATGTTAAACCGGGTGATGTTTTGCCTTCGGTAGAGGCGGAGGCCAAGGTCGGACCGCTTACATACAAAGTTGAAATATTTGAACGCAAGGTGTTACGCAGTGAAACCCTGACGGTTCCGGCAGGAACGTTTGATTGTGTTGTGGTTGAGGAACACAAGGTAGAATCCGGCCCCGGACATAACCGTGATGTGATTAATCACACCTGGTATGCCAAAGGAGTGGGTTATATACGTCATGACTCTTACATCAAAGGCAAACTGGATACTTCCGAAATACTATATTCGATCAAATAAAAACGTATGAAACAGTATATAGAACAGAACAGGGAACGTTTCTTTGAGGAACTGTTCTCAATCTTGAGAATCCCGTCAATCAGTGCCAAGCAGGAGAACAAACCCGATATGGTGCATTGTGCCGAACGCCTAAAGCAACTGCTCCTTGAGGCCGGTGCCGATATGGCCGAAGTGATGCCCACCAGCGGTAATCCGGTGGTTTTCGGCAGAAAGATTGTGGACCCTTCGTACAAGACGGTGCTAGTGTACGGACACTATGATGTGCAGCCGCCCGAACCTCTGGAGAAATGGCATACCGATCCGTTCGAGCCAGTAATCCACGATGAAGCCATCTGGTGTCGCGGAGCCAATGATGATAAGGGACAGCTTTTTATGCATATCAAGGCGTTTGAATATCTGGTACGCAGCGGGCAGCTCAAACATAATATCAAGTTCATATTTGAGGGTGAGGAGGAGATTGGAAGCCCTTCATTGCCAGTGTTCATCAAAGCCAACAAGGATCTGCTTGCTGCCGATATCTGCCTGGTGTCTGACACTACGATGATATCGGACAAGGTTCCTTCAATCAACTGCGGAATGCGCGGCCTGGCATATCTGGAGGTCAAGCTTACAGGACCTAACAAGGATCTGCACTCAGGCCATTACGGTGGTGCTGTGGCCAACCCCATCAATGTGCTGTGCGATATGATATCGTCATTAATCGATAAGGACGGCCGCATAACGGTTCCCGGATTCTATGACAAGGTGGTTGAACTTACTCCTAATGAGCGTAAGATGCTGGCCCGCGCCCCGTTTGATATGGATGAGTACAAGGCTTTCCTGGATATAAACGAGGTTAAGGGCGAGAAGGGTTACACCACTCTGGAGCGTACAGGAATACGTCCGTCGCTGGACGTATGCGGCATCTGGGGCGGATACATCGGTCAGGGCGCCAAGACGGTTTTGCCCAGCGAGGCTCACGCCAAGATATCAATGCGTCTGGTGCCAAATCAGACCAGCGCCGAGATTTCAAAGCTCTTTATGGAACATTTCCTGAGCATCGCTCCGCCTTATGTCAAGGTGGAGATTACCCCTTATGAGAGCGGAGACGGATTCCTTATCCCCATTTCGTCCGATGCATATAAGGCAGCATCCCGCGCAATCGGTGAGGTTTACGGAATAGAGCCTGTCCCCAGCCGCGGCGGCGGAAGCATACCCATACTGGCAGAGTTCCAGAAGGTGTTGGGACTGGATCCGCTGCTTATGGGATTCGGTCTGGAACGCGACACCATCCACAGTCCCAATGAAAGCTACCTGCTCAAGCAGTTCTTTGGCGGCATGGAAAGTATCGCTCTCTTCTACAAATACTACTAAGCGAGCACATGGGGTCTGACCCCTATAAAAGGCGGATGGCACTACCTTCCTCAGGCGGTGCCATCCCATGAATTACTAAACTATTGTCTTATTATCTCAAATTAATTTGGATCTTATTATAACTCAAAGGAACTGTTGCGGTAGAACTCCAGCAGGGCAGTGTTGAACAGATACTCGTAGCGGTATTTGAGAACATCGGCCTGTGCTGTTACCAGGCGGTTCTTGGACTCGTTGAACTCGGTAATGCTGGCCTTGCCGCCTTCATATTTGGCCTGCACAAGCTGGAATGATTCCTCTGCGCTGGTCTCTACCTCACGGCTGCTTTCATAGCGGCCTTTGGATGCCACAGCATTGTAATAAGCCTGCTGTATCTCTTTATAGAGCTGCTTCTTTACGTTATCCAACTGCATCTCCTGATTCATCTTGCTCAGTTGGGCGCTGCGAACGTTGTTGCGGTTGCTGTTACGCGAGAATATGGGTATACTCAGGTTAAGGCCTACATGTGGTCCGAAGTTGTTCTTAAGCTGAGTGCCGAATCCATCCGACTGGAAACTGGAGCTTGTGTAGTAGTTTGTTCCGGCACCGGCGCTGAGGGACAGAGTGGGGTAGTATCCGCCCTTGGCTACTTCGATTCCCTTTTCTGCTTGCTCCAGACGCAACTCCTCACTCTTTATTGCGGGCTTGATTTCAAGGGCATCGGCATAGATTGCTTCGGGGCTGTCCGGAACGGCAAATTCCAGTTGTCGGGTATTGGGCTCAATTATCTCAAAACCATCGGGCGAGGGGAGCTCCAGGAGTTGGGTGAGTGTAAGGATTGAAATGCTCAGGTTGTTCTCCGCCTGTGTCACCGAGAGACGGCTCTGCGCCAATGTGGCTCTTTGGGATGCTACCTCGGCGCTGCTTGCCTTGCCGATAGCTGCCAAAGCGGTGAGACGCTCCACCTGCATTGAATCAATAGATACCTGATTGCGGGCTACTTCCAGTATGCTGCGGTTGTAGACAATCTGGATAAATGCCTGTGCTACCTGCACACGGACATCGTCCTTGATACGTTCCAGGTCACTCTTGGCAGCCTCGAGGCTGAGCTGGGCCATCTCTATATTACCGGTTATGCGATGGCCAGCGAACAGGGTCATATCTGCACCTATGTTGAATGACGTGCTGGCGGTGTTGGTGTTAGCGTACGTATTGTCGGCAGTGATACTGCGCCCGAATGACCAGTTCTGGGATGCTCCGGCCGATACTCCGGGCAGACGGTTGCTGCGGGCGGAGTTGTAATCCACGTCACGGTTCTGTGTTGCAATGTCTCCCTGACGCACCTGTATGTTGTTCTCTATTGCATATCCGATGCAACGGTCCAGCGTCCAACCCTCATCGGCGCGGGCTTGTGCAGTCCAAAGGAGTGCTGCAAGGGCTATTGTGATTTCTGCTACTTTCATAATCGGATCATTTATGTATTATGGACTATTCTTGCTCTTCGGCAGTATCAGTCTCCTGAGATTGAGCCTCATCGGTTGTATCCGATTCTGTCTGCTCATCCTCGATTATCCGGGGACCGCGTACAATATCGCCTTCTGAGAGACCCTCCTTGACCTCAATGTTCACTCCGTCGCTAAGACCGGTTACAATCTTGGTCTGCTTGAATGTACCGTCTTCCTGTCTGGTATATACGTAAGCATCCTCCTTGATAAACTCCAATGCACTCTCCGGAACACTGAGTACTCCATCTTTCTTCTCCAGTTCTATCTGTGCATTGGCGCTGTAACCTGAGCGGATGACGTGATCGGAATCAACCTTGACGGCAGCCTTTACCTTGAACTGGTTGGCTCCGTTGCTTTCAACGGCCTTCGGTGAGATATACTCCAGATTGGCATCGAATGTATAATCCTTAAGGGCTCCGATGGTGATGGTCATAGGCATTCCCTCATAGAGCGAACCTACCTCGGTTTCATCTATCTGACCCTCAAATATCAGGTCGTTCATATTGGCAACAGTTGCAACGGTGGTGCCGTCGTTTAGGGTGTTGGCCTGGATTACCGAGTTACCGACCTTGACCGGGATGTCAAGTATCAGACCGGTTATGGTTGAGCGGATGAGTGTTGAGCTGGATGTGGCGTTCTTGGATGATACACCGTCACGGATTACCTCGAGTGATTCTTGTGATGCTGCATACTCCTCCTTGGCCTGACTAAGTTGCTGTTCTACCTTCTCGTACTCCTCGGCGCTTATGAGATTCTTCTCAAACAGGGCTTTCTCACGCTCAAAGTTCGTCTTGGCCTGCTTCAGGTTGATTTCCGATAAGCGTACGCGGCTTTGGGCGGCGGAGAGAGAGTTCATATCGGGGATTACGGTAAGTCGTGCAATGACTTCACCTTGCTGCACCATCTGGCCTGCCTCCTTGAATATCTCGGCTATAATGCCGTTAATCTGCGGCTTGATATTTACTTCGTTGCGCGGTACTATCTTACCTGTAAGCACTGTTGTAAGTGCAATATCCCGTTTCTGGACAGCCAGTTCCTGATAACGGATCTCTGCAGGCTTAGAGTTCCTGTAGAGGAATACGAATGTTCCTACCAGCACTACCAGTACGAGTGCTATCACGATGTACTTGATTACTTTTTTCATATATATCTGTCTTTTCGTTATTTCTGTCTTTTTACTCGTCTCGCATCGCATCTACCGGTTTTACGGCCATAGCCCTTAAAGCGGGGGCAAGTCCGGCCAGCGCCCCCAAAAGGGCTAGAAGCAATGCTGCCATCATGGCTGTGTTGAATGACAACTGGAATGCAGCTTCGCCTCCTGTGGCTTTCTCAAATATGCCGAGCAGCATTACTGCGAACACTATGCCGGCACTTCCGGCCGCTAGTGTGAGGGCGATACTTTCAGTAATGATCTGGGCAAGTATTTCACTTGGCATAGCTCCTATGGCACGACGTATGCCTATCTCTATGGTACGTTCCCTTACTGTTACCATCATGATGTTGCTCACTCCTATGCAACCAGCCAGCAGGGTGCCCAGACCAACCAGCCAGATCAGGAAGTTAAGGCCACGGAACAGGTTATCGATGATCATGAATATCTCCTCGGTGTTCAGAATCATCATAGCCTCATTGTCTTCCGGATCAAACCTGTGCTGGCGAGCCATTATTGAACGCAAACGGGGCTCCAGAACACTTGTATGTATGCCTCCTTTTGCTGTGATGCAGATAATATCCACTATGTTGCCGCGGTTGAACAGCCTGGCTGCAAGAGTCTCCGGTATCATAATGGAATATCCGGGGCTGGTATTGATACTTATGTTGCTGGAACTCATGTCAACGCCTATTATCTGGAAATAGACATCGCCTGATTTTATGAATTTACCGCAGGGGTCACCTCCATCAGGGAACAACTGCTGGTAAATGCGCTTGCCTATTACGCAGACCTTACGTTCCATATCAATATCGGTCTGATTCAGGTAACGTCCGTAACGGAGTTTGGGTTGTTCAATCTTGCAGTAATCGGCACTTACTCCTTTCAATCCTGCTGAACATGTACGGTCTCCGTACTCTACAGAGTTGCTGTACCCGCTTATCATGGGGGATATTACATCAAGTTCGGGAACCATATTACGCAGCCGTTCTATATCCGTTCTGTTGAAATTCCAGTATCGTCCCTCAGCCAATCCCTTATAGGGTCTGGAGGTGTTTGAAGATATCAGAACCATTGTGTTTGAGGCAAATCCACCGAAGTTCTGCTCCAGCAGTCCTTTGATTCCTTGTCCGCCTCCCACCATGAAGAGCAGCATGAAGAGGCCCCAGAATACTCCGAATCCGGTCAGTATGGTACGTCTGCGGTTGCGTGTCAGTGAATCGGCCGTCTCCTTGAATGAATCTATGTCGAATCTCATTTCAGTTATCAATTTAGTCAGTCAGCTCTAAGAGCTTCAATAGGTCTTACTCGCGCCGCCTTCATGGCAGGGAACAGTCCTGCTATGGTGCCCGCTACAACAAGAAGCACGGTTGATTTGATAGCTTCGGCCATTCCCACGGTGGGATTTACAAGCAGGCGGATACTCTGACCGAAAACATCCATTGACTCCTGTCCGATGGTCTGATCCATAATATAACAGGCAACCAGGCCGAGTACCATCCCGATATAACCGAAGAGTGCCGTTATTCCTACGCTTTCGGCGATGATCAGCTTGGTTATATTCCAAGGCTTTGCGCCGATGGCCTTGCGTATTCCGAATTCATGAGTGCGTTCCTTTACGGTTATGAGCATGATGTTGCTAACACCTACTATACCACCAAGCAGGGTGAACATGCCTACTATCCACAATCCTGTGTTGAGAATTTTCCGTCCCTTGTTCATCTGCATGTTCTGGGTGAACTGGTTCCAGATGTAATATGCGCTCTCGTCTTCAGGGGCGGCAGCATGACGCGCGTTCAGAATCTGTTTGAGACGTTTTTCAAAAGCCTCGTTCTCGGGCTCGGTCTCCAGACCGTGGAATGTGAAACTGATCTCGTCCAGATCATTGTTCATGCCGAATATGGTCTTGGCGGTTGTGAAAGGTATGAAAAGGCTTCGGTCATTACGGTTTTCGGCAGCCTGACGTACTCCTATTATCGTAAAAAGCATGTTTCCGACCTTTACTTTCTTACCGACAATTGACTCATAACGGGTACTTCCCTCAAGCAGGTTCTTGGCAAGCATGTGGGTTATCACTATCACTTTACGTTTCTCGGCAATATCCAGATTGTTTATGAATCGGCCCGCAAGTATCTTATAACCGCTCATTGTAGCCTGACCGGGAAATGTACCGTTCAGCTCCATTCCGTTGAAATACTTCTTCCTGTAACTTAAGGTGAATCCGTTACGTGATACTGATGTGGTTACCTGGTCTATTATGTCAGGAAACTGCCTGGCCAGCATGTCCAGATCCCTTTCGTCCAGTTTCATCCAGCGACCTTCCTTGTAACCTCTATATGGTACGGAGCTGACGCTGGGGTAAATCTCCATTGTGTTTGAGGCATAACCCTCACTGTCCTGATTGAAGGAGTTCATAAGACCGTTTCCGGCTCCCAGCAGCACTATTATCATGAAGATGCCCCATGCTACTGAGAATCCGGTCAGGCTGGTGCGCAATTTGTTGCGTCTTATGCTTTCCCATATTTCTGTAATCAGATCGTGCATTTTCTTGAATTTCTATTATTGGAACTATTTCAGGAAGGACTTGTTTACTTCATTATAGTGGTAGTGCCGAATGAGGAAGAGTTATGGCCGGTATTATCCTCAATCCGGCCTATAAGCCCGTCCTTGATGTGAATTATCTTGTTGGTGCAGTTGGCTACACCGCTTTCATGAGTTACCACTACGATGGTGATGCCCTCCTCGCGGTTTAGTTTGCTTAAAAGCTCCATGACCTCGACCGATGTCTTGGAGTCGAGTGCTCCGGTGGGCTCATCGGCCAGGATGATCTGTGGTTTGGTGATTAGGGCACGGGCTATGGCCACACGCTGTTTCTGGCCGCCCGACATTTCGTTGGGGTAGTGGGTTGCCCATTCTTTCAGGCCCAGACGGTCCAGATAGTCCATTGCCATCTGATGACGCTGCCTGCGTCCTACGCCCTGATAGAAGAGGGGCAACTCCACATTCTCAACGGCAGTCTTAAAGGAGATGAGATTGAATGACTGGAATATGAATCCAATCATTCGGTTGCGGTAATCGGCGGCTTGTCGCTCGGTCAGGTTCTTGATGAGTTTGCCGTCCAAATAATATTCACCGGTATCATAGTTGTCAAGTATTCCCAGTATATTAAGTAAGGTGGACTTACCGGAGCCTGATGCCCCCATTATGGATACAAACTCTCCACGCTCAATTCCAAGGCTGATTCCCTTGAGTACGTGCAACGGCTGTCCGCCCGTATAAGTCTTGTTGATGTTGTTCAGTTCTATGAGCATTTTATTGAAAAAGAATTGCCATCGTTTAGTGTCTTAGTTTAATAGTACACCGCAAATGTAAATGGTCTTTTTGAGACCACAATGGATTTATGTCAGGATTAACATAAATTTGTACTACGTCAGACGCATATCTGACGGATACACTACGGGATTGTTAGTCAGAAATACAGGATTTCCCGTTTATTTAAGTTAACTTTGCATTCCAGCATACGCTATTCACGTTTGTTTATGAAAAGCAAATTATACTTTTTTCTTTTGGGGTGCTTCATTATGTCGTTGTGCGCTTGTAAAGATGATAAGCCGCGATACGGTGCTCCTATGGAGTTGAAAATATACGGAGTTACCGGCAAGAGTGACCTGGAGCCAGGCATGAAACTGGGCTTGTTCGTTGAATACCCGGTTGAGGCCAATAACGTACCGCTTACGGTTAATTCGGACGGTTCTGTCCTTCCGGATAAGGAGATAAGATGGGCTTTTGACCAGTCCAGTTTATCAAGATTCCTCGCGTATGGCCCATATAACGGGGCTTATACAGGCCAGGATATAGTGGACATAGAGATTCCTGGTGACCAGAGTACCCAGCAAAAAATGCTTAAGTGCAACTATATGGTGGGAATAACATCGGGAGGGCCCAAGCAGAAGGCTGTTACTATGAAAATGAAGCATGCCATGACTGCTATGGTGGTCTCTTTCGATAACCGTACCGGCAGCAGGATAGAGAGCCTGTCAGTATCAGGTTTCATTACAACCGGCCAACTGAATCTTATAACGGGTTCGATGAGTGCCACTCATGGTAAGAAGGCTATTACACCGTTGCGTTCTCCGTCAAACGATAATCAGTTCACTTTCCTGTATATTCCCCAGGATGTTACACCTGTTTTTACGGTGATTCTTGAATCAGGAAAGAAAATGGTGTTCACATTTGACAACTATTGTCATGAGTATCCCGGTAACGTTATTAAGATGTCAATACAGCTTGATGAGTCCACCCCTGAGGCTAATATACTGGAATTGAGCGGTGTGAATATCTCACAGTGGAATACCAACGGCGTGCCTGCAGGCGGTCAGGCTCCCAAGTATATCAACTTGTCTGAGTTCGGTAACGTAGAGGTTGATGAAGAAATGTTCTTCTCGGCCTATCTTAATAAGGTGACTGTTACTGCGGTTGACAGGACTTCCGATGAATTCCTGGGTGTGATTATAGAAGACTCCACCTGCGCCAAGCATGTATGGACATATTATGATTCGCCGCTGGAAGTGGGCAGCACCATAGTAGGGCCGGTTCTGGGTTATATGAACCAGGTTTCGAAGGACGAATACCACGTAGCTTATTTCTATACCACATATGCTACATTGGATAAAACCGATGTTCTGCCCTGCACCTCCGGGACATTTGGACAGGTTACCGTAGATATAGACAAATGGGAGTATCGCAGGATGAAGTTTGAGAATGTGGTACTTGAAGAGAATTTCAGCAATGACAGGGCGGTGTTCGTTCAGGATAGTGTACGTCTTAGTGTGGTTTGCCCAGGTGTTGAGCATACGCTGACCAATGGTATCAAGGGTGACCTCATAGGATTCCCGGTACGTTCCGGAGCTGACGTTATGATTATGGTGTATGACCAGAGCCAGTTCAACTCTTTCAGTAAGGATCCTACTGAGAATGTGCTTACGGCTGACAGCATTTATGGTCTGTATGACCTGTCTGACCCTGTTAAGGCAAGATATGTGATGGACGGAACCGATATGGAACTCCAGTATTCAACAAGGATTTTCAGTTATGGACGTACCATGCAGGTTGCCGATACACGTAACGGTGAGGTGTTTATGTTCCTTGTATATGACCTGACAGATGCTCCCGTTGTGGGTCATGAATATAATATCGCATTCTGTCCGATGGGAACTACGGACATGAAAGGCTCTGATATGTATATGGAGTGTGTGAAAGTTGAAGGTAATTCGGCCTGGCTCGTAGACAGGACAGGCAAATTTGGTTTGATCCTTGCGCTATGAAGAAGATAATCCTTATTATAACAGCCGTTTGCAGTATGGTCCTGAAAGTAAGGGCCGAATTCGTGAAGCCTGAAGCTGCTGCACAGTATGCAAAGGATATTCTTGGTATGGTCAATGCCCCAGTTCCCGAGAATGACGGTCCTCTTCGCGTATCAGGCCGTAGTGGGCATACTGCCGTCCCCGAGTATTATGTGTTCAACAATCCTCAGGGCGGTTGGGTGATCATTGCCGCCGATGACCGTGTGAATCCGGTCATAGGTTATTCGTCAACCGGCAGGTTCAATACATCGGAAATGCCTGAGAACATAGGCTGGTGGATGGATGGAATGGCGGATGCCATAGATGTGATCCGTGAATCCGGTTCTTTGGCATCGGATCAGGCTACGACAGCATGGGAGCGCATTAGGAGAAATGATACTCCATCAGGCCAGAAAAAGGAGATACCCACTGCGTTATGGGGCCAGTCGGCACCGTATAATAACCTTTGTCCCGTAGTGAACGGTGAATGGGAGCGTTCCCTGACAGGTTGTGTGGCTACGGCTATGGCAATCATCATGCAGGCAAACAGGTGGCCGGCCAAGGGAAAAGGGGTTATAGGCGGTTATACCACCACGACATACCCTACATATATTGCTCCTTATGCCATTGACAGACATATATATGACTGGGATGTGATGTCACATTCTGATGTGGTGAATGGCAATACGGACAAATGGACCGATGAGCAGATATTCAATGTGGCACAGCTTATTCATGACTGTGGCGTAGCTGCCGGAATGGACTATTCTATTGAAGGTTCGGGAACTTCATCCGAATTGTTGATAAAAGCCGCTAAGAACAATCTGTCATTTTCGGGGAATCTGACTCTGGCAAAAAGAGCCTTGTATACTTCCGATGACTGGTTCTCCATGATAAAGAACGAAATTGATCTCGGACGTGTGGTTTATTACGGTGCAGTGAGTGAAGCCGGAGGACATGCATTTGTCTGTGATGGATATGAAACAGGCCCTATGGGTGACCGGATCCGTATCAACTGGGGATGGGAGGGAGAATACAACGGTTTCTATGCACTGGACCTTTCCATAGAAGATGTGAAATGGCACTTTACCGATGACCAGGAGATTATTATCGGTATGGTCCCGGATACCATCAGCGTTGACCCTCTCGAGACCGCTGTTGTGATGTGCTATCCCAATAATGATTTCTATGGAATAGAACCGCTTGTTCCAGCAGATATTACCCAAGGCGGCGAAGTGAATTTCTATGTGGGATGGTTGCACAGTCTCACTGACAGGGATATTACGGTTGAGTTCAAGGTATGTCTTGAGGACAAGGACAATACTTTAAGGCAAGAGGGTTGGCATGCGGAGGTAGACATACCTGCTTCAAGCGCATATATGTATCTGGAAAAGACCGATAAGGAAGTTCTTACGGTTTCTCCGCATATTACTGACCATTTCAGGTTGTATTATAGGGAGAAAGATGGCGAATGGAAACCTATGCCCGGCAATTATGACATCCTTCCGGATGTGGAGGGCATTATATGCGGTGTCATCCAGGATCCGGTCATACTGGTTCCCGACGGCTGTGTTGCAGGGCAGGAAATAGACCTTGTCCTGTCTCTTGGATTCACACATGTAAAGTCCGTGAGCTGGAGTGTGAACGGAAATAATGTTGATAACGGCAAGGTGAAACTGGTACAGGGACGCAATGCCATCCGTGCAGATGTGGAGTATCTGGATGGCTCCATCGGCTCCATATACCGTACTTTGCAGATAGAATAATTTTGAAGGATATTGTTTTTTATGTAATTTTCGGAACTTTTGTGCAAGAGGACAATTTAAATACATACAATTAATAACTTATGAAAAGAATTTCTGGCATTATTGCTTTGGCTGCAGCAGCACTGATGCTGTCTTGCGGCGGCGGAAAGTACGAGTATCCTTTCCAAAACCCCAAACTCAAGGTTGACAAGCGTGTTGATAACCTTATGTCCCTGCTTACTCCCGAGGAGAAGGTGGGACTTATCATGAACAAGTCCGTATCAGTGGACCGTCTGGGCATCCCGTCCTACAACTGGTGGTCAGAGGCCTGCCACGGAGTACGTCAGGGTGGTTACACTGTATTCCCGCAGCCTATCGGTATGGGTGCTTCGTTCAACGAGCAGCTGGTTTATGATGTTTTCAGTGCAGTGTCCGATGAGGCTCGCGCCAACTGGAACCGCTCCAACCATGACATCTTCAATGTACAGATGGGTGCCAACTACGTTCCCGGCAATCCGGAACTTACATTCTGGTGCCCCAACGTGAATATCTTCCGTGATCCCCGCTGGGGCCGCGGTCAGGAGGCTTACGGTGAGGATCCCTACCACATGAGCGTTCTGGGTGTTGCCAACGTAAAGGGTATGCAGGGCAATGACAAGAAATACTACAAGACCCACGCCTGCGCCAAGCACTATGCAGTGCACAGCGGCCCCGAGAGCCAGCGTCACCGCTATGATGCAGTGGTTTCAATGCGTGACCTGTGGGAGACCTACCTGCCCGCCTTCAAGGCTCTGGTTCAGGAGGGTAACGTTCAGGAGGTTATGTGCGCATACAACCGCTATGAGGGTGAGCCCTGCTGCGCAAGCGACCGTCTGCTCACCAATATCCTGCGTGAAAAGTGGGGTTACAAGGCAATCGTACTGACTGACTGCGATGCCATCAACAACTTCTACAACCGCAACCAGCACGGCACACACCCGGATGCAGAGAGTGCATCGGTCGATGCTGTCCTGTCAGGTACAGACCTGGAGTGCGGTAAGGCATTCATGTCACTCACCAAGGGTCTTGAGGACGGTAAGATTAACGAGGCCGATATCGACGTAGCTCTTCGCCGCGTTCTTAAGGGCCGCTTTGAGCTGGGTATGTTCGATCCCGCCGAGATGCTGCCTTGGGCCAATTTAGGAGAGGACGTAATAAGCAGCGAGAAGAATGACCAGCTGGCAGTCGAGGCTGCACGCCAGTCAATGGTTCTGCTCAAGAACAACGGTGTTCTGCCTCTTAACAAGAACATCAGGAAACTAGCTGTTGTAGGTCCTAACGCTGATGACAAGGGCATGATGAACGGTGAGTACGGCGGCAGCCCCACACAGGAGCATTCACGCTCTCTGCTGGACGGCATAAAGAAGTACTTCCCCAACACTGAGATCGTTTATGACCGTGCCTGCGAGATCCGCAACGAGTACTACACCACATATTACACACAGGATGTAAACGGTGGCAAGGGATTCAAGGGCGAGTTCTTCAAGAACACCAACTTCAGCGGCGCTCCTGCCGTAACCGGTAACTATACCGAGGTTAATTTCAGCAACTTCGGCGCTTACAACTTTGTGGAGGGCCTGGATCAGAGCGAGAATATCTCTGCCCGTCTGACCGGAAAACTGGTTGCTCCTTTCACCGGTGACATGAGTTACAACATCAGCTCGGATAACGGTTACAAGCTCTATGTAAACGGTCGTCTCGTTGAGGAGGCTAAGGCCGGTCAGGGCGGTGGCCGTGGCGGTTTCGGTGGATTCGGCGGCGGTTTCGGCGGCTTTGGCGGCCGTGGCGGAATGCAGCAGATGAAGTCATTCAAGGTTACCAAGGGTCAGACCTACGACATCAAGATTGAATATAACCACGCTACCGGTAACTTTGCCCGTCTTAACGCTCAGCTCTGCGTGCAGAAGATTGCCGAGTTCACAGACCTGGCCGACAAGCTGGTTGCCCAGAACGTTGATGCTATCATTATTATAGGTGGTATCACTCCTTCAATGGAGGGTGAGGGCGGCGACAAGCCCGATATCGAGATTCCTGCTGTTCAGCAGCGTCTTATCCGTGCCATGCACGCTACCGGCAAGCCTGTCATCTTTGTTGACTGCGCAGGCTCATGCATGGGATTCGGCTCACTCGAGGATCAGTTCGATGCCCTTATCCAGGCTTGGTATCCCGGTCAGGGTGGTGCACAGGCTCTTGCCGAGATCCTGAACGGTGACTGCAACCCAAGCGCCAAGCTGCCCGTTACATTCTACAAGAGCACCGATCAGCTTCCTGAGTTTACGGACTACTCAATGGAGAACCGCACATACCGTTACTTCAAGGGCGAGCCTCTCTATCCGTTCGGTTACGGTCTGAGCTACACTACTTACAAGTACGGACAGGCTACCTTGTCAAAGGCTTCGATGAAGAAGAACGGCAGCGTTACCATCACCATCCCGGTTACCAACACCGGCAAGCGTGAAGGTACCGAGATAGTTCAGGTTTACGTAAAGAGTCTGGACAACCCCGCTGCTCCTATCAAGGGTCTGCAGGGATTCCAGCGCGTAACCCTTAAGGCAGGTGAGACCGGCAACGCCGTCATCACACTGACCGGCAAGTCATTCCAGTACTACGACGAGAAGATTGACGAGGTTTCAACCTTCAGCGGTCACTACAAGCTCCTGTACGGCTCATCATCGGCCGATAAGGACCTGCAGTCACTTGACTTCGAGGTGCTCTAAGAATTGAGAATTGAAAATTGAGAATTTAAAAAAGGTTTGGAAATTGATATGAACCCCGAAAGTTAGACAAAAAACTTTCGGGGTTTTATTATGTCAAAAACGCGCAAGAAACATTCAGTTGAGGATCGAATCAAGTACATAAAGATGCTTGAAGAAGGATCTAGTATTAATTCTATATGTAAGCG
>JAZSKJ010000034.1:0-1825 GCA_045534785.1 Bacteroidaceae bacterium | reverse complement strand
GAAACAGAACTTTTGTCATGCTATATTGTGGCCCTCCTTGCGCTCAAACATCTCATTCAACCCCTCACGCACACGAGCAAGGACCTCATCCACTGTAATTGCACGACTCAGATCTTCGTCCGCCGCATTATTTTGTGCGACGAGGACGAATGTCTCATTTCTACCTCTCTGGATCACCACCTTTTCATTCTTGGCAATATCCAGATACTTCCTCATATTGTTGCGTAATTCCGCAGAACTGATAATAACCATAAAGCACGCAAGTTTATGTACATTATAATGTACAAATATAGTGCATTTAGGATAAATCACAAATCTTTTCGTTCCAGTATGTCAAAGAACTTTACCGTCATCCCCGGTCTTCTTCCACGTCATCCCCGGCTCCGACCGGGGATCTCTTTGTGAGCAGGTAGGCGGCCAGGCCATCCTGCCCTGTGATGGGTTATTCGTTAGTCTCTATTTTCTTCACTATCACTGTTCCATTGATTGAAGTCTGGTCATCAGTGACTATTGTCTGAGTACCATCCTCTGCAAAATAACCTACATCAGCAGCTGCACTATTTTTGAGTGTAGAGCCACCTTCAATGCTGAGGCCATCAGTGAATGTCGCGCCTATACCTGTCTCTGGATTGTAAGAGAGATAGCCGGTTTTATCACCCATACTGATGTCATATGTTGCACCAGTGAAACAGCCTCCCGTTATCAATAGGGAATTTGCAGTGCCTTTCAATGCATAAGTGCCGCCCATAAAGGTTCCGCCATTGATGGCAAGGGAATATGCTTGGGGACATTCAATGATTGAGGTAGTACTTTCAGCAGCATGTAATGTCCCGTTATTTACGGTCAAATATACTTTATCAGTATTGCAATGTATTATGCTTTGGCAATTCAATCCGGCCACAATTTTTCCATGCTTACCAACAGACGTGTCATCGATGGTAAAGGTGTAAAAGGAGCCAATCTCTTCTATCGAAAACATGCAAGTAGCATTATCCCCTACGGTTATCGTATGACCATTTAAATCGAATAACATACGTGGACTCCCTTTGTTGATAACCACATTGTTTTCCAATTCCATGTCTGCCATTAATTTGATGTTACCTGCGCTATAACTAGCCTCGAATATGGCATCAGGCAGAGATTCTGCCTTGAAAACATAATAGGTCTTGGTTTCAGGGAAATAGGTATAGGTTGACTCATCCTCCGCCACACCGCCATCGATGGTGCCGCCGTTTGCCCATTCGGTTACGTTGACGCTGTTAAGGGTCACAGCATCCTTACCCACCATGAGGTTGAAGCTATAGTGCAAGCCTGCATTAAGGCCGTTGGTCAGCTTGGGTGTCGTAGCAAGGACGGTCATTTCCTGTCCGTCAACGGTGAAGGTCATTAATTTGTCAGTAGTCGCATACTTGGCCGGAGCAACGATGGCGGTATAGGTATGACCGACAGCCGAAGGCGTAATGGCGGTAAGAGCACCATCTGAAGTGGTGACATTAGGCCCATCAGTAGCATAAACGACCTCGATATCTGTACCCTTGGAGTAGATTTTCAGATTTTCGATTACCTTCTCGGAACTATCGAACTCGGAGTTCCATTTGGCGATATTTACCGTCACCTTCGAGAGTTGGTGATGGAAATTGAGATTCAGCGTATGGTTTTCGGGCTTATCAATCTTACCGCTGCTTGCTGTCATCCAGTCGGCAGCACCGAGCAGTTGTTCACTGCTTTGGTCGGTAGGGATGTTGAACGTGGTGTACGAAGCTGTCAACGGATACCACGCTTCAAACTCATTCTTCGATGCCCCGTTCCACACAAATGCGTCAGC
>JAZSKJ010000026.1:0-54848 GCA_045534785.1 Bacteroidaceae bacterium | reverse complement strand
ATTGAAAAGTATGAGATGATTCACAAAGAGGAAAAGAAACGCTATCTGATCCTCACCTTTTCAATAATTGCAGTAGCCATTCTGGCGCTCTCACTCATTTACCTGTATCACGAGAACCGCCGGCGCAGGCGTTATGACCTGCTGTGCGATTCACTTATACGCAGGCAATTGGCCGCCAATATCCCCGAAGACTCGCTTGAGAATGCGCTGGAATCATCCCGCTCACTTTTTCATAACAGTGTAGGATACACCATGTTGCAGGAGTTGTCCACTGTTGACCGCATGCCCGAATCATCGGAGCTATCGGTCATACGTCACAACACCGAACTCTATTTTGAAAAACCCATAGCCATAATGAAGGCCGTTGTACCATCACTGTCACAAATTGAGGTTATGTACTGCATTTATCGCTATCTGGGCGTAAACTGGCGCCTATGCATGGAGCTTGTAAACCGCTCCCCAAGCTATTCAGGCCGCCTTAAGCAGTATATCCTTAAAAAGATACCACCCGAATGGAACAAACTGCTGTTCCAAAACTGAAAATTGCTCCACAATCAGGACTCTATATAGTTTTCTAAGTATATTTGACCTAATTATAAAGCATTACGCTATGTCACTACGTGGAAAAATACTGATAACAATGTTCGCTGTACTAATTCCTGTGGGAATTCTGGCTCAGGAACAGAAAGGTGATATTGATTTTAATATCGGTATCTCAACGCCCGGTTTATACTCGTTGGCTGATGTTGACTTGTTAAAACCCGACGATATGTATTATTATAACTATACCCAAGATTTGGGTGGCTTGCAGACTGAGTCATACAACTCCAATTTATATCCCAGCATATCGGCAGAGATAACCTATAAACTGGCGGATTCCGGTTTCTTTAAGCGCGTTTCATTGGCGGGATATGTAGGATTTCATATGGCAAATTATCAGTATATTGACATAGTATCTGATTCAAAAGGTAATTGGGAAACTGCCATGAAACTGAATTTATTACTGGGTATAAGGTATCACATAATCAACCACCGTTATTTCAACATGTACTCTCAGGCCTTTCTGGGTGGTGAAATAAAAAACGATAGTGAATATTGGGATGTTACCGGCAAAATGATGTACACAAGTAATTTGGGCAAGAACAATATCCGTTGGCATATAACATATCTTGGTTTTAGATTCAAATTGGGACAAAGCAATTTTGGCCTGATGACTGAATTGGGATTCGGTTCTGAGTATTGCACCACTATTATTCCTATTATTCCTGGTATAAGAGGTGCTGTTAGTTATAGATTCTGATGATATGAAAAAGATTGCATTGTATTTTATACTTATTGCCGTTACAGTTCCTTTCTTTACGGCATGTGGAGGAAGAGAATGGGATACTGATGATGAGATGGAGTGTCTCATTAATAACTGGTCTTATTATTATGTATCGGATGTCTTGATATATGTATTTGAGAGTATCGACACCACGAAAAAGGATGAAGGTAGGATAAAATCTATTACTGCATCTATTAATGATACCCTTAATCTGGAGTTCCATTGGAAAGCCAACAGTATTGGTGGCGATTCCATAGACGTAACCTCAACATTGATACAGATAGGTGATTCTTCTATATTAAAAATTGACGGTTACAGATATTCAGATGAATTATGGGCACACATTTTTACTGTTGATCCGGGTATAATAAACTATGGAGGTAAGTTCCACATAGATTTCTATGAAACCGGCAAGACAACTCCATGGGGATGGTCTGAAATAACTTACAAGAAAGATGAAGACTATTATCTCCCTTATTCAAAAGAAAAACCTGAAATTGGCAGATACTAAACAGAACAGAATTAGCCCTAATAAACTTGCTCGCTAGTTAGAGCGTAAAAACTCCCTAACTAGCGAGCAAGTATTTGATGCTTTTATTTACTCGGCCAGAAGGTCTTTCAGGAAGCTGTCAAGTTCCTCATCAAGACCTTGCATCAGGCCTTGGGTGAGCAGGGTGTTGTCCTCGTCAAACAGCATGAGTTCGGCCACGGTTTCGCGGTCATCGTCCACCAGTACAAATGAGAACGGTTTCCAGATGGCCAGGTTCTCAAGCGGTTGCTCTGAGTCTATGATCTGAAGGATTCGGCGCAGGGCTTTTTCCATGACTTCATAGAAGATATCCTCCGGTATCTCTGCCAGGTCCGATAGCTGGGTGGTGGCCAGATCGTGGTCATCATCACTTATGGTTACCTCACCCGTCTCACGGATGGGCATGATGTGGATATCGGTCACAACCGCCTGTTCCTGCGGACGCTGGAACTCTTTCAATGCATCAACAATGAGTGCCTTGATTCCCTGAAATGATGATTCGCTCAGTCTCATAGCTGTATGTCGGTTATAATGTTTACAATCCCTGTCCGTGGCAATTCTTGAACTTCTTGCCGCTTCCGCAAGGACACGGGTCATTTCGTCCCGGAGTCTTGTCTACGCGGATGGGCTCACGTACCTGCTGACGGGTATCGCGGGCTGCTGCCGCACGCTGGTTGGGATCACTCATATCGGTGCGGTTCTCCTGATACTGACGGCGCTGCTGACGGTTCTGGGCAGGAGCCTCACGAACCTGATTGGGATCGGGCTCCGGAATCTGGCCGCGCATCAGTATGGATACGGTCTGGTCATTCATCTTGTTGACCATGTTGTCAAACAGGGTTACTGACTCCAGCTTGAATATCAGCAACGGGTCTTTCTGCTCATAACTGGCGTTCTGTACGGAGTGCTTGAGTTCATCAAGCTCACGCAGGTTCTCCTTCCAGCACTCATCGATGGTGTGCAGAAGTATGGCCTTCTGGAATGATGTCACTACGCTCTTGCCCTCGCTGTCATACGCCTCCTTAAGGTTGCACGGAATCTGATATACGCGACGGCCGTCGGTGATAGGGATCAGGATGTTCTCATAGCGGTCTCCCTGCTCCTCAAACACTCTCTTTATGACAGGATTAACTATCTGGGCCATGCGCTCGCACTTGCGTTTGAAGTTGTCCATTGCGGCATTGAATATGCGCTCAGACACCTCATCCTGTTTCATCTTGGAAAACTCCTCCTCTGTAAACGGAAGCTCTATGGCCAGCACGCGGAATGCCTCCATCTGCAGGCTCTCATAGTCGGCGCAGTTCTCGGCTGCTCCGGCGGAGCGGTCCCAGATCATATTGGCTATATCCATACCTATGCGCTCACCAATCAGGGCGTGACGGCGCTTCTCATAGATTACGGTACGCTGCTTGTTCATCACGTCATCGTACTCCAGCAGGCGCTTACGGATACCGAAATGGTTCTCCTCAACTTTCTTCTGTGCCTGCTCTATGCGCTTGGTAATGAAACTGTTCTCAATCATCTCATCCTCCTGCAGACCCAGTTTGTCCATAAGCGGAGCTATACGGTCTGATCCGAACAGACGCATCAGGTTATCCTCAAGAGATATAAAGAATACCGATGAACCCGGGTCTCCCTGACGGCCTGCACGACCTCTCAGCTGACGATCCACACGGCGGCTCTCATGACGCTCCGTACCTACTATGGCCAGACCGCCTGCGGCACGCACCTCGGGTGACAGCTTGATATCGGTACCACGACCAGCCATATTGGTGGCTATGGTGACTATGCTCTTCTGACCGGCCTTAGCCACGATGTCAGCCTCCTTCTGGTGCAGTTTGGCGTTCAGCACGTTATGCTCAATCTTACGCATGGTAAGCATTCGGCTCAGTTGCTCACTTATCTCGACCGATGTGGTACCAACCAGTACCGGACGACCCTCGCCTACCAGCTTGACAATCTCCTCGATTACAGCCTTGTACTTCTCGCGCTTGGTCTTGTAAATGCGGTCATTCTGGTCTATACGGGCTATGGGCTTGTTGGTGGGGATTACTACCACATCAAGCTTGTAGATATCCCAGAACTCACCTGCCTCGGTCTCGGCCGTACCGGTCATACCGGCCAGCTTATGGTACATACGGAAGTAGTTCTGAAGGGTGATGGTAGCGAATGTCTGTGTGGCGGCCTCAATGTTCACGCGCTCCTTGGCCTCGACAGCCTGGTGCAGTCCGTCACTCCAGCGGCGGCCCTCCATTATACGGCCGGTCTGCTCATCCACGATCTTAACCTTGCCGTCCTCGGTCACGATGTAATCCACATCGCGCTCAAACATACAGTAGGCCTTGAGCAGCTGGTTGATGGTATGTATGCGCTCGCTCTTGACGGCGTAGTTGGTCAGCAGTTCATCCTTCTTGGCCAGACGCTCCTCCTGACTCAGATCCTTCTCATTCTCAAGCTCTGAGAGCTGGCTTGCTATATCGGGCAGGATAAAGAACTCGGGATCCTTGTTGGTGCCGCTTATCAGCTCTACGCCCTTATCGGTCAGGTCAACGCTGTTAAGTTTCTCATCTATAACAAAGTAGAGCGGCTCCACAGCCTCGGGCATACGCTTGTTCTGCTGCTCCATGTAAATCTCCTCGGTCTTCTGCATACCCACCTTCATGCCCGGCTCGCTCAGGAACTTGATAAGAGCCTTGTTCTTGGGCAGGGCCTTGAAACTGCGGAACAGAGAGAGGAAACCTTCGGCCACCTCCTCCTGATTCTCGGAGTGCACCTTCTTGCGGGCATCGGCCAGATACTGTGTGGCCAGACGCTTCTGGGCCTCAAAGAGCTGCTCCACCTGGGGTCTGAGCTGCTCAAACTGCTGGTCATCGCCCTTGGGTACGGGACCTGATATGATAAGAGGTGTACGGGCATCATCAATGAGCACCGAGTCAACCTCATCCACAATTGCGTAGTTGTGTCCGCGCTGCACCAGCTCATTTGGATGGCCGGCCATATTGTCACGCAGATAGTCAAAACCAAACTCGTTATTGGTTCCGAACGTGATATCGGCACGGTACGCGTTGCGGCGGGCCTCGGAGTTGGGCTGATGCTTGTCGATGCAGTCAACAGACAGTCCGTGGAACATATAGAGCGGACCCATCCACTCGGCATCACGCTTGGCCAGGTAATCGTTCACTGTCACCACGTGTACGCCGTTGCCTGTAAGGGCGTTAAGGAATACCGGCAGGGTTGCCACAAGGGTCTTACCTTCACCGGTAGCCATCTCGGCAATCTTGCCTTTATGCAGTACCACACCGCCAAACAACTGTACATCGTAGTGGATCATGTTCCACACTGTGTCATTACCGCCGGCTACCCAGTGCTGCTGCCACAGGGCCTTGTCTCCGTCTATTATTACAAAATCGTGCTTTGCGGCCAGATCGCGGTCAAAATCAGTTGCGGTCACCTCAACCTGCTCGTTCTCGGTAAAGCGGCGGGCGGTCTCCTTTACTATTGCGAATACATCGGGCAAGACCTCATCCAGAACCACCTCGTAGCGGTCCAGGACTTCTTTCTCCAGCTTGTCTATCTGGTTGAACAGAGGCTCGCGCTCTTCAAGCTCGGTCTGCTCTACCTTGGCTTTAAGCTCTTCAATACGTTTTTTCTCAGGTATGACAAAATCGCGCACCTTCTGCCTGATCTGCTGTGTTGCGGCGCGCAGTTCATCATTGGAAAGTTTCTCATACTTAGGGTAAGCTGCCTTTATCTTCTCCACCCAAGGCTGAATCTCCTTGATATCACGTGTCTGCTTGTTTCCGAAAAGCTTTCCTATAAACTCGTTAAATCCCATTATGCGGTATTTCTGTTTAGTTACTAATGCATAAATAACACGCAAAAACCGTGCCAAAACGCAAAGATACATTATTTGCTACAATTTACTGCACTTTTGTCACACAATGTGGAATTGGGGTCAGACCCCTTTTGCATGCTTTTGTGCACTCAGTTGACGTTTGACAGTTGACGCAATCGGTTATTTTTTATTATAAATCAGTTTGAGTCCTTGTCGTGTATAGTACGGAAAGCGCGAATCACTGGCTATGAGAGGCATCCCCAATGTCATGGCGTGAGAGATTATAACATGATCTGAAGGATCCTTATGATTCATAGCGTTGTTGATACTTAAGCGTGAATAAGTCTGCATCACCTCTTTTTGAATGGGCAGAATCTCAACATAATATGTCTCCTCTATGGAGCGTACCATATCCTCAGCAGTCTTCCATTTCCTGTTTCCCCAACCCTTGTTGTTATAGGCAACAATAAGCTCTCTGACACTCTCTGCGCTAATATACATTAGAGTATCTGATTCACTTAATAATTCTATAACATCAAGATTAAGTCTTTCACGGTCTGTGCTCAGGTATATAAAGGTACTTGTATCAAGTAAATACCTCATAATAACAGCATCGGATCTTTTACCCAAACTTCTCCTTGGTGTTCAATAAATGCCTTCATACTTCTGTTCTTTGGTACAATAGTAGCCATGATGGCCCTCTTCTCTTCAGGGGTCATCTTTTCCTTCCTCTTTTTTGAGATCTTGTTTTTCAATTCAGTTTCCATAATATTATTTTTTAAGTTTCTGCTACAAATATAATACAAGTCATGGAATCTAAAAAATGGTGCAAAAGGGGTCTGACCCCAATTGCATGCTTTTGATCACTTAGTTGACGATTGACACTTGACGTGCAAAAGAATCGGGGGCCGACGCACGCCCGCAGGCTGCATTGGTCCCCGATTTGGTTATTTGTAATTAAAGCTTGATTGCTTTCAAAAGCACTTATTCAGCGACAGCACGGATAGTAAGACCCTCGTAACGATCAAAGAAGTCACTGCCATACGATCCCGAGAATAAGTTCACATAATACGCATATTTAGAGCCAGTATAGAGGGTGGAAGTCCAATAGCGGCCATAAGAGTTCTCTAAATAGCTGGTAGCACCACCCTTGTAACCAGCGGCGGGAAGAAAGATCTGGTTGCCAGTGTATCCGCTGACATTGCTGGTGACTATACGGCCTGCTATTCCCGTACCGTTATAATCGGTCGTCCACGTCCAAGTGAAATTTGCAGTGCGCAAAGCTTGCCACTCATCGTATGTAGGAATGCGCCAAGTGCCGTGCCAATTAACTCTTGCAGCATCTTCCTCAGGGTCAAGAACGGTCTTGACGCCGGGATTATACTTTGTGAAGGTACTCCCGTTGTCTGACGTGTCAAAATAATTTGACCAGTAGTACTCATATTTCGGGTCAGTTTCGCCCCAGGCAAAATAGTCACCGTATTCCTGCGGATAGTCGGCACCTATGTTGCAGGTGGCCCACTTGAGGCCATCGCCCATAGCTACGTATTCACGCATCTTCAGAGTGGTCTGATAGTAGTTTCCGGCATCGAAGCTCACGCTTAATTTTGCGCAAGTGTATGTTTTGTTGCTGCCGTCAACAGCATCAAAAATCACCTTCTGTCCGCTCACGGCTGGAAGTGCAACATATAACTCATCAGTTGCTGAAGCAGGAGTGATTGTGTAGGCTTGAGCTCCTATAGTAATTGTGAGAGGATTGGTGCTGATGGCAGTGTATCCATCGGCTTCACATACAGTGAACTTGAATATTGCGAACTGGTTGGTAAGTGATACATTGCTTTTGAGTGAAGCTGTTCCTGAAACCTCCAGATTGCCCGTTCCTACGCGCACATCATAGTTTGCGCTAATGTCATCAAGAGTGCCCAACTGGCCTGATTGCAGCAGGTCTGCCTTAACGTTTCCGGTTGCGCCGTCAGCAGCTGATGAGGGATAGATGATTGTTACGGGATCATTATCGGCAGGGCTGCCTGTAATGGTTCCTGTAATGGTTGCAACTCCGCCTGAAACGCTGGCTATTTCCATCTCATCACTTACTGAATTGTGGATAAGAGCAACTTTCTCACCAACAGCCCATGTAGCTGTAAGTGTGGAGCCTGCATCGGCCAGAGCCTTGGTTGCGGCTGTGCTGATGGTTGCGCTGAAGGGGATTCCTTTTTGGGTATTTTCTGACTGGGGTTCTTCCTGAACTGCAATCACATTATCATTCTTGTCACATGCGGCCAGCACGAGTAAAAGTGCGGCTATTCCAAATATCTTCTTCATAATTGTAACCTCCTTTCCTTTAAAAACTGAACGGATCACCGCCATTACCATAACCGTCAGGATTGTTCAATCCACCGCTACCGCATAATACTCCTTCTGTCTTCAGCTCCACAACATCGGTAGTGGGAGCTGCATACTCTTTTTTCTTTTTTGTTTCCATTTTTGTATAAATATGTATTGGGTTATATGTGCACAAAAAAGCCACGCAAACTCTGTGCAGAGTCTACGTGGCATATTGCTAAAGTATTGATTAATAGTCTGTTAACACCCCCCCTGTGCTCCAGGAGAGCGCGTCAGAAATCTGATTATAAGATAGACTATTGCGCATTTCTGACTGAAAGTTTCGCAAAGGTAATATTATTCATCAGATTGTGCAAAAAGCAGAAGCCTCTTTTCTGCACAAAATAGTGCAATTGGGGTCAGACCCCTTTTGTATCATTTAGTAGTTGACACTTGACACTTGACATTTTACACGCCCCCACAGAGCAAGATTTTTTTTCCCGCCCAGAAAAAAAAGCGTCAAATGTCAACCGTCAACTTAAATTAAAATCTAAGTATTCTCTCGGACATAGCTCCCAATAGCCACCTCCCACCTATAGTATACCCATAGTCCAGACTCGCTCATGGGTATGGCTACCCTATGGCATCCCTATGGCTACCCTATGGCTACCCTATGGCATCCCTATGGGTAGAGCGGGAAAAAAGCGGCATTAGTGCGAAAGATGAACGTTCACTTTTCCTGAAAAAGTTGTCATTTTCCCGGAATAGTTGACATAGCGAAAAAATATTCTTACATCTTATTTTGGTTAATCATTCCGGTTGTCAGAAAAACACAAAACATTTGTTTAATCCTAATCTCCCCTATTTGAACAGAAAATTTTGCGCCCCTTAAGGAAAATTTTTTTCTCTAGAAGGGGCGTAAATTTTCTCCTTAAGGAGCGAAATCAAATTAATGTACCGCTTATATGGAAAACATATTGCCTGATGCTGGAAAGCTACTGGAAATTTCTTTACAATATGAAGAGCGTGCAATTGGGGACAGGCCCCTTTTGCACAATTTTTCCATCTGCAGTAGCCCAAAAAAATGTGCAAAAGGGGTCAGGCCCCAATTGCACTATTTTGCATATTTTGCATATAAATGTTTTGTGCTACCTATTAAATAGGTAACTTTGCATTTCAATTACGCCAGATGGGGTAATTATGAATATATATACGGAAAAATTGAATATTATGAAGATTCCACTCAGAAGTGACCAGTGTACGGTTGGGCGCCGCATGGCGGGAGCCCGCGCCCTTTGGGTTGCCAACGGTATGAAAAAGGAGCAGATGGGCAAGCCCATCATAGCCATAGCTAACTCTTTCACGCAGTTTGTACCGGGTCACGTGCATCTTCATGAGGCCGGTCAGATAATCAAGAAGGAGATAGAGCGTCTGGGCTGCTTTGCTGCGGAATTCAACACCATTGCCGTTGATGACGGCATTGCAATGGGCCACGACGGAATGCTCTACTCACTGCCTTCACGCGATATAATTGCCGACAGCGTAGAGTATATGGTCAACGCCCACAAGGCCGATGCCCTGGTCTGCATAAGCAACTGCGACAAGATTACTCCGGGTATGCTTATGGCAACCATGCGCCTTAATATCCCCACCGTATTCGTAAGCGGCGGCCCGATGGAGGCCGGCGAGCTGGGCAGCGCACATCTGGACCTTATAGACGCCATGATTAAATCGGCCGATGAGAGCGTATCGGATGCCGATGTGGAGGCTATTGAGCGCTCAGCCTGCCCGGGTTGCGGATGCTGCTCGGGTATGTTCACCGCCAACTCGATGAACTGCCTTACCGAGGTTCTTGGTCTGGCCCTGCCCGGTAACGGAACTATACTGGCTACGCACAAGAACCGCGTACAGTTGATGAAGGATGCTGCGGCGCTCATAGTAAAGAACGCATTCAAATACTATCAGGATGGCGATGAGAGTGTTCTGCCGCTGAGCATAGCACAGAAAAAGAACTTTGAGAACGCCATGAACCTGGATATAGCTATGGGCGGCTCAACAAATACCATACTGCACCTGCTGGCTGTAGCTTATGAGGCCGGTGTGGACTTTAAGATGGACGATATTGACCGCTTGTCACGCCACGTTCCCTGCCTCTGCAAGGTGGCTCCCAACACCCAGAAGTATCACGTTCAGGATGTTGGCCGCGCAGGCGGTGTGCTGGGTATCCTGGCCGAGCTTGCCAAGGGCGGACTGCTGCATACCGATGCAATGAACGTAACCGGCATGTCTTACGGAGAACTTATTGAAAAGTACAGCATACTAAAGGCCGATATTGACCCTGAGGCCAAACGCATATACTCAACCGCTCCCGCCCGCAAGTTCAACAACGAGCTGGGATCACAGGACTGCACATACAGCACTCTTGACACTGACCGCGCAGAGGGTTGCATACGTGACCTTCAGCACGCCTACACCAAGGACGGCGGTCTGGCAATCCTTAAGGGTAACATTGCAGTTGACGGCTGCGTGGTAAAGACCGCAGGCGTTGACGAGAGCATCTGGAAGTTCTCAGGTCCGGCCAAGGTGTTTGACTCACAGGAGGATGCAGTTGACGGCATACTGGGCGGCAAGGTTGTGGCCGGCGATGTGGTTGTTATCACGCATGAGGGCCCCAAGGGAGGTCCCGGAATGCAGGAGATGCTCTACCCCACCTCTTACATCAAGTCCCGCCATCTGGGCAAGGCCTGCGCTCTGATTACCGACGGAAGGTTCAGCGGCGGCACATCTGGTCTGAGTATAGGCCACATATCACCTGAGGCTGCCAACGGCGGTGCAATAGGTAAGGTGGTGGACGGCGATATCATTGACATTGACATACCCGCACGCAGTATAAACGTTCGTCTGAGCGATGCAGAATTGGCTGCCCGCCCCATGCGACCGCTCACACGCAAGCGCGTTGTGGCCAAGAGCCTCAAGGCATATGCCAATATGGTAAGTTCGGCCGATAAGGGCGGCGTGAGGATAATTGATTAAGCAAGATTATGAGTAATATGATAACAGGAGCCGAGGCGATGCTCCGAGCATTGCTTGCCGAGGATGTGAATACAGTATTCGCATATCCCGGAGGCTCTATTATAAAGGTATTTGATGCCCTGTATGACCACCAGACAGACCTTAAGCAGATTCTGGTACGTCATGAGCAGGGTGCCACGCACGCGGCACAGGGTTATGCCCGCGTATCGGGCCGTACCGGTGTGGCAATAGTTACCAGCGGTCCGGGTGCCACAAACACCATTACCGGCATAAGCGACGCAATGCTGGACAGCACTCCTATAGTTGTGATTGCCGGTCAGGTTGGAACCGATGCCCTGGGTACCGATGCTTTCCAGGAGATTGATCTGGTGGGCGTAACGCAGCCTATCACCAAGTGGAGCTATCAGATTCGCCGCGCCCAGGATATCCCGTGGGCTGTGGCACGTGCATTCTATATTGCCGGCTCGGGCCGTCCGGGCCCTGTGGTGCTTGACTTTACCAAGACCGCCCAAATGCAGCAGATAGACTTTAAGCCCGCCAGGATAGACTACGTACGCAGTTACATACCCGCCCCCGATCCCATCGAGAGTCAGATTAATGATGCCGTACAGCTTATAGACGGCGCAAAGAAGCCGCTTGTTCTGGTGGGTCACGGAGTTGAGCTTGGTAATGCCGAGAAAGAGCTGGCTGCATTTATAGAGAAGGGAGATCTTCCTGCCGCACGCACCCTGCTGGGACTCTCCGCACTCCCATCGGACCACCCGCTCAATATGGGTATGCTGGGAATGCACGGAAATCTGGCACCCAATGTAAAGACCAACGAGTGCGATGTGCTGATAGCCGTGGGTATGCGTTTTGACGACCGCGTAACCGGCACTCTTGATACTTACGCCAAGCAGGCCAAGATAATACACCTGGATATAGACAAGTCGGAATTCGGCAAGAACGTCAAACCGGATGTAACCGTACTTGGCGACTGCCGCCAGACACTCAGGCTCATTACCGAGCGTATGGCCAAGGGCAGCCACAAAGAGTGGATTGAGAGTTTCGAGCCGCTTGACAAAGAGGAGTTTGACAAGGTAATTGACAGCGCCATACATCCCGCCGACGGCCCGCTCAAGATGGGTGAGGTAGTAACCGCCGTAAGCGATGCCGCACCTCAGAACGCCGTTCTGGTGAATGACGTAGGTCTTAACCAGATGTTCTCATCGCGGTATTTCAAGTACCATACACCCCGCAGCATAGTGACATCGGGCGGTCTGGGTACAATGGGATTCTGCATGCCGGCAGCCATAGGCGCCACATTCGGAGCTCCGGAGCGCACCGTTCTGGCCTTTATGGGCGACGGAGGTTTCCAGATGAACATCCAGGAACTGGGTACAATCATGCAGACACAGGCTCCGGTCAAGATGATCCTGATGAACAACACCTATCTGGGTAACGTACGTCAGTGGCAGCAGATGATGTTCAATAGCCGATACTCATGCACTCACATGATTAATCCGGACTACAGCAAGATAGCCGCTGCATACCGAATCCCCTACCGTCTGGTAACAGACCGCAAAGAGCTTAAGGATGCCGTGACCCAGATGCTCAAGGCCAAAGGTGCATTCCTGCTTGAGGCCGCAGTAATGGATGAGGAGAACGTGATGCCTATGATCAAGCCAGGCAGCCCGGTGGATAAGATGATTTTTAGCATAGACTAAAGATATGGAGAACGAAAAGAGACTTTACACGCTGATAGTTCACTCTGAGAACATCGCCGGTATCCTGAACCAGGTTACCGCCGTGTTTACACGCCGTCAGGTAAACATAGAGAGCCTGAACGTATCGGCATCATCAATACCCGGCGTACACCGCTATACCATAACCGCTATGGCAGACAAGGAGACCATAGTCAAGATTGTGGACCAGATTGAAAAAAAGGTGGATGTGCTGCAGTGCCAGTACTTTACAGATGATGAGATATTCATGCAGGAGGTGGCATTATATAAGGTGGTAACCAGTGTGCTGACCGAGAACCCCGAGATGTCCAAGATAATCCGCCGCTACGGTGCCAAGCTGATCGAGGTCAACTCCACATTCTCCGTCATCGAGAAGAGCGGACTTACCGAAGATATAATTGCGCTAAACCACGAGCTTACAGCCCAGGGCGGAATGCTCCAGTTTGTAAGTTCGGGCCGCGTGGCAATAACCCGCGCCCGCATTGAGCACGTAAACGAGTATCTGGACAAGATGGAGGCCCGATACGGTAAGAAAGAATAACAGTAACTTTTTAAATACTACACAAAACTATGAAAATGAATTTCGGAGGTGTCATAGAAGAGGTTATGACACGTGAGGAGTTCCCGCTGGAGAAAGCCCGCGAGATACTCAAGAATGAGACAATCGCAGTTATAGGTTACGGTGTTCAGGGCCCCGGCCAGGCTTGCAACCTTCGCGACAACGGTTTCAACGTAATAGTTGGCCAGCGTCAGGGCAAGACATTTGAGAAGGCAGTAGCCGACGGTTGGGTTCCCGGCAAGACCCTGTTCTCGATCGAGGAGGCTGCCCAGAAGGGTACAATCATCTGCATGCTTCTGTCCGATGCCGCCCAGATGCAGCAGTGGCCCAACATCAAGCCTTACCTGACTGCAGGCAAGACTCTGTACTTCTCACACGGATTCGCCATCACATGGAATGACCGCACAGGCGTTGTTCCTCCCAAGGATATCGATGTAATCATGGTTGCTCCCAAGGGCTCAGGCACATCACTGCGTACAATGTTCCTTGAGGGCCGCGGCCTGAACAGCTCTTATGCTGTTTATCAGGATGCATCAGGTCATGCTCTTGACAAGGTTCTGGCATTCGGTATAGGTATAGGTTCAGGTTACCTGTTTGAGACCACATTCATCCGTGAGGCTACATCCGATCTTACCGGTGAGCGCGGTTCACTGATGGGCGCCATCCAGGGTCTGCTCCTGGCTCAGTATGAGGTTCTGCGTGAGAACGGCCACACACCCAGTGAGGCTTTCAACGAGACTGTCGAGGAACTTACCCAGTCACTTATGCCTCTGTTCGCTCAGAAGGGTATGGACTGGATGTACGCCAACTGCTCAACAACAGCACAGCGCGGTGCTCTTGACTGGATGGGCCCGTTCCACGATGCCATCAAGCCCGTTGTACAAAAACTCTATGCAAGCGTAAAGAGCGGCCATGAGGCTCAGATATCAATTGACAGCAACTCAAAGCCCGGCTACCGTGAGGGTCTTGAGAAGGAGCTGGCTGCCCTGCGCGACAGCGAGATGTGGCAGACCGGTGCCGTGGTCCGCAAACTGCGCCCCGAGAACAACTGAACTTAGAGTTGAAAAAAAGAAAGCCTCGCGAGATTTGCGAGGCTTTCTTTTTTTCTCTATTCTATTAGAATATCTTGTAACGGTTATCTACAACCTTTGCCTCAAAGAAAAGAGCTTCGAGTATTGAATTGGGGATACGGCTTGTAGCAATTGACTGCACACGAGCCTTTTCGGTATCTTCGTGATACTCGGCGATAATCTCGTTATCGTTGATCTTCTGAGCTACATACACACAGCTGAGACCCTTCATGGGAACTGTCTTCTCGCCGGGAGCAAGTTTGTTGGCACTCGGGCCTACGGTAGGTTCATTGGTTAAGAGTGAAGACAGGTATGCATTACTGCTGAAATTGATGTAGAGAACAGTATCAACATGAACATCGGCAAGAGCCTTAACCTCATCAAATGAGAGACCGGCCATCTTGCTCTGGAGTACTTCGGCCTTCTTATCCTGAATTGCTCTGTAAGAGAGTGTCTGAGCGGCATCATCAAGAGTTCTGTAACCGCGGTTGTGGATCTTGTCTACTGCAACTACAAGCAGGTGGTCGTTAGCCTCTCCGGCCTCAAATATGCGTGAAACCTCACCCTCATTTGCACCGAACAACCAGCGCAGAGCCTCATGTGACTTGCTTACGCCGCCTACGTTGTATGCATAGTTCTCATAACCGGGATAGTAGAGAAGTCTGAAATCCGAATCCTCAGCATTCTTCTTGAGTTCATCAAGATTAGCGTTCTGGGCAACAAAGAGGCTCAGCTTGTTATAAGCGGCGTTGCTTGTCTCCTCGCTGAACTCAACGGGACGCTTAATTATGGCAACGTCATACTTCTTGAGAGGAGTCTTGGTATCCAGGACCTTGATAACCAAATTGACACCCGTAAGCTTTACTACTGCAACCTCACCCTTCTTCATGCTGTTGAGCTTGTTCAGATAGATAGCATTGTCACCGTCAATGACTGCGGGCTCGTAGGTATCGGCACTCATCCAGTTCTCGCTTGCCACCTGATTGTACTTGGTTGCCAGTTCCTTAAAGTCTGCACCCTTCTTGGCGGCATTAAGTATGCTGTCGGCACGCTGGTCTGACTCAGCCTCGTTCTCAGCCATCACCTGAATCATGCTGAACTGGATTGAATCCCAACCATTAACCGTGCCCAGCACCTTGAAGGTGTTATATGTATCCTCTTCTTCATTATAGTAAGGACCGAAAACTCCGGACTTGTTTACAGAGTCAAGTCTTGCCACTACATCCTCCGGAAGATTCTTAGCTGAACGGGGAACATCGCTGTATGCTATCTCTGAACCTGAACGGCGCACGAAAGAAGCATAGTCAGAATTCATCTCCTCAAGTTGTGTGGTTATCTCATTCACCTCTTCAAGCAGAGCCTGGCGGTCGGCATCGCTGGGCTCAATCTCATAGTCAATGTAGTAAATGTCGCGGTTCTCGGAGTATATGTACATGCTCTCCTTGTTCTGTGCATATGTATTCTTGAGATCGGCCTTTGTTACAGTAACGTCGGCATCGGCCAAAGAGGAGAACGGCAATGAAGCCACAATAACGTCTGCACGGTTGATACGCTCATCAAATGAGCCCTTGGCAACGACAGGATTGGTAATGAGGGTTGCCTTAACAAGCGAAATATACTTTGAATAGAGGAGACCGGACTTGATGTCATTCTCAACAAAGAGCCAGTATCTGTACAGACTCTGATAGTACTCATACTCATCCGTTGAGAGAGTCTCGGGATCCAGAGACTGATAGAAAGCAAGGAAACTCTTAAGGATATCTGCGTCAAACTTGCCATCCTCTCCACTAAACGGGGTGTTTGCAAGGATAGGATCCTGTCCGCGCTCAATAATGTCCTTTACCTCCTCATCGGTAACCGTAAGGCCTAAAGCCGATGCCTGCTTGCCAAGAATTCTGTTGCGTACCATGATAGCCCACACCTCATCACGGATGGAATTCATCTGATCCTCTGTGAGGTCACGGGTCTGGTTGGCGAACTTTATAACCTCGGTGTAGTTCTCAAATTCATCCTGAAAATCCATTGCGGTGATATTCTCACCGTCAATTGATCCTACATACTGGATGCCCTGATTGGGGCGGATGATCTTCCAAGCGTCACCGAGGATAAAGGCCAGCATAGCAAGGCCGATAACGATAAGAAGCAGTGGACCTTTGCTTCTGATTTTCTGTAATGTTGCCATTTCTATTGTTGTTTTTTATTTGTTTTTACCAATGTCCACACGCCTATGCGTGTAAAAAGCGCACAAAATTACTAAAAAATGTTCTCTTTTCGCAAATACGCACCTTATTTATTGCGAAATAGGCTGTTTTTAAGATTTGGGGACACTCAGGCATCGGTCCTGGTCAGTTCCACCAACTCGATCTTGGTATCGCCGCGCTTAAGGATCCGGAACGAATAATTTCCCACAGTGACCTTCTCGTTAACCTTGGGGAATCCCTTGGCCTTAGTAAGTATGAGTCCGCCCACTGTCATATACTCATCGGACTCCGGGATGTCCAGTCCGAACATACTGTTTACACGGTCTATTTCCATACGTCCCGACAATAGCCAGCCGTCATCGGTTTTCTTGGCTATCAGGTTAGTTACATCATGCTCATCCTCAATGTCACCAAGGATCTCCTCTATAATATCCTCAAGCGACACTATGCCCGATGTGCCACCGAACTCATCCACAACCACAGCGATGCTTTTCTTTCGGGCCATGAGTTGTTTCATGAGTTTCTGAGCCGCAAGAGTCTCAGGTACGAACGGTACGGTCTGGATATGCTCGCTCCAGTTTTCCTTATAACGGAAAAGTTCCGATGAATGTATATAGCCGATAATATGGTCCATATCCTCATCATAGACCAATATCTTGGAGTATCCGGTCTCGATGAACCTTTCACGGAGTTCATTCCAGGATACACCTTTCTCAACCGCACATATCTCGTTTCGTGGAACCATACAGTCCCTGGTCTTGACGTTTGAGAAGTCCAGAACGTTCTGGAATATGCGTACCTCCTGGTCTGGCTGGCTGTCCTCCTCGGTTCCCGAAAGACCGGACTGCACAAAGTAGTCCAGATCAACCTTTGAGAACGCTTTGGCCGTATTGTCCTTGTCTATCCTAACTCCGAAAATCCTTAGGATTATGCGTGACAGCCACGTGGTAAACAGGGAGATAGGGTAAAGGATTATGTATATCAGATAGATGGGGAATGCCAGAAAATTAAGCTTACCGTTAGGGTTGTATCTGAATATTGTCTTGGGGACGAACTCACCCACCACAATCACTATTGCTGTGGACACGAGGGTCTCCACAACAATTAGCAGGAACTCATTGGCTATCAGTCCATCAGGAACCAGCATCTCAATGATATGTGCCATCATGGTGCTGTACAGCACAAGCGCTATGTTATTACCCACCAGCATGGTGGAGATATAGATGTTGGGATTGCGGAAGAACCGCTCCAGCAACCTGGAGCTGAATGTATGCCGCTCAACATCCATCTCAAAACGCAGACGGTCAGCCTGCACGAATGCTATTTCAAGCCCCGAGAACAGCGCCGAAAAGAACAGCGCCACAAGCATTATCAGCAGGGTGTGGCTCATTTGCTCTCTGTTATGGGGAAAATGCCCTCGGTCTTACGGATGGTGTATTCGGTAAGATTGCCGTTTGACTCGAACCCGTGACCCACCAGTATCTGTTTCTCCTGTCTTATGTTTATAAGACTGTCTGAATACATACGGTCAGTATTGTTGTTCACATAGAGTTCCTGCGTATCAAACTGCTCTTTCTTAATGTTCTCCGCATGGACGTCATGCCTCAGATGCCACAGTTTGGATTCATTCATATAATAAGCCGTATCTGCCCTGAGAGTAGACTCAGGCATCATAAGCGAATCCAGAATCTCCAGCAGGACTCCCTTTTCCATACTGAAGAACGGAGGCTTCATCTTGTCAAAGATTTTCCACTCCTCGGCTATGACGTGATAGCGTATGACGCCGTTTTCCGATATGAACATATCCACTCCCATGGTGGTGACAACGGATGTTGAGTCCCGATTTGAGACAGCCGGTCCGAGCTGCTTGTCCTTTTTGGAACATGAGAGGCAGAAAAACGACGAGACAACCGCCAGAATGACGGTTGCCAGGTACGTTGTCTTTATCATCGGCTTTAAACCGGTGGTTTGTATCATTTATTATCTGATAGTGGTAGTCTCGTTTATCCAGCCCTTGATTTCAATCTTGTCACCGGGCTTGTAACCGAACATGAAGAGGTCCTCAGCCTGCGGGCACTGCTTCTTATACTGGCTGATAAGGTCATTGGCCCTCTCAGCTACAGACGGATCAACCCTCTTGGCCTGTTCCAGCTTGTCCAGTACGGCATAGTATGCGCAACGGTTCAGAGCCTGCTCGTTTGACCAGTCATGCTTTACGGCATAAAGCTGACCCAGCAGTATGTAAGCCTCACCCTTGTTGGGATTGTTGGAGATGCACTTCTGGACAGCAGAGCGGCTGTTGTCATACTTCTCCTTTGACATGTACAGAGTTGCGATATAATAATAGGTATCGGCCATACTCTTGCTGTCGTCATCAAGCTCAATAGCCTGGTTGTAATACTCCAGAGCCTTGTCTGCATCCTCACGCTGCTGCAGATAGAGTCGGCCCAGGCTCTTGGCGGTCTGAACAGACGGAGAAATCTGGTGTGCATACTCGGCAGCCTTAAAGTAAGCGTCGCTGGACTTGCAGTCAAACATTGCCATCAGCTTGACCACCTTGTTAAGATACTCAACATCATCCTTATTGTTCTCAATCTTGGGACCGTAGATCTCCTGCAGTTTCTCGCAATCGGCGGCACCACTGTTGATGAACAGTCCGTCAATTCTCTCCTTAACCTTTACAGCCTGCTCAAGGATCTTGTCATCAGTCTGCAGAGCTATGAACTCGTCAATGTAATTGGCGCAATCCACATAGTCCTGCATAAGGGCATCACGGAACTCGTCATTGTCCTTCTTGTTCTTGAAACGCTGGGCAGATACGTTCATCAGGTCGTCAAGCACATAGTACTGGCTCTTACCCTTACCCAGGTCAACAGACTTGCGAAGGATCTCGTAGGCTTTTGATATCTGAACCCTGGGGTTGTAAGACATATAGTCATGACCATACTGGCCAAGTACCTCATACTCGGTTGCCTTGTTCTTGGACTGTTTGTTCAGAGGATCCAGATATTTGAGGCGCTGCTCGTAAACCTGGAACAGTTCCTCTGAATACTTGGCCATGAGTGCCTCATCCTTGGCTGTCTTGGCATCCTTGTAGAGAGAACGCAGGATCTTGATTCCGTAGTTGTATGTGTTTACCGATGCAAGAGGAGCATCGCGGAAAACCTCCTGCCAACCCTGCTCGTATGCGTCCTTGAAGTTGTTGGTCTTGTAGTACTCAGAATAGATACTGATGTTTTTAATCACGTTGATACTGTCCTGTCCGTGACCGTAACGGGAACCATCCTCTACGCCTTTCTGTGCATAAACGCCCGTAGCTGTGATAAGTGCCAGGGCCATCATTCCAAACTTTTTCATATTCTCCTTTTTTAATCTCGTACTCATTAATAAGATATAAAAACACACATTTGGTTAAATCAATCTACCATTAGTTTCATGAACCAGCGTTCCATAAACGTCACGCCAAGGTTAATTCTCAAGTAATTCTCTATGGGCTGTCCTTTTGCTGTAGGCTGCACCCTCACATACTCACCCGACACATGCAGATATGACAGGCTGTTGTAAGACGTATTGATAGGCATCGAGAAACCTGCGCTCACTCCAAACTGCATGGGCCCCTTAACATCGCCTATCTTAAAGTATGACTGCGAAAAGTTGAATCCCATCTGATAAGAGGTACGCTTAAACAGGTTCCTGCTGCTTTCATCCGGTCTGTACAATACTCCGGCGGCAGCACAGAAACGGTCACTGCCGGTTTTCTCTCCAAAGAAAATGGCCTTTGACCACGTCTGGTATGAGACATCTGCACCAATCATTCCGCGACTGGTCTTGAACAGGAATCCGGCGGACATCATATCCGGCAGCGAGAAAGCATCGGCTACGGATACAGTGTCACTGACTGAATGTATATCGGTTATGTATGTATCGCTTGCCAGTTTCTGTGCAGGAGTATATGTAGCTCCCAGTACCAGGCTGTTTTCGCCCAAAGACAGGGTTCCCTGAATACCGAAGTCAAGCTTAAGGGCAGACATCTCGGCGTTATAGGTCTTTTTCCTGGATTGTACCTCTGATGAGGAATAAGTGTTATTGATTACGTGAGTAAGGTCGCCGGAAAGATATGATGCATTAGCACCGACCGACAGCCATTTTACGGGACGCCATCCAAGACCTCCCAGAAACTGGCGAACACCGCCGCCGCCTGAATAGGTATTGGTAGCGGTTATCTCACCATCCTCATCACGACGTACCAGTTCAGTCCCGGAGAATCCGTAGCCTACGTTTGAGAAAGGCATGAATCCAATGGTCATTCCAACCTTGGGCAACAGACGGAACTGCATGGCCAGATGGTCTATATATCCGTTACGGGCATTTACACGGACTCCGTTCTCACTGAAATTGCCGTTTTGAAGCGCAAATCCCAGGTCTGCTATAAAGGTAAGCGTATCAACTGTTGAATAAGAGGCGGGGTTCTTGAGATTAAGGGTGTTGGTATGGCGGAAACCGGCCCCTATGCCGCCCATAGACCTTGTTATTCCTGTTGACTGGTCGGACAGCAGTCCCAATCCGTACCTGGAATATGGCGAATTTACTCCGGTCTGAGCCTTGACAGTGCACAAGCCGGAAAAACTGCAAACAGCGAAAACCAGAAAAACCTTTATGTTTTCAAATACCCTTCTCATTGTATTCTGTAATCCGGGACAGTCCGCGAAGAACCAGATCCGGAACTGCAAAAGTAGTGCTTTTGGCTTTTATATCAAAGTATTCGGCATCACCTCCGGTTAAAAAAACCAAAAGTGATGGGTTCTTTGACGCCAATTCAGCTATATAGCCATCCAGTTCATGCCTTATGCCGTTAATGACGCCACTGCGGATTGCGGTCTCTGTATCATGTCCGAATTCCGGAAGTTCACCCTGTATGTCAACCAGCGGCAAAGCTCCGGTATGTTCATGAAGCACCTTTAGTCTGAGGCCTATTCCCGGCGCGATATTGCCCCCGCGATAAACCCCGTCGGCAGATATGAAATCATAGGTGACTGCCGTACCGGCATCGACCACCAGGATGTCATTGCCCGGTTGGATGGACCAGGCTCCCACAGCTGCTGCAAGACGGTCCATACCGAGTGTCTCTGGAGTGGAATATGAATTGCCTATGGGTATGGGAGTTGAATGTGTGAGCGCAATCAGCCCAAGTTTCTGCATCCATCCCGTTACCGAAGGCTCCAGGGGAAGGACGGAGCACCACATTCCACCGTCTACGTCCAGTCCTTTTACTGCATCAATAAGGTTCTGCAATATGACAGGACCGCTGTATATGAGACGAATGCCGCCGTTCTCCTTTACGGCAGCCTTAACACGGGTGTTTCCAAAATCAAGCAATAGTGTCATACTGAGCACAAAATTACTAACTTTGCAAAAACTCCACAAACATGATAAGGAAACTCTTTTCCGTTCTGGTTACCCTTTTGCTTCTCATTCCGGGAGCCAAGGCACAGAATGACAGCATAAACGCATATCTTCTGACTTGTGAGCCGGGCAAGGCCATATATGAGCTCTACGGCCACACAGCCATCTGGATTGAGGATGTTGGTACCGGTACTGATGCCGTTTTCAACTACGGTCTGTTTGATTTCAACACCCCACACTTTGTATGGCGTTTTTCACTGGGCGAGACGGATTATATCCTGGGAGCGACACGTCTCCGCTCTTTCCTGAGAGAATACAGCGAGCGCGGATCGGAAGTATTTGCGCAACCCCTCAACCTCTCTCAGGATGAGGCAAAAAGGCTCTATTCGCTCCTTATTGAAAACTGCCGCCCCGAAAACCGGGTATACAGGTACAATTTCCTGTTCAACAACTGCGCCACAATGGCTCTTGACAAGATAGAGCAGAGCATCAGCGGCAGCGTAACATACCGTGAGCCGGATTCCGGCCTCAGTTTCCGTGATATCCTGACTGCCCATACCAAGGTGCGTCCTTGGAGTGAGTTTGCTGTCGATATGGTAATTGGAGCAGACGGAGACCTTCAGGTAGGATACAGACAGGAGGCATTCGCTCCTCTCTATCTGAAAGAGATGGCTGAGAGCGCTGTCATAACTGACACCGCAGGCATTCAAAGGCCGCTGGTACTTCCGTACAGGCGACTTGCAGATCCTGATCACGGGGTTGATTTCGGTAATCCTTTATTAACTCCTATACAGACTATGTGGATGGTTCTGATGGTGATCCTGTTCATTACGCTCCTAGGATGGTACAAGGAGAGGCCCTATTGGCTGGTTGACGCATTGCTTTTCGGCATCCAGGGACTGGGAGGAATTGTCATCGCTCTGCTGTTCTTCTTTTCTGAGCATCCTACAACCGGCTCCAACTGGCTTGTGATTTGTCTGAATCCCCTTCCGCTATTATTCCTGCCGTTCATGATACGCAGGATCAGAAAAGGAAAGGTCTCAGTATTCATCGTCTGCGAATTTGTAATCTGTACTGCGTTCCTGCTGTTCTCTGCGGTCATTCCTCAACGGATAAATCCCGCAACGATGATTCTCATAGGCATATTTGCACTTAGAGCCCTGAGCACATCCGCATACCAATTCACTTACCAACTCCGAAGAAACAGTCATGATAAGAAATACACTTCACCTCTGACATATCTGATTCCCGCGTTGCTTTCTCTTTCCATACCCGTCCAGGCCAAGCCTGAGAAAAGCCCGAAACTCGTAGTTGGCATTGTGATAGACCAGCTTGACGAGGAGTATGTTGAGAAATTGCTGCCAGTTTTCGGAGCAGACGGTATTAAAAGGTTGTGGATTGACGGTTACAACCGTACCAACGCGACTTTTGACTATGACGATATGGATAGGGCATCGGCTGTGACGTCTATCTATACCGGAGCATCACCGTTCCAGCATGGTATTGTGGCAAACCGCTGGATGAATCCCAAGACTCTGATGCCGGCATCGCCGGTGGATGACGGCAACTTCAAAGGTATCAACACTATTGAAGTGTCATCTCCCTCCAAACTACTGGCCACCAATCTAGCCGATGAGCTGAAACTTGGATATGGCGGCAAGTCTAAGGTCTGTTCAATAGCCATAGAGCGTGACGCCGCCGTACTTGCAGGCGGACATGATCCGGATGTGGTATTATGGATGAACGATACCGATGCGCGCTGGAGTTCTTCGGAATACTACGGAAAACTGCCGCAATGGGTCAATGAAAGGAATGACAGCGCAGTCAAATATACCAGCTGGCGTCCGGTTCTTGAAACAAATTCATACATACCTGTTTCTGACAATGAACGCATGCGTCCATTCCACTATCTCATGCTCAAGAAAGATGTATGGGACTGGCGTACATCACCGTTTGCCAATGACCGTATCACGGAGATGGCTCTGGCATCGGTCGACGGACTTGAACTGGGCGGTGACGAGAACACAGACTTGCTGGCAGTCACATACTATGCGGGCAATTACAAGCATACCCCAAACTCCATCTGGTCTCTTGAACAGCAGGATATATATGTACGTCTGGACCAGACAATTGCCGAGTTGGTCAATACGATCAAAGAGAGGATTGGACTGGAAAACGTATTGTTCTTCCTTACATCCACAGGGTATTTGGAAAATGCCGCACCTGAGCTTGCCGGCACCCGTATTCCAACCGGTCAGGTCAGCATGGAGCGCGCCACTGCACTGCTAAATCTATATCTTGGGGCCAAATACGGCAGCGGGAACTGGATACGGACATTCCATCGCAACCACATATACCTGAACCACGACCTTATAGAGGAGAACGGACTGGCACTTCACGAAGTCTTGGAGAATAGCGTGGACCTGCTGGTTCAGGTAACCGGAATCAAGAGCGTACTTGTGCTGCGTGACCTTATGTCGACTGTACCCGATATGGAGGCTGTGCGAAAGCGCAACGGGCTTAACGCATCATGGTCCGGTGATATCATAATCGATGCTATACCCGGATGGGGAATATCGGATGAGAAAGAGGGAATGGTAGTCTACCGCAAGCCGGTAGCCAAACCGGTACCTATGATCCTGTATGGCAACGGCATAAGGGCCGAAGTAAACCACGAACCGGTTTCGCTTAGCGTACTTGCCCCCACCATCTCTCAAATAGCCCGCATTGACCCTCCAAATGCCTGTTCAACCGTTCCTCTCAAGAACCTGAAATGACACAATAGGAAAAGTGCTTTCAGTGTCTTTTGGCAAAATATCACTACATTTGCACAAATTTTCAATAATGGATAAGAAATATATCAGCCTCACCTATGACCTGATGCTCAAGGACGGTGACGGAAAGTTATACAAGTATGAGAGTGCCACACGCGAGAGGCCTTTCAAGTTCATAACAGGAATAGGCTATGCTCTGGATCTGTTTGAGAGCAATGTGGGTTCACTAAATGTAGGCGATAGCTTTGAGTTTGAGATTCCTGCCGACAAAGCATATGGAGAATACAGCAAGGAGAATGTCCTGGAACTGGATAAAGGCATATTCCTGCGTGACGGGGTATTTGACGATGAACACGTTAAAATAGGCGCCGTTATCCCTCTCAGTGACGGCCAACAGACATTCAACGCTACCGTCACAAATATCACTGATGATAAGGTTACCGTAGACCTGAACCACCCTTTGGCCGGAGAAAACCTAACATTCAAAGGTGTCATTCTGGAATCACGTCCTGCCACTCAGGATGAGATAGACGCCATCCTACACCCCAAATGCAAGGGTTGCGGAGGCGGTTGCAATAGTGGTGACTGCAGCAACGGTGACTGCAACTGTCAGGGAGACTGCAATAAATAATGCCATATGAATACTTTGGGGCACATACTGACTTTGACCACATTCGGCGAGAGCCACGGTCCTTCCATAGGAGGCGTGCTGGACGGCTATCCTGCCGGAATAACCGTTGACACTGATTTTGTGGCGATGCAGATGCAACGCCGCCGTCCCGGTCAAAGCACAATAACCACCGGACGTCAGGAAAAGGATCAGGTTGAGTTCCTGTCCGGGCTGCTGGACGGTATTTCAACAGGTGCCCCGATTGCATTCATAATAAGGAACCAGGACCAGCACTCATCTGATTATGATGAGCTAAAGGAACTGTACCGTCCATCACATGCAGATTATTCCTGGCTTCAGCGATACGGTATACGTGACTGGCGTGGGGGCGGTCGATCATCGGCCCGGGTGACAGCTCCCATTTGCGTAGCAGGCTCGTTGGCCATACTGGCTTTCCGAAAGTTTGTGCCACAGTTGGATATCACCGCGTTCACCTCACAGATAGGCCCCTATTCCACCAATCCCGCCAATGATATGCTCTACACCACCTCTATGGCCGAAAGCAATGCGGTCCGATGCCCGGACGCTGAACTGGCTGCCAGGATGGAGGATTATATCCATAAGTTGCGCCAGGAACAGGATTCAACCGGCGGATGCGTAACTTGCATTGTCCGCGGTCTGCCTGCAGGAATAGGCAATCCGGTATTTGACAAACTGGAGGCATCACTTGCCGGAGCTATGCTGGGCATCAACGCAGCCAAGGGTTTTGAGTACGGTGACGGATTCCAGGCTGCCTCACAGCGCGGATCGGAGCATAACGATGCGTTCCGCATGAATGACGGACAGGTTACCACTGTTACCAATCACAGCGGAGGCATCCAGGGCGGAATAAGCAATGGACAGCCCATCAGGTTCCGGGTGGCTTTCAAACCCACACCTACCATTGGCCGTGAGCAGCAAACCGTTACCATTGACGGGAAAGAGACCGTTATGACCGCAAAGGGACGTCATGATCCGTGTGTTGTTCCCCGTGCAGTTCCGGTGGTGGAATCACTCACCGCACTGGTCCTGCTAGACCAATACATTTCAAGCAAATAGTTTTTCAATACTGTCCGCAAGTTCCTGCATGGAATGCATAAGGATTGCGGGACCTTCAGCTCTGAGAATTTCATCCTCAAGCGGGCCGGTATTGACTGCGATGGTGTCTATGCCAGCAGCGACAGCGGCACGAATACCAAGCGGAGCGTTCTCAACCACCACAGCCTCTCTTGCCGGAACGCCGGCTATATCCAGACCTTTAAGATAAGGATCAGGGTACGGTTTGCCGCGAGTCACTTCAAAGGCGGTAACCATGCGATCGCGGGTAATGTATCCGGCAAAGTCCCGCTGCACTCTCTCTATCAGGTTTTTCTGTCCGGAGCCTGTTACTATGAGTATCTTTAGTCCGGCTGCGGCAACCTTTCTGAACACCTCCAGAGCACCCGGCATCACTCGCGCCTCGGGCATGGAACGGAATAGTTCGGCCTTGTATCCGTAAATGTCATTGATTTCACTCTCGGTTGCCTCATAACCGCGGTCACGAAGGCTTATCCTAACCACTGTATCATGTCCGGTTGCCCCCTCATTCATATATACGTCATGAGGAGACATATGCATTCCAAATTTCTCCATAGCCTGACTCCACGCCTTGGAATGATTGGGCATGGAATCATACAAAACGCCATCCATGTCAAACAGGATGGCGTTTTTGTTATGGAGTGAGAATGACATTATCCCTGATATTTGTATTACTTGTTAATCCTGGAAAGTATCTTCTTTGACTCCTCCTCATAGCCAGGTTTATTAAGCAAGGCGAACATATTCTTCTTGTAAGCCTCAACACCTGGCTGGTTGAACGGATTGACGCCAAGTACATAACCGCTTATGCCGCAACCCTTCTCAAACATATAAATGAGCTGTCCTATCCAGTATTCGGTTAGTTCCGGAACAGAGATGCGGATATTGGGAACACCACCGTCCACATGTGCCAGCTGTGTGCCAAGTTCGGCCATCTTGTTTACCTCATCCACATGCTTTCCGGCCAGGAAGTTCAGACCGTCCAAATTCTCGTCGTCAGACGGGACAAGAATCGAATGCCTTACCTTGTCTACCGAAATCACAGTCTCGAATATGGTACGCTCACCCTCCTGAATCCATTGTCCCATGGAATGAAGGTCTGTAGAGAAATCAACAGATGCAGGGAAAATACCCTTGTTCTCCTTACCCTCGGACTCTCCGTAGAGCTGTTTCCACCACTCACTCAGATAGTGAAGCTTGGGCTGGAAATTGACCAGGATCTCTATTTTTTTACCTCTTCGGTACAGAGCGTTGCGCGAAGCGGCATATACTGCAGCGGGATTATCCATAAATGCCACCTCGCTGGTGGTACGTGCTTCCATATCGGCTGCACCCTTGACAAGCTGACGGATATCAAATCCGGCAACCGCTATCGGCAACAGGCCTACAGGGGTAAGGACAGAAAAGCGTCCTCCCACATTGTCGGGAATTATAAAACTGCGGTAACCCTCCTTATCGGCACATACTCTGGCTGCACCGCGTTTGGCATCGGTTATTGCCACTATTACCTTACGGGCTTCGGCCTTGCCTCGCTGATCCTCACACTGTTTCTTAAGGAGACGGAACGCAAGTGCAGTCTCTGTTGTTGTTCCGGACTTGGATATGTTGATAACACCGAATTTTTTTCCTTTGAGATAATCTGTGAGTTCATACAGGTAATCCTCGCTGATATTATGACCGGCAAACAGGATCTGAGGATTCTTCTTGTCCTGAATAAGCTGTGTAAGGCTGTTGCCAAGTGCTTCTATCACTGCGCGTGAGCCCAGATAGCTGCCGCCTATTCCGGCAACTACAACCACCTCGCAGTTGTCACGCAACACCTTAGCCGTTTCCTCTATCGAATCTATAAGACCGGAATCCATACCTGAAGCCAGGTTCATCCAGCCAATAAAGTCATTGCCTGCGCCACTGCCGTTCTCCAGCTTGACGATGGATTTTTTTATCTCTGTCTCAAGAGCCTTGATATCATCCTGCCCGATGAATTTCTGAATCTGTGTAATATCAACCTTTATCATAGTCCTTTATTTGAATGAGTCGGTAAGGAGTTTTATCTCAATAACCGGCGAAATATGTTCGTAAAGAATATTGTAAATGGCATCAAGGATGGGCATGTTCACACGGTAATGCTCATTTATCTCCTTCATGCATTTGGTACCATAGTAACCCTCGGCAATCATCTCCATCTCAAGCTGGGCAGCCTTTACGGAATATCCCTTGCCTATCATGGTGCCGAATACGCGGTTACGGCTGAAGTTTGAATAGCCGGTTACCAGAAGGTCACCCAGATAGACCGAATCATTTACCGCACGGTTGGGCATTGGGCGGGCTGTAGCCAAGAAACTGTTCATCTCCTGAATGGCATTTGACATAAGTACAGCCTGAAAGTTGTCTCCATATTTCAGTCCGCTGCATATTCCTGCCGCAATGGCATACACGTTCTTTAATACCGAACTGAACTCAATACCTGCCACATCTTCAGATACCGATGTCTTGACGTATGAGTTGGTCAGCTTGCGGGCAATGGCCTGGGCATTCTCCAGTTCCTTGCATCCCACCGTAAGATAAGACAAGCGCTCCAAAGCTACCTCCTCAGCGTGACACGGACCGGCCACAACCGATATATTTTCCTCAGGTACGCCGTAGAAACGATGGAAATAATCCGACATAAGCAGATTGTCATCGGGCACGATACCTTTTATGGCCGATACTACAAACTTGTCTCTTAGCTTGACCTTGAGTTTCTTCATGTGACTCTTGAAGTATGGTGACGGTGTCACGAACACCAACACCTCGGAGTCCTCAACCACCTGGTTTATATCGGACGAGAAATTAATGCGGTTTACATCAAACTGCACACTGGTCAGATAAGCGGGGTTATGTCCCAATCGTTTGAAGTCGGCTATGCGGTCATCACGGCGGATGTACCAATTTATGGAATCCTCAGTTGACAGCAGTATCTTGGCTATTGCTGTTGCCCAGCTGCCGCCACCCATAATTGCCAGTTTTCCCTGTGGAATTGCCATAATCCTATCTGTTTAATCCTTACTCTCTGGTTTCATCTGCGGGAAGAACAGAACCTCCTGAATGGCCTGTTGTCCGGTCATGAGCATAACCAGGCGGTCGATGCCTATTCCTATTCCGCTTGTAGGAGGCATTCCGTATTCCAGGGCGCGTACAAAATCCTGATCAATGAACATAGCCTCGTCATCACCCTTCTGGCTAAGACGCAACTGATCCTGGAAACGCTCGTACTGATCAATGGGATCATTGAGCTCACTGTATGCATTGGCCAGTTCTTTGCCGTTTACCATCAGTTCAAAACGTTCGGTAAGACCGGGCTTGCTGCGGTGCATCTTGGTAAGAGGTGACATCTCGACAGGATAGTCGGTAATGAACGTGGGCTGTATGAATGTACCCTCGCAGGTCTCGCCGAATATCTCGTCAATGAGTTTGCCCTTGCCCATGGAAGGTGTAACCTCCACGCCGCATTTCTTGGCAACCTCACGCATCTCATCCTCAGACATACCGTTCAGGTCATAGCCTGTCTTCTCTTTGATGGCATCCAGAATAGGCAGACGGCGGTAGGGAGCCTTGAAGTCAACCTCGTTCTCACCAACCTTGACCTTGGTGGTGCCGTTGGTCTCGATGGCAATCTTCTCGAGCAGTTTCTCTGTAAAGTCCATCATCCAGTTATAGTCCTTGTAGGCTACGTAGAGTTCCATGCAGGTGAACTCAGGATTGTGGGTGCGGTCCATACCCTCGTTGCGGAAATTCTTGCCGATCTCGTATACACCCTCAAAACCGCCTACGATAAGACGCTTCAGATACAACTCCGTTGCAATACGGCAGTACAGGTCTATGTCAAGGGTGTTATGGTGTGTGATGAACGGACGTGCGCTTGCACCTCCGGGAATTGACTGCAGGATTGGGGTCTCAACCTCAGTGTAACCTGCATTGTCCAGGACTGAACGCAGGGTGCGGATAACCTTGGTGCGCTTGAGGAATGTCTCCTTGACGCCTTCATTGACCACCAGGTCAACATAACGCATGCGGTAACGCAGGTCCGGATCATCAAATTTGTCATATGCCACACCATCCTTATACTTTACGATAGGCAGCGGACGCAGTGACTTGCTCAGCACCGTGAGTTTCTTGGCGTGGATTGTAATCTCACCCATCTGGGTACGGAACACGAATCCCTCGATGCCGATGAAATCTCCGATGTCAAGAAGTTTCTTGAAGACCTTGTTATACATCTCCTTGTCCTCCTCATCGGGGCAGATGTCGTCACGGGTTATATAGACCTGGATACGGCCTGTCGAATCCATAAGTTCTATGAACGATGCCTTACCCATTATGCGGCGGCTCATCATACGTCCGGCAACGCAAACTTGACGGGGTTCTTCGGCATCATCTTTAAAGTTCTCCTTTATCTCGGCGGCAAAAGCGTTTGTGGGATACATTGCTGCGGGATACGGGTCGATACCCATGGCACGCAACTCCATAAGACTCTCTCTCCTGAATTGTTCCTGATCGCTTAATTCCATTATTTTTCAATGCATTATTTACAATTTGCAAAGGTAGTAAAAAAAGTAATAGCGCTGCCAGCGACAGCGCTATTACTTTTCTTTGAGATTGTAAAGCAATCTTTAATTACCTCCGCCGAACAGGCTGAATATCGTAGCCAATGAAGACAGTGTGTTTGAAACGCCTGCTGTAGTCTCGGATATGGCAGCAACCGTGTTGGCAACATTACTGCCAGTTGTAGCGGCAGCCTGCTGAACCTGCTGGGTCTGCTGTGCAGCCTGTTGTGCCTGCTGAGTCTGTGCTGCGGCAGCCAGACCTGCTGCTGCAATGGCGGAAAGGTCAGTTCCGTTGACTAGAGTCTGGAGTGTACCTGTTACAGGCTTTGATGTCTGTTGGGTAACAAGATTGTTGGAGCCAAGAATAAGACCTGCGGCAAAGTCTCCGTAGAATTTACTCTTTTCCTCAACGTTCTTAAGTCCCTGAATACCGTTGACAAGCTGAGCCATACTAATAATGTTGTTGATGTTTGTAAGGTCAACCTTACCATCGTTCCTGTACTGTGAGTAGAGGCTCTTAAGGGCTGCACCCGATGCCTGACCGTTTACGGAACCGTTTGCGTTACCTCCACCCAGCACACCGCATGAGGTTGTGAATACCAAAAGTGCCATTACGGCGAAAATACCAGAAATCTTTCTCATAATCGTATTGTTTTTAATAGTCCGTTTATCTCATCATCATTGTTGCACCACTGGGCTGTATAACAAACTCATAGGGCTTCTTGGTCTTGAGTTTGAGAGTGCTCAGTGTGGGCTCCATAGTCTTCTTGTCATCAGTATAGAACTTGACATCACCGTCGCCCAGGAACGAGAGGTCAATCTTACTCTTGATTACCTCGCCCGTTGCGTTCAGGCCGGCCACGAACCAGCGTCCGTCGGTGCTCTTGCGGGCCAGTATCACATACTTGCCGGGATAGCCGTCCAGGAACCTGGTCTCGGTCCAGGTGGTGGGAGCGTCACGCAGCCAGTCCATGCAGATCTTAGGAGCATCCTCCAGGTTGTTGGGGCAGATGGCTATGTTCTGGATGGGGTTCTGGAATATGACCTCGGTTGCAATCTGGAAAATCGGAGTGGTCTTGAGCTGTGATCCGCGTCCGCTGTTCTGCTTGTTGAGGATGCGGTTCATAAAGCAGCCGCCGAACTCCATGCAGCCCACAGTGTTGCGTACAAACGGATGCAAGGTAGCCTTAAAGGCCTCCTCGTCGCATGCACCCTGGCCAAAGTACATGTTCTCTGATGCCAGAACAGCCTCGGAACCTACGTAGTTGGGATACATTCTCTCCCATCCGCGGGGCAGTGTGCAGCCGTGGAATATGCACATTATTCCGTGGTCGTTGGCATCAGAAAGCACCTCCTCGTACAGACGGATGGTCTCCTGCTTGTCGCCGCCCCAGAAATCCACCTTGATTCCCTTGCAGCCCACTTTCTCCAGCCAAGCCATCTCCTGCTTGCGGATGATGGAGTTGTCCATCTTGCAGATGGGGCTCTGGACAATGTCATTCCAATAACCGCTTGAACTGTACCACAGGAACACATCCACCTTCTTTGAGTTGGCATACTTGATGAGCTGCTCCATACGCTCGTAGCCTATGTTCTCATCCCAGCCTGCATCAATCAGGATATACTCCCAACCCATCTCGCTGGCCAGGTCTATGAACTTTATCTGGTCATCCCAGTTGCAGGATGCATCCTGCCAAACTATCCAGCTCCATGTGCTGCGACCATATACATACTCGCGTGAGGGAGCATAGAGAGGCTCCACATAATCCCACATGACTGTGGTCTCTACAATGGGCTTGAGGTCAGCACCCACAGTGATGGTACGCCAGGGGGTGCTGGCAGGCAGACGGAATGCTGGGCATACGGTACCGATGCCGTTGTTCTCATCTGGCATGGGGAACTCTATCTTATAGGTGTTGTCCTTGCAGTCACCCAGACGTGAAGCGCAGTAGCTGCTGCTTACGCCTGTCTCGCAAAGCAGGACCCAACCGTTATCACCTACGTGGAACAAGCCGGGGAATGTGTAACCGTGACCGTACTGTGAACGAACGTTCATCTGTCCATCACGTGAGTAACCCTCCTCATAGCTGGGCTTGCTGCGCTGCCAGCCTATCATAGCGTCACTCTGTGGAGTAAGGAATGTGGTGGTGCCATCGGGGAAACGGAAACCAGTGTTCTCAAAGAGTACACGGGTACTGGCACGCTGTCGGGGTTTGGGTATGTTGTAGCGGATAGCTATGTCATTGTCGCTTACACGGAACTCAAACTCTATATTCTGACGTGCCGGATTCTGAAGTTCAATCACAGCGACATTGTAAGCATGATTTACATGCGCTGTCTTGATACGGTCCATTGTGTAATCAACCTGTGCACTTCCGGTTTCACAATTGACAAGTGTCAGATTTTTGGTAAAATCACCGTTGCCGGCTTCGCGTCCCTGGGGCAGCCCCTCAAGAGTGGGTTTTGAACCCATATCCAACATTATGCCTATTGGAGATTCCTCCAGCATCTGTTTGCCGTCATATTTTACTGAATATGTGGGAGTTTCCGTTCCAATCAGATTAAAATATACAACCAGACGGCCGTCAGGACTCTTGAGTTCAGGAATGTTTGTGCCTTCCTGTCCATTAACGCCTATTGACACCACTGCGGTCAATGCCAAACAAAGTAAAGTTTTTTTCATAATCCAAATATGTAAGTTTTCATTTGTTTAAACTGTTGTTACATCAGAACATACGGAAACTGAGACGAAGTGTAATCTGCGGATAGATGGGATATTTCTCCACATACTCCAATATCTCCTTGGCGTCATTGCCAAAACTGTCGGCAGCATCGGTTATGGAGCCCACCTCCTTATCCTGGCAGTAAAGCAAAGAGTTGTGGTATATCATGGCACCCATCTCAACCTGAAGTCCCATGAACTTGTTGGGAACGCATCGGCCAAGACCTACTCCCAGATAATACTTGAGGGGGTCAAACTTGTACTCGGCCTCCAAATATCCGCATCCTTCATCCTCAACTACGGGATAGCTTTCATTGCCTATCTTAAGGGCAAGTTCGCTTTTTTCGGCTGTCGGGTCCATCTCCTGATATTCGTTAAGTTCCTTCAATGCAGCCCAATCATTCTCAGTGGTTTTACCGCTCAACCTTATAAAAGGATCATCTTTCTTGGATGAGGGGGTATAATAGGCGCCTCCGGCAAAATAGAAACGACCTGAGGCAAACGGATACCAGTTTAACATTGCCTTGAAGTTGGACAGGCCGAGATGAACTCCGGTATTGATAACAGCCTCATCACCGAACTTATGCTCAAAATGAGCAATGGGATCATACTGCTCCTGAAGCTGTTTCAATTCTTCCGTATCAATGTTTATATTTGTATTGACCAGATCTCCCTGGGGAGCCCAATTGTAACCGGCCTTTAGTACCAGGTGTTTCTGGACCGGCATTGCTATTTCAACGCCAAAACCGTGCAAACCAACCTCCGCTCCTACTGAAAGATGACGGAACGCCTCCATATTGTCTTGTGCAAATACGCAACTGACCAAACCGGCCATAAGCAATGATAGGATATACTTTCTCATATTAATCTATATTGTTATTGTCAAAAAACTGATTCATTAGGATAGTGCAAAAATAATCCAATATTATTCAGCGGAAAAATATTTCCCGAAATAAATGCGTAACTTCGCGCTCGGAACGGCCCCGTAGCTCAGTTGAATAGAGCGTCAGATTCCGGTTCTGCAGGTCTTGGGTTTGAGTCCCAACGGGGTCACCAAAAAGGGCGGTCACATATGTGATCGCCCTTTTTTATTGCCTTATTGTAAGATATGTATCAATCCCTGTCCCTTACTGGCAGTATCTGGTAAGCATAGTCACCCCAGCTACTCATACTCATCTCCATATCAAGAGGTTCATCATGAGTTGACGTTTCATCATATATGTCCAGATAATAATTAGGCATGCAGTAATTGATGTATTTACCTGTATACTCCTCTGTCCTGTATTCTAAGAGACCCATCTGCATAAGCACATCTATATCAGCCGATCCTCCGGTGGAATTCAGGTATGCCTCCAAAGCAGCTGAATCCAGGACATAATAACCTGAGCGCAACTGTGTCTGGATCTTGAAGCTCGAAGAATAGAAATAGAAATAACCATACGCCGAAGTGTAGATAGAACGTCTTCCGTAAAGATCATACGAATAATAGTATCCTGACTGAGGCAATATCAATTCATTACCGGTATGGTGACTATACACCTGAAGCTTATTGTCAAGACCTTCGGAGTTCTTTCCCTTGATAAAGAAGCAGTCTGTATTTGCAATAAGTTCCTCTATTTCATCCGAGGTAGGCATACGCCATTTTCCGCCCAGTTTTTTTCTGGCTGCATCATATTGGGTACCGCTTATATCGTCAACACCGATATCCTTCATCGATCCGGTAACAGTATCTATCAGGGCATACGGGACTCCCTGCCTCAAAGGCTCCACCTCACCCCAACGGTAATAGTTGCCAATCTTTCCAACCTCTTCAGAGCCAAGGAAGAATTTTGACCAGAGCACACTCAGTCCCAAATCCACAGCCATATCATCGGCCTCCTTTGTCCTGAATGCCCTGATATCACCATAAATATATTCGCCGGTTTTCTTTATGCGTACATAAGGACGGCAGTTATAAGCTGTTCCCAAATTTAGTTCACTTAACGGGAATACATACTGACGCTTGCTCACGTTATCCTCGACCTCAAGCTTGCGGCTGTTTTCAATTGTAGGTGTTGCACTGGTTGACAGCAACATTCCGAACGCACATCCGCTGCAATCCTCATTGGAGATATCATCAAGGGTTCCGGCCACCGATGCTGAATAGAAGTTGATTGTAGTGGCACCGTCATTGCGTATGGTGACCGAAAACTTCCTGGTGGTCAAGTCTCCTATCTTGCCTATCTTGCGGCGTGCCTTGTCCTCTGATTGGAAATAGGCGCAGTAATAATAGGTGGTTTCCGGGTCAAGACCTGTGATTGTAACTTTGGCGCGACCATCCGATGATTGAGAAGTGATGGGTTTGTTCTTAATCTTTCCTATTACCGAATTGTCACCGTTTTTCCAGTTGGAAAATAGCTCCTCGGCATCCTCGGCATCTGTGTAAAGAATACCGAACGAACCGTAATTGATGTCCTCGACACTCAAGTTGGAGAAAACGGTAACGAGAGTTGCCGTAAAGGCTGTGGTGGAAGAAGATTCAGAAACAATCGAGTTGTCCTGATCAGTTCCGGGATCATCCTGGCAGGATGCCAACGCAAACACGATAAGTCCCGCAGCAAAATAATTGAAGATTTTTCTCATAACGTATAATTAAAATATTAAAAAGGAATCTATTTCCAGTCGCAAATATAACGAATTATTTTAGTTGGAAATGAAATTAATAATAAAAATTGTTACCAGTCTATCGGATCCAAGCCATGATCCACGAGCCAACTGTTGGCCTGACTGAAATGATGGTTCCCGAAGAAGCCGTTGTAGGCCGATAGAGGAGATGGATGCGCCGAACTGAGCACCAGGTGTCGGTTGCGGTCAATCATTGCCCCTTTTTTCTTGGCATAACTGCCCCACAATATGAAAACCAGGCCGTCTCTTCCGGAATTGAGTTCACGTATGACAGCATCAGTAAACTCCTCCCATCCGTGTCCCTGATGAGAGCCGGCCATTCCGGCACGTACGGTAAGCGTGGCGTTTAGCAGCAATACCCCCTGACGGGCCCAACGCGTAAGGTCACCGCTCACGGGAACAGGCTTACCCAGGTCATCGCTTATCTCCCTGAAAATATTTCTCAGTGACGGAGGGAACTGTACTCCGTCATTCACCGAGAAGCACAATCCATGTGCCTGTCCCGGCTCGTGATAAGGATCCTGTCCTATTATCACCACCTTTACCTTATTGAACGGGCAGAGGTCAAAGGCATTGAATATCAGTCTTGCGGGCGGATAGACCGTAGCTGAGCAGTACTCCTGCCGGACAAAGTCTGTCAGGACCTTGAAATACGGCTTGTCAAACTCCGTCTGCAGACGCTCTTTCCAACTGGTGTCAATCCTTACCTCCATTTCCGTACAATCTGAAAGTTGAGAAGTGAGATTAAGCCTCAATCAAATCAATTGTATTCCTGCCTCTAAGCACTCAGCACGCATATCCTCCGGCCAAATACTGGCTTGTATCTCTCCTATGTGGGCTTTCTGAAGGAACAGCATGCAAAGACGTGATTGACCTATACCGCCGCCTATCGAAAGCGGCAGTTCGCCGGCCAGAAGCTTCTTATGGAAATAGAGCTCCCTGCGTTCCTGCTTTCCGCACAGGTCAAGCTGACGCAGCATTGACTCCTTGTCCACACGAATACCCATTGATGAGAGTTCCATGGCGCGTCCCAGAATAGGGTTCCACACCAGAAGGTCGCCGTTCAAACCCAGGAAACCGTCCTCATTGGGAGTGGTCCAGTCGTCATAGTCGGGGGCGCGCAGGTCATGCTCCAAGCCATCACCAAGCTTTCCGCCTATACCCATAATGAATACGGCACCATGCTCACGGCAAATGGCATCCTCACGCTCCTTTGGAGTCTTGTCGGGATAGAGACGACGAAGCTCCTCGGAGTGTATAAAGAACACCTCACGGGCCAGGAACGGCTCCAGTTGCGGATAAGTCTCATTGATGAGATATTCGGTGCGCAACATTGCTGAATATATCTTGCGTACAATACGTTTCAGAAAGGTTATGTTACGGTCATCGGCAGTTATGGTGCGTTCCCAGTCCCACTGGTCCACATAAAGCGAATGCAGGTTGCCCAGACTCTCATCGGCACGGATGGCATTCATATCAGTATAGATGCCGTAACCCGGTTTTACGCTATATTCTGCAAGGGTAAGGCGTTTCCACTTGGCAAGTGAATGGACAACCTCAGCCTTGGCATCGCACAAATCCTTTATAGGAAATGTAACGGCACGCTCCACTCCGTTCAGGTCATCATTTATACCCATTCCCTTGAGTACGAACAGCGGTGCTGTGACACGCCTCAGTTGCAACCCGGTTGAAAGGTTCTGCTGGAAGAACTCCTTGATCAGTTTGATGCCCTGCTCTGTCTGCTGCATGGACATAAGCGGCTTGTAGTTTTCAGGAATAATCAGGTAACTCATAGTATTTCTTGTTTAATCATTATACCAGTTTACGTAACTGTTGTAGCTTGAACGCTTCTTGACCTTGAGCAGGTCAGCCAGCATATTGGAATTAGCCTTTACAGTAAAGTTATATGATGTGTAGGGTCTGAGCACTACGCTGCATGACATGTTGAAACAGTGTAGGTCACGCGTAACGCTCATGGTCGTGGTTGTGAAATCGTGATAGTTGAAATCCCAGCCCGATGAGAAATTGAGATTCCATTTGTTGGTCAGTTTCATGTTTCCCGACATGTTCAGGCTGTGGGTCAACTTCCACGGATATCGCATCCTTTCAACCTTGATGGGTCTTGAGGTATCCTCCCTCATGTTTACGCCATATGAGATAGAGAATGACCAAGGCAACGTATATCTCACATAACCGTCCTCGTCAACAGGGGCGGCACCGCTTCCGCCTTGTGACGGCCTGTTCCTGCCCGAAGCACCGCTTCGGTCGGCATTGGGATTCTCATCGAATTCGTCTTCATCAAATTCATCCTCTTCCTCATCATCACCGCTATGGAACAGTTTGTCCCATTTCTCCCTCCACTCATTCAGGGTGTTGTTTGAGAATGTGTATGAGAAGTTCTGGCTCATGCCCTGGAATCGGCCGAACCGGCCATACGAATACTCGGTACGGTCACCCACCACAACCTTTCCGTTCTCATTGAACTCATAAGCATATGTGGCCCATGTGGCGTTAAGACTGAACGTATAGCTCTTGGTCAGTTTAAGACGGAGTCGTGTATTAAGGTTACTCCACGGCTTTTTTACGGCCGCAAAGTTATATGACATGGATGCACCAATCTCATCAATCAGGCTGACTTTACGATCTATTGTATCCCTATCACCATGAACCTTCATTTCCAGATTATTTCCCACGCTCATTGAAAGGGTTCCCGACTTTCCCTTGCCCGGAACGCCGTACATTGAACCTGAATATGGAGAATACTCTACCGTACGGACCTCGCCGTTGGCATCTGTATAGGTATATGTGTCATAAAAACCGTAACGGGCCGCACTGAAATCAGGAGACATGCTGTAGCTTACCGATGGAGTGAAGACATGACGGACCATCACCAGTTTACTGCCGAATATTTTCTTCCACAATTCTGAAGGGAGATAGAATCCATACAGCTTGGTGTTGGCGCTCACACTGAAATTGTAGTTGTAGACGCGGTTGAATCCGTATATGGTATCCCGTACCGCCTTCATTTGGGTTTCATCCCATGACTGCTTGACCTTATAGGTATACCAGCGGGAGTTGTAATTGAACGATGGTGTTACATTGATACTCTTGAATATCTGGAACGTGGCGCTTACCGGGATGGAATGTCTCACTCCGTTGTTCCAGTCACGCACCAGACTCTTGTTCTTAAGTTCATTCTCCTTACATGATATGCTGTTGCTCAGCGAACCTGAGTATGTGAACGATATCTTCTCATACCATTTATCCTTTCCTGCCACCTTCTTGCGCTTGAACGGATAGATGCGCTGCAATGAAAGGTTCAATGAAGGGAAACTGACAGACAATGTAGAGTCTCGCATATTCTGCGACAGGTTCATGGAGCTGGAGAGGGAAAGCCCTATGGACGGGAAATTCCTGGAATAGCTGATACTTGACGTACGGGTACTCTGCGATGTGAGCGAAGGATTGTACAGGCTGGTCAGGTTTGAACGCTCGTAACTCTGGGTAGCATAGTTGACACTGGCCGAGAAATTCTGGTAAGGATTGGCCTTGGAATCCTGCCTATGAGTCCAGCGCAGCTTGAAATCTCTGGTAACCGAATAGTCCGGTAGGCCCTTGTCACCCAGTTTTGTGGTAAGCGAACTGGCATAAAGGTCTCCAGAAAACTTATAACGAACCTTGTATCTGCTTTCGGCCGACATTCCCCATGAGCCTTTGGTGAATATTTCACCCAGAACCTTAAAGTCAAAATAATCGGAAATGGCAAAATAATAACCGCCGTCCTTGAGATAGAATCCGCGCTCCATCTCGTCTCCGTATGTGGGAACGATTATACCCGATGCGTAATCGCCCTCCAGGAACGGGAAGAATCCGAACGGAACAAAAAGCGGAAGCGGAACACCCATTACCTCAAGGTATGCGGGGCCGAATATCACATCCCTGCCGGGACGAACCTTGGCACGGGTTATCCTGATATTGAAGTGTGGATCGTCATGCTGGTCACATGTAGTGTAGACTCCGTCGGCTATGTAGTATTCTCCGTCAGGACCTTTCTTGGCCTCGGAACTGGTCATATATCCCTCACCCTGCTGGGTTATAATTTCATTTATATAGCCCTTCTCTGTCTTGAAATTGTAGCTGATATGGTTGGATTCATAGGGTGTTGAGCCATCCACAAACACAGGTGTACCACTCCATACGCCCGAAGAATCCTTTATGCCGTCGGCATAGACAAGACTGCTGTCCATCTGCATCTTGATGACGGCAGCAGTTAGCTGTACATTCTGGTAGTTAACCTTACCGGAACCATAGAGTGAAGCATAACCGCCGTTATTCCAAACCATAGAGTCAGATGACTCGTAGATAACAGGGTCGTCGAGTGCATCTTTCCTCTTTTTTTGGAGAGGGCGGACCGAATCGGCAACGGCCGATGCCGCCTCAGTCTGAGGCAACCCGGAATGGACGGTATCAGCAACGGCAACCGAATCGGCAACAGGCTGGGCTGTTGCATTCGAAATCTGAAAAAGCAATCCGAACAGTATCGGAAGCCATTTATTGCTGATTATTCCCCTCACTTGCCTAAGAGCTTTCTTTTTATCAAACTGCAAAAATACCCATAAAAGCTCATATAAGCGCACACGCGGGGCTGTTTTCAAATATTTTAATAGAATTAGAATAATACAGAAAAAAAAAGTTACAGGAAAAGCCTGCACCAGTCCCTGAAAATGAGGACCCCTTCCTGACCGAACTTAGCCAGACTCTTCTCTGCCTGTCCGACAGTCTTCTCCTCATGCGGTCGCGTCTTGGAAAAAAACTTGTCGGCAAAACAGACAATCTGCTCCTCTATTGATACAGGTACCATATCCCTATGCGGTACAGGCAGGTCGCGTTCCAATATCTGCTTCAGCGTCAGGCCGGTTCCGGTATGACGCTCTGCCACCAAGGCATGGCGGGGCAACCCCTCATTGCGGAGCAGGTCTGCCCCCAGATAGCCATGACAAAGGTAATGATATTTGCCAAAGCAATGGATCGGAGCTGCATCTGTAAGAAAAATTCCAACGTCATGCAGCATGGCAGCCTCCTCCGTGAAACCGGCATCGGCACCAAGTTCGGGATGTGCCTCTACAATCCGGAGCGCCTTATCTGCAACCAGGTGGCTGTGTAACAGCAACAACTCTCTGAGGGGTTGATTGTCCGAGTAATACTTGTCAATCACCCCCATCCAGAGACTCTCGTTTCCCACACTCATCGCAAAGGCTCTATCACGAAACTGTATGAGTAGTCACCGTAGTGGAGCTTGTACTGCTCCAGAGGTGTGGCACCCCAACTGTTAACACAAGCCAGACCATACTGTGCCTTATCTATATGTACCACGGTGTACGGACGCGGATTAAGGTCACCGGCATGTACGTTGTGCTTGTCCGGCCCCTCATCAAGATCGGCTGTAGCATAATTGAGTGATGACATACTGAGCGGAACGTCACTATAGAACTTAAGTCCCTTGCCCTGGGCATTGACGACTTTCCACCAGCGGACATCGGTTTTGTTGCCGTTCTCCTGCGGACGAATGTATGGAAAATACTGGTCAGCCACAGTGCTATGGTAAACTCCCAGGAACTGTGAACTGTTACGGTCAGAATAGTTCTCTATAGGACCGCGGCCATAGAATTCCACATGGTCATACTCGGCGGCCATATTCATAGTCATTCCGAACTTGAACAGATCGGGCATTCCGCCCTGTCCGCGCTGACCGCCACGCTGACCCTGACCCTGTCTCTGCTGGGCAGCCTGAGCTGTAGCTTGAGCTGCCTCTTCGGGACGGGTAATAAGTTTCTGGGTGACATGCATCTCGCCGGCGCGGGTCAGCACATACTCAAGTTCGAGCGATGCATAGAGCTGCTCTACCTCATATTTTACGTTTACCTTTCCAAGACCGTCCTCAACCTTGCATTCAAATGCGGTACGTCTCAAAGAAGGATTGCGCCATGCCTGCATGCGGCGGTGCAGGCTTGCACCATAATCATTATCGGTGGGAGCGCGCCAGAAATCACTCTTAAGCTGACTGCCGTTCTGAGTCACCTGTTTTCCGTCAACATCTATATAGTCTATCCAACCGGTATTCTTATTGAAAGTATAAACCACTCCGTTGGCCTCAAGTTTGACATAAGCCACAGCCTCATCAATCTTCACATCCTCTCCGGCACTCTTTACATCGGCCACGTTTTCTGCCGCGATAACAGGGAAATCATAACCAGTTACGGCAAACTGGTTGTGAGCCACCATAAAATCCTTCTCCAGAAGTGCGGTAGCCTCCTTGAGTCTGAACTCCACATTAACCAGAATCTCGGCTCCGGTAGCGGGAGCGTTCTTTATAGCCTTGGCCAGACCGGATACGGTAACTTTTACCCTCTGCAGAGGTGTCACCTTGGGCAGTTTGAACTCAGCACGGGCATTCTCGGTTCCGTTAACGACCACTGAATATTCCATGCGGTAAGCCGACAGGTCTGTAAAGAAATTCTCATTGTAAACCTCCAGGACGCCCTTCTTAAGATCTATCGGAGTAACCCAGATATTCTGATAGAAGTATTGCACCTCATATGCATGCGGATTCCAGCGGCGGTCCGGGGCTATCAGACCGTTGCAGTTAAAGTTCTGGTCCGATGTGGGATAACGGCCCTCATCGCCGCCATACTGGAATATGGTCTTTCCTTCAGCATTCTTGCCGTATACGGCCTGATCTACAAAGTCCCAGATGAAACCGCCCTGAACCGAACGGTTGGCGCGGATCACATCCCAGTACTCCTTGAATCCTCCCTCGGAGTTACCCATGGCATGAGCATACTCACATTCTATCATCGGGCGCGGGTCATTGCCTTTTTCATGACGCTCCATAGCACCATAGTCCGCATACATCGGGCAGTGGATATCGCAATGGTCAGGAGAGCCGGTAGCGCCCTCATACTGCACGGGGCGGGTCTTGTCATACTCCTTTATCCACTTGTAGCAGGTTACAAAGTTCTGGCCGTCACCATCCTCGTTACCCATGGACCAGACTATGATTGACGGGTGGTTCCTGTATGTTATGACATTTGACTTGTTGCGCTCCAGATGAGCCTGCTCATACTCAGGGTTACGGGCCAGAGGAGTGCGTCCGTAAATCATTCCGTGGCCTTCCACATTGGCCTCGGCCACCAGATAAATGCCGTATTCGTCACACAGGTCATACCAGCGCGGGTCATCGGGATAGTGACTGGTGCGGACGGCATTGATATTCATCTGTTTCATAATCTGAATATCCTGGATCATACGTTCCAAAGGCACCACATAACCGCCGTCAGGATCCATCTCATGACGGTCGGCACCCTTGATGAGTATGGGCTGGCCGTTAACAAGAAGCTGGCGGTCACGGATCTCTACCTTGCGGAATCCCACCTTCTGCGGGACCACCTCCAATACTTTACCATCGGACTCAGACAGAGTTAGATACAAGGTGTAAAGATATGGGGTCTCGGCAGTCCATTTGTAAGGATTCTTAACCACAAAAGAAGTGTTGGCCACTCCGTTTTTCACCATCAGTTTCTCTATCTTTATGCTCTTGCCGGACGCATCCTTGAGGTCAATTACAAGGGTCTTGCCGTCGGCTCCTGTCAGGGTAGCGTCAAACTTGAGGGTCGCATTGGTATATTTTGCATCCAGATCGGTTATGATGCCGAAATCCTCAATGTGAGACTCAGGACGGGTGTAGAGGTAAACCTCACGTGCTATACCTGTAAAACGCCAGAAATCCTGGTCCTCAATATAACTTCCGTCACACCAGCGCATTATCTGCATGGCAATCAGGTTCTTCTCCCCGAACTTGACATAGTCTGTAATGTCAAATTCCGCCTCCATCTTGCTGTCCTCACTGTAGCCCACATACTTGCCGTTTACCCAGACCCAAAGATTTGAAGTGGCCGAACCCACATGGATATAAACACGCTCGCCCTTCCATGCGGCAGGTATATTGAAACTTTGGCGGTAAGAGCCAACATAGTTCTCACGCTCACCCACAAAAGGCGGATTTATGGGATGCTCGTTATTCCAGGGATAGGTAACGTTGGTGTAGATGCGGTCACCGTAACCGTTCATCTCAAACAGACCGGGAACCGGAAAATCCACCCACTTGCTGTCATCATAACCAACTGCATAGAATCCTTCCGGCTTGTCATATTCGTTCTTAACAAAATTGAATTTCCAGTTTCCCTCTATTGATAGGAATCTTGACGAGCGCTCCTTTTTTCCAGCCTCTGCCGTTTTTAGGTCTTCATAGGCAAAATAGTCGGCCACATCAGGCTTCTCGTTCTCACTGTTAACTTTTGGGTCAATCCATACGGGTTGCTGAGCCATTGCCGGAAATAGGGCTAGCTGCAACATGGTCAGTAATGCAATTCGTTTCATATAGAGTGTTTTTGTATTTCCACATCCGCGAAAGTAATTGTTTTTTCCGTTACGGGGTGCCATTAAAGGGAAAATATACTACCTTTACGCAAAAATAGCACGTACACGCGCGACCCATATATATGGCACATCTGTTTACGGACAAGCGGAAAGAGATATCCCGGATGCTGTTTAAGCTGACTCCGTTCTTTCTTGCGATAATACTATGGTGTATTCTTGTATTCAAGGAACAATTCTACCTGAAAAAGGTAGAAGACCTCTCTCTCTTCCTTTTTGACTGGCAATTCTTTCTGAACAGTTTCAAAACCCCGGGCGGTTTTCTGGGACTTACAGGATCTTTCCTGACCCAGTTCCTGCATCTGCCATGGCTCGGAGCGCTATTGTGGGTGACGCTGCTGCTTGTTGCATACCGGTATTCTGTTCGCGCCTTACGCATTCCCGACAGTTTGAGTCCTTTGGCTCTCATTCCGATAGCACTGCTTATTATAGGCAACATGTCATTGGGATACGGCATATTCATAATGAGAGAACAGGATCATTTCTTTGTTCCTGTGCTGGGCTATATGGTCTCGCTTGTCCCGATTGCCCTCATCGGGCGTTTCAAATCCGTTCCGGGAAAGGCCGCATTCCTGACAGTATGGATCACGGCAGGTTATATCCTGACCGGCATCTTTGCTCCGGCAGGTGCGTTGGCAGCCGTTCTTGCACGCTTAGCAGATAGCAATTCCACCCGCAAGGAGAGCTTAACGGCATTGGTTCTGACCATAGTCCTGATCATTATGGTCCCGATTGTAATCTATCCTGCATACACAACGTATAGGATGGCCGACAGCTGGCATATGGGATTGCCGGCAATCTCCGACGAGTCATGGTCACACGCCATGAGAGCCCCGTTCCAGTTAGCCCTGCTATGTCAGATCCTTCTGGCCGCGGTTACTCCGCATCTCAAATCAAAAGAACTGACATCCGTCAAAGCTACAGCCATTCAGTCCGCCATATACCTTTCGGTCATTGTCATTACCTGCGGATTCTGGTTCAGGGATGAGAATTTCCATACCGAGTTGGCCATGTCAGACGCCGTTGACCGTCTTGACTGGCAATCCGTAACAGACATATATGCTCAGGCCTCAAACAGCCATCTCAAGTCTGATGCCAAAGCCTACGCATCCCGGACAGCCAAGATAACATCCGCCGGTTCTGATGATGAGATAGCGAATATCGTGGACCGCTATTCCACACGTTTCTTTGAGCCCACCCGCACTATGGTGATGTATAGGGACCTTGCCCTTTTCAAGACCGATCGGGCACTCGACGAGGCATTCGCCATGAAAGACGGTGGCAGACAACAAAAATCACGCACCCAGATTTCCATGGCATACCAGTCGGGAAAGCAGTTGTATCTGCATTATGGGCTTGTCAACATGTGCTACCGTTGGTGTATGGAGGATATCATAGAACACGGATGGAATTACAGTACTCTCAGATACATGACAATGTATGCTATAGTGACCGGTGAAAAAACACTTGCCGATAAGCATCTCTGTAAACTCTCCAAGACCCTGTTTTACCGCAAATGGGCCCGATTACAGAAAGGGATAGTGTCCAACGAGAGTCAGTTGGCACAGACCGCTCCTTATGACCGTATACTGCCCATGCTCTGCTATGATGACAGGATGTCCAACGATTTGGGTAAACCGGAGTTGCATATAATAAGTCATTTCAACGGACGGCAACCGGGCAATGCCACTCCGGATTACGACCGTGCAGCACTGCTGTTTGCTATGCGAACCCAGGACATTCCCAAATTCTGGGAGCGTCTGTATTATTATATCAGTTCCAATAATGTTAGGAATCTGCCCATTCCGGTGCAGCAAGCCGCCATCCTTTACAGCAACCTTGAAAAGGACGGCATGGAACTACCATATGACAAATCCGTCAAAGACAGCTATGACGCATTCACAAAATACGTCAACACCCACCCCATACGCACTATGGAAGAATCCATGTACCCCTACTCCCAGAAGTTCGGTAAGAGTTTCTACTACTATTACTATTTCATCAGAAACCTTAAGACATACTGATCATGAGACTCAAGCACATATTTCCCTTATTGTTGCTGACAGCCTGCACACACGGAGTGCCAGACTCAGTTCAGTATCTTGATAGCACCCCGTCGATATTTCCCGACTACACAGATGTTACCATACCCTGTAACATAGCACCTCTCAATTTCCTTATTCAGGAGGATGGCGTCAGATACGTGACAATACTGACATCAGGATCTGAAACAGTATTCATCAGAGGAAATCACGTCAAGATACCGGCACGCAAATGGGAAAGACTACTCAAAAACGGAGTCATAAGGGTTCAGGTTCAAACACTTAACAACCAGAAATGGAGCAGCTACAAACCTTTCACTATGACTGTATCCGATGATATAGATCCCTATATCTCATACCGTGTCATCATGCCTTCCATCGAAAGTTATGAGAGGCTGAGCATAAACCAGCGCGACATCACATCTTTCAAAGAGAAGGTCATTTACTCCAACCAGATGGTTCAGGACAACGAGAACGGACAGTGCATAAACTGCCATCATTACAGGAACTACACTACAGACAACATGCAGTTCCACGCACGTCAGTATCTTGGGGGCACCATAATGGTAATAGATGGAGAGCTCAAAAAGGTCAATCTCAAGACCGATTCCACAATTTCCGCAGGCGTATATCCGGCATGGCATCCCACGCATGATTACATAGCCTACTCAACCAACAAGACCCATCAGTCAATCCGTGCCATCAACCATAACCGCGTAGAGGTGACAGATGAGGAGAGCGACCTTATACTGTATGACATCAGAAAGAATGCGGTCAGCGTTATAGAAAACGATTCCTCACAGTTTGAGTGTTTTCCGGCCTGGTCTCCTGACGGACGAATGCTGTATTTTGTATCGGCACATTATGACGCTCCGTTTGACAGCAGGCGCAAGGATATGGTATTCATAAACAGCAGTGAGATAAAGTACGATCTGTACCGCAAGCCGTTTGATCCCGACACACGCACATGGGGAGAATCGGAACTCATTTATGAATGCTCAAAGGAAGGCAAGAGCGCCACGCTCCCCAGAGTATCCCCCGACGGACGGTGGCTTCTGTTCTCAATGGCGCCGTACGGTGTATTCCATATCTGGCATCGCGAGTCCGACCTGTGGATGATGGACCTCAAGGACAGCTCCCTGCGTTGCGCCAAGGAGCTCAACAGCCCCGAAGTGGAAAGCTACCACTCATGGTCGTCCAACGGCAAATGGGTTATTTTCAGTACCAGGCGTGAAGACGGGGCATACACCCGCCTTTACATAGCGCATGCCGAGCCAGACGGCACATTCTCCAAACCTTTCGCCCTCCCGCAGAGCGATCCTGAATTCAATCGTGAATTCCTGTACTCTTTCAATATTCCGGAGTTTATGAAAGAACCCGTAAGGATATCTCCCCGAAAGTTCGCTTCATTCATTTCCGGCACAGAAGCGTCACGAGCAGATTACAAACCAAAAAGATGCAAATGAAAAGGACTCACACTCTAATCTGGTTGATTCTTGTGGTAGCATGCCTGATTCCGGCAATGCCTGCCGTTGCCGTTGACAAGGACGGCAAGTTCATTCTGGTAATTGACCCCGGCCACGGTGGCAAGGATCCCGGAGCAGTGAACGGCAAGAGTCAGGAAAAGAGCATCAACCTGAACGTAGCTCTAAAGATGGGCAGACTGATTGAGGAGAACTGCAAGGATGTCAAGGTTATCTACACCCGTAAGACCGATGTTTTCGTGGAGTTGTACAAGCGTGCAGATATTGCCAACAAGGCTGGTGCCGACATGTTCATCTCCATACATACCAATTCGGCCAAAAGCAAAAGTGCCAACGGTGCAGAGACATATCTGCTGGGCGTTGAGGAGAACCGCGCCAGTGCCAATCTGAACGCCGCTCTGGAGGAAAACAAGGCCATCCTTCTGGAGAATGACTACGAGGCTCATTACGAGGGTTATGACCCCAACAGCCCGGAAAGCATGATTATTTTCGAATTCATGCAGAACGAGTATCAGAAGGAAAGCCTGAAGATGGCCTCATTCACGCAGGACCAGATGGTAAAATCGGCCAAACGCCCCGACCGCGGTGTGCACCAGGCCGGATATCTGGTTCTATGGAAAAGTACCATGCCGAGCATACTCATAGAGTTGGGATTCATTTCAAATGACGCCGAGTGTAAATATTTGGTCTCACAGAAAGGCGTTGATGAGATGGGGCAAAGCCTGTACAAGGCATTCTGTGATTATCTTGATTATCACAACAAACTATTGGAGAAAGCCGTCCCAGCCGCCTTGGCTATAGGGAACAAGGAACCCCAAGAAGTAGAACTACCGGTATTTAAGGTGCAGTTCATGAGCATAAAGAATCCTCTCAAGAAAAACGACAAAAGGATAAAGGCCTACTCCAGTGTGGATTACTACACAGAGGGGGGAATGTGCAAATACACTTGCGGTGACACATCGGATTACGATGCAATACAGAAGACGAAGGCTGAGGTACAGAAAAAGTATAAGGATGCATTCGTGATAGCCTTTCATGAGGGCCGCAAAATAAGCGTAAAAGAGGCTCGCGAAATCATATCAAAAAACAAATAATATTCAGGAAATATACGTTCACCCAGAGCCTTCCAATTTAGATTTTGTCTAAATAGATAGCCTTTAATGCATTTTCTGGAGCCAATATCCAAACACGTTTCGGAATGCCTCAAAAAAGGAGAATATTGCCTCTAATAAAGAGCTGCGACAAGAGTTTTCAACAGGCTAACCGGCTGACTACCAAAATTATAATAAAAATCAATAGGCTATTTTCAACTATTTTGATGCGTTTTTCCAAGTGCCTTATTCCCAACACCTTACAAAAGCCGGTTTTTCATGTCGGATTATGACGTTTGTTTAATTGAAATAAGATTGTCAACTTTGCAATGCATTTGATGGAAAGACCACATATAGTCCGACCAATCCAACCAAAAAAATGACAGGGACTGAGTTAAAGAACCAATGGAGCTTATGTCTGGATTTTATCCGTGACAACGTATCGGAAGCCGTTTTCGATACGTGGTTCTCTGTAACTGAGCCCGTCTCTCTTGAAAACGGAGAGCTTCTAATTCAAGTTCCAAGCCCGTTTGTATATGAGTATCTTGAGCAGAACTGTCTTGATGTAATCAAGGCCGCCCTCATCAAGGTGTTCGGTAAGGGAACGCGCCTAATGTACAGCATTCTTACAGATAAGGAGAACAACATAAACCAGAACATCAGTTCTGCAGATACCTTATTCAATATTAAAGGAACAGCCGATACAGGCAATAAAGCCCCTTCCGTAACTGACGCGCCTCAGGTTCAGGACCTGAATCCCCAACTTGATCCCAACTACAGTTTTGAGAATTTCGTAGAGGGAATCAGTAACAAGCTGGCCCGTACTGCAGGTGAGACAATTGCTTTGAACCCGGCAGGCAGCGCATTCAATCCTCTCTTCATTTACGGATCATCCGGCGTTGGAAAAACTCATCTTGCAACTGCAATAGGACGCAAGGTCAAGGAACTTCACCCAGAAAAGAGAGTACTCTATGTTTCCGCTCACCTGTTCATGGTTCAATATACAGATGCTGCAAGGAACAATGCCGTCAATGATTTCATTCACTTCTATCAGTCGATAGATGTACTGATAATTGATGACATGCAGGAACTGTCGGGCTATACCAAGACTCAGAACACATTCTTCCATATATTCAATTATCTGCACCTTAACCACAAGCAACTCATAATGACAAGCGACCGTCCTCCCAAGGACATGAAGGATCTGGAGGAGCGTCTTATAACCCGATTCAAATGGGGACTTGTGGCAGAATTGGAACGTCCAGACCTGAATCTGCGTAAGGATATCCTAAGAGACAAGACCAGGCGTGACGGCATAAAGTTCCCGGAACCTGTAATTGATTACATAGCAGATAAGGTTAAGGATAACGTACGTGATCTTGAAGGTGTGATTGTTTCTCTCATGGCCTATTCGACCATCTACGGAAAGGAGGTTGACCTGAATCTGACCCATGAGGTGATAGACAAGAGCCAACATCACGAGCAGAAGCCTATCACAATTGAATCAATTATCACAAAAGTATGTGATTACTATAATATAGATGAGTCTTCCATACAGTCCAAATCGCGCAAGCATGAATTTGTCCAGGCAAGACAGATAAGCATGTATCTGGCCAAGAAATATCTGGATTTCTCCACTTCAAAGATCGGAGCATATATAGGAAAACGCGATCATGCTACAGTTCTTCATGCTTGCAATATGGTCCGTGACCAGATTCAGGTTGACAAAAACTTTAAAGCGGACTTGGAAAATATTGAAAGCGGACTACGTTGCTGACAACTAAGAATAAGATAGTTGATAAAAGCGGTGATTATCTCACCGCTTTTTTTATGATTATACAATCACTATTACAATTGCTATTAAACTACAATCCTGCTGCGGTTTTCCGTTTTGGGAAACTTTTTTGATTTATAAAAATCTTATCTAACTCATTTTCTGCAATATAAGTATTTGAAACGGAAAAGTTGTTTTTTTATGGAATTTTATATTTGCAAACATTAGTTTATGTCTGGTACATTATATACATTTGTGAAGCCGTTGCCAATCTCGCAGATTGGTAATGTTTTTAGCGCATACATCAAACAAGTATCATTATAATGGACGACAAAAAGCTAACCTACACTTTCGATGAGGCGTTCAAGGCCTCAGTGGACTATTTCGGAGGTGACGAACTTGCAGCCAAGGTCTGGGTAAACAAGTACGCTGTAAAGGACTCCTTCGGAAAAATTTATGAGAAGACCCCCGATGACATGCATTGGCGTATCGCTAATGAGATTGCCAGGATTGAGAAAAAGTACAAGAACCCCATGACGGCTGCACAGCTGCATGACCTTCTCAAAGGATTCAAGTACATAGTTCCTCAGGGCAGTCCCATGACCGGTATCGGCAATAATTATCAGATTGCATCTCTTTCAAATTGTTTCGTTATAGGAACCGAAGGTGCAGCCGACTCTTACGGTGCTATCATGAAGATTGACGAGGAGCAGGTTCAGCTTATGAAACGTCGTGGCGGTGTAGGTCATGACCTTTCGGACATACGACCCAAAGGATCACCGGTCAAGAATTCAGCCCTTACATCAACCGGACTCGTTCCGTTTATGGAGCGTTTCTCAAACTCCACCCGTGAGGTGGCACAGGACGGTCGTCGCGGAGCCCTGATGCTGAGCGTATCCATCAAGCATCCGGATTCTGAATCATTCATCGATGCCAAGATGGAGAGCGGCAAGGTTACCGGCGCCAACGTATCTGTCAAGATTGACGATGAGTTTATGAAAGCAGCTATTGAGGGCCGTAAATACACGCAGTGCTATCCCATTGATTCAAAGAAACCTACATACACCAAGGAGATCGATGCCAGTGAACTCTGGAAAAAGATTGTCCATAACGCATGGAAATCGGCCGAGCCAGGCGTTCTGTTCTGGGATACCATACTGCGCGAGTCGGTTCCAGATTGCTATGCAGACCTTGGGTTCCGCACCGTCAGCACCAACCCATGCGGTGAGATTCCGCTTTGCCCGTATGACAGTTGCCGTCTGCTTGCAATCAACCTCTACTCTTATGTAAAGAATCCGTTTACACCCAAGGCCAAGTTTGATTTTGACCTTTTCAAAAAGCATGTAGCCATTGCTCAGCGCATAATGGATGATATCATTGACCTGGAGATTGAAAAGATCGATATGATTCAGGCCAAGATAGCTAGTGACCCGGAGGACGATGAGACCAAGTATACCGAGAAGCGTCTTTGGGAAAAGATCATGCGCAAGAGCACCATGGGTCGCCGTACCGGCGTCGGTATTACCGCCGAGGGTGATATGCTTGCAGCCCTGGGGCTCCGTTACGGGACTGAGGAGGCTACAGAGTTTGCCGAGAAGGTACAGCGTACCCTTGCACTTGCCGCCTACCGTTCATCGGTTGAGATGGCTAAGGAGCGTGGAGCTTTTGAGATATTTGACTGGAAACGCGAGCAGAAGAACCCCTTCATACTGCGAATCAAGGAGGCTGATTCTGAACTGTATGCCGATATGAAAAAATACGGTCGCCGCAACATAGCATGTCTGACCATCGCCCCAACCGGAACCGTAAGCCTTATGACACAGACCACATCGGGTCTGGAGCCTGTGTTCATGCCAGTATACAAACGCCGCCGCAAGGTCAATCGCGATGACGAAAACGCCAACATCACATTTGTCGATGAGAACGGCGACGCCTTTGAGGAGTTCATAGTATTCCACCACAAGTTTGTGGAGTGGATGAAAGTAAACGGCATTGATCCCGCCCAGAAGTTCACTTCAGAGCAGGTGGATGAACTTGTGGCACGTTCACCTTACTACAAGGCAACCGCCCAGGATGTCGATTGGGTAAACAAGGTCAAGATGCAGGGCGCCATGCAGAAGTGGGTTGACCACTCCATCAGCGTTACCATCAATCTGCCCAACGACGTATCTGAGGATCTTGTCAACCAACTCTATGTAGAGGCATGGAAGAGCGGCTGCAAAGGCTGTACGGTCTACCGTGACGGCTCACGTGACGGTGTGCTCATTGACGCCAAGAGTGATAAGAAAGCCGAAAAGAAAGATGGCAAAGAGCCTACACTCGCTCCATGTGACTGTGAGCCCCGTCAGGTTGTCGAGACCCGCCCGCGTATACTTGAGGCAGATGTGGTACGTTTCCAGAACAACAAGGAGAAATGGGTGGCATTCGTAGGCATTCTGGACGGACGTCCTTATGAGATATTCACTGGTCTGCAGGATGACGAGGAGGGTATCGTATTGCCAAAGACCGTTGAGAAGGGCTGGATAATCAAGAACATCGATGAGAACGGCAACAAGCGCTATGACTTCCAGTTCACAAACAAACGCGGATATAAGGTTACCATTGAGGGCCTGTCCGAAAAGTTTGACAAGGAGTACTGGAACTACGCCAAGCTGATTTCGGGCGTTCTGCGTTACCAGATGCCCATAGACCTCTGCATCAAGCTCATCGGTTCACTTGACCTTGGATCGGAGAATATCAACAACTGGAAGAACGGTGTGGAGCGTGCCTTGAAGAAATACGTCCAGGACGGCACCGTCGTAAAGGGTGAGAAATGCTCCGTATGCGGAAGCGAGTCACTGGTATACCAGGAGGGCTGCCTCATCTGCAAGAACTGCGGTTCATCACGTTGCGGATAAAATGAAAATTAAAGAACAGACAATAACACTTGACAGCCTGCGGTTCTACGCCTACCATGGTGCAGAACCGCAGGAGGCCATTGTGGGTGCCTGGTACACAGTTGACATCAGCATCAGGGCCGATGCCACTCTTGCCATACAATCCGATGACTTGAGCGGAACTATTAACTATGCTCAAGTCGCTGAAGTCATCAAACAGCAGATGCAGATACGCTCCGCCCTTCTGGAACACGTAGCCGGCCGCATAGCCAATGCTCTGCTAAACGGTTTCCCCGCAATCAGTTCACTGACAGTAAAGGTGTGCAAACAAAATCCCCCCGTCTGCACTCCCTGCACTGCATCCGGCTTTACCCTCACTGTTGAAAGATAGTCCCCATCTGCACTCAGGAGGAACGGCGGTTCTTTCGGTGAAAGAATTTGGGGTATAGGTATCAGAAACCATGGCCGCCCGTGGGCTTGTGAAGAGGCCACTGAAAAAGATCCCAGTTTAATAAGTCCCTGAGGATTGCATATTTGAATCGCCCTCTGAGATATTCGGATTTCTATCGGATAATCAATTCTCAGAGGGTTGTTTTATGGATAATAGAGCTTTGGGGGC
>JAZSKJ010000018.1:0-143707 GCA_045534785.1 Bacteroidaceae bacterium | reverse complement strand
GGATGGGGGCGTTTGTGGTGCATGAGGTGGAAGGGGTGCTGGAAGTGAAAAGTGAAGGCTGCGATTAAGCGTTTCTGTCCCCCGGGAAACGGGGGAACCGAAGGGGGTGTAAAGACCATTGAAGGAGAGCTAAGCTTGCTTAGGCTTTCTCGAGCTTGAGCAGTCTCGACTGACGGTCAGGAATGAAGAGTGAAAAGTTGAAATCAATTTTGAAAGGTATTTGGGCTTTTTGCTCGTATGTGTTTGTTCCACAGAGGCGTCCCAAAGATGATGGTGCGGCAGGATAGACAGACGAGGCGGCCGCTTTGGCGGGCGGCTGGTCTTTGCGGGGAGCGGAGTAATGTGTCGCGTGACAGCGCGGTACTTTACGGAGCGGGGATGGATGAAGAAGATTTGTTGATATGACACAAGAAGAACGGTGGATGATACATTACAATGAGGTGAAAACCTTTATTGAGACTTATCATCGTAATCCATCTAAATACGTTGACTCTGAACGCGGTCTTAGAAACTGGGTCAAGCAGCAAAAGAAGCTCATGAATGCCGGTGCGCTGGAAGGTCAACGCCTAATGATGTTCAATGAGTTTCTTGGGTTAGGGGAGAAATACAAACGAGTAAACCAATACCAGTGAGCGCGGGCGGTTTTAGTGTATGGTGCTGACGCTTTAGCGGCTGCACGATGCACGTGGGGAGCGGAGTAATGTGCCGCGTGAAGCGCGGTGCTTTACGGAGCGGGTAATAAACAAGACAAAAATATGATTGAAGAAGAAATTAAAGAAAAGAATTATTCAGTGAGCCTTCACAAAGTGATGAGCCGTCTGTTATACGAGGGTACAGTGCCGCATCCGGCTATACGTATTACGGAATCAGATGCATTCTACTATAAAAAGGAAGACATTGACGGATGCATAAAACGGTATGTGCAGCCTCCAATGTCTCAGTTGGAAACGTGTGAGGGTAGAACACCTTTACAAGATGCTCAAGTGGTGCTGATTTCAGCCCCAGGTGCGACGGGTAAAACCGCCATGTCACAATACTTGTCGTATTCACTGAATATCCCCATCTTTGACCTTGGCAATTATGCGGCTGTAGGTGCCAACACCATAGTAGGTCTGTTGATGAAAGAGGTGCAGCCGGAGGATGTGTTTAAATACCAGAGTGGTTTGACATCCGGCCAGTATTCACTGATTATCGATGGTTTGGATGAAGCATCCATCAAAGTAACCCAAGAGGGCTTTGAAGCTTTCTTGAAAGATGTGGTATTTTTTGCAAAGACATCTACCGGCTTGTCATTTGTGATCTTGGGCAGACCCGGGGTTATGGAAGATGCGTCAATGATACTTGAAAATTGTGGTATAAAGACCATACTTCTGGAGATAGAGCCATTTACCATTCCCAAGGCAGTGGAGTTTATTGATCATCAGATGAACCCCAACTATGTGCAAAAGTATGACAAGCAATATAGGCAGGTTAGGGATTATATCATTGATCAGATTGGCGGTTTCTTTAAAAGCGAGTCGGAGCTGAACAAAAAGATGTTTGAACGTTTCATTGGCTATGCTCCTGTGTTACAGTCAATATCCAACCTGCTGAACGAGAAACAAGACTTCCATAGTCTGCTGGATGAGCTGAAGGCCAACAAAAAGCAGAACATTGAGCTTTTGATAGATATTGTAAAGAGAATTCTTAAACGTGAACGTGGAAAGATTTACGACGAGGTGTTGCCTCAGATATTTGAGGCCGGAAGACCCGAAACGTTCAAGACGGAGATAAAAAAGAAGGCCGGTGATGAAGAGGAGCAGTGCCGTAGGATTTTGGGTAGATTCTTGAAGAAGGAAGTGGTTTTCAATGTTGCAGGAGAACGTCAGTTCGATGAGAAGTATAACGAAAAGATGACGGAATGGATTAAACACCATCCGTTCTTCAAAGGCAATGAGAAGAAGATGCAGAACATTGTCTTTGAGAGCTACCTGATAGCAATGCTGATAGACAATCCTAAATGCAAAGATGATGTGTTGGCATATCTGCGTAAGGCGGGTAGCTGTTCATACCTACTGCTTGATATTTATTCAGCCGTGAAGAAAGAAGGAAAGGGGGAAATAGATTATCGTTTCTTCCCGTACCTTTATAGTTCATTTAAGACGCTTGACCGACCGCAGGATGTGGGAACAACAGAAATTGTGGCTGATGATGAAGCAAAACCCGTAAAATGCTACTTGTCGTTTGCCAGGGTTGGGCGTGATGATGAGTATGAGTTCTGCTTCTCTATGAACGATAATGATGTGCTTGTTGTCCCTACACCCGTGTCTGCCTTAAATATTGATGCTCCAATACATGTGGCATTGAAAGACCGTAAGACGGACATACAGGCTCCGGTAGCGATTAACTGTGCAAAACTGGATGTGGAGTCAAACGACCTGTTGTTGACGACACCCACCGAGAATATGGGTAACATTGTTTGGTCGTGCGAAGAGTTCACCGCTGTATGTCCCGACTACAATGTACCCAATCTTATTCAGCGCACACCACAGGCTAACAATAAGTTCCTAATTATTTCGGATGCCCAGATTTATTTTCCCTTCAATGACTATTCAAAGAATCACGTGCCTGTGGATGCGTCCGAAGAGCAGCTTTATGAAGCCTTTGGCAAACTTCGTCGCATGATATTGATGTTCCGCTCTCATAGTAAGGGTGTATTGGCCAGATATTGTGAGAAGATTGACAACCGTATTGGTAAGACTCCGCTGGGTAAGACCCTCATTGAAGGTCTGATGCAGAAGGGAGTAATATATACAGACAATACAATGTATTATATTGAAATTACAAAATACGGTGAGGTGTTGGGCGCTAAATACGACGATATCCGCTCATCTGAGATGAACGACAAGATAAAGGCTTTCCTGATGTCTCTGATATAAGAAACCTATTTTTGTACATCACTCATAGCCTCTGTAACCTTATGGGTTGCAGGGGCTTTTTCTATGTCTAGAAGTCTCCTTAGTAACAGTATGGCGTTCTCTGATCCAAACTGAGGAACGGCGCCAAACAATCCTTTCAAATAAGCACGTTCCAACTCCTTGTCAAAACGCAAAGAAAACTTCTCATCCAAACGGTCTAATGAACTAATGCCTTGTTTTGTCTTTTCCATCAGCCATATCTCATCACGGCGCAATAGATCCTGATCCATAAGGGTGCTTTCGTGTGTGGTGAAAACAAGTTGAGTGGATATAGTGTTGGAATATTTATAGAATAGGTACATGAGTTTGCGCATCAAAGACGGGTGCAAACTGCGCTCCATTTCATCTATAATAAATACCTTTTCACCCTGAATGAGGTCAAGAATCAATGGTATATAATCAAAAATACGCTTGGTTCCGTCACTCTCATCCACCAACGAGAAATACTCCATCTCATTGTCATCTATTCTACGATGAACCGTGGTCAGTTTCTTGGCTAGGATGTTCCCCTCCGCATACGTAATTAAATATAGGTCGTTGCCAAAACGTAGCGACCCAAAGGCTTCTGATTTGCTGGATTTGGAAAGGTCTGCCCGAATCATCTGCTGCAGGTCCTGAGGAATGCCAAGTTTATTAAACTCAACGTCTTTGAGTTCGATGCCCTCGATGCCGGTGTCAAAATAGCGTAGGAGTTCCCCAAATCCTTTCTTCAGTTCCTCATCATTTGCGGCCTTTAGCATACCACCTTGTTTATATGGAGTGTCTGGGAAGAGAATCTTTAGGGCATCTATAAACCAGTCTTTGACAGCGTTGAGGTCTTCTATGTTGGATACATTGTCACTCAAGTTGCGGCTGATTACTTCGTGAAGAAATAGTTGACGGGCTGGAGTGGCCTTAGAGAAGAAAGTAAGGAACTGGCGTTCTTCTTCCTTAGGATTGAGGTGATACAGATAAGGAAGCTGAAACTCCTGCGTCTCGCTATTACGGTTGAAGATAAGGTATCGGGTTTTACGGGTAATCAGGTATAGCCATTCGTGGCTTATCTGATCTGCATTGTAGCTGAAGCCGTATTCGTATTTTTTGCCGTTTGTTACGATGGTAAACGTGAAAGATGTGTCTTGATGCTTGTTCTCGGAGTTAAGGCGGAATGGGCGGTACTCTAAAGGTGTCTCTGCCAGTGTGCCAACCAAAACCATCCGTTTGGCAAGGTCCAGAGCTTCTACGAAATTACTCTTGCCGGCGGCATTGGAGCCAAAGATGGCTGCAGTTTTGAGGATCCATTGCCCCTTGGCGGGCTCCACTTTGTGCTCGTTCTTCCTGGTGCCGCGTCCGGGCTGCATGTTCAACACGCTGCGGTGCTGGAACGATAGGAAGTTCTCTACAGTGAACTGCTGTAACATAATCTGACCTTTATTTTCACGCTATATTTGAGGTTGCAAAGATGGTGAAAAAATCACTCATAGACAAGAGAATTTGCAATAAATTGATAGCGCGGGGTGTTGAAATGTGATTTTTTCACATTTTGTCATGTTTTAATTTGGCGGAATGGTGAAAAAGCAGTACTTTTGCACCAAGTTAGTTTTAGTTTCTTTGGTAAAAAGGTTGAGAAGCATGCATTATAGTGAATATTTTAAGGTGACTCATAGCGAGTTTATTAAAGGCGGGGTGTTTGATGGCCTTGTAGAAAAAGATGTGCTTTTACACGTGGATCCCCTCCTTCTAAAGAATTGCACAATCCCAGAATTTGTAGATGCTTACCAGAAGTACCTTGACTATTTCAATGAGATAGTAACGCTGACGACAGGAATGAGTAATCCCGCCATCGAGCAGAGGTGCTTCAAGGAAATCTGTAGAAGGATGCAATTCCCGGAAGTGGTAAATACGGGATTGGGATACTCGCGTTCAAATACAAAAGGGAGCGGTATTAGCGGAATCCTTGCCAGACAACTTGCTAAAAGTAGTGTAGAAATCATAGAGGCAGGCATTAAGGAGGGGGCATTCTTTACGCTACTTCCGTTTATTGAGGAGGGAATAGGTGCAGACCGTATCAGCGACATGACTATCTACATACTTCTGGAAGAGTTTCTGAACTACACTCAGCGAGTTGCAGGAGAGAAAGGGCTTACTTGTGGAAAGGCGCGCTACAAGAATGTGGAGTACGAAGTGCCGTACATTAATCACAAACCATATCTTCTTATGCCGCACTCGTTGCTGGCAAACCTACCAATAGCCCGAAGCTATGATGATATTGACGTGGTTTGCAACTATAACCGCGAACTGAGAAGAAGAGTTTGCAAGGCAATTGGCATCAATATGGCGGACTTTGACAAGATGAAGAAGGCTAAGCGTAAGGAGATGATACTTGCCCACAGTGCGTTGCTTAACGACCTGCTTAATTACTGCAAGAGCCTAGAAGCGTTAGGTTATGATTTTAAAGGCGATGACTTGTTGCTTTATGCGGATATACGCATGGGGGAATTGGTGCAAGAAAAACCTATGACCCTGAGCAAGTACGTTAAGGCGGATGATATAGATGTGAACGGTATCGCAAAGGAGATTATTATGCAGTACAAGACCATGATAGAGGATAACCATATGTACTGGTTGCTCTATAATGACAACCATGACTTCCGGGATGAGAAGGCTGCGCAGATGTTGTTTTATATGATGGCACACTTCTACTGCATGGCCAACAATATTGATATGAGCCGGGAATGTGACCCTGGGGTTGGTGAGTTGGACTTTAAGCTGTCTAATGGTTTCAGTAAGAAGGTGATAATTGAGGTTAAGAAGGCATCGAGCAGTAGTTTGGTGCCGGGTTATACCAAGCAACTGCCTGCATACGAGAGAGCGGAACGCACAGCGTGTGGCTACTATCTTGTAATTAAAGATAGGAAGAATACGGATGCCGCAATCAAGAAGTTACAGGATGTAAGGCTTGAATTGCTACACCAAGGTAAGAATTGCCCTGAGATAATAATTGTGGATGCTACAGAAAAGAAGAGCGCAAGTAAATTAAGGTAAAATTAGGGGGCTTGAGTGCCTCCTTTTTTGTTGCCGGAGTTTTGAACATTTTTTCCGGAATGAGGTGGAAAGTGGGGAAATCTTGTATATTTGCGGATGGCGGTGGCTGGGTGTTAGTTATATTATTTATCATTTATATGGTTTCGTATGGGACGAATGAAAGAAATCTGGATGGAAAATGAGCAGGCAATTAGTGTGTTGTCTGATTTGGAAAAGATACTAAACACTGCTAGCTCTAAAATGACTAGTGGTAATCTCAGTCTTAGTATTGCAAGAATACTTTATCATACAAAGGAGATAGAATCATTGTTAACTATATCGCCAACATATAATAGAAAGCTATTAGATATTATTAATAATGAAATAAGTGAAGAGGCTAAAAAAATATCTGAATTATTGGAGAGTATTAATAATACTGATGATTCAAAATGCAAATTTGATTTCTCGATTCTATTAATAGATATAGAATCTTCGTTAATAAGATGTAGGGGAGAATTAAAGAATAAAGGAGAGAAAGATACTTTAAATTCGACTGAGTTTTATACGGAACGACTCAATAAGTTAGAAGACAATGTAAAAAAATTACAATCAGAAAAGGAACAAAATTCTCAGAGAACTAAACAGAAAGATGAAGAAATAAAACGTCTTTCAGTAATAATCAAAGAAACTGAAAAACAACTAGAGGAGAAAAAACGACAAGAAGATGCTCAAAGGAACTGGAATGAAAAGATAGAGGAAGCATTTCAAAAACTAAATGAATATCAGAAACCATTAGTTCAAGAAAAAAGGCGTCTAATGGTGCTATTTTGGATATTCGGAATTCTTAGCTTTATATCAGTTCTTGCTCTTTCTTGGGCTATCTATATGGCCGGCCATAAAATATATACTTCAGATGATGTGCTGACGTTTGCAACATATCTACCATATTATAGTCCAATTCCAATCATCGGCATCTTGCTATGGGTTTTTATTGTCCAGATGAACAGGGAACAAAGACAATTGATCATGTTGAGTCAACATCTTCATAATCTTTCATATACCGAGGGACTACTGAAATCAATCAATATTTTTGCTCCTGGTATTGAGGATGCAGTAAATAGAATAAATGTAACCGTAGATAAGTTGTTGGATAATCATTTGTCACTTCATCCTGCTTTAATATTAAAAGAAGAAAGCTTATCGCGGGGTGAAAGGAATCAAAGTACATCAATTGGTGAGATGACATCTTTGCTTAAGGAAATTAGAGAGTTGGTTAAGTAAGTGGTGTTCATAAAAAATAATGTTGAAATAAGTCATGAAGACCTATTTTTCATTGTTATTATGAATGGATTAATTATAATTGTAATCGATTTTTACGGTACAGTGCGACTTAAATATAGAATAGAATAAGATGGTAATAAAGAGAGATATATATTTGAATAGACTGGTATCCAGACATCGGAATGGGATGATTAAAGTCATAACTGGTGTTAGGCGCTGTGGAAAGTCTTTTTTGTTATTCAATCTGTTTTATGAATTTCTGATAAAACAAGGAGTAAAAGATAATCATATTATTAAAGTAGCTCTTGATGATAGAATTAACAAGGAACTACGCAATCCGGATGCTCTTTGTAAATATGTAAAAGCCAAGATAAAAGATAATGATTTGTATTATATCCTTTTGGATGAGGTACAGCTGGTTGATGAATTTGAAGATGTTTTGAACAGTTTTCTACATATTGATAATGCGGATGTATATGTTACTGGTAGTAATGCGCGATTCTTATCTAAAGATGTTATTACAGAGTTTCGTGGAAGAGGTGATGAGGTGAAGTTGTTCCCTTTATCTTTCAGCGAATTTGAATCTGTATTTGATGGAAGTATGACCAGAGCTTTTGATGAGTATATGATTTATGGCGGATTGCCTCAAATATTATCACTAAATACAGAAGAACAGAAGGTATCTTATTTAAAGAATTTGTTTATTGAGACTTATTTGACTGATATAAAGGAACGATATAATATTCGTCATGCGGACGAGATGGAAGAGTTGTTGAATATAATATCGTCCGGAATAGGAAGTCTCACAAATCCTCATAAGCTGGCAAACACATTCAATAGTATCAAAGGCATTAAGATTGACCAGGAGACTGTGAAGAACTATTTGGATTATTTGTGTGACTCTTTCTTGATAGAAAAAGCGGTACGTTATGATGTTAAAGGGAAACGTTATATTGACACTCCACAGAAATATTATTTTGTAGATATGGGGTTAAGGAATGCGCGACTGAACTTCCGTCAGGATGAGCGGACACATATTATGGAAAATGTTGTTTTCAATGAGTTGCTTATAAGAGGATTCAACGTTGATATAGGTGTGGTACCATTGACGTATACAGATGAAAAAGGAAGTAGACGAAAAACTCATCTCGAGATAGACTTTGTATGCAATCAGGGTAGCCGGAGGTATTATGTTCAATCGGCATATCATATCGACTCGGATGATAAAAGGAAACAAGAACAGGCCTCCTTACAGAAAGTGGGTGACTCTTTTAAAAAGATTGTGGTTGTTGGTGATGATGTGGCAGTTCATCGTAATGAGGATGGTATTACCACTATGAGCATTTATGACTTTCTGCTTAATAAAGATTCATTGGAAATGTGATTTCAAGAAATTAAAACAAGAGTTATAGCCGTAAGGCTTAATTACTAACTGACTGACAAAAATGAGAATAGATATGGATAAAAAAATGAAATTGACAGAGAAAGATAGGGCTTTGTTTATCTACCTTTTTAAGATACTAAAGAACCAGGGAGATGAGGATTATGATTATGACAATATGATTAAAGCTTTACAATATGGTTTTGAGTATCATTATAGTGATGTGTTTGATTGTATATTTGATGAAGAATTATCATCTGATGACTGTAGGGAAGTGCTTGATATCCTGGAAATGTATCGTGGAATTATATATTCATTCATCAATTTGAAAAGAGAAGGCAAAATTAAAACACTTACTGAAGATGATGTTAAGTTTCCCGGGTTTGATGGCAATAATGAGACTAAGCAAATGTCTTATGCGGAATATTTCATTGTAGATCTAGGCCGATACAATGAGATAGAAGAATTATCACATGGTTATTATAATAGTCATTGGCAGATGTTGGATAAGTATAGAACTATGTTGAGAAAATGGGATGAATACAAGTCATTGCCAAATCGATATTTGATGGATGAACATCAGATATGCGAGTTGTTAAAATGTTCATAATATGGACTATCTGAGTGTTATTATTGGTGTTGTTGGCGGAGTGGCCTCAATAATTGGTGCTATTGTATCATGTCATCAAAGCAAAGAGGCGGATAAAGCCAAAGATGCTTCTGTTGCTGCAAAAGAAGCTATTGAGGCGGCCAGGGATAAGATTTTTCAAAATATTCAATTAGAAGACTTTACATCGTTTCAGAAGGAGTGTGAAAAGTTTATTCGATTCCTGCATCTGGCAAGTAAGGGGAAATATAAACAAGGTAAGAATAAACAATTTATTGAAGATGCTTTAGAGAGTTTTATTACAAAGTTTAATAATGAAATCAGCAGATCATCGGGCGATGATAGAGATAAATTGTTAAAACAGTATGACATATTAAACTCTAAACGTAATACTGTCAATTCTGATGATAGAACTGCTATTTTATTATTACTTGATGATATAAGATTCATATCAAGGACTATCGCAGATATCCAAATGAAGAATAAGTTGAACATTTAAAATAATTATCTAAATGTGATGGGGATAATGTGTATAATTAATAAATGGCTTCTGAGTCTTGGTATGGGGGAAAAGATTTCAGGAGCCATTATCTCTTTTGGGGCAAATGGATTGTTAAAAAGAGTACATAATATATTCAAATCTGTTCCAGAAAAACGGGCTTTTAAACGTGCTGTGAAGAAATGGAAAAAACAATATCATTTGAATGGAATATGTAATAACCAAACATACTTGAAAACTATTAATGATTTCTGCAATTATGTGATAAACAATCATGGTGCAAATGTTCTTGAAGTAATGAGTCTATACGACTACTTTGAAAAAGAGTTGGAAAAAACAGATGGTGGTAAATTGTTCTTGCAAGAACTTAGGACAAAAGCTCTAAACAAAGACCAGTATGAGAACTTGATTAAAACACAAGAAATAATAGATGCAATAAAGGACTTGCGTAAAATGCAGGATTCTATCTTAAAAGAATTGAATACGCACAACAAGGGAATTAGGGAATTCTCTCCAATAGAAGGGTATATACAACGTTATTGCACCCAACGATTGGAGAATGATGAGATGTTTTCATATTTTATGGAGCACAAAACTATAGAACATTATAAATTAACGGATGTGGTTTCCGGGAGGACTGAATGTAAGGGAAATAAGTTTATAATATATAGTGAAGCACAAACAGGCAAGACGACTGAACTGATGGAATTAGGATGGGATTTGAAGAACGAGGGGAAGCTAATACCCATTATGTTTAAGATTAAAGGATGTCATAGTATCAGACAAGAATTGCCGGTTTTGAATAAAGACATTGAAAAAGGAATAGTGGTGATAATAGATGCATTGGATGAGAAGTTTGATGGCGATACCAGATATGGCATATACAATGAGGTTGATACGTATGCAGAAGAGCATCCAGATTTGACCATAGTATTGACATGTCGTGAGAATTTTTGCAACGAACATAGATTTAAAAGTTTTACAAAGCTAACACTTAGTGAATTGAGTTGGCAGAACTCTGTGGATTATTTGAAAAGTAAGGGTATTGAGGAAATAATAACTGATATAGAAAGTAAGAAACTATATGAGTTTGTACGTACCCCTTTTTATCTTATAGCATTGTGTGACTTCTATAAAGAAAAAAAATGTTTGCCGGAGAAAAAAGTTGAGTTGTATGAATTCTTTATAGATAGACGATTGAATCAAGAAGAGGAGCTAGGGCTAAAACAGAATGCTGAAATGCTAAGTAAAGGTAAAGCTTTGTTGCAAAAAACAGCTGTCGCGATACAACTAATGGGTACCAGTTATATTTCAAAAGATGATTCGTTGGCATTATTCGATAGGGATTACGAAGACTATAACAGGGTTTTGCGGACAGGGTTGATAGAAACTGCTGAAGGGAATGGATATGGCTTTACGCACAATTCATTCAAGGAATTTTTTGTGTCAAATTATTTGTTGAGACTTGGAAAACTTGATGAAATACAGAAATTAAGTTGCTATGTAGACACACGAATAGTTAAAGTTGGATGGTTTAATGCGATTGCGCTATTACTGAGTCAATTGTCGAAGGAATCTGAGCTTTCAAAACAAATAATAGATTGGATTGTAAGCGAGAACAAAAATATGGTTATGTATGTTGATCGGAAGCTATTTGATGAACAACAACGGACAGGCATTTTAAAAGATATTATAGAATACCATAAATCCAAAAGATTACGATTTGCAGACTTGGCATCATCAAAATATGAAGATTTGATGAATTTTGGCAGTTCTGTAGAAAGTATTGATTATTTGATGGAAGAACTAGAGGGTTGTCAAGAAATAGATAACCATGCTGTAAATGTACTTTATCTGTTGCGTTATCTGAGGTATGAAGACCTTACGGAGCAAAAGGCATTAGAACTGAATAAACTATTGTTGGAAGTGTTTACTCGTTTCAAGGATGACAATATGCATATCTTTGTGTTATTCGATGTGTTCATGAGTCCATGGCTAAAAAATGAATTAAACGTTGATGCCATTTATGTCATTTTGAAAGATTCCAAACATCCCAATATAGTTAATCATTTAGTCGAATATTTGCTTGAAACAGGTTATGCCGAAAAATATATAGATACAATAATAGAAAAGAGCAAATATATCCATGATTATAATGATGGCGGATATACGCGGATTGTTAGGAAAGAGGTTCTGTTTAGAGCTTATCAGACGCTTTCCAAGTGGGATAGCATAAAAAAAGCTTTAAAACAACTGATCAAGGATTATAAAAGGCATTTATATGGAGCATTTGATGAGGATAATTATGATGATCAGTTAAAGAAGATGTTGGAAAAACTGGAGGGTATGATTGATGAACACCCAGATGTTCCAGATTATGTATATGAGATGTTGATGGAATTGGCGGCAGATGGCGGAAATATTAGATGTATAGGGAGAGAAGGATTTCAATCGTTTTTTGAAAGAACAGGTTTGTCACAATGTTATTTTGACAGGTCAATCAAATCGCTCAAGAATGTGTTTCTTGACAATAAGATAGAATATGATCTCGGCAATATTGAGAGCAATGCTTATTGTGTTGCTTTGTTGTTGAATAAGACAAGACTAGAGCTGCTAAAGAGAATTATAGATCCTACGAACCCCAATGGTGACAGTATGCTATCTTACATTTCACAATTTGCCTCAGTTGAGATGCAGAAAGAGATTGATGTAATTAGTAAGAATTACTATTCGCAAAACTGGCGGAGGAGGAATGAGCCATCTAAGTGGTTAATAATTGCTCAACAGGAATTTGATGAGTTGATGGATTATGAACGATTTAAGAGTAGGGTTCTGAAAGTATTGGAAGAGACAGCTCCTAAGAATAAGGAAGATATGAAGTTATTGAGAAACACCAAGTTGAATTTGTCAAATGAGGGCGTTAGCCGATATGTGTTCTGGGTGTACAATAGGTTTTATAATAAAGATGAAAAGAGATATGAATTGACAAAAGTGAGAGAATATATTGAAGATTATAATGAGTATCAGAAACTTGTGGTTCGTTATGTGGCAGAAAACATATACACTGAGACAAATAAAATAAAGATGAATGATGGTCAGAGGCAATTGTTCATTGAATCAACTGTTTTTTGGTTGAAAAAAATGGGTGAAAAGCCATATATGGAGGGCTTTATGTATAAACAACCGGCATTAATGGTTCTGTTGCATCATGATGTGAATGTTGATGATGAACTATTACTTCATTTGTTGCCTTATTCGTATTTCAGTATTAATATTAAAATGGATTGGTACAATAATAAAGATTATAGTTTGTTTGATTATATCTCTGAACGTTTTGTTGATAAGCAGACGAAATTATTAGATGCACTGAGGGGTTGCATGGATATGCCAGTGAAGCATGTAGAACAGAACTGGAAAGAATGGGGTATTTATTTGGTAAAAAAGAAAGTTGCATCTGAATATGGACGAGTAATCAATCAAATGGTGGCTATGCCTTGTGCAGACTCATCATTGAGTTTGGTAAAAGTACTGCTTGAGAATGATGAAACACGACCAATATTATTGAAAGATGATGTAATGAAGAGATGTGAAGTGCAAAAGCGTTTGTTTATTTACGAACAACTAGCATCGGATGTTAAGATGGATGAGTATGTAGTAAAGAATTTGGAAAAGGATTTTGATTATTTGGATGATGACGACAGGTATCGTGCAATAAGGATATTGTTGCTTAAGGGTAGCATGAAAGGTCTAGAATATGTTGAAAAGAATGTTGATTTGATTGATTTTAGAATTGAATTTGGAAAATATACGGAGAATGCATTACCGATGTTGATGACAATCTATGTGAAAGCTATAGATATTATTGATAGTTCTGATTGTACGAGTATATTAAATGCAGTTGAAAGTATAGCATTGGAAACAGATGAAGGATGGAAAAAAGTTAATAAAACGTTTATTGAATTGATAGAAGGAAACGAAAAGAAGTTCAGCCACTTAAACTGGTATCTACAGAATTGGATGGTAAAACGTATGGAGAAGGCTTCGCCTGTTATGAGTGTTAGTGAAGTAAAGATGTTGCTGAACGGTTATAATGAAGGGGCAGTTGCGAGTTAATAATGTTGGGACAGAAGAACATATAACCTCTAATGAGAGTGCATTAAAATGAATGTAAATACAGAATATGAGAAGATCAAACGTGAGGTGTGTGAGCGATTGGCGTCATATAATGGACTTCTATCATCATCTGTGCAGCATACGTAAACCTTAAAGGTAAGTCCGGTCTAGAGCATCAAATTGACGTATACTGGGAGTACAAGAAGGAGGGGAAAGTGCATCGGGTCGCAATAGAATGCAAAAACTATAGTTTCGGCGTTTCTATCGGCAAGGTGCGCGATTTCTATGGGGTGATTTCGGATCTGGAAAACGTGAAAGGCATTATGGTGACGACGGTTGGTTATCAGAAGGGCGCTAAACAGTTTGCTGATTTCTATGGCATTTCTCTTAAGGAATTAAGGGCTCCAATGGATGGGGAAACGATTATTGGTGAGTTGGATTTAAAAACCGAATGTAGTGTTACGCATCAGTTGTTCCATGTGGATGAGGAGTGGGCAGCAGAGCATAATATCGATATGGCTTTATATCGGGAGAGATTGGACTTTTTAAGGGTAAAACGAGACAATAAATGGAGTAAGTCCACTCATGTCCCTCTGGATACTATCGATGATTATATAAGGAATAAGAATGGGGATGTGATTACTTCTATTGATGAATTGAAAAAGGGCACGCCGGATAAAAGGCCTAATGATGATACCATTATTTACTGCCTTAAGGATTCATATGTTCAAGTGAAATATTGGGGGCTTGTGAAGATTAATGAAGTGATGTTTGAGGGTGAGCATTTTGTAGAGGAGAATACTTATTCTATTGATGCGGGGCGATTTGTTCGGGCTGTTCTTGCTGATGCTTTGGGTGGGGAGAAGATGGTGGTTATGTAGTATGGGCTCGCTTATCGGCTATGTATTTAATAATAAGCGGTCTATATTAAACACTAATAATACCTGGATGTTGTAGTTGTTGAAGCTAATTACTATATTTGCCAATGAATAAAACTATACGACATGAAAAAGAAGGAGAATAATAACATTTTTGTTAAGATGATAGAGGATAAACATTCTATCATCCGAAGTATTCGTGAAGGCGTTCCGAGCAAGACTATAGAGAAGGAGAGAGATGTTGAGTTCGTTACGCCCGTATGATTATTGGGTAGAAGACGGACAATACCATTTTAAGACACCTTCGGGAGCTGTTTATGTTGCTTATTTCTTGAAGCTCCCTTTTGCTGATAATCTTTACACTTTTAATTTTGACAGGCTTAATCCCGGGGAGGGTGGAATGGTAGATATTTGCTGAATTATGAATAGTACTGAAGTGGATTGTTGTAAATAAATACGTATTTTCGCCTTTGTTGAACCAATTAATGCTATTGAGATATGTTTGAACTGATAGAGTTGCCGTACGGTTCCAAGGATCTGGAGCCGGTTATTAGTGCGCAGACGCTGAGTTTTCATCATGGGAAGCATCTGCAGGCTTATGTGGATAACCTTAATAAGTTGCTGCCTGGGAGCGGTCTTTCTGAGGATTTGTCGCTGGAGGAGATTGTTTGCAAGGCTAATCCGGCTGGTGGTGCATCGGCCAATCAGGCGGTGTTTAATAATGCGGGGCAGATTCTGAACCATAATCTTTATTTTACGCAATTTGCCGCTAAGGGCGTTGCTTTGGCCGATGATGGTGGCCTGAAGGCTCAGATTGTCAAGCAGTGGGGCGGCGTGGAGGCATTCCAGGCGGAGTTCGTGGCCAAGGGCGTTGGCTTGTTTGGCAGCGGATGGGTTTGGCTGTCTCTTGATGCCGACGGATCACTCGTGATTACACAGGAGCCTGGCGCTTCTAACCCGGTTGTGCGCGGTCTAAAGCCGTTGCTTACTTTCGATGTCTGGGAGCACGCATACTACCTTGATTATCAGAACCGTCGTGCCGCACATCTGGAGGCTCTCTGGCAGATTTTGGATTGGAGTGTTATAGAAAAACGATACAAATGATACAATTGGGGACAGTCCCCTTTTGTATCATTTTTGAAAATAGTACAAAAGGGGACTGTCCCCAATTGTACTATTTTTGAGAAGTTATGCTGAAAGTTGGAGATAAGATGCCTCAGTTTGAGGTGGTGGACCAGGATGGTCAGGTGGTTCGGTCATCGGACTTTATCGGGAATGGCCGCAAGACGATTGTGTATTTTTACCCCAAGGACAACACGTCGGGCTGTACGGCCGAGGCGTGCTCGTTCCGCGATAATTACGCTGCGCTGACGGCTGCGGGGTACAATGTGGTGGGCGTGAGCAAGGACAGCGCCAAGTCGCACACGGGCTTCAGGGCCAAGTATGAGCTGCCGTTCAGGTTGTTGGCCGATACTTCTACGGAGATGCTGCAGGCTTTTGGCGCCTGGGGCGAGAAGAAGATGTATGGCAAGACTGTGCTTGGCACTCTGCGCCGCACTTTCATATTCTCCGAGGATGGCGTTTTGGAGCGGATCATTGAGAAGGTGGATACCAAGAATGCTGCCGCCCAGGTGCTGGAATGATACCATTGGGGACGGTTCCGTTTGGTACCGTTTCTGAAAACGATACCAAACGGAACCGTCCCTAGTGGCACTGCTTATGAAACGGATATTGCTATTTTTTTGCGGCGCCATGCTGGCTGTGGTTGTGGCGTGTGCGCGGACATCGGACCCAATCATCGGGCCTGAGGGGCGGATTGCGTACAAGATTACGCTGCCGGACGGGTTTGACGCGAGCACGGAGCGCTGCCCGATGGTGATTCTGATGCACGGGATTTTCTCCAGCAAGGATTACGGGCCGATGCCGCAGCTGGCCAAGGGGCTGGCTGAGGCGGGGATTGCGTCCATCCGGTTTGATTTTGACGGGCACGGCAAGAGCGACGGGCGCAAGCAGGACATGACCATTGCCAAGGAGTTGGCCGATGCCCGGGCGGTCTGGGAGTTCGTTCGCGGGCTGCCTTACGTGAGCGGAATCGGCCTCCTGGGGCATTCTCAGGGCGGTGTGATTGCGTCGATGCTGGCCGGAATGCTGGCCGATGAGGGCAATGCGCCCGACGGCGTGGTGCTGATTGCGCCGGGAACCGTGATCAAGGAGGCTTGCCAGGGCGGCAAGTTCTTTAACGCCAAGTTTGATCCCAAGGATCCGCCCGAATTTATCCGCTGCTGGGGCCTCTACAAACTGGGTCGCGACTATCTGGTGTCCACTCAGCAACTGGACATTTACGGCACCGCCGAGTCTTACCAAGGCCCTGTGCTGCTCATTCACGGCACCAACGACGGCATTGTACCCATGTGGTGCAGCGAGAAGTTCCTCACCACCTACGCTGGTCGCGCCCGGCTTGAGAAAGTAGAAGGCGAGAACCACACCATCACCCGCCACCGCCGCCAGGTCATCTCCCTTACCGTTGATTTCTTCAAATGATACCATTGGGGACGGTTCCGTTTGGTACCGTTTTTGAAAACAGTACCAAACGGAACCGTCCCTAGTGGTACTGGACCTTGCAGAGATTTGGAGGGGAAAGTAAGGCTGGAGTACCTTTGTGGTGTTGTTAAACGTTGGAGGTATGAAAAATAATCAGCAATGGATTAATGAATCGGGAACTTTTTTCCCTGTGAGCGGAGATACCCGTTTGCTTGAATCGCCGGGTGACGGCGTTTTTGTGGTGGTGCAGACGAGCACTGCCATGATGAAGAGGATAGGTCTTAAAAGGATTGGAGACCGGTTCGATTTTGATTTCAAACTATATGAGTTGGGCGTTGAGCCGATAATCGGACTGGTTAAGAAGACATGGTTTTCGGCTCCTTTTATTGAAGGAAACAAGAATCTGGGAATCATTTTCAACGGTATTAAAGGAACGGGTAAGACCATTTCGGCCAAGCTGTTATGCAATGCTATCGGCCTGCCGGTGGTGATTGTTCAGAATAACTCTGAAGGGCTGCTGCCTTTCCTGCAGTCTCTGAATTTTGAATGCGTTGTGTTTATTGATGAGGCCGAAAAGACCTTCAAGAAGGGTGAGGACGATGATATCCTGCTAAGGTTGATAGATGGTGTTTATAATGCTTGTCGTCGGCTGTATATTCTGACAACCAATCAGTTAACGCTGAATGATAATCTGCTGGGCCGACCCGGAAGGATACGGTATCGGTTTGAATTCTCCAATCTTCTGCCCGAGGCTATTGAGGAATATCTGAAGGATAATCTCAAGCCCGAACTGGTGGATCAGAAGGAGAAGATTCTGCAGCAGATTGACCTACTGGAGATATCGACCATAGATATTCTTAAAGCTTTGGTGGATGAGGTGAATATTCATGGAGAGTTGCCTGAAAAGCCTTGCCTGAATATCCCGGTTGCCAAATTTGCATATGAGATTCTTGATTTTCATTATCTGGATCATATTGAGGATAAGACACGGGTGTTGAATTTTGTCCGATCCAAGATGGCTGAAAGTGGTTATTCGTCTATAAATGAGTGGATTGGCAAGTGGAAATCAAAGGATGGTGATAACGATGCCATGGATCTGCTGCGGGATGAATTTGATTATGTTTCTAAAAATACTATGACATCGATGTCGTCATCCCTGTGGCGTGAAACCACCACATCAATGGGTTCAATTGTAAGTGAACCGGATGCAGACGGGTTCTTTATGATGCGTTCTCGGTATGATGACTCGGACGTGCTTTGTCTGCTGCTTAAGAGGAAAGAAACACCTTCCTTGTATCGGGGGATGTTGGTTTGATGGTACAAAATAACATAATTATGAAAAAACAATTATTTGCACGATTGTTATTCAGTTTTGATTGTTTGCACTATTTTTGTGGTATGAAAAACAGAAAACAATCCGGCACAATTGAAGATGCCTTCAATAAATTTGTTGATGGTTATCAGCCTAAACCGTTCATTTCTAGTGAATGGCCTTTGGAGAATGGAATTTACAAACAGTATTCCGCTTTTGAAGAGTCTGGAGTGTCTGTTAGCGGGACAGCCAATTCATTAAAACTAATATAACAAGATGCCTACTTGGAGCACACTATTAAATGAATCTCAGAAAAACACAACTAATCAAAATCCTAATGGAGGAATAGATTTTTTGTTTTCTAAGAAAAGAGAGTATATCAAAAGGTTGTCCGAGAAAACAGGAAGGAATACTATCTTGTATTTTTCTGGTTTTCTTCAGAAATCATCAATAGATGCTTCTATCGGTGATTTGGATATCAATGCTTTTATGGAGAATGTCCATGGCCTTGACAAGAGTAAGGGACTTGATTTGATTCTTCATACTCCCGGTGGTGATCTGTCTGCAACAGAGCAGATTATCAAGTATCTTAAACATAGTTTCGGAGGTGATATCAGAGCCATAATTCCTCAAATGGCAATGTCGGCTGGATCCATGATAGCTGTTTCTTGTAAATCTGTTATTATGGGTCCTCAGTCTTCACTTGGACCGTTTGATCCACAATTGAACGGGGTTCCATGTCAATCTGCAATAAGAGAGTTCTATAAAGCAGTAGATGATGTAGCCAAGAATCCTGCTTCTCTTGGACTTTGGCAGGCAATTATATCTAAGTATAATCCCACATTCCTGACATTGTGTGAGCAGGCTGATGAATTATCTGATGAACTGACAGAGAATATTTTAGCGGATAAGGATATTGACAATTCTACTAAAAAGAAAATAAAGACGGTGTTTGCAAGAAACTCTGATAGTAAAACTCACAGTAGACACATTGATCGTGAAAAGTGTATTGATGCGGGATTAGATGTAATTAGGCTGGAAGAAGATCGTGAACTTCAGGACCTGGTGCTGAGCATTCATCATTGTTGTATGATTTTGGCTGAGCAAAGCTTAATAATCAAGATTGTAGAAAATAATATTGGTGGCTGTTATCTACGCAATCTTAATCAACATAGATAGTATATTTTACTTAATTTCAATTATTTTACTGGAGTCAAAGCCGTTTTTGAGATGCTCATTAAAACAGACGTAGCCTAACTGGTTGCTTATTATTTTGGTGTTTCCTATTATAGTGTCAATGTTGGTATGGGAGTGGCCGTATATCCACGCATCGATTGGGCTTTCTGCAATGTAATAGCCTAGTTCTGTGGCAAATGCACTGTTCAGTACGGAGCCTTTGTGTTGGGCCGATACCACTGACAGAGTTGGCAGGTGGTGTGTGACCACTACGATGTGTCTGGCGGTGCTCTGATTGACTGCCTGATTTAAGAAATTGAGACATTTTTGGTGTTCCATATTGAAATCATCAGGCGTAAAACGCCGCCCATCGGTAAGAATCTGACGGAAATCATTCATTCCACGCAGTACGTAGAACATATCCTGCTCTGGGATTTTGGACCATAATGTGGTGATAATAAAATCAGTATCGTCTATTCTGAGTACTTTGTTCTGGTAATAGCCAACGTTGGGGCGGAACATCCATTGCCAACTGTTACCCCTTTCTGTCACGTCACCGTTATTGTAATACTCATGATTGCCGGGCACCAGAATCACTTGCCTGTAGTGGTCCGATGCCCAATTCCAGAAATTCATTTGCGGGGCGATGGTGTCGCGCAGGTAGAAGGTATCGCCAGCCAAAACCAGTATTTCTCCAACTGGTTGGAACGGTTTTGTCTTAATGTAATGCAGGTTTTCAGTGAACTCCATGTGGAGGTCACTCATGTATTGTATTTTCATTGTTCTGTCGTTTTATTTCATTGCTAATCGTCAGTGTACTTGAGGTCTCTCATGAGATAAAGGATCCGGCTCTTGCGTTTGTGATAGTCTAGGGTAGTTTCATTTAGGATGCCAAGGGCTTTGAGATAGGCCGTACGCTGGATTGGGACAAAGTCGGCAAAATGATTGTCGGTTATGGTGGCCATTGGGAAGACGGACTTGGATGGGGCATCTTTGCTGAGAATATGCCAGCGGACTTTGCAGATGGCGTGTGGGCCGATGATTTCCTCAACTTTTATGATTTCGAGAAGGATTGGTTGTAGGCCTCGGATCTTTCGCCGCTGCCAGAAAGTGTCATGTGCTTTGATTGCCATACTATTATTTACGTTTGCGTGGACGGGTTTCTTTCATGATTTACAGAATATTGTCTTCCACAATGTAGTCTTGATTGATGTATGTTCGTACAAACTGGTTGGGGAGTTTGTCGATTGGGATTTTGACGCGTTCATAGCGGTAATTACCACTACCGTCATAAATCCTTGACCAGGAGTTTATATACGGGATGATAGATTCCTGACCGTTGAATCTGATTCGGCATTTCTTATGACAGGGTGGGAAGAAAAATGAGGCTAGTTGGTCCCAACCAAGGTAATCATCTATGTCGGACATGAAACTGAAATATGATTTATTATGTTCTTCCTTTTCTGTGGCAAATGATATCTGACCATCGGAAGAAAGATAAACATCTATACGGCTGTATTCCTGGTATTTTTCATCGGAATCAATATTGTTCTCGGTAATGAATTGGAGAAATAGGTCAAGCGGACTGTACGTTTCTTCCAGTTCGCGAGGGATAAAGAAGGAGTGCCAACGAAGGTGATCAGCAATTTGGCTGCGGATATCGCGGGCCATAAACTCTTTCCTCTCGGGGGACAGCACATCGTTGGAATAGCTTAAGATGTCATTGCAATGAGAGGCCGCATAAGAGTGACGCCCCATAGCATAATTGCGTGAGAGCCAGATGAGGTCGTTCTCGCGGTATTGGTCTCTTAGAGCCACTACGTCCGTTATTTTCTTTCGCTTAAGGAAGTCTGTGAATGCAGCTGAGAGTGCTTGGAATTCGGGGGTGTTGAACTCTATGTCCCGAAACATGCGGTATCGCTCGGCTTCACTAAGCCCATTGCGATGGGGGTACTCTGTTATGCCGATTGCGTATCGGTATGACATCCAGGAAAGGGCTTCTATGTACATGGGGTCATCTCTAGTAATGCGTTTGGTCATAATCGTGCTTACTTTTCGGCAAAGATTGGAAGTATATCCCGTGCGGCCAAATCCTTGCAAACCTTGCAGAGATTTGTTGGTTCGAATCCAACCGCGGCCGCGATATGAAAAACTAATCTAATGATACAAAAGGGGTCTGTCCCCAATTGTATCATTTTTGATCTGTAATTATGTTATCAACCCCCCATTTAAGAAGTCGGTATGCCGTTGCTCCTTTCTGGATTGCATCTTCTTGAGAATCTTCAAACCTTGTCTGAAGGATTCTTGATGTTGATTATTTCTGTTCTTCCTGACATAGTATAGATTGTCTTTATTGATGCAAATAAAACTATTTGTTTTGGTTTATTGGTCAGAAAACTTTTGTATCAAAACGGTACGAATCCTTTGGGTAGATCATAATCAACAAAGACTTCGCGGCGGGTTGTAGGTACGTCTTGGCCGGTGATTGGGTTGTGACCGGTCTTCTGGTAGTCTTTCCAATAGAGGCCGATGCCTCGTCGTTGCCAGACAGGAAGGTTGTTGAAGTTGATTCCATGCTGGAAAAGAAGTTCGTTCTTGAAGGCAATTCCTTTATGTTCTAGTTCTTTGCTGGCTTTTGAGGCGCTCCAACCATCCTTACGCAAGGTCCAATAGCACCATGAATTGAGACAGTTGCGGTGTGCATCTTCCATTCGCCAGCGGAAATAATCGGCCACTAGTTCTTGGTTGGGGAGGGGGATAATACGACAATCAAATACTGCAGGCTGTCCCAGAAGGAGTGTGAATTTGGCGCTAGCGGTACCGGCAAGGATGGAGTTGAGCTTGCGTACTTTTCGACCAAACACTTGGGCGTCCCTGGAAAAGAGCAGAGATATTTCGTCACTCTGAGTATAACCGTAGATTATTTCCATACCGGTGTCAGTCACCAGACTTTTGACGGTTTCAACCATCATCTGGCTGAACCGCTCGTCAAAAGGTTTCTCAAACTTGCAGATTTCCTTGGTGAGGCGGGTAAAACTACGCCCGTCAATTCGCGCCAGCAGGTAGTTTTCCGGCGGGATTATCTGGTCTAAAGACTGCTCGTAGACGCGCATTTTTGCGTCTAGTTCTTTGAAAGTCATAATACTATTAACTGTGATTTCGATTGAATTGTTCCACTAAATAATCATAGAAGGCATCTATGTCGCTTACATTGTGCTCTTCTCCATTTTCGGTCCAATATATGGCTTGGTTTTGAGGTGACTGATCCATCCACCATTCCTTTTTCCTGGGCATTCTTAATGATTGCCATTAATTCTTTGAATTGTTCACGTGTAGGTGTCATAATTATATTATTTAGTTGTTTGCAAAAGTGGGATTAGTCAATGGCGTCTCCAAATCTTTGCAAACCTTGCAGAGATTTGGAGAGGGGCTGGTGGCCGCTGTACATTTGTGCAAATATTGATTTGGAGTTATGATACTGAAAGAGTTGATTAATCAGGTACAATGGCAAGATGTAGCGGTGGCCTTGGTGTCAGACCATCCTTGGTTTAGAAAGAGACTGGAGAGTTTCGAGATTGTTTTTGAAACATTGTCTCTCATGGATCCTGTTGATTCGGAGTGTAGTATTAAGATTGAATTGACGCCTGATATTTTGGAGCCAAAACGTGTTTATCCCGAAGTAATTGGTATAAAGGAGGGTGATAATGAAAGATGGGCTCTGTCATTTTGTCCCTGGAAGGAGTGGTTGGGAATGGTTGTTTGCCAAGAAACGCTTGATGCCTTTTCTGCCAGTCGGATTGTGGTTAATTGCCTCTTTGATATGACTTTCTATGGCATCACGGAAGAAACGATTGACCAAGAGAAGCAGAGAATAGAGGATTCAATTAAAGAATCAAAAGAACATCCGGAGACGTTACATGAATTTAAGCCAGACCAAATGCGTATAGAGCTCTCTATGAAGGACTACTTGCTATGTTTGGACCGATGGATTAAATGGGGCACATTGGCTAAAGATTATTATGGAGAGAACGTCTCCTGGTTTAAGGCACATTTTCTTAATAAAAATGCCCCGGAGAATTTTGATGAACTTGAACGTCAGACACTTAAAGCGGCTCTAAAAGAGGTTATCTGGGAAATAGAGGATACTATAAAAAACTTGTAGTTATTATGAGTATTTATTAGTGGCCGATGCGATAGCGGCCGTCGGGATGGCGGATTATGATGTGGTTTTTTGCTTTTCGGACTCCTATGGTGTTGATGAACTTGCGCTTTATCCTGGATATGTTGGAGTAGAAAACGATTTTGGATTTACCGCAAAGGTTTTCTATTGTGTTGAGCATGAGTTTCTTATCGTCAAAGACCGATTCGTGGGCGTAGAGGCGGTACAGTTCCTGCCAATGGAGTGACAGGGCATCGGCCCGGATGCCTTCGGGGTGGTTTATAAAGAGCTGGTATAGAGTTCGTTCTATTGGATTTAGGTACAACATTTTGTCGTTGTCTGGCAGATGGAACTGGCCTGGACGTGGGCCGGGGATGATTGGATACTGATTATTCATCGGACTATTGTTTGTTGGACAAAGGTGGTGCCCTTAATCGGCAATTCAAAGTGATTACAAGCTTGTAATTGTTTGGAATTGTTGATCGTTTGTTTATGGAAAAATGGCGCTTGGGCTTGGTTGGTGATGGAATTTTGCGTATCTTTATGGTATGATGACAAGTGGAACTTTTGAGGCCCGGTTGATGTGGCGCTTGCTGTTTAGCGGAGCGGCCGGGATGCTGTGTGAACCGCCGGTTGATTATGGCGATTTGCTGGATGGTATGGAAGCGACCCAGCTGATGGCGCTTATGGTTAAGGTTCAGGAGCGGCTTAAGGATCTTGAGGGCGGTGTGGAACAGCTGGCTGAGCCAGTTGAATTGTATATTGATAAGGAATTTAATATTAGAATGGGTGTGGCCGATGGGCAGATTCTACAACTGCGGCCGTTGGTTAAGACACTGTTTATCTTGTTTTTACGGCATCCGGAGGGCATTCTGCTTAAGCATCGGGATGATTATAGGACAGAGCTGGAGGAGATTTATTCCACGATTAATCCTAATACTTTTATGGAGGATGTAAAAGCTCGGGTGGCGCGCTTGGTGGATCTGGAGGACAACTCTTTCAGCGAGAAGGCATCGGTCCTGAATGCACGGCTTAAAGAACTGCTGCCTGATGAGATTGCGGGTGATTATCAGATCCGTGGGCACAACGGTAGCCCGCGCAAAATCCGGCTCAATCCGCTGCTTGTTCACTGGGAATGATTAAAAATGATACAAAAGGGGACTGTCCCCTTTTGTATCATTTTTGCTATCTTTAAACTTCGCTTTGAATATAGGCTGCGCCTCGGGATAAAAAATGAGTAAACTCCTTTTTTCTCCTCTCGGCTTGCACTATATTTGCAGATATGATTCCGTTTTTGAGCTTGAAGGAGGTTACTGGGCTGCACGCGGCTGAGATTGAGGCGGCCGTGAAGCGTGTGGTGGAGAGCGGGTGGTACCTGCAGGGCGCAGAGAATGAGCGCTTTGAGGCGGACTATTCCCAGTTTATCGGGTCGCGCTATTGCGTGGGTTGCGCCAATGGGCTGGACGCTCTGATCTGGATTTTCAGGGCTTACATTGAGCTGGGCGTTATGGCGCCGGGCGATGAGGTTATTGTGCCGGCTAATACTTATATTGCTACTATTCTGTCAATTACGGAGAATGGTTTGAAGCCGGTACTGATTGAACCGCGGGCCGATACGCTCGAAATAAATGATTCTCTTATCGAGGCTGCAATTACTCCGCGGACTCGCGCTATCTGCATCGTTCATCTTTATGGCCGATGCGCTTACACTGACAAGATCGGGGCGCTCTGCAGCAAATACGGCCTGAAACTGATTGAGGACAACGCCCAGGCGCACGGTTGTTTTAGTGTCGATGGCCGCAGGACAGGCTCAATCGGCGATGCTGCCGGGCACAGTTTTTATCCAGGCAAGAACCTGGGTGCGCTGGGCGATGGCGGTGCTGTCACCACTAATGATCCTGAATTGGCTGCTGCAGTGCGTACGCTCGCCAATTATGGCTCATCGGCCAAATACGTTTCTAAATATACGGGACGGAACAGCCGTCTGGATGAGATTCAGGCTGCGGTGCTGGATGTAAAGTTGAAGCATTTAGATGCTGATAATAAGCACCGTAAGGAGGTTGCGGCGATGTATTATGAGGGCTTGCGCAATCCGCTGATTACTCTGCCTAAACGCTTGCCCGATGCCCAAAACGTGTATCATCTGTTCCCGATTCTTGTTGCCGATGGTAAACGTGATGAACTGCAAGCGTATCTGAAAGAGAATGGGGTAGAGACCCTGATTCATTACCCAATCCCCCCGCACAAGCAGGAGTGCTACGCATCGGCCCCCTGGAATATCGGCCTACAACTGCCTGTAACAGAGCAAATTGCGGTCCAGGAACTGAGCCTGCCCATCGGCCCCGCCATCAAACCCGAGGATGTGCAGTACATCATTGAAACCATCAATAGATTTTGAAAATGATACAAAAGGGGACTGTCCCCTTTTGTACTATTTTGTATTTACCTTGGGGAGCTGCCAGTGATATTTGGTGGCTAGTAGTCTGATTATTATTACTCCGGCAACACAGCCGGTCCGATAGACGGCCGGACTCAGGTTGAAATGTTGCAATAAGAAGTAGACTATTCCGCCGGCAACGCAGGCCAGCGCATATATTTCCTTGCGGAAAATGAGCGGCTCCTCGTTGATGAAAATATCGCGCAAAACACCGCCGCCGGCGCCCGTAATCGTGCCTATCACTATCGCGATAACGGCCGAACAACCCATGTCAAGAGCCTTGGTCATCCCCAGAAGCGTAAAAATTGCTAGTCCGATGGTATCAAAAAGGAATATTGTGCCCGCGATTCGGTCCACTAGTTTATGGAAGAAATAGTACAGGACCAAGGCTCCGGCAACTATCAGGAGCGACATCAGATCATCGAACCAGAACGGCCGCACGCCCAGCATGACATCTCTGATTGTACCGCCTCCAACGGCCGTAACGAACCCTACGATGAACAGCCCGAACAGGTCAAATTGCTTTGCCGCCGCCAGCCGAATACCGCTGATGGCAAACGCAAATGTACCTATTACCTCAATCCAATACATACTGCAAAGTTAGCAAATAGTACAAAAGGGGACAGTCCCCTTTTGTATCATTTTGTGCGTTTTGCTCTTTTGTTTATCTTTGCGAGTAACAAAATCTTTTATCAACCAATTTAATACTTTTTAAACCATGGCACGTTTGTCTAGATCTGTCAGTGATTCTGGCGTTTACCATGTGATTCTGCGAGGCGTTAACAAGCAGGATATTTTTGAGAACGAGAAAGATTATCTCAAGTTTTTAAGTTTGATGGAGCGCGTGGCGTTCCCGGTGGACGAGACTGGGAGGCCGATCCCGCCTTTGTTGGTCATTTACGCTTATTGCCTGATGCCTAACCATGTGCACCTTTTGGTTAGGGAACAGAAATGTCGGGTATCGGACGCAATTAAAAGTGTTTCAGGTTCTTATGCAGGTTATTTTAATAAGAAATACGAGCATGTGGGACACCTTTTTCAGAACCGATTCAGGAGCGAAGTGGTGAATGATTGGGAGTATTTTCTGACTTTGATGCAGTATGTTCATCAGAATCCGGTGGCCGGCGGGCTTGTGCGGGAGGTGGAGCATTATCGGTGGAGCAGTTGGCGCGAGTATGATCCGGGGATGTTTTGTGATGTGCCTATTTGCGCTACGAAATCGGTTTACACAAAGATATCGTTCGATGCGCTTAAGGAGTTGGTAAATACACCGTTACCTAAAACGAAGAGAGTATTGGATTTTGACAGCGATACCGGTAGGCGTGTGTCCGATGACAGGTTGCGTGAGTTTATCAGAGCAGAGTTTGGGATTACGGAAATTGCTACTATTCAGCATCTTGATAAGGCTAAACGCAATGAGATTATTGTTAAGTTGCTGGAGTTTTGCGGGAATGTGATGCAGATATCGCGCGTAACCGGCATCAGTCGCGGTGTGATCATCAGGCTTGACAAATAGTACAAAAGGGGACAGTCCCCAATTGTATCATTTCTGGAAAATAGTACAAAAGGGGACTGTCCCCAATTGTATCATTTTGTATCTTTGCGATTTGTATGGAAGGGGCAAGATTGTATCCATTATTATTTGAGCCGAACCTGCACGAGATAGTGTGGGGCGGCGACAGGCTTACGATGTGGAAAGGGCTGTCGCAGCGGGAGCATATAGGCGAGAGCTGGGAGGTGAGCGCTGTGGAGAGCTCGCCTACGGTTGTGGCCAATGGTGCTTTTGCCGGGAAGACTCTGCCGGAGGTGGTGAAATCGGCCCCAGAAGGTATTCTGGGCAAGGCTGTGGCTAAGCATTACGGTAACAAGATGCCGCTGCTGGTTAAGTTTATAGATGCTCAGAAGGACCTTTCCATCCAGGTTCATCCCAATGATGAGATGGCGCAGCGCGAGCACGGCAAGAACGGCAAAACCGAGATGTGGTACATCCTGGACGCGGAGCCGGGCGCGTGCATCTATTCAGGTTTCAAGAAATCACTTACGGCCGATGAGTACAAGCGGATGGTCCGGGACGGCACGATTGTGGAGGCGCTGGCTCGTCATGAGGTCCATTCGGGCGATGTGTTCTACATTCCGGCGGGCCGCGTGCATGCCATTTGCGGTGGAATTATGCTGGCCGAGATTCAGCAATCGTCGGACGTAACTTACAGAATATATGATTATAACCGCCCGGGACTGGACGGAAAGCCTCGTCAGTTGCATACGGAGTTGGCGGCTCAGGCTCTGAATTATCGAGTTGAGAGCCGATACAGGACCGCTTATTCGGTTAAGGCGAATCACGCCAACAGGGTGGTGGAGACGGCGTTCTTCAGCGCCCGCGTTACGGACATCGGACAACGTTTTCACCGTGACCTCAAGAAGTATGACAGTTTCATCATAACTATGTGTCTTAAAGGCGATTGCAGGATCAATATCCGTGAGACGGGCGATGGAATTGTGTTGCGTGAGGGCTTCAGTTGCCTGATTCCGGCGGCAATTGCAAATTACGATATTGAGCCAATGGGTGCTTCTACGCGCGTTCTGGATGCGTTCATCGACAACCAGAGGCGTGGAATTATCCGTCGTTGGCTCTGGCAAACTTTCAGAAAAACCGAAAAATAGTACAAAAGGGGACTGTCCCCTTTTGTATCATTTTGCAAAAATGAGGATATGGCAAATCATGTAGTTATTATGGCGGGGGGTATCGGGAGCAGGTTCTGGCCGCTCAGTACCCCGGAGTTTCCCAAGCAGTTTATTGATATTCTGGGTTGTGGTCGGTCGCTGATTCAGCTTACCGTGGACCGGTTTAAGGGTATCTGCCCTCCGGAGAATTTCTGGGTGGTGACCAATCAGGCGTACGTGGATATCGTCAAGGAGCAGATTCCCGGTATTCCATCGGCTCATATTCTGGCCGAGCCTGCTGCCCGAAACACGGCTCCGTGCATTGCCTGGGCGTGCTGGAGCATACTTCAGGAGGATCCCGATGCCAACGTAGTTGTTACTCCCAGCGATGCGGTGGTGATGAACCCGGAGGAATTCAGGCGCGTGATATCGGGCGCATTGGAGTTTACATCGGCCCATGACTTTATCGTTACCATCGGCATTAAACCAAATAGGCCCGAGACTGGGTACGGTTATGTAAAAACGGTACAAAAGGGGACTGTCCCCAATTGTATCATTTTGGTGGAGGAGTTTAAGGAGAAACCTGATTTGGAGACGGCTAAGAGGTATTTGGCCGATGGAAATTACCTGTGGAATGCGGGTATTTTTGTGTGGAATGTCAAGACTATTACCGATTCTATCAGAAAATATAAGCCGATTTTGGCGGAGCAGATGGATAAAATGGTACAAAAGGGGACTGTCCCCAATTGTACTGTTTTGGAGATTTTTCCGCAGTGTGAGAAGATTTCGATTGACTATGCGGTGATGGAGCCGGCATCGGCCGATAAGAAGGTGTATACCTGCCCGGCGGATTTTGGGTGGAGCGACCTGGGCAACTGGCAATCATTGCATGAGAAACTCACCAAAGACGCGCAGAATAATGCATCGGTCGGCAATGTATATTTCTATGAATCAAGCAATTGTGTGGTGCATGCTGAGGGGCTGAAAAAGGTGGTCCTGCAGGGATTGGACGGGTACATAGTATCTGAAAAAAACGGACAACTTCTGGTTTGCAAGCGAAGCGAGGAGCAGCGGATCAAGGAGTTTGGAGCAAAATGATACAAAAGGGGACTGTCCCCAATTGTATCATTTGGAATATTGTAGTATCTTTGCGGCTAAAAATAAAAAAATAATACATAACGTTATGAAGAAACTGCTGGCAGTTTTGCTTGCCTTTTTGCCGATGATGGCGTTTGCACAGAGTGCTTCAATGATGGCTATGGCTCAGGCCGAGCTGCAGAAGAGAGGACTTAATGAGACCGAGGTAAGGACCCGCCTGATGGAGGAGGGTATCGATGTGGACAACATTTCCCCTACGGAGTATGCCAATTATCAGGACCGCGTGATGGCAATCCTGAACAAGATGCAGGCCGAAAAGAATGCGGCCGATACAAACCCTGCCGCTGCCGCAACCGGTGGTGCAGAGGTTGTGACAGCAGCTGTGGATGCCCCGCAGTCAACCAACGGTGAGACTGCCGCAGAGGCCGCTCTGGAGACAGCGCTGGCCGAGAACCACGTATCGGCCACCGAGGGCAATGACATCTACGGCCACTCCCTCTTTACCGGCAAGTCCATGGATGTGTTCCGTACAACCGACGGCGCTCAGGCCCCCGACACCTATGTTCTGGGCGAGGGCGATGAGGTGCACATCTCGATATTCGGATCGTCACAGACCGAGATCCACCAGCGCATATCGGCCGACGGTTCCATACAACCGGCAGGATCGAGCAAGATTTTCCTGAAGGGCATGACTTTGGCTCAGGCCCGCGAGGCTATAATATCCAAGTTGTCATCGCATTACTCATTCCGCAAGGATCAGATTGCAGTGACTATAACCACCGCACGTACCGTTCAGGTAAGCATTTACGGTGAGGTGGGTGTGCAGGGCGGTTTTACCCTGTCAGCTTTGAATTCGGTATTCAACGCCATTGCAGCTGCCGGCGGTCCGCGTGAGATTGGTTCGGTCCGTGACATTCAGCTGAGCCGCGGCGGCAAGACCAGCCGTCTGGACCTGTACACATACATGACCAATCCCGACCCCAAGATTCAGTATGACCTGCAGAACGGCGATGTGCTGTTTGTGCCTGTTGCACAGAACATTGTAAGCATAAGCGGCGCCGTTAACCGTCCGATGCGTTACGAGATGGTTCAGGGTGAGGGTCTTAAGGAGCTGATCCAGTATGCCGGCGGCCTGGTTTACAACGCCTACATGGATTACGTTCAGGTGGAGCGCTACGAGAACGGTGAGCGCAAGTATCTGGAGTTTAACCTGGCCGATGTAATGAGCGGCAACCAGACGGTTGACCTGCGCAACGGCGATGCGGTGCGTATACATCAGTCTAATGTGCCGATGGAGAATTACGTGGCCATTAACGGTGATGTTTACTACGGCGGCAACTATGACCTGGAGGGCAACAGCAGCCTGCAGGCTTTGATTGAGAAGGCAAAACCCAGATATACTGCCAAGAAAGACTTTGTGTTTGTGGAGCGCACCAAATCCGATGAGACCGTGGAGGTCCTGACAGTTCCGTTCCCAGGAGAGAACGGCAACGGTGACTTTGAGCTCCAGGCGCGCGATGTGGTAAAGGTGCTGCAGCAGTCGGCATACCGCGATGTGGAGACCATCAGCGTGAACGGTCAGGTGCGTGATCCTTTCAGCCGTCAGTTTGGCCTTAATGACCGCATGACTGTGGGTCAGGCTATTGAATACGCAGGCGGCCTGAAGCCGAGCGTATACCCCGTGGCTTACATCTTCCGCAAGGATCTGGAGAATCCGGCCAAGATGGAGTATATCACAATTTCTCTTGATAATGACCTGGACAAGGAGCTGCAGCCGGGCGATCAGCTGAACATATACGACAACACCACTTATACCAACGCTGGCGAAGTGCGCGTGAACGGCGCCGTAAAGAGCCCGTTCGGCACAACATATGATCCGTCACTTACTTTGCATGACCTTCTGACAATGGCAGGCGGCTTTGAGGTAGGTGCCGCATATGACCGCGTGGAGGTGTTCCGCCTGAATGTGACCGAGAAGACATCGTCATTTGACGTTATTACGCTTGAGGTTGATGAGGATTACAATCCCAAGAGCGATTTCCAGCTGCAGCCGTTTGACCAGATTGTGGTCCGCATGACTCCGGACTTTACCACAGGACGTACGGTTGAGATTAACGGCCGCGTAAAGTATCCCGGCGTTTATATGCTGGATGACAACAAAACTCAGCTCTGGGAGATTATTGAGATGGCAGGTGGTCTGCTGGATGACGCCGATCCGTACGCACGTGTGTTCCGTACCGAGAACGCGCGCGGCACCATCGGCATGAACCTTAAGGATGCCAAGAGCCGCAAGGGCAAGATTGCATCGGACCTGATTATGATGGACGGCGATGTGGTTAATATTGTACGTCAGGAGAATATTGTGGTTATACGTGAGATTGGTACACGCATGGGCCAGTACGTGCCGGAGGAATTCAGTGCTGCCAGCAAGACTATGGTTTATCAGGGCAGTCACAATGCCGCCTGGTACATACGTCACTATGCAGGCGGTTTCCAGAAGATTGCCAACAAGAACAGCGTGACCGTGACCATGCCTAACTATCAGACCGATGGCACCAAGCGCGGATTATTCGGCATACGACGTTATCCGACAGTTCAGCCCGGCGGTGTTATCACCGTGAGCATTGACAGTGAGAAGCGCGAGAAGCTGGAGACTCCCAAGGAGAAGGTCAACTGGGGTCAGACATTCAACCAGTCCGTATCTACTTTGACATCGGTTATTTCACTTATTATTCTTGTTGACAGAATTAAGTAATATGGACGAGAATATGAACAACGCTCCTCTGATGGACGAAGAGGAGGGCATAGACATAATTGCGCTGGTAAAGCAGCTGTGGGATGGCCGTAAGACCATTATAATCTGGACGTGCGCATTTATTGTGCTGGGATTTGTGGCTGCTCTGACTATGAAACGCACATATTCTGTGAGCACTGTGATGGTGCCTCAGGTGGGTTCAAGCAAGAGTTCGTCACTGAGCAGTCTGGCTTCGTTGGCCGGAATAGACCTGAGTTCGGGTTCAAGCGGGGCTGAACTTTCACCGCTTATCTATCCGCAGATAGTTAACAGCGTTCCTTTCCGTAAGGAGCTGATGTATACGCCGGTACACTATGCCGAGGTGGATACTGCGGTAAGCATGTTCACGTATGCGACCGAGATTGCCAAGCCTACCGTGATGGGTACCGTCAAGAAGTACACTATCGGCCTTCCGGGCGTAATCCTGGGTGCCATCCGTAAGGAGAAACCCGATATAGTGCTGCCCGCCGGTGGGGTCGATGATACTCCCAAGCCGCTGGTGCTGACAAAGGACGAGGTAAAGGTGCTTAAGACCGTGGCCGAGAACGTATCGCTGGCGGTTGATAAGAAGGAGGGTTACATTACACTGAATGTGGTAGGTTCGGAGCCTATCCAGACGGCCGAACTGGCAATGAAGGCTCAGCAACTGCTGCAGGAGGAGATTACCAGATTCCGTATTGAGAAATCGGAGAGTGAGCTGGAATATATCCAGGCGCGTTATGATGAGATCAAGCAGGAGACCGAGATGTATCAGGAGCAGCTGGCACGTATTACTGACCGCTCACAGAGTACTATCGGAACCCGTAATGAGATTGAGCGTAACCGTATTCAGTCCAAGTATACTACTGCAAACTCCATCTACAACGAGCTGGCAAAGCAGCTGGAGCAGGCCAAACTGCAGGTTAAGCGCGATACTCCGGTGCTGACTGTTATCCAGCCTGTTACCGTTCCGGATAAGCCGTCCAACAGCCGTGCCAAGACTCTGATAGTCTGGACGTTCCTGGGTGGCATCCTGGGTTGCGGCATAGTCCTTGCCCGCGGCTACTGGCCCAAACTCAAAGAGCAGTTCAAAGCATAAAAACAGTACAAAAGGGGACAGACCCCTTTTGTACTGTTTTGAAAAATGATACAAAAGGGGACTGTCCCCTTTTGTACTATTTTTATAGCATGTTCTCTTTGGCGAGGGGGCTCCAGGCTCCGTCCTGAGCCATGAAGATGATGCTGAGCTCAAAGACCTCAAAGGTGTGCCACTGGCCCTTGGGGATGTTGACGCCAAAGACGCCGGTATCGCCACCCATGTGGATGCGCTGCATCTCTACTCCCTTATTATTATAGAATACGGTATCCATGCGGCCGCGCATAAGCATCACGGTCTCACTGGAGAGGTTGTGCTTGTGGATGGTGGTGTGGGTTCCGGGCAGCATTACGTTGAGCATACGCTGACTCTGGTCATCCTCACTGTTGCGCAGGTCATAGTTCATGCGCAGGCGGGGTGACTCCTGTGCAAGCATCTGTACCTTGTCAAGCAGTGAGTCATCAAGTACTACCTGACGCTCCATGAATTTACGGTCGATGCCCTTGAACACGCGGAACATTGCCTTGCGTACATCCTCAATGCCGCCGCACTCGCCGTCCACCTCCTGATACTTGCCGGCGTTCTTATAATAGGTGATAAGGGGTTCGGTCTGCTTGTGGTAGGTTGCTATGCGGTTCTTGATGGTCTCCTCATTGGCGTCATCGGCCCGGCCCTCAATCTCGGCGCGGTGCTGGATGCGCTGCTTGATGGTATCATCCTTGATCATGATGGAGATGACGGCGTTGACCTTCTCACCGCGGCGGGCCAGCATCTCGTCCAAATCGACAGCCTGGCCAAGGGTGCGGGGGAATCCGTCCAGCAGGAATCCGGCTACGTCCTTGTTGTTGTTGAATGTGCTCTCAATCATGCCCTCGACCACGCTGTCAGGGACCAGGTTGCCGGCATCGATGAGCTCCTTGGCCTGCTTGCCGAGCTCTGTGCCTGCAGCAATCTCACTGCGCAGCATCTCGCCTGTGCTGATGTGCTTAAGGTTGTATTTCTCTGATATGGCACCTGCCTGTGTGCCTTTACCTGCGCCCGGAGGGCCGAAAAGGATGTAGTATTTCATTATGATGTTGTTTTGATTTCTTAATCCGCACAAAGATAATATATATACATGGACCGATATTATAAAAATTCATAAAAGGAGTGAGATGCCCGATGATGCCGGGATGTTGTTTTGTGGATAAATTTCTTACGAAGGGAGAAAACAGATTGCAATAATTCATTATGTTTGTAGTTGATAAGCATATAAATATGAGAAACTGTTTTTTTGCTGTCGCTATATTATTGACATCGGTCCTGATGGCAAGCTGTGACCTGTTTGAGAAGAGCGTCCTGGTTGATGAGGAGAAGAAGACAACCGTGATAGATTCTACAACCATCCGCAAGTTGAGCAGTGTGCCAGATTCGACCAATCTGGTTATAAATGTTTCGGCCGCATGGCATGCTTACGTGGCCAATAACGTTGAGTGGTGCACTATCTCCAAGAAAGAAGGCAAGAAGGGAAAGGATACTATCCAGATCCGTGTGGATGAGAACATTGAGGAGGTTGAACGCGAGACCTCTGTGGTGGTGGATGCCGGCAACACCATTATGGTGTTCAGGGTTTATCAGTACGCGGGTGAGACTTGGCTGACTGCCCCTTACTGGTACAGGACCACACTGCAGCGAATGGGTTTTCACGGTCCGGTCCAAAAAATCTCAATTACCGATAACCGATTCTCAAACGAAGCCAATATCTACACTTTTGATGAGAAGGGCAATCTGTTGATAGACAAGGAGATTGATAAGGTGGCCAACAGGTATGACACTACTCGGACTTATACGTATGACGATGCCAATCACAAGCTTACGTGTACGGTAGTGACCGATTGGGACAGTGCAGTGGTGCGCAGATACAGGTATGAATACAACAATCCGGGTAAGCTGGTGGCCTTTTCGGCCAATGGATGGAACGAGCCTGATCCTTCGGCCGAAAATATGGAGGGTATGATCGTTCCAGACCTGTCATATGTGTATAAGACATGGGTTGAGGGGGAGCAGGAGTTCTGTGAGGAGCGTGAATATACTTTTGACGGAGACCGTCTTTTTATTCATATTAAGAGTAAGATGATTAAGGATGGTGATGCTGATGTGATTGTGCCACTGGTTGATACGGTGATGAGGGTCTCATATCAGTATTCTACTGCATGCAAGTTGTCTCTTCCTTACACCAGCCGCGGATACGTAAAGAACAGCGTCTATTATCCGAACGGTATGCTCAAGATGATGGAGATGGTTGACGGAAAGTATGATTTCCTGTCTAACCCTCAGAAAATGGTGGTTCTGTCTTATCAATATACGGGTGATGCCGATAAGCCTCATGAATTTGAAACTTACGAATGCGAATACAACAATAACCGTGACCTGACCCAGCGTATGGTGAGATACTACGGAGCCGATGGAATAACCGAGGAACGGTATCCTCAGTATGATTATGATGACTATCATAACTGGATTACACGTCTGCAGGAGATTAAGAAGCCGGGATTCGTAGACGTTATTCAGTTTGCTACAAAAAGGGAAATAATTTATTATCAATAAAATAGTTATGACACAAGGTAATGTACGTCCGGCCTCGATGGAGCGCATCACGACTCCGGCTCTGGCCCAGAAATTCATTGATGAACAGATTAAGGAGCTGCGTGCTCAGATTGGCGATAAGAAGGTGCTGCTGGCGCTGTCAGGCGGTGTGGACTCATCGGTTGTGGCTGCCCTGCTTATCAAGGCGGTTGGCAAACAGCTTGTATCAGTGCATGTTAACCATGGTTTGCTGCGCAAGGGTGAGCCCGAGCAGGTGGTCCGCGTTTTCCGCGATGAGCTGAACGCTAATCTGGTTTATGTGGATGCAACTGACAGATTTCTGGATAAGTTGGCAGGTGTGGCCGATCCGGAGCAGAAGCGCAAGATCATCGGCGCTGAGTTTATACGCGTGTTTGAGGAGGAGGCACGTAAACTTGAGGGCATTTCTTTTTTGGCTCAGGGTACCATCTATCCCGATATCGTTGAGTCGGGTCCCGTAAAGAGTCATCACAACGTAGGCGGTCTGCCTGAGGATTTGAAGTTTGAGCTGGTGGAGCCTATCAAGCTGCTGTTCAAGGACGAGGTCCGCGTGGTAGGCAAGGAGCTGGGTCTGCCCGATAACATGGTTTACCGTCAGCCGTTCCCGGGCCCGGGTCTGGGCGTGCGCTGCACCGGCGCTATTACACGTGATCGCCTGGAGGCTCTGCGTGAGAGCGATGCAATCCTTCGCGAGGAGTTTGCCAAGAACGGTCTGGAGGGCAAGGTTTGGCAGTACTTTACCATCGTTCCCGATTACAAGTCAACGGGCGTGAAGGACAACAAGCGCTCTTGGGATTGGCCGGTAATTATCCGCGCCGTCAATACCCGCGACGCTATGACTGCAACCATCGAGGAGATTCCCTACAAGCTGTTGCACCACATCACCCAGCGTATCATAACCGAGGTTCCGGGCGTTAACCGCGTGCTTTACGACCTTACTCCGAAACCCACCGGCACCATCGAGTGGGAGTAAAATGATACAAAAGGGGACAGTCCCCTTTTGTACTATTTTGGGAGCCTTTACTCACTTGTGAGTATTGGCTCTGTTGTTTTTATGCAGTAATTTTGCAAGCAAAATTAGCGAGGTATGACTTTACGTGAGCTGAAGATTGGTGAGAGTGCTGTGGTTAAGGCAGTTGGGGGTGAGGGCGCGTTGCGTCAGCATTTTCTGGATATGGGTTTGCTGCCCGGTGTTGAGGTTAAGTTATTGAAGTTTGCTCCGATGGGCGATCCTATGGAGCTGCTGGTGCGCGGATACACACTTTCATTGCGTCTTGAGGAGGCTGCCAAGATAGAAATGATACCATTGGGGTCTGACCCCAATGGTACCGTACCAATGGGGCCTGACCCCAATGGTACCGATTTTGGGTACAATCTGACGCTGCACGAGCATAACTCTCATCCGGGTTTGGGTGAGGCTGGTAAGTACCATGATCCTACTCATGAGAATGCTCTGCCTAAGGGCACCACGTTGAGGTTTGCGCTGGCCGGTCAGCAGAACTGCGGCAAGACTACCTTGTTTAATCAGCTTACGGGGTCCAATCAGCACGTTGGTAATTTTCCGGGTGTGACTGTCGATAGAAAGGACGGACAGATAAAGGGTTATCCGAATACTCTTGTAACGGATCTGCCTGGCATTTATTCGCTGTCGCCTTACACTCAGGAGGAGACGGTTTCGCGCCAGTTTATCATTGAGCAGAAGCCTAACTGCATTATCAATATAGTGGATGCCACCAATATTGAGCGCAACCTGTATCTGACGGTTCAGCTCATGGAGCTGGGTGTGCCTATGGTGCTGGCTCTCAATATGATGGATGAGCTGACGGGTAATGGCGGATCGGTCCGCGTAAACGAGATGGAGCGTATCCTGGGCATTCCGGTGGTGCCGATATCGGCCGCAAAGGGCGAGGGTATCAAGGAGCTGGTGGAGCACGCAATTCATGTGGCTGAATATCAGGAGGTTCCGGCCAGGACCGATTTCTGCACAAAGGATGATCACGGCGGCGCTGTTCACCGCTGCCTGCACAGCATAATGCATCTGGTTGAGGACCATACCGAGCGCGCGGGCATTCCGGCCCGATTCGCAGCCGGCAAGCTGGCCGAGGGCGATGCTCAAGTGCTTGAGGCATTGCAACTTACACAGAACGAGAAAGAGACCATGGAACATATAATTCTGCAGATGGAGGAGGAGCGTGGCATGGATCGCGCGGCCGCCATTGCAGATATGCGTTTCTCATTTATAGAGCGCCTGTGCTCACAGACGGTGGTCAAGCCGCAAAAGAGCAGGGAGTATGTCAGGAGCCGCAAGATAGATAAGGTGTTGACTGGCCGATGGACCGCAATTCCGATTTTCCTGGTTGTGATGTGCCTGGTTATCTGGCTCTCGATCGACGTGCTGGGCGCACCGCTGCAGGACTGGCTGGATCAGGGAATCCAGTGGCTGGCAGGCATCTGCGTGGCCGGATTGGAGAAGGCCGATGTCAGCCCCGCAATAGTATCGCTGGTTGAGGACGGCATTTTTGGCGGCGTGGGCAGCGTGCTGAGCTTTGTACCTATTATTATAATCCTGTTCTTCTTCCTGAGTCTGATTGAGGACAGCGGTTATATGGCACGTATTGCCTTTGTGACCGATAAGCTGCTGCGTAAACTGGGACTCTCCGGACGTTCCATAGTGCCTCTGCTCATAGGTTTTGGCTGTTCGGTTCCGGCTGTGATGGCTACCAGGACGTTGCCATCGGCCCGTGACCGTAAGCTGACCATACTGCTTACTCCGTTTATGAGTTGCAGCGCCAAGATTCCAATATACGGATTCTTTACCAATGCATTCTTTCCGGGTAAGGGCGGCCTGATTCTGGCCGGTCTGTACCTGCTTTCGATATTGGTAGGCGTTCTTGTTGCTCTGATTACCAAGCTGTTCCGCAAGAATTACGTGGCTGCTCCGTTTGTGATGGAGTTGCCCAATTACCGCATGCCGGGTCTCAAGAACGTGAGCCATCTGCTTTGGGACAAGACCAAGGATTTCTGCCAGCGTGCGTTTACCGTAATCTTTGTGGCCACTATCGTGATCTGGCTGCTGCAGACGTTTGATTTCCGATTCAACATGGTTGAGGAGGGCGAGGGATCTATGATGGCCTGGGTTGCAGGTGTGCTGGAGCCGCTGTTCCGTCCGCTTGGTCTGGGTGACTGGCGAATCGTTACATCGTTTGTAAGCGGTTTCTTGGCTAAGGAGAGTGTGGTTGCTACGATGGAGGTGCTTGGCGTGACCGAGTCGCTGACTGTTGTCACCGCCGTTCCGATGCTGATATTCAGCCTGTTGTACACTCCCTGCGTTGCCGCCATCAGCAGCATCCGCCGCGAGCTTGGTGACAAGTGGGCCATCTACATTGTTATATTCCAGTGCGCCATTGCCTGGGTTGTATCCTGGCTTGGCTACTTAATTGCATCGGCCGTACTATGAATGCTTCCACAATTATAGCAATCATCGTCATCACCGGTCTTGTAGTAGCAGCGGTCATCGGCTCAATAAAGAAACGCAAGAAAGGAGACTCCTGCTGTGGCTGCTCAATGAGGGACTGCTGCAGTAAAAAATGATACAAAAGGGGACTGTCCCCTTTTGTACTTTTTTCTGATATCTGCAGAAAAGAAGGAAAACTTTAAGGGTATAATCTCCAGAACTACGCGCTTCGCGCTATCCCTCCCACCACTTCGTGGCGGGCCCCTCCCTCTAATGCGCCGAGGGTGGCGACGGTTCTCGAGACTATACCCTTAAAGTTTTTGTGGGTTTAGGATCCTTTCTGCAGATTGCTCCTAATTTGCACGTAGAACTTTTTGTGGGTATTGGCAGGCAAAACCATGGCCGCCCGTGGGCTTGTGAACCGACGAACGAAGAGAGAGTAGAGAAAGCTCGCTTACTCTACCGAACGAGGAGGAGGTCTAGAACGAAGTTCTGAACGGGAGGGGCCCTTCACTAAGAAGATGCTCTGGAAGATGGGAGTTTACTCACGTCTTTCAGAGCGTCTTATTAGTGATGGGAGGGATAGCGCCGCAAGGCGCGTAGTTTTGACGTCAATACCCCCAAAAAGTTCGGGGCTTAAAACCTGCAGACTTTAGTTCATGAAGGCTTCTACGTCATCCGGATGGTAGGGGATGATATCGGCTCCTAAGACTCGGCAGCCGGTGGAGGTGATCAGGATGTCATCCTCCAAGCGGATTCCTCCAAAGTCGCGGTACTTTTCTATTGCATCGTAGTTGAGGAAGTCCATGTGCATCTTTTCGGCCTTCCATTTGTCGATGAGGGCGGGGATGAAGTAGATTCCGGGCTCATCGGTCATTATGAAACCGGGCTGGAGACGGCGGCCGCAGCGCAGGCAATTTGTGCCGAACTGCGTGCTGGGGCGTACCTCATCGTCAAAGCCGACGTAAATCTGACCCAGGCCTTCCATATCGTGCACGTCCATTCCCATCATGTGGCCCAGACCGTGCTGCAGGAACATGGCGTGCGCTCCGGCTGCGACGGCGTCATCGGTATTGCCCTTCATCAGGCCCAGGTCTTTTAGGCGATCTGTCATGAGGCGGCATACATCCAGGTGCATGTCCATCCATTTAATGTCGGGACGGGCTTTCTCAATCACCAGGTCGTGGCAAGCCTCAACGATTGAGTAGATATCGCGCTGTTTCTGAGTGAAACGGCCGCTTATGGGCATGGTGCGGGTGTTGTCGCTGCAGTAGTTGTTCACGGTCTCGGCGCCGGCATCTACCAGGAGCAGACGGCCGGGCTCAAGCTGCTTGAGCGACGGGTCGCCGTGGAAAATCTCGCCGTGCATGGAGACTATGCTGCTGAACGATACTTTGGCACCGTAACTCATTGCTATTCCCTCCATTAAGCCGCCGATGGACTTCTCGGTCACGCCGGGTTTGCAAGCCTTCATTGCGGCTGTGTGCATCTGGTAACCGATGGCCATTGCGCGCTCAATCTCGGCGATTTCGGCATCGGACTTGACGGAGCGCATGCTTACTACCGCTTTAATGAGGTCAACCGAAGCAGCATCGCGGGTTTTCAACGGATGGATGCCCAGCATATCGGACAACAGTATCATGTGGTCGTGGCGGTATGGCGGCAGGAAATGCACCTTGCGTCCGGCTTTCATAGCCTCTGATACCATATCGGACAGTTTGCCGAAAGGAGCACTTAAAGCGATTCCGCACTCCGCGGCCAGATCGGCCACCGAGGGGACGAATCCGGTCCAGATAATGTCCTCAATATCAATGTCATCGCCCAAGAGCCACTCGCTACCGCTGTCGGCATCGATCACGAGCGCCAATGAGTCGCGGTCCTGGCCGGTAAAGTACAGGAACGAGCTGTCCTGGCGGAAGGTGTAGCCGTTGGCAGGGTAGTTACACGGGGCGTTGTTGTTGCCCAGAAGGATGATCAGGCCGCTGCCTACTTTCTCTCTGAGAATCTGGCGGCGTTCAGTGTATGTCTTAGCGTCAAAAAGCATAATTTTTAGAATTAGTAATTTGTCTCAAAGATACGATTTTATCAAAATGATACAATTGGGGACAGACCCCTTTTGTATCATTTTTGGGAAAATAGTACAAAAGGGGTCTGTACCCAATTGTATCATTTTTAACTTTGCGGGAGAAAATGAATCTTAATATAAAAAGGATGAGTATGAAAAGGTGGGTTAATTTAGTGGCTTTGATGCTTACAGTGAGCGGGATGGCGATGGGCCAGCAGATTTGGAAAGACCAGACGCTCAAGTATGCGCTGTACATCGGACCAATAAAGGCGGGTGAGGCCAGATACATTACCAAGAACACTGTGTTTGAGGGTCAGAATGTGGCAAAGATGCAGCTTCTGGTGCGTACCACTAGTGCTGCCGAGAAGATTTTCAGCGTGAACGACACCATCACATCTTACATTGATACCAAGTACAACCGCCCGGTCTATTATCACAAGCACAGTCTTGAGGGCGACAACAACTATGAGGAGTTTGCCCGATTCACATATGCCGACGACGGCGGATGCGTGGCTTCCCTGCGCAAGAGGTATAGGGACGGCCATATCAGGGAGAATACCGAGAAGAGCAGCGCTATTGTCTACGACCTGGTGAGCGTGATGGCATTTGCACGTTCCATCAATACATCGGGACTGCAGCCCGGCAAGCACATTGATTACCGTCTGGTTGATGCGGCCGATATAATTGACGAGTGTATGATTTACAAGGGACGCGAGACCGTGAAGGTGTCGGGCAAGAAATACGACTGCCTGGTTATCAACTTTGTAGAGCCTTATCTGGAGAAGGGCAAGACCAAGTTCAAGGAGGTGCTGACTATCTATATGACCGATGACGAATCACGCACGGTGGTTGAGATGGATATCAAGTACAAAGTGGGTTCGGCCAAAGCAAAACTCATTTAACTTTTGGGATTAAACCTTATATAGGTAGAAAGAATCAAAGTATAAACCTTAATATTAAATGCAAATGAGAAAACTTATGGTGGCCGCTATGATGCTTGCGGCAGTCAGCCTTTCAGTTAATGCGGCTAAGAAGAACAAGCAGGAGCCTGCTGAACCTGTTCTGGGAATTAAATCAGGTGTTATAACAATGGCTAACAATATGGGCCAGTTCCAGGGCATGGGCGGTGGCGCAGGCTTTGGAGGCGGTGCAGGATTCGGCGGCGGCCAGTTTGGCGGCGCAGGTATGGGCGGCGGTCAGCGTCCCCAGGGAGCTCCTCAGGGAGGCCAGCGCGGACAAGGCGGTCAGGGCGGCCAACGTCAGATGAACTTTGACCCCAGCCAGATTGTTACCAAGATATATTTTGATGATTACGGCAAGAAGACCGTTACGGTTACCAGTCGCGGTGAGGCAGGTACTACCCGTTCACTCATGATAGGTGAGGATAACTACCAGATAAACGACGCTGAGAAGTCTGCCACCAAGATGCCGTCATTCGGCGGACGTCGTGGAGGCCAGGGCGGCGGTGGCGGCCGTGGTATGGGTATGATGGGCGGAATGGGCATGGGTGCCCAGACCACTCCTATGTTTGACTGGGAGAACCTGGATGCCAAGACCATCAAGAAGAATAAGATCAAGGAGCTTGGTGAGGAGGAAGTTGCAGGTGTTATGTGCAAGATGTACTCCGTAACCCAGAGCAATCAGGGCTATTCAACCCAGATGACCGTTTGGATCTATAAGAACCTGACCATGAAGAGTGAGACCATCACTGATTACGGCACAATGGGCCAGACCGTTGAGAAGCTTGAGGTGACCGACGTTGACAAGGCTCTGTTTGAACTTCCTGCCGATTATAAGGTAGAGGAGAGGCAGATGGGCAACTTTGGCGGCGGCATGGGCGGCGGTGACTTCGGAGGCGGTGGCTTCGGAGGTGGCGGCGGCTTTGGCGGCGGTGCCGGTGGATTCGGCGGTGGCGGCGGCTTCGGTGGCGGCTTCTGATCGAACTGACAGAATAAAAAATGACGATCCGCAAGGACCGTCATTTTTTTAATCAATTATCTCCAGCTGTCTGAGCAAAGCTGCGGGCTCGGGATCGTGTCCGCGGAACTCTCGATAGAGCTGAGCGGCCTCAACGCTTCCGCCTTGCTCCAGCAGATGGCGGAACTTGCCTGCGGTCTCCTTGTCAAAGATTCCTTTCTCCTCAAAGAGGCTGAATGCGTCGGCTGCCAGTACTTCGGCCCACTTGTATGAGTAGTAGCCGGCGGCATAACCGCCGCTGAATATGTGGCTGAATGAGGTTGATATGATGCACTCGGGTACAGTGGGGAGCACATCGGTTGAAAGCAGTGCGTCTTTCTCAAACTTTATGATCTGACCTTCAATGGGTTTGGTCTGGGTGTGGTAGTTCATATCCAGGATTCCGAACTGGAGCTGGCGCATGTGATAATAGGCGCTCAGGTAGTTCTTGGAGGCTTTGATCTTGGCTATCAGCGAGTCGGGCAGAGGCGCTCCGGTCTGATAGTGCTTGGCGAAGGTGGTCAGATACTCCTTCTCAAAAGCCCAATTCTCCATTATCTGGCTGGGCAGCTCCACAAAGTCGTGGTCCACATTGGTGCAGGTCATTGAAGGATACCTGCCCTTGGCCATGATGCCGTGAAGTGAGTGTCCGAACTCATGGAGCATGGTGGTGAACTCATCGTGTGTTATGAGGGACGGAGTATCGGCAGTGGGTTTGGTGAAGTTGGTTACCAGGCTGATGAACGGACGCTGCTCTACGCCGTTCTGTATCTTGAGGCCGCGGAACTCGGTCATCCAGGCACCGCTGCGCTTGCTGGCACGCGGGAAGAAATCGGCATAGAACAGGGCCAGGAAGGAGCCGTCGGCATCGGTTACCTCATATACTTTTACATCGGGGTGATAGACGGGGACATCGGCAGGCTTGAAGTTGATGCCGTAGAGGGTGTGTGCCAGACTGAATATGGCATCTATGCAGTCCTCAAGACGGAAATAGGGCTTGAGTTCCTCATCGGTAAGGTTATACTTGGCCACACGCTGTTTCTCGGCGTAGTAACTGAAGTCCCAGGGACGGATCTGATCGCCGGCAAAACCGATGCTGCGGGCAAACTTGTTAAGCTGGGCAACCTCATCTTTTGCCTTGGGAAGGGCAGGGGCACGGAGCTCTTCTATGAACTTCCATACGGCATCGCCGTTCTTGACCATGCGGAGCTCGGTCTGGTAATCGGCAAAATCCTTATAACCCAGCAGGGCGGCCTGCTTGTAGCGCAGGTCAACTATCTGGCGGATGGTCTCGGTGTTGTCCCACTGATCGCCGAAGGCGCGGGTGTTGTAGGCGCGGTACATTTTCTCGCGCAGGTCACGGCGGTCACTGAACTTGATGAATCCGCCGTAGCTGGGGGCCGAGAGGTCAAACAGCCAGCCCTCTACGCCTTTGTCACGGGCGGCCTGGGCGGCCATATCCCTGATATAACCGGGCAGGCCGGCCAGGTCTTTCTCATCGGTCAGTACCATCTGGAAGTTGTTGGTTGATGCCAGCTGGTTTTTCTGGAACTGCAGGGTGAGCAGCGAGAGTTTCTCCTCATACTCGCTGTAGAGTTTCTTGTCGGCAGGACTGAGGTTGGCTCCGTTGCGCTCGAAAGACTTGTAGGTGTCTTCAAGGAGTTTGAGTTGGTCGGGTTCCAGATTCAGGCTTTCACGCTGGTCATATACTGCCTTGATGCGCTTGAAAAGGCCCTCATTGAGGCTTATGTACATGGAGTACTCAGTAGACATGGGCGATACTTTCTCGGCTATCTCCTGCAACTCGTCACTAGCATCGGCCTCAAGGATGTTGTAGAATACTCCTCCTACTTTGCTTACAAGGCTGCCCGAATATTCCAGAGCCTCGATTGTGTTCTGGAATGTGGGAGCATCGGGATTGGCTACTATGGCGTCAATCTCCTGCTTGCCCTGGCGGAAGGCTTCCTCGAAGGCGGGCAGGTAGTGGCTGTTCCGGATCTTGTCAAACTGTGGCGCTCCGTACGGTAACGGAGATTCTGTCAGGAAAGGGTTGTTTTGCATGTTGCAAGCGGTTAAGAGTGTAGCGCTAAGGATACACAGGATTGTCCTATTCATACTTTTTTTATTTATTTGTCTGCGAAGTTACAAAATAATGTTACCTTTACGGAAATTAAACGTGATATGTTCAGAAGGTTTTTCTTATCGGTATTGACCATACTTGCAGGAGTGTCGGTTATGGGACAGGCTCCGGGTTATCGTGCTACATGGTATGTGGACGGTACTGAGGAGAAGGATGCCTACCGCTCTCATATTACGCTGGAGTCATTGGAACCGGTCTCGAGCGTGGTTTATGCCACCAATAATGTTAATCTGATACTTACCAGAATGCATCTGAACAAGACCTCGGGTATATCGAACGAGGCCGACAGGCGCCAGACTGGTTACAATTCGGCTATACTGGCCGATGGCGGCAGCAAGGTGAGGGTGGAATACTGCACTGTGGCATCTCACGTGGCTCAGGCCGACGGTCTGACTGCCAGCGGAGAGGGTACAAGGATTATTATCGATGACGGTACCATCACAATCAACAGGGGCGCTTCGGCTGCTGTATGTGCCATTCATAAGGGTGAGGTTACGCTGAACAAGACCGATATCACAACTTACTCAAACCAGAGTCCCTCTTTCTATTCACTTGACGGCGGGAAGGTGACTGTGACTGAGGTAAAGAGTCTCAATGTGGGGCAGGGTTCTCCGGCGTTCTTATCATCGGGCGAGATATTTGCCACCAAGTGTCTGATTGAGGCTGCCAAGTGGACTATTGGTAGTGTTGACGGCGGGCTTTTGCAGCTGGACGACAATGAGCTGACGGCCGGCGGAGTGAGCGGTTTCCTGGTCTATGGAGCCAAGGAGAAAGCAGAGAAGAGCTCTTTGAAGCTGACCAAGAACAAGATTCAGGTGCCCGAAGGCCCGCTGTTCTTGGTTACCAACGTGGATGAAGCCGATATCTATGTGAGCGGCAACAGTATAAGCTCCAAAAGCAAGGAACTGATGTCTGTAAGGTCCGATGACTGGGGCATAAAGGGCAGTAACGGCGGCCATGCGGTGCTGACTGTGGAGAAACAGTCCCTGACAGGTGATATCAATGTGGACAGCATAAGTTCGGTTACCGTGCAGCTTAAGAAAGGTGCCAAACTGAGTGGCAGCATCAATGAGGTTGAGAACCGTTGTGCAGAGGTGAGGGTTAAGCTTTCGGCAGGTTCGTCCTGGAGTTCCAAGGGGGATTCTTTCCTGACATCGGTTGAATTTGACCAGCCGTTGGCCAAAGGACTTAAGCAGCTTAAGGGTAAGCATACCATATATTATGATCCGTCCGATCCGGCTAATGCTCCGCTCGAGGGTAAGGAGCATAAGACAGGCGGCGGTAAGTTGTGCCCGTTAAAGTGATTATTATGAGAAGGTTATTGTACACACTGCTTGCGTTGGCGCTGGTTCTTCCGGTTGCGGCCGAAGACGTGGAGATAACGTTTGACAAACTCCCTGAAAAGGCGCAGAAGATAGTTAAGAAAGCATATCCAGATACCAAAATAAAGAAGGTGGATATGGAGCGTAGGGCAAGTCTTATCCAATATGAGGTGAAACTTGCCGGCGGAATAAAGATGCAGTTCACCAAGGAAGGTAATTTTACGGAGTGCGTTTGTGAGGAGGGATCGGTGCCTATGGTCCTGATTCCAGCCAAGATAAGGGAGTTCCTGAACAAGGAGTTTCCAGGCAGGCAGGTAAAGCGTATTGAGCATGACAACAAGCTGTTTGAACTGCTTCTGGACAATAATTACGAGCTGAGTTTCAACAGCTCTTACAGACTGATTGATATTGATAGGATAGTTACTCAAGAGTGATATGAGAAGTTTTTCATTCAATCATTGCTTCAAGGGTTTGCTGTTTGTGACGGCAGCTGTGCTTATGTCTTCTTGTTTCAGGAACGCTAAGGTTGACAATACCAAGAACAGGACTGTCCTGATTTATATTGCAGCCGATAATAACCTTACTAATATTGCCAACTCCAATATCTATTCCATGAACAGTTGTGTGAGCAACTTGATGGATAACGACAACCTGCTGGTGTTTTCGGACCGTATGGATGCACCTCCTGCATTGTTGCATATACACAACTTCAAGATTGATACGATTGCCAAATACCCGGAGATGGATTCTTCGGACCCGGCGGTATTGAAAGAGGTTATTGATTACGTAGTTAATAATTGGAAGTCAGAATGTTATGGATTGGTGATGTGGTCTCACGGCACAGGCTGGCTGCCCACGGACCAACTGCATTATGTAGCTCCCAACATGAATTACGTTCAGTCACGCGACGGAGGATTTCAGCGTGAGGAGGTCAATAAGGAGCGCAATCCTTTCCTGGAAACCAAGGCTTTTGCATGGGAAAACCTGCGCGGAGCGAATCCGCCATATACCTGCATGGATCTTAAGGAAATGGCCGATGCAATACCTGACGGGGTGTTTGACTTCATTGTGTTTGATGCCTGCTATATGGGTAACGTAGAGATTGTTTACCAGTTACGCAACAAGGCTGACTACATTGTTTCATCTTGTTATGAAATTGTGAATTACGGATTCCCGTATCATATCGTTACGCGTGACCTGCTTAACGGCAGCCTTATAAAGACCTGTACTGAATTTCACACTTACTACAACTCAATGAGCGGATGGGAGAAGATGGCCGGAATATCGCTTGTCAAGACATCCGAACTTGACAGCCTGGCCAGGTGTTTCAAGAAGGTGGTGAGCGAGTATTCCGATACGATACCAAAGATGGATGTAAGTAATATCCAGTGTTTTGACCGTTTCAGGAATCATGTGTTCTATGACCTGCTTGATTTTGTAGTAAAACTGGACACCGAAAAGAAGTTTATCACTGAGTTCAGACTGCAGATGGAGAGTTGCGTTCCGTTCAAGATAACAACACCTTACATTTTCCCGGGCGACTTTGAGGAGATTCCGGTCAATTCATATTGCGGATTGAGCGTATATATTCCTATTGCCAAGTATGATGCGCTCGGACTGAATAGAGACTATAGAGAGACTGAATGGAGTCAAGATACTAACTATTAATGATTTATATGAAAAGAGTTTTATTTGCAGCGTTGCTGGGTTTTGTTGTAGTGGGATGCAAGAATGATGTCACCCTGCCTCGTGATATCAAAGGGTATGATGACCCTCTGATGCAGAATGAGAAGAAGATTACCGCCATAATCAAGCAGATGACCCTTGAGGAGAAGGTTGCCATGCTTCACGGAAAGCATATGTTCACGTCGGAGGGTGTGCCCGCTCAGGGTATTGCCGATATGGTTTATGCCGACGGTCCTTTCGGTATCCGTGAGGAGATGGAGCCGCATTCATGGAACTCGATTCATCTGACTACGGACTCTGCCACATTCTTCCCCACGGGATCGGCCTTGGCTGCTACCTGGAGTGATGAATTGGCCTATAAGTACGGTACCGGTATGGCCCGTGAGGCCCGTCTGCGCGGCAAGGATATGATTCTGGGCCCCGCCATCAATATTCAGCGTATTCCTACAGGAGGCCGCACTTATGAGTATCTGAGTGAGGACCCGTACCTGAGTTCCAGACTGTCTGTACAGTATACAAAAGGTGTGCAGGACAACGGTGTGGCTGTTTGCGTAAAGCATTTTGCGCTGAACAACCAGGAGACCAACCGCGGAAGCGTGAACGTGATTGTGAGCCCGCGTGCAATGCGTGAGATCTATCTCCCGCCGTTTGAGGCTGCTATCGTTGAGGGTAACGCATATGGCGTGATGTCGGCCTACAACAAGATTAACGGTTACTGGTGTGCCGAGAACTATCAGTTGCTGAATCAGATTCTGCGTCAGGACTGGGGATTCAAGGGTATGGTTATATCTGACTGGGGCGGTACTCACAGCACTGTGGGTTCGGTTACTGCCGGCCTGAACGTGGAGATGCCAAGTTCTACTTATCTGGGGCAGGCTCTGCTGGATTCGGTCAAGTCAGGTGCTGTGGCCGAGAGTGTGATTGATGAGCGTGTGCGTGAGATTCTGCGCGTGCGTCTGGCTGTTGAGCCTATTCCCGAGGAGAAGGCCAACGTTGAGATGACCGCTAAACCTGAGCAGGCTCAGATTGCATACGAGGTTGCTAAACAGTCTATTGTACTGCTTAAGAATGAGGGCGGCCTGCTGCCTATAGATTTGAATAAGGTAAAGACTATTGCCGTGATTGGCGATAATGCCGATAAGATTATGGCTACCGGTGGTGTTGGCGCAGGAGTCAAGGCTCTTTATGAGATTACTCCTATTGCAGGTTTGAAGAACCGTATTGGTGATAAGGCTAAGATTGTCTATGCGCAGGGTTATACTTCACAGCAGGCTCGCGGCGGATTTGGGGGGTTCGGCCGTCGTGGCGGTGCTCCCACAAACACTTCCAAGCCCGATGATACCGCTGCCAAGCTTAAGGATGAGGCTGTAAAGGCTGCCAAGGGTGCCGATATAGTTCTCTTTATAGGTGGTGACAACCGTCAGCACGAGACCGAGGGCAGTGACCGCCGCAATATGGATCTGCCTTATAATCAGGAGGATGTGCTGGAGGCTGTGGCCAAGGTCAATCCCAACGTGGTGTTCATTGCTGTGGCCGGTGCTCCGGTTGACCTGAACCGCGTTCAGGCCTGCAGCCCGGCAATCGTTCAGTCCTGGTTCAACGGTACCGAGGGCGGTAATGCATTGGCCGATATTCTGTTGGGTAAGATTTCGCCCAGCGGCCGTCTGCCGTTCTCATATCCTATCAAACTGGAGGACAGCCCCGCATATGCTACTGGCAGTTTCCCGCAGACCGATGCCCCGATCAATCAGGATGTATTTGTATCACTGGTTCAGGAGGACAGCAAGGCCGAGGAGATGCTCAAGGGTGCTACAGGCCGCGGTACAGCACTGTATTCTGAGGACCTGTTGGTGGGTTACCGCTGGTTTGATACCAAGAACAAGCCTGTGATGTATCCGTTCGGATTCGGTCTGGGATACTCTCAGATTGAATATACTGACTTCAGTCTTGTTACTGAGACTGCCAATCAGAAGTCTTATAAGGATGGTGACAGAATCATGTTCACCATAACTCTTAAGAATAACGGCAAGTATGATCAGTTTGATGTTCCGCAGGTTTACGTGCATCGCGTTGACTCAAAGGTTGAGTGGCCGTATAAGGAACTCAAGGCATTCGGCAAGTACAAGGTTCCGGCAGGACAGAGTCTGAACGAGGGACTGATTATTCCGGTCGAGGATCTCAAGTACTGGGATGAGGAGAAGCATGACTGGGTTCTGGAGCCGGGTAAGATTGAGCTTCTGCTTGCTCATGATGTCGGCAATGTGGTAGCCAAACTCGAGGTGGAGATTCGCTGATAATGGTCAGGAAACAAATACACACATACACTGTCAAGAGTTTTGAGTGTGACCGCAGGGATACTCTACGTCTGCTAACTCTGCTTAATCTGTTCCAGGATATTGCCGATGACAGCGCCAACGAGATTGGCATCGGCTACGATTATCTGCGTACCGTGGGTAAGGCATGGGTGCTTATTGCCATGAACGTGCAGATTGACCGCATGCCGCATCTGGCCGAGGAGATTACCATAAAGAGTTGGCCGTCAGACTTTTCGGCGCTTTATACGGAGCGTGAGTTTGAGGTGTGGAGCGCAGACGGCGAGCGTATTATCCGGGCTTGCAGCCAGTGGATTGTGATTGATTTTGCAACGCGGCGGCCCATGCATCTTAAGGATTGCCTGCCTGAGTACGAGCCTATACACGAGAAGGTGATTCTTGAGGACCGGTTCCCAAAACTACAGGCTCCCGAGCGTAATGATTATACCGAGCGTTTTCTGGTCCGTTACGATGATATTGACCGTAACGACCACGTTAACAATGCAATATATTCACTCTGGGCAAGCGAGAGTCTGGAGCCAAAATACCGCATTGAGCATGAGCCGGCCGGTATGATAATAAACTTCCGCAAGGAGGGCCTGTTTGGCGAGAAAATCCTGGTGCACACCCAGATGGACGGCGACACCTCGCTTCACAACATCCAGGCATCGGAAGACTCCCGTGAGCTGGCTCGCGTCCAAATCGCTTGGAGAAAATAGTACAAAAGGGGACTGTCCCCTTTTGTATCATTTTGCTTATTCGCCCTCCAGCTTGAATTCGTGGAAGTTGTTCTCGTCCAGCTTGAACTTGGGGGTGCAGAAGTAGATCAGCTCGGCGCGGGTAAGTACGGTCTGATCGGCATCCATTAGTTCGGCCTCGATGAAGGCTACGTTGCGCATCATCTTGCTTATCTTGGCGCGGACGGTGATCTCGTCCAGTTGTGAGCTGACGGGTTTGAGGTACTCCATGTTCATTTTTGAGGTGACGCCGTTGGTCTGCAGCTTGCGGCAAACCACCCAGCCGGCGGTCTCGTCAATCAGAAGCGCCTGAATTCCACCGTGCAGGGTGTTCTCCCAGCTCTCATAATCACGTGTAGGCTTAAACTTGGTTACCACATAGTCACCGTCTTCATAAAACTCCAGGTGCAGGCCCTTGGGATTGGTGGGGCAGCATACAAAGCAGTTATAACCTTCTGTGCCTATCCAAGGATTGATAATCTTCTTTAAATTCATTTCTTATCGGTTTTAGTACAAAAGGGGACAGACCCCTTTTGTATCACTTTGGAAAATAGTACAAAAGGGGACTGTCCCCTTTTGTATCATTTTTTGTTTTTGTCTTGGTAGAGGAAACGGCGGATCTTGTGGGTGGCGGTCTTGTTGAATGGTTCTTTCATTACCTCCACGTCCTTGATCTTGAGGAAATGGCTCACCTTGGAGTTTACAAATTCCATCACCTCTTTCTTGCGTTTCTCAATTGCCTCGAGGAACTTTTCCTGTCCCTCCAGGTCCCAGTCTATGGCGCCGTCGTTGAACTGAACCAGTGCTACAAGCTGTCCTGCGCGGCTTATCACGAGCGATTCGTTTACGTCCGATATCTTATTGATGACGCTCTCAATCTCCTCGGGGTAGATGTTCTCGCCCGATGCGCCTATGATTACGTTGCCCGACCGGCCCAGGATGGAGTATCGGCCTTTCTTATCCACGGTGGCGATATCGCCGGTGCGCATCCAACCGTCATCGGTCATGACAGCACGGGTGCGGGCGTAATCCTTGTAGTAGCCCAGCATTACGTTGGGGCCTTTTACCTGAAGCTCTCCCTGGCCGTTCTCGGGGTTGACATCGGCCAGGCGGACCTGGACACCGAACGATGCGGTTCCGGTAGTGCCCAGATGTGTGCGCTTGGGGCCGGCATCGCATATAAGCGGGGCGGTCTCGGTGAGTCCGTAACCTATTGCATAGGGGAATCTGATGTTCCTCAAAAACTCCTCAACCTCACGGTCCAGCTTGGAGCCGCCAATGCCGAAGAACCTTACACGGCCGCCAAACTGCTGCTTTACTTTCCTGCCCACCAGATAGTAGAGTATGTGCGGGAATTGTTTCTTAAGGTAGCGCAGATACTTGCTGCCGGCTATTGTGGGGAATATCTTGCCGCGTATTACCTTCTCTATTATAAGCGGCACCGACAGGATGGTGGTGGGGCGTATCTTGAGCAGAGCCTGGCTCAGTATGGTTGGAGTGGGGGGCTTCTGGATGTAATATACGGGGCAGCCGGTTGAGAACGGATAGAGCATTCCGATGCTCATCTCGTACGTGTGTGCCAGTGGCAGGATGGACAGGAACACGTCCTTGCGTCGGTGAACCTTGTGCGCATACCAGGCCTCAAGCACGTTATGGCAGAAATTGCGGTGACTCAGCATCACACCTTTGGCATTGCCTGTGGTGCCCGATGTGTATATGATGGCGGCTATATCGGTGGCATCGGGCACTTTGCTGCGTCCATCACATGTATAGCTCTCATCAAGGGCCTTGATAAGGTCAAAGTTGCTTATATCTATTATGACATTCAGTCTGTTATATGTTTCCTGGCTGATTTTTGGCAGTTGCCGGCGGGATACGAATAGGGCTTTTGTTTCAGAGTGAACCAGGATATTCTCAACTTCATTGGGCGAAAGATCCGGCAGCATGGGCACTGCGATGCGGCCGTGTGCTGTTATGCTGAAGAATGCTACGGCCCAGTTGGGCATGTTCTCGGACAGTATGGCAACCTTATCTGCCGGATTGAGTCCGAATGTGCCGAGCAGGCCCGACAGCTGATCGGCCTTGTCCTTGAATTGTGAGAATGTATATCGGCAGCCGCCGTCAACAAAGTCCGATACAAGGCGGCTTTTGTTTACCGTGGTGGTGTATTCAAACAGGTCGGCAAGTGTTGTGAATCTGTGTATCATTATCTTGTAAGGTAGTTTTGTGGATGACGTCCTTTTAAATTCATGCTTTCATATATCTCCTGTATGCGGCGGGTATCGGCGTTTGCGTCATCGGTCAGCTCAAACTTCTGGTCTACAGCAATTTTCTTTCGGCCCCAGTCAAAATAGCACAGATATACCGGGATGTTTGCGGCCTTGGCAATGAAATGGTAGCCGGTTTTCCATCGGGCTATGGGCTTGCGGGTTCCTTCGGGGGCTATGGCCAGGTGCATCATATCGGTCTTTTCCATCTCCTTTATTACGGAGCGTACTACCGATGCGGGGTGCTTGCGGTCTACGGGTATGCCGCCGATGGCTCTCAGGATCCAGCCCAGGGGCGGGAAGAAGAGGCTTTTCTTGACCAAGCAGAAGGTCTTGCCGCCTATGGATACGTAGAACAGGTATGACACCACAAAGTCAAGCATCGATGTGTGGGGAACGCCCAGAAGTATGCACTTGGGTTCGGGGGGCAGGAAAGGGCTTGTCTCCCAGCCCCAGACTCTAAGTATCCATCCACAGAATTTACGCCACATAAGGTTTGTTTTTAATAAGGCTGCAAAATTACTCATTCACTATGGTACTTTTTGTGTACATATTATAAATGTGGTTAATAGGCTTTCCTTTGTGGCGAAATGGGTGGGGAATTGAGGGTATAACCCCTCAATTCCGCTCACTGGGAGAGGGATGATACAAAAGGGGACTGTCCCCTTTTGTACTTTTTTACTGTCGCGAAAAAAATCCAGGTGGGAAATTAAATTTTTCCAGGTGGGATTTTTTAAAAACTCAGGTGGGAAATTTTTTTGAGTTACGGCATGTGTTATTTCAATCCGAGTCAACCTTTTTTAGGGAAACGCAAATCTCAAAGATTATCCCCCTAGACAGATCAACAATCTGGAGATGGATTTCTACCTTTGCGGCATATGATCAAGAATCATGTGTTATGGAGAAGAAAGAAATCGAAACTCCTGATTCCTTAGCGCAGCCGGACGACGCCGAGCCCATGCCCGATGATGTTGAGTCATTGCAGGCAGAAGTCAAGCGCCTGCGCCGTGAACTGACCAAGGCCGAGATCAAGGCGGAAGCCTATGATGAAATGATCAATGTCGCCGAATCTCAGTTCAACATCCGTATCCGAAAAAAAGCTGGCGCCAAACAGTAGACAACCTGCACGCAAAAGACCCCAGACGCTATGAGGTCAAGTCTCTATGCGCGCTGTTTGGCGTAACCAAGCAGGCATATTACAAGCATGATGAATCCAGGGATGTGGCTTGCGCCATGCGTGAGTCATTAGCGTTGGATTACGTCATGTCCGTACGCAATGAAGACTCGGGTATAGGCGGAGAGAAAATATGGTACATGTACCGCCGTGATTTTGACGGCAACGATCCGATAGGCCGCGACTGGTTCTTAAGTCTTATAGACCGATACAACCTGAAAGTGCGCCATAAGATACGCAGGCCCCGCACCACCGATTCCAGGCACGGACTCCCCACATATCCAAACATCATAAAGGATCTCATACCCACCAGGCCCAACCAGCTGTGGGTAAGTGATATCACTTATATCACAATGTGGAAGAGTGCCGTTCATTACAAATTCTGTTATCTGTCTTTAATCATGGACGCATTTACAAAGGAGATAGTAGGCTGGGACGTAGGTCCTACGCTGGGGCTGAAACATCCTTTAAACGCTCTCAAGATGGCTATGAATCGTCTCAATGGAGAGAAAGCCACAGACCTGATACATCACTCTGATAGAGGCTGTCAGTACGTCAGCTCGGAGTACGTAAAACTGCTTAAAGACAACAATATCCGAATAAGCATGACCGAGACAGGAGAACCCACAGAGAACCCTCAGGCCGAGCGGATAAACAACACCATCAAGAACGAGTTCCTTAGAGGTGTACGATTCACCAGCGTCAACCAAGTCAGAGAGGCTGTAGCCAAGGCTGTGGACTTCTACAACAACAAGAGGCCTCACATGAGCATAAATATGATGACTCCGGCTCAAGCTGCCTTATGTGAGGGAGAGATAAAGAAATGGTGGATCAGTTATCGGGAGAGAGCCATTAAAAGAAACCAGTGTTTGGAGAACCCGGAAAACCCATTACCTTTGCAACCAACTCTGGTTGCATACGAATCAAGTCAACCATAAGTCAACCTATAGCAGTAATAAGAATAACCAGAGTCAACTTCTATCAGGAATAAGACAATCCGAGTCAACCTTTTTTAGGGAAACGCAATTTGCAACGGGATTGCAACGCTTTTTGCTTGGTGGAGGGTTGGGGCGCGGGGTATATTTGCAGCAAAAACTTATGGATATGAGAAAGTTTGTTTTTGCTTTTGCGGTGCTTGTTCTGGTGGGGAGCTCGTTTGCATCGGCCAGGGAGAAGAGTGATATAGTACAGGCTTCGGGCTCTGTTACATTTAAGGTGGAGGATGTGAAGGTTGCGGAGAAGATTCTGCCGGTTACCAATGGTTTTGAGCTGGGTCGGAAATTGGCGGGCGGTCCTTATCTGGATTGCAGTTTTAAGAACAAATCATTGGTGGATGGCGGTGAGAATCCGTTTTTCTCGATGGTTTGCCTGGCATACGCTGAGCACAGGCCTATTGTGCTTTCGCCCGATATCATGTGGATTCTGATCTGCAACGGGTTCTCGCAGCATGTGAACCGTGAACCGGACCGATTCAGGGATTATCTGGTGAGTCATGAGGGAAAGAAGAAACTGGAAATCAGAACTAACCTTGAGACCACAACGGCCCAGAAGGTTGAGATGTTTGCCGCTCTGATAGGGGAGAACACAAAAGGTGATCTGGATGAGCTGATGACATGCAATTTCTCAACTACGGGTATGGTGGAGCGGATGACGTCGCAAATCACGCTGATGGACGCAGTCAAACCCTATTTTGAGTATGTTGAGCATCTGAGCGGGTGCGGTATTCCCAGCGTTACCCTGGAGGGTACTCCCGATGATTGGAAACTGCTGCGTGAAAAGACTCGTAAGCTAGGCAATTATGGGGTAAAGGAGTGGACCGACAGGCTGGACCCGATACTGAAAGAGTTCGTGGCGGCATCGGAGGGCAAACCCAATGTGAATTTCTGGTGGAATATGGCAATCAAGGGACGACCCAAGGATTTTCATCTCAAGAATGAAGGTTGTCTCCCTCTGTATGATGCTACACAGTTTGACGGCTGGTTCCTGGAGTTCATTCCGTTTGATTTAAGTGTAAAACGGCCTTCTGAAGATATTTACGAAAGTTTAGGACCAACAGAGTTTATACTAGGTAAACGTCCGTATAGTATAGTATTCGGGCATAAACTGCCGCCTGTTATTACAAGCGTTACCGTAACACAGCACATTTATGATGGTCTGGGTAATATCATCCAGACCAATTATCTGGAGGTTCGGGCCGGCATCGTGGGTCTGACGCAGGATGTGGAGACTATGACCCTTCGCCCGGAGATTGGCTGGCTGGTTAAAGATCAATATAGCGGAATACCGATACCTCTGCGTGACACAACATCTGTCAATACAATCAGGGCCGATAAGCCCGATGAGACAAAGGTGGTGATATCTGGTAACAAACCATCGGCCGGTGATATAATAACTGGTATTGTCCGTGATAAGGAGGGGCCGATGATGATAGTGAATGTATGTGAGCGTGACCCATTGGACCGTATTGTAGCACATTGTGTCACTGATATTGAAGGGACTTTCTCTTTTAAACTGGTCAATCCGGACCACTATCTGGAGATATCATACGTGGGCTATAAAACTGTCAAGACTCCTATTACCGGCACCCGTTTTGAGGTAACCATGTCTGAGAGGGATGACCTACCACGCGTGGAAATAATGTCAGACAGACTAAAATGATACAATTGGGGACTGTCCCCTTTTGTACTATTTTTTATCTTTGCAGTCGTTTTAGAATACTTTGAAATGAGTAAGAGTTACGAGGAGATTAATGAGAAGATCCGGAAGGGTAAGGCGGTGGTTCTGACGGCCGAGGAGGTGTCGGAGATGGCGCGCACTATGAAGCCCAAGGAGATTCTTGATAAGGTTGATGTGGTTACTACCGCTACTTTCGGCGCTATGTGCTCAAGCGGTGCGTTCCTGAATTTTGGTCACGCAAATCCGCCTATCCGCATGGAGAGGATTGAGATTAACGGTGTGCCGGTAAGCGGCGGTCTGGCTGCCGTGGATACTTATGTGGGTGCTACAGATTGCAATCCGCAGAATCCTACCTATGGCGGCGCGCACATTATCCAGGAGCTGATTGACGGCAAGGAACTGACTCTTGAGGCGTGGGGTAAGGGTACCGACTGCTACCCGCGCAAGCATATCAAGACCGAGATAAGCCTAAAGACCATCAACGAGGCCATCCTGATGAATCCGCGTAACGCATATCAGAACTACAATGTGGCTGTGAACTCCACTGACCGCACCTTATATACATATATGGGCACGCTGCTGCCCCGCATGAAGAATGCCTCTTACAGCTCGGCAGGTGAGTTGTCGCCGTTGCTCAATGATCCCGAATGCCGCACCATCGGCCTGGGAACCCGCATATTCCTGTGCGGAACCCAGGGTTACGTGGTCTGGAACGGCACCCAGTTTAACTGCTCAAAGCCGCTTAATGAATATGGTGTGCCCATGGGTAATGCCCGTACGCTGGCCGTGATGGGCGAGATGAGGGAGATGTCCAGCGAGTTCCTGCGTGGCGCATATTTTGAGAAATACGGTGTCACGATGTACGTTGGCATAGGTGTTCCTATTCCGCTTCTGGATGAGGACCTGGCGCACCGTGTGAGCATACGTAACAGCCAGATTGACACATTCATAGAGGATTACGGCCAGAAGGGTGACCTGATAGGTAAGGTCAACTACGAGCAGTTGCGCTCGGGCGAGATAGAATTTATGGGCAAGAAGATTCATACAGCGCCTCTGTCAAGCCTCAATAAAGCGCGTAAGATTGCCGCCATCCTGAAGGATTGGATTGAGAAGGGACAGTTTGAACTGACCGCACCGGTAAGGCCCATGCCTACGGGAACGTCACTCCAGGGACTTAAAGATTTGAACTTGTAAATCAGCACATTATGACAAAGAAAGTAGTTATATCATTCCCCGATGGCGAGGCCAGCCGCCCGCTTATCTATGAGCTGATTAAGAAGTATGACATAATGGTCAGCATCATTAAGGCTGACATTGACGGAGGCCGTCGCGGCAAACTTGTACTGGAGTTGGATTCTGACTCCGACCATATAGCTAAGGCAATTGATTTTATGCAGAATAGCGGGGTTGATGTAAGCCCGCTGGAAAAGAAAATAACATTTGATGAGAGCAAGTGCGTGAGCTGCGGCGCATGTACATCGGCCTGCCCGTCTGGAGCGCTTTCAATGGGCGCACCGGATTGGAAACTGCGGTTCCAGCCCGACAAATGCGTGGTCTGCAAGATGTGCATAACAGCGTGCCCGCTCAAACTGTTCCATATTGAATTTGCAGACTGATGGAATATAAGGAGCGCAGTTACCGAAGACGTTTCTCGGATGACGGGAGACGCTGGTTCTGCGTAAAGTTCCTGGAATCAGACCTTTGGATAGGAGTCGACAGCGGCTCCTATTCTGTCTCTATGGAGGATGCTGTCTATACGTTTCTGGTTGATCTGCGCCGCCGGATGGATGCCTATCTGCTGATGGATCCGCAATACAAGGCTGCATTAACATCTTACGATGCAGGCCTGGAGGCTCCGACAATCCTTATGGAGATGTCCGCTGTAAGCCATAAGACAGGCATAGGCCCCATGAGTGCTGTAGCCGGAGCTGTGGCTCTGAAAGTGGCAGACCATATAAAGTCCCGATACGGCGTTAAGGAGGTGATTGTTGAGAACGGTGGTGATATATACGCTCAAGTATGCGGCGACATGGACATATCTGTATTTGCCGGACAGTCCCCGCTGTCAGAGAGAGTAGGGCTGCATATACCTGCAAGCGCTTTTCCTTGCGGAATCTGCACATCCAGCGGCACGGTCGGTCCGTCGCTCAGCCTGGGCAGGGCCGATGCCATGATGATTGTGTGCCGGGACGTGATGCTGGCCGACAGTTTCGCCACAGCAATGGCCAACCGCATTCAATCCGCTGATGATCTCCGGACTGTAATGGACCGCATCCGGGAAATCCCCGAGATACTGGGTGCATTGGCCGTAAAGGATGACCGTATGGCCATATCAGGACAGTTTGAATTGCGTTTATTCAATTGAAATGACTATTTTTGACATGTTATGATCAGAAGGACTCTTTTATATATCATCGCTCTCTTTTTTGCCATGTCGGTTCAGGCGCAGGAGATAATCCGTGTAAGGAACTGCAGGCCGCAGCTGTCTGATAGTCATATAATCCTGTCAAGAAGGACCCAGAGTAGAGATAGCGGCGTTAATCCGTATATCGGTGACCGACGCCAACTGGTTGTACTGGCGGCGTTCAAGGACAGACCGTTCGTAGGTAATGAGCAAGTGACCATGCAAAAGTGGAACAATATCCTGAATACTGAGAACTACATTAATGAACCATACATCGGCTCTCTGCATGATTATTTCTATGATCAGAGTTACGGGCAGTTCAGACTCTCTTTTGACATACATTACGTTGTGGCGGACAGCGTTAAGAAATACAGCAGTACGTTTTCGGATGACGAAAATTCCAAATATCTGGTGCAGGATGTCATTGACAGCATCAGATCCCAGGTGGATGACTGGTCGGTTTATGACTGGGACGGCGACGGATATGTGAATCAGTTGATGATAATATTTGCCGGTATAGGAATGGATGAAGGCGGAGGGAGCAAATCCATCTGGCCGCATCAATGGTGGCTCAGTGAACACGAACAATGTGAGCCGATTACCGTAAGCTGCGACGGAAAGGACTATCTGATTGATTCATATTGTTGTACCGCAGAGAAGGGATTGAATGACTCCAGCGGAACATTCGGCACGCTTTGTCACGAATACAGTCATTGTTTAGGACTGCCTGATTTTTATTACAGCAGTACATCGTATGTCAATGAATGGGATCTGATGGACTACGGCAACAGGAATGGAGGCGGTTACATCCCCTGCGGTTATTCGGCTTATGAGCGGATGTATTTAGGTTGGCTCAATCCTGTAGAGTTGACATCGGACACAGTCATAACCGGTTTGCCGGCACTTGCCGATAGCGCCAAGGCTTTCATTATCCGCAACGACGGTCATCCGGACGAGTATTATCTGGTGGAGAACAGACAAAAGAAAGGGTGGGACGCACAACTGCCGGGCAGCGGAATCCTGGTATTTCATGTGGATTATGATGAGGATGTTTTTGTTAATGGTTATGTAAACTCATCCAGACAGCAGCGATATCTGATTATCTCGGCCAATGACGCAACTATCCCGGTGCCGTTAAGGAAAGACGTAAGCGGTTGGGCTTACCCGTATAACGGTAACGATAAGCTTACCAACACGTCTGTTCCTGCCGCTACCCTGAACAATCCCAATAAAGACGGACAGTTACTGATGTCCAAGCCGATAACATCCATGGCTGTAAATAACGGCCTGGCATCATTCTCGTTCTCTCCTGTACCGACAGGGATAGGAACTATCGGCGCCGACCGAAACAGGGGTACGTGGTATTATATGGACGGGCGTAAGATATCGGATTCTCCGACCGCACCCGGATTATATATACATGACGGTAAATTGGAGTTGATAAGATAAAATGCTATCTTTGGGATTCCGATGACAGATATAACAACAATTCAACCAAATATAGTTATGAGAAAGATCTTAATGGTCCTAAGCGTTTTGGCGCTGACGTTTACATCGGCCATTGCTGCCGATAACAAAGGCATTTCATTCAACGAGTTATCAAGTGACAGGTTTACGCTTATTGATAACGGAAAACCCGTGCAGATTCTGGCAGACCAGGCTGATAAGACCGGCGTGCAGATAGCTCTTAAGGCCCTGCAGCAGGATTTCAAGGCTGTGGGTGGGCAGGAGGCTCAAGTGGTATATGATGCAGCCTCAGTGTCCGGAAAACCGGTGATTGTGGGTACGATAGACAGCAAGTTCATAGCCCAGATAATAAAGAGTAAGAAGATTGACAAGAAGGAGCTGCAGGGCAAGCGCGAGAAGTATATCATGACAGTTGTTGCTAATCCTGTAAAGGGTATCGACGAGGCTCTGGTGATAGCCGGAAGTGATATGCGCGGTGCCATCTACGGTATATACGAGCTGTCCGAGCAGATTGGCGTATCGCCCTGGTACTACTGGGCCGATGTCCCGATCCAGCCTCAGAAAAACGTATCCCTTGCCAAAGGCACATACACCGCAGGCGAGCCCGCAGTAACCTACCGCGGCATATTCCTCAACGATGAGGCTCCTTGCCTGACCACATGGGTGCAGAATACATTCGGCACTCAGCGCGGCGGCCACGAGTTCTATGCCAAGTGCTTTGAACTGATACTGCGTCTGCGCGGTAACTTTATGTGGCCCGCCATGTGGGACTGGGCATTCTATGCCGATGACCCCGAGAACTCCAAGACCGCCAATGACATGGGCGTGATAATGGGAACAAGCCATCACGAGCCAATGGCACGCAACCATCAGGAGTGGGCACGTAACCCGCGTGCATACGGCGGTCAGTGGGACTATACCACTAACAAGCAGGAGCTGCAGAGGTTCTTCCGTGAGGGTGTGGAGCGCGCCAAGAATACCGAGGACCTGATTACCATCGGTATGCGCGGTGACGGTGACGCCGAACTGCGCGGCAGCGACGAGGATAACATGAAGATGCTGGAAGGTCTGTTCGCTGACCAGCGCCAGATAATCAAGGAGGTTACAGGTAAGCCGGCCGAGCAGCGTCCGCAGGTTTGGGCGCTCTACAAGGAGGTTCAGACCTATTATAACAAGGGCCTGCGCGTTCCTGATGATGTTATTATCCTGTTGTCCGATGATAACTGGGGCGATATCCGCCGTCTGCCCAATGCCGAGGAACGCAAGCGCAAGGGAGGCTGGGGTATGTACTACCACGTGGACTACGTGGGTGCTCCGCGTAACTCAAAGTGGCTCAATATCACTCCTATACAGCATCTGTGGGAGCAGATGCAGCTTACCTATGACTACGGTGTTGACAAGATCTGGGTGCTGAACGTAGGTGACCTCAAGCCTATGGAATATCCTATCACCCTGTTCTTAGATATGGCATGGAACCCCTCAGCATTTACCGTTGAGACCCTGCTTGACCATACATACGATTTCTGCCTTGAGTTCTTTGGCGAGGAGGAGGCTCAGGAAGCCGCACGCATTCTGAACCTTTGCTGCAAGTACAACGGCCGCATAAGTGCCGAGATGCTTGATGCCCGTCAGTACTACACTCTTGAGACCGGTGAGTTTGAGCAGGTTTGCGATGATTACGCACGCCTGGAGGCCGAGGCCCTCCGCCAGTATCTGCGCCTCAAGCCCGAGTACCGTGATGCTTATCAGCAGATTATACTCTTCCCCGTACAGGCTATGGGCAATATCTACGATATGTACTACAGCCAGGCTATGAACCAGAAGCTGGCCCGCAACAACGATCCTGCCGCCAACTATTGGGCAGAGCGTTGCGAGCGTGACTTTAAGCGTGATGCCGAACTTTGCGCCTATTATAATAAGGAGATGGCCGGCGGCAAGTGGGACGGCATGATGATCCAGAAGCACATAGGCTATACCTCTTGGAACGATAATTTCCGTGCCGATACACAGCCCAGGGTTTCACGCGTTGAAGTAGGGGACAAGGTTGGCGGATACGTATTTACCCAGAAAAACGGAGTGGTTGCAATGGAGGCAGAGCATTTCTACGCTCAGACCGGCGTTACATCCGGATCGGCCAAGTGGACCACAATCCCGTTTATGGGCCGCACGCTATCAGGCGTAGCTCTGATGCCTTACAGCCAGCCAACCGACGGCGCAACAATGACTTACAAGTTCAATCTGACCGAGGATGTGGATAACTTATCGGCCGTAATAGCAGTAAACGCAACCCTCACATTCTATCGTCTGGAGGGTCACCGCTATATGGTAAGTCTGGATGGCGGCGATGAGATTGAGGTTGTGTTCAACGAGCGTCTGAATGAGGATCAGCGCAACATCTATTCAGTCTATTACCCCACAGTGGCAACCCGCGTAAAGGATGACCGCGTACAGTTAGGCAAGGCTGCCAAGGGTGAGCACACCATCACGTTCCGTCCCATCGAGCCCGGAACAGTCTTCGAGAAAGTGGTGATAGATGCCGGCGGTTACATAAAGAGTTACCTCTTCATGCCGGAATCTCCCTACGTCAGAGAGTAAAAAAGTACAAAAGGGGTCTGTCCCCTTTTGTATCATTTTGAGGAATAGTACAATTGGGGTCTGACCTCAATTGTACTGTTTTTAGAAGCTCAGGTTGAATGAGGCGCCGAACGTGGTGCTGTTTTGACTGTCAATGAAGACAGTTGGGCCGAATTCAAACTGGAGCAGTTTGGCTGCCTCCTTGAGTTCAAGTTCATGGTTGTATTCATCGGCTATACCCTCCAGCGTTTTCTTGGCGTTGCGTTTCTTAATGCTTCCTATTGTATAGAATGTGATAGTTGGTACCGCTAATGCCCCGGAAATAATGTAGAGTTTCCGGGATAGGTCCGGGTCATCTTCGGATCGGTGCGTGGCCGCTATAAGGGTGAGTATGGCAGTGGGAATTCCCAAGATGACGCCGATGCTCTGACGGTTGTCGCCTTTTATGAAGGTGCGGTTGGCTGTCTCATATTTCTGGAACTGTATGGAATCCAGCAACTGCTTGAGGTCATCTTCACGGATTGCGTTTCCTGCACCACGGCCTTCGACAAAGGTAAGACTTCCGCTATATCTTTCCAGAGCTGTGGAGTCATTGAGGGTTGCAAATCCGCCCCAGCCACCGCCGCCTCTCATTCCGCCGCCGCGTTGGCCTCCACCGCCTTGGAAGTTACCACCTCCACGCTGACCTCCGCCGCCCATACCGCCGCCGAAGCCACCACCGCCTCCAAAACCGCCGCCTCCGCCGCCTCCGCCGCGTTGGGCAAAGGTTACAACAGAGACCAATAGGATGAAGAACAATGTTATAGCTCTTTTGAATGAATGACCGGCCATAGGGACTTGGTTAGTGTTTAATTACTTGTTAGACTATATATAGTCTGTTAGGTTTAATCACTTCAACCAGTTTTTGTCAAGGAAAGCTATGCGGTCTGCAAACCATTTCTTCAGTGTGGTTATCTCCTGCTCATAACTCGATACGCGATATGCGGCGAACATTCCAACGGCGTCACCGCCTCCGAAGCCTCCTCCGAAGCCTCCTCCAGGTGCACCGAATCCGCCCATTCCGCCGCCGAAACCACCTCCTGGTGCGCCGAATCCCATACCACCGCCAAATCCGCCGTTACGGTTTGTCTGGTTGCTGTTGGCCGATTCGGGAACCAGCAGGTTGGGATACTTGGCAAACTGACGGTCCTTGGCCTCGGCCAGTTGGGCGGCATGATTATCAATGTACCTGTTGATGTTGTCAATACTCAACACTCCTTTACGGAGTTCTTTCCAGCGTGCCTTGACTTTCGCCACAAAAGCCGGATCTTCCATAAGGCGCTTGAACATGGCAGGGGTGGGGTTGGTTTCACCTCCATTATAAACCCAAGCTTCAATATTGTTGCCATTGGCGAAATTACAGTTGCCGTATGCCAGATTATAGTCCCAGACAGTACCTGCGTGAAGCTTGCCACCAGTGCCGTCCTCATTCTGCTTGGTCTTGTAGAAGTAGGTGCTGCGCTTAAGGCCGTCGGCATTCAGGCTGAGTTCGGTATGGATTATGTAGTCCACGAATGACTCCACGTCGATATATTTGGCGTAACCCTCCTTGGGATCGGCAAAATTATCGCTCTGGATTACCTTCTCGGTGGTCTTGATGTAATCACTGATATATTTTTCCTGCTCGGGGGCAAGGTTATCGGACTTGGGATAGAAGTAAGTCCAGGTTACTGTGGCGCGGCCTCCTCCGAATCCGCCGCCAGGACCTCCGAATCCGCCCATACCGCCAAATCCTCCCATACCTCCGTTGGTTATGATGCCGGGAACTTCGGATTGGAATGATTTCTCACCCTCATCGGGCGGGTCTATGCGTACTATGTAACCGCCTGTGAGTTCCAGTCCGCTGGTATCGGTCTTCTTGAGCTTGGCTATACTCAGACGGTTTTCGGCCCTTTTAATTTTCTCGCAGAGTATGTAGACGCCTATGTAATGGCCGTTCATAACCACTTCACAATAGCGGTTGCGCGGTGCCCAGTGGCCCATCTCGTTCCAGAGGTCGAACGCAAACGGGTCGCGCATCATGGATATGTCGTTGAAGGGAGCCAGCAGCACCCAGTCGTTATCGGCCGGCATACCCAGGAGCTCAACGTTATTGGCTTTACCTTCGGGAGTTACCGTCTCGAGCGTAAAACGCTTCTGGTCAAAGAATAACGATGAGTTTCCGCGCAGTTTTATCCTGATGTTTCCGTTATATCCGTTGGGTGTGTCAGTAAGCTTGTTACGTTTGGAGCCATTGTCAATTATTTTCATGGTGGCGGACGATTTCTGCCTGTTGGTCAGGGTCTTATCTTCGGTATCAATGATTACTATGGGCAGGTTTGACGATGTGAATTCTACATTGTTGGCCGATGATGCAGGGTTATAATCGGCATTCATCCCAAAACCGCCGCCGAATCCGCCTCCCATAGGCATCCCGCCACCAGGCATCTGGCTACCCTGTTCCTGAGGGTCAAACGGAAAGCGTCCGCCGAAACCTCCGGGGAATCCTCCGCCGGGAAATCCGCCACCGCCTCCGGGGAATCCTCCACCGGGGAACTGTGCAAATGATGTGGCTGAAACCAGGGCTAAGTATAAGACTGAGAATAAGAATTTTGCCTTCATATCGAACTTTAGTTTTACTAAAATAGCGATATAAAGGCAAAAAGTTAAATTTTTTCTTGCTTACTTCTCAAAGAGTTTCAGGTCTATGCAGTTGCCCATCTGGACGTAACCTTCGGCATTGGGGTGCAGGTAGTCGTTCTCAAACAGGTACTTAGGATTGAGCTGAGCGGGATCATCGGGATTGCCCATTGCGGCGTCAAAGTCAATGACTCCGTCAAAATAACCGCTTGAACGGATCCACTGGTTGAGCTGCTGGCGTCCTGCCTCATGGTTCTCACTGTAGTAGTTGTTACCCTTGAACTGCATGACCGGAGCGCCATAAACCTTGATTCCACGTTCGTGAGCCTCGGCAATTATCTGTTTGTAAACCTCTTGTATCTGGCTGGCCTTAGAAAGGGCGTCACCACGTCCGCCAAGGTCATTGACTCCCTCAAACAGAATGATGTACTTGACACCTTCTTGCTGGAAGAGGTCACGTGGATAACGGCTCTTGCCTGTGGGGCCAAGTCCGCCTTGCAGAATACAGTTGCCTCCCAAGCCCATATTAAGGACCGATACACGCTTGGTTTTCTTGTTTGCAAGCAGTCTGCGAGAGAGATTGTCTGTCCAACGGTTCTGTTCGTTTGTGGTAGATCCGCGTCCATCGGTTATGGAATTGCCCAGAACCACGATTGCACGAGCTTTCTTTTCTGCCTGTATCTCAATGGCATTGATGATATACCAGTGAGCGGTCTTGACAGCGCCTGTAAAGTCTGAGCCCTGACCTTCAATAAGGTATGAATCGGTACGCGAACCGGGATGGCCGGTTACGCTGGTTGATGAAGCCTGTCCCAGATGCATGGTTATGGCTACGTTCTGACGCGTGCCCATCGGGAACTTGACGGGATCGGATGTTACAAGCTGACCTGGCTGGATGGTAACAGACTTGCTGCCTGAGAATGTAAGGCTTACCTCGGTACCATCTACAATATCACTGCTGGCACCGGCTGTGGCAGCTTTTGCAATCTCTGCGGCGTTGATAGTTACCGGCCCCTGGCTGAACTCGTTTGAGAACTTAACCCTGACAACCTTGCCGCTTATGGATGTCTGTACTATCTGACGTATGGAGTTGTTCTCCAGACCCGGAGCGGGAGGGCAGTTGTGCGGTTCTACAACCTGCTCGGCTGTTGCCCAAGTTGCTACCCAATGTTTGCCTGCGTTGGCTGTACTGAAAGCCAGCAGTGAAAGGACTGCGGTAAGAAATGCACTTCTAAATTTCATAGTCGTATGTTTTAACTGTTATTGTCTATTGCATCCAAAGTTAATCAAAAAAGCATTCTGACTTTTTAAAAGGCAAATTAAAAAGGAGTATTATTGAAAGATTACCGTCATTCATTTTTGTTCCGCGTGTTTCATCTGTTAAGAATTGTTCCAATTACGGGGCTTGAATATGGAACAAATCTGAAATAATGGAGTATCTTTGTCATGAATATTACTGACTGTATTATGCGCAAACCCATAATAGCCCTAATTGCCGGATTGTTCCTTATTCCAGTAAAGGCACAGAGGACATACCGCTATGCTATCGGACAGCTTTCAGATGACCGAATACATGCAATATGTGAAGATATGTCGGGTTTCATATGGATTGGAACCGAGAATGGCCTGAACCGTTATGACGGATACAATTTCTATCAGTTCTTTCATGATGATACTGATTCGCTGTCACTTATGAGCAACTATGTGAGGAGCCTCTATACAGATAAGGACGGAACTTTGTGGATTGGAACCAACCGTGGCTTGCAGTACCTGAAGCCAAGCGAGAGACGTTTCAATACCATTCCTTTTCCCGGAGGACGGAACGGTTACGTAAGAAAGATATGCCAGCTTAGCGACGGACGCATTTGGATTGTTGCCCAAGGAAACGGTATCTATTGGATAGATCCGGAAAATCCCGGGCAGATGAACACTGTGGTGAGCATTAACACAAGCCAGTCAACAGGAGGGGTATTCAGGACTATTACCGAAGATCAGGACGGTACCATATGGGTGGGAACCACGAGAGGTGTTCTTCTGTATGATCCCAAGACAGATAATGCCTCGGAGTTCCGCCGGGATTTGATAGACGATGATATAACAGGTATTAACTGTGATTCGAGGGGCCTTATATACATAACTACCAGTAATCATCTGTATGTGTGGAATCCTACAAGGCATAGGCTTAACCGTCTGACTCCTGAGGAGGGAATCTGGGAGATAACTCACTCTTTCATTGATAATGAAGGACTTAAGATATCAATCCGAGGAAAAGGGATGCTTACTCTGACCGAAGACCAGAAACTTACGCAAGTGGAGCTGACTCCATCGGACCGCAGTCTTGAGAAACTGGATGTGAGTGCTTATTACAGGGACAAGGCGGGCAACAGTTGGATAGGCTGTTTCCTTTCAGGTATGATATTGGTTACCAAAGACAGGAATGAGTTTGAATACTGGAAGTTCTCCGATTACACTCAGGAAGTCTCAGGAACGGTTACCGCAATGGTTACAGATACTCAGGGACGTCTATGGGTGGGATACAACAACAACGGTCTTGCCTGTCTGTCAAGTGACGGGAGAGTGCTGAATGACGGTAAGAACTCACCTTATATAAGTTGTCTGTTCCGTGACAGCAAGAACCGGATTTGGGCAGGTTTTCCAAGCGGAGGATTGGCATTGGTTGACACCAGAACCGGAGCTGTGAGGAATGTTTCCATAAATGTCATTGCCAATGTGTCTTCTATTGCCGAAGATAATGAGGGACGTATCTATTACTCGGAGTTGGGTAGTGGATTCACCAGATTCAATCCCAGCGATTTAAAGAGCGAACCATATACCAGTTTTGCCAAAAGCAGCAAAAGCGGAAAGACTCTGACCAATGACTGGATCCATATTCTGGTAATTGACAGCTGGAATAGGCTATGGATTGGTCATGATAACGGTGCGGACTGTTTTGACATAGAGAAAAGCACGTTTGTTGACTACGAGAAGCTGTCGGCCGCCATGGGTACGTCCAGCTGTACCTGTATACTTGAGGAGAAAGAGGGCGTGATTTGGTTCGGAACGACAAAGGGTGTGATTGTATTTGATACCACAAACGGCCGGACTACACTGCTGAATACATCCAAGGGACTTTCCAGCAATGATATTCGCGGTATGGTTAAGGATTCCGAAGGTTATATCTGGATTGCCACACCGGGTGGAGTGAACCGCATCAGCCCGGATTTCTTTGAGGTGAGCCGTTTTTATACGGAGGAGAAGGCATTCAACAGGGTATCGGCATACTCTATCAATGATGACAGGGCGTATTTTGCAAGTAATGCGGGTATTACTGCTTTCTGGCCCTCAAGAATCATTACGGAGTCAAGGGTGAATAAGGTAGTGATGACCGGTTTCTACCTGAATGGCGAACAGATTACATCCGAATCTACATCGGGCGGTAAGCGTATATCGGAAAAACCGCTTAGTATTTCGGAACAGTTCAGGCTGGCATACAGCGACAATTCGTTCACGCTGGAGTTCAGTACGTTGAATTACGGTGATGAGACGAGTATCATCTATGAATACTCCATGAGTCCGGGAGGAAACGAGTGGGTGAGCAACCCGGCCGGAGTGAACCGTTTTACTTTCTCCAAGCTGGGATATGGCAGATATGTGTTATCTGTCAGGGCAAGGTTGAACGATATTGTCTCAGAACCAAGGTCTTATGTGCTTAAGATTGAAGCTCCATGGTACTTGTCGTCATTTGCTGTGGTTACGTATCTGATTCTGATGCTGGCCATTCTGATGATCATTTTCAGAACCAGACGCAGAACCCGCCAGAGGGAGATGGATGAGGCTAAGTTCCAGTCTTTCATCAATGTGGCTCATGAGATATGCGCGCCTATGACGATGGTTATTTCTCCGCTTGAGGATATGCTCAAAGACAACAGCATCCCGGCCGAAGTTCAGTCCAATCTTCGTCAGATGCACAAGAGCTCCACCAGGATACTGTCACTCATAAATCAACTTCTGGATATGCGTAAGTTTGATGAGGGACAGATGCAGTTGCATTTTGCGGAGACTGACCTGGTAAACTTCATTATGGGGCCTTTTGAACTGTACACACAGACTGCCGAAAAGCGTGGCATCGATTTCAAATTCAACCATTCCATGGTGGAACAGCCTGTATGGATAGACCGCGACAGCATAGACAAGGTGATGATGAACTTGCTTTCAAATGCGTTCAAGTATACTCCCGATGAGGGAAAGATTGAGATTAACGTTGAGGTGGGGACCGATGACAACGAGAAGGGGCCGCTTCATAATTATGTTGAGATATCGGTTACTGATACCGGTATCGGGTTGGACAAGGATGATGTGAATCGTGTTTTTGACCGTTTTTACCGTGCCGACAATGAGATGACATCGGTTACTATGGGAATTGGTATCGGACTCAACTACAGTCAGATGCTTATTGGGTTGCATCACGGAAAAATCAAGGCCGAAAATCGTACTGACGGCCAGAATGGAAGTGTTTTCTCGTTCCGTCTGCCGCTGGGCAACAGCCATATCAATCCCGAAGATATTATTGATTCTGAGCAGATTGCGCGTCCTCAACTGGAACGCAACCGCGTGAGCCTGGATTATGATGAGCCTGAGGATGAAAACCGCGTGAAGGGCTCTGTCAAGGTACTTGTGGTTGACGATGATGATTCTATGCTTGATTATCTGTCGGACAGTCTAAAGCACAGTTACAAGATCATAACTGCCCGTAACGGCAAGGAGGGTCTCAAACTGGCGGTGTCACAGCTGCCCGACCTTATTATAACTGATGTGGTTATGCCAGAGATGGACGGTATCCAGCTTGTAAAGGCTCTCAAGGGAAACTCACTGGTAAGTCATATTCCGGTTATCATGCTCTCCGGCAAGAACAAACTGCAGGACCGTATGCTTGGACTGGATACCGGCGCTGACAGTTATCTGCCCAAGCCGTTCTATCTGAGTGAGCTTAAGTCACTTATGTCCAATCTGATAAACAACCGACTGATTGTTAAGGGCAAGTTTTCGGGTCAGCAGGAACAGGCTGAAAAAGTGGAAGCTGTGCAGTTTGAGTCCAGTGATGAGCAGTTTATGAAACGTGTGATGGAGATTGTTAACCAAAATATTTCCAACAGCGAATTCAATATCACCCAGATGGTTGATGAGGTTGGGATGAGCCGCACGCAATTGCATCGCAAGCTTAAGGAACTGACCGGATTCTCGGCTGCACGCTTTATGCAGAACATCCGTATGCAGCAGGCTATGAAACTGCTTAAGGAGAAGCGCGTAAACGTATCCCAGATAGCCTACAGCGTAGGATTCGCATCCCAGACCCACTTCTCCACCACCTTCAAGCAGTACTACGGCGTAAGTCCCACGGAGTATATCCGACAACTGGAAGCAGACGAATCGGGCAAATAAAATTTGGGGTATATAATCTCCTGAACTACGCGCTTCGCGCTATCCCTCCCACGCCCTTTGGGCGCGGGCCCCTCCCATTCACAGAGACATGGGCGTCTATGGTTCCTGAGACTATATACCCCATATTTTTATCTGCCCGATTCTATCACTCTAGGGAGTGTAGCAACTCTATTTCGGCAGGCCAGAGGGATTCGTCGGGGGTTTCCAGGATGAAGGGGATGTGGTTGAGGTTTGGGTCCTGCATTATCTTTTTGAAGAAGTCCAAACCCAGGAAGCCTTTTCCTATGGAGTCGTGGCGGTCTACACGGGAGCCAAGTTCCTTCTTGCTGTCGTTCAGGTGGATGGCACGCAGGTAGGAGAGGCCGATTTCGTTGTCAAACTCCTCCCAGACGCTCTCGTAGGCGTTTTTGAGGTCGTAGCCGGCGGTGTATGTGTGGCATGTGTCTATGCAGACTCCTACGCGGGACTTATCGGTCACTCCGTCTATTATGCGTCTGATCTGCCAGAAAGCGAATCCCATGTTGGAGCCCTGTCCGGCGGTATTTTCGATGACTGCGGTAACGCCGCTGGTCTTTTCAAGAGTCAGGTTGATGCTCTCTGCAATGCGGTCCAGACACTCCTCGGGCGTGATCTGCTTAAGGTGGCTGCCGGGGTGGAAGTTGAGCATGGTCAGTCCCAACTGCTCACAACGCTGCATCTCATCCAAAAACGATGCGCGTGATTTCTCCAATCCTTCCGCATCCGGACTACCCAGATTAATCAAATAACTGTCATGAGGAAGAATATATTCAGGCGCAATTCCCGACTTCAATACCTCGGCCTTAAACCGCTCAATCTCAGCCTGTTGAAAAGGCGAACTAAACCACTGTCGCTGATTTTTTGTAAATAAAGCAAAGGCCGAAGCCCCAACTGCCATAGCATTAACGGGAGCATTGAAAACACCCCCCGAAGCCGATACATGTGGTCCTATTTTCTTCATAATTCAATTATATGATAAACCCGGCCAAGTGAGCCGAGGAAAAAAGGGTTATTGGCAGGAAAAACCATGGCCGCCCGTGGGCTTGTGAACGGGAGGGGCCCGCCGCGTAGCGGTGGGAGGGATAGCGCGAAGCGCGTAGTTTTTACGTCAATAACCCTTTTTTCCGATGTTAAACAAATATTATCCTAGGTCTACTACTGTGATGCCGTGACCGCCGAACTGGATATGCTCGTCGTGGTAATCCTTGACGGCGGGAACGGTGTGGAGGTACTGGCGTATAAGGTTGCGCAGTATGCCGTTTCCGGTGCCGTGCAGTATGCGGACGCGACTCATGCCGATGAGCGTGGCATCGTCAATAAAGTGCATTACGGTCTGGATAGCCTCATCGCCACGCATGCCACGAACATCGATATCGGGCTTGAAAGCCAGTTTGCGGTTATAGATGTCATCGTGGGTCTGCTTGCTCACGTATGTGGCGGTGCGAATCTCCTGAGTCTTTACGGGCTCGGCCGGCTCCAGACGGTTAGCCTTGACCGATGTCTTGATAAGGCCGAATGCAACGGTAACATCGCTCTTGTTGACCGATATAACCTCGCCAACCTGGGTCTGACCGGCCAGACGGACTGTGTCACCCACCTTGAATGAACGCTTACCGGATGTTACAGGTATGTTGATAGGCTCTGACGGGGCAGGAGAGGCCTGCTGAGCGTGATGCTCCTTGAGCTTGTCACGCTTGCGCTGCTCGCGGCGCTCCTGGCTCTGGCGGATGCGCTCCATCTTGCGCTGTATGCGCAGTTCGTCCTCGGAGTTGGCCTGGCGGTCATCAATAGTCTCCTTGAAATCAGTGAGTTCCTGGCGAGCCAGACGGGTGAGTTCCTTATCGGCCTGGGCCTCACGGATGGTGCGTATGGTGTTCTCAATCATGGCGTTGGAGTCCTGGATAAGCTGATCGGCCTTCTCACGGGCTTCACGGATGATTGATTTGCGCTCTTTCTGCAGCGATTCAAGTTCCTGACGGTGCTGCTCAATCTGCTGGTCAAGCTGTTTCTCCAGCTGATGCACGTTCTGGCGCTTGTTCTCCCAGTATCGCTTGTCACGCACAATGTCCTGCAGGTACTTATCGGCATTCACATAGTCACGACCTACAATCTGGGTGGCATCCTCAATGACATCCTCGGGAAGACCAATCTTGCGGGCAATCTCCACGGCGAATGAGCTGCCGGGGTTGCCAATCTGAAGTATATAAAGCGGTTGCATCAGGTGGCGGTCATAGAGCATGGCGCCGTTGCGGATGCCCTCATTGCCATCGGCATAATGCTTAAGGTTCTGATAGTGTGTGGTTATGATGCCGAATACACGGTTGCGGTTAAAACGCATCAGCACCGACTCGGCAATGGCACCGCCTATGTTGGGCTCGGTTCCACTTCCGAACTCATCAATCAAAATGAGTGAGCGGTTATCGGCATACTTTATCATGTTCTTCATGTTGAGCAGATGGCTGGAGTAGGTACTCAGGTCATCGTCAATGCTCTGCTCATCGCCTATGTCTATGAATATGCTCTTGAATATGCCGGCGTGGCTGTTGGGGCGCATGGGAACGGGAATTCCGCATTGGAGCATATATTGCAACAGTCCGACGGTCTTAAGGCAGACGGACTTGCCGCCGGCATTCGGACCCGATATCAATAGTATGCTGTTCTTTGAGTCCAGGTCTATGTCCAGCGGAACAACCGTCTTGTCATGCTTGGCAAGAGAGAGTTTAAGCAATGGGTGGACGGCCTGCACCCAGTCAACTACGGTCTTGCGTTCCATTATGGGCTTGCAGGCGTCAAAATCCAGCGTCAGACGGGCCTTGGCGCGGATAAAGTCTATCTGTGCCATAAAGCCGTATGATTCCAGGATTGACGGTATCTGGGGGCGTATGGAGTCGGTAAATGCAATCAGTATGCGGGTAACCTCACGTTTCTCGTCGGCCTCAAGTTCACGGATGCGGTTATTGGCCTCAACAACCTCCTCGGGCTCAATGAATACGGTTTTGCCCGATGCGGACTCATCGTGTACTATACCGCGTATCTTGCGCTTGAGTCCGGGTGCCACGGGCAGTACAAGTCGGCCGTCACGCATGGTGGGAGCGGCATCCTTATCCACAAGACCATCGGACTGGGCCTGTTTGAGGATGCTGCCCAGTATGCGCGATATGCTGAACGAAGTGTTGGTAAGGTCCATGCGGATGCGGTAGAGCTCGGGACTTGCGTTGTCCTTGAGCTTGCCGAACTTGGTCAGTATCTTGGCAATTCCCTGTGTTATGGACGGGAATACGGCTACGCTCTGTGCAAGTTCGGTAAGGTTGGGGTAGAGTCCCTGATTGTCTTCTTTGTTAAGGAATTCCACTATGCCGCTGATGGTCTCCAGAGAGCGCCACAAACCAAGCAGTTCGGCCTCATCGAGCCATGTGCCTACAACTTTTATGCGGGCCAGGGCCTCACGCAGGTCATGATAGTTCTGATCGGGGAATGATTTGCCCTCGGTGAGTATCCTGACAAATTCCATGGTCTGGTCCAGTGCCTTCTCAATTGGCTGGAAATCAGTCATGAACTGCATATCGTCAACCAGTTGGACACCCAGCGGGCATATGCAACGGTCGGCGAGCATCTGTCTGATTTCGTCAAAACCTGTCTTATGTTCAAAATTGTCAGGATATATCATCTTACTTGACAAGAATGTTAATGTTGGTGGCACCGGCACGTTTGGTTAGCCAGTCTTTTATCAGATCAATTTTGGGCTGAATATCGGTATCATCCCGGAATGAGATGATGCAGATATATGCGGTATCGGTTGCAGCACCGTCAGTGTTGTATGAAATATGGCGCTGCAGCGACATGTCGTTTATCTCGGGCACGAATATTCCCAGCTCGCGGGTCATGCTGCTCACGGCAAGGGTATCGGCCGTACGTATGGACGAGAGTTGCTCCTGCAGATGTGAAATCTGGCGGTTCTTCTCGTTGAGCATCTCGGTGTAGTTGCTCTGCAGGGCCGTTATGGCTATTCCGCCGTCCTCTTGGTTGGACTGACGCACTACCAGGTCAACCTTGGGCAGATGGTAGACGCTTGACATCTGTGAGCGGATATTATTGACCACATTCTCTGAAAGCGGCTCTCCGAACAGACGCACTTCTATGACTGACTGCTTTTTACGTGCGGGGTTATACTGGTATGATGACTCTACTACAAAGGTATTGTCATAGTTGAAGGCCTCACTTACAAAGTGCTTGTAATTGGCCTCAAATGATGACCTCTGGATAATGGATATGGCTATAAGGACGCTGGGTAATGTTACCAGTATGATTATGACAATCATCAGGTTCTTGAGTCTCTTGATACGGCTCTCCTCAATTTCTCCAATCATCTTGAATTTCATTACCCTGGTGACTATGAATGATGCCAGAGCTATGAAGATGGAGTTGATGGTGAAGAGATAAAGGGCTCCCAGCATGAAGCGGAACTGGAATGTTGCCAGTCCGTATCCTACGGTGCAGAGTGGGGGCATAAGGGCAGTTGCGATTGCTACACCTGGTATGACCGTTCCGGTACGGTCCTTACGGGTTTGCGCAACCATACCTGCCAAACCGCCGAATAGTGCAATCAGAATGTCGTATGTGGTTGGCTGTGTGCGGGCCAGAAGCTCACTCTGAGTGGAACTGATAAGCGGAAGGGTAAAGAATACGGCCGATGTAACCAAGCTTACCACAATCATTATAAGGAAGTTACGGAACGATTCCTTAAGTAGCGCAAAATCATAAACGCCCATGGAATAACCCATACCGATAATAGGTCCCATGAGGGGAGATATAAGCATGGCGCCTATGATTACTGCCGTTGAGTTGGTGTTAAGGCCCAGTGATGCTATGAATATGGCAAATATAAGCACCCAAAGGTTGGTGCCCCTAATCATTATACCTTTTTGTATGTTGGAATTAATCTCCTTCTGTGATGCTGCATCATCTCCCAGGGTAAAACGTTCCAGTATTCTCTCCTTGAAGAAAGTAACTATTTTACTGCGTTGCTCAGTGATGTTTTCATTGAGTCCTTTTTTATCAATCTTTTCCTCGCTCATGTTATATTCCGTTATAGATTGGTTGAGTAACAAAATTAGTAAAAAAAGGGGAGAGTTCTTGCTGTTTCCAAAAAAAATAGCCACCTTTGCACCGCTCTAACGGAGATGATAAGCCGTGATGGGTTTGGAAGGATGGCAGAGTGGTCGAATGCGGCGGTCTTGAAAACCGTTGACCTTCACGGGTCCGGGGGTTCGAATCCCTCTTCTTCCGCAAAAACAGACGCCGATTTGGCGCCTGTTTTTGCTTTATGGAAGAAGAGGGATTCGAACCCCCGGACCCGTGAAGGCCAACGCCTACCTTTTTTTAATTTGCTCCGCAAATACGCTCATTCCATTCGCTATGGCACGGGTCCTCAGTGCAGTTATCATCATTTCATTTCGCTTGGCGGCCCTCCGGGACCGCGGTCTCGCTCCATGATACAATTGGGGACAGACCCCTTTTGTATCATTTTTGATTTTCTAATTAATGAAAAAAGCGTCCAGATGGGGTTCCAGACGCTTTTGGGAGTAAAATGATACAAAAGGGGTCTGTCCCCAATTGTATCATTTGCTGATATTAATCTTATAGACCTTGGTCTGGGTGCTGGTGGTACCGGGGAAGAGGTACTCGGCTGTGATAGTGGCTGTGCCCTCATCGCCCTTGATCTGCTCTACCCAGAACTGCATTGTTGACCAGAGGCACTCTACAGATACCTTTGACTTCTGACCGGGCTCCAGCTTGTAGTCCATCTCATAATGAGTGTTGTCGGTATAACCGTTGTTGTCATTTGAGTGAACGGGCTCGGCGGGAAGCTCGATAGCCTTACCACCTATTGTTACGTTAAGGGTGGGAGGTACGGGGCGCTTGAGTGATGTGGTCTTGGTGCTGAATCCGCAGCCGTAGAACTGACCTAGAGCGCCGTCAATGGCAGCGTCAAATACCAGATAGATGGCGTGCTTGCCTTCAACATCGTCAACAAACTCAGATACATCGATTGTATATTTCTCAAGCTTATCAACCGGTGAATTTGCGGGAATCTTGATCTTACCGATCTCCTTACCGTTCCATACATCATTCTTCCAGGGTCCGTCCATCATGACCTTGATGTTAATGCCACCTTCACCGGCGGTACGCTTGAACCATACGTTGAATGATGAGTGCTGCTTTGATGTGGTGCCATCGAATGCCTCGATACCCTTGCTGTCCTTCTTGAGACCGCCCAGACCGAAGTATTTGTAACCGATGATATCACCTGCATCAACGTTGCAAACCTGCTCGTTGTTCCAGATATCCCAGTTGTCCTGAAGTGAATTGCGGTTCTGGCCACCGTTCTTGTTCATGAATACGCAAGCATAACCTGCAGAATAATATGCGTATGGAGGCAGACCGTAGATGTTAAATCCCTCGGATGTAACCTCGGCACCGGTGTATGTGTCACCGTTTGATGCCTTGGCCTCCCAGATTTCATTGGGAGCGTATGGGTCATATCCGTGCAGTACGACCTTACCGCCTTGTGATACGGGCTTCTCGTCAACCTCGATCTTGATGGGGGCAACCATTGCCTGACGTGCGTTACCGTTACCTCTCGGAGGACGATGGTAGAATATGTACCACTGGTCACCTATCTTTTCTATACTGCCGTGGGTATTATGTGCAAAGTTACTGGTCATAAGCTTGGTACCGTCCTCATTCAGGGTTACACCACGTGAGTCTACTGCAACGCCGCCGCTCTTCCAGGGACCCAGAGGAGAGTCTGCATAGCAGTAACGCAGGGCGGAGTTGGTTGAACCCAGACCGTAGTCGGGACCTGAGTATCCGGAGAAAATCATCACGTACTTGTTACCCACCTGACGGATGGATGAAGCCTCAAAGAAATTGAACTCACCGGGATCCTGACCCTCGGCCAGAGCTGTATAAACTGTACCCTGACGGTCACGTACGCGGCCGTAGCTTGAGCTGGCGGGAAGGAACGGGGTGATACGCTCGGTGCCGGGACGTACGGAGTACATTGTCTCCTGGTCAAGCTGAGCTGCAGTAGAGCCCTGGAAGCCCCAGTAACCGTATGCGCGGAAACCCTTTGCGTAATCGGGATCGTTCTTATCGGTTATCTTCTCAATGAATACGGAAGGATCGAATCCTATGCAGCTACCCTCTATAGCGGCACCGTTCTCATCAAGGTTGATAGGAGTGAATGGGCCGTCGGGACGGTCACCCTTGCAGACCATAGCTTCTCTGCGGGGACCGCGGCTGTGGGGATAGAGATAATAGACCTTCTTGTCCTTTCCTTTCTCATCCTTCTCGATTACCTCTACAAGGTCAGGTGCATACATTACATCCCAGCGGCCGTTTGAAGCCTGATAGGTGAATACGGGACCTTCGTCACGCCATTCATTGAGGTTCTCTATAGGAGCTGACCAGATACGGATATCGGGACCGCAGTAACGGTTTGCGCTGACATCATGCGAGCCGATGATGTATGCACGGTAATGTCCTTTATGGTCTGGGTCCTCAAATACCTTGGGCTCACCGTCGGGTACATGTTCCCAAAGGGGCAGGTAGGGGTTACCGCGGCCACCGTAATTGTGGACAAAGCGCTGTGAGGCTTTGACCTGGCCACCATCCTTGTCTTTTTTCGCAGCGAATGAGTTCTGTGTTGACAGAACCAGAGCGCATGCCAGAAGAAGCATTACGCTTTTGAAAAGTCTATTGGCTGTCATTTTTATTATAATTGGTTATTTGGTTATTTGGTTATTGTTTCAGCTCTCTTATTAGATTGCAAAAATAAGAAAAAGTTAAACGCCTTTCCCATCATTAAAGTGGAATATTGGGAGTATCCCATTTATGGGTCTCACCGCAGTTTACTGTAATGGTCTCTGTACCTACCTGGATACGGAACTCTCCCTCCTCAAGAATCCATTTTCCGTCAGGGCCTACGAATGCCAGGTCGTTGGCCGGAACAATCATCTGAACGTTCCTGGTCTCACCGGGCTTAAGTTCTATCTTGGTAAATGCACGCAGGCGGCGGACATCGGGCGAAACACTGGCAACAAGGTCGCTGCTGAACAGCAGAACGCTCTCCTTGCCGGCTACGGAACCGGTGTTTGTGACATCGACCGAGAAACTGAGCAGGTTATCGGCGGTGAATTCAGGCGGATAGGGAGGATAAACAGGTTTGTTTATCATCCTGTCATATTTAAGATTGGAGTACTTGAAGTTAGTATAGCTCTTTCCGTATCCGAATGCCCACTGTACCGATACCACTGCGTCATAGTCATATGCTCCGGCCATCTTGTCAACCTCCTGACAGGGCTTGTAGTCATAAGTGATGAGCGAATGGACCTCCTTGGGATAGGTAAAGGGCAGGCGGCCGCTGAAGTTTGCATCACCGGCAAGCAGGTTGGCCAGTGCGTCACCGCCGTAGTTGCCCGGCAGCATTATGTCAGTTATGGCATTTGCCAGAGGCTCTATATCTGCAACGATACGTGGGCGTCCCTCGTTGAGTATCAGTACGATAGGCTTGCCGGTTGAAGCAAGTGCCTTGACCAGGTCACGCTGGTTTTGGGACAGGGTAAGGTCAGTAATGTTGCCGGGAGTCTCGCAGTAGGAGTTCTCACCGATGCATGCTACAATGACATCAGCCTTGCGGGCGGCTGCCACGGCTTTCTCTATCTCAGGCTTGGCCTCGGCCTCGAAAGTGGCACCACGGGTGTACCTTACTCCTTGTTCCAGTATTACATTGTCTGCGCCGAACTTGTTTACCATGGCCTCATAAATGGTGTTGTACTGTGCGGCACACACATCGGCTATGTCACCCTGCCATGAGTAGCTCCAGCCACCGTCCAGGCAGCGCATACTGTTGGCATTGGGGCCAGTCAGAAGTATCTTTGTGCCTTTCTTGAGGGGCAGGGTTCCGTCATTCTTGAGCAGGATCATACTCTCCTCAGCTGCGTGGAGGGCTGCATCTGCGTGTTTTTGGCTTCCAAAGTCGGGATAGTCATTGGGATTGACAACAGGTGTATCAAACAATCCCAGGCGGTATTTCATGCGCAGGATACGGCGTACGGCATCGTCTATGCGGCTCATGGGAACCTGACCCTCCTCGACAAGTTCCTTGAGCAGGTCACAGAACTGCAGGCTGTAAGGGTCCATGGACATGTCTATTCCGGCGTTTATGGCCATCTTGATGGCCTCTTTCTTGTCCTTGGCAACCTTGTCGCGGTTGTAGAGGTTGTCAATATCGGCCCAGTCAGTAAGTACCATGCCATCCCAGCCGGTCTCCTCTTTGAGCCATACGGTCAGGAGTTCGTGGTTGGCGTGGGTCATGACTCCGTTAACCATTCCGGAGTTTACCATTATGTTGAGGGCTCCGGCGCGGATACCGGCCAGATAGGGGGCAAAGTATTTTTCACGCAGTTCCATGGGGCTGATGACAGCCGGAGTACGGTCCTTGCCCGATACAGGCACGCCATAGCCTATGTAGTGCTTGAGTGATACTGAAATATGCCGATTGTCAATACTGTTAGGGTCTATACCCTGGAATCCCATTACTTCAAATTCTGCCATTTTGGAGTTTACGTATGAGTCTTCACCGAAATTCTCCCAGCAACGGGGCCAGAGCTGGTTGCGGCTTAGGTCAAGAGTGGGGCAGAATGTCCATGACACATTGCTGGCACGCGTCTCATAGGCAGTGATCTGTGCTGCATCAAATGCAATTTTTGTGTTGAATGTGGCACCTATGTTGATATTCTGCGGGAACAGAGTTCCGTCCGATGTATACGTGGTGCCGTGGTTCTGGTCAAGACCTATCAGACAGGGAATACCCATGACTTCCATGGATTTCTTCTGTATTTTGTCAACTATTGCAGCCCATTCCTGAGGAGTGGGAGGTATGTTCTGGGGGTTGTTGAGCAGCGAGCCTACTTTGTATTTGCCTATTACCTCGTCAAGCTTGTCATCATCGACCACGAATTTGCCGCTGCGGTCTGTGTGACCCACCTGCGGCATGTTAAGCTGCAACATCTGGCCTATCTTCTCATCAAGGGTCATCTTTTTGAGGGTGGCCTCAACTTTCTTTTCAATCTGGCTGTCATAACACCAGAACAACTTGGAATCGTCCTTTTTCTTGCCGCATGAGACCAGCAGCAGGAGTGAAAGGGCAGGATACAGGATTGTTTTCTTGATCATATAGGTTATTGTGGTTTTGTCAGATAAGGTCAAGGAGCAGTGGTATGTCCATAATGGATATGCCACGCTCTGTCAGAAGGGATTGGTCTTTCAGGAACTCCTTGTCAAACTGTTCGGCTCCCAGCATCTTACGGCTCTGGCGGTAGAGTGAAACGGCATGTTGTATGTTTCCGTCCACAAACCAAGCGTGACCTGCATTTAGGTAGTCAATTCCCGTAGGCTTGGCTTTGAGAAGCTTGTCATAATACTCCTTGGCCTTGTCTGTCTGGCCTGCCAGAAATGCGCACCAGGCTATGGCACGCCATGCCTTGGGATAGTCCGGCTTGAGATAATCTACCTTAAAGAAACGCATCAGAGCATCGTCATAGCGTTTAAGGTCTACCAGACAATCACCAATCTGTATCTGAAGCGATAGATTGTCAGGGTCGCGTTTCTCAGCCTGCTGAAGCAGTTCAAGGGCATCGGTAGGCTGTGATGTAAGGCGTAGGCACTGGGCCATGTGGCGCAGGGTCCAGCCGTTGTCTGACTGGAGTATGTCCGAGCGGCGGTAAGACTCCAAAGCGTCATCATACTGCTGCGTGCGTTGCAGGGCATAACCCATCTGCTGGTAGAAACGGTAGTCGTATGAGTAGGGGTTGGCCTTCTGTTCCATAAGCCTGAAAGCCTGGACAGCCTCGCTGTAATAGTTCTTGCCGAGCAGCCAAACGGCTATCTTACGGGCTGATTCGTCAGCTTCAACAAGCTGTGATAATATATTATCCGATAACAGATTAAGGTTGCGGTCAAACGGGTTGTGGAACTCGTGGCGACGGCTGAAAAGATTAAAGAAACGGTACAGGTCCTGGGCATACTGACGCGCTGCATAATTCTCTTTGACATCCTGTGTGATATTGCCCGTCTTTGCATCCTGGAGCTCTTCATAAGCCTGTTCATCAAACTGGTCTAGTATGAGGTTGCGCTGTTCCTGAGGTATCTGTGAGAATGTGAGGGCAAATGAGTATTTGTCTGAATTGCAGAACATGCCGCTGTTAAGCATGGATTTGCCTACAGCTGAGCGCACGAACATGTCACCCAGGCTACGGGCCACATCGGGCTGCTCCATGCTGAATATGCGCAGCCAGTTGTGAATCTCCTTGAAGAAAGGATAGTTCTTGAGATTTGCGAACGTGCTCATGTAGACATCGGCACCCTCCATCTGGAGTTCTGTCATCTGCAGGAGTTTGTCCTTGATTTCCGGTTTCTCTATCCATTCATTCCAGTCCGGGCTTACGTCATCACGCTCCAGCTCCTCACGCATGAGGTCACCCAGCTTGGGGTTGCGAAGCATGGTGGGTATTATCTCCTCACGCATACGGCGGTCTATCTCCTTGGTCTCACGACACAGTAGCAGGGCCATCTGGACTTTGAGCATGCGCTCCCGGATTCCGGGCTCATCGGACAATAGGGCTATACGGTCCCTGATTTCAGGGAAATATGGCAGAATGTCCGTGTATCCCGTCAGTACAATGGCAAGACCGGTGAGGGCACGGATAGATACGTTCATGCTGAGATTCTGGGCGGCCTGGCACAGGAACATGCATTTGAGCGGATCAAAACGTTCCAGAAGCGAAAGGGTTACGGCGCTTATTACAAGGGCCGAATCATCTTCAATAACGAGCGGAGAATCAATGAGTTCAAGAAGTGATGCCTGATCCTGAGACTTCCACTGGCCATTGGTCCAGATAAGGTCAAACAGTATGCCGAGCGTACGCTCGTGAGCGGATGTGTCATTTGTCTCGACAAAAGACTCCAGGACCATGCGCATTCCTTCAATAGTTTCAGTCCTGCTCATGCGCGAGCGCAGGTGCTGGTAGTAAAGCAGCATGGACTGGGCCTGCATGCGCGCCTGCAGTACATCATCATTCAGTAACAGTGCGCGTCTTACAAGCTGACGGTACAGTTCGGTGCGGTGTTCATCGGGCGTTCCCTGTCCAAAGTACTGGAGCATGTAGTTGTAGGAGCGCTCAATATCCTCATATCTGGAGGTGACCGACCAGTCTGTCACGCCGGCCATCTGCATCCGGATCTGTTCCAGCGCCTCCTTAAGACGTGATGAAAGCAGCAGATCCCTGATCTGCGCGGCACGTCTTGTCAAATCCTCATCAACTGTCATAAAAAAGAAACCGCCGGATTGTTCCAGCGGTTTCAAATATACTAATTTTTTATGAATTATCCCTTGATAGCAGCGATACCGGGCAGAACTTTACCCTCGATAGCCTCAAGCAGGGCACCGCCACCGGTTGAAACGTATGATACCTTGTCGGCAAAACCGAACTGCTTTACAGCGCTTACAGAGTCACCACCTCCTACGAGTGAGAATGCACCGTTCTTGGCAGTTGCGTTGGCAACGGCAGTAGCGATAGCTTTTGTACCGGCCTGGAAGTTGCTGAACTCGAATACACCGGCAGGACCGTTCCACAGGATAGTCTTGGATGACTCGATTACACTTGCCATAGCCTTGGCTGAAGCGGGACCTATATCCATGCCTTCCCAACCATCGGGTACATTGTTGTTGTCAACGACCTGAGTGTTGGCGTTGTTGTCGAACTTATCGGCTGCAAGGCAGTCAACGGGCAGAACGATGTTTACGCCCAGCTCCTTGGCCTTGGCCAGAACTGCCAGAGCTACGTCAACCTGATCGGGCTCGCAGAGTGAGTTACCAACCTTACCGCCCTTGGCAAGAACGAATGTGTAGGCCATACCGCCTATGATTACCAGATTGTCAACCTTCTGGAGCAGGTTCTCAATGATGGTGATCTTTGAAGATACCTTTGAACCACCGATGATAGCGGTTACAGGCTTAACTGAGTTGTTCAGAACCTTCTCAACTGCAACAACCTCCTTCTCCATCAGATAACCGAACATCTTGTGGTCAGCATCAAAGAAATCGGCCATAACGGCTGTGGTGGCGTGCTTGCGGTGAGCGGTACCGAATGCGTCGTTAACATAAACGTCGGCGTATGAAGCCAGAGTCTTGGCGAACTCCTTCTGAGCGGCCTTGAGCTCCTTCTTGGCTGCATCGTATGCGGGATCCTCCTTCTCAATGCCACGGGGCTTGCCTTCCTCCTCGGCATAGAAACGTACGTTCTCGAGCAGCAGAGCCTCACCGTCCTTAAGAGCGGCAACCTGCTCCTGTGCCTTTGCGCAGTCCTCAGCGAACTTTACATCAACACCGAGGCACTCAGATACGTGCTTCAGGATGTACTTGAGTGAGTACTTGGGATCCGGGTTCTTCTTGGGACGACCCATGTGTGAAGCGATGATAAGACGACCGCCATCGGCGATGATCTTCTTCAGGGTGGGCATTGCAGCGACGATACGGGTATCATCGGTGATGTTGAAGTTCTCATCAACAGGAACGTTGAAGTCTACGCGTACGAAAGTCTTCTTTCCGGCGAAATTGAATTGATCAATTGTCATAATTACTGTTTGTTTATGGTTAAATTATTTCTCTCTGTTCTGAAAAAACTTGGAGTAGGGCGGCAGGTCCTGCGTGAGCCATACGTTACCTCCTATTATTGTATCATGTCCGATGGTTACTCGGCCCAGTACCGATGTATTGGAGTAGATGACCACGTTGTCCTCGATGATAGGATGACGCGGAATGTTGATGGGATTGCCGTTCTCATCGAACTTGAAACTCTTGGCGCCAAGCGTAACTCCCTGATAGAGTTGGACATGATTGCCAATGATTGCAGTCTCGCCGATAACCACTCCGGTTCCGTGGTCTATGCTGAAATACTCACCGATGCGGGCTCCCGGATGAATGTCGATACCTGTAAGCGAATGTGCAAGTTCCGTGATTATGCGGGGCAGGATGGGTACTCCCAATTCCAGCAGGCGGTGTGCCATACGATAGTGATACATGGCTACCAGTGACGGATAGCACAGGATTACCTCCTCATGGCTTACGGCTGCGGGGTCACCGTCAAAGATGGCCTTGACATCGGTACCAAGCAGGCGGCGCAGCTCCGGGATGCTCTCTATGAACTGCTGGGATATCTCCTCAGCGCAACAGGGCATGGACTCATGGAATATCCGGCTGATATAGTCAATCTGGTGAGACAGAATGGTATACAGGCGGCTTAAAGACGTGGAGAGGTCAACCGCTCCAAAGAAATTGCCGAAAACCACATGACGGAACAACTTGACCGCCTCCTTGATCTCGGCACGGTCAATGGAGCGTTCCTCAACCTTGGGGATGTACTTATCGGCTTTCTGAAGGGATTTTTTTACGTCCCTGATACTTTCAAAAATGTCTTTCTTTTCCATTGCCACTGGTAACAGACCGCAAAATTAATCAAAATCACGCAAACATATGTCATTAAGGCAGCAATTTGCACATTTTGGCGAGCGCGCGGTACATATGTACCGGCCGTGAAGGATGAGCCAGTGATGAGCACGTGAGAGCAGTTCTTTGGGGAAGTACTTAACCAGCTCTTTCTCAACGCTTAACGGGGTGGTGCAGCGCTTGGGTACAAGACCTATCCTGTGGCTCAGACGGAATACGTGGGTATCAACCGGCATAGCCTGGCCGTTAAATGCCACGGCAAGCATTACATTTGCGGTCTTTCTGCCTACGCCTGGCAGGGATGTCATATCTTCCATGGTATCCGGTATCCTGCCGTCAAAACGGTCACATACCATACGTGCCATTCCGGCCAGATGATCGGCCTTGGAGTTGGGGTAAGATACGCTTTTGATATACGGGAATATCTGCTCCGGAGTGGCTGCAGCCATATCCTGCACAGTAGGGAATGCCTCAAAGAGGGCGGGAGTGACCATGTTGACGCGCTTATCGGTACATTGTGCCGAAAGCATGACCGCCACCAACAGCTCGTAGGGAGATGAAAAATGCAGCTCGGTTGCTGCCTCAGGATATGCCTGAGAGAGTCTCTCGCTGCATTTATTGTATAATTCCCTCTTTTTCATAGGGAAAAGCCGTTATCAGTTGGCTGCCTCGAATTCTTTGAGGAATCGGACATCGTTTTCAGAGAACATGCGCAGGTCCTTGACCTGATATTTGAGGTTGGTTATGCGCTCTATGCCCATACCAAGTGCGAAACCTGAGTATTCCTTACTGTTTATGCCGTTGAGTTCCAGAACGTTGGGGTCAACCATACCGCAACCCAGGATTTCAACCCAACCGGTACCCTTGCAGAATGCGCAGCCCTTGCCGCCGCATATATTGCAGCTTATGTCCATCTCGGCCGAAGGCTCGGTGAAGGGGAAGTAACTGGGACGCAGACGTATCTTGGTATCGGGTCCGAACATCTGCTGTGCAAAATAGAGCAGTACCTGCTTGAGGTCCGAGAAACTTACTTTCTTGTCAACGTACAGGGCCTCAACCTGATGGAAGAAGCAGTGTGCACGGTAGCTGATAGCCTCGTTACGGTATACGCGGCCCGGGCAGATTATGCGGATAGGGGGCTCCGAGACCTCCATTACGCGGCTCTGGACCGATGACGTATGTGTGCGCAGTATGATATCGGGATGAGCCTCTACAAAGAAGGTATCCTGCATATCGCGTGCCGGGTGATCCTCGGCAAAGTTCATGGCGGAGAAAACGTGCCAGTCATCCTCTACCTCAGGACCATCGGCCAGAACGAAACCAAGGCGTGAGAATATCTCGATTATCTCATTCTTGACGATGTTGAGCGGGTGGCGTGTACCAAGTTCTATGGGGTATGCGGTACGGGTCAGGTCCGGTTTCTCAGACTCGGCCTTCTGGGCCTCGAAAGCCTCCTTTAGGGCGTTTATCTTATCCTGTGCCAGGTTCTTGAGCTCGTTGAGCTTTTGACCTACCTCACGTTTCTGCTCGGCAGGAACGTTACGGAAATCGGCCATAAGTTCATTGATGGCACCTTTCTTGCTCAGGTATTTAAGACGGAGAGATTCCAACTCCTCGGCCGATGCGGCCTTGAGAGCGTTTACCTCGTTGATTAACTGCTGTATTTTCTCTAACATTTCTGTTGCTGTATTTCTTGAGGCGCAAAATTAGCAATTTTTGAGTGGAAAAGCAATTAGAATCCGTAATTTTGCAGCCATGACAATAAGAGATAACTGTTCGCTTGCCGGCCGGAACACTTTCGGCATGGATGTAAGGGCAGACCATATGCTTGAATGGTCTTCTCCTGAAGAACTCATCAGCCAGCTGCAGGATATTGAGAAGCCGGTCCTTATGATTGGAGGAGGCAGCAACCTGCTTTTTATGGGCGACTTCAACGGCACTGTGATACATTCCACAATATCAACCATAGAAGTATTGGGTAGCACGGATGATAATGTTCACGTTAAGGTGGGATCCGGTGTTGTTTGGGATGATTTTGTGGCCTGGTGTACGGTTAACGGCCTGTGGGGCGTGGAGAACCTGTCGGCCATACCGGGCGAAGTGGGGGCGAGCGCAGTCCAGAATATAGGCGCTTACGGCGTTGAGGTCAAGGATGTTATCGATACCGTTCAGACCATTAGCCTGGCCGATGGCAGCGAGCGTGATTTCAGTAATGCGGAGTGCAAGTACGCATACCGCCAGAGTATTTTCAAGAATGAACTGAAAGGACAGTACGCCGTTGCATATGTAATATTCAATCTCTCAAGGAAGCAGCTGCCCAGACTGGGATACGGTGCGCTGGAGCAGGAAGTAGAGCGTCTGGGAGAGCCAACGCTGAACAATATAAGGCAGGCTGTCATCTCAATACGTGACAGTAAACTGCCAGATCCCAAGGTGCTTGGCAATGCCGGCAGTTTCTTTATGAATCCCGTGGTCTCTGAACAGGAGTTCAATATAATAAGGAATAACCACCCTGATGTTCCGTCATATCCAGCTCCCGGAGGAATAAAGGTTCCTGCCGGCTGGCTGATAGAGAAAACAGGGTGGAAAGGCCGCTCATTAGGTCCTGCAGCCGTTTATGATAAGCAGGCGCTGGTGCTGGTGAACAAGGGCGGTGCCACCGGGGCCGATATCAAGCGCCTGGCTGACACCATCATAGCCGATGTCAAACAGAAATTCGGAATAACCCTCTCTACTGAGGTGAATTACATATGAAACTGACTTTCCTTGGAACCGGAACATCAATAGGCGTGCCTGAAATGCGCTGCCACTGCCAGACATGCATGTCGGCAGACCCTCACGACAAGCGTCTGCGCACATCGGCCCTGATAGAGACCGATACCACAAAAATCATAATTGACTGTGGTCCGGACTTCCGTCAGCAGGCTTTAAGGGCCAATATTGAACAGCTTGATGCTGTGATTGTTACGCATGAACATTATGACCACATAGGAGGTCTTGATGACCTTCGTCCGTACTGCACAACTACTACAATTCCAATCTATGCCGAGAGGAATGTGATAAGCCATATCGTGCAGAGTATGCCTTACTGTTTCAACCAGAATATCAATCCCCGTGTGCCTCATATGGAACTGTGTGAGATCCAACCGGGCAACAGGTTTAAGGTGGGTGATCTGGAGATAATGCCCATACGTGTAATGCACGGCAATCTGCCCATTCTGGGTTTCAGGATTGGAAACCTTACATACATTACCGATATGAAAAGCATTGATGAGGAGTCTTTCAGGTTGATTGAAGGCACGGATATTCTTGTGGTTAACGCGTTGCATACCAAGGAGCATCCCACGCATCAGAATGTACGTCAGGCAGTGCTGTTTGCAGAGAAAGTGGGTGCCGCAGAGACCTATTTCGTACATATGAGCCACCGTGCAGGCATGCATGCAATAATGAATGCCAAGTTCCCTCCGCATATGCAGTTTGCCTATGACGGGCTCTGTGTAGAGTTTTTCTGATTGTTACAAATCTGTTAAGATTCTGTTAAGGTCCATTTGAAATAATGTTATCTTTGTGCCACAATTGACAGACTACAAAGGTGGATTCATTATTTTATCAGATTCTTACGATGCTTGGCTGCCTTGCCCTGTTCCTTTGGGGCATGAACCTGATGAGCAGCAGCCTTCAGAGATTTGCAGGCAAGGGCTTACGTTCTTTTATTGAGAAGATGACTTCAAATACCGGTAAATGCCTGTTTACCGGTTTTTTGGTGACCGTTCTGGTGCAGTCATCGACCGCAACCACACTTATGCTGGTAAGCTTTGTGAATGCGGGACTTATGACTCTCAAGAGTGCCATCGGTGTTATTATGGGTGCCAACATAGGTACTACGGTTACCGCATGGCTGTTTGCCGTAAGTATGGACGGAACGTTCAGCCTGGGTGCAATTGCAATCCCCCTGATTTTTGTGGGATTTGTACTTACATCATTCTTCAAAAAGCAGAAGACTAAGGATTTTGGCTCGTTCCTGATAGGATTCGCATTTCTTTTCCTGGGCCTGAGCATGCTCAAGGATACATCATATCCGCTTCTGTCAAGTCAGCCGGTACGTGATTTCCTGGCTCCTATAACCGATATGGGGCTGAGCACAGTATTATTTATTATAATAGGTGCGGTAATGACATTCTGCCTTCAGTCTTCGGCTGCAGCAACCAGTATCACCATGCTTCTGCTGGCATCTGGTGCAATTACGTTCCCAAATGCTGTAGCATTCATTTTGGGTGAGAATATTGGTACTACTATCACCTCAAACCTGGCTGCTACATCCACCAACGTAAGTTCCAAGCGTACCGCTCGTGCGCACTTGGTATTCAACCTATTCGGTTCGATTCTGGTAATTGCGCTTTTCAGACCTTATATGCGTCTGAATGCCTATATCGTTGAGGCTCTGGGATTTCCCAATCCGCTTACGGCCGATTTCAGCATCCTGTCACAGACAGGTCTTGAAGGCAGCGCACTGAGCGCCCAGACAACCCTGGCAAGCAGTCTGCCTTACAGTGTAGCCATAGTACACTCTCTGTTCAACATCATAACAACCCTTATCCTGGTTTGGTTCATACCGCAGTTGGAGAAGCTGGTTATGAAGATGGTTCCCAACAAGGAGGAGGAGAAAGAGGTGTTCCATCTGGTTTATATCGGCAAGGGTAACGCCAATCTGGCCGAGTTGTCCATAACCGAGGCCCGAAAGGAGATAAATCACTTTGGAGAGATATGCGCCAAGGGATTCGGATATGTGCGTCAGGCTATAAACGAATCTGAAACCGACGGATTTGAGGAGTTCCGCCAGAAACTGGTCAAATATGAGGAGATTACTGACCGCATTGAGTTTGAGATTGCTTCATACCTTAACCAGGTAAGCCAGAATGACATATCGGACCAGGCACGAATGCAGGTCAAGGCCTATTTCAAGATAATAGGTGAGATGGAGTCCCTGGGTGATTCTGGCGAGGCTATTTCACGTCTGCTACAGCGTAAACGTGACCATAACAAGGTTTTTAACGACCTTATGCGCAAACGTATAGGCGAGATGCTGGATACTATGCAGAAAGCATATGACATCATGAATGCCAATCTGGCTCAGGCTGCCGTTACAGACATTACAAACGCTTATGTGGCAGAGGATGCCATTAATAACATGCGTGATAGTCTGCGTGAGGAGCATCTCAAGAACATGGAGGTCAAATCATATGACTACACGGCAGGCGTTTATTACTTTGACCTTATTCAAGAACTGGAGACTATGGGTGACTTTATGATCAATATCTCCCAAGCTCTGGTGGGGTTGAATTGAAAACCTGGAATAAATAAAAGGCGTTCGGTTTTTCCGAGCGCCTTTTTTATTCTCAATTCGGTCTTGGGTGTTGAAATGATGAACGTGGACGTACGTTGGATCGGGCAGCTTCCATGATGGCGTTCTTACGCTCAAGTATAGCTTCATCGGCTTTACCCTTCTTGGGGGTATACATCTTGTCGTACTGCGCACGTCCAACCTTGACGTGACGGACGGGGAACTCAGCGATATCGTTAAGAGGACCGCTGATGGTCACACCCAAACGGATGGGCAACGGACACTTGACAAGAGAAATGTTGTAATTGCAGCTGAGTGACGCATCGATATTGTGCCGGCCGCTTAAGATTGCCTCATAGCGATCCATCTTGATACGGGTGGGATAGACATCAACCTTGCCGTCAAGTACCTGAAGTTCAACATCCAGACTGTCGATTATAGGTTTGGCATCCTTGCTCATCAGAAGCTTGCGTTTTATCTCATCAAACATCTCACAGTCAAGAACCTGAAGATTAGCACCTTCAATGACAGCATTACTCATAAGGGTAAACATCTGAGGATACAGAGGTCCGTATGTAATGTAATCAGGCTCCACATAGGTCTGAGCAGCCAGATGGAACTGGGCCTTGCCAGAGAAGGCTTTCAGCATGGGCATGATTGAGTCAACTGCGGGTATAAGGTCAATGAGTTCATCAATCTCAATGTCCAGCAGATGGAAGTCAAGTTCCATGAACCGATCCTCGACATTAGGTGTGCGGTAGATGGCTGTAAGCTGCATCTCGGCGGCCTTTGATGAGAAACCGAGTTCCTGAAGTATTATGACACCGTCCTTTATTGATATGTCACCGCCCACATTATTGAATGTATGTTCGTTGAAATCGACTTCACTCAGGTTAGTGTACAGAGTCAGGTCAATACCCTTTGGTATCATGATAGGTCCGGAACTAAGAGTGTCCTGACCGGCCTCAATCTCCTGTACGGTTTCCTGTGCCGCTTCGGTATTCTCTTCCTCATCTCCCGTAAGAGCCATAAGCCTGTTCAGGTTCATGTGGTCCGATTCAAGCATGAGTTCACCTGTAAGCAGTCCGTGGCCGTCAAGGAATTCACCTATGTTATAGATGTCTCCCCACAGCTGGACATCTGAATCATCTATCTCAACGCGGCAGTCATTTATGTTGAAACGACCAAGCGAGAAGTCAAAGTCCAGTGTCTTCAGACAGATGGGAGATTCCAGCATATCAACCTGACCTTCCTCAAGTACCATCTTAACCTGAGGCTTCCACTGGTTCAGTATATCCGTCTTGGTGGAGTCATATTGGGCCAAAGCTGTCAGAGATGTGGTGCCAAATGTTGCGGAGAGTGCGCTGCCCATACTGGCCGAAAGAGCGTCGAACGCCACATCGGCCTTCATGGCTATAGTGCCATCTGCTGGTGCCATGTTGAAGGTAAGAGCGGTATTGTTCAAGGTTCCGAATATGGTATCCATATCACCCTGGAGTTTGTCAACCCAGAGGTCAACCAGAACATTCATCTTATCTACATCTTCATCCAGACCAGCCACCGATGCACTCAGGTTCAGGTTATCAAGTGATGCATTTATAGTGGTGGAGTCAACCATCGTGACATCCAGGCCAGTAGACTTGACTGTTACATCGGCTGTCTGGCGAGTGCGGTCAATGGCTACGCGGCTGGGGTAGGTTGCTTCAAGCGACAGTTTGTCAGATGCGGCCTTTATCGAGTCATTAACATTAGCATCAAGATTCTTGAGATTTATCTTGGCTGATGCATTGTCCAGAACGGGGCCGTTATCGGCCAAAGCGCCCTTGACATTAATATCCAACCCAACGGTTCCGTGTACATCTATACCTTCCAATGCATCCTGAAATGCATCGGGAATCATGGAGACAAGACGGTCTATGTCCAGGTCATGAGGCGTGTTGATGCGTGCCCGTCCTGCAACTGTATGCTGTCCGCCCAATGTTCCGTTAGCATTGAATGCTATCTTCTGGCCGTCTATGCGGATATTTGAACCTTCCTTGACGTTGAAGCGGCTTATATCCCTGTTTGTCTCAAAAGGTAGGGTGAAACCGAACGGCCAACCCGGAACATACAAGACGCTGTCCATCTCAATCCTTATGGACGGAGTGTTGAACTCTGTCATCATGGCTATATCGTCGCCTTTAATGGTGGCATCGGCCGTGAGTGAGAGCTCGTCGGAGATGACATTCATGGGATCCTCGCCGTCCATGGCAAATTCGGTTCCTTCTACATCAATAGTAAGACCGGTATTGACATCGGTCAAATCTAATTTTAGAGCGCCTTCAAGATTAAGCAGCACCTTTGCTACATTTGCCTTGGTTATTGTTCCTATGGAATCTTCAAGTTGGAGCAATATGTCGCGTGAATCAAACGTAAACCCGCTAATGTTCGCGCTGTCGCCGGCAAGCACGGCCTTATCGGCCTTCATCACAATGTTTCCGGTCTCAGTCAACATACCCTCCGAAGAGTAGGCAAGGTCTGATGCCGTGATGTGGAAACCGGCCATGAGATTATCCAGACCTTCCTTGCCCATAGAGTAGCTTACATTACTCAGAACCAGCTTCAGATTGTTAAGACATGCCTGGATATCATCCATAGTTGCCTGAGTCTCCTTTAGGTCTAAGGTAATATCCGCACCTATCTCTTCATTGTATTTGGCAAGTTCGGCATTTACCTTGACATCATTCAGGTAAGCACCTACATTCATGGAATCATTTTTGAGTACGGCATTAACCGATGCAAGCTTAACCGAAGCCTTGGCATCCAGACTGTCATAGTTGAGAAGTCCTTTCAGGTCTATGTCAAGGTCATTTATGCCGGCATCAATACCTGATGTCATATCCTTGTATAGGGCGTTGACGTTCTTTATGGATATCTTCTGCAGGTCTGCGTAAATATTAAGATCACTATCCTCGTTCTGAGGCTCTTCTTGCGAAGTGCCGAATACATCCAGATTTGAGGTGCTGTCGGCTGCAGTGAACAGGTTGGCGCCTACGCCGTTAATGAACAGATTAGTGAGAATTATCTTCTTCTCCTTGTAAAGAGTCTTGAAATCGACGGTTACGGTGAACTCATCGACAGCGGCCAGCGTATCGAAAGGAGACGCTTCCATGTCATCGTATATTACCAGACCGTTCAGACGGAATCCAAGAAACGGATATGTACCAACAAGTGTCAGGTCAACATCATCAACCTTGGCACGTGCGGGAGAGAACTTATCTATGGCTTTCTCTGCTATTTTGGTAAGACCGGATGATGAGAACACTATCCAGCATGCCACCAGAACCAGTATGACAACTAATCCTATAAGGGAACCTAGTGAGATTCCTGTTATCTTGAGTGCTTTTTTTACTTTTGGTTTCATCTCTTCTTGGTAAAGACTATAATAGATTTTGATGAATCATTCTTGTCATATGCTTCCATCCGGGTCTCATCGAGTTCTTCAATTATGAAGACTGTAAATGTAACTATCTGAGACTGACCCTCTTCATATTGTTCAAACTCGAGTTCCAACTCATCACCGACAAGGCTCCAGGTAAAGTTCTGTGTCCTGCCTGATCTGGTACGTGAACCGGTATAATCATCATTGAATGTATAGCTCCACGTACTTGTACTCCATGATCCTATCAGCAATTCCTCATCATAATCATCTTCCCATAGGCTGCAGCCTGCAAAAACCAAAAGTACCGTGGCTAATACCAATGACAAACGGAAAACACTCTTTTTCATAATGAATCGTATATGGTGATTACCTTATTAATATACTTTAAACAGGGCGAAGTTAAGCATTTTTTGCATATCTGGGCATATGTTTGATACAAAGAACAAATCAGACGGGATTATTATGCAATTATCAAACAAAAAGGTAAATTTGCAGGTCTTTTTAAGAATTGGCTATGTTTAGAAGCAAAACTTGTGGAGAATTACGTCTGGCCGATGCCGGTACTACTGTTACATTGGCGGGATGGGTTCAGAGAGTAAGAAAAATGGGTGGTATGGTCTTTGTAGACCTGCGTGACCGCTACGGTATTACCCAACTTGTGTTTGACGATGCCACCGATGCCGCCTTGTGCGAGCAGGCCAGCCGTCTGGGACGTGAATTCGTGATCCAGATTACCGGTAAAGTGAGCGAGCGTTCAAGCAAGAACTCCAAGATTCCCACAGGTGACATAGAGATACTTGTAAGCACTTTGAACGTTATCAATGCGGCCGATACGCCTCCCTTTACCATTGAGGATGATACCGACGGCGGTGATGACCTTAGAATGAAATACCGCTATCTTGACCTGCGCCGCCAGTGCGTACGCAAGAACCTGGAACTGCGCCACAAGATGGTTATGGAGATCCGTAAGTTCCTGGATGACCTGAACTTCATGGAGGTTGAAACTCCTATACTTATCAACTCGACCCCTGAGGGTGCACGTGACTTTGTGGTGCCTTCACGCATGAACCCCGGTCAGTTCTACGCTCTGCCTCAGAGCCCCCAGATACTTAAGCAGCTGCTTATGGTATCAGGGTTTGACCGTTACTTCCAGATAGCCAAGTGCTTCCGTGATGAGGACCTTCGTGCCGACCGCCAGCCGGAGTTTACCCAGATTGACTGCGAGATGTCATTCGTGGAGCAGGAGGATATACTGCAGATCTTTGAGGCTATGGCCAAGCATCTGTTCAAGAGCATCCTTAACATTGACTTTACAGAGCCCTTCCAGCGCATGACCTGGCAGGACGCAATGAAATACTACGGCAGCGACAAACCGGACTTACGCTTTGATATGCACTTTGTCGAGCTGATGGATGTGCTCAAGGGCTATGGATTCGGTGTGTTTGACAGTGCCGCTTACATAGGTGGTATCTGCGCCAAGGGTGCCGCTACTTACACCCGCAAGCAGATTGACGCTCTTACAGAATACGTAAAGCGTCCTCAGATTGGCGCCAAGGGCATGGTTTACGCCCGCGTTGAGGCTGACGGCAGCGTCAAGTCATCGGTCGATAAGTTCTACTCTCAGGAGGTTCTGCAGCAGCTTAAGGCTGCCATGAACGCTGAGGCCGGTGACCTTATCCTGATTCTCTCGGGCGATGACGCCATGAAGACCCGCAAGCAGCTCTCTGAACTGCGTCTTAAGGTGGCCGATGAGCTTGGCCTCCGTGACAAGAACCAGTTCAAGTGCCTCTGGGTGATTGACTTCCCCATGTACGAGTGGAGTGATGAGGAGAACCGTCTGATGGCTATGCACCATCCGTTCACATCACCCAAGCCCGAGGATATTCCTCTGCTGGATACTGACCCCGCAAGCGTTCGTGCCAATGCATATGATATGGTTATAAACGGTATCGAGGTTGGTGGTGGCTCTATCCGTATCCACGACAGCAAGCTTCAGGCTACAATATTCAAGATCCTTGGCTTTACACCTGAGCAGGCTCAGGCCAAGTTCGGATTCCTGATGAACGCATTCAAGTTCGGTGCACCTCCTCACGGTGGTTTGGCATTCGGTCTGGATCGCTTTGTGAGCATATTCGCCAAGCTTGACAGTATCCGCGACTGCATAGCGTTCCCCAAGAACAACTCAGGCCGCGACGTAATGCTGGATGCTCCCGGTCCTCTTGACCAGTCCCAGCTTGATGAGCTACAACTTAAAGTTGACCTGAAATGATACAAAAGGGGACAGACCCCTTTTGTACTATTTTTGACCGCTTCTCGTTATTGGGGAGCGGTTTTCTTTTACACTCCGCCGGACTATAGCCCTATGGGACGCAACGTTCCGTGGCTACTCCGCCTCCCTTCCGGACCCTAAACGCCGAACTCGTCCTTATAGTCCCCTTCGGGGCCTAACGTTCCTCGAACAAACGGCGTTCTTAACGGGATCCTCCAGAGGGCTGCGCTTACGCCACTGCACTGATGGTCCCATAGGGCTATAGTCCGGCTCCGCGTAAAAGAAAACCTTCTGCAGAAAAGAACCTATATGCACGTGGCATTCCAGTTTCCGGAAACTGGCTATTACATTTATCATACACTTTACCTTTTTTAGCAGAAAATGCTTGGTGGAATGGGGTAGAAAGCGGAAATTTGCAGGCGTAAAACTTCAGGGTGGGGCGCAATTCCCCGACCGGCGGTAAAGTCCGCGAGCCGAAAGGCCGAACCGTTGCGATTACGGTACCGACAGTATAGTCTGGATGGGAGAAGAATTTATGAAAAAGAAATTTGCTTTGTGCCTGGGCATGATTGTGCCCGCACTGGTCGTTTGCGCCGAGGGCGTAGAACTGGCCGATTCTGTGATCAATCTTCAGGAAGTTGTAATTCGCGACAACTTCAGCAGTTCCGAAACCACTCCGCTTAGCATCAAGACGCTGCAGCCGAGCCATATCAAGCTCTACAGCACCGCTCCTAACTATGTTGAGATGCTCCAGGGCATTCCAGGTGTGTATGCTACTCCTTCAACAGGCTCGTACGGTGATGCCACTCTCAATATACGAGGATTCAAGCAGGAGAATATCAGCATCTTGCTGAACGGTATTCCAATTCAGGGTCTGACATCCGGTTCGATGTACTGGAGTAACTGGATGGGACTGGCCGAAGCCACTTATGCCGTACAGATCCAGAAGGGTATGGGTTCATCCATGTTGGCCGATTGCGCTATGGGCGGTATGGTCAACATCATTACTAAAACAGGAGAAGGCTCTCCCGAGTGGGATTTCTCAACATCATACACACAGTTCGGCACCAAAAAAGCCATGCTGAGCTACTCCACAGGACAGCTCAAGAATGGTTGGAGCGCCAATCTGATGGTGAGCGGTGTCTATGGTGACGGATTTGTTGAGGCATCTCAGGTAAAGTCAATGTCATATCTGCTGTCTGTAAGCAAGATACTGAACCCTGACAATACACTAATATTCACTGCTTTGGGATCTCCTGAGCAGCATGACCAGCGCAATACCGAGCTTTCCAGGGAGGAGATCGATAAGTACGGACGCGGATACAGCAAGAACTGGGGATACCTGAACGGTGAGAAGTATTCTATTGGCCGTAACCACTATTATAAGCCTTATTTTACACTGCAGCACATCTTTGATAAGGATGCCCTTCACCTCAAGAATTCGCTTTATCTGGCTATAGCCGACGGCGGCGGACGTTCCACGTTCAATGATTATACCAAACCTTCGGCATCAATCATTGCCCATCAGACCGCCGATGGTCACATTGACTTTGATGCAGTCATAGCTGAGAATGTTGCTTCAGGATACTCTAAGAACATAATTATTGATTATCTGTCAGGACATACCCAGGCTGGCGGCGTCATGTCGGGCGATTACAGTCTTAACGATAAACTGACTCTGGGTGCCGGAGTTCAGTATCAATACTTTGACACATGGTCAAAGATGGTCGTGCTGGATCTTCTGGGCGGCAATGCAGTACAGTATAACGGTCAGGACCTTGTAAAGGGTGATTACATCGGCTCACGTTACGGACGTACCACTCATCTTGCTTCAGGATATGGACAGATAAGGTATGGCGGCCGTAAGATCAATGCAAACCTGGGCGTAAGCCTATTCAGCGGCAATTATCGTCGTCATGATGACGATAGCGGCAAAGTTGGTCCTTGGGCACACGGATGGGGAACCACAATCAAGAGTGGCCTGCTTTACCACATCACAGGGCGTTCTCAGGCATTCATCAATCTTGGTTTTAACAGCCGATTGCCTTACGCCGGTATATATCTGGTATCAAGCGATCTCTCAGTCAAGGATGATGTCACCAACGAGGAAAACCTGATGGCAGAACTTGGAACCCGAATAAACTGGAATGGTGGCAGTTTTTCACTCAGTGCATACGCTACTGACTGGAGCAACAAAACCGTGACTGTAAATATTGCGAAACGTGCCAATGAGAAGGCGCAGAAGTATTATATCACAGGTCTGAACGCCCTGCATCTGGGCGTTGAACTGGCTGTTGAACAACAGATTACATCATGGGCAAGCCTGAACGCATATGCAAACCTTGCATCATGGAAATGGAACAGTTCCGGCAGTGCCTTGATTTATGACGGTTATTCCGGTGAAACACTCAATACCTATACTATTTATTGCGACGGACTCCATGTGGGCGATTCACCTCAGACACAGATAGGCATGGAGGGCAATTTCAAGATGCCATTGGGATTCTATGCAAGGCTTGCATGGCAGTTCAATGATCGTATGTATGCTGATTTTGAACCCGATAAGCGAACCAACCCGGAGTCAAAGGATGCATACCGTCTGCCGTCATGGAACGTAATTGACGCGACTTTAGGTTGGAGTAGTCAACTCACTGACAATATGTATCTTGATGTATTCGCAACGGGACGTAATCTGACCGATGAGAACTACATAGAACGTGGTATTGACGGTGCCGCCAATGACCTTGATTCTTTCCGCGGATACTGGGGTGCTCCGCGTACTCTGTCAGTAGGAATGAAACTCTCCTGGTAAGATTAAATACAGAGTAGGGCTATTGAGACCGCAGCAAGTATGATACCGAGTATTTGGTGCGGTCTCAGTTTTTCATTGAATGCCAGCCAGCCTACTATTGCTCCTATGGCTACGATTCCTATATTGTGTACCGGGAACAGGAATGATGAGTCAATGGTCTTCATTGAGAGCATCAGGGTGTAGGTGCAGAAATAGTTCACAAAACCCAGCACCACGCCTCCCACGACATTCTTGAGGAGCAGTGGAGAGCGCTTTCCGTCCGGACCCTTCTTGAAGAAGGAGTAGATGCACATAATCATTGCCACAAAGAAGACCGATGCAGTTACAAGCGATATCTCGCTGTTGATTACCTGCTCGGAAAGGCCGGCGGCGGTATCGTTCACGGTCACGCGGTGTTGCAGGACCTTAAGGTAGGCGTTGCTGGCACCGAACATAAGGAATACGGTAACTGGTGCCAAGATATCCAAAAGAGTGTATTTGTGACCGCCTTCGGGCTTATCGGTCCAGATGGTAAGGGTCATGGCAACCAGTACCAGGACGATGAGCAGCCATTTGGGCTTGGCGCTGCCCTCAATCAACAAGTATGAGACTATGATGGGGATTACCATCGATGCACGGCTGCAAACGGTGGATATGGCTACGCCTACGCGACGTGTGGAGGCCGACAGCATGACCATTCCGGCCATGAATATGAATCCCAGTATGATTACGTCAACCAGCCAATCGGCTTTCAACGGGTTTACAACTGCTTCACCATTCAGTGAGAACAGCACTCCCAGAATAAAAGCGGTCAGATAATTGAAGAATATTGCCTGGTTGGCATCAATGTCCTTACGGTGAAAGATTTTGAATACGATAGAGAACATTGCGGTCAGAACGGTCGCAATGATGAGAAACAGAATTCCTGTAAATGTCATATTATTAGTTCCTTTTTATTTGATTAATCCACGGTTACGTAACATAGCATCAGTCTTGGGATCACTGCCCCGGAACTGGCGGTACAGTTTCATAAGGTCATCGCTGCCGCCTTTCTCCAGTATGTTCTGGCGATAGCGCTTGCCGGTCTCCTTGTTTAGAAGACCCTCCTCCTGGAAACACTGGAATGCGTCGCAGTCCAGAACCTCGGCCCAGAGATAGCTGTAATAGCCTGCGCAATAGTCATTATTGAATATGTGGTTGAAGAATGTACCGCGATAACGGTATTCTATTTGCGGTATCATTCCCAGTTTGGCCGATATCTCATCCTCAAATTTCTGGTCATCGAAGTTCTTGTAGTCCTTGAGCATATGATACTCCATATCAAGCAGGGCGGCTCCTACAAGCTCTACGGTCTCGAATCCGGTATTGAAATGGCCGGCGTTCTGCATCTTCTCAATCAGATTGTCAGGAATTGCCTTGCCGGTCTTGTAGTGGAATGCGTACTGCTTTAATATTGTGGGATCTATGGCCCAGTGTTCCATGATCTGTGAGCACATCTCCACAAAGTCATTCGGTGTGGCAGTACCGCTTACGGTAGGATAGTGGCACTGTGTGAGCATTCCGTGCAGGGCGTGACCGAACTCATGGAATACCGTGCGGGCATCATCGATTGAGAGCAGACAGGGCAGGGTGTCAGTAGGAAGTGAGAAGTTGCATACGTTCACTATTGTGGGACGTTGGCTCTGGCCTGCATAGTTGAATTCATCTGTAAAGTTGGTCATCCAGGCACCCTGACGCTTGGTGGGGCGTACAAAGCAGTCTGTGTAGAAGTATGCCAGATGGGTGCCGTCGGCATCCATACACTCCCAGGTCTCCACCGAAGGATGGTAGACGGGCAGGTTATCGACCTTCTTGAACTTGATGCCGAAGAGGGTCTCGGCAACCATGAATGAGCCCTTGCGTACGTTGTCAAGACTGAAATAGGGCATCAGTTGTGACTCGTCCAGATCATATTTCTGCTTGCGCAGCTTCTCGGCGTAGTACCACCAGTCCCAAGCTTCCAGCTTGAACTTACCGCCTTCGGCATCGATGATCTTCTGCATCTCGTCACGCTCAAGCTCGGCCTGCGGCAGAGCGTATTTCCATATCTCCATAAGCAGGTCATAGGCAGCCTGCGGGGTCTTGGCCATGCGGTCTTCGAGCTGGTAATCGGCAAATGTCTCATAACCAAGCAGATTGGCCAGTTCCAGACGCAAGGTGAGTATCTCCTTAACTATGGCCTTGTTGTCAAACTCGTTATTGTTGTTGCCGCGGCTGTAGTAAGCCTTGTACATCTGCTCGCGCAGGCTGCGGTCCTTACATGTCTGCAGGAACGGTATCCAGCAGGGCTTCTGTACGTTGAACGCCCAACCCTGCAGGCCTTTTTCCTTAGCGCGAGTGGCGGCAGCCTCCAACTGGTCCTGACTGAGCCCCTCAAGACGCTTTATGTCAGTTACATTGAGTACGTAGGCATTGCTCTCGTCAAGATTGTTCTTGGCAAACTTGATGCGGAGTTCACCCAGACGGTTCTGAATCTCCACGAAACGGGCTTTTGCCTTGTCATCCAGCAGGGCACCTCCCTTGACAAAACGGCGGTAGTATTTCTCCAATACCTTGATCTGTTCTGTGGTAAGGCCTCCATTATCTTTACTGTCATATAACTGCTTGATTCTTTTAAAGATAACCTCATTCATATAAAGATAGGAGTCTGCCTCGGTCTGCATGGGAATGACCTTCTCTTCGGTCTCCTTCATCAGGTCATCAGCATCGGTCTCCATCAGGTTGAAGAATACGGCGCTTACCTTGTTGAGCAACCGGCCGCTTGACTCCAGGGCCTCGATTGTGTTCTGGAAGGTGGGGGCATCGGGACAAGCAGCCACAGCGTCAATATCGGCCTTGAACTGACGGAATCCCTCCTCAAAGGCGGGCAGATAATCATTTGACTGTATCTTGTCAAACTCTACTGCGCCATACGGCAACTTACTCTCCTGTAAGAAAGGATTATTCTTTAATTCACTGCATGACATAGTCAACAATACCGTCACTACGGCTACTAATAGTTTTGATTTGTTCATTTATCTGTTATTATTGTTTCTTGGCAGGTTTGATCTTTTGATAATCACCACAGTATATGGGCATAAGGAATGTACCGAAGCACTTCTTAAAGTCATTAAGGCCTTTGTATTTGCCTCTGCGAAGGTAAGGGTAGGCTCCTCCCGTCTCAAAGTATCCTGTTTTGCCGAAACTATCACGAATCAGGCATATCACCTTGAAAAGCAGATATTTATTGACGCCTATCTCTTTCTCGTTCCTGGAATCTCCCCACCAGTAGTATGCGGTATTGCCATATATCAGGACAGCTACCGTTGCAATTACCTGACCGGTTTCATTCTCCTTCAGGAAAAAGACCCGGCAGATGCCTTTGGGGATAAGGTTAAAGAATATGTTGTGGTGATAATCATCGGCTATTATGTCTTTTGCGGCACCTGTACGGGTATAAGTCTCCTTGTGCAGGTCGATATAAATCCGGCAGTCCTCTTGTGTGGATTTGGCTTCAACCATTTCATAGCGGCCCGATGCTTCCAACTTGCGTACAGCCTGACGGGTTGTCTCCTCACAGTCGGCCAGCATGCGGTCATCGGGCTTGGATAGATCAACCACCCATGTGTATCTGATTCTGGGCTTGAAATCAAAGAAAACCAGCGGATTAATGCCATCTCTATGATTGAGACGGTCCTGTGTGACTGGAGCCAGGTCAGCACTGAAAAGCTTTATGGGATTATCGGCCAGATAATTGTCAATATAGTTCTCAAAGCACTCTTTAACCAGTCTTTGGTGCTTCTTGACCAGCCCGTCCTTGATTATATAACCCCATCGGCTCTTGAGTTTCTCCTTGAAAAAGGGGAATCCGATTTTTGTCAGGAATCCGTACTTTGAGGTGCGGTGAAGCTGCATAATGAACAGTATATCATCATTGTTATCCTGATCAACAATGGCAAATGACAGATTCCGGTATGAGGCGTACCTGTCTATGGCTATAACTTCATAAAGGAAATGGGCCCATCCCATAGAGTTGGTCCGTACAAACTCATTCCATTTGACGGGGTCGATATCTGTCTGCTGTCTTACTACACACCGCATTTGTCAGGGTCGTTTAAATGTGATGTCAAAGGTACACAAATGTGAGTTGATAAACAAACAAGTTTGTTTTTACTCTTAAAAGCATTAATTTTGCAGTCTCAAATACATTATTATTGAAATGAAAGTATTAAAGATTTTTGCCGCAGCAGCCATGGTTATGGCAATGGTGGCATGCTCAGGCAATAAGACACAGAAAGCTATGACAGACCGTGAACCCGCAAACATTATGGTAGTGGTTGACCTCCAGAAGGATTTCATTGACGGAAACCTTCCTGCAACCGACGGTACCCGCGTTGTTGAGCCCATCAAGTCCAAGCTCACCGCATTTGACAGAGTCTATTTCACACTTGACTGGCACCCCTGGAACCACTGCTCTTTCAAGGCCAACGGCGGTATCTGGCCGCAGCACTGCGTACGCTATACCGTTGGTGCAGCACTTCCAGACGGCATTCTGGACAACCTGAACATTGATAACGTAAGGTTCCTTCCCAAGGGCCAGGCTCAGGATAAGGAGGAGTACGGCCAGTTTGAGAACACCAAGGGTAATGACCAGGACCTGTTTGTAAAGGGTGACAAGGTTGTTGTATGCGGTATAGCTGCCGAGTACTGCGTCCTGGAGACACTCAAGAATCTGGTTCGTCTGAGCAAGGAGGTAGGTTTTGAACTGTCAGTTTACCTGGAGGGCGTAGCATCCATCGAGAGCAACGAGCCTCTGGTTACCTACATGAACGAGAATAAGATAAAGATTTATAAATAAGGATTTTATGGAGAGTACTATTGTAAAAAGCATGCTGGAGAATGACCTCTACAAATTCTCCATGTCATACTACTACCAACGGACCACCCCCGAGGGTATAGGCACATTCAGTTTCAATGACCGCAACGGCATGAAGTTCACGCCGGAGTTTGTGGACCTGTTGCACAAGGAGTTCAAGAAACTGGAGACGCTGGCCCTGACCGATGAGGAGTTCAAATGGTGCCTCTCCAATATATATTTCATACCTCAGTGCTATTTTGAGTGGCTCAAAGGATTCCGGTTCGATGCCGGCATTATTGATATATCGCTTGATGAGGAGGGCCACCTGCACATTGAGGCAAAAGACCTTATCTACAAGGTAACGCTGTATGAAATCCCAATTCTGAGTACGGTATCGGAGGTATATTACAAGATATATGAAAAAACCGAGCCGGACTGGGCATACATAGACAGCCATCTGGAAAAGAAGGTTGCAATATCAAACGAGAACAAGCTCAAGTTTGCAAACTTTGGTATGCGCCGCCGCTACTCACGTGAGGTTGAGGATCATGTAACCGAGTATCTGACACGCCACGCCAAGTATTTCATCGGCTCATCGACCGTATATTTCGCAATGAAATACCAGTCAATCCGTCCGGACCTGAAGCCCATTGGCACAATGGCGCACGAGCTTATGATGGCTACGGCTGCATTCATGGGCCCCAAGGAAGCAAACTACTACGTTATGCGCAACTGGGCTCAGATTTTCGGCGGCAACATGGGTACCATGCTGCCTGACTGCTTTACCACACGCGTGTTCCTGCGCAATTTCTCGCTCGATATGGCCAAACTGTATGACGGCGTACGTCACGACAGCGGCGATCCGTTTGAGTTCGGCGACAAGATCATAGCCAAATACGAGTCATACCACATAGACCCCATGACAAAGTCAATCGTATTCAGTGACGCCCTTGACTTTGACCGTGCCCTGGCCATCCAGAAGTACTTTGAGGGTAGGATAAAGGTATCGTTCGGCATCGGCACAAACCTCACTAACGATGTAGGCACAGTTGATCCGCTCAACATCGTAATGAAACTCAAGACTTTCCAGGTCAACCCCCGCCAGCACGTCTATCGCTGCGTCAAGTTGTCCGATACCCCGGGCAAGGAACTGGGTGATCCCGATGAGGTACACAGCTACAAAGTGATTCTCGGTTTGATATAATCGGGAATTTTTTATTACCTTTGCAGCACAGAAAGATAAAGGTGATGAAAATCAGGGAGGTAATTGATGCCCTTGAGAGTTTCGCGCCTCTGCCACTGCAGGATGATTACGATAATTCAGGCTTGCAGGTTGGAACTACAGAGACCGAAGTTTCAGGGGTTTTATTGTGTCTGGACGTGACCCGTCAGGTGGTTGACGAGGCCATCAATAACGGATGCAATATGATCATTTCGCACCATCCGCTGCTGTTCCGCCCGCTCAAACGTCTCACTGATGACAGTATAGGCAGCATCGTGATGAGCGCCGTACGCGTGGGTATTACAATCTACGCCAGCCACACCAATCTGGACAACGCCAGCAAGGGCGTAAACATGCGTATAGCAAACGTTTTGGGACTGACCGATGTCAAACCTCTGGATGAGCAGCCTGACGGCAACGGCGCAGGTATTATCGGCCGATTCCCTAAGCAAATGACAGAGAATCAGTTGCTGGCTTGGGTTAAAGAGAAGTTCGGAGTTACCTGCATCAGACATAACGGAGAACTTGGCCGCCCGATAAAACGTATGGCTGTATGCGGAGGTTCCGGCGCGTTCCTGACCGATAAGGCAGTAGAGCAGGGTGCTGATGCATTCATGACGGGCGAGATAGGGTATCACCGTTTCTTTGGCTATGACGGCACCATCAAGTTGATTGAGGCCGGACATTTTGAGAGCGAGCAGTTCACTGTTGACCTGCTTGCAGACATTCTTAAGGAGGCATTCCCGGAACTGAGAGTGCTCAAGACTGTAAACAAGACGAATCCGATAAATTATTACATATAAATTATGGCAACAAACACTAAGAAAGACCCCAGCGAGTACTCTGTAGAGGAGAAACTCCAGTCATTGTATCAGCTGCAGACCATGCTGACCGAGATTGACAAGATCAAGACACTGCGCGGCGAACTGCCTCTTGAGGTTCAGGACCTTGAGGATGAGATTGCCGGCCTGACCACACGTATAGAGAAGGCCAGTGCCGATGTTGTCGAGATGAGCAAGGGCGTTGCTGAGAACAAGAACACCATCGAGGTTTCAAAGCAGGCTGTAGCCAAGTATCAGGAGCAGCAGGACCACGTCAGCAATAACCGTGAGTTTGATTCTCTCAACAAGGAGATTGAGTTCAAGAACCTGGAGATTGAGCTGGCCGAGAAGCGCATCCGTGAGTTTACAAACACCATCAACGCAAAGAAGGAAGAGATTGAAAACAACCGCGCTATCGTAGCCGAAAAGCAGCAGGATCTTGAGATAAAGAAGTCTGAACTCCAGGAGATCATTGAGGAGAACCGTCAGGAGGAGGAGCGTCTGCGCGAGAAGTGCAAGAACCTGGAACTCAATATCGAGCCCCGTCTGCTGCAGTCATTCAAGCGTATCCGCAACAACACACGCAACGGTCTGGGTATCGTATATGTACAGCGTGAGTCATGCGGTGGTTGCTTCAACAAGATTCCGCCTCAGCGCCAGTTGGATATCCGCATGCGTAAGAAAATCATCGTTTGCGAGTATTGCGGACGTATCATGATAGATCCCGAACTGGCAGGTGTAAAGGAGGAGGTCAAGCAAGTGGAGACTCCCAAGCGCCGCACACGCAAGGCTGCCGCTGCTGACGAAGATTGATCTACAGAGCAGAATAGTCTGGAATATCCCGCAGGAACAGAAACTTTCCTGTGGGATATTCCATTTTTACGCAGTAATGCTTAAGACCGTTGCTTACTATAAGGTAGTCTACATGAAGGACCAGATTGTAGCGGGCTATCTGGTCAAAGACTTTTTGGGTTATTGCTACGGTTGGGCGTTTGTATTCCACTATTACCTTAGGTATTCCGGCTCTGTCATAAACTACAGAGTCACATCGGCGGCTCATTCCGTTCAATTCAATAGCCTGTTCGTTTGCGATATGTGAGATAGGGTATCCTTTATGGTTAACTAGGTATGAAACAAAGGCTTGGCGCACATTCTCTTCGGGTGTGAATGCAGTCCAGAGCTTGCGAACAGGGTCCCAAACGGTCTTTTTATCTGCCTGTTCGGATATTTTAGGCTCAAAAGGTGGCAAATTTAATTTTTCAATCATATCTTTGTAACACTGCGAAGTTAATAATTAGGAATTGAAATGGCAACATCAGGAACCGCTTACCGCCAAGTCATAAAAGAACTTGAAAGGGGGATATACAAACCTGTATACTATCTGATGGGCGACGAACCGTTTTTTATCGACTCCATATCAGATTACATAAGGGAACATGCACTGCCCGAAGAGGCAAGAGACTTTAATCAGATAGTACTCTATGGCAATGACACCACAATGAGTGAGGTGATTCAGCGTGCCAAAGCATACCCTATGGGGTTTGACCGACAGGTTATTATTATCAAGGAGGCTCAGCACCTGATGAAAAAAGAATCCGAGGCAGGCGGTAGTCCATCGGACATACTGGGTTCTTACCTTAATAATCCGCAACTGAGCACTGTCCTGGTGTTCTGCCATAAGAACGGTTCGCTGGACAGACGGAAAAAGATTGTTGCCGTAATAGAGAAAAACGGCGTTTTGTTTGAGTCAAAGAAGGTCAAAGACGATGCTCTTCCGGAGTTTATTGAGGAATTTCTGAATGAGCGCGGACTCAAGATGTCCCCCAAGGGGATGTCTATGATGAGCGAATCTGTCGGAGCGGACCTGAGCCGTATGAACGGAGAACTGGAAAAACTGGCCACAGCATTGCCTGAAGGCAACACAGAGATTACTCCGGAGTTTATAGAAGAGCATGTGGGTGTAAGCAAAGACTACAATATCTTTGAATTCCGTGATGCCATAATAAATAAGAACATACTTAAGGCAAACAAAATAGCCGCATATTACGAGAGTAACCCTAAAACATATCCTATGCAGTTGGTTACAGCAGCTATTTTCCCGTATTTTGCAAATCTGATGCTGGCATTCTACGCTCAGGACAAGACGGATAGGGGAATTGCAGACCAGTTGGACCTTAAAAATACCTGGGGAGTTAGGGATTATACCACAGGAATGCGAAACTATACTGCCACACAGACCATGCAGATCATTACAACAATACGTAAATATGATGCTAAGTCAAAAGGAGTGGACGCAACCGCAAATACAGGAGAGGGACTCCTTAAGGAATTGCTTTACCTGATACTTCATTAACATTGTCTTTTTCACTCAATTACAAGAATCCTTATCTGTTCTGAGAATCGATTATTTCTGAGTAATTGTAGGGATTGTTACAAATTTTGAATTCTCGCAAAATTTATATTGGAAAGGCTGCCCTTTAGGCAGCCTTTAATTTTGTTTAACAATTACATTTGTTGTTTTATTGCCATTTATACACTTATATCTTGTCATTAGTGGCGTTATAAAGAATACATATGTATCTTTATCAGGTATATCAAAATGGTCAAGGAAGAGGAGGCGACTCATTCATGCAAAACCTTATACAAAATGCTATATAATGAGTAATTTATTGAAATTCAACGTAATTATATGATAGGTATTGAAGCGTTGGATTTAAGTGGCCGACTTCAATATGCAAAACGCTTCAACAACCGTCAAAGCAAAGAAATAATCAATAATAATATCTTTTTAATCAATAATTTACCATACATATCCAAATTTAATTCGAGTCTAATATATACATATTGGCACCTATTCATGTAAACTGCGATTGGTCATTGTCACAAATGTTTCAAAAATACATTTGTCAACAACATAAGTATTACACATAAGTATGGTGCTAAAATAAAAATAAATTGATACATTTGTAACAACGCATCAAAAATGACATTATCAAGCTATGAAAGAGAGGTTGATTGAATTAATGGAGCTGTTGCATCTGACTCCCACCCAGTTTGCCAATGCTATAGATGTACAGAGAGCCACACTGCAACATATATTAAGCGGTAGAAACGAGCCCAGCCTGAAATTCATGATGGCTATTCATCGGGCATACCCCGACATAGAGCTGGAATGGCTCCTGGAAGGTAAAGGATCGGCAATTCCACAGTTGCAGGATAATAAGCCTCAAGAACCGGATTATCCTATTCTTCCCGGCATGGAGAATGCGTTTTTTCCGGCAGATGTACGGAAAACCACGGAATTTTCAAATCTCAGACAGGAAGAGAACGTTCCTAAACAACGCAAAAAGCGTAATAATAAGGACGATACACTCATTTCAGACCCTGTTTTCTCAACTTCCCAAAAAGCCATAAAAGAGGTCGTTGTGTTTTTTGAAGACGGTACTTATCAGAAATTTTCGCAGGAATTAAAAAAATAATACGGATTTTTTGATTTTTTAGAATTTGGTGTTTATATTTGCTGATAGAAGATTAAACCAATTAAAGCTATGAAAAAATATTTATTCGTTTTAGCTATCGCAGTATTCACGCTTGCAGGTTGCCGTAGCAGCAAGGAAGCATCAAAGGAAAGATCAAACAATGAAGTATGGCAGACATTGCTGGTTAAACAGTTGGATGCCACCGTTGAGGACCAGATCATTACTGTTAAATACAATAACGGCACCACGTTGTGCTACAAGATTCTGGATAACTTCGGTAATGTAACCCTGACTTGGGACAGGACTAACGGCCGAAAGAACTTTGATGACGGCCCGAGTCATTATAAAGGAGACATCAGCATTCCGTCATTCATTACAACCGGTGAGAACAATGACTTCACATTCCGTGTAATGGAGATTGATGCAAACGCATTCTACGGATGCACCGAAGTGACATCGGTTGATATTCCATACAGTGTTCTCCGTATCGTAGACGGTGCCTTCAAAGGCTGCTCAGGCATAAAGAAGTTTACTGTTAATGAGAACAATCAGTCATATAAGGATGTTGACGGAATTCTGTTCAGCAAGGATAACAAGATGCTTATCAAGTATCCTGCCAAGAAGGAGACTGCAGATTATGTCATCTCTGAGGAAGTTGCAATTATCTGCACCGAAGCCTTTATGGACAATGCGTTCTTGAGGAAGGTGTTTGTAGGTAACTTTGTGACAGCCATCAGTGACAATTCGTTCAAGAACTGCACAGCCCTTGAGGAGGTTGAGTTGGGCGGTAATGTCAGAATCATCGGAGCTGAGTCATTCAAGAACTGCCCCAAGCTGACACTTGTAAACGCACACGGTATGTGGCCGGCTCACTGCCCGAATGCCTTTGACGATGCCGCCAAGCAGAACGCCAAGCTTTATGTTCCCAGAGGCCAGATGTTCAACTATAAGAGACGTATGGAGTGGCGCGACTTTAAGAACGTTCAGGAATATTGATTACTATACAACCTATAACTAACCGTGGTGCAGCCTTCTAAGGTTGCACCTTTTTTATTAACTTCGCGGCTACATTATATAATATATGAGAAAGTTCCAGACAGATATGGTGGTGGCCGAAAACCGAATGGTCGGCCCTAACGCCACACTGCTTACATTGCAATATCCGGGAGAGTTGCCGGATATGGTGGCAGGACAGTTTGCCGAACTGCAGGTGCCGTCGGCCAAGGTGCTGCTGCGCAGACCTATTTCAATACACGCCATAGACCGCACAAACAATCTTGTTGAATTCCTGATACAGATTGTGGGTGAGGGTACGCAGTCTCTTGCCGATGCCAAGGCTGGCGATAAGATAAACGTTCTGCTTCCGCTTGGTAACGGCTTCAATTACCGCAGTACACATGTTGCCAAACCTCTGCTTATTGGCGGAGGAGTAGGCGTGGCACCTCTGTTGTTCCTGGGACAGGAGTTTTCGGAGCACGGAATACGTCCTGCATTCCTGTTTGGAGGTCGCACGGCAGACCTTATTCTGCGCAAGGAGGAGTTCCAAAAGTACGGTGACCTGTTCATGACCACCGAGGACGGATCGGCCGGCGAAAAAGGTTTTGTGACCAATCACAGCCTGCTTATGGACAGCGAGGCATTTGACCGCATTTATGCCTGCGGTCCTACGCCTATGCTTAAGGCTGTAGCCCGATGGGCAAAGGAGCACGAGATAGCCTGTGAGGTATCTCTGGAGCATAAGATGGCTTGCGGAATAGGGGCCTGCCTGTGCTGTGTTGAGGATACGGCCGATGAGGGTAACGTTTGTGTTTGTAAAGAGGGTCCGGTTTTTGAAATTGACAGACTGAAATGGTTCAACTGAATACTAAGATAGGTTCACTGGAGCTCAAGAATCCGGTGATGACGGCATCGGGCACGTTCGGATACGGTACCGAGTATGCCGATTTTATGGATATCAGCCGTCTGGGTGCCATTATTGTAAAAGGTACCACTCTCAACCCGCGTCAGGGTAATCCTTATCCGCGTATGGCTGAGACTCCTTCAGGTATGCTCAATGCTGTTGGACTCCAAAACAAGGGCGTTGACTACTTTGTGGACCATATCTATCCTGAGGTTAGAAAAATACGGACAAATATCATAGTTAACGTTTCCGGTTCATGTATTGATGATTACATCCAGACTGCCGGCATCATAAATACTCTTGATGACATACCGGCCATTGAGCTCAACATCTCTTGCCCTAATGTAAAGCAGGGCGGAATGGCTTTTGGCGTTAATCCGGAAAGCGCAGCCCAGGTTGTTGCTGCTGTCCGCAAGGCTTATGATAAGACTTTGATTGTCAAGCTTTCGCCTAATGTTACTGATATTACTGTGATAGCCCGGGCTGTTGAGGCTGCGGGGGCTGACAGCGTATCGCTCATCAACACTATGCTGGGTATGGCTATTGATGCTGAAAAGCGTAAGCCTATACTTTCCACCGTTACCGGCGGCATGAGTGGCCCGGCTGTAAAACCGGTTGCCTTGCGTATGGTGTGGCAGACTGCCAAGGCGGTAAAAATTCCTGTCATCGGATTGGGCGGTATCTGTAGCGCTACTGATGCTGTCGAGTTCCTTCTTGCGGGTGCATCGGCCGTTCAGATTGGTACTGCAAACTTCATCGATCCCTCTATATCTGAGAAAGTCATTGACGGCATCGAGGATTACCTCAATCGCCACGGATTCGCCTCCGTTCAGGAAATAATTGGAGCTTTAGAATGATACAAAAGGGGACAGTCCCCAATTGTATCATTTTAGGAGATCGGGGCGGAGTTTTTTGGTGCGCTCCATTGATTGCTGGAACTCCCAGTCGTCTATCAGGGCTTGGTTGCCGGATAGGAGGACGTCGGGGACGCGCCAGCCTTTGTATTCGGCGGGACGGGTGTAGACGGGTGGAGCCAGGAGGTTGTCCTGGAAACAGTCGGATAGGGCGGACTGCTCATCGGAGAGGACACCGGGTATAAGGCGTACTATGCTGTCGGTCATTACGGCTGCTGCCAGTTCTCCTCCTGTGAGGACGTAGTCGCCGATGCTTATCTCGCGGGTTATCAGGTGTTCGCGGATACGGTAGTCTATTCCTTTATAGTGGCCGCACAGAATGATTATGTTGTTTAGCAGGGATAGGCTGTTGGCGGTTTTCTGGTTGAACTGCTCGCCGTCGGGCGATGTGTATATCACCTCATCGTAGTCACGCTGAGACTTAAGGTCGGTTATGAGGCGGTCAATGGGTTCTATCTTCATTACAAGGCCGGCACAGCCTCCAAATGGGTAGTCATCGGTCTTGTGGTGCTTATCGGTGGTGTAGTCCCTTATGTCGTGCAGATGTATCTCGGCAAGACCGGCTTTCTGGGCGCGTGCCATCATTGAGCAGTTAAAGAAGCCCTCAAGCATATCGGGAAATACTGTAAGTATATCTATACGCATAAATATGTACTATAAACGCCTGCAAAATTACAAAATTATGCGTAAATTCGCGGTCTGAAAACGGCACTTTCATAGAACCCTTCAAAATGAGCGAAACCGAACGGATAATAGAGCTGCGCGAATTGTTGCATAAATACAACAACCTGTACTATGTCCAGAACGCTCCCGTCATATCCGATATAGAGTTCGACAAGCTTATGCATGAGCTTATTGACCTGGAAGAACGTCATCCTGAGCTTTACGACCAGAATTCTCCTACACAGCGTGTAGGAAGCGACCTTAGCAAGGGTTTTGAGCAGGCTGAGCACCGTTATCCGATGCTCTCACTGGACAATACCTATAATGAGCAGGAGGTGCGGGATTTCTTTCAGCGCGTGAGCGGACTCCTGAACGAGCCGTTTGAGATATGCTGTGAGCTTAAGTATGACGGCCTTTCAATATCGCTGATATATGAGGACGGCAAGCTGGTTCAGGCTGTTACCCGCGGTGACGGCGTTAAGGGCGATATCGTGACCGATAACGTTCGCACCATCAAATCCGTACCTCTGGTACTCCAGAAAGGCAATTACCCCCGCAACTTTGAGATCCGCGGTGAAGTTTTGATGCCCTGGACATCGTTTGAGCGCCTTAACGCCGAGCGTGAGCTGCAGGAGGAGCCTCTGTTTGCCAACCCCCGCAATGCTGCATCGGGCACTCTCAAGCTGCAGAATCCGCAGGAGGTGTCACGCCGCCAGCTGGATTCATACCTCTATTATCTGCTTGGAGAGCAGCTGCCCTGTGACGGCCATTATGAGAACATGATGGAGGCTCAGAAATGGGGTTTTAAGGTATCGGACCACATGAAGAAATGCACCACTATCGATGAGGTGCTTGACTATATAAACTATTGGGACACAGAGCGTAAGAACCTTCCGGTTGCAACCGATGGCATTGTGCTCAAGGTAAATTCTTTAAGACAGCAGCGTAACCTGGGATTCAAGGCCAAGTCACCGCGCTGGGCAATTGCGTACAAGTTCCAGGCAGAGCGTCAGCTGACACGCCTTAACAGCGTATCATACCAGGTAGGCCGTACAGGTGCCGTTACTCCGGTTGCCAACCTTGACCCCGTACAGCTGTCAGGAACCGTCGTAAAGCGCGCCACACTGCATAACGCCGACATTATCAGGGGTTTGGACCTTCATGTAGGCGATATGGTCTATGTGGAGAAGGGTGGCGAGATTATCCCTAAGATAACAGGCGTGGATATTGATTCCCGTTCACTTCTGATGGGCGATCCGGTAAAGTTTGCCGATGTATGCCCCGAGTGCGGTACCAAACTGATACGCTACGAGGGTGAGGCCGCATACTATTGCCCCAATGCCATAAGCTGTCCGCCCCAGATAAAGGGCCGCATAGAGCATTTTGTGAGCCGTAAGGCAATGAATATAGACGGTCTTGGTACCGAGACCATAGACCTGTTCTACCAGGCCGGTCTGATAAAGGATATCGCAGACCTTTACACACTTAAGGCCATGGATATCTGCCGTCTGGAGGGATTGGGAGAGAAATCGGCCGTAAGTATTGTGCACGGAATCGAGGACTCCAAGAAGGTTCCGTTTGAGCGTGTGCTGTTTGCCATAGGAATAAGGTTTGTAGGCGAGACCGTGGCCAAGATACTGGCACGCGCATTCAAATCTATGGAGGCGCTTGAGAACGCCACTATGGAGCAACTCACAGCGGTGAATGAGATTGGTACCAAGATTGCGCAGAGCATTGTATCTTTCTTTGCCGATGAGCGCAGCCGTGCACTGGTTAACCGTCTCAAGGAGTTCGGCCTGCAGATGGAACTGTCACAGGAGGAGCAGGAGGGAGGATCAGACTTGCTAAAAGACAAGACAATCGTGATAAGCGGCGTGTTCAACCACCACTCACGCGATGAATACAAGGCGCTCATTGAGCGTCACGGAGGCAAGAACTCCGGCAGCATATCGGCCAAGACATCATTTGTGCTGGCCGGTGACAATATGGGACCCGCCAAACGCGAGAAGGCGCAGGAACTGGGCGTAAGGCTGGTCAGTGAGAATGAGTTTCTGGAAATGATTAATGAAAAACCTTCAATAACAACCAATGAATTACTCTTACCCTTTTAAGGGATTGGGCGTTGCCCTTGTAACTCCGTTCAGAAAAGACGGAAAGATTGACTTTGATAGTCTGCATTCAATCGTTGAAAACCTGATTGCAGGAGGCGTTGACCACCTGTGCGTTCTGGGCACAACTGCCGAGACTCCGACACTGTCAGATGCAGAGCGTCTGCAGGTCATAAAGAGCGTGGCCGCTCAGGTTAACGGCCGGATCCCTATCATGGTGGGATGCAGCAGCAACTGCACCGCAACAGTTGTAGACCAGATAAAGAATTACCGGTTAGACGGCGTAGACGCCATACTGAGCGCCGTTCCATTCTATAACAAGCCTTCACAGGAGGGCATCTACCGCCATTTTGCCGAGATTGCCAAGGCATCGGCCAAACCTATAATACTCTATAACGTTCCCGGCCGAGCAGGAGTCAATATGACCGCACAGACTACACTGCGTATTGCACGTGAGTTCAGGAACGTGATTGGCATAAAGGAGGCATCTGGCAATATGGAGCAGGTTAAGGAGATCATTGCCGGCGCCCCTGAGGGTTTCCACGTAATCATTGGTGATGACAGCCTGGCAATGGAGGCAATCCGCTGTGGCGCATCGGGCGTTATCTCTGTGATAGGCAATGCAATACCCAAGCGTTTCGGTGAGCTTATCCATCTTACCATGCAGGAGCGTTATGCCGAGGCAGAGCAGATCCAGAAGCAGCTCTCGCCGCTTTACGGACTTATGTTCCGTGAGGGTAGTCCCTGCGGCGTAAAAGCCCTGATGTCCAGCCGCGGACAGCTTGAAAACGTGATGCGTCTGCCGCTCGTTCCCGTAAGCGATGCACTTAATCGCGAGATTATCAAAGGTTTTGAAGGTATTGAGGGATGAGTTTTTTCCGGCACCATATAATTGTTCTGACAGCATTGATTGCCCTTACGCTGTCATGCAAACAGAATAACGCTGTACCCGAAACCGAACCGGAGGAGACTGTCGAACCCGTACCTGAGCCGACAATGCGCTGGGGTATCAACATTGACAGTCTGGATGTTGAGGATGGAGTTATAGGGCGCAATGAACTGCTCTCCACTATACTATACCGTTACGATGTGTCATCACAGACCATCTACCATCTGGAAAAGGCATCGCAGGAAACCTGGAGTGTACGCAAGATGCAGTCCGGCAAGCCGTATCACGTAGTCCGCGACCGCGATTCAGTAGCCACAGCCAGGTATTTTGTATACGATATAAACAAAACCGATTATGCAGTCTATTCTCTGACTGACAGCATTTTCAGTTACACCGGCTCTATTGATGTCGATACCGTTCTCAACTACATAAGCGGAAGCATTGAGTCATCGCTCTGGAACGCCATGATAGATCAGGGCGCCGCCCCCGATCTGGCCGGAATGCTGGCCGATATCTACTCGTGGACGATAGACTTCTTTGGAATCCAGAAACGGGACTCATTCTCAGTCTATTATCAGGAACTCTTTGCTGACAGTGTGAGAGTTGCTACAGGCGAGATTCTTGCAGCCAATTTCATAACATCCGGCACAGACCACTACGCATTCCGATACAATTACCACAATGAGCGCGGGGAGTATTTTGACGAGAACGGCACAAGTCTGAGGCGTGCATTCCTTAAAGCACCGCTCAGTTACACCCGCATCAGTTCAAAGTTCTCAAACGCCCGTCTGCATCCTATCAAGAAGGTGGTACGTGCGCATCACGGCGTTGATTACGCGGCTCCATCGGGCACTCCTGTATATTCGGTAGGCGACGGAGTGGTGACCGCCCGTGCCTGGGACAGCAAGGGTGGCGGCAACTATATCAAGATAAAGCATAACTCCACGTATACTACAGAGTATATGCACCTTAGGGGATTTGCCAGCGGCATCAGCGTAGGTACTCACGTATCGCAGGGCCAGCTGATAGGCTATGTGGGTATGACCGGAACCGCTACTGGTCCGCATCTGGACTACCGCGTATTCAAGAACGGCACCGCCATAGACCCGCTGCGCATGGATCTGCCGGCAGTTGACCCCATCGCACCCGATGATATGCCGCAGTATCTGAGGAGCGTAAGCGGCTACATGAAAATGGTTGGTCTGACCGTTCCGGACAGCATCATGAATGACACCATAACAATCACTGCATCAAATGATTAAAAACGTCATATTCGACTACGGAAACGTCCTTGTAGACTGGAATCCCGCATACCTGTTCCTGCCCGTATTTAACGGTGATGAAGAGAAGTGCCGGTTCTTTACAGATAATATCTGCAACCGTGAATGGTTCACCCGCATGGACCGGGGCGAGGATATGGACACATGCGTAGCCGAACTCCAGGCCTTACATCCTGAGTATGCCGATGCCGTAGCGATGTTCCGCGACCGCTGGTTTGATATGTGTCACGGAGACATCCCCGGCATGCTTGAGATAATCCAGGAACTAAAACAGAAAGGCTACGGAGTATTCGGCCTCACCAACTGGCCCGCCGCCACATTCGCTGAAGCCCGCCGCCGTTTCCGCACCATCGGCAGCATAGACAACTACGTAGTCTCAAGCTCCGTCCACCTGGCCAAGCCCGAACCTGCCATCTACCAGCTACTCCTTTCCAAATACAATCTGAAAGCCCAGGAGTGTGTCTTTATTGATGACCGCAAGGATAATGTCAATGCTGCTATCTCATTGGGAATGAATGGTATAGTTTATCCGGGAACAGCAAAAGAATTGGTTTCCATCCTGTATAATCTCCTCGGTGCACGGAACTTTTAAAAAAAAGTCACAAAAATCCATTGCATATTGAACTTTTGCATATCTTTGCAGCACAAATCAAGCAAAAACGCATAATAATGACAATGAACGTTTCATTTTGGTGGTGGCAGAACTCAGGATACATAAAATCGTGAGGTAGAGGCCATATATCCATAAATGAACATATAATACAAAGGCTCTTCGGTACTCACGAAGGGCCTTTTTTAGTTCCAACAATTCAAATTAAACACAATGAATACTTATCAGATTGACAGCAACGGTTACTACGGAGAGTTTGGAGGTGCTTACATCCCCGAGATACTCTACAAGACCGTAGAGACCCTGAAGGAGAGCTACCTGCCCATTATTGAGAGCCCGGAGTTCAGGAAAGAGTACCATGCACTGCTGCGCGACTATGTAGGCCGTCCCAGCCCGCTGTATTATGCATCACGTATGAGCCGGAAGTACGGATGCAAACTGTACCTGAAGCGTGAGGACCTGAACCACACCGGTGCCCATAAGATAAACAACTCAATAGGGCAGATCCTGCTGGCCAAGCGCATGGGCAAGACCCGCATCATTGCAGAGACCGGTGCAGGACAGCACGGCGTAGCTACAGCAACCGTATGTGCACTCATGAATATGCCCTGCAGGGTTTATATGGGTGCGCTGGATGTGGAGCGCCAGGCAGTGAACGTGGAGCGCATGCGTATGCTGGGGGCCGAGGTGATGCCTGTACACAGCGGCAACAAGACCCTCAAGGACGCCACAAACGAGGCTATCCGCGACTGGTGCTGTCATCCTGCCGATACATTCTATATCATAGGCAGTACAGTAGGCCCGCATCCTTATCCTGATATGGTGGCCAGATTGCAGAGCGTGATATCGGCAGAGATAAAGGAGCAGCTTATTGAGAAAGAGGGACGTGACTATCCCGACTATCTGATGGCATGCGTAGGCGGAGGCAGCAACGCTGCAGGAACAATCTATCATTATATTGATGATGAGCGCGTTAAGTTGGTTCTGGGCGAGGCCGGTGGAATGGGTATAGACACCCCTCAGACAGCCGCATCGATGGAGATAGGAACTCCCGGAATACTGCACGGAAGCCGTATCATGGTGATGCAGACCCCCGACGGCCAGATCATAGAGCCTTATTCGATATCGGCCGGACTGGATTATCCCGGTACAGGCCCCATACACTGCAACCTTTACAAGACCGGACGCGCCCAGGTGATGGCCGTAAACGACAGCGAGGCCCTTCAGGCAGCATTTGAACTGACCAGGCTTGAGGGTATCATCCCGGCACTGGAGAGCAGCCACGCACTGGCCATGCTGCCCAAAATGAAGTTCCGCAGTGACGATGTGGTTGTGCTTACCGTAAGCGGCCGCGGCGACAAAGACCTTACAACATACCTTAAACATAAAGACGAGATAGATTATGAAGCAATTTAAATACCTTACAGCAAGCCGTAAAGTGGCAGGTGACCTGCTTACTCCCGTAACGGCATATCTTAACGTGCGTGACCTCTACTCACAGAGCGTACTCATGGAGAGTTCTGATTATCACGGCGTTGAGAACTCCAAGTCATTCATTGCCATCAATCCCATTGCCACAGTAAGCATTGCCCATGGTGTAGGAACCATGCTGCTGCCCGACGGAACCACGCAGGAGCACGCCATCAGTGCCGATTATGACACTGCCAGGCTGATAAATGATTTTCTGAGTCAGTTTAGCATAGAGGGTGAGGGCAGCAACTACTGCGGTCTGTACGGGTTCACCACATTCAACGCCGTACGCTACTTTGAGAACATAAGCATCAAGGACGAGACCCAGAAGGAGAACGATGCGGCCGATATGCAGTACACGCTCTTTAAGAGCATCGCCGTATTTGACCATTACAGCAACGAGCTTACACTCATTGAGTTGCTGGGTGAAGGTGAGAAGAGTTCACTTGACAAGTTTGAGCACAGCCTGAGTTCCCATACATTCCGCACATTCGGATTCCGTGCCGTAGGTGACTGCACCAGCACCCTGACCGATGACGAGCACCGTGAGAACATACGCCGCGGAATTGCCCACTGCAAGCGCGGAGATGTGTTCCAGATTGTGCTCTCACGCCGTTTCAAGCAGTCTTATACTGGTGATGATTTCCAGCTGTACCGCGCTCTGCGCAGCATCAATCCCAGTCCGTACCTGTTCTACTTTGACTTTGGCGGGTTCCGCATATTCGGCTCAAGTCCCGAGACACACTGCCGCATTCAGGGCCGACAGGCATACATCGACCCCATTGCCGGAACCACCAAGCGTACCGGAAATGCCGAGCAGGACCGTGAGAACGCCCTCTACCTTAAGAATGACCCCAAGGAGAATGCCGAGCACGTGATGCTTGTGGATCTGGCCCGCAACGACCTGAGCCGCAACTGCCATAACGTACACATAGACTTTTACAAGGATATGCAATACTACAGCCATGTAATACACCTGGTAAGCCGCGTATCGGGAGAGTTGGACAATGATGCCGATCCCGTAAAGGCATTCATTGACACTTTCCCGGCCGGCACACTGAGCGGTGCGCCCAAGGTACGCGCCATGCAGCTTATAAGTGAGTATGAGCCGCACAACCGCGGTGCCTACGGCGGCTGCATCGGATTTATAGGCTTTAACGGCGATCTGAACCAGGCCATCACCATACGCACCTTTGTGAGTCGTAACGGAGAGCTGTGGTTCCAGGCAGGCGGCGGTATTGTGGCCAAGAGCGATGTGGAGTATGAATTACAGGAGGTTAACAACAAGCTGGGCGCACTGCGCAAGGCAATCCAAATGGCAGAGAAGTTATGATAAAGACTGTAATAATAGACAATTATGACTCATTCACATACAATCTGAGCCACCTTCTTAAGGAGCTCGGGGCAAGTGTGACCGTAGTGCGTAACGACATGTTCCGCCTTGAGGATCTGGAGCAGTATGACAGGATTGTACTCTCTCCGGGCCCCGGAATACCCAGCGAGGCAGGACTTATGCCTCAGGTTATAAAGACATACGCCGGACGCAAGCCCATACTGGGCATCTGTCTGGGACATCAGGCCATAGGTGAGGCTTTCGGAGCCAGACTGCTCAATATAGGCAACGTGGTTCACGGAGTGGCTACACCGGCGCATATCACAGTTCATGATTATCTGTTCAACGGTCTGCCCAAGGATATTGAGGTAGGGCGTTACCACTCGTGGGTGGTCGATGACAAGGACCTTCCGCAGTGCCTTGAGGTGACCAGCCGCAGCGATGACGGTTATATAATGTCCTTAAGACACCGCGAGTTCGATATACGCGGCATCCAGTTCCACCCAGAGAGCGTACTGACTCCCCAAGGTAAGACCATCATTAATAATTGGTTGAATAACAAATAAATAACATTGCTATATGAAACAGTATCTTTTAAAACTTATTGACGGTGCCTCACTGACTCAAGAGGAGACACACAGCATCATGCTGAACATTATTGACGGTAAGTACAACGAACAGCAGATAGCCGCTCTGCTTATGGCCATACAGGCCCGCGGAGTGACTGTAGATGAGCTTCTTGGTCTGCGCCAGGGACTGCTGGAGACCGGTAAGCATATTGACCTGGATCAGGAAAACACTCTGGACATTGTTGGTACAGGCGGTGACGGCAAGAACACATTCAACATTAGCACCTGCTCGGCATTCGTGATAGCAGGAGCCGGCTACAAGGTTACCAAGCACGGAAACGGCGGCAGCAGCAGCGTAAGCGGCGCCAGCAACGTTCTGCAGGAGCACGGAGTAAAGTTCACCGACAACCCCGATGTACTGCGCCGTTCACTCGATGAGGCCGGTGTATGCTATTTCCACGCACCGCTTTTTGCATACGGAATGAAGTTTGTGGGACCCACCCGCAAGGCTCTGGCCATACCCACATGTTTCAACCTGCTGGGACCGCTTGTAAATCCCTGCCATCCCAAGAACTCGCTGCACGGTACCGCCACACAGGCCCAGCTGCGTCTGTACGTCAACATCCATCAGCGCATAGGTGACAACTTTGGCGTCATTACCAGTTATGACGGATACGATGAGATTTCGCTCACCAGCGGATTCAAGGTGGTCACCAACTACTACGAGAAGGTCTATACCCCAAAGGATATGGGGCTGGACTATATCTCTCCAAGTGACATATTCGGCGGCGCAAGCATATCGGACGCATCGGCCATATTTGACAGCGTGCTGAACGGGACATCAACCACCGCGCAGAAGAACGTGATCATAGCCAATGCAGCCTGCGGAATAGGTATTATGGACCGCAACATGAGCATTGAGGACAGTGTGGCAATGGCACGTGAGTCACTGGAGAGCGGCCGCGCCCTGCAGGCATTCCGTAAATTCGTAGAAATCAATCAGTAATGGCCGATATACTACAGGAGATAGTAGCCCATAAGCGGGTGGAGTTGGAGCAGCAGAAACAGTTGGTTCCGCCCCGTGAACTCTACGCCCGAGTGGAACGCCTTATGGCCGACGGCATTAAGGAGCGCAGCATGAGCCGCGCTCTGGCCTCCAGCCCCTACGGGATAATTGCGGAGTTCAAGCGCAAAAGCCCCTCCAAAGGCTGGATCCATGAGGATGCACAGCCTATGGATGTTGTACCCAAGTATGCAGCCGGCGGGGCATCGGCCCTGAGCATACTCACAGATAACAAGTATTTTGGCGGAACCCTGGATTTTATCCCGCAGGTGCGTGCATCGGTGGATATACCTATTCTGCGCAAGGAGTTTATAGTTGATGAGTATCAGCTGTTTGAGGCGCGTTTGGCGGGTGCCGATGCGGTATTGCTTATTGCCGCGGATTTGAGTCTTGATGAGTGCCGTACATTGACCCGCACTGCGCATGACCTTAAACTTGAGGTGCTGCTTGAGATGCACAGCGAGCAGGAACTTGACTATTTAGCGTGTGATCCCGATATGGCGGGCATAAACAACCGCAATCTGGGCACTTTCCACACCGATGTGGCTAACTCATTCCGCCTGGCGGAGAAAATGGCTACAGAGGCCGTTAAAGTGAGCGAGAGCGGCATAAGCAACCCAGACACAGTACGCCAACTGCGAGCAGCCGGATTCCGCGGATTCCTTATGGGAGAATGTTTCATGAAAGAGGCTGACCCGGGCATGGCTCTTAAACAATTCATTGCAGCGATATGATTATCAAAGTCTGTGGAATGCGTGACGCTCAGAATATCAGGGAGGTGGAGAGCCTGCACCCGGATATGATGGGGTTTATGTGCTGGCCTGGCAGCAAACGTTACGTTATCGGCCTGCCCGGTTATTTGCCCGATGTATTCAGAGTGGGGGTCTTTGTCAATCCCACGATTGATGAGGTAGTCCAGAAGGTGCGTGAACTGGGCCTTAACCGCATACAGCTGCACGGAACCGAGACGCCCCAGCTGTGCCGCGCCATCCATAAGGCCACCGGGCTGCCCATAATGAAAGCCATACAGGTGGATTCTGCCGATGATTTTGTGCAATGCAGCGTATTTGAGCGTGCCGACGGCGTGGATATGTTCCTGTTTGACACCAAATGCAGCGGGTGGGGCGGCAGCGGCCAAAGTTTTGACTGGAGCCTGTTGGACAGTTATGACGGAAGCAATTCGTTCATCCTGGCCGGTGGCATCAGCCCCGGAGCCGAGGAGCGTCTTGCGGAGATAGTGCATCCCAAATTCCGCGGCATTGACCTGAACAGCCAGTTTGAGACTGAGCCGGGCCTTAAAGAGATTAACAAACTGAGTGTATTTATCAATAACATACGTAATTATGAACAGAATAAATAATTTGTTCGCTACCAAGAAACAAGGCATCCTGTCACTCTATTTCTGCGCCGGACACCCCACGCTTGACAGCACCGCGCAGATAATCCGCACCCTTGAACAGAAGGGAGTTGATATGATTGAAGTGGGAATCCCGTTCAGCGACCCAATGGCCGACGGTCCCGTAATCCAGGACGCCGTCACCAAGGCCCTGCGCAACGGAATGACGCTCAGACTGCTGTTTGAGCAGCTCTCCGACATCCGTAGGGACGTAAAGATGCCGCTGGTGCTTATGGGTTACCTGAATCCCATCTACCAGTATGGATTCGATGCGTTTTTTAATAAGTGCAGCGAGATTGGCATAGACGGCGTGATAATTCCGGACCTGCCGTTCAACGACTACCTGAGTCAGGTAAAACCCTTGGCCGATAAGTACGACGTGCGTATCATCATGCTCATAACCCCCGAGACCAGCGACGAGCGCATCCGCTTTATCGATGACAACACCGACGGATTCATCTATATGGTGAGCTCTGCCGCCACCACCGGTGCACAGAAGGAGTTTGACCTTAAGAAGCAGGAGTACTTTAACCACGTGAACGGGATGGGGCTCAAGCATCCGCGCATGATTGGATTCGGAATCAGTAACAAGCAGACACTGGAGAGCGCTCAGGCAAATGCTGCAGGATGCATAATTGGCAGTAAGTTTGTGCAGCTGCTGGAGGAGTTTGGTGATGCTAATCAGGCATTTGATGCTCTAAATGATGCTCTGCAGAAATAAAAACGTTATTTCTTGCAAAAAATAGGTCAAGAAGTGTGCGATTGTAGAAATAAAACAGTACCTTTGCACCGCTTTAAGAAATTAAAGCCAATCTAAAAGGATGGTTCCGTAGCTTAACTGAATAGAGCATCTGACTACGGATCAGAAGGTTCCGGGTTTGAATCCCGGCGGAATCACCAGAAAACGGCTCCACAGATACCTGTGGGGCCGTTTGATTTTTGTGACACAGAATGATCAGTTCCCTGTGTCATGGTTGCCCTGACTCTGATGATTGCCGAAAGCCGTACAGAGGAGAAGGATATTATGGTAAAGGTCGTGGTGAACCTTATCAATAAGAATAACTAATATACATCCGATGCACAGCATCGGTTCCGTCCCGTAACCATCACCTTTCATGAAAGCTGATGATTACGGGGCGGCTGATAAATGGCCGCAGCGCATTCATCAACCTCCCTTCTTAATTTACTGTATAAGATCGTTCAGACCTGTAAATTGGAATTTACCGTCCGAGCCTTTTCTTCATAATGGCAAACATATCTTTGTAGCGAAGGCCGATCATTCCCATAAGGGAGCGCTGCATGCAGGCAAAGCAGGCAATAAAGACAAAGGGACCGAAGGTGTAATCGTACCACGCTCCAAGATGATTCACGGCCAGATAGACAATTAGGGAGATTCCCGTAACCAGCTCAATCTCAGCGGTTACCAGTCCCGGAGTATAGGGTTTTTCACGCTGGAATATCTTGATGCCGACCACATGGATGATGCCTTCAAAGATGCAGAAGCTGGCCATTGCAACGGCAAACATCGGGATGCGGTCACCGAAGAAGAACGGGACGAGGGTAATGGTGAAAATAAACACCGCAGTAATAAGACGGCTTCCCAGTTTGGTTTCCTTGTCGATGTCCATTTGTAGTACATAACCTGAAATCAGGTCAAGGAACCCTCCGGGGAATCGGCCTTCTTCCCATTCGTGCAGGATGCAGAGGAAGGATACCCAGACGGCAAACTGCTGGATGACCGTAAGATTGTCCATAAACATGGCAACCAAGGTGATAAGCAACATGGCGATTACCGTGTAAATCTCCAGCGCATAGTGTTTCATAAAGTTTCCCATAATGTTATATCAGTTAATTCGGTTAATTCTTTCTGAACAGCGAAGCGATTCCGTGCCTGACTTCAAACTCTTCGGCCTGAAACTGCGCAAAGCCGAATGGTGTATCCTTTTTCCGGAAACTGAGGATGGGCAGTGCCATATACATCAGGACCATGAAGCGTTGCAAAGCTGGCACCTGATGTCCGAACAGGCCGACGAAAAATGCCAAAGCAACGAAGATGAGCCCGCCGATAGCGGCCCAATACCTGCGGTAAAACTTGACTGCATGCATAGAACTGCGTTTTGTTTCTTTTGCAAAGGTAGGACGGGAAGCATGTTTTCGATGTGCCCTTTTCTATGGAAAAATGTACGATTTCTATGATTATTTGTATATTTGCCTGGAAAATGCACGATAAAATGTCTCGAAAAATAACAAGCCTTGCTCCAGCCCATCTCAGAGAGCATGTTTCAGAGAACAGCGACATCTATGCTTCAGAGGATATCGCCATACTGCGCTCCCTCCGGCCACTTATGTTTTCATCGGCAGTTGACCTTATTCATACACCGCAATACGTAGAGCTTGGCCGCATTTTGCTTGTTACAGCTGGCAAGGCCGTCCACCAGATAAACCTGGTTCCTTTCGAGACGCAGCCGGGAGATGTCCTCGTGATTCCCCAGAACACATACATTAGCCTGTCGTCCCTGTCGGATGATTATGAGGGGCAGATGCTATCCTTCGGCCATCTTCCTGTCGATTTTGAGAAATGTGCCCATCTTAGGCTGAAGGAAGAGGATTTTCGGCGGATCCGGCATTACGTGGATCTTCTGTGGGAAACTGTGCATAGCAAGTTTGATAGAAAGAGCGTCGAGCATTTGGAGACTGCGCTCCTGTATGACCTCAAGAATATGCACATTAGCCAGACCGACAGTGCCCATTCCGAACTGTCTCGCAGCCAGCTTATCTTCCAACGGTTTATGGATGCCTTGGGACGCAAAAAATCACTTCCGCGCAGCGTAAAAGCTTATGCTGAAGAACTTTGCGTTTCACCGAACTATTTGTCGGCTATCGTCAAGCAGCAGAGCGGGCGCAGTGTAATGGACTGGCTCAATGATCACGCAATCCTGCGCACCCAGGTGCTTCTCAGGCACACGGATCTGTCCATCTATGAGGTGGCTGACCGGCTGGATTTCCAAAGCGCGACCTTCTTCAGCCGCTTTTTCAAGCGGGAGACGGGAATGACTCCAAGAGAGTACCGAAACAGCGCCAGATTGATATCCCGATAAATTAGAATTTACCAGATAAACGGAATATCAGAAGTCCCAGGAGGATAACACCCAGGAAAAATTTTGCAAGTGCCTGTATCAGTAGATTCTTGTCCACAAGAGTCCAATTAATTTCGATATACAGAAACAAAGATACACAAAATACCAGACCTCCCACCATACAATAGAAAAAGCTGATATCGCTATCAGCCTTTCCAGTCCTTTTCCAATAATTGAAATTTAGATGATATATATATACGTCTCCGGTATCTGTGTTCCTTTCCTTATTTTTCCTTCACATACTTCCCTGTAATATGGTCGATACAAAGCTCCAGTACCAGAGCCCGTGGCCCGTTCTTCTGCATGTCATGCTCAATGTCATACCCTTCAGGGAAATACTTCTCACCAAGGGCCCGCAGGATAACGTCAATCTCAGCCTGGTCCGTCACCTCCCTGATACGCCCGAACACCACAACACTCATCACGTTATTCCACCATTCGCCCTCATTCTTCACAGGCTCAGAGAGTAGGGTAAAGCACACCTTATCATCCCTGCGGATAGCATCCAGCTTATGTCCCTCCTTAGCGCAATGGAACCAGATGCGCCCGCCCCGGAATACAAAATTCAAAGGAATCCCATACGGATAACCGTTATCCCCATGCACAGCAAGGATGCCCCTTGCTGCCGATTCCAACAATCTCAGACAGGCCTCATCTGATGCCTGCTGCTTGAATCTCCTCATCGCTCTGAACTCTTCCATGTGATAGCGTGATTATGCTGATGAATTTGCACGGCAAAGATAGCAAAAGAAATCGTCCAACACCCGTGTCCCCAAAATGTCCCAAACTCTAATTTCACCCCATTAACATTTTCAGCATTTTTCAGCATTTCTTCAAAACCCCTCAAAAATTCCCGCCACAAGCCCTCTGGCGGCATTCACAAAATATCGTGCCGTGCACCCCCGGCGGCACAGCCGCCAGCGGTCCCCGTCCCGGGTTCATTTTAGGGTGCGGTCCATCACGGCCCACATCCCGCCATCCGGTGCGCTGAATTTTCTCAGGTATTGTTGCACAATCCCAGGATAATGCTTTCATTTGCATAAGCAAAACCTTATTAAGCCTACATATACAACTATGGCATCAAATAAATCATCAAACGTAAAATTGCTGGCGGTAGTAATCATACTTTCTGTCATCATCGGAGTTATCCTGGCAGTAACTCTTTCCTCAAACAACACAACCCGTACCGTGGTTGCCTCTGTTCTCTGTCTCATTAGCTTCATAGCCGGCAGATTGAGCAATAGAAAGCGCGGAGATAATCAGACAGAATAGCCCTAGGGGTAACTCTGCAAACTGCAGCATCCCACAATCCCCCTCGCGGGCGCATCATCAGGACAGCATCATCCTGCATACCAGCATCAGCATCAGGCGGTCCGGCCGCCTTCGCGGATTCACTATCGTTCCCGCTCAGGCACTTACCGAATGAGGTACGGAGGTGCTTCCCTTGATGTACCTTTGAGATTAAGACTTGTAGAGTTTCCATCCCAGGTGGTACCTGGTATCAGCATACCTGCAATAATAGTCCTCCAGACCCTCCACAATTGCCATATTTACGTGCATCTGTAGGGGAGTGGGCCATATATACAAATCTCACAAACCACCGCCACAGCCAAAACATCGCACCGACGGACAAAAGACGCACGCACTTACACCAACTACACACCTGGATCACATGAACCACGTACGCTTTCAAACCCACCATCGCTCCGGTACAAATGATCTTCCTACGCAATCGAATCATCGATTGCTCCGGTATCGCTGAGTTCCGCACGCTTTAATACCAGGCACACAGCCGGCACGGATGTAACACGTACGCTTTGAAACCAGAATCGCACCCGCTACAAACCGGCGGCGAGCGCTTTCACTCCCGCAACACATGAGAATCGAACCGGCACATAGCCGCTATCAACCTGAGTCGGACCAAAATCGGCCGCTTTCAGATGAGTTACGTACACAACATGGCTCTCGTATCAGTACAAATACCTATATTTGGCTCCGTTAAACCAACAAACGCCTCAATATGAGTTATAAAGAAGAAGCTATAGAATGCGTTAAGGATTGTGTCCTCCCGTTACACAAGCAGATCTACGCCAAGTATAACGGCGATTTTGACAGGATTTACTCCGAAGGATACAACAGCCGTTCCTATCAGGGCAGGGTCATCACGCCAGGCCTGGAATATGAACTCAGTTATCTGGAATGCTCGTGTCCCAAGGTAAAATGTGGACTCCGCACCAATCCCGAGCAATGCGAGTGCTCCCGTCAGAGTATTCTCTACATTCTCTCCCAGCTAGAACCAACCAGCCAGTTCCAAGTCCGGATTGTAAACACCATACTCCAAGGGGCTGTCCGCTGCACCTTCAGGATAACAAGGCATGCCGGTGTAAACAAGTGAGTGTTTACACCGGTTTTTCGTACCTTTGTATAGTAACACTAACACCATGAAACCATGCCCAAGTTCCATCCCACACCAATAATCCAGGACTGCTGGTCTCATAAAAGATAAAAGGCTACCCTGAACACCGTCAGAATAGCCTTTCCTATGGTCAGTTCCTATTCTACATTCTAATTAAACAGATCGTCATAGCCAGGTATCTGGCTGGTACACAGTATCTGAGTGGATTGGTATTTTATAACCTCAATAGTAGGTTTGCTATAACTCTTCTTATTATTGTTTTCCATAACGTTTTACTGTTTTGAGGTTATCAATCATTTTATCATCATTTTGCTTCCGCTGTTGTTAATGAACATGCCCGGCTGTGTGGGAGTACCTTCAACCGGTCGGCCATGCATATCAAACCACTTTTCAATCTTGACGTTGCCGTTTGCGGTGTCCATTGTACCCACAGCGGTCAGTGTGCTGTCCTTACCAAGCAGACGTACCGTAATGCGATCCGGTATATCAGCATCAGATTCTGCCACGCGCCTGGCGGGAGCTCTGAACGTGTCATTGCTGCCCTGATAGGTAAGGTATGCACGGAACGCAGGCACACCTGCACCGTCCTTGGCCTTAACAAACTGTCCGGCATTAACCATATTGCCGTCAACCTCCTTGGTAGATGATGCAAACCCGAATACTGTTCCGTCCAGGTCTGCCGTACCATCAGCCTTATAGGCCAGACGGCTGTATGTTCCTCGGAACGTCCAAGTACCGTCATTTGTATCGCTTGTGCTCGTTCCTGCAGTAACATTCTCCGAAACCTCAACCGTACCGGTAAATGTCACATTACCCGTAGCTGATGGCATGAACAAATATGGTTTACCGGCTACAGTTGCAGTAACTTTGTTTCCGTCCGGTGTGGCATCACTCATGGTAGCTACCCATACACCGTTATCCTTCTGCACATCAACAAACTCATACACACTACCACCTTCAATGTCAGTCATGGGATAGGGTAGGCAGATGGTGCTTGCCACATCCTGCGTGAATGAGCGGCTAAATGCTACCGTTGCATCATTTACACCAGCCCAGGGGGCTGAGTTGAGCGTGGTCGCACCGTCATTCTCATTAAGAACGCAAACAGGTCGCAGTGTCTGCCCTGCCAGAGCTGTGATTACGGCAGGAGTAAGCGTACCAGTGTATAAGTCGGTTCCATCTGTAGTGAACGCCTTGCCAGTGGCTACAATGGGATAGCCGCCATAACTGCTGGCCTTGATGCTGTTGGTCGGGCATGTCCAACTTAGTGTCAAGCCGCTACTGGCCTGTATGCCTATGCCGCTGCTGGTGGCCGTGACCTGTCCGCCATAGATGTTAAGGTAGCCAGGGATGCCGTTAGGTCCTGCTATAGGCCTAACACTGATAGCTGTGCTGGTGCTGGTGCTGGTGGCGGTTAGTCGACCATTGCCCTTAGGTCCGCCGTAGATGTTAAGCATGCCCCCGTGATAGATGGGGTTTGTCTCGCTCGATTCAAAAGTCACGCTGGCGTTGTCGGACACTATGATATGGGTCGTACCGTAGATTTCCAGCGGGCCAAGGTTAACGTCGGCATCATTAACCACAAACCAGCGCTCCTCAGGGTCAGCCGTTTTGAAGGCACTCAGGTCAGTCTCATTGGTCAACTCAATATATTCAGCTCGTTTTTTCTTCGTGCCATCATAGTCAATGTAGGGAATGCCGCTTGTGATGGTGCGGGTATTGCCCTCTGTTACGTCTTTCAACCCTTCGGCAATGATTACTCCGGCGCACGCTCCGCCGATTGCGTTATTGCATTTGTTGCCGGGTGTGGCAGTGATGCGGATAATGTCACTGCCTATTGTAATGGTCCCGCAGGTTGGTGGAATCTCCGAGTGGTAGCCGCATCCAATGCCCGCAGCCCTTTCGCCGCCACGGGCTATGATTGTACCGCCCTCAATGGCGATATTGCCGTATGAGCCAAAACCTGTAGTACCGATGCCTGGAGCATTAATGCCACCAGCCACCTCAAGCAACCCATCTCCTCGGATGGTCAGGGTCGTGCCGGTAGTACCAATCAGAATACCAGGGTTTCTATCGTACTTACTAACCACAATGTTAGTTCCTTCTAAGATAATTGTAGCATTGCCCAAGCAATATATACTAATAGAATATGATATGATGTTAACGTTGCGTAACGTCACTGTGGCACCGTCTAATATGTTGACGTTGGTACTGTTACCGCCTGTACCCGTGAGAATATCTCCATCATAGAGCGTTACTTTAGTTGTTTCAGAAGTCAGCGTCACGGTATCCTGTATCTTTCGCCACTGCGCATAGAGCGTTATATCACCTAGGCTAAACACAGTCTGCCCGTCGGCAAAACAAGTACCGCTACCATCGGTGGCGGTGTTCCATCCCATGAATACATATCGTTCGCGGGTGAATGTGTTGGCATTCAGTGCCTTCACAGTGTTTGCAGATATCTGCTGCTCGCTCATTGTTCCCGTTCCATTGTTAGCATCGAACGTCACGGTGTAAGGTGTAGTATCCAACGGGTTGTAGGTGAAGGGGCTTTGGGGGATACCGCCAGTCTCCAGACCGCCAATGGTCACCGTTCCGCAGGTACTTTCGCTTCCTGCGCCTATGCTGTGAATTGACCTAATTCCTTTGGTGGCAGTGACTCTGGTCACGCCATTGGTGATGGTAATGTTGCCGCAGTAACGATCCATGCCACTACCTATACCCGGTGCGTAACTGCCTCCATTGGCAGTAATAGTGCCACCAGTAATGCTGATGTTGCCACATGTGTTGACTCTGCCGCCGCCAATGCCTGCTGCGCCATTACCACCCGTTGCGGTGATGATGCCACCAGTGATGACGATATTGCCGCAAGAGGATTCATAATAGCCTCCGCCTCCGATGGCTGCAGCATCATACCCAAGAACACTACTACCATAGGCAATGAGCGTGCCGCTGCCTTGGATGGTGAGCGTCTTGTTCTGGGGTACATAGATACCAGACCAGCCACTACCACCTGCTACGATGTTCGTCGTCCCTTCGTCAAGTAGAATCGTGGCATCGCCCTCGCAGGTGATGCCCGGCCACCACTGATCGGTGTGTTCGGTGATAGTTGCGCCGCTAAGCGTCACTGTTGCGCCATCGGCAATGGTGATGTGCGTGTTCGCGCCGCCAGTGCCGGAAATAATATCGCCGTCTTGATAGGTATGGCTACGATATAATACGTCTTCCCATTGGGCATAGAGTGTAACGTTGCCAAGGTCGCTTACGGACTGCTTGTCTTTATAACTGTCGCCACTGCCATCTGGCTTAGTGTTCCATCCAATAAAGTCGTACCCCGAAAACACGAAAGTATTAACATACAATGCTTGTGGACTATTCCAAGCAAAGTTCTGGTCTTCCATTGAGCCAGTACCACCGTTAGGGTCGTAACTGACTACATAATCGGTGTTAGCCCACTGTGCGTAGAGTGTCACGTTGCCAAGGTTGGTGACAGTTTGTCTGTCATGGTAGTCATATCCGCTGCCGTCGACCTCGGTACTCCAACACTTAAATGCTTTGCCGGGGAGACTGAACCCGTTGTCGGTCAGGGCCTGCGGCAAGTTCGAGTAGAAACCTTGGTCGTTCATCGTCCCCGTGCCTCCGTTGGGATTGAATCTAATGGTGTATGGAACGTCTGTAGGTGCAAAAACATTCGGGCCAATCCAATGAGGTTCTCCAACGATGTAGTCCGATGTCTGTCCCCAAAGGGTGAGCGTGCCGCAGGTGCTATTTCCATTGCCCGGACCAATGCAATAAAGGCAAAGGTCAGAACGCCTTAAGGCACTTACACTTGTTACACCCGAGATGGATATGTTACCGCAGGTGCCATCCAAACCGGCTCCGATGCTTGCACCACCTTGTGGGCTGTTAGCGTAGGCATAAACAGTTCCTCCAGTAATGTTGATGTTGCCGCAAGTGGCTTCCCTACCGCCACCGATGGCAGCCGCTCCGAAAGTAGATTCTGCACTGATATTGCCACCACTGATAGTAATGTCGCCACATTCGGCAAATCGGCCACTGCCGATGCACGCTGCATGGCCACTGGCGGTGCCATCTCCCTTTGTGTATTTAGTGTTGAGATCCATGATACCCCCCTCAATGACTATGTTTCCACAGTCTGAATTTAGACCACCTCCTATGCATGCTCCATTACCATAGCTCCTGAGTACAAGCGATCCGTAACCCTTAATTGTAAGCGTTGAATTTTTGGGTCCAGCCTGGATACAGGGATCAGTATAGCGGCCTCCTCTTATATAGTTGGTAGTACCTTTTGCCAGTATTATGGTGGCATCGCCAAGACAGGTTATGTTTGATGGGTTTTCACCGCCCCAGTTTTCGTTGGTGATATCTATGCCATTCAGAGTCACTGTAGCGCCATCGGCAATCATAATATGGGTGTTCAAACCCCCAGTGCCAGTGAGTATGGCTCCATTATCAACCATAATGACACCCGTCTCGGGAGTAATAGTTACTGTGCCCATCTGTGAGGGCATTGCTGTCACAGTTGCAGTAAGAATATCACCTAAAGGTAAATAGCCATCTTCGGTACCACCACCAATGAAGTACAACCAATATTTACCCGGGGTGGCAGAGTAGGATACTTCGAAGCCGTGGTTGCCTGGAATGTCTTGTAACTCGGCAACATCTGTTCTCTGTATGTTGGCCATCAAACTATGTGCAAGGCCGTATGGGCTTGTGCAGGCTTCATTGGTAAAAATTGCAATACCCAGTTCTAGGGCCTCCTCGGGGTTATCGGGGCTATACGCCCATCCTTTCAAATGGATAAAGCCAGATCCTCCTTCACATACTTCAACGTTTACTATTGGGTTAACGGCCCGCGCCATTGTTGCCGTCATCATCAGCACCACCAGCGTCACCGCCAGTGTCCGTAACGATCTCAAACCGTCTGAAAGATTCTTCATATATTGTATAGTATTAATCAGATAACCGGGGTTGGACATGTTGTAAGGCTTGTACGTAACATCATCTTTCCAGTTTGCAAATTTCGTCAAAATTCGCTGCATTTTCCCTTCACAACCGCATTTTATTTCATGTACCTTTTTTTAATTTTATGTAACCCTAAAACTGCTACCGGCTATCGCCATTGTTAAATGATAGATACGGAAAGGATTTCACTATCTTTGTACTACTCAACTATGAAAAACAATCACCATGCCCAAATTCCATCCCACACCCATAATCCAGGACTGCTGGTCCTCTATAGGTAACATCACCTTCTACCACCGTAAGCTGTGACCCGGGTAAGATGCGCACATACCTTGGCATCCGCAATCAGGGCAGTGGTGATAGTATAAATGAGATAGTCTTCAATGTCCCGCATCCGGATACTGAAGACTGTCAAGCACACCTGCGTTACCGCCTGATAGATGGGGTAACCGACTACCGGAATCATTCGGCTTTGCCGCTTGGTTAGTCCAAGAAATGGTGCAGAAAGACAAAATGAAATCATTTCAATTCTCCCTGTAAATCACTACTTTTGCCCCCTGTATGGACAACAATGAGCTAACATTACATATCAAACCATTCCAAGACCTGACCACCACAGAGCTATACCGCCTCCTTCAGGTGCGCAGCGCGGTGTTCGTAGTAGAGCAGAACTGCGTATATCAGGATCTTGACAATGATGACTTTACCGCCCTTCATCTCTGGCTTACCATCCATGACCGCATAGTGGCCCTTGCCCGGGTCTGCCCGGCTGGAACCCACATGCCGCAGGTCTCCATCGGCCGTGTCATCACCACTGAGCGTGGCCGTGGCTATGGCCGCCGGATAATGCTCAATGCCATTAGGGCAGCCGTCAGTCATTTCGGTGCCCAACAGATTGACATCGAGGCACAGGAGTATGCCCGTGGCTTCTATGAAAAGGTAGGGTTCCGCCAGTCCTCAGAGCCCTTCATGCTCGATGGCATCCCGCACGTTAAAATGACCTGGAGCGGAACAGTCTGATTCCGTCTCTCAATATCTCCCCATGGTCAAAAGCCAGCTCCGGCAGTGAATCCGTCCGGAACCACTCGGCAAGCGCAGCATCATCGCCACCTGTTACTTCAGCAGCTGCATCCACCACCGCCAGATAAGCCACAGAAACCGTCCGCCCACGTGGATCCCTATCAACGGGTTATCAATTAACAAAGAACTAAGTTATTCACATCCTTAAAACCATCATATCTCAAAACTTTTTTAGCTACCTCAGGATAGGGTACATTCAATAATCCACTATCTTTGGACTATTAACCTAATTCTTTCATCCAACAACACATAATGAGGTATATAGGACTATTCATATCATCCGCATTGCTGTTCATCTGCTCATGCACCAGCCGTTATCAAAACACCGATTTTGACCAGGAAGAGCTCTGCAGTACAGTAATGAGGATAGACTCCATCAATAACGACATCATCAGTCAGCGCTCCGGCAGTGTACCGGAAATCATAGACCCCGAAACCGGTGAACCATATCCGGCAGAGCTTATACTGGAATCGTGGAAGTTAGCTGAGAAAGACTGGAAACAGTTTGTCCGTTATATCCGCCGTCATCAGTTCCAGAAAGCTTCAGACTTCCTCATGGATACCAATAATCGCGGCAGCATACAAGGCCATCTCCGCGAATCAGAACTCCGTGCCAGGTTCATTCTTGATGTGGTAGATAATCTCCTGCTGGAGTATCATGAAGACAAGTATTATTCCACGCTCTCAGACTGGGAGTATTCCGAAGTCTCCACCCAGATGAACATCAACGGCATCACTTACGGTGACCCTCATAATGTAGCACCGTCGTTTCCGGATCTGGTAGTGTCCTACGGCATAACCCTCTCGTCAGCTGGCCGCCTGGATCTTGCCCTGGAACTGGTGCCGATATATAACCTTGCCAACACCTATCTCAACCCCGAAGACGACCTCTGGCAACAGTACGCCAAACTGCACTTTGAGAGTACACTATACCATCTTGCCGGCCAAGATGCCAAAGGTGACTCCATACTGATAGACTTCCGTGACAACGTCACTCCAGAATACGGTGCTCGGGGCAAGGATGCGGCTAAGGATGTGGATGCAGTTATTGAATACTGGGCGAGTAATAAAGAGTTGAATAAATAAAACTATGGCATCCTGGGATAAAATAGACAGACCAACAGAGAACGGCAATATTGTACCAATGCAGGCTCCGTTTATAATCTCAGCCAGCCGGAGCACAGATATTCCAGCCTTCTATTCAGACTGGTTCTTTCACCGGCTTGAGGTGGGTTATTCAGCCTGGACCAATCCATTCAATGGCGTAAAATCCTATGTCTCTTATGAGAACACACGCTTCATAGTATTCTGGTCTAAGAATCCCCGGCCATTACTGGACTATCTGCATATCCTCAAAGAACGCAATATCAATTGCTATATCCAATACACCCTTAATGACTATGAACAGGAGGGCTTGGAGAAAGTACCTTCATTGGCTAATCGTATCGATACCTTCAAGCAGCTAGTACAGAAACTAGGTCCAGAATCAGTAGTCTGGCGTTTTGATCCATTGATTCTAACAGACCGCATCTCTGTAGATGGCCTACTCCGTAAAGTTCAGAATATCGGCAACCAGCTTAAGGGCTACACCGAAAAACTGGTATTCAGCTATGCTGATATTGATGCCTATAGAAAGGTAAAAAGTAACCTTAGGAGTAATGGAATTAATTCCCATGAATGGACAACCTCGGAAATGGAAGAATTTGCTTCCAGACTGTCTGAAATGAATCAGAAAGAAGGGTGGAAATATCAGTTGGCTACATGCGGCGAGCAGATTGATATATCCAAATACGGAATACAGCATAATCGCTGTGTAGATGCCGACCTCATTACCCGGATTGCATGGAAAGATAAAACCTTGATGGATTTCATGAAAGTCAAGATAGAGGATATGCCCCAGGCTACACTTTTCGGACAGCCAGAACTGCCAGCTGGAGCCATCATCCTTTCAGATAGCCATTACTTCATCAGTAAACACCGCAAGGATCCCGGTCAGCGTCAGTTCTGTGAATGTATGGCCTCAAAGGATATAGGTGAATACAATACCTGTCCGCATCTCTGCGAATACTGCTATGCTAATGCAAGTAAACAGTTAGCTTTGCAGAATTGGAGGAGCCATCAGAATAATAAGAATGCTGAAACTATAACAGGTAAATAGCCATGTCAAACTATTCAAGTTATATTTCTTCATGCGCTAATATTGATGACATTGTAGAAATCTGTCATCAACATCTTCTGGATGCTTACAAGCATCGTCCATGGACATATCCTGATCTAAAGCACGGCACAGATTTGTTAATGAGTGACACAGCATTAGATTGCTATATGTCTGCCTACGGTGAAATGCATATCGGAAAATGCAGAGCGGCAATGACCAATTTTCCATTCAATGAGTTGAATGGTTCTATAGAAATTGTTGATTGGGGTTGTGGTCAGGGTATAGGTTCCGGTTCAATTGTAGATATCCTTAAACAGCGTGATTTGTTGCAGTGGGTTAAGCGTATTACGCTAATAGAACCTTCAACAAAAGCTCTTTCACGCGCTGTTTGCAACCTAACTGTGCTAACGGAAAATAGAATAGAAATAAACCCAATCAACAAATATCTGCCATCTAGTGATGAAGGAGGATTATTAAGCATAGAAAGGCTGAATTATACATATTCCAATATCATACATATATTTTCTAATATATTGGACGTAAAGGGTATAGACCTTGCTTCTATTGCCAATATGATTAATGGTTCAGAAGGAAAACATTTTATATTGTGCATGGGTCCCAAAAACAGCGCAACATATAGAATAGAACAATTCTGCTCATTATTTGGCGAACAGGTTTATTTCAGTAAAATTGATAGTGCACGTTATGGTCGTACTCAAAGAACAGGTCATTCCTATACATGCTATACGCATTGCTTTACTTATAATGGTAATCCGATAGATGACAGTCACATAAATGATTTCCAGGATCCTGGACTTGAAGTGTTCAATGATTATGATCTGCAATTGCAAATACAAAATGGAACCTTATCACTATTGAAAGCCAGGGTCGCATATCGTTTACAGAATATCCTGTCAGATGATGACATATTGTATATAAATCCCGTCATCAACGAGGTTACTGTTGATTTCGTCATTTTCAGACAGAACAAGGGTATACTATTGATAAATGTGTTTGAGGATGATTTAAATGATTGTGAATACTCAAAGCAAGATAAAGAAATCATAACAAAAACAGGTGCAATATATCAGTCTCCTTTAGATAGTATCTCTTCATGTATGTATAGTATAAAAGACGGTATTGAAGAGTTATTGATGGGAACTGTTGAAGATAGCAATAACTATAAATACATTAAACAAGTAGTCGTTTTTGCACAGAACAGCATCAGTGATGTCCGGTCTTTTTGGGAAGTTGGAAGCAACTTTAAAGACTTTGTGTATTTGTATGGTAGTGAATTCTTAAATGAATACGCTATCTCAAAGAATTTCTTCCGGGATATAGATATTCAGGGCTACAATTCATTGTTTGACGATGCTATGAAAAGGCGTTTTGCTAATATCATATCTCCGTCTTGGCACTCTTACAAAGAAGGACGTAGTGGACTGGAAGCGGTAGGTCCCCAAAAGAAATTAATCATAAGCGAAGACAAACACCAGAAAATAAGCGGTGTTGCTGGTTCCGGCAAAACATTCGTTCTTGCTGCCAGGTGCATAAACGCTTTGAAAAGAACCGGTGGCAGAGTCTTGGTGTTGACATACAATATTACATTGGTCAATTATTTAAAGTTCCGTTTATCAGAGATACGTGAAGATTTCTCTTGGGAAAACATTGATATATATCATTATCACCAGTTCTTTAGGATTCGAGCCTCAGAGTATAAGTTGAAGGTTTCTTTTGGGTCATATGATGACATAAGTTTCTTTGACAATATACCGGAACATGAACGTTATTCTGCAATATTCGTAGATGAGGTTCAGGATTATACTACAGAATGGCTCAAAATCATTATGAATAACTTTCTTGAGCCTGGTGGGGAGTTCGTGGTTTTTGGTGATCCTAAACAGAATATTTTCAAAAGACCGCTTGATAGTAATAATGATATACGCTTGGGCGTAATAACTGGTGAATGGAACAAACAGTTAGCTTCGTGCGTTCGCTTTAAAAACCCATGGCTTTCAGCATTTACATCTGCGTTCCAAAAGGAATTCTTTCCTGATGCAGCAGATGATTTTACCATTAACTCTGCTAGTACGGGTGATATATTCCATGGAATAAAATATCTGGATTATCGGGATAATAATTCTAATGATATTATTGTAGAGAAGATTATTCAAATAATTAGAGAATCAAATCATGATACCCAAGATTTTGCGTTAATAGCATCTTCTATACAATTGCTAAGGGATATAGACTATCAATATCGTCAAAAGACAGGTGAGACAACTGAAATAACTTTTGTATCAGAAGAAAGGTTGGATAACCTCAAATCACTATTTGGTGTCGTGGATGATGATATGGCCCAATATAGGTTCTCAAAAGTTTATGATGCAGCGGACAGATTGAGAAAACAAAAATTTACTACGGACAAAAGATGTCTAAAGATATCAACAATACAAAGTTTTAAGGGCTGGGAATCACCTTCAATAATTTTAATAATAGGCGAGGATGATAATGCTTCATTTAGGATGTCCCCAGAGGTAATATATACAGCATTAACCAGAGCCCGGGAGGATATTTATATAATAAATCTTGGTAATAATCAATATGATGATTTCTTCAGATCTCAATCAAATTGAGAAAATAACAAAGACAGAAAAATACGCTATCGTATCTGTATTGTCGCAGATAATGAACGCTGATGGTGTCATTCATCCAAAAGAGGTTGAATTTATGGATAGTATATATAAAAAGTTGGATATCACTATCGAAGAAATACAAGAGGTAATGAACCTAGATCCCATTCAGGCTAAGATTATTATTGATGAAATGTCTATTGAGAATAAACAAGTCGCTAAAGCATTATTTGATTCAATGGCGTCATCAGATGGTTTTGTTCATCCCAAAGAGACAGCAATAATAGAATCACTGTTTTCATTCTAACAATTCTAAAACCAACAATAATATGGAGTTATATTACAATTATGATAAATGTTGCTTTTCATTGAACAACGAAGGTAACACAAAAAGAGTTTTTGAAACACATAATCGTGAAGGAAGGGATAATATAGATAAGATAGAGGAAGGGCGTTTTAAGCTGATAATCAACTCAAATTTTTATCCCAAAAGTCCTCTTTGGGAATACTTAAGGGCAAATCTTTTTCTTGACGGAGTTAATTTGCTTCCAGTTTCACAGGCCGCTCATATAACAAAATCTTCAATCGATGTTAGTCTGCAAGGTTTAGCATTTAATCAATATGGACCAGGCGAAAACAAGGGAAAGGCACCATGGACATATTATTCCAAGAAAATGGATTGGAACACATTGCTTAATGCTATTTGTACTATAAGCGAGAATGCTGAAGAGTGGCAGAAAAGGGAATTCCAATCACTATATTCATTGCTAAACCAGAAGAAACCTTTTGAGAGTAATCCGGTTATTCTTGGTAAATTAATAGGTTTATTTACTCCTTATGAGAAGATGCTTGTATCTTGTTTATATCAAATGATAGGTACCAATGCAATAGCTGCAATGAATAAATTGCTGGGAATGATAGAAGAAGGGGGTGAATCAACTATGATTTCTCCAAATATGCTGGAATATGGTGATTTGATTTGGAAATGTATAAAGTATAATTCACAACCTTATAACATGCCTCTTATTTAATGGTATGGGATATACATGGTATAGGAAGTTTCTACTGCGGTCTGGCGGATCATATCAAAATACTGGAGGGAAGTGAGCTCGTTGAATATGCTAAGGAATATTTTACCACTGGACTTAAGAGACTGTAACTAATAAAAGAACAACTGCCGATGCCCCACAAGGACACCGGCAGTTCTCAAAATCACCAGAGGAATCCTATTCCCCCTCCATACCAGTCTCAATCTCCACAAACCGAGCCTCAATCGTCATATCCCGGTAAATATCAACGCTAGTCTCCCGGCCGGAATCAGACCAATATCTGCTGTGCCATCCGGCAAACCGCCATCCCTCAGCAGGCGTAGCAACCAAATCCACACG
>JAZSKJ010000003.1:0-5979 GCA_045534785.1 Bacteroidaceae bacterium | reverse complement strand
CGTGTGGATTTGGTTGCTACGCCTGCTGAGGGATGGCGGTTTGCCGGATGGCACAGCAGATATTGGTCTGATTCCGGCCGGGAGACTAGCGTTGATATTTACCGGGATATGACGATTGAGGCTCGGTTTGTGGAGATTGAGGCTGGCGGAGAGAATTGACAACTTGAACCGCTAGGTATGTAAGAGACAACCGCCAATGGTAATTTGCCACTGGCGGTTGTTGTTTACCTTGTATTGCTCTTATCCATGTACTTGAAATGATTCTCTAAAGTGGATAGATAATCCAGCATCTTGTCATTATTGCCATACTGAGTAAGCATATTGTCCTTGAAGTTGGCAACAATAGAATCACGAGTGAGTGTATCACCTAGCAAATGGTATATTGAGCTTTCCATGAAGGTTTGCAACACTTGCACCCAGACTTGATCATCAGGATAGAAATACTGGTTGGCCGCTTGATAGAATGGCAGCAGCTCTAGGGCATTTTCCTTAAAGCCTGCCTCTGACAGATTGAGGCCATAATCCAGGAGAAGATTCGGGAATGACGGGGCTACATTATTTGGATGACCATCAGGTATGCCATTAATGTTTAACTCTGTCAGGACCTCAGAATACAGCCACTCCAGATAACCTTTTTGGTAGCTGTCTGGCTGATATTCTTGCAACATTTCCTTTACGACATTGAGTATGAACTTGCAGCGCAGCTCTGACTCACGCAGGTGTCCAAGGATGCCTTCGCGAGTATCGGCTTCCAAAAGGAACTGAGAGGCTTTCTGGTACTTGTTGGTGCGTACATGGTGTACAAAGCGTTTCCAAGAACGGCTTGCCACCAACCAGGCATCACGTATTTGCTCCTCTGTGTAAACTACTCCAGTCTCTGGATCCACAACGTATGGAATGCTGTCAGCATATTGACTTATGATTACGCGATTGACGGAGTCTATCCGCATGACTGTGGCGCATAAGGGTGTCCTTTCAATCCCACCAATGTAATGTCTGTGGCGGCATGATGTAAGGCAGACGGCTGCCAGGCAAAGGATGTAATAGATTGTTCTCATAATGGGTTGTGATATGGTTTATTGTTAGAAACCGAAAACATCATAATCAATATCTTCACCGGGGTATGGGCCGTACTGGCCATCGGTCAGGGCATCCCATTCCTCTTCGGCCCAGTCTATACCTTTGTAGGGGTCATTAGATTCGGCTTCTTCGGCTTCCTGACGCTGTATGGCTTCCTCAATTTCATAATCGTGTAATTCTTCAAGATAACAGTCATTGAGGGACCATTGCTCCAAGAAATCTCCGTCCAATGGAAAATCCGGGAATGACTCACTTATTTGATGTAGTAAGTCCTCTGTAAAGTAGCAACGCTCAGGGTCAACATTATTGTTACACCATGTGATGTATCCCGGATCATACTGGAGCACCTCACCTATTGACTTGCCTTTATACTTACCGAAGTGGAACTTGTCATTCAGTGTATTGAAGCTGCTCATATTGGCGAAACTGAATTATCAATAAAGAGTTCTGAGGTTCGGAATATGGCGAAGTCCAGATGACCGGTTACCTGGTTTGTATGACGGCATATTACCAGGAACTCATTGCCGACACCCCGGACAGTGTCATACTCATCCTGAAAGAGATACTCGCCAGGTGTTGTATGATAGATGTAAACCTTGGGATCATTCGGAGCTTTTTCAATAATGCCCGGCCGGCTGAACTTGTTATGGAAACTGGTTTGCTTGTAACTACGGATTCTGTTGAACTCGTTCCTATTGGTGGCGGCAAGCTCCGGTACATAAATCTGGCTGAGGAACAAATCCTGAGTTTCCTTACATACACTTACACGATCGAATATAGGATATGTATAGAAAGCTTTTTTGCAATCCTTACCAAAGCCCTCTGCGGTGTAACGTGTTGTGGTCAAGACGTTGCAGCATACACGTGACTCATCCATTGCTATCAGGTCATTATCAAATGCAATGAGCCCATCATTATTATATAGCGGAACGAATCCGTATATTACCATGTCCTTACTTAAGGTATGATTGACAACCTTACCGCTCTTTAACTGTTCGCCCTGCTCTAAGAGGGTGCTTAATTTGCTGATTTCCATTGTACTTTGTTTTACTGTGATTATTCTATTATCCAATTAAATAAGTGGGCTGTTACCGCCGCTGATATGATTGGCGCTTAACCAGTCCATTCCGGGACGGCCTACCAGACGGGCATCTGTATATGCCCAGTCAAGTGTGAGGATGGTGGAGCCTTCATACTTACCGGTAGCCGTCTTGCTTACCACCAGAGCGATATCTACCACACCGTCTGATGTAAGACACAACGGGATTAGGAATGACACCTGATTGGTCTTGGGGTAATACATGGGTATAGCATTGCGGTGGTCACAGCGTATGCGTTTCATGGCAAGGTCCATGGCGTAATTGATGGCACCGGCAAACCTCTGATAGATGAACTGGTCACTGAGAATCTTATCCCTAATCTGATCAAAATACGCAGTCTTTTCTGTAACGGAGTCTGGAACAGCAATATCCGGAACAATCTGCTGCAGGAAATTGACAGGCATACGGTACACACGCTTAATGATGTGGTCCATATCAAGGATGGGCTTGCCGCAGCGGATATCATAAACAACATCGGCTGGATTATCCGTATATGTGGCGCGTTCTATCTCTGATGAGAAGGCCTTGTTGATTACCTTACCCTTGCCCTGACCTGCAATGACGAAATCCAGGAATATCCACTCTGATTTGAAGCCTGGGTCATTACGCTTGAAAAGGGCGACGATGTCATCATAATGCTCATTGTAGAGGCCGGTATTGAATGCGGCCAGATTGGAGTCTGCTGAATAGACAATCTTATGCTGATACTGGAGGCGGCAGAAGGTGTAACGCAGATAGCTCCACAGAATGGGATGATTGGGATATGGAGGCAGGTTGTTGTCAAAGCTCCAGTTCTCATTGGTCATTGAGGCGAGCTTGGAAAGAATCTCATTAATGTTGAGGAGGTATGCCCAGTCTTCGAGCGGCAGGAAGCCGCTGTTGCGTACATCTGTCACGCCTGTGCTGGTAGTCTTGCGGTCTTTCTTGACGGTCTCTGTTACAGGAACGGCAACAGCCTGGTCCTTGAGGCGTACATATACTACCGGTACAGCCTTGGAGCGGTCTGTGTAGAGCTCAAAGGTATCTGGATAAGCTTGCAGCAGGTCACGGAGTTTTTCATATCCAAGTTGATGGATATCTATCCGGTTTACGGATATTGCCTTGCCCAGACTGCAGAGGTTTAGCCACTCGGTTTGGTTCTCACTGATTTTTGTTTTGGGTAAGCTGGTTATCAGCTTTACTATTTCATTAACCTTTGTCATTTGTTTATATTTAATGTTTGAATCCAAATAAGGGTGAGGATTCACCACCTTCTTACCCCATGGGTTATTTTTTAATGTCGACGTGACAAAGGTGGGGATAAAACGTAATGTTGAAAAGCAAATTAGAATAAAGCAAAGGGGGTAAATCAGCATGAACTGAATACCCCCTCTGCAAAGCTAACAGTTTTATTTATTGCTGTATACCCTCCTTCCTGATGCAAGCAAGGCAATCTTCAACACCTTTTTGATCTTTGATACGATATCCACGTAAGCAATCTTTCAGGTAATGGCTGTCATCATATAATTTGTGCCTCTTTGACATTTCAATACCATGAATATCAGCACCCATAATATAGAGCAATTTTGATATTAAAAAAAGTTTACTATGATTGATACCTACAGCAGGATTATAATCTGGGTAATACTCATATACATACTTCTTTTTATCTTGCTTCTGTACTTCTCTTTCTTTCAAGAATTGTTCTATATAGTATGTGAATAAAGCTATTATTCGCATACTACTCTTACTGTTGTATTTAGTTTCTCTATAGTCTTCATTAAAAAAGGGATTGTAAGAATCATAAAAGTTTTTTTCTTCTATTGATAACTTACTTTTATTTCGCATACAATACAAATATCTTATTAAATTATTGGATTTTTGTAACTCGTGAAGATTTAGATGAATGTCCGTATCATGATCATGTTTTCTATCTAAATACTCTTTTATTATGATATACAACAGATGAAGGGTTGTGTGATGAAATATTTTATGTTGTTCATTTGAACCTACTTTAATTATTAACTCACCATTAGTTCTCGGTAGGCTAACTCTCCAATCTTTATCATCAAACTCCATTTTTGCTATTTCGTTCATCAACATTTCCAAATCTTCCTTTATACTTGGATAAGCTTTATCAAGATTCTTGGTTTGAGAAATAACATCATATTTGCAAAATTGAAGTAAAAACCAAAACTGTTCTGGCTCTAAACCAAAATCTCTTATAGAAGCTAATAATTCTTTATCATTATTATATAATTCACGTTGCTTAATATACGATGTGCCTATTGGTTTATGTAGAGAATAAATAAGCTTGAGCAAGAATTTCTGAACTTCATCGTATTTCAATTCTGATTCCATTAAACCTATCGCATACATATCGCCCACTTCCCATAAGCCATCAACTATTTTATAATAAATATTTTTCATGTAAAAATCCAAAACCAATGACAATGAGGATTCCTTTTCTAATGCTTCTGTTGATATTATGGCCTTTATATCCTTTTCTATTTGCTCCACTTCCTCATAAGAAAGGTTCTCAAGGTCTTCAAAATAAAAATCCAGCCCTTTATCCAACAATGTCTTCAAATCCATTTCCATAACAATACTCTTTTGTCTATTAGCAAAAATAGGAAACTTAATTCAACAAAAAGCAGCATAATGGATTAAATAGTACTAGAGTTTTTGTGCCAATTATTCCTATAGCCTGTAATATCATTTATAAGGCGGTAGCGGAGGTGGACTTGATAGTCCTCGAAGCCCGGTTTTGGAACATTGAAGACTATCTCATTTTGAGTGTTACGGATGCCAAGGTATGTACGCATCTTGCCCGGGTCACAGCCCACGCCGGGGGCGGTGAGTTGGATGCGGGCTGATACGTGCCAGCGTGTAGGATCATCTGTGTTCTGGAGAGTGAGACGGCAGCGCAGACACACGGTTACTGATGAGCCTGCAGAATCTATCTGCAGCAGCTGGAGATGTGAGATTGGGAACAGCGGATATGGCTGCGGTACCGGGACGTGTTCACGGCCCAGCTGGGTGAAGCCGTGATAGGCGCTGACAAAGAGGTTGTAGCCGCTGATGTGGTGATTGTCATCGTATGGCGGCCGATGGGACGGCACAGACTTGGCCAGCTCACGCCACTGCAGTTGGACAGCATGTGGCAGCTGCTGCCAGGCAAGGATGGCACGATGATGAACTTGTGCTTGGTCAAGCTGGGCGGGTGTGCCAGGAAATACAGGCTTTATTTTGCGTTTGTAGAAGCACTGGCCGTTACGGTGGTAGAAGGTGATGTTACCTATGCTGGACCAGCAGTCCTGGATTACGGGTGTGGGATGGAACTTGGGCATGGTTTCATGGTGTTAGTGTTACAACACAAAGTTACTGAAAATCTGCGTAGCACATCTGAAAGCTTGCGATTTTGGTCCGATGTGAGTTTGTCGCTGGTTTTATTCCGGACGTTTTAGGTCTGAAGCTCATGTGTGGCGGGCGCGAAAGCGTCTGCCTTACTTTCGTACCAGGTGTACCCGGGTTCTGGAAGCGTGGGCCGTTCATGTGCCGTGGCTGTGTGCATGGTCTTAAAGCGTACGAAGCTCAGCGATGCCAGAGCGATGGATGTTCTGAAAGCGTAGGAAGATGGTGTGTCGCGGTGCGATAACCGGATTGTTTGCGTACGTGGTTCATGTGATCCGGGTGTGTAGCGGGTGTAAGCGCGTGCGTCTTTTGTCCGTCGGTGCGATGTTTTGGCTGTGGCGGAACTTTGTGAGATTTGGATATATGGGCCACACCTGGACAGATGCACGTAAATACGGCAATTATG
>JAZSKJ010000033.1:0-18275 GCA_045534785.1 Bacteroidaceae bacterium | reverse complement strand
TGATTTGGAAGCATAACGCTTTGTGTTTCAATGATATAAAGATAATAAATAATCCGCAAACCACCAAAAATAATTGAAATAGTTTGCGGATTATTAGATTTAATCTCCTATGCTATCCTAGGGACTTTTTCAGTGGCCTCTCTGTGAACGGGAGGGGCCCGTCACTAAGAAGATGCTCTGGAAGATGGGAGTTTACTCACGTCTTTCAGAGCGTCTTATTAGGGATGGGAGGGATAGCGCCGCAAGGCGCGTAGTTTTAGATACCCTATCCCTAAATAGTTCCCTAAATAATCTATTGAATTTTATTTGGAGCGGTTGATGATTAGCTCCAGATAGGCGATGAATGCGGTACGGAAGGTATCTTCCATTTGGATGGGAAGGGCGTTCAGGGCTTGGGTTTTAAACTCCTGCATCTTTTGGATGGCGTAGTCTATTCCTCCGTTGGAAAGGGTATATTCCGTGACTTCACGAATCTGCTGCTGGGTTGCAGTGAGGGAACGGATGGCTTTGATGTGAGCAGTCCAGTCGCGATCGCTATGAGTCAGGGCGTAAATGGCTGGTAGAGTGAATTTACCTTCTTTCAGGTCTTTTCCTGAGGGTTTTCCGGTCTCCCGGCTATCGTGATAATCCAGAATATCGTCCATTATCTGGAAGCAGAGCCCTGCTATGGTTCCGTAGATACGGAATCCCTCTACCTGATCTTCAGATGCACCGCTTAATATGGCAGAAAGTGTGGTACAGGCAGCAAACAGGCTCGCAGTCTTACCTGTAATTATGTCAAAATACGCTTTCTCGGATAGAGTATCACTGTTAAGGACATCCAATTGGGTTATCTCCCCTTCAGACAAGGTTCCTATAAGCGCAGAGATGGCATTAACGCACTCAAGATTCCGGGTGGCAACTACTTCCTGCAGAGATTTGGACACTATATAATCACCCAGGAGTACTGCCAGACGATTGTCAAATGCCGCGTTGGCAGAGGTTTGACCCCTACGCGTTTCACTTTCATCTACCACATCATCATGAATCAGGCTACCCTGATGCACCAGTTCGACCGCCGAAGCGAGATGATAAATGTTGGCAGGAATATCATGATTAAGACATTTGGCAACAAGCATCACAAGCACGGGGCGCATCATCTTACCGTTGCGCTGAAGCAGGAACTTAAGCAGAAGGTCAACAGCTGGATTGGGACATGAAAACAGCGATGAATACTTGGATTTGAATTCATCGAACTCCGCCTCAATAGGCAACATTATCTGCTTCCTGTAATCCATATCTGCCGCAAAATTAACAATAAATGTCCGTTTCAAGGAAAAAATTGTAATTTTACGTATCAATATTTTGCTTATGGACAAACTGTTTCTGCTTGATGCTTATGCACTTATATACAGAGCATACTATGCTTTCCTGAAAGCCCCAAGAATAAACTCAAAAGGGTTCAATACATCTGCCGTATTAGGCTTCGTAAACACCTTGGAAGATATTCTCAACAACGAGAAACCTACCCATATCGGTGTGGCTTTCGATCCTAAGGGAGGAACATTCCGTCACGAACTCTATAAGGAGTATAAGGCCCAGCGCGAAGAGACCCCGGAGGTTATCCGTGAGTCTGTTCCCATAATAAAGCAGATACTTGAGGCGTACCGCATTCCTATACTTGAGGTTGCCGGATTTGAAGCCGATGACGTGATAGGCACACTTTCCAAAAAAGCCGATGAGAAGGGCATTACCACATATATGATGACCCCTGACAAAGACTACTGTCAACTGGTAACCGACAGAGCTCTCATTTACCGCCCGCGATACGGCAACAACGGCTATGAGATAATGGGTCCAAAGGAGGTTAAGCAGAAATACGGACTGGACAACACTTGCCAGGTAATTGATATGCTGGGACTGATGGGTGACAGTTCTGACAACATTCCAGGTTGCCCTGGTATAGGCGAGAAAACAGCTGTCAAACTGATAACAGAGTTTGGAGGAATAGACGGACTATTGGCCAACACCGATAAACTTAAAGGTGCACTCAAGGAAAAAGTAGAAGGTAACGTAGAGCAGATCAAGTTCAGCCGATTGCTTGCAACCATAAGGACCGATGTTCCTATCGAACTCGATATGGAGTCCCTCAAGTTTGAAGGACCCGATGAGCAGAAACTCTACTCAATTTTTGAAGATATGGAATTCCGGACTCTCATGAATAGGGTAAAAACCAAGCAGGCCGCTCCATCGCTCTTATCCAAGACCGAGACCGAATCCAACCGGACAGTAGAGACCGTTCAGCCAAAACAACCCAAGAATGACGGTTTTCACGGCGATCTCTTTGATTTATTCCAGCCTGACACCCAGCCTGCTCAGGAATTTTCAAATCTCAAGGACATAAAAACTACCTGTCATAACTACCATCTTATTGAAACTGAAAAAGATGCTGAATCATTAGCCCACAAAATAGCTGCCCAGGATTTTTTCTGTTTTGACACCGAAACTACCGGAACAGATGCTATATCGGCTCAAATTGTTGGATTGAGCTTTGCACTCAAGGAACATGAGGCCTGGTATGTGGCAATGCCACATGATCTGGAGGGAAAACAGCGGATGCTGGAAATTTTCCGTTCCGTGTTTGAAAATCCGTCTACTGTCAAGATAGGACAAAACATAAAATATGACATACTCATTCTGGGTAACTACGGAATCAGGGTAGAAGGCCGGTTGTTTGACACCATGATTGCCCATTACCTGCTGCAACCCGAACTGCGGCACAACATGGACTATCTGGCCGAAATCTACCTGGGTTACAGGACCATCCATATTGAGGAACTGATAGGAGAGAAAGGCCGCAACCAGAAAAATATGGCTGACCTAAGTCCTCAAGCGGTTTATGAGTATGCCTGCGAGGATGCCGATATTACCCTTCAGCTGAAAAACATATTGGAGAAAGAATTGGAAAAAGACGGTACAACTCCCCTGTTCCGTGATGTCGAAATGCCATTGGTACAGGTACTCGCATATATGGAACGTAACGGAGCAATGATAGATCCGGATGCCCTTGCAGAGACATCAAGGCATTTTACAGAGCGTATGCAGGCACTTGAGAAACAGATATACGATGAAGCCGGAGGAACTCCGTTCAACATACTGTCACCCAAGCAGGTTGGCGACGTACTGTTTGACAGGATGAAGATTGTTGACAAACCCAAGAAAACCAAAACCGGCCAATATGTAACATCCGAGGATGTATTGGAATCACTCAGGGCAGAACACAGGATAGTAGACCTGATCCTGCAATATCGTGGACTCAAAAAACTATTGGGGACATATGTGGATACATTGCCTCAGCTGGTAAATCCCGCTACCGGTAAGATACATACATCATATAATCAGACCGTTACTGCAACAGGCCGGCTCAGTTCAAGCAATCCTAACCTGCAGAACATACCGGTCCGGGATGAAGATGGAAAGGAGGTACGCAAAGCTTTCATACCTGAACCTGGATGCAAATTCTTCAGTGCCGACTATTCCCAGATTGAACTCCGTATTATGGCTCATCTAAGTCAGGACATTAACATGATTGAAGATTTCAGACTTGGACATGATATTCATGCGGCTACTGCTGCCAAGGTATTCCACAAATCAATAGATGAGGTAACCAAAACGGAACGCAGTAAGGCTAAGACCGCCAATTTCGGAATCATATACGGAATATCGGCTTTTGGTCTGGCACAACGTATGGGAGTGAGCCGGACAGAAGCTAAAGAATTGATTGAAAACTACTTCAAGACATACAGCGGTATTAAGAACTATATGGACCAATCCATTGAGGAAGCCCGTAAGAAAGGTTATATAGAAACAATACTTAAGCGTAAACGTTATCTGCCGGATATCAATTCACATAATGCCACCGTACGCGGATTTGCCGAAAGGAATGCTATCAACGCTCCAATTCAGGGAAGCGCTGCCGATATAATCAAAATAGCTATGATTGCCATATACCGCCGGTTCAGACAAGAGAATATAAAATCAACTATGATCCTGCAGGTTCATGACGAACTCAATTTCAATGTAGTACCCGGTGAGGAAGATAAAGTTCAGAACATTGTGATTGAGGAGATGCAGAAATCGTGGCCTATGTCAGTTCCTCTTATAGCTGATTGCGGATGGGGCAGCAACTGGCTGGAGGCTCACTAAAACAAATCCTTAAGCTGACGGGCAAACTCCCAGATAACAAGACCTGCACTCACTGATACGTTCAGTGAGTGTTTTGTTCCGTATTGAGGTATTTCAAGAGAGTATTTACAGAGATTAACCACATCCTGGTTGACGCCTTTAACCTCATTACCTAAAACAAGTGCATATCTTCCGGTCTTATCAACAACAAGTTTATCAAGCTTTATACTATCTTCAACCTGTTCGACTGCAACGGTTATATAACCATTTTCATTGAGCTCTTTGACAACACTGACACAATCAGGAGAGTAAATCCATTCAACACTCTCCTCGGCACCAAGTGCAGTCTTATGGATCTCTACCAGTGAATTATCGGGAGTGGCGGTTATACCGCAAAGTATTATACGTTCAACTCTGAAAGCATCCGATGTACGGAACACTGATCCTACATTATAAAGGCTGCGTACATCGTCCAATATAATGGTAAGAGGAAGTTTACGGCTGTTTTTGAATTGTTCTACATCAATTCTGCCAAGTTCCGTTACATTTAGTTTTCTCATATGAAACTCAAGTTTGACGGTGTAAAATTAGTTCATTTAAATGACTATTTCTGTTGAAAACAGTGTAAATAAGTGTTCAAAACAATAACAGAAAAAGTGACCACAAAAATTGCTTTTTCAAAACTCTCTTGAGTATGAAATAAATTTTTAAAAACTAATGTTGAAAGTCATTTTTTATAGCTGTTTTTACAAACTTGGAATTAACAACAACTATTTGTATAAAGACCGTAAAATAATAAAAACTAAATAATAAACAATATGTTAATTAAAAACTAAATAATTGATTTTCAATTATATACCATGTTTATATATATGTTTATAAACTTGAGTCAAAGTTGAAAAGTAATTATATCTGAAAACAGAAAAAGATATCAACAGTTTCAACAGCCAATATAAAACAACTATTAGATTTGAATTAAAAATAAAAACATACATTAATATTATATCATCGGATATAAGGAGATTATCTGATGACTGTTATAGATGTACTTTCACTCTTATTGTTTTCCTGATTTGTTATTACGGCATGATAAACTCCCGATGAAACAGGATTTCCGTTAATATCATTGAGATTCCAGCTGTATGATCCTCCGTTTGAAATACCCTCATGTATAAGACGTCCGGAATTGGATATTATTCTGACTGTACTCCATTCCGTAAGACCTGTTATAGTAACATATCCGTCAAAACCAGGTTTTACAGGATTCGGATAAACAACAATATTTGATTCTGACAGAGTTTTTTCCGGATCCCTGGCCTGACCTCCGTATTCAACCATTCCAAGGCTTGTACCAAAGAATAAAGAGCCATTCTGACCATCTTCGGTTATGGATAGTATATTGTTTGAAGGTAATGGAGAATTAGCTGTGTTAAAATGTTCCAGGGTCATTGTTCCGTCAGCACTCAAAAGGAAAACTCCGTCGCTGAGTGTTCCTATCCATTTACGGTTACCCTGATCAATATATATTGCAGTAGTATTAACTCCATTAAAGAGATAATCAGCCAATCCGGAATCATCATCACGTGATATCTTTATCCTTTCAAATACAGGAGTTTTATTATTCAGAAATAAATCAGGATCCCTTAAAACAAATATTCCTTTATTAGTACCAATCCACATATCCCCATTCAAATCAAATTCATAGAAATATATATAAGAAATTTCTTCGGAATTACCGTCCTGATTCAAGAAATGCGGACCCGAAAATCTTATTTTATCGTCTTTATTATCCTTAAGCGTGCCATTGGTGTTAATACAAGCAATACCGGGAATATATCTGGATGAATTGATCCATATATTGCCATTTCTGAATTTTAGTTGCTTGAATGTAGGCAGTCCTTTCAGTTCATTGTAATATAATCCGAACCACTTTCCGTCAGGCTGAAGAACTTTGATTATTGTATCAATCTCATTGTTTGCCATCCAAAGGTTTCCATCATTGTCAAATTGGAGTGCACTGATACGGACATAGTTGTTTCTGTAATAATCATTTTCATTCAATATACTCTGCAGCATACTGTTATTCAAGGTATATCTTTTTATGAGTTTATTGTTTCTGAATTCATAAAGACCTTGTCCTGCAGAGCCTACAAATATATGATTAGCGTCATTGGGATCTTGTGCGGCTTCAGTAAGATTGATATATTTTACTCCTGTTTTTAAGGAAAGGTCATCCTCAAGGTAACTCCATCGGTCATTTTCATAAATCATAACCGTGCCGGGATAATCAATTCCTGAATAATTCTGGCATCCACCTACCACAATGAGCTTTCCCTGTTGAGGCCATGAAACAGAATGGAACCAATTGCGGCGCGGACTGTTGGGTTTAATTTCCTGCATCCTTAATACAGGCTTATTGTCTGCAATTGTATAAAGACAAAGACCATTTATTCCTTCCGTAGTCCAATAATCATTGCCGTCTATTATGATATCGTTAATATGTCCCAGAAACTTAAGGTCAGTATAGTCTGATACACTGTTATAAACGGTAACAACCGAATCTTTCAGCAAAGCCAGCTGTCTGTCATTAGGATATGATATACCATATATTGACTGACCTACCTGTTTTACGCTTTTATTACCGGTATCAATTATCCAGCATCCGTTATTTGAATTTGTTCCCCATATCTTTCCGTCAAACAGATACAATCTGTTGAATGAATGAGGCAGGAACTGCTCCCACTTGGACGGATCCAGAAGGTTTTGTGATGAGAGTCCCAGATATATCCCTGAAACAGTAGCGCAAAACAGGGAATCATTCTTTATGACCGAAGACAAAACAGGATTCTCAAAGCTATAGGTATTACTTATTTCACGGCGTTTTATATCAAATATTACCAATCCCAGATTTGTTGATATATAAGCCTTGTTTCCGATAATCTTGAGTTCGTTTACCGATACAGTTCCTGTACTGTTGTTCTTAAGGTCTGTATAATTGTAAATGGTGAAATCATCATAGATTATATCTATGTTTCCGTTTGAATAAGCCAGCAGGACAGCTTTCTCAGTACTGCTGTATCCTATTGCAGCAATATCAGTATCTCCCAGTCCACCTGTCTTGTCAATGGAATACATGCCATTGTCAGAGGAGTCAAAGAAATATAGGGCACCGTCACTCAATACAAATATATATCCGAACGCCTTTATTGCGGATGTGGCGTCATTATATGCCGGATGTGCCCGCCAGGTTCCTACCGGAATGCCTGCAAAGACCTTATTAAAAGGCAAAAGGAGCATTACCGCAGCGATTGCGATAATGGCTCCTCTTGTCAGTTTCTTTATCATAACGTTTTAAGATAATCTGCCAGTTTCCTTACGGCTCGTCCACGGTGACTTACCTGATTCTTGCTTTCAGGACTCATCTGTGAGAATGTTTCGGTAAAGCCGTCCGGTATGAACAGGGGGTCATATCCGAATCCGGATTCTCCGTAATGACGCTCTGTAGCTATCTTTCCTGTCACTATTCCCTCAAACAGAACTTCCTGTCCGTTAAGTAATAACGCAACAACTGTCCTAAATTGTGCGCTGCGGTCCGGTTTTTTTTCAAGTTCATGGAGCAGCTTGGTCATATTGGCCTCCGAATCATGGTCTCCTGCGTAGCGTGCGGAGTGAACTCCGGGTGCTCCGCCAAGGGCCTTCACCTCAAGTCCGGTGTCATCGGCAAAACAGTCATAGCCGTAATGCTCCTTGACGTAACGGGCTTTCTGAAGGGCGTTGTCCTGGAAGGTGTCACCGGTCTCGGGGATATCGTCGTGGCAGTTTATGTCACTGAGTGACAACACCTCAAAGCGGTCGCCAAGTATCTGGCGCACCTCTTCCAGCTTGTGGGCGTTATTGGTGGCAAAAACCAGTCTCATGCTGCTTAGAGAACTATGTTCACAATCTTGCGCGGTACCACTATCACCTTGCGGATGGTCTGACCGTTGATGTACCCTAAAGCCTTCTCATTGGCCAGAACGGCATCCTGAATCTGCTGCTGGGTGGCATCGGCCGGGAAGTCCATTGTAAAGCGGGTCTTGCCGTTGAATGAGATAGAGTAGGTTATGCTGTCCTCCTTGAGGTAATCCTCGTTGAACTTGGGCCACTCTGCATCACATACTGAGCCGGTGTTGCCAAGTGAAGACCAGAGTTCCTCGGCGGTGTGGGGAGCAAACGGTGCAATCACCTTGGCCAGGTCTGTCAGTACGGCGCGCTTGTTGCACTTGAGTCCTGACAGCTCGTTTACGCATATCATGAATGCGGCAACCGATGTGTTGAATGAGAAGTTCTCAATATCTTCGGTTACCTTCTTAATGAGCTTGTGGATTGACTTGAGCTCGTCCTTTGAGGGAGCCTCATCACTTACTGCAAGCTTGCCGTCGCGGTCAAAGTAGAGGGCCCACATCTTGCGGATAAAGCGGTGGCAGCCGTCTATTCCGTTGGTATCCCAAGGCTTTGACTGCTCAAGCGGTCCTAAGAACATCTCGTACATACGTAGCGTATCGGCTCCGTATTTCTCGATGATGTCATCGGGGTTGACTACGTTGAACATGGACTTACTCATCTTCTCAACTGCCCAGCCGCAGATGTACTTGCCGTTCTCCAGTATGAACTCGGCGTTGTTGTACTCAGGGCGCCATGCCTTGAATGCCTCAACGTCAAGTACATCGGCACTAACTATGTTTACATCCACGTGTATGGGAGTGGTGTCATACTGGTCCTTGAGGCCCAGTGACACGAACTTGTTGGTATCCTTGATGCGGTATACAAAGTTACTGCGGCCCTGGATCATACCCTGGTTGATGAGCTTGCTGAACGGCTCCTCAACCTCGCTTACACCCAGATCCTTGAGGAACTTGTTCCAGAAACGGGAGTAGATAAGGTGACCGGTGGCGTGCTCGGAGCCTCCCAGATAGAGATCCACGCACTTCCAGTAGTTATCGGCCTCACGGCTTACAAGAGCCTTGCCATTGTGCGGATCCATGTAACGCAGATAGTAGGCCGATGAGCCTGCAAATCCGGGCATGGTGTTGAGTTCCAGCGGGAATACGGTCTTGTTATCTATGAGTGACTTGTCAACAACCTTGCAGTTCTTCTCGTCAAATGCCCAAACCTTGGCGTGGCCAAGTGGGGGCTCGCCTGTTTCGGTGGGTTTGTACTCGCTTATCTCGGGGAGCTCCAGCGGCAGGCACTGCTCGGGTACCATTGTGGGTATTCCGTTCTTGTAGTAAACGGGGAACGGCTCACCCCAGTAACGCTGACGGCTGAATATGGCGTCACGCAGACGGTAGTTTACCTTTACCTTACCCAGTTTGTTGTCCTGTACGTATTTCCTGGTGGCGGCAATAGCTTCCTTTACGGTCAGGCCGTTCAGGTTGAGTCCGCCCTCACGGATCTGATCGGGACGTGGTGAGTTCATCATCACACCCTCCTTGGCGTCAAAGCTCTCCTCGGATACATCGCAACCCTCAATAAGCGGTCTTATTTCAAGGCCGAAATGCTTGGCGAATGCGTAGTCACGGCTGTCGTGTGCGGGAACGGCCATGATAGCACCTGTTCCGTATCCGGCCAGCACGTAGTCGCTTATCCATACAGGTACATCCTCACCGGTCAGGGGGTTGATGGCGTATGATCCGCTGAACACGCCTGTTACCTTACGGTCGGCTATGCGCTCGCGCTCGGTGCGCTTCTTAACGGCTGCTATGTATGCATCCACCTCCTTTTTCTGAGCGGGTGTGGTGAGTTGTGCCACCAGCTCGCTCTCAGGAGCCAGTACCATGAATGTTACGCCGAATATGGTATCGGCACGGGTGGTGAATATGGTGAATTCTATGTCTGAGTCCTTTACGTGGAACTGCATCTCGGTACCCTCTGAGCGACCTATCCAGTTGCGCTGGGTCTCCTTGATAGAATCGGACCAGTCTATCTTGTCCAGACCGTCAAGCAGGCGCTGTGCGTAGGCCGATACACGCAGGCACCACTGGCGCATCTTTTTCTGCTCCACGGGGAATCCGCCGCGTACTGATACGCCCTCAACTACCTCATCGTTGGCAAGCACGGTGCCCAGTCCGGCGCACCAGTTTACCATGGTCTCGCCCAGGTAGGCTATGCGGTAGTTCATCAGGACATCGGACTTCTGTTTGTCGTCCATGGCCTTCCACTGGGCAGCGGTAAAGCTGAGCTCCTCGCTCTGGGCAACGTCCAGATTTGCAGAGCCCTCTTTTTCAAAGTGCTCTATCAGCTTCTCAATGGGCTGGGCGCTCTGGCACTTGTTGCAGTAGAATGAGCCGAACATCTTCTGGAATGCCCACTGGGTCCAGTGGTAGTAGCCGGGCTCGCAAGTGCGTACCTCGCGGTCCCAATCGAATGAGAATCCTATCTTGTCCAGCTGCTCGCGGTAGCGGTTTATGTTCTTTTCAGTTGTAATTGCGGGGTGCTGGCCGGTCTGTATGGCGTACTGCTCGGCGGGCAGGCCGTATGCATCGTAACCCATGGGGTTCAGCACGTTGAATCCCTGCTGACGCTTGAATCGGGCGTAGATGTCCGATGCAATGTAACCCAGAGGGTGTCCTACGTGCAGGCCGGCGCCTGATGGGTAGGGAAACATGTTGAGTACGTAATACTTGGGTCTGGAGGCATCCTCAGTTACCTTATAAGTTCCCTCCTTGGCCCACTTTTCCTGCCATTTCTTTTCAATTGCTCTGAAATCGTATTCCATCTTACGTTATTTTGACGCGCAAAATTACACAATTTCAGGCAAAAACACTATAGTGTTTCTCATTTTGGATGCTCCGCAGGACATAAGGTTGGGGGAGACAACGCTCCGAGGCTACTCCAGACCTTTCCGGACCCTAAACGCCGAACTCGTCCTCATCGTCCCCTACGGGGCCGAACGTTCCTCGAACAAGCGGCGTTCTTAACGGGATCCTCCAAGGCCCTCCGCTCACGCCTCTCCACGATGCTCCCCCAACCTTATGTCCTGCTCCTGCAACTGGATAATTTGGTGCAAACTTAAAGATTATCAAATGGTTTCTTGTGCGGGTTGGGTGATGACGTTGGGATCGGGGCCGTATCTGTTGGGTCCTTCGGTTCCGGGCAGGGCGCAGAAGATTATCAGTATGATGAATCCTACAAAGGAGAGGATCACAAGGAAGGACATGATTCCGGCTGTTCCGTACATTACTTTCTGCTCGCGATTAATTTGTTGAGTATGTGCTGTCCTTGCTACAGGAGTGAATACACTTGGATCAACTGCAATGGAGTCACCATTGGCCTTATAGTAGAAAAATCTCTTTCCGCTTTGCACCTGCTCCATATAGTCGGGATATATCCTGATGGTATCTCCGTCTGTATCAGTATATCTGTTATAGTATTCTTCCGGGTTGAAAGAGGTTACTGTTTCAGTTTCCTTAGTCTCTACATTAAAGTGAAACATTGAGTATATCATTGTATTCACGGCAATAATCATGGGTAGTAAATATGCCAACACCCAAGCTCCTTTACGCTCCGAATCGTGAAGTCTGCGTACGGTTATGCTAACCAATGGTATTATCAGTATAAAGGCAATAAAGCCTACTATCATCAGACTGGCTTGAGGTGTGACAGGGATTTTTGCCTTTAATATGACAAATGGAGTAAGGAAAGATAGTACTATTCCCAGTGTATAGAACACTATGGCATAAAACAGTATAAAATACCAGAATTCAGTTCTTGATGCGCGACCTGTGAACTTGAACATGTTTCTGAAGCCTGATCTGATGGCTTCACCGAATGTGATCTTTTTTGTTTTCATAACTTTTGCGTTTGATTGGTTCTGACGCAAAAGTAGGTCGGTGTCATCGGCCCCTGAAATATGTTGCGTACCATTATCGTAACATTTCTGTGTTACGGTTTTTGTTACGGTTTCTATATCCGGAAACACCTGATCGGCCCAGAATGGAGTTAGTTTTTCCTTGATACGTTTTCTCCTCATTCTAAGGCTTTCTTTCGATATGGATATACAGTCAGAGATAACTTCCGGTTTAAAGCCCGCTGCAGCAAGCGCGCAGAATATAAGGTCTGACTCTGAAAGGGATGGTGACTCGGCTCTCATGTCCAGAAATACCGGGGCAAAAGTCTTTTCTATACAGCGCGTTACGGCCATTCTGTCATCAAAGGTCAGGCGGTTCTGGCGGCTGCGGTATTCTATCAGCATGCTGGCCTCGGGCATCTGGCGGAATTGTGCCAGGCAGGATTGCAGTCTCTCAATTCTTGAATCCATAATTAATCAGTGTAGTTTGACGCAAAGATACGCCTTAAACCAGTAGCAAACCAGTAACTAACCGTATCAAAAGCGTAACATTCAAACGTTATTGACGGTAAAAGCACTATATTCGCATGGATTAAACTTGTGCTTATGAAACGTATTCTTATTTGTTTGTGTTTAATTCTTGCGGTGGTTTCATGCAGCAGGCAGGAAAAGGAGTTGAAAGAGAGGGCATTGGTATTATGCAATTATATTCCTGACCATGTCCTTAAACCAGAGGCTGAAGAGTTTATGACGCCGGTTTTTTTCAAGACTCTTTCCGAGGCTTGGGATGCTCCGGATATTGATTTTGACGGGCCTGGATACGGTGAGTGGCTGCTATATTTTGTAACCGGAAACGGTGGCGGGAAACCATTGTATGCCGTGAAGTCCGTTACCCTTAAATCCAAGGATGAAGCTCAGGCCGTTATCACCGTTCGGATTAAAGATGATGTGTCCGGATATGTTGAACCTGAGGAAAAAGCCCGGGAATACTGGATAGTCATGAAACTTGTGGATGGCAAGTGGCTGCTGGATGATTTTGACAACAAGAAGGCAGAATGCATTGATTACATAAAGAAGCAGCGTGCCAAGTGCGAATCGGGTGAACTGCTTGAGCAGTTGGAATCAGATGAGTTTTACAAGGCATATGTTCCCGAATTCAAGAAGCGGGTTGAGGATTATTACAAAAAATACGGCAAATGAAACAGTTTATTGCCTATTGCGGATTGGATTGTGAGGGGTGTCAGGCCCGGTTGGCTACTGTTAATGATGATGATGAGCTGCGCAGGAAAGTGGCTTTGGAATGGTCGGAGCTTAATAAGGTTGAGATCACTCCCGATATGATCAATTGTACCGGATGCCGCATTGAGGGTGCCAAGACTCCGTTCTGTGACTCGATCTGTCCCATACGCAAGTGCGCCCGGACTAAGGGTTATGATACCTGCGGTGACTGCAGCGATATGGAGAGTTGCTCAAAGCTTGCCATGATTACCGCTAACAACAAGCAGGCTCTTTCCAACCTGAAACAGGCAAAATAGTACAAAAGGGGACAGTCCCCTTTTGTTCTATTTTGTATCTTTGTGATGTTGATAAAGGTTTACAGTTATGAATATAAGACTTGAGCGTCCGGAGGACTATAGGGTGGTGGAGGAACTTACCCGTGAGGCGTTTTGGAATGTATATAAGCCGGGATGTTTGGAGCATTATGTACTTAATCAGTATAGGAACAATCCTGATTTTATTCCGGAGTTGGACTATGTGATGGAGGAGGACGGAAGGATTATAGGTCACGTGATGTTCTCCAAGGCGGAGCTGTTGTTGGCCGATGGCACACACAAGCCTTCCTGGACTTTCGGTCCTATCAGTATTCATCCGGATTACAAGCGTAAGGGTTATGGACTTAAACTGTTGAATTATGCTCTGGACAGAGCGCGTGAGATGGGTGTGGGCTTCCTTTGCATGGAGGGAAACATTGATTTCTACAAGCATGCGGGTTTTGGGCTGGCCATCAAGTTGGGCATTCATTACCATTCGGAGCCCAAGGATGCAGAGGTCCCGTATTTTTTGGCTCAGGAGCTTATTCCCGGTTGGCTTGGCGGCATAGAGGCTACCTACTGTCCTCCGCAGGGTTACTTTGTGGCCGATGCTAATCCCGATGCGTTTGAGGCATACGATGCAACGTTCCCCAAGAAGGAAAAGGCTTTCCGTGAGGGGCAGCTGCCGCAGTTCTGCCAGAGTTGCGGAATGCCGCTTACCAGCGTAGAGGATTGCGGCACCAATGCAGACGGCAGCACCAACTTTGACTACTGCCAGTACTGCTATAAAGATGGGCATTTTCTGCAGGACATGACGATGGACCAGATGATAGAGCACTGCGCCCAGTTTGTTGATGAGGTAAGTAAGAACATGCCCAAGCCAATGACCAAGGATGAGTACAAGCAGATGATGTACGGTTTCTTCCCGATGCTTAGAAGATGGCGGCGTTGACTGATGAAATGTTGAGGGCCGTGAAAGGCGAGCTTGATGCTCAGGCCGTTTATCGGGAGGTAAAGCGGTCGGGTGATTTTGCGGGCTTTGCGCGGCGGTTCATGCATAGCGATGACGGGCGTGTGGCGCGTAATGCGTTCTGGGTGCTTACCAAGGCATCGGACCAGGATCTGTCTCAGTTGCAGGGTATGCTTAATGAACTGATAGACCTGGCTCTCAAGACCGGACACTCGGCTGTGCGCAGGCTGTCACTCAATATCATAGAGCGGCTCAAGATGGAGGAGGATGATCTGCGCACAGACTTTCTGGATTTCTGTCTGGAGCATATGGCCGATGCTGACGAACTGCCCGGTATCCAGTCCATCAGCATGAAACTGGCATATCGTATGTGCAAGTTCTACCCGGAGCTTATGGATGAGTTCAAAGTCACTCTGGAGTCTATGGAGACCGAGTACTATAAACCGGCTGTGAACTGTGTCCGCAGCCGGATACTCAGGGGAAAACTTAAATGATGGCTCAATCTTTCACTATCAGGTATTTTCTGAGCAGTTCAATCTCATCCATTGAGAGAGGATCCACACTGTCTGAATGACGTGTTGTGGCCCACTTAACTGCAAGTTCATTGATGCTCATTTCCTGCGGATTGCCGAACTTGCGCAAATATGTGATGAGTTCGTACAGTATGTGGGTCTCGTCTTCGGTGGCTCTGTAATTCCTGAGTCGTGTGTTGGATGGCCCGAATGTGGTAAGTTCATAATCCTTAGACATATCGCTTTCCGATACTCCAAGCAAGGCTTCTATAAGGAAAGCAAGAGAACCGGTACGGTCGGCACCACCGGCGCAATGAAAATAGACGTTGCGGCCCTCGCCAAGCCAGCCAATTATTGAGCGGATGGCCTGCTGGTAGAGTTCCTGGGTATTTCCGGTGCCTCTTCCCAGGTTTTTCTCTACCGGGAGTTTCAGGTAATCGGCCCCTTCAATAACCGGTCCTGCATTTGCTTCACTGTCCTTGATTCCACGCAGGTCCAGGTCGACCGATATTCCCAGTTGGTTAAGGAAGATATCCTTTCCGCTATCTTTCATGCGAGATGAGAGTCGGGCACCTCTGTAAAGCCTGCCATAAGCGATATGGCCTCCGGGAACTTTCCAGCCGCCCAGGTCACGTACGTTATCGGCTACACCGTTGATCCAGCGTAACGGTCCAACGGGTATCACGCATCCTGATTTGAGAACCTTGTTATTGTTGACTACAATGTAGTAATATTTCTGGCCGGGTATAAGATTGTAAATCCTGGCGGGCGATACGGAATCGTTCACAAATACAGCACCGTCTAACTTGAGGGATGATTCATTGAATGAACCTGATGTGGACAGGTATAATCCTTGGGCAGGCCCGCCTTCCCAAGATATGGTTACAGGGAGAGGCTTGTCATTTGAACCATAGTTTTTCTTGTAATCCCGGGCATATGAGACGGTATAGGTGGTGTCGGTATAATTTACCTCCTCCAAAAACTTCCTGGTACCTTCATTTTCAATGTCACACTCCTGGGGTGTAATATTGTTCTGTGATTTAATGGATCCGCATGAAACCGCAAAGAAGGCCAGAACGGCCAGAGACTTAAACAAACATATCCTTTTCATAAGTATCCCTGTTTTATATTTATACTGTAATGAGGGTGTATTCGCGTAATCCCAGACCAATCTTTTCGGCGTGCTCCACGCAGGAGCGCCAGTTGGTATCGGGATGGATCATGTGCCAGTGGTCTCCGTGATCGTGCTTGTGATGCTCTATGTTGTGTGCCAGCACGTTATCGTTGGGTATTGTCGGGGTGCGGTTTACCAGGTCGGCGCTGGCGCAGTCTAAGGCTACGGGGTCAAATGAGGCCAGCATTCCGATGTTGGGTACAACCGGAGTGTCATTATAACCCCAGCAGTCACATTCGGGCGATACGTCCATAATCAGGTTAATATGGAAGTTGGGCTTGCCCAGCAGGGTGGCTTTGGCATACTCAGCAATCTTGCAGTTCAGAATATCCAGCTGCTCGTCATTATCGGCTATGGCACCCTCAAACTGGCAAGTGGCTACGCACTGTCCGCATCCTACACATTTGTTATAGTCAATGACGGCCTTACGGTCCACAAGCGATATGGCGTGGCTGGCGCAGTTCTTTACGCAGAGAGAGCATCCGCGACAGGATTCAGTGTCAATGCGGGGTTTTGATGCGCTGTGCATCTCCTTCTTTCCGGCCACACTGCCGCAACCCATACCAAGGTTTTTCAATGCGCCGCCCAGTCCGGTCATCTCATGACCTTTTACGTGGTTGATTGATACTATGATATCGGCCTCGGCAATGGCAGCTCCTATCTTGGGCGCCTTGCAATACTCACCGTCAATGGGAACCTCAACATAATCCAGACCCTTCAGGCCATCGGCAATAACCACTTGAGTTCCTACTCCAAAGGGGGTATAGCCGTGCTTCATGGCGGTGTCCTGATGGTCTATGGCATTTGAGCGCCAGCCTTTGTAGAGCGTGTTGCAGTCTGTCAGGAAGGGTTTACCCCCCAGTTCCTTGATGATCCTTACAATCACGGCGGCATAATCGGGCCTGAGATAAGCCATGTTTCCTATCTCGCCAAAGTGTATCTTGATAGCGGTGAATTTGCCGTTGAAATCAATATTGCCGATACCGGCTTTGCGTACCAGTTTTTCAAGTTTGTACAGCAGATGATGGTCAGGATCTGTCCTGAGGTCAGTATAGAAGACTTGTGATGCCATATCGGTCAGTTTATTAATGTGGTTTATGGTGCGAATTTACTTTTTGAGATGGATATTCATTACATTTGCATTCACAAATTAAGCAAAAAACTTTTGATATGCTCCACTTTGATTCTGATTATATGGAGGGTGCGCATCCCACAGTGATGCAGCGTCTTGTTGAGACCAACCTTGAACAGACCGTAGGTTACGGTGAAGATGAGTATTCCAAGCGTGCGGCCGACCTGATACGTGAGGCTTGCGGCCAGCCCGATGCGTTGGTGCGTTTCCTGGTGGGCGGCACTCAGACGAATGCCACCGTGATTGACGGACTGCTGCATCAGTATGAGGGTGTGATGGCGGCCGATACTGGTCACATCAACAACTTCGAGGCTGGCGCAGTGGAGTCATCGGGCCATAAGATACTGATAGTTCCTTCACATCAGGGCAAGGTGGCCGCTTATGACATAGAGCGCTATCTTACGGAGTTCTATGAGAATGAAAATCACCAGCATATGGTATCGCCCGGAGCATTGTATCTCTCTTTCCCTACAGAATGGGGAACCCTCTATTCACTGGGTGAGCTGGAGGCACTGAGCCGCGTCTGCCATAAGTACAATATTCCTCTTTATATGGACGGAGCCCGTCTGGGTTACGGCCTGGCTGCGTCAAAGGATGTTACGCTTAAGGATATTGCACGCTTGTGCGATGTGTTCTACATAGGCGGAACCAAGGTGGGAGCCATGTTCGGTGAGGCTGTGGTTACCGCTCACCCGGAGCTTCTGCCCCGTTTCTTTACCTTTGTAAAGCAGCACGGCGCTATGCTGGCCAAGGGTAGGCTGCTGGGTATACAGTTTGACGCGCTGTTTACCGATGGATTATATTTCCGAATTGCTGCTCGCGCAAATGCCATGGCAGACCGGATCCGTCATACGCTGGAAGGGCTCGGATATTCCTTCCTGATTCCCGGAACTACCAATCAGATTTTCCCGATCCTTCCCGACGAAGTTCTGGAGAAGCTTTCTGCAGAATTCTCATTTACGG
>JAZSKJ010000025.1:0-3188 GCA_045534785.1 Bacteroidaceae bacterium | reverse complement strand
AACAGAACCGGCAGGGAGCCTGTGCTCTCTGCCGGTTCATTATAGTCAGATTTACTTATAGATTACCTTACAAGTATCTTCTCTACCTGAGACTTGCCGTTGCTCAGGATTGTACGCTTGATATAGATCTTACCAGCCTCGGGAGCTGCTACCTGTACACCGTTCAGGTTGAAGTACTGTACTGCTACTGCCTTGCCTGCTACCTCGGGAACGAATGTGATCAGGTCTGCAAGCTTGGCCTCCTGGGCGGCTACAAGATCTGCATAGACAACTGTTGCATCCTTGCTCAGGAACATCAGCTTCATTGAATTCACATCTACATGTCCTGTACCCGAAGCAGTAGCTACACGATACTCACACAGCAAGCTACTACCGGTGGTTACTTGTACGCTATCAAACTTGTAAACGGTTGCTGAGGTTGCCTTGGCCTGCTTCTGATCTATCTTGGTCTTATTTGTCTCTACCTTAAGATAACCATTGGAGAGGTTGGCCTGACCCATGCTCATACCTACGGTATAGTAGCCCTCAGGAAGTCCCTTGACTGTGGTACCTATTGAACCGGTTGTGTTGTTGGTAAAGTGCACACCGCCAATGAATACACGACCCAGTTTCTGGTTCCAATCTGAAATCTCTTCATGTCCGGGATATGCAGTACTTGATGAGCCGCCGAATGTAAGGGTCCAACCGGGTATTGCAGTCTCTGAAGGACTATTGCTGAATACCATAATGCCTGAACTCTTCTTCCTGACGTTCAATGAATCAGCGAAAGAATACATATAATAGTTGGGAACAAGTACACTTACATCAAGGCTGTCAAGAACATCACCTGCTGCAAGCTTCCTGTACATCTGCAGGATTGCGGCCTCTCTCAGTACATTCTCCAACTCAGGATTTCTCTTGCGCAGGTCGGATATCAGAGTCTTGATGCTGTCCTTCTTACCGCCAAAGTCATAACCAAGCTTCTCGGCAAACGCATAGAGCTCGCGGATCTGACGGGTTGTGGCGACAGTTGCGTCCATAGCATAAATATATTCATCTGTAAGGTTTACTACTGCGTCATATAAGCCAAAGAACTCATCATCTGTCAGAGGTGTCAACGCATCCTTCTTGGCATAGGCTGCCTCATAGGCCTGATTCAGAGTATCATACTCGTGGAAGTCCTTGCCCTCAAGCTTTGGTTCATCAAACAGGACTATGGTTGAGTCAACAAGTGCCTTGGTCATAACAAGCAGGGTATCATACTTGCCGGTCTTGTCAATGCGGTCATTGAAATTCTTTACCAGACCGTTCAGGATATCTGCAGCACCCGAAACCTCCTTGTTGGTATATCTTGAGCAGGCATAGGATGAATACTCATTCTTGGCGCTGACAAGCTTCTTGTAAGCGTCAATGGCAGCATAAGCACTCTGAGCGGCAACGGCCTTTGAAAGCGTATCATATGCGGCAAGATACAAGTCAACTGTATCAATACGCAGATCCATAGTAGCCATAGCATCTTCTATCTTCTTGATCTGAGCTGAGTAGTCCTTGGGCTGATGGCCTTTGTTTGCGGCGCTTGTTGCGGCTATGAAGCCGTCACTGGCTGTCTTGATATCCTGCAAGGCTGTATAGGCGGCACCCTTGTACTGGTTGTCGGTAATTCCGGCCAGCTTTCGTGATGCTGATGCTATTGCTTCATTCAGATTGGCTACAGGGCCAAATGACAGACCGCCGGCTGTGGTAATCCAATAGTTACTGATGGCTACACCCATGTAGTTGGAACTGCCTGTGGTGAGGAACTCAAAGATGTAATCACCCTCTGCTGGTACGGTAAACGGAAGGAACATGGTTTCTGTACCATCCTTCCAGGTGGCATCCTTACCACCTTCGCCTATGTCGGTGCCTTCGGCCGGCTTCCTGTTGGAGAGCAGAACCTGCTTGTCGGCTACTGCTTCAAGAACCGCAAAGCCCTTATCATTTCCGGCTACAAGCTCGGTAGCGGGTTTGGCATAGAACAATACTGACAACGGATAGTTGACCGAACTACGGCCTGCCAACTTGAACTGGATGGCGTAGGTTCCGGCTTTCAGATGCTCTGTAAAGTATACGTTACCGGTCTGGCCGCTCTTTCTGTTGGAGATGTAGAACAATACATCATCGGGTATCTTCTGGCCGGCTACGAAGATGGAGTCTATCTTAAGAGGATACAGACCGATCTTGGTGCTCTGGCTGGCGCCGTTTCCTTCCTTGAAGCTGTCGGCATTCTCACCGGTATGGATCCAGATTCCGGCAGGTATAGGTCTGTTGCCTACATTGGCGTAATCATTGATCTTGCTTCTCCAGTCTGAGGTGGTTACCAATGCCATGCGGGCGTTTGCATCAAATGTACCGAACTGATAATTCAGGACAATGTCATCGCTGTAGTTGGCGTCACCGACACCCTTGATCTGGACGAACTTGAAGGTGTAGTCACCGCTCAGAGGAGTGGTTGCCTGACGCTTGAAGATGCTATATGTCTCGGTTGACTCCTGGACTGGCCAGATCTCTACCAAAGCACCGTTCTTGTATACCTGGCAGAAGGCCTTGGTGCCGGCGCCCTGGACATCATCGGGATCAAAGTCTATCTTCCTGGAAAGGATAAGCTTGATGCTGCTCAGGTTCGGATCCAGACCGAATGATCCATCCTCATAAGGTGCACCGTTGGGACGGAGTACGGGAGGATACTGCTTCAGAGGATATACACCCTTTGAGATGTTGGGGTTAGGAGTTGAGAGCTCGTTCTTGAAGTCAAACACTCTCTTTCCGGCTGCTACCCACTCCTCATCAAGGGCATTGGGATACAATGAACCGGTATACTTCAATGAAAGGGTATCATACTCTTCGCCCGAAGGGTTGGTGAAGTCTACACGCACCTCGTCAAAACCGTCAAAGTTCTGAGGACGCTGCACGCCACCTAGTGTCCTGGGCTTTGACCACATGTACATGTAGCCGTCATCATGATACTCAGCGGTATTGATCTCTATCTTACGCCAATTGTGGGTAGTGGAATCCTTACCCCATACGGTGAAGAACTTACCCGGAACCTCTACGGCTGCAATGTTGGTTCTCTCCTTGGCGGCCTTGGCCTGGTCCTTCAGGTTGGTATCATAACCAAAGTCCACGCGAAGCATGTTGCCGGTGTGCTGGATGCCGCCGATGGTTGACTTGGT